>NZ_JBEZYC010000002.1:0-1223165 GCF_040638345.1 Kribbella sp. NPDC026611
ATCATTCTGCGGACCCATTCCCAACCGATCTCGGGTGTGACGCGTCTGACGGGCCGTGGACGACGATCTTGTACGGGCCCTGTTGCAGGAGCAGCCCCTTGATCAGGCCCTGGCCCCACCATTTGATGGCCAGGAACGGGCCCGGAGTGGTCGCCCAGGGGATGATCCGCAGCCAGTGCGCGTTTCCCTGCTTGTCATGCACGTCGTTCCACGCCGCCCAGCCGACGACACCGACAAGACCGCCCGCGAACGCTCCGCCGAGACTTGCACCTCCGGCCAAGCCCCCGACGACGGCCATCCCACCGCCGAAGTACCACCCCTTGTCCCATGGAAGGTCCTGTGGCCCGTCCTGCTCGTAGTGCATGAACGGATCGTTGCCCCAGCCGGACTTGAGGAATCTGTCCAGCCAGCTCAACGTGTTGTTGGTCAGCATCACCGGGTCCCGCTTGGGTGGGATGTTCGCACTCTCCTTCGTGATCTCAGCGATCTTCCAGACGTCCTGAGCGGCGCTGATCGCCTTGCGGACCTCCTCGTCGACGCCGCCCGTGGGGTCGAAGCGGCGGACGACGCGGGTCACTCGGATCACCTCTTTGACCAGCTCGGTGACGATCCGGACGATCCGTTTGATCTGGACCTGGTAGTACGTCCTCGTCACCCACAGCGACGCGGCGAGGGCGAAGTTGCCGAGCGCCATCGCCATCGCCGCCATCGCACCGGACACCAGGACCCGCGCGGTCAGCTTGATCACCTCGCGCTTGTACTCGACGATGCGCTTGGTAATCGCCCGGACGACGATCTTCAGCTGCGTCACGGTGTCCAGCACGAACCGCTGGCCGTCCGCGTCCGAGAACGTCACCGGGCTGTTGTTGGCGTACGCGTAGGGGTTCAGCTGCTGCGGGTCCTCGGTATCCACCACCGGGTCCACCGAGATGAACTTTCCCAGCGCCGGGTTGTACTCCCGGGCCCCGAGATGCACCAGGCCGGTCGAGTCCTCGACCCCGCCGACGAACCCGTGCTCCCCGGGCCACGCGGTCGGAGCCGCCCCGCGAACCTCGCCGTACGGCGTCGTCCGCCGGCGCTGCACCACGAGCGTCGCGGTGTCCACGGTCAGGTTGACCGTGCCGTGGTGGTCGGTGGCGACCCAGCTCAGCTTGGCGCCGGTGCGCACCGCGATCAGCGAGCCGCCGAACGTGTAGTAGCGGGTCCCGACCTGCGTCCCGTCCGGTCGCAGCAGCAACTCGGTCTGACCGAAGTACAGCGTGGTACCGGTACTGTCGCGGCGGAGCAACCGGGCGCCGTCGGCGTCGTAGACGTACGACGTCTGCTTCCCGTTCGTCGTGACCGTGTCCACGTGACCCTCGGCATCCCACGTCAGCGTCTGGCCGGGCGCCGTCGTCTGCTGCCCGGCCTGGTTGTACCCGTACGAGTCGGTCCGGTTCACGCCAGGTCCGTTCACCGCGACCTGCGAGACCTGGTGCGGTTTGCCGGTCGAGTAGGTGTAGGTGCTCGTCGTCGTCCCGGCTGCTGTCCTCCGGGTCTCGGTCTTGCGGTTGCCAACGGCGTCGAAGGTCCAGCTGTGCCAGTAGGGAGCCGGACCGCCGAGCGCGGCCGTCGTCGGCAGCGTGGTGCAGTCGTCGGCCTTCGGCGACCAGGCTTGGGTGAGCTGCCGCGACTGGTCGTAGCCGAAGCACTGGATGTCGGTCGCCGAGCCCTCCGACGCGCCCGCAGTGTCCTTGATCTTCGTGATGTTCCCGGCCGCGTCGTAGCTGTAGGCAACGTCCTGGACCAGCTCGTTCGGGGTGATCACACCGCTCCGGGCCAGCCGCCGGGTGCCCTGCTCGTACTCGAACTGCTGTTGCAGCCAGTTCGAGCCGGCCGTGAGTGAGAGCTCCGACAGCTCGCCGTACGGCGTGTACTTGCTGTCGATCACGTAGTCGTCCGCGCCGGTGAGCGAGTACGGCTGGTTCTGGGCGGTGTACGTCGTCGTCAGCGTCTCCTCGGGGAGCCCACCGACGGCCGGCAGCTTGACCGTGGCCTCCTGCCCGTCGGCGGTGTACGTCGTCGACGTCGTGTACGTCTTCGCCAGCCCGCCTTCGGCCGACGGAATCACCAGCTCGGTTCCGGTCGGCTTGCCGCGGTCGTCGTACCCGGTCATCCGCACGGTGTACGGCGTACCGTTCACGTAGCGGGTCGAGCTGGTCAGCGACCCCGGCTTGAGCGTGTCGTACTTCCAGTCGGCGAGCAGCTTGCCGTCGGCCACCTCTCCGAGGTACTCGCCGGTGCGGCGACCGCCGTCGTCGTAGGTGAACGACAACTTGACACCCCGGCCGTCCAGCGACGACGTCATCCGGTCGAGATCGTCGTAGGTGTACTTCGTCACGCCCCGATCGGGTTCGGTGTCCTGGACCTTCCGGCCACGCACGTCGTAGTCGTACTGCCACTTGTTGCCCGCGGCATCCATGACGGTGGCCAGCTTGCCGCTCGGCCAGTAGCTGTACTTCGTCGCGTCGTACGTCCCGGTCGGGCTGTCGCCGCGGTACTGGCGCAGCTCGGTCAGCCGGCCCTTGGCGTCGGTGATCCGGGTCGTGGCCTGCTCGCCCGTCGGCGGGTCGATCGTCTCGACGCCGGTGGCGTTCGAGTGCGTGGTGCTCCACTTCAGCACGCCCGCGACGTAGAAGCGCTCGGTGCTCGGCAGGCCGCGGTCGTCGTACTGCGTGACCTTCTGGGCGTCGACGTCGCTGACCTGCAAAGGCGCGACCGCGAGACCGCTCGACGGCCGGGACTCCACGTAGTACGGCCCGTTCTCCTGGCTGCGCAGCCCGCGCGAGTCGTAGATGTAGTCGCTGATCACCCAGCCGACGCCGTCCGCGGACGGCTTCTGCGTCTGCCGGACCCGTCCGAGGCCGTCGAGCAACTGGTACGTGTCACCCACCGATCCGTCGGCCTGGAGCACGCTCATCTTGGTGACGGACGGCTTGCCGGCGCTGTCGGTGTACTCGTAACGGATGTTAGGCGTTCCGTTCCGATCCTGACCGGGCAGGAAGGTCGACTGCACCCGGCCGAGCGGGTCGCGGACCGTGTCGGTCCTGCGGTTGCCCTCGTCCACGGTCGCGACTTCCTCGCCCCAGGCAGGGTCCAGCACGCTGCTGGTGACGAGACCGTTCGGCTGCTTCGCCGCGGTCTGCGTGACCGCACCGGCCGCGGGCGTGTAGGTGATCGTCGTCTGCTTGTTCGCGGCGTCGGTCGTCACCTTCGGCCGTCCGTAGTCGTCGTAGGTCGTGGTCGCGACGGTCTGGTAGATCTCCTTGTTCGCACTGTCGAAGCCGGACAGCCGCTGCAGGCTGAGCTGATCGCCGGTCTGCGCGTCGAAGGTCTGCTTCTCGTCCGAGACGACGTCGTTCTTCGTCCAGGTCTGGTCGCACGCCACATCGACTACCTGCTTGCGGCTCGGCACGTCGACGATGCCGCGGGCCGGGTTCGAGTAGTACTCGTACCGGGTGCAGGTGTCGTCGGTGGTCGACGCCTCGTCGCCCTTGTCACTCGTCCACTGCAGCCGGCCGGTCGCGTCGTACTCGTTCCGCGAGGACGTCTTGCGCCAGCCCGAGCCGACCGCCTGCGCCTCGTTGACCGCCTGCTCCTGGATCTGGAACGCCTGCGTGGTCCCCCACGACCGCACCCGGGTCGCGGTCGCCGCCGACATCCAGGGGTCGGTGATCGACCGGGTGACCACGGTCGCACCGCTGTACGTCGTCTGCTCGCGCGCCATCCCGGCCAGCGCGTTGCTGTCGGTCCAGGTGCCGCCGGCCGAGTCCGTGACCTGCACGCTCTTGGTCCCACCGGCGGCCAGCTTGTCGCCGTCCATGCCACGGAAGAACGTGCTCCGAGTGACGGTCTTCGGGCCGGAGTCGTCGCCCTTGGTCACGGTGACCTGGTCATAGCCGCGCCACTGCGACCAGGTCTTCTGGCCGACCTCGACCAGCCCGTCCTCCTCGTCGTACCGCCAGGCCGGCGGCCGCGGGTAGCTGTACGTCGTGACCACCGGGGTGATCCCGCTGACCTGGTCCGACTCGGTCACCGAGCTGACGACGTACTTGCCGAACCAGTCCTGCCGCTCGGCCTGACCGTCAGGCGTCCACTTGATCGGGTGGCAGCGCTTGCCGTTCGTGTCGGGCGCGGGCACGTTGCCGGGCAGGCTGCAGTCGGGATCGTTGTAGCTCACGGTCACCTGCCCGCCGGTGCCGTACGTGATCGTGCGGATCCGCGGCCAGTACATCGCCGGCAGGCCGTCGTTCGGGCCGACGATCCGGTTGGCCTTCATCACCGCGTCGAACGCAAGCTCCGGCACGGCCTTCGTACCACCGACCAGACCTGTCTGCGTGATGCCTTGCAGCCAGAGCAGTGGACTCCGCCCGTCGCCCGGAGTCAGCCAGCCGTACCGTGGCGTCCAGCTGGTCACCGGAACGAGACCAGCACCGCGGTCCACCTCGCTGGTCACCTTCGCGAGCCGGTGCTTGGTCCAGAACGTCGGGTAGAGGTTCGAGCAACTGGTCGCACCGTCCAGGCACTGCTGGTCCAGCGGCGTGTCCACGTAGTCGGCCGGCGCACAGGCAGACGTCTTCGTGCAGCGCTCCTCGGTCGTGAACGAGACCCGCGCGACCGGCTTGTCGGTGCCGAGCCCGGTCCCCTCGCGCTGCCCGTACTCGATGGTGCGGATGTTGCCGGCCCGGGTGTAACGGCTGACCAGGGTCTTCGACCCGGCCCGGCCGTAGTTGTTGGTCTCGACGTCGTAGAAGTAGCGCATCGTGTTGCCGTGCGTGTCGACCACATAGTCGAGGTTCCACTTGTAGGCCTGCTGGCACGACGAGGCCGCGAAGGTGGCCTGGTTGCAGGGCTCCTTCGGGTTGTTGCCGAAGACCGGGACCGTCCAGACCGAGTTCGTCGCGACGGCCGAGCCGGGCAGGTTGTTCAGACCGAAGTAGTACTTCGTCCCGGCGCGGTCGGTGAGCAGCCAGGCCTCGCCCTTGGCGCCGTCGCCGGTATCGGGACCGGCATCCCCGTTCGCCTTCCCGGTCAGCTTCTCGACCGTGACCCCGTCGTCGTTGCGCGGATGCCACTTCAGCGTCGCGTCGTCACGAACCAGTTCACCGCCCGCACCGTTGAGGGCGAAGGTCGCATTGTCGGTCGCCCAGCACAGGTCGCCGACCGGCGTCGTGCCGTTGTTGCCGTCCTGCTGGGACTTGGCCGCACACGAGGCGTACCGGCGCTCGATCGAACCGCCGGGTGTCAGTTCGAAGCCCGCGCCGACCCAGCTGGACTGGCTGTTGGCCGTGGTCGTCCGGCCGTCGACACTGCCCGACGAATAGGTCAGTGCGATATCGGGCGACGGGCCGCCCACGCCGGGCGAAGCTTTCATCGGGTAGTTCCAGGTGAAGTCACCGGAAGAGCCACCGGCCTGCCAGGTCGCCGACGGGTTCAGCGACGTACTCGTCGAGTCGCCGGCCGGTCCGGAAGGCCCGGCCGCGACCGCGAACTGCGTCGCGGCGGCCGACACCGGCACGTCGGCGGACAGGCTGCCACTGCCGTCGTTGCGGGTAGCAACCGGTACGCCGAGGCAGTCCGCCGTCGCGCATCGGACGACCTTCAGCCGAGTCGCCCAGTCACCACCGAACGTCCCCGCAAAGCCCGAGTAGTCGACCCGCAACGAGACTTTGCCGGCGGCAACGATCCCGTCGGTACGCCGGAGCCGCAACCGCAGCTGATCGCCGACGCGACCGACCAGCTCGACCTCGATCTTGGCCGGCGTGCTCAGCGCCGACCGGGCCGCGTCCAGGTTCGCCGCCGTGGCCGGGCCGATCGCGACCGGAAGCTTGCCCGCAGTCGCCGCCGGACCGGGATCGCGCGCCGGACGACCGGTCACCAGTCCCTGCCAGTCGGTCCGCGGCGCGGCCGGTCGCGGTACCTGGACCTCGGCCCGCCCGGCGGCCGGCCAGGTGGCGGGGCCGTGGGTCTGCACCGCCCATCGATCGTCCGGGTCCGCGCCCCGGGGGACGGGCAGGACGGCCTTCACCGGCACGGCCTTGTCCTTGCTGGGATGCCAGGCCGTCTTCCGGGGATCCGGTTTCGGGGCGGCCTGTGCGTGCAACTGCGGCGTACTGACGAACAAGCTGGCTGCTACCAACGTAGCGAGCGCTGCACGGAACCGCGGGGCGTCGGACCTGCGCGCACGACCAAACATGGCGGACCTCCCGAGTCAAAGCCGGTCTTTTCTCAAGCTGAGCGCACTACTTCCGGTGGGCAATCGTTTCCACCCGGCTCGAATGGCCTCTCCGGGTTTGGCCGACGGTGTTTCAGCCGACGATCGGCCGTGCGACCGTGGCGCTGTCCGCCCATTCGCTGGAGGCGCCATGCCCAGACCGGCCACCACCGCCCGACTCGCTCTGGCTGCGGTTCTCCTGCTCCCCGCCGCACTGCCTGCCGCCCTACCTGCCGTGGCGCGCCCTTCCGCGTCGGTCCCCCGCTCCCAGTCGGCAGGGCCGGCTTCGGCGTCCGCCGCGGACCCGTTGCAGGCCGAGGCCGCGCGGACCGGCAAGCCCGTCGAGCTGATGGCAGACCGGACCGAAACCGCCCAGGTCTTCGTGAATCCGGACGGTCACCACACCCTGGTCCAGCACGTCGAGCCGGTCCGGGTACGGCGCGGATCGGGCTGGGTCGCCGTCGATCCGACGCTCGCGTTCCAGGCCGACGGGACAGTCCGGCCGGCTGCGACCTCGCAGCCGTTGACCCTCTCCGGCGGCGGTTCACGATCGCCGTTGGTCACCTTGGGTACGGCCGGCCGACAGATCCGGCTGAGCTGGCCCACCGCGTTGCCGAGACCGGTGCTGGATGGTGCGACCGCGACGTACCGCGAGGTGTTCCCGGGCGTCGACCTGCTGGTCCGGGCGGAGACCAGCGGCTTCTCGCACCTGCTGGTGGTGAAGAACGCCACCGCCGCGAGGAATCCGGCGCTGCGCTCGATCGCGTTCGGCCTGGTGGGCGACGGGCTGAAGGTGTCGTCCACCACCGGCAGCTCGATGGTCGGCAGCGACTCCCGTGGCAGGCCGGTATTCACCTCCGGCACAGCGCTGATGTGGGATCGCCGGACCACCCCCGACGGGACACCCAGCCACCAGGCGAAGGTCGGGACGACACTCGATCACGGCCGGCTGGTACTGCGACCCGACGAGCGTCTGCTGACCGCCCCGGACGTGGCGTATCCCGTCTCCATCGACCCGTCCTGGACCGGATCCGCGGGCGACCTGTGGACCCACGTGAACAGGGCCGCGGTCACCACGTCGTACTGGAACTTCGACCGTGCGGAGGGCGCCAAGGTCGGTGCGGCATACCAGGACCCGCCGCACATGTACCGGTCACTGTTCCAGCTGAACACCGCCCCGATCGCCGGGGCGCGCGTGATCAGGGCGCGGTTCACCATCGAGCTCGACCACACTCCGACCAGCACACCGACACCCGTGCAGCTGTGGCAGACCCGCTCGATCAGCCGCTCCGAGGACGTCACGTGGAACAGCACGGCCAACCACTGGCTGCAGTGGCTCGACACCGAGAGCGGCCACGCGTGGACCCGCGGCGGGGAACCGAACCAGTCGATGGGTTTTGCCGGCGACAAGCTGCTCGCGGTGGTGCAGAGCGCCGCCGACCAGCGGCTGGGGAGCATCGGCTTCGGCCTGCGGGCGGATTCCGAGACCGATCAGAACCAGTGGAAGAAGTTCGTCGGCGGGACGGCGTCGATCGCCGTCGACTACAACAACCCGGCCCGGATGCCACTCAAGGTGAACTTCACCGAGCCGCAGCCGTGCGGTACCGCGTCCGCGCCGACGATGATCCGCACCGCCGAACCGTCGTTCGCGGCGGTCGGTAGCGACCCGGACGGCGACGCGATCCTGAATCGGCTCGAGATCCACCGCGCCGCCGATGACGGTCTGCAGTACCAGCTCGACGCGGGCCCGACCAGCTCGGGCGCGGCGTTCAGCTGGTCGGCCGTGCCACCGGGGACGCTGTCCGACGACGTCACCTATTACTACTCGGCCGCCAGCAACGACGGCGTCGCCGATGACGGGGTGGAGTTCGGTCCGGCGAGCCCGCGGTGCTACTTCCGGATCGACCGCACTCCGCCCGGTACGCCGGTGCTCAGCAGCACCGCCTTCCCGAACGGGTCGGCCGGGATCCAGATCCGCACGGTCGGCGTGATCACGTTGACGCCGGCGGCCGGTGCGACCGACGTCGTCGGGTACCGCTACGGGTTCTCGTCCGACAAGATGACCTTGCAGATCAAGGCCGCGGCCAACGGTTCGGCCCAGCTGCCGGTGACCGTGAACCCGGACCCGCTGCCGACGCGAACGCTGTACGTCCAGGCGCTGGACCAGGCCGGTAACGCGAGCAGCATCGCGCGCTGGAGCCTGATCGCCAAGACCGACCATGCTCCGCCGGTCTCCACCACCCGCGGCGACGTCAACGGTGACGGGCTCGCGGACGTCGCCGCCGTCGTCGACCAGGGAGCCGGGGAGACCGGGATCTGGAACGTCGCGGCGACTCCCACCGGCTTCGGCACCGGAACGAGGTCTTGGGCCAGCGGTGTCAACGGCGGCTTCCCGCTGTCCCGGACGCTGCCGATCCAGGGCGACTTCACCGGTGACGGGCGCTCCGACCAGGCGTTCGTTCACGACGAGGCCGGGCGGCAGGTCGCGATCTACCTGGCCAAGTCGGAGGGGAACAGGTACGACCTGCAGGTGCAGCCGGTCTGGCGTAGCGACGGTGCCGCCTGGAGCATCAGCACGGCTCACGTCGCGTCCGGTGATCTCGACGGCGATCACCGCGACGACATCGTCGTACAACTCGACTCGGGCAACGGGAACTGGAGGACGCTCGTCTACCCCGGCAGCAACCTCGCCGCGCCGGTCCAGTGGCTGCAGACCGCGGCCGGATCCGGTGCATGGAGTCGCAGCCGGCCGGTGATCGCCGACGTGGACGGTGATGGCAAGGACGATCTGGTGGTCCTGAAGGACCTCGGTGGGTGCCGCACCGCAGCGGACCTCTACCGCTCGACCGGTACGGCGTTCTCCGCAGCGGTGACGGTCTTCGACAGCGGGGCCGGGGCGTTCTGTGCCGACCGGGCTCACGCCGCCGTGGGCGACGTGGACGGGGACGGCAAGGACGACATCGTCGCGCTCTACGACAACGGCACCACCGGCACCGACACCTCGCTGCGTGTCCTTCGCTCGGCCGGTACAGCGCTCACCGCGAGCGAGTGGTGGCACGAGACCGGCAAGTTCGATGCAATCCGTACCACGTTGTCGGTGGGCGACCACAACGGCGACAAGCTGGCGGACGCCGCCCTGGTCACTGCCCTTGACGGCGGCGGCCGCGAGGTGTTCGACCTACGCTCGACCGGTACGTCGTTCGCAGCACCGGCATCGGTGTGGCGGGAGACGGCCGTGGGCGCGAGCACCGCACCACGGGTCGACATCGAGCCACGCACGTACGAGCTGGTCTCGCGGAACACCGGACGGTGCGTCGAGGTGGCCGGCGCGAGCCAGACCGACCCTGCGGTCATCCAGCAATGGGACTGCTTCGGCGGGCTGCACCAACGCTTCCGCATCGTACCGACCAGTGGCACCGACCAGTACCAGATCCAGATGGTGCACGAGCGGGTCGCTCCGGCCGACGGTAAGCCGCGCTGTATGGACGTCGGGAACCAGAGCACCGCGGACAACACCCCGATCGTCCAGTGGCAGTGCGCCGGTACAGCGAACCAGCAGGTGCTCCTGGACTACGTCGAGGGCACCAGCTACGACACTGTCGTCCGGCTCCGGTTCGCCCACAGCGACAAGTGCGCCGAGATCACCAACCCGGCCGCAGGAAACGGTGCGGCACTGCTGCAGATGCCGTGCGACAACACCCGTACGACGCAGCAGTGGGTGCTGCGTGCGGCGCTGAACACCCCGCAGCTGAGCGGGCAGTACGCCGTACGCAGCATGCTCCCAGGTGGTTTCGTACTCGACGTCAAGGATTGCACGGTGTCAGCGGGGCTCCGGCTGTGGGACCTGGTCAGCGGCAGCAAGTGCCAGCACTGGGACTTCCGGCCGCTCGGTGACGACATCTACCAGATCGTGGACCTCAACTCGAACACCGCGCTCCAGGTCCTGGGCTGCTCCCGGGCCAATGCCGCCACTGTCATCACGCTCGGCATCGATGCCTCCGAGTGCCAGCGCTGGCGGGTCGAACCAGCGGTCGACGGAAGCGTCACCATCCAGCAGGCCGACACCGGCAAGACCCTGGACGCGGCCGGGTGCGTCGACGCCCGTGGGGTGAGCCCGATCGTCTGGCCGTACTGGAACGGTCCCTGCCAGCGGTGGCACCTGGAGCGCTAGCCGTAATCCGGGTGAGGGGTTGGGGTCGGCCGCCTAAACTGGTCGGGTTATGCCTGATGCCCGGACCGAGTCCCCGAGTCCAACCCCAGCTCCCATCCAGGACCCAGCCGGCAAGCACCGCCGGCCGCGCCGCCGTGGCCCCCGCAGGCGTTCCACGGAACAGCCGGCGACCGGTCAGATCAACTCCGAGCCCAGTCTCAACGAGGTTGTGGCTCGGCTGGAGCAGGTGTCGGTTTATGACCGGGAGCAGCTCGGGCGGCGGCTGGAGCGGGTCCGGCGGACGCCGGACGGGGAGAAGCGGGCGCAGGCGCTACGTGGGGTGATCGGCGCGGTCGAGCAGGCCGAGCAGCGGGTCGAGGTACGGCGGGAATCCGTGCCGGACATCACGTACCCGGAAGAGCTGCCGGTCAGTCAGCTCAAGGACGAGATCGCGGCCGCGATCCGGGACCACCAGGTCGTGGTCGTCGCCGGTGAGACCGGATCGGGAAAGACGACCCAGATCCCGAAGATCTGTCTCGAGCTCGGCCGCGGTGTGCGCGGGATGATCGGTCACACCCAGCCCCGGCGGCTGGCGGCCCGTACGGTCGCCGAGCGGATCGCCGACGAGCTGGGCACGGAGCTCGGCGAGACGATCGGGTTCGCCGTACGGTTCACCGACAAGGTGAGCGAGCGCTCGCTGGTGAAGCTGATGACGGACGGCATCCTGCTCAACGAGCTGCAGCGCGACCGCGACCTGACCCGGTACGACACACTCATCATCGACGAGGCGCACGAGCGCAGCCTGAACATCGACTTCATCCTCGGCTACCTCAAGCGCCTCCTCCCCCGCCGCCCCGATCTCAAGGTGATCATCACCTCGGCGACGATCGACCCCGAGCGCTTCGCCGCGCACTTCGCCGACGCGAACGGCACCCCGGCCCCGATCGTCGAGGTCTCCGGCCGCACGTACCCGGTCGAGGTCCGGTACCGCCCGATCAACGACCCGGACGACCCGAGCACGATCGACCGCGACCAGACCCAGGCCATCCTGGACGCCGTCGACGAGCTCGAGTACGAGGCCGACGGCGACGTTCTCGTCTTCCTCAGCGGCGAGCGCGAGATCCGCGACACCGCCGACGCGCTCAACGACAAGTACGCCGCGCAACGTGGCCGGCCGGGTGCCGTCGAAGTACTCCCCCTCTACGCCCGGCTCTCGAACGCCGAGCAGCACCGCGTCTTCCAGCCGCACTCGACCCGCCGCATCGTCCTCGCCACCAACGTCGCCGAGACGTCACTGACCGTCCCCGGCATCAAGTACGTCATCGACCCCGGTACGGCGCGCATCTCGCGGTACAGCCACCGCACCAAGGTCCAGCACCTGCCGATCGAGCCCGTCTCGCAGGCCAGCGCCAACCAGCGCAAGGGCCGCAGCGGCCGGACCAGCGACGGCATTTGCATCCGGCTGTACTCCGAGGAGGACTTCGAGAGCCGCCCCGAGTTCACCGACCCGGAGATCCTGCGCACCAACCTCGCCTCGGTCATCCTGCAGATGACCGCGATCGGCCTCGGCGACATCGCCGCGTTCCCGTTCATCGACGAGCCGGACAAGCGCAGCATCACCGACGGCCTGCAGCTGCTCACCGAGCTGGGCGCGATCGAGACCCCGAAGGGCGGCCGGCTCACCCCGATCGGCCGGCAGCTCGCCCAGATCCCGCTGGACCCGCGGCTGGCCCGGATGATCGTCGAGGCGGACAAGCACGCCAGTGTCCGTGAGGTGATGGTGATCGCGGCGGCGCTCTCGATCCAGGACCCGCGTGAGCGTCCCACGGACGCCGAGGCGCAGGCGACCCAGCAGCACGCCCGGTTCCGCGATCCGAACAGCGACTTCCTCGGCTACCTCAACCTGTGGGCGTACCTGAAGAAGCAGCAGAAGGAGCTCTCCGGCAATCAGTTCCGCCGGATGTGCCGCAGCGAGTACCTCAACTACCTCCGGGTCCGCGAGTGGCAGGACATCTACGCGCAGCTCCGCCAGGTCGCGTCCCAGATCGGCGTGAAGCTCAACAGCGGCGCGCCGGCCGACCCGCAGACCGTGCACATCGCGCTGATGTCCGGACTGCTCAGCCACCTCGGGATGAAGGACCCGGCGAACCAGCACCAGTACATCGGTGCCCGCGGCACCAAGTTCGCGATCTTCCCCGGCTCCGGGCTGTTCAAGAAGCCGCCGCAGTTCGTGATGGCCGCCGAGCTGGTCGAGACGTCCCGGCTGTGGGCGCGGGTGAACGCGAAGATCGAGCCCGAGTGGGCCGAGGACCTCGCGCCGCACCTGATCAAACGGTCGTACTCCGAGCCGCACTGGGAGCGCAAGGCCGGTGCCGTGATGGCCTACGAGAAGGTCACGCTGTACGGCGTACCGATCGTGGCCCGGCGCAAGGTGAACTACGGCAAGGTCGACCCGGAGGTGTCCCGCGAGCTGTTCATCCGGCACGCGCTGGTCGAGGGCGACTGGGACACGCACCACAAGTTCTTCCACGAGAACCGCAAGCTGATCGAAGAGGTCGAGGAGCTCGAGGAGCGGACCCGGCGGCGCGACCTGCTGGTCGACGACGAGACGCTGTTCGCGTTCTACGACGAGCGGATCGGCGCCGAGGTCGTCACCGGACGGCACTTCGACACCTGGTGGAAGACGGCGCGGCAGCGCGACCACGACCTGCTCGACTTCGAGCGCTCACTGATCGTCCGCGAGGGCGCCGAGGTCCGCGAGGAGGAGTTCCCGCTGCACTGGATGCAGAACGGGATGACCTTCGACCTCACGTACGCGTTCGAGCCGGGCACCGACGCGGACGGCGTCACCGTCCACATCCCACTGCTGGTCCTCAACCAGGTGTCCGCCGACGGCTTCGAGTGGACCGTGCCCGGCTTCCGCGAGGAGCTGGTCACGACCCTGATCAAGTCACTGCCCAAGGCGGTACGGCGGAACATCGTGCCGGCGCCGGATCACGCCCGGCAGATCCTCCCGCAGCTCGACCCGGCGTCCGGACCGCTGACGGACGCGATGGCCCGCGCACTGCGCGACCTGCGTGGTGTCGTGATCGAGCCGGGCGACTGGGACTGGAGCCGGGTGCCGGAGCACCTGCGGATGACGTTCCGGGTCGAGGACGACAATCGCAAGACGGTGGCCGAGGGCAAGGATCTCGCCAAGCTCAAGGAGCGGCTGAAGCCGAAGACGACGGCCGCGATCTCGCAGGTCGCGTCCAAGGCGGTGAGCGGTCTGGAGAAGGCCGGGCTGACCGACTGGACCTTCGGTGACCTGCCACGCAGCTTCTCCGAGCACCGCAACGGTCTGACTGTCGCGGGCTACCCGGCGCTGGTCGACGAGGGCAAGACGGTGGCGATCCGGCTGCAGGAGACCGAGCGCGATCAGGCCGCCGCGATGTGGGCGGGCACGCGCCGGCTGCTGTTGCTGACGATGCCGTCCGTGATCGACGTCGTGCAGCGGCACCTGACCAATCAGCAGAAGATGACGCTGATGGCCGGTCCGCACCGCAACGTAGGTGAATTGCTGGACGATGCGATCGGGGCGGCCGTCGACCAGTTGATGGCCGCGGCCGGTGGGCCGGCGTGGAACCTGACCGCGTTCGCGATCCTGCGGGACGCCGTACGGTCGGAGCTCGCGGACACCGTGCTGACGATCCTCCAGCAGGTCGAGACCGTCCTGGCCTATGCCCGGACCGTGGACAAGCAGATCTCGCGGGCGTCCTCGCCGGCCCTGATCGCGGCGCTGTCCGATGTGCGTGGCCAGCTCGAGGGTCTCGTCCACCCCGGCTTCATCACCGAGGCCGGTGCGAGACGGTTGCCGGACTTGGCCCGCTACCTGCGTGGGATGGAGCAGCGCCTGGACAAGCTCGGCGCGAACGCGGCCCGCGACCGCTCCGGCATGGCAGTCGTCCAGACCCTCACCGACGAGTACCAGAAGCGCCTGCGCGCCGTCCCGACCGGCAAGTACCCCAGCCCCGAACTCCTCGAGGTCCGCTGGATGCTCGAGGAACTCCGCGTCAGCCTCTTCGCCCAAACCCTCGGCACCCCGTACCCCGTCTCCGAGAAACGGATCCGGCGAGCGCTCGCGGACGCCTGAGCCGCGAAGGCTGATGGCACAGCAAAGCCCGCCCCGATGGATCCGGGGCGGGCTGACCGCTGTGTTTACTCGAGGCAGATCCGGAACGGGTGTCCCGCCGGATCGGCGTAGATCCGCCAGCCGCGGTGGATCTCAGCCGGTGGTGGGTCCAGCGGGTCGAGCGGTTCGGCTCCGAGCGCGACCACGGTGGCGTGGCCGCTGGAGAGGTCCTCGACGATCAGGTCGAGATGCAGATCGGGCCCCGCGCCGGGCCACGTGGCCGGCACGTACTCCTCCGAGCGCCGGAAGGCCAGCGTCGAGAACCCGAGCGACGAGCCGGGGCCGGTCAGGCTCCGCCAGTCGTCGTCACCGTTCTCGTCGATGTCCAGACCCAGCAGCGCCGAGTAGAACTGGGCGAGCTCAAGTGGGTCCGGGCAGTCCAGCACCACCGAGCCGAGCCGCCCGGCAGTACTGCCCGGCTGCTCTGCCACCTGCGTCATCTGTCCTCCAGCTCCTCATATGTCGGCCTGCTCCTCAGTCCGGGCAGACCCGGCCAGGCCCGTCGTGTCGGAAGGCCCGGCCGCCTACGATGACAGGTCCCGGGGACAGTTCGCACCTTTCGACACGCGTTCTCGCCAGGTGAGCCGATCGCTGACTGTGCAGGTTCGATCGCGCTACCGGTATCAGCTGGGTACGGCGGTAGCGCGGCGGCGCTCGCCGAGCTTGCGGATCTTGACCCGCGTCCCGCAGTCCTCCATCGCGCACCAACGCCGCGAACCGTTCCGGCTGCGATCCAGGAACAGCCACCCGCAGCCGCCCTCGGCGATCGGGCAGGCCCGCAGCTGCCGGACCTCGACGGTCCGCACCAACTCGACCGCGGCGACCACCAGCCGGTCCGGGATCAGCTGTGCCGGCGACGTCCCGACCACGAGGTCGGCGACGCCGTGCGTCCGATCCTCGGCGGGGATCAGCATCGAGCGCGCCGCGGCTGCCGACCACCGCAGCATCAACCGCTCGAAGGCCGTGCCCTGGCTGCGCTTCACCCCGTCCGGCGCCACCACCGCGCCACCGGCCCGCGACGCCAGGACGTCGTACGTCGCCTCGCGGATGTCGAGCGTCGCCCGGAGCGCCTTCTCGGCCAGCTCCGGCGCGGGCCGCCAGGTGCCCTCGACGGCGCTGAAGTCCCGGAGATCGATGAGCTCGATCCGCCGGCTCCAGGCCAGCAGCTCGGCCGGCGTGGTGAGGTAGTCGTGCTGCCCGGCACCACCCCGGATCCGCGGGCTGACCGTGTTCACCAGGTCGAGCGCGGGATGCCCGCCCACGATGCGGAATTCCGCACGAGAACTGTCGGTCATGGATGAGAGGCTACCACCATCAGACATTTCACTGGGATCAGGTGAATCCATGCACATCTCGTCCCGCCGAGCCACCGCTGCCCTGGTGTTCCTCGGCGTCTCGACGTTCTCCTTCGTCACGATCGAGGTGCTACCGATCGGTCTGCTGACCGTGATGGCCGACGACCTCGGCCGCTCCAGGTCGCAGGTCGGCCTCCTCGTCACCGGGTACGCCGCTGTCGTCGTGCTCGCCTCCATCCCCCTCGCCCGGCTGACTCAGCACCTTCCCCGCCGGCTGGTGCTCGGCGGCACGCTGGGGGTCGTCACGGTGGCAACGGCCCTGTCGGCAGCAGCACCGTCGTACGAGGTCCTCTTCGGTGCACGACTGGTCATAGCGCTCTCCCAGGCGCTCTTCTGGGCGATTGCGCCACCGATAGCGACCGGCCTCTTCGCACCGGAGCTGCGTGGCAGGGTCGTAGCTCGCCTGGCCATCGGGACCGCGCTCGCGCCGATCCTGGGCATTCCGCTGGGCACCTGGCTGGGCGAACAGGCGGGGTGGCGCGTGCCGTTCATCGTCATGGCCGGCCTCGGAGCCGCGGCCTGCGCGGGCATCGTCGTCCTGCTGCCGCACACCGACGTACCGGACAGCCCGTCGCGTCGGGGCAGCGCACCAGACGTCCGCCGGTACGTCGTGCTGCTCACCGCCTCGGCGATCGGCGTGACCGGCTTCCTGACGTTCAACACCTACGTCACGCCGTTCCTGCTGGACATCACCGGCTTCTCGTCGCAGGCGCTGGGCCCGGCGCTCGTCGCCAGCGGCGCGGGCGGCTTCCTTGGCACGTTGATCGTCGGCCGCCTCCTCGACCGCTATCCCTGGGGAGCCATGGTCGTACCGCTGGGCGCCATCACCGTCGGATTGCTCGGCCTCTTCGCGCTGGGCGAGCTCCGAGTGGCAACCATCCTGCTCATCGCCGTTGTCGGGATGTCTTTCAGCGGTCTCGCGGTCGCTGTCCAGAGCAGGACGCTGCAGGTCGCCCCAGGCAGCACCGACGTCGCCTCCGCCGGCACCAGCTCGGCCTTCAACGTCGGCATCGCCGCTGGTGCTTTCGTCGGCGGCGCACTGATCGACCACACCACGGTCCGCAGCGTGGCGCTGGTCGGCGGTCTACTGACGGCGCTCGCGGCGCTGATCATGCTCGGCGAGCCGTTGCTGGCTCGCCGTCGCCTCCAGGTGGCAGAGTCAAACCATGACCGGTCTGGACGACAGGTTTGTGAAGAGGCGGCATGACGCGCCCACGGGGTTCTTCGAGGTCGAGGCGGCGGGGTTGCGATGGCTCGCAGTGCCCGGTGGGGTGCCTGTGGCCGAGGTGCTCGACGTCTCTCCCACGCACCTGAGCACGCAACACCTGGAGAGTGCTCCACCCACAGGTACCGCAGCAGACGAATTTGGGCGCCGGCTGGTCGTGACTCACGACGCCGGCGCCCGGCACTTCGGCGTACCACCTGACGGGTGGGACGGCGACGGTTACATCGGGACGATCGGTCTGCCGCACGCACTGGAGCCGGTCAAAGCGTGGGGCGAGTTCTACGCCAACCTGCGGCTGCGGCCGTACCTGCGGGCCGCCTACAACCACGGCACTATCGACGGTCACCAGCTGCACGTCTTCGAGCGTGTCTGCACCCGCCTGGAGGCAGGGACGTACGACGACCCGTCGGACCAGCCGTGCCGTATCCACGGCGACCTGTGGTCGGGCAACGTCCTCTGGGCCACCGACGGCGTCCACCTGATCGACCCGGCGGCCCATGGCGGTCATCGCGAGACCGATCTGGCCATGCTCGGTCTCTTCGGCCTGCCACAGCTGGAGCGGGTACTGCGTGCGTACGACGAGGCGCACCCGCTCACGGACGGCTGGCGCGAGCGGACCGGACTGCACCGGCTGCACCCGCTCCTCACTCACGTAGTGATGTTCGGCGGTAGCTACGTGCCACAAGCGATCGCGATGGCGCACAAATATGGATGAGACTCTTCTGAAAGCTCTTGACCTGATCTCGTAGCCCACGAACACTTTCGATCATGATCCCGCAGCCCACGGCGCACCAGGCGCTCGCTGACCAGACCTTCGCCCTGGCGTCCGACGCCACCATCGGTGCCGCCGGCCCGGCCCTCCAGCAGATCGCCGAGCAGCTGGCCACCCAGCTCCGGCGCTCGACCGGCTTCGCGCTGCCGGTCCAGGACGGCGCCGGCACGATCACGCTGGCCCAGAACGGGCCGGACGAACTCGGTGCCGAGGGCTACGAACTGCGGGCCGACACCGACGGCGTGACGATCACCGCCGCGACCTCCGAGGGCGTCTTCCGCGGCGTCACGACCCTCCGCCAGCTCCTGCCCGCCAAGGCACACGCCGACAGCCCACAGGAAGGCCCGTGGGAGGTCACCGGTACGACGATCACCGACTCGCCGCGGTACAGCTACCGCGGCATGATGCTCGACGTCTCCCGGCACTTCTTCACCCTCGACCAGGTGAAGCACGTCATCGACCTGATCTCGCTCTACAAGGTCAACCACCTGCACCTGCACCTGTCCGACGACCAGGGCTGGCGGATCCAGGTCGACTCGTGGCCCAACCTGACCGAGCACGGCGGCAGCACGCAGGTCGGCGGTGGGGAGGGTGGCTACTACACCAAGGCGGAGTACGCCGAGCTCGTCCAGTACGCCTCCGACCGGTACATCACCGTCGTACCCGAGATCGACACCCCGGGGCACACCAACGCGGCGCTGTCGTCGTACCCCGAGCTGAACAAGGGTGACCTTCCGCCGAGCCTCTACACCGAGACCGAGGTGGGCTTCAGCTCGTTCACCATCGACAAGGACGTCACCTACGAGTTCCTGGACGACGTGTTCCGGGAGGTGGCTGAGCAGACGCCGGGCGACCTCCTGCACCTTGGTGGAGACGAGGCCCACTCGACCGAGCACAGCGAGTACCTGACCTTCGTGGCCAAGGCGACCGAGCTGGTCGTGAAGCACGGCAAGCGGGTCATGGGCTGGCACGAGGTCGCCGACGGGCCGCTGCCGGCCGGCTCTGTGGTGCAGTACTGGGGCACCGAGGACCCGAAGGCCCAGGTGCTCGCGCAGAAGGCGGTAGAGCAGGGCGCGACGCTGGTGCTGTCACCGGCGAACAGGTCCTACCTGGACATGAAGTACGACGCCGAGACCCCGCTGGGCCTCGACTGGGCCGGTCTGGTCAGCGTGGAGCAGTCCTACAGCTGGAACCCGGCGACTCTGGTCCCAGGCGTACCGGCCAGCGCGATCGACGGCGTCGAGGCGCCCCTGTGGACCGAGACGGTCGATGACGTGAGCAAGATCGAGTACCTGGTGTTCCCGCGGCTGCCCGGGATCGCAGAGCTCGGCTGGTCTGCGGAGTCCGCGCTGGACTGGGCGTCGTACCGCGATCGCCTGGCTGAGCAGGGTTCCCGGTGGGAGGTGCTCGGTGTGAACTTCTACCGCGCCCCTGAGATCGACTGGCGCTAGCTGCTCAGCACCCGGTCGAGCAGCCACGCGGTCGTCTCGTCGACGTCCTGCTCGGCCACGGTGTGGTGCGTGGCGTCGCTGTCGGCGGCGTCACGCACCTCCAGCTTGTAGACGTACCGGTCCGGCTGCGGCCGCCCGGTCCCCAGGTCCTTGCCGCTCAACGCCTGTACGGCGGCCTCGAGCCGGTCCGCGTCTCCCTCCGCACTGGTGTCGAGCGAGCCCTGCGTTGTCAGCCCGGCGAAGCCGCCGGTGCGGGTCACGGTGACGATCACGCCCTCACCCTGCCCCCTGCCTTCGAGACTGTCCAGACCCGCGCGACACGCCGAAGCTATCGATCGGATTCGAGCGTCCATCACCCGGCGTACCGGTCGTTGTCTTTCGTTGCCATCGTCCCGGACCCGCTCAGCGGGTGCGAATCAGCAGGTCGGCGCGGGATTTCCGGTTCCGGAGCGGCGCCTCCAGGAGCGAAACAGGCCGGACACGGAGAGTAACGCGCCCTGACAATGTGCGACACGTGTTTGTGGTCACCCCTACCAAAGGGCGCCAGAACGGCTACAGTTATGGCGTTGCAGTTTTGGACTCCCTGACTTTTGCTGTGCTGCATGGCCGGTCTGTCGTCTGGGGCCTTTCGGCGACGCGTGGCTCATGAGGTGTGGGTCACGGATTGTTAATAGCCATCGAGGAGATAGACAAATGGCTGTCGGTACTGTCAAGTGGTTCAACGCTGACAAGGGCTTCGGCTTCATCACCCCGGATGACGGTGGCGCGGACGTGTTCGCGCACTACTCCGCCATCCAGATGTCGGGCTTCCGCTCGCTGGACGAGAACCAGCGGGTCGAGTTCGAGATCACCCAGGGCCAGAAGGGTCTGCAGGCGGAGAACATCCGCGCGATCTGATCCTCGGATCACCCTTCCAGCACGACACTTGAAGGAGCCACACACCGCAGGGTGTGTGGCTCTTTCGTCGTTCCGGGCACGGCGCCCTAGCGCAGACGCGGGATGACCTCGGCGGCAACCTTCTCCAGGACGTCCTCCGAGCCGCCGTACACGCCCTCGGCGCGGGGCCAGTGGGTGATGAGGTCGGTGAAGCCGAGGGCTGCCGCGCGGCCGGCGATCTCCTCGAAGGCCTCGGGGCTGGAGAGGGCGTAGAGCGCGTTGTCCATCGAGAGGTAGCGGTCGAGGTGGCGGCCCTCGAGCAGGTCGTCCAGGCGGTGGCTGAGCTCGGCGAGCGAGGCGAACCAGGTGTCGAGGCTGGTCTTGTCGCCACCGGTGGTCATCCAGCCGTCGCCGTGCTTCGCAGCGAACTTCAGCGACCGCGGGCCGTTGCCGGCCAGGACGAGCGGGACACGCGGCTTCTGGACGCAGCCGGGGAGCGTCCGGCCGTTGCGGGTCTCGAAGTACTCGCCCTTGAAGTCGACGCCGTCCGTGGTCAGCAACGTGTCCAGCAGGTGCACGAACTCCTGGAAGCGGTCCTGCTTCTCGCGCGGTGTCAGGTCCGGGCCGCCCTGGATGGTCGCGTCCAGGCTGCCGCCGGCGCCGATGCCGCAGACGAATCGGCCGTCGGACACGTCGTCGATCGCGAGGATGTCGCGGGTCAGCGCGAGCGGGTGCCGGAAGTTCGGCGAAGTGACGAACGTGCCGAGCCTGATCGTCGAGGTGACCATCGCGGCCGCCGTCAGCGTCGGCGTCGTCCCGTACCAGGGCGAGTCCTGCAGGCCGCTCCAGGTCAGGTGGTCGTAGGTCCAGGCATGGTCGAAGCCGTACTCCTCGGCCCGCCGCCACCGCGGTGCGGCGTCGCGCCAGCGGTACTCGGGCAGGATCGCGATTCCGAAACGCATGCCCGCACCCTAGCCGCCGGGCGGGGCGGTCAGGTCTGGGCGGTCAGCGCGACGGTGTCGGGAAGCTCGCCAGCGAGCTCGTGCCGATCGATCCCAGCCAGACCTTGCCGTCGCGCTCGCGGACACCGGTCGGCATGTGGAAGCCCGGGTGCTTGGCCCGCAGGTCGTGCACCAGCGTCCCGTCCTCGTCGTACGCCTGGATCTCGATGATGTCCGCGGCCTTCGGCTTCAGGGCGTCCGGCAACGACCAGACGAGCTTGCGGAACACCGGCTGCTTCGGCAGCAGGAAGTCCAGTACGGCGTTGCGTGGCGAGCCGACCGCGACCCAGATCAGCCCGTCCGACCCGCGCGCGATGTTGTCCGGCAGCCCCGGGATCGACGCGACCTGCACCGGCTCCGCACCGTCCATGCCGTCCACGGTCACGTCCAGCTTGTACAGCCCGTACGTCGCCGTCTCGGCCCAGAACAAGGTACGGCGATCGCCGCTGAGCGCCACGCCGTTCGGGAAGGCGCGGTCCGTGGCCAACTGGGTCACCTTGCCGTCCGGGGTGAGCCGGTAGACGCTGCCCGTGGTGGAGTGCTCGAGCAGGTCGGCCATCCACTCGTCGATGCCGAACCGGGTGGACGAGTCGGTGAAGTAGATCGTGCCGTCCTCGGTCACGTCGGCGTTGTTGCAGAACCGCATCGGCCGGCCGTCGATCTCGTCCAGCAACGTGGCGATCCGGCCGTCCTGGTCGAGGGTGAGCAGGCCGCGGTGCGCGTCGCAGATCAGCACCTTGCCGTCCGGGAGCCACTCCAGCCCGAGCGGCCGTCCGCCGGTGTCGGCGAGTGTACGGATCGTCGTACCGTCCGCGCTGACTCGCAGGATGCGTCCGTCGTACAACCCGGTCAGGACGCTCCCATCCGCGTCGATCAGCGTGTCCTCGGGGCCCTCCCCCGGCAACGCCACCACGTCCACCTGGACGTTCAGCGGGTGCCGCTCCGGCGGGGCGGGCGGCGGTGTCCAGCGAACCGGCGAGATCGACGTCATGCGGGAGACCTTAGCGCGCTGCGTCCAGGGGGTCACACAACGGAACAGCCCGGACCGGGAGACGGTCCGGGCTGCGACGGCGTACGGCTAGAAGATGACCTCGCCCCGCGCGCGGCGGGCGCGGAGCTTCTCGAGGGCCTCCTCGAGGATCTCCTGTGCCTCCTGCTCGGAGCGGCGCTCCTTCACATAGGCCAGGTGGGTCTTGTAGGGCTCGATCTTCGGCGGCGGGGGCGGGTTGTTCACATCGGTGCTGGTCGGCAGACCGCACCGTGGACAGTCCCACGCCTCCGGGATCGCTGCCTCGACCGCGAACCAGGTCGCGGTCTCGTGCCCGTTCGCACAGAAGAACACGATGCGCTGCCGGGGCGCGGTGTCGCCGCGCTCCGCCTCGCCCATCGGGCCGGCACCGACCCGGCTGCCACGAATCGCACTGCCACCACCAGCCACGGGATCTACTCCCCCTCAGCCGAGCTTGTACAGCAGGCCGAGCGCGACGATGGCAGCGAACCAGACCAGACCGATACCGATCGTGATCCGGTCCAGGTTCCGCTCGGCGACCGAGGAACCGCCCAGGCTGGACGACACCCCACCACCGAACAGGTCGGACAGACCGCCACCACGGCCTTTGTGCAGCAGCACGAGCAGCGTGAGCATCAGGCTGCAGACGATCACGACGATGGAGAACGCGAGTTTCACGAGGAGTAGCCTAACTGAAGGTCCAGGTAACGGCAGATGCCGGCGAACTCGTCGGCCTGGAGGCTGGCGCCCCCGACCAGACAGCCGTCGACATCCGGTTGGGCCATGATGCCACCTGCACTGGCCATCTTCACCGATCCACCGTAAAGAATCCGTACCGAGTCGGCGACCGAGGGTGAGATCGTCTCCTCGATCCGGCCCCGGATCGCGGCGATCACCTCCTGCGCGTCCTCCGGCGTGGCCACCTCGCCGGTGCCGATCGCCCAGACCGGTTCGTACGCGATGACGAGCTTGCGGACGTCGTCCGGCTTGATCCCGGCGAGCGCGGCGTCGATCTGACCGACACAGTGCGCGACGTGACCGTCGGCCTTGCGGATCTCCAGCCCCTCGCCCACGCAGACGATCGGGATCAGGCCCGCCTCGAGCGCCTTCGCGGTCTTGGCGTTGACGACGTCGTCGGTCTCGTTGTGGTACTGCCGGCGCTCGGAGTGACCGGTCAGCACGTACGTACAGCCGAGCTTGGTCAGCATCGCCGCGGAGATCTCACCGGTGTACGCGCCGGAGTCGTGCGTCGACAGGTCCTGGGCGCCGTACCTGATCTTCATCCGGTCGCCGTCGACCAGCGTCTGCACGCTGCGGATGTCGGTGAACGGCGGGAGCACCGCCACCTCGACGCGCTCGAAGTCGTGCTTCTTGTCCTGCAGGGTCCACGACAGCTTCTGCAGCAGGTGCACAGCCTCGACGTGGTTGAGGTTCATCTTCCAGTTGCCCGCCATCAACGGCGTGCGGGCAGCTGTCGGGTCAGCCATGAGTCGTCAGTCCTCTTCCAGTACGGCGAGACCCGGGAGCTCTTTGCCCTCCAGGTACTCGAGCGACGCGCCACCACCGGTGGAGATGTGACCGAACGCGTCGTCCGCGAAGCCTAGCTGCCGCACCGCGGCTGCCGAGTCACCGCCACCGACGACGCTCAGGCCATCCACCTCGGTCAACGCCTGCGCGACAGCCTTCGTTCCGCCCGCGAACGCGGCCATCTCGAAGACCCCCATCGGACCGTTCCAGAACACGGTCTTCGCGCCGGCGATCTCGGCGGCGAAGGCCTTGCCGGAGTCCGGGCCGATGTCCAGACCGAGCTGGTCGGCGGGAATCGCGTCGGCCGCGACCACCGTGGCCGGAGAGTCCGCCTTGAACTCGGGCGCGACCACGATGTCGGTCGGCAGCACGATCTCGACGCCCTTGGACTTCGCGGTCTCCAGGTAGCCCTTGACCGTGTCCAGCTGGTCGTCCTCGAGCAGGCTCTTGCCGACCTCGTGGCCCTGGGCCTTGAGGAAGGTGAAGACCATGCCGCCACCGATCAGCAGCTTGTCGGCCTTGGCCAGCAGGTTGTCGATCACCGCCAGCTTGTCCGAGACCTTCGCGCCACCGAGGACCACGACGTACGGCCGCTCGGGGTTTTCGGTGAGCTTCTTCAGTACGTCGACCTCGGCCAGCACCAGGCCACCGGCCGCGTGCGGCAGCTTGCGAGCGACGTCGTACACGCTCGCCTGCTTGCGGTGCACGACACCGAAGCCGTCGCTGACGAAGACGTCGGCCAGCGCGGCCAGCTCCTCGGCCAGCGCCTCGCGCTGCTCGTCGTCCTTGCTCTCCTCGCGCGGGTCGTACCGCACGTTCTCGAGCAGCAGTACTTCGCCCTCGTCGAGGTCCTGCACCGACTCCTGGGCGCTCTCGCCGGTGAGGTCGGTGGCGAAGTGCACGGTGATGCCCTCGGGCTGCAGCAGCTCGCCGAGCCGCTTCGCCACCGGGGCCAGGGTGAACTCCGGGTTCGGCTTGCCCTTCGGGCGGCCGAGGTGCGCGGTGACGATCACCTTGGCGCCGGCCTTGGCCAGCTGGACCAGCGTCGGCAGCGAGGCGCGGATCCGGCCGTCGTCGCCGATCACGCCGTCCTTGAGCGGCACGTTCAGGTCGGACCGGACCAGCACCCGCATCCCGGCCAGGTCACCCAGATCTTCGATGGTCTTCACAGTTCAGCTTTCCTCAACTCAAGCGTGAAGCCTGCGCCGGCACCTTTGCGGGTGCCGGCACAGGCTGGGAACCAGGCGATCCTCAGAGCGAGGCGCCGACGTGCTTCACGAGGTCGACGAGGCGGTTCGAGTAGCCCCACTCGTTGTCGTACCAGCCGACGACCTTGACCTGGTTGCCGATCACCTTGGTCAGGCCGGAGTCGAAGATGCAGGACGCCGGGTCGGTGACGATGTCGGTGGAGACGATCTCGTCCTCGGTGTAGGTCAGGTAGCCCTTGAGCGCACCCTCGGCGGCCGTCTTGTAGGCCTCCTTGACCTCGTCGACGGTGACCTCACGGCCGACGGTGACGGTGAGGTCGGTGGCGGAGCCGGTCGGGACCGGGACGCGCAGCGCGTAGCCGTCCAGCTTGCCCTTGAGCTCCGGCAGCACCAGGCCGATCGCCTTCGCGGCGCCGGTGGAGGTCGGCACGATGTTCAGCGCGGCGGCGCGGGCGCGGCGCAGGTCCTTGTGCGGGCCGTCCTGCAGGTTCTGGTCCTGGGTGTACGCGTGGATCGTGGTCATCAGACCCTTTTCGATCGTGAACGCGTCGTGCAGGACCTTGGCCAGCGGGGCCAGGCAGTTCGTGGTGCAGGACGCGTTCGAGATCACGGTGTGCTTCTCGGCGTCGTACAGGTCGTGGTTCACGCCCATCACCACGGTCAGGTCCTCGTTCTTCGCCGGGGCGGAGATGATGACCTTCTTGGCGCCGTTGTCGGCGTGGGTCTTGGCCTTGGTGGCGTCGGTGAAGAAGCCGGTGGACTCGATCACCACGTCGGCGCCGACGTCGGACCACTTCAGGTTGGCGGGGTCGCGCTCGGCGAACGCCTTGATGCTGTGACCGCCGACGGTGATGTCGTCGTCGGTCGCGGAGACCTCACCCGGGAAGCGGCCCAGGATCGAGTCGTACTTCAGCAGGTGGGCGAGGGTCTGGTTGTCGGTCAAGTCGTTGACGGCGACGACCTCGATGTCGGCACCGGACGCCTGCACGGCGCGGAAGAAGTTACGGCCGATCCGGCCGAAGCCGTTGATACCTACGCGTACGGTCACAGGACTGCGTCTCCTCGAACTAGCTCTTCAAGACTGTCGCTACAGCCCGAAGACTAGCCCAACCGCCCAGTCGATCAACTGGTAGCGTCCAGATGAGACCACCCGTTCGTTTGCACGGATCCAGACCAGACCACTGGCTGGTACGACGAACGGCGCCTTCCGGAAAGTCTCTCCGGAAACCGCCGTCGCGCGCTGCTGGTCAGGCCGGGTCGAGCATGTCCGGGGTCAGGTTGGCCTCGGTGTTGGGGATGCCGAGATCGGAGGCGCGCTTGTCGGCCATCGCCAGCAGCCGCCGGATCCGGCCCGCGACCGCGTCCTTGGTCAGCGCCGGCTCGTGCAGCTGGCCGAGCTCTTCGAGACTTGCCTGCTTGTGCTCGAGCCGCAGCTTGCCTGCGATCCGCAGGTGATCCGGTACGTCGTCGCCCAGGATCTCCAGCGCCCGCTCGACCCGCGCGCCGGCTGCCACCGCGGCCCGCGCCGAGCGTCGCAGGTTCGCGTCGTCGAAGTTCGCCAGCCGGTTCGCGGTCGCGCGCACCTCGCGGCGCATCCGGCGCTCTTCCCACGCCAGCACGGACTCGTGCGCACCGAGCCGGGTCAGCAGAGCGCCGATCGCGTCACCGTCGCGGATCACCACGCGGTCGACGTTGCGTACTTCGCGGGCCTTCGAACCGATGCCGAGTCGCCGGGCCGCGCCGACCAACGCCAACGCCGCCTCCGGGCCGGGACAGGTCACCTCGAGGGAGGAGGACCGGCCGGGCTCGGTGAGCGAGCCGTGCGCCAGGAACGCGCCACGCCACGCCGCCACCGCGTCGCAGGAGGCGCCGGAGACGACCGCCGGCGGCAGTCCACGGACAGGACGGCCGCGGTTGTCCACGAGGCCGGTCTGCCGGGCCAGCGCGTCACCGTCGCGAACCACGCGGACAACGTACTTCGTCTGCTTCCGGATTCCGGACGGGGAGATCACCACCACGTCCGACGGGTGCCCGAAGATCTCGGCGATGTCCTTGCGCAGCCGCCGGGCCGCGGCACCGCTGTCCAGCTCCGCCTCCACGACGATCCGCCCCGACACCAGGTGCAGCCCGCCCGCGAACCGCAGGATCGACGACACCTCGGCCTTGCGGCAACAGGGTTTCGTGACCTGGATGCTCGTCAGTTCGGACTTCACCTGTGCTGTCATCGCCATGAGAAGAATCCTCCCACCTATGTCAAAGACCCTTGGACGTAGAACTGGGTTCGGACACTTCGGTTACGAGGACTGCAACCTTCGGTGGTGGTGCTTGCGTTACCTCGGCGACATCGTGAGAGGAGGGGCATGAAGGCACCGGACGAAGCCGAGTTCACCGAGTTCGCCTCGACCATGATCCGTCGGCTGCGGCGGACGGCGTACCTGATGTGCGGTGACTGGCACCGGGCCGAGGACGCCGCGCAGGACGCCCTGGTGAAGGTGTACCGGAGGTGGCACCGGATCGACCGCACCCAGGGACTCAACAGCTACGCGCACCAGTGCCTGGTCACGTCGGTTTTCGACCAGGCCCGCAAACCTTGGCGCCGCGAGCAGCTCAGCGACGTCGAGGACACCTCGATGCCCTTGCCCGATCCGTCGGGCGCTGTCGACACCCGGCTCCTCGTCGTGCAGGCGCTGGCCACGTTGACGCCCAGCCAGCGAGCGTGCGTCGTACTGCGGCACTTCGCCGACCTCAGCATCGAACAGACCGCCGACGTCCTCGGCATCGGCACCGGCGGCGTGAAGAGCCAGACGTCACGCGGCCTCGCCCGGCTCCGCGAACTCCTCGACCAGACCGAAAGGAGCGCCTCGTGACCAACGACATCGAAGACCTGCTCGCGGCCGCCGCCGACGACTCCGGCCGGCCGTTGCGGACCGAGGTCGACGACATCCTGGTCCGCGCCCGGCGCTCGGTCCGGAGGAGCCGGATCGCGACTGTCTCGACCGCGGTACTGACGACCGCGGCGATCGTGGGCGGGATCGCGGCCTGGTCCGCGCACCGCACCGAGGGCGTCGGCCCGGCCGACAAGCCGGCCATCACGATCAAGGCGAACGGCGAAGTCGTCGACCACGCGACCGGCGACACGATCGGGGCGCCGCCGCCGGTCAGCCCGCTGTCGGACGCCGAGGTGCTGCAGCGCTGCAAGCAGTACGACCAGGAGAACGTCGACTTCCTCCACCAGCACAACGCGAACGTCTGGGACCAGGCCGGTCCGATCAACGGCACCTGGACGGTCGTGGTGAAGAGCGGCGACGAGAACCTGCTGGAGGCAATGTTCCTCGCGCCGGACAAGTCGATCGTGTCCACCTGCACGATGGACGCGGCCGACAGGCCCGTCAGGAACGGCCGGCAGAGCACGACGCACGTGATGGACTTCAGCGCGACCAAGCAGCCGGACGCCGTGGAGGCGGGCGTGTGGATCCCGGTGCCGGGAGCGAAGCGCGTCCTGGTGGACACGGCCCAAGGGCCGGTTCGTCAAGCGCTGGTGGGGTCCGACGGCTTCTACGCCCTGGGCTACACCGGGAACCGCAACGGGTCGGGCCCGATCAAGCGGATCCGCGCGTTCGACGCCAACGGCAGACAGCTCTGGACGTTCGTGAGCAAACCGCCGAACCTTCCGCAGTACAAGGAGACCCCGGTCCCGGCGAACGTTTCGGTGAAGACCGTCGCGCCGATCGAGCCGAAGGTCCTGCTCACCAAGGATCCGGAGACGGGGAAGAAGCTCGCTCCCCCGCCGCCGGTCAGTCCGCTGACCGACGACCAGGTCCGGACCCGGTGCGCGACCGTCGATGCGATCGACCTCAAGCGAGTCGGCGGCGCCGAGCTGCCCGTCGGCATGGACTGGACGGTCCCGCTCAAGACCGGCACCGGCAACAAACTCACCGCGCTGCTCGTCTCCCCCGACGGCCGCACCGCGGCTTGGTGTCACATGCTCGGCACGTCGGCCAAGGGGCCGTACGACTACGGCCGCTCGAAGGTCCAGGCCAACGGCAAGTTCCACGACGCGTTCGAGTGGGGCATGGTCCCCGAGAAGGTTGCGCAGATCATCGTCGACCTGCCGAAGGAGGGCCCGACTCGGGCCCTGATGTCCAACGGCTACTACATCTGGGGCCTGACCGGCGGGAACTCGGACCTGCAGACCGTCCGCGTCCGTGGGTACGACGCCAACGGCAAGAAAGTGTACGACGAGAAGAAGCAGCTCGACGCGGACTTCGACTGAGGAGCCAACCTTTCCGTTGGTCGTCGTCGTTCATCAGACGACCGACGGAAAGGAGGGCGCATGCGACAGGCCGACAAGGCGGAGTACACCGAGTTCGCCGCGGCAGCGGCCCGGCGGTTGCGGAGAACGGCGTACCTGATGTGCGGCGACTGGCATCGCGCCGAGGACGCGGCCCAGGACGCGTTGCTCCGCATCTATCGGCGCTGGACCAAGCTCAACCGCACGGCGGGGCTGACGACCTACGCCCATCGCGCGGTCGTGTCGGCGGTCCTCGACCAGGCGAAGCGGCCATGGCGCCGCGAACAGAGCACCGCCGCGATGGCCGATCCGGGCACAGCCGGCGAGCCCGGCCGGACGGTCGACAATCGGCTGCTCGTGATCCAGGCGCTGGCTGCCGTCCCACCCGGCCAGCGAGCCTGCGTCGTCCTGCGCCACTACGCCGATCTGAGCATCGCGGACACCGCCGAGATCCTCGGCATCAGTCCAGGCGCCGTGAAGAGCCAGACCTCGAGCGGCCTGGACCGGCTCCGCGAGCTCCTCGGAAGCGACGAGAGGATCCACCTGTGAACGTTGACATCCACCGACTGCTCGAGGAGACGGCCGACGACACCGACCGGCCGATGGGCTTCTCGCCGGAGGATCTGACCCGGCGCGGCGAGCGCAGTACGTGGTACCGCCGCGCAGGCGTGGTGACCGCCGCAGTCGTCGGCACCACCGCGGTCGTGGCGGCCGTCGCGGCTCTGCTGCCAAGTCCGGCGGCTGAGGTCCAGCCGGCCGGAACCTCCGAACAGAAGTTCACCCTCGACCCTCAGACCGGTAAGACCATCCAGCCCGGACCGGCCCAGAGCCCAGTGAGCGACGACCAGATCATCGCCCGTTGCCTGCCGCTCGACGACTGGTTCCGCAACGCCAATCACCTGCAGGACTCCATCCAGGGTTGGACGGTCCTGCTCAAGCAGGGATCCGGGGCCGAGTTCGACGCACTGCTGGTCCCACCGGACCACAAGCAGGTGGCACATTGCGCGCCCGGCCGTACTGGTCCTGGCGGACGGCCCTTCTACAGCCGGAGAGCGGTACGCCCGGCACCGGACGACCTGGCGCTCTGGATGACGGGCGGCGTTCCGGCCACCGCACGCCTGATCGTGATGGAGACACCCGACGGCAAGGTATCGGAGGTTCCGATGAAGGACGGCTTCTGGCTCCGGCCCGACAGTGCCACCGTGCCGGCCGGCACGCTGTTCCGGGTGTACGACGGAAACGGCAAGGTACTGCTGGACTTCAGACAGCCGGGCGTGAAGACGATCCCGGTGCGTTAGGCGAAGATCTCCCGGTAGACCTTTGCCAGCTTGTCTGGGGCGTGGTGTAGGTAGCGGTCGTCGTCGGCGATGTCCGCGATCACCAGCTCGGCCCCGAGCGACAGCGCAGTACGGCGCAGCGATGCGGGGTCGGGCACGTGATCGGTGTCGGCCAGCACCACGTCGATGCGCAGGTCGGGGGCGTGCGCCGCGAGCACCTCGAGGTGGGTCTCGGGTGAGAAGCCGTCGGTCTCGCCCTTCTGCTCCCCCAGGTTCAGCGTGAGCAGGCGCCGGGCGCTGGTCCGCTCGAGGCCGCGGGACAGCTCGGGGACGAGCAGGTTCGGGATCACCGACGTGAACCACGAACCTGGGCCGACGACAACCCAGTCGGCCTCAGCGATCGCGACCAGGGCTTCGGGGCACGCCGGCGGGTCGGCCGGGTCGAGCGCGACGTCGACCACCTGTCCCTCGGTCGTCGCCACCTCGGCCTGACCACGAATCTCGGTGATCACCTCGGGGTGCTCCGGATCCAGCCCGAGCACGCGTGCGGTGATGTCCAGCGGTACGGCGGACATCGGCAGCACGCGGCCCTCCGCGCCGAGCAGCCGGGCGACCCAGTCCAGGCCGTCGACGGCCTCGCCGAGCAGCTCCCACAGCGCCACGATCAGCAGGTTGCCGACTGCGTGGTCGTGCAGCTCGCCGTTGCTGCGGAAGCGGTGCTGCAGCACGTCGGCCCAGGTCCGGCCCCACTCGTCGTCCCGGCACAACGCAGCCAGCGCCATCCGCAGGTCGCCAGGAGGCAACACCCCGAGCTCCCGCCGAAGCCTGCCCGAAGAGCCGCCGTTGTCAGCGACGGTGACTACCGCTGTCAGGTGGTCGGTGACGTGCCGAAGTGCGGACAGGGAGGCCGCGAGGCCGTGTCCCCCGCCCAGCGCAACTACCCGCGGAGGCCGCATCACTCCCGCCCCAGGTCCCGGTGTACCACTAACGTCGGTGATCCCTTCTCGCGCAGCCTGCGGGCGATCTCCTCGGCCATTGCGACGCTGCGGTGCTTACCCCCGGTGCAGCCGATCGCGACGGTGACGAAGCGCTTGCCCTCGTTCAGGTAGCCGGTCCGCAGGGTGTCCAGCACGTCCACGTAGTTCTGCAGGAACTGCTGGGCGAGCGGATGGCCGAGCACGAAGTCTGACACAGGCTTGTCCTGCCCGGTCATCGGCCGCAGGTCGGGCTGCCAGTACGGGTTCGGGATGAACCGCATGTCGGCGACCACGTCCGCGTCCACCGGGATGCCGTACTTGAACCCGAACGACACCACGGTCGCCCGGAGCTCGGCGTTCTCCTCGTCGCCGAAGGCGTTCACGATCTTCGCGGCGAGCTGGTGGATGTTCAGGTTCGAGGTGTCGATGACCAGGTCGGCGCCGGCCCGGATGTCGCCGAGCAGCTCGCGCTCGCGCTGGATGCCGTCGAGCAGCCGGCCCTCGCCCTGCAACGGGTGCGGACGGCGGACGCTCTCCTGCCGGCGCACGATGACGTCGTCGGAGGCCTCCAGGAAGAGCGTCAGCGGCTTGTAACCCTTCAGCCGCAAGTCGTGGATGGCCGAGCTCAGCTCGTCGAAGAACAGGCCGGTACGGACGTCGACGACGACCGCGAGCCTCGGCGCCGCACCGGTGCCGACGACCTGCTCGACGATGGTGGTCAGGAACATGGGTGGCAGGTTGTCGACGACGAACCAGCCGAGGTCCTCGAGTACGTCGGCGACGGAGCTTCGTCCCGCGCCGGACATGCCGGACACGATGATGAGGTTGCCGCCAGTGTCGTCCATCAGCTCTAGCTCTCCCTGGAATCCCCGTCGGGCGCCCCGGCCGGCGCCGGGACGTCGTCGTCCAGTATCTCGCCTGTGGCGGTGTTCACCGACGGGGCACGGCCGGATTCCGCCTTCGTTGCGGCAGCGTTCACCGCGAGTACGACGGATTCGGCCAGCCGGCGCCCGAAACCGGGCAGGTCCGCGACCTCGTCGATCGTGGCCCCGCGCAACTTCTTCAGCGACCCGAAGTGCCGGAGCAGGGTCTTCCGCCGGACCTCGCCGAGGCCGGGGACGTCGTCGAGCGTGCTCTCGACCATCGACTTCGACCGCCGGCTGCGGTGGTGGGTGATGGCGAAGCGGTGGGCCTCGTCGCGGAGCCGCTGCAGCAGGTACAGACCCTCCGAGGTCCGGCTGAAGATGACCGGGTCTTCCTCGTCCGGCAACCAGACCTCCTCCAGGCGCTTGGCCAGGCCACAGACCGGGATGTCGCCCAGGCCGAGCTCGTCCATCGCCTGGCGAGCGGCCGCCACCTGCGGCGGACCACCGTCGACGACCACCAGCCCGGGCGCGTAGGAGAACTTCTTCGCCCGGCCGGTCTCCGGATCGATCAGCGCGCCGTTCGGATCCTCGTCGGCGGTCATGGTGGCGCGCTCGTCGAGGAGGCGCTTGAACCGGCGGGTCAGAACCTCGGCGATCGAGGCGACGTCGTTCTGCCCGTCGACGCCCTTGATCACGAACCGGCGGTACTCGCTCTTGCGCGGCAGGCCGTCCTCGAACACGACCATCGACGCGACCACCTCGGTGCCCTGCAGGTTCGAGACGTCGTAACACTCCAGCCGCAGCGGCGCCTCGGGCAGGTCGAGACCGGCCTGGATCTCCTCCAGCGCCTGGTTCCGCGTGGTCAGGTCGCTGGCGCGCTTGGTCTTGTGCATGGTCAGCGTCTGCAGCGCGTTCCGCTCGACGGTCTCCATCAGCGCCTTCTTGTCGCCGCGCTGCGGGACGCGGATCGCGACCCGGGAGCCGCGCATCCCCCCCAGCCACTCGGTCAGCGCGTCGGCGTCGTCCGGAACCACGGGGACCAGGATCTCCCGTGGGATCGCGTCGACCGAGTCGTCGGCGTACATCTGCTGGATGAAGCGCGACACCAGGTCTCCGGTGGTCGCCGTACCGTCGGCCTTGTCGGCGATCCAGCCGCGCTCACCGCGGATCCGGCCGCCGCGGACGTAGAAGATCTGGACCGCGACCTCGAGCGGGTCCTCGGCGAGCGCGATCACGTCGGTGTCGGTGCCGTCGCCCAGCACCACCGCGTTCTTGGCCAGGGCCTTCTCCAGCGCGGCCAGGTCGTCGCGGATCTTCGCGGCCCGCTCGTACTCCAGCTCGATGGCCGCGGCCTTCATCTCCCGCTCCAGCCGGCGCACGTACGTCGCGGTCTGGCCGGACAGGAACGCGGCGAAGTCGTCGACGATCTTGCGGTGCTCCTCCTGCGTCACCTGACCGGTGCAGGGCGCGGCGCACTTGCCGATGTACCCGAGCAGGCAGGGCCGGCCGATCTGGCGGTGCCGGTTGAACACGCCCTTGCTGCACGAGCGCATCGGGAAGACCCGGAGCAGCAGGTCGACGGTCTCCCGGATCGCCCAGGCGTGGCTGTACGGACCGAAGTACCGGATGCCCTTCTTCTTCTGGCCGCGGCCGACCATCACCCGCGGGTACTCCTCGTTGAGGGTGATGGCGAGCCACGGGTACGACTTGTCGTCGCGGTACTTCACGTTGAAGCGTGGGTCGTACTCCTTGATCCAGGAGTACTCCAGCTGCAGCGACTCGACCTCGCTGGCGACCACGGTCCACTCGACCTTCGAGGCCGTCGTCACCATCGCCTGGGTGCGCGGGTGCAGGTTCACCAGGTCCTGGAAGTACGACGACAACCGGGCCCGCAGGTTCTTCGCCTTGCCGACGTAGATGACCCGGCCGGCCGGGTCGCTGAAGCGGTACACCCCCGGCGAGTCGGGGATCGAGCCCGGTGCGGGACGGTACGAGGACGGATCTGCCACCCAACCACCCTAGTTCGGGTCGCCGACAAATCCGGAATTCGCCCAAAGTCTCCACCGCTCCTTCAATGACAGACTTGAAGCATGACTCCCGACGAACTCGATCAGGTGATCCGCGGGTACGACGGTGTCCGGGTGCTCGAGGCCCAGAACGACCTGTTCTACCTGTACGACCCGGCCGCCGACCTGCCGCCGGAGCGTCAGCAGCCGTTCGCCACGATCGTCACCGGCGACCACTACGAGAAGGTGTCGCGGCTCGACGAGCCGGGCGCGTGGCGGCTGAACCTCGGGCTCACCAAAGCGTCCTACACCGCGCTGTTCGGTGCGGTGCCGACCGAGCGTGACGCCGACTGGGTGCTCGACTCGGGCCGTGACTACGCCGTACGAAACACCTTGATGCCACACCCGTTCTATGCATCCCAGTACTGGGTAGCAGTGGTGAACCCGGCCGAGTTGGACCCGTTGGTCCCGTTGCTTGCCGAGGCGCATGCGTTCGCCGCGCGCAAGTACGCCAACCACCAGGCGCGGCACACGGCGTGAACCTTGCGGTCGTGTTGCGGCTTGTCCCATAAGGCCGGTTTGACCCCCGATTGGGATGAGCGTGGTCTCTAGCGTGTGACTCAGGGTAGATGCGCAGGACCTTTGCGTGAGGCAACAAGGCCTTGCGTCGACTCGAGGGAGTTCCGCCCATGTTCCCAAGTTTTCGCAGACCACGCCTGATCGGCGTCGTCGCGGCATCGGCGCTCGCCGTCACCGGCGCCGTCGCCACCGCGACCGGCAGTGACGCTGCGCAGCCGAGCGGCGTGTCGATCCGCGGCGCCGGTACCGCGGACGCCATCCCCGGCAGCTACATCGTCGTTCTGGCCGGCCAGCGCTCGCGCGCGCAGACCCGGGCCACGACGCAGAGCCTGGCGTCCGGGTACGACGTGAAGGTGCGCGACCAGTACGACGCGTCGATCAAGGGCTTCTCCGCGGCGATGAGCGAGGACCAGGCCAAGAAGCTGGCCGCGGACTCCCGGGTCGCGTTCGTCCAGCAGAACCAGAAGGTCAAGGCCACCCAGGACGACCCGCCGTGGGGCCTGGACCGGGCCGACCAGCGCGACCTGCCGCTGGACAAGAAGTACGAGCCCGCCACGGACGCCAAGAACGTCAACGTCTACATCATCGACACCGGCATCTACGCCAAGCACAAGGACTTCGGCGACCGCGCCTCGGTCGGCACCGATACCGTCGGCGACGGCCAGAACGGCGTCGACTGCATGGGCCACGGCAGCCACGTGGCCGGCACCATCGGTGGCACGACGTACGGCCTGGCCAAGGCGGCCAAGCTGATCGCGGTCCGGGTGCTCGACTGCCAGGGCTCGGGCTCGACCGAGTCCGTGGTCGCCGGGATCGACTGGGTGACCAAGAACGCCAAGAAGCCGGCGGTCGCGAACATGAGCCTCGGCGGCGGTGCGGACGCCGCGCTGGACGCCGCGGTGAAGGCCTCGGTCGGTGCCGGCATCACCTACGCGGTTGCTGCTGGCAACGACAGTGCGGACGCCTGCCAGAGCTCGCCGGCCAAGGAGCCGTCCGCCATCACCGTGGGCGCGACCGACGACAAGGATGCGAAGGCCTCGTTCTCGAACTTCGGCCAGTGCGTCGACATCTTCGCGCCGGGCGTGGACATCACCTCGGTCGGGATCACCGACCCGGAGTCGACGGCGAAGATGAGCGGTACGTCGATGGCCACGCCGCACGTGGCTGGTGGCGTCGCGCTCTACCTGGCCGATCACCCGGACGCCACGCCGGCCGATGTGACCGCCGCGCTGGTGACCGCGTCGACGCCGGACAAGGTCGGCGACCCAGGGACCGGCTCGCCGAACAAGCTGCTGTTCGTAGGCAAGGTCGACCCGGCCGCCGCGCACTGAGCCTCAGCTGATGGGCCCCGGCCGACCCGGCCGGGGCCTATCGCTGCGTCAGTGGCTCAGGCGGACTGCACGATGTTGCTGCCCTGCACGGCCACCTTGACGGCGGGCAGCGGTGCGGAGGCCGGGCCGTTCGCCACACTGCCGTCGGTGATCTTGAAGCGGCTGCCGTGGAACGGGCAGACGATCTGCCCGTTCTCGACCGAGCCGACCGGGTTGCCCTGGTGGGTGCAGATCGCCGAGAACCCCTTGTACTGCCCGGCGGTCGGCTGGGTCACCACGACCTTGGCGTCGGCGAAGACCTTGCCGCCGCCCACCGGTACGTCGGACACCGGTCCGAGGACCTTGCCGCCACCGGCTGGAGCGCTGGACGCCGGAGCGCTGGACGACGGGGCGCTGCTCGCCGGTGCGCTCGGGGAGGACGCAGTACTCGTGCTGGTGCCCGGCGCGGAGCTCGACGTACCACCGGCGCCGGTGTCGTCGCCGCCACCGCAGGCGGCCAGGAGCGGAGCACTGCCACCCACCAGCGCGACCAGGGCCGCGCAGCGGAGCACCGACCTCCGGTCGCGCAGCTCGGGGCCGGCCTCCGGGGCCTGCTGCGGGGTGGTGGGTGCCATGGTGTCATCGCTCATGAATCTGGACCTCCAGGAGCCGTCGATCAGGTAGTTGAACGCTGTGTATCGAGTCAAACGGATGGCCGACGCGTTCGGTTCAACGTCAACCGGGATTTGAAACTTAGGTGGTGGTCCGGGTGACCGTTTCGACCACGCGAGCGGCCAGGTCGAGAACCGCGCGCCGGGTGTCGGCCTGCAGGGCTTCCGAGTGCAGCGGCCAGGCCTGGGCGATGTGCTCGTCGTACGGCAGCACGATCGGGTCCAGGCCGCGCTGCTGGAACGCCTCGACCAGCCAGCCGACCGAGCCCGGGTCCACGTTCTCGACCATCGTGATGACGATGACGCCGCGGGTCAGGAGCACGTCCTGCCCGTCCGGGGTGAGCTGATCGAGCTGTCCGAGGCAGTACTGGGCCACGTGCTGGACGGACGGGACCACGAGGACCGTGCAATGGCCGGACGACGCCATCTCGGTAGCGATCTCGTCGTACATGCTGCCGGGGCAGTCCACGACTGCGAGGCCTACATCGCGCGAGCCCTGGCCCTGTGCGTCGGCCAGCGTGGACCGGAGTGCCTCCGCGTTGCCGTCGCTGCGGAGCAGGGTCACGCCTTCGATCGGGCCGGCGCCGAGGGTGAGCTCGAGTCGGCGGGACAGCTCGGCCTCGTTCGGGTCGCAGTCGATCGCGACGACCCGGTCGGAGCGCTGGGTCGCGAGCATGGTGGCGAGCAGGGCGGTCAGGGTCGACGTACCGGCATTGATGACCGGGCTGAGGACGCCGACGCGGCGCATGATCGCGATCGGGCGGCGGACGGTGGCGATGTTGTCGACGTCGCGCTGCATGCGGCCGGAGGCGCCGACCAGGTAGGCCGCTTCGGAGGCGATGCGGCGGAAGCGGCGGAAGACCGAGTCACCCTCCGGCTCCGGCGCCGCGCCCCAGGCTTGGTCGGGGCCTGGCACGGGCTGGTACGGCGCTTGGCTGGGGTGCTGCTGGTGGTGCGGCGGGTACTGCTGGTCATACGGAGGTGGCTGGTAGGGCGGGACCTCCTGATAACCCTGGACCGGGTAAGGAGGTGGCTGCGCAGGGGCCTGCTCCTGGGGGTAGTAGGGCTGCTGCGGGGGGTACTGCTCGTACGGTGCCGGTTGGTACGGCGCTACCTGGCCGGGCGGAGGTGGGTACTGCTGGTCGTACGGCCCTGGCTGGTACTGCGGCTCGTACTGGGGTGGGTACTGCGGCGGTGGAGGCGGGTACTGCTGGTTCTGCGCAGGTGGGTACTGCGGCGGTGACTGGGGTTGGACAGGGGCGGGTGGCTCGACAGGCGGCGCGGGAGGTGGTGCGTCCGCGGGCGGGTTGTCGGGGTGGGCCGGCTCGTCGGCTGGTGGTTGCTGCGCCGACATCCGGCGCAACATGTCACCCTGCCAGTCAGATTCAGTCATTCCATCCGGTCGTCAGAACTTGTGCAGCAGGCTGGTGTAGACGCCGAACACTCCCAGCGCCAGCGGGACCGTCACGATGATCGCCCCGACTTCAAGATAGTCGAGCACCTGCGTGAGCCGGGCACGGACATGCTCCGCGGGTGCGAAACCGAGACCGAACGCGCAGAACATCGCCACCAGCACCAGCAGGCCCAGCGCGATGAACGCACCGCCCTGACCGTTCACAGCAGCGATCAGCACACACCCGGACACGATCGTGAAGGCTGCCGCGAAGAGTACGGCGACCTCCGTCACCAGCGGGTACAGCCGCGACCGCGACGCCAGCAGGAACGCCAGCACCAGCGCCAGCGCGACCGCCCAGGCAGAGCCCTCCTTCAGCAGCATGATGCCCGCCACCGCGGACGACACCGCGATCGGCACGGTCGCCAGAGCCAGACCGAGGTGCGCCGCGTTCAAGGCGGCCTGGACGTCGCCGCGCATGATCTCCTGACCAGCGGCGCGCTTGTCGTCCAGGCCTGACAGCCCGGACAGCGCCAGGGCCATCCGCGGCAGCAGACCCAGCAACAGCACCGCGAGCAGTGCTGCCAGCGCGCCAACCCGCTCTGACGCAAGCCCGGTGCCCACACCGACCATCCAGATGGCGACGAACAGTACTGCGGTCGCACCGGCGACGACACCGCCTCCAGCGACCCCTGCGGCGGCGTACAACAGCGGACCGAAGGCCAGGCACAGCGCACCGACCGTGATGACGAGTCCGAACTGCCAGTCGGCGTTCAGCGCCCAGAAGCCGACCGTCAGCGCCAGCACGACCGTCGCTACCGTCACGAGCGGGACCGCGACCAGCTTGTTGCCCGCGCGACCCAGCGCGATGCCGACGAACGCACAGATCGCCGCCAGCACCAGCAGCACGGCCGCGGTGACACCGTTCGGCGCCGCGACGAGCAGGGAGATCGCACCGGCAATGATCGAGAAGACCAGACCGGCCCCGGCGAGGACGCGGCGGTGCTGCGGCGTGAACGTCGTACCGCGGCGCTTCAGGTCACCGACAGCCTCCTCGGTGACGTCGTACACCGTGGGCGGCGGCGGCAGCTCGCCCTCGGACGCGAGTCGCAGGACCGCGCCGTCGATGATCTGCGCGGACGCGAGCGTGCCCTCTGGCGGCACCAGCGCGCCGGTCGCAGTGGTGAGGAAGCGTCGCTGCGGGCTCTGCTGCAGCGGCTCGTCCAGCATCCGCAGCAGGTCCGGCAGCAGGACGCCGAGCGGCTCGTCGGCGGGCAGCACCGCATCCAGCCGCCGGCGCTGACCGATCACCGTGACCCGGCTGTACACGCTCATCTTCCGCTCCTGTTCCGATTCAGTCCGATCCAGTTCCGGTTCACGGCCGGCCGGTCCTGGCCTCGGCCGGGATCAGTTTCTCCAGCACCTTCGCGTACTTCTCCCAGTCCTTCGGGTCCCGGCCGTCGCCGAGCGGGTACCAGAGCGCCGGCTCGTGCGCGGGCCCGATCGCCAGCGCGTGCGGGATGCCCTCGACCTTGAGCATCTGCTCGACACTCGACCCGCGCATCGCCTCGTTGCCGGCGCCGATCCCGATCGGGCACTGCATGCCGAGGAAGCGCGGCTCGTAGGTCGCGTCGGCGGCGCCGTACGCGCCCATCACCATCGCGGAGATCAGCTCGTAGTTGTCCGCGACCTCGTCGATCAGGTCGCCGATCGCGTGCGCCGACGGGAACTCCAGGCCGGGCTGCACGACCGCCAGCGTGACCGTCTCGTCCAGACCGGACCGGGTTCGGCGTGCCTCCAGCGTGCCGAGCGCCGGCTTGAACTCCGCTCCGGGCGGGCCGGACACGACCAGCCAGGTCGGGTCCGGTGCACGGTCGCGGCAGTACTCCGTCAACGCGTCCGGGCTCCACGGCTGCGTCACCGGCTCGGAGGTGGACCAGCCGGCCGGGCCGCCGCCCGTAGTCCGGGTGAACAGAAGCTCTGCGAGCTTGCCGAGCATCAGGGAGGCGACCGGCTTGTGCCGGACCCGGACGGTGAGCTGTAGGTGGCCGAACGGCTCCTTCTGGATCACGTAGTCCGGGTGCAGGTCCGAGGTCTGCTCCCCCGGCTTGGCCGTGGACCGCGCGATGAACAGGTCACCGTCCCACTTGAGCCGTACGCCGTTGAGGCCGTCGTAGTACTCACCGTCGTCGGCGGTGACGACCCACTTGGAGAACGCACCGTTGAACAGCATCGACCGGACCGGCCAGGTGAGCCGTGAGGTCTTCGGGGTGACCAGCTGGATGTCGCGGGCTTCCATCTTCGCGGACGTGAGCGCGTCGACGAGCCAGGAGGACATGCCGATCACCGGGCGATCCTGCATGACCACGGCGACCTTCTCGGTGATCAGGTCGACGCCAGGGCTGAAGACGAGGTTGTTGGGCATCAGTGTGTCCCTTCGCTCGCCGCCACCGCGGGTCCCAGACCGGACGACGTCCAGACCTTGCCGCCCAGCCGGCTGACCAGGGTGTCGGCGTACTTCTCGGCGAGTTCGCGGGCGCCTTCGAGCGCGGAGGCGCGGATCTCCACCCACCACGCAGGGGTGTCGACCGTGCCTGGCTCGGTCCCCAGCATCCGCTCGACCTCGCCTGGCACCTGCACCAGCAGCGGCAGCTCGATCGACACCAGCGGACGCTCCTCCTCGTCGCACAGCTGGATGACCGCTCCGCCACTCACCGCGCGGACGCCGAGGTCCTCCCCCGCGGCCGCGAGGCCGGCCAGCACGTCGTCGCTCGACGGGCGCCCGTCCACGAGCGCCACCAGGTCGTAGGTCATTGCGTTCCTCCACTGCTGTTGCCCGCGGCCTGTGCTGTGCTCGCCGCAGATGGTGCATCGTCGGCCAGAGCGAGCTGGACGAGCTCGGGTGCATCACCGCGGCGGACGAAGAGCCCGCGGCCGGGCGGGTAGTCCCCCGGGTATGCGCCGGTGAAGAGCTGACCCTCGGCGCGGTCGCCGGAGAGCACGAGTCCCGCCGTACCGGACTCCATCAGGGCGGCCATGAACGGCTCGTACATCTGCCGGGACGCTCCGGACGCCCGTCGGGTGACGATGAAGTGCAGCTTGATGTCGCGACCGGCCGCGACGTACGGCAGGAACGCCTCCATCGGCGACTGGTTGCCGGCCGTCAGCAGGTCGTAGTCGTCGGCCAGGACGACGATCCGCGGCCCGCCCAGTCCCGCCTCGGGCACCTGGCCGCTGTCGTCGGGCATCCGCTTGGCCAGCTCCTCGGACACCCCGGCGGCCAGGCCACTGGCGATCCGTCCGGTCGGTGCGTACCCGCCGACGTACGCCTGCGGGACGAACTCGCGCAGACCGCGCCGGGGGTCCATCACCGCGAACACCAGCTCGTCCGACGCGTGCTGCTCGATCAGCTGCTGGACCACGAGCTTGACGACGTTCGTCTTGCCCGAGCCGCTGTCGCCGAAGACGACCAGACTGCTGTCCCGGCCGGCCAGGTCGAGGTAGACCGACGCCAGCGCCTGCTCGTCGACACCGATCGGCACCACGCCCGGCTGCCGCACCTCGTCGGCCACCTGGTCGCGTGGGAGCTGCAGCGGCAGGATGCGGATCTGCGGTGCCTGCGGGCCTTGCCAGGTCGAACGGACCGATACCGCCTGTGCCTCCAGCACGTCCGAGAGGTTCTCGTCCGAGGTGACGCCGTCGATCCGCGGCAGAGCGATCTGCATGTACAGCTTGCTGCCCGGGATCAGAGCCCGACCCGGACCGGCCTTCCGCAGTACCTCCTGCAGCCGCCGGTCGATGCTGGAGTCGGTCGGGTCGTTCAGTCGCAGCTCGAGCACCGTGCCGAACAGGGCCTGGTTCTGCATGCGTACGTCGTTCCACCGCATCATGGCTGCGACGACGTGGACGCCGTAGCTGCTGCCGCGCTGGAGGATGTCCGACATCGGCTCGTCCAGGTCGTCGAACGTGGTCCGGATCGCGCCGTAGTTGTCCACCACCAGCACGATGTCTGCGGTCGGCAGCTCGGGGATCCGTCCGGCCGCATGGTCGGCCCGCAGCGCCTCCATGGTGTCGATGCCGTGGTTGCGGAACACACGCTCGCGCTGGTCGATCATCGTGCGGATCTCTTCGACCGTACGCCGGATGCGCTCCCGGTCGGTCCGCAGCGCGACCCCGCCGACGTGCGGCAGCTCGCCGAGCGCCTGCATACCACCACCGGCCAGGTCGAGTGCGTAGATCGCGACCTCGGCCGGCGTATGCGTGTGCGCGAGCGACATGACCAGTGTGCGCAGCGCGGTGGTCTTGCCGGACTGCGGGCCACCGACCAGGGCTACATGGCCGCCGGCCTTCGTCAGGTCGAGCCGGTAGACCTCCTGGCGCTGGTTGCGCGGGTCGTCGACCACACCGAACGGCGGCTGCATCTGCGGCGGCCGGACGGCGAGCTGCAGCCCTCGCCCGTCCACGTAGTCGCTACGGCCGGCCAGGCCGTCCAGCGTGCACGCAACGGGCAGCGGCGGCAGCCAGATGTTCAGCACCGGCTGGGCCGCCTTACGCGCCTGGTCGACGAAGACGTTCAGCACCGTGGGACCTGTGGTCCGCTCGGTCGCCTTCGGCCCTTCAACCGGCTTGGCCTCCAGTGCCTGCAGCTCCGCCTCGCTCTGCTGGTACGGCGGCAGCTCGTGCGGCCGGACCCCCTCACCCTCGTCCTCGACGACGTCCAGCGTCGGAGCGACGTACGGGCCGGAGACGTAGGCGGCCTTGAAACGCTGGTAGACGCTGGTGTCCACCTTGAGGTAGCCGAAGCCAGGCAGCGGCGGTAGGTGGAACGCGTCGGTGGTGTCCAGGACCGTGCGGCTCTCGTCCTCGGAGAAGGTGCGGAGACCGAGCCGGTACGACAGGTAGGTGTCCAGACCGCGCAGTGCGCCGGCCTCGATCCGCTGGCTGGACAGCAGCAGGTGGACACCGATCGACCGGCCGATGCGGCCGATCGACAGGAACAGGTCGATGAAGTCCGGCCGCTGGTTCAGCAGCTCACCGAACTCGTCGATGATCACGAACAGGTGCGGCAACGGCTGCATGTCCGGCCGCTGCCGCCGGTACAGGCGGTAGTCGGTGATGTTGGCGATGTTGCCCGCGTCCTTCAGGACCTGCTGCCGGCGCTGCACCTCGCCCGCCAGGCTGGCGTACGCGCGCTCGATCATGCTCGCGTCGTCCTGCAGGTTGGTGATGATGCCGGCCACGTGCGGTACGCCGTCGAACGGTGCGAACGTCGCGCCACCCTTGAAGTCGACCAGCACGAACGCGAGGTCCTCGGGCGGGTGCGTGGCCAGCAGCGCCAGCACCATGGTCCGCAGTACCTCGGACTTGCCGGAACCGGTCGCACCGATGATGAGGCCGTGCGGACCCATACCGAGCTGCGCAGACTCCTTCAGGTCGACCAGCGTCGTGCCGCCGTGGTCGTCGACACCCAGCGGCACCCGCAGGAACGCCCGGTCCGGCCGCGGCTGCCAGAGCTGGTTGAAGTCGACCTTGGCGACGTCGGTGAGGTTCAGCAGCTCCAGGAAGTCGACGTTGTCGAGCTGCGCGTCCTCGTCGAGCGACTCGGCCGATAGCCGCAGTGGCGCGAGCTCTCGGGAGATGCCCTCGGCCAAAGCCGCATCGAAGCGGTCGACCTGACCGCTGGCAGCTATCGGGTACGGGCCACGCAGGTCCTCGACCTGTACGTCGTCGCCGTACACGGTGATCCGCATGGTCACAGAGCTGGGCTCCTGCACCCGGTCGGCGACCAGGTGCAGGACGGTGACGCCCAGCTCGCCGGGCAGCAGCGAGTCGTCGGCCTGCGGGCGCACCTCGGCCGAGATGTCGCCGTACGTGTCGTGCAACACCAGCATGCGCTGGGTGAGCCGGCGGCGGTCGTTGAAGTCCACCGACCCGCGACGGGACTCAGTGGCCCACTGGACCCGCTTGGACAGGTCCTGTGCGAGCAGTTGCGACAGCTTGGTCGGGCTGTCCGCGATCCGTCGGAACGGGGTCGGACCGGTCTTGCGGTCCGGGTCCTGGACATGCGGCAGCCACGACATCCACTGCCAGTCCGGCAGTGCCTGCGGCGGGAACGCCGCGGCCATCAGCACGTCTTCCGGCGCGTGCCACACCGCGGTCTGCATCAGCAGCGACCGTGCCACGCGGACGACGCCTTCGCGGTCGCCGACGATGCTCACGTTGCCGACGTGGTCCAGCGGGACGGTCAGGGGCATGTCGGGGATCAGGGTGAAACGACGTACCAGCGCGTTGGCCTCGGCCATCATGAACTGGTCCGGCGGCTCCATCGCGGAGCCGGACTGACCGACCACGGCCGGCACCACCGGCACCCGCCCGCTGCCACAGCGTGGCTGCAGGAAGTCGCTGTCGGTACGGCGGCGCTCCCACAGCCGGGACACGTCGCCGACGCAGTCGAGCAGGGCGTCCGGCGGAGGGTTGAGCTCCAGAGCCTCGGTGCGGGCCTTGCGCTCCTGCACCGAGAACTCGTCCCGCAGCCGCTCGAGGTAGTCGAGGTACCGGGCGCGCTGGTCCTTGCGCTGCTTGCCGCCACCGCCGCGGCCGGCCAGCATGCCGCCGAGCGTGCCGAGCAGCGTCACCGCACCCATGGCGAGACCGATCATCATCGTCGGCCCGGAGCGCCCGACCGTCATCATCGCGATCGAGCCGACCGCGCCGACGCCCTGCATGATCGGCATCATCGCGCCGCCGCCACGGCCGCCACCGGATCCGCCCAAGGTGGGCGCGGGCTCGATCACGCGCTGCGGCTGCATGCCTGGAGCAGATGTGCGTCGCGCCGGGCGGTGCACGATCCGGCTTGCCACTAAGGTTTCCTCCGCTGACCAGCCCGCGAGAACGCGGGGGGACTCGTACTGCTTACCGAACGGGCCCGGCACACTTTAGTGGTGGGAGAGGTCATGGGATGACAGGCACAACGGACAGTTCAGCGGTGATCCAGGTGATCGCCGACCTTGCCCCGATCTGGCTGCCGGGGTGCGTCGTGGACACCGACGAACGCACCGTCGAGGTCGGGTGGGGCCGCGGCGCGCTGCAGATGTCCGCCGTGGTCGGCGTCGGCGAGATCGTCGATCGTTGCCTGCAGCTACCACAGCAGCGGTGGGCGGAGCAGATCGAGGCCTGGTTGCGCGCGGTGGTCGCCGAGGGTGAGCTCGCGACCGAGGAGCACCGGTTCGGCGACGTCGCGGAGCGGCAGCGCGCGGTGCTGGTGCAGCGCGGCTGGTCGGCGCGGACCTCGGGGCCGGTCGCGGACGCGCTGATCCCGTTCGGGGACCACTTCGAGGTGATGGTGTTCATCCGGACCGGGTCCGAGTTCCGCCGGCTGACCGTCGTACGGCGGTCGATGCTGGGGCTCGGGGATCCCGACGTACCGTCGCCGGTGCAGCTGTCGCTGGACGAGCTCTCCGGCCTGGAAGCGGTCGAGCAGGACGGGTTCTCGGTGCTGCACCGGGACGACGACCCGCTGGTCTCGATGGCGGTCGTGGACCGGGAAAACTTGTTGCCGCAGGCATCTGTCGGGCTGGGCGTGCTGCTCGGCGTGCCGCGGTTGAGCACGGTCGCGTACTGCGCGGCCGACGCCGGGCAGGAGACGGCTGACCGGCTGGCGCGGTTCGTCGCGGACACGTACAAGGACGCGCCGGACCAGTGCTGCCCGGACCTGTTCTGGCTGCAGGGCGACCGTCTGGTGCAGGTGCCCGTGACGTTGGCCACACCGCCCACGGTGATGCTGCCGGCAGCGTTGAAGCCGTCGCCGCGGCGGACGTGGCTGCGGCACCTGTTCGAGCAGGTGTTCCGGCGGTAGGCCGCTACTTGCTGGGCGACGGGCTGGCCGGGACGGTTTGGGTAGGAGCCGGTTTGTCCTTCGCGGAGGACGATTTGAAGTACGAGTACCCGGCGCAGCCGCCGCACGCGAGCACACCGATCATCACGCTGGCGAACAGCTTGCCGGTCTGCTCCCGCAGGGTGTTCTTCACGCGGTCCTGCCCGAACAACCAGGCCTCACGGAGCCGCCGCCGGCGTACCGCCACCGACTCGATGACCTGCGTTCCGTAGTAGCTACCCGACATCAGGCTTCCTTAGGGTTGTTCATTGCGGTGCAGGTGTGGCCGTTGGTGTCGCGCCGCGGAGGTGGTCGGCCTCGTCGACGAGCCACCGGACGTCGGCCGCCGGCAGGTGGGCGCTACCACCGTGCTGCTCCATCCGGGCGCCGACGATCCGGTACAGCGTCTTCGCGTTGTCGTTCGCGAAGCCGTCGATCGGAAGGCCCTTCTCGCGGGCGGTCCGCAGCGCCGCGTGCGCAGCCGCGATTCCGGCACCCGGGGCGCCGCGTCCGGCAGCCGTGTCGTGCGCGGTCCCCAGCAACCTCATGTACAGGTTGTTGTCGTCGAACGCGAAGTCCGCGGCGGCGAGCAACTTGCCGTCCCGCAGGCTGACCGCGATCCGGCGCTCACCGGCACCCGACGCGTCGTCGAACACCTGCTCCAGGTACTTCCGGCCGCGGTTCACCGTCGGGTTCTTGCTCTCCCGCTGCGCGATGGTGCGCGCCTGCTCCTTCAGGTCCCTGAGCAGGTCGCCGTCGTGCTTGGGATCCAGGACCCGCACCTCGCCGCCCGCCTCGTCGAAGCGGCGCAGGAAGTTGGACACCGCCTCCGCGGCCCGCTGCGGGACCTCCACGTTCTTGAGCCCGGGGACACGGCCGTGGTCGGACAGCTCGATGTGCCACGTGTCCGTCTCCTTGTCGAACCAGCGCCGCTCGACGCGGACGTGGTTCTCCGGCCCGTGGACGACCCGGTCCCGGTGCGTGCCGAACGAGATGTCCTTGCCGTGCCGGGAGTTCAGGTGGAACTGGACGTTCCCTCCCGGCTCGTAGGTCTTGCTCCACTCCGTGAACCCGCGCTCCGGCACGTTGCGGCCCGGTTGGTAGCGGTCGAGGACCTTCTCCAGCTCGGCGCCTTCGACGTACTCGCCACGCCGTACCGGACCGTGAAAGTCCGGCAGCTTGTTGATCCCCGAGGCCGCTGTCCGGATCTCCAGCTCCAGGTCGGCGAGCGCGGGCTCGTCGTGGTGCTTCAGCGCGTCGTTGATGTCCATCTGGCGATGGGCGTCGGCCACGCGGTCGATCGCGAGCAGCTCCGGGTCCGAAAGCTCGTTCCCGTCCGGCAGATCCCGGCGCCACTCGTCCAGCAGCCGCTTCTGGTGCCGGCCGGACTTCAAGGTGTCCTGGAAGTCCCGCTCCACCTCCCTGGCTACGCGGTACTCCGGGTCGCCGATCTCGTGCGTGAACTTCCGCACCGCATCAGCCCGCCCAACCCCCAACTCACTCCGCGACCGCCGCGGCACCGCCCCAGCCTCCCGAGGCCGCACAGGCTCCTGCCCCGCGCGCTCCGGCTCCCGATAGGGCTGATGCTCCGACGGCCGCCGCTCATACTCCGCCCGACGCGGCGGCTCCTGCCGGAACTGCGGCTGCTCCTGGCGAGGCCGTGGCTGCTCCGGCCGGTACTGCGGCTGCTCCTGCCGCGGCTGCTGCCGATACGGCTGCTCCGGTGGACGCTGCGGGTCATACTCCGGCCGACGCGGCGGCTGCTCCCCCGGCCGATGCCCCGGGTGCTGCGGGCGCTCGTGCGGCGGCTGCTGGCCGTGCTCCGGCGGACGCGGCTGCTGGTACGGCTCGCGCGGCGGCTCCTGCCGGAACTGCGGCTGCTCCTGCCGAGGCCGTGGCTGCTCCGGCCGGTACTGCGGCTGCTCCTGCCGCGGCTGCTGCCGATACGGCTGCTCCGGTGGACGCTGCGGGTCATACTCCGGCCGACGCGGCGGCTGCTCCCCCGGCCGGTAACCCGGCTGCTGCGGGTGCTCGTAGCGCGGTTGCTGGTGCGGTTGCTGTGGGTCCCGCCTGTGCTGCGGCTGACGTGGCGGCTCCGGGGTCCGCGGCGCGTGGTCAGCATCCCGTATGACGTCACGCGGAATCCGCTGCGTGGCATCAGCATCCCGAATCACGTCCCGCGGAATCCGCTGAGTAGCCTCTGGATCCACCCTCGGCTCCCGCTCCACCCGCGGCTCCGACGGGTGGTGCGCCGCCGGCTGTTCCTCGGGTGCACGCTCACGCGGCCACTCCGGCGTCGCGGGCTCGGAGGTGCGCAGCGGATCCGCCGATTCTGAAGGCCGGTCCGACGGCTGATGCGCCGCCGGCTGCTCGTCGGGTGCATGCTCACGCGGCCACTCCGGGGTCGCCGGCTCGGGCGAGTGCGTGGGCTCAGGCGTGTGCGTGGACTCCGGCGTGTGCGTGGGCTCGGGGGTGTGGAGGGGTTCGTGGTGGGTTGGGTTTAGGCGGTCCCAGATGGATGCGGTTTCCTGAGCGGCGGGGGGCTCCGGTGGGTGCTGGCGGGCGGGGGTCGGCGTGCTGGGGTCCTCGGGGTTGAGGCGGCGTGCCCAGTCGGGGGTGTTGCCTTCCTCGGTCTGGCCGAAGCGGCGTTGTGACGCCGGGGCGGTCTCGGCCCGGCGCGGGATGCCCTCCCACTGACCACCCGGCTCGCGGACGCTGAACTCGAGCCGGTCGATGTGGTTCGCGACCGGCACCTCGTCAGCGTGCCTCACCAGGTCGCGCTCGATCGCGGCCTTCTGCTCGGGGCTGCCGTCCGGGTGCTGACGCGCGGCGTGCGACTTCTGCGCGTCCAGCCACTTCAGCTCGCCGTTCTTGTCCACGAACGCGGTCAGCCGGTGCCCGCCGCCGTCGACGAAGTGCATTCCGACGTTCGCGTGCGTCCCCGGCGGGCGCCCGTGCAGCGCGTCGCGGACCTTCTGGAACGCCTCCTGGTCGAGGTCCAAGCCGCCCGGCCGGTCCGCCGGACGGGCGAACTTGTACGCCTCCGGGACGTCCTCGAGCCCCATCCACTCCAGCGTCTCGTCCATCGTCGCGCCGGCCTTGAACGTCCGGCCGGCGGCCAGCCGCGGCTCGTCCCCGTTCAGGATCTCGCAGGCAGCGCGGGCGGTGTCGGCACAGTTCCAGTCGTGGTGGCCGCCGGGGACGTGGTCCGGGTTGACCTTGTGGACCCAGTTCTCCGGGTTCTCGTGCGGCCGCGGCCCGACGCTGTCGCGCAGCTCGACCCGCCGCGGATCCATCGGGTCCGGCCTGAGGTGCGAGAACGGGTCGACCTCCGACCGCACCTTGCCCGGCGCCGGGCGCAGGTACTCCGGCTTCAGCTGATCGATCAGCTCCTGCCGGGTCCGCGGATCGTCGTACCGCGGATCGTTCCCACCATCCCGCGGCCGCGGCCCGTCGCCACCGTCCCGCGGCTGAGTCCGCGGATCGTTGCGGGGCTCGGCCTCTCGGGCCGGCGGCTCGTCGCGGACGTGGTGCGGCTGGGTCCGTGGGTCGGTGGTTGCCTCGGTCTCCCGCATCCGGGGCTCGTCGCCGGGGTGCGGTTGTCCCGGACGGTGTCCGGTGGGGCCGAACTCGTGTTCGGGGTTGCCGGTGTGGTCGACCGTGCGCGGGTCGTGGGCCGGCGGTCGGGCGGGGTCGTGGTTCGGGTCGTGCCAGGCGGGCTCGTTGGGGTTGCGCTGGTGCCAGGACGGAGTCGGGTCGGCCTGGCTCGGGGCGTGCTCGCCGGTTCGGGTCGGGTCGGTGTAGTCCGGCTCCTCCGGGTTGGTCCGCGGCCGCTCCCCCTCGGGAACGCGACGTCCCGGCGGTACTTCGGTCCGCCCCTGCGGCGCGAACCGCCCGGCCGGCTCCGGTGCGCGCGGCGACGGCACGTGCGGCTCGTTCGCGTGGACGCCCGGATGCATCGGCATCATCGGCGGCGGCGCCACCACCGGCGGCTCCCCCGCCCGCTGCCCCGGCACCTCCGCCCCCCGCTGCTCAGGAACACGCGTTTCCGGCGTGTGCGTCTCCGGAGCGTGCGTCTGCGGGGTCCGCGACTCGGGCACATGCGTCTCGGGCGTGTGCGTTTCCGGCGTGTGTGTCTGCGGCGTGCGTGTCTCTGCGGTCCGCGACTCCGGGACGTGTGTTTGCGGGGTGCGCGACTCCGGGACATGCGTTTCCGGCGTGTGTGTCTCCGGTGTCCGCGACTCCGGAACGTGCGTTTCGGGCGTGTGCGTCTGCGGGGTCCGCGTTTCCGGTGTGTGCGTCTCCGGCGTCTCCGGAGTGCGCGACTCGGGCACGTGCGTTTGCGGCGTGTGCGTCTGCGAGGCCTGCGTCTCGGCGGTGTGGGTCTGCGGGACGCGTGACTCGGGGACGTGGGTCTGCGGCGTCGGCGTTTCCGGGAGCTGCGTTTCCGGAGTGTGCGTGCTTGGCGTGTGGCTCGCCGGCGTGTGCGAACTCGGTGTGTTGGTCAGTGTCTCGGGCTGCGGAGTGTGCGTCGGCGCGGCCGCCGGCTCATACGTCGTCGGCGTGCCCGGCTCGTGTGTCGTAGGCGCGTGCGTGGTCGGCGTGCCCGGGTCATGCGTCGTCGGCGCCGTACCCGGGTCATGTGTGGTCGGGGACACGCCCGGGTCGTGGGTTGTGGGCGACAGACCCGGATCGTGAGTTGTGGAAGGTGCCTCGACGTGTGGGCTGTCGACGTGGGGTGAGTCGACGCTCGGTGCGTGGCTGGTCGGGCTCTCGCCGATGTGCGGCGTCTCGCCGACGTGCGGCACCTCGCCCACCGGCACCGACGGAGTGTCGACCTTCCACGGCTTGAAGTTGTGGCCGACGATCGGGATCTTCGCCATCCCCTCGACCACCGAGCCGACCTTCGGGATCTTCGTCACCGCGCCCAGCGCGGCGTCATGCATGCCCGCCTTGAGCGCGCCGACCTTGTCCACGACGTTCGCGACCTTCACCACCGCCGCGCTCGCCACGCCGAACTTGCCGGCCAGCGCCGCACCCTTGACCGCGGCCCCGGCGCCGAACGACGCGGCCGTTGTGACCACGTTGGTCAGCAGCATGCCCAGCGCCTTGCCCGGGTTCTTCGACCACTCGTCCCAGGCGACCAGGCCCTTGAGCATCTCGACACCCTGCTCGCCCAGATCCTTGACGAACTGCGGCCGGGTGTCCTGCCCGGTCACCTGGTCGAAGCCCCACCAGGCCAGCTGGACCGGCGCGGCGACGAGATTGGCCGCGAGCCCGGCAAGCCCCTTCCACGCCGCACCGGCCGATTCCCAGGTCGGCATGTCCCAGTTGAAAGTGCTCTTCGCCCAGTCCCGCAGGAAGCCGATGCTGCCCAGTGCGGGCAGCACCGGGATCAGCGTCAGAATGCCCTGGACGGTCTCACCGATGCAGGTCACGATGCCGACCAGCACGTTGCCGGCGAAGTCCAGGCAGTCCTCGTACCACGGCTTGTCGAGCTCTTCCGTCGTACCCCACGGCTCCGGCGGCGGGTCGCCCTCCTGCTTCGCCTGCTCCTTCGGCTGCTCGCCTTCGCGCAGACCGGTCTTCGGGTCCCACGGCTTGCCCTGGTGCAGCGCCACGATCGCGTTCGCGCAGCGGAAGCAGAGGTCTGGAAGCTCTTCCTTGATGATCCGGTGGACGTCGTTGACCATCTGGTTGTTCTTGTTGACCATCCCCTCGTCTTCTTGCCAGTCGGGGTTGGCGTCCTTCTGCTTCAACCACGCGTACGCGTCGCGCCGGATGGTCTCGAGGGTGTTGAGCCGGCTGTGCACCTCGCCGGCCAGGTTCCGCAGGTGCACCGCCATCGCAGGCAGGCTCGGGCCGAACTTGTCGAAGTTCGTCTGGATCCGCAGCGTGGAGTTCGTCAGGATGTCGCGCTCCGGCGCCTCGTAGCAGCCGTTGAGTCCCTGGAACGTCCGATGCACCGTCTGGCCCAGCGTGGTGATCTGCGGACCGAGGTCGCTCAGCGGCTGGACGTTCGCCTCGAGCGCGTCGACGACGTTCTTCAGGGCGGCGATCGGGATGCCGTCGGGTTGGATCATCTCAGTTCGATTCCTCGGTCACGCTGGGCTGCTACGGAGCAAACGGCTGGTTCGGATGCGGTACTGCGGGAGGCGCGGACGGGCAGTGCTACGGGCGGGCCGCGGCGATCGCGTCACCCAAGCTCGTCGAGCTCGGCGCGAACGCGGTGACGCCGTCACCGGCCACCAGGAACAGCTGGTTCGCGAACCCGGGCGGGGCGAACAGCAGGAACTCCTCGACCGGCCGCACCTCCCAGCTCGCCAGGTCGTCCAGGGTCACGCCGTACTCCGGGGCAAACGCCTGACTGTTCAGCCAGTCGGCCAGCCGCTCCCGCGCTACCACCACCGCCGGATCGTCCTGCGTCATACGGCGCGGTTCCTTCCGCCGGCGTGCTCGCCCGGCAACAGGTTGTTGGCCGCGGCCCGCTGCGCGTTCTGCGCCATCTGCTCCTGCCCGTTCATGTACGCCTTGACCGCCTCGGCCGCGCCGGTCAGTGAGGAGTTGATCTGCTTCGCCGCGGCCTCGATCACCGGCGACCAGTGCTGCGAGTACTCGCCGATCGCGGCTCCCACGACCTTGAACACGTCGTAGTCCAGACCGTTCATGAGGTTGGTGAGGTCGTCGCCGTACGACTTCATCAGGCCGTCCAGCGGCTCGGCGGCCTTCCCGGTGTTGGTCAGCACCGTCTGCACGCCGTCGACATTGATCTTCCAGTTGACCATCCGTGCTCCCTCGAGTCCCCCGTACCTGACGCGGTCGGCGCGCGGTCCGGGTACCGCCCACCGATCAGCTGCCGGCGGAGCGGGCCCACTTCATCGCCGAGCTCTGCGTGTCGGCGGCGATGCCGTCGTTGCCCTTCATGACGTCCTTCAGCGAGTTGATCAGCTCGATCGTCTTGTCGGCCGCCTTGTTGAAGCGGTCCTCGACGCCCTTGTACTCGTCGGAGACGCCGGTCGCGCTGAAGCTCGAGAGAGCTGCCGCGACGTTCTTCCGGTGGTCTGCGATCAGCGCCTCGATCTGCGTCGAGAGCGTGGCGATGGTGGCCTGGACCTCCTGGGAGGCGGCTCCGTCGAAGTTGTTCTGCGCGCCCATGGTTCCTCCCGCTCTCAGTGCTTGCCGAACTTGGCGGCGTTGAAGTCGGCGGCGCCCTGCGCCTTCTTGGCGTTCTGCGCCATGTCCTGCTCACCTTGGCGGTACGCCGTGTCCATGCCGGACTGGGCCGAGTTGATCGAGGCGAGGCCGGCGTTCAGGTCGTTCGCGATGCCGTCGACCTGCGACTTGAACGAGTCGAACATCTGCTTGCCGGCGCCGGCCATCTTGCCTTCGAGCGGAGTCGCCGCCTGGACCAGCTGCTTCACCAGGCCGCCGAGGTTCTGGGTGTTGCCCGACGTCTTCTTGGCGAGATCGCTGAGCGTATCCCGCTCCATCTTCCACCGCTGGCCGCTCACTGTTTCTCCTCTGCATCGATGTCGCGCCGTGCCAACCCTAAACGGACGGTGGGTCACCGGTCCGGTCCGGATCAGCTCCGGCGGAGTACGAGCGACAGCTCTAGCGGGAATCGTTGAGCATGGCAAGCATTTCCGCGCAGGCGGAAATCCTCGACCGGTGACACGCCGCCGATCCACACTCGGGACGGGCCTGTCACCCAACTGTGTGCAGGGCGCCGGACCACTGCCCGGCGCCCCCACACTTCAGCTCACCACCGCACGGCCCTCAGCCGGCGACTCGCTTCCGAGCGGCCGTCTTCTTGGCCGGCGTTGCCTTCTTCACTGCTGCCGCCTTCTTCGCGGCGGCCGCGGTCTTCTTCGCCGGAACCTTCTTCGCTGCCGTCGCAGTCTTCTTCGCGGTGGCAGTCTTCTTCGTGGCCGGCAGCGTCGCAGCCGTCGCCTGCTGCTTCGCGCTCGGCTTCGCCGCGCGGCCCTCGAGGATCTCGGCCAGGAACTGGCCCGTGTACGACTCCGGGTTCGCCGCGACCTCCTCCGGCGTACCCTCGGCGATCAGCGTGCCGCCGCGGCGGCCGCCGTCCGGACCGAGGTCGATGATCCAGTCCGCAGTCTTGATCACGTCGAGGTTGTGCTCGATCACGAGCACCGAGTTGCCCTTGTCCACCAGGCCGCTGAGCACACCGAGCAGCTTGCGGATGTCCTCGAAGTGCAGCCCGGTGGTCGGCTCGTCCAGCACGTACACGGTCCGGCCGGTGGAACGCCGCTGCAGCTCCGACGCCAGCTTCACCCGCTGCGCCTCACCGCCGGACAGCGTCGGCGCCGGCTGACCGAGACGCACGTACCCCAGACCGACCTCGACGAGCGTGGTCAGGTGCCGCGAGATCGCCGGGATCGCGGCGAAGAACTCGGACGCCTCCTCGATCGGCATGTCCAGCACGTCCGCGACCGTCTTGCCCTTGTAGTGCACCTCGAGCGTCTCGCGGTTGTACCGCGCGCCGTGGCACACCTCGCACGGGACGTAGACGTCCGGGAGGAAGTTCATCTCGATCTTCAGCGTGCCGTCACCCGAGCAGGCCTCGCAGCGGCCGCCCTTGACGTTGAACGAGAACCGGCCCTGCTGGTACCCGCGGACCTTCGCCTCCGGCGTCTCCGCGAACAGCTTGCGGACGTGGTCCCAGACCCCGGTGTACGTCGCCGGGTTGGACCGCGGCGTCCGTCCGATCGGCGACTGGTCGACGTGGATGACCTTGTCGACCAGCTCCATCCCGGAGATCTTGGTGTGCCGCCCGGGGACGGCCCGCGCACCGTAGATCTGCCGCGCCAACGACGTGTAGAGGATGTCGTTGACCAGCGTCGACTTGCCGGAGCCCGACACACCGGTCACCGCAACGAACACGCCGAGCGGGATGGTCACGTCGATGTCGCGCAGGTTGTTCTGGCGGGCGCCGTACACCGTCAGCTCGCGGCCCTCGGTCAGCGGTCGCCGGATGGCGGGGATCGGGATCTCGCGACGACCGGAGACGTACGCACCGGTGATCGAGTCCGGGTGGTTGCGCAGGTCCTCGACCGTGCCGGAGACGACCACCTGGCCGCCGTGCTCACCGGCGCCCGGGCCGATGTCGACGACCCAGTCGGCGTGGTCGATGGTGTCCTCGTCGTGCTCGACCACGATCAGCGTGTTGCCCAGCTCCTTGAGCCGGACCAGAGTCTCGATCAGTCGCCGGTTGTCCCGCTGGTGCAGGCCGATCGACGGCTCGTCCAGCACGTACAGCACGCCGACCAGGCCGGAGCCGATCTGCGTCGCGAGCCGGATCCGCTGCGCCTCGCCGCCGGACAGCGAACCCGCCGGCCGGCTCAGCGCCAGGTAGTCCAGGCCGACGTCGAGCAGGAACCGCAGCCGCTCGCCGATCTCCTTCACCACCCGCTCGGCGATCTGCTTCTCCCGCGGGCTCAACTCCATCCGGACCAGGAAGTCGTGCACCTCGTCGATCGACATCGCGCTGATCTCGGCGATGTTCTTGCCGCCGAGGGTGACCGCGAGCGAGATCGGCTTCAGCCGCGCGCCGTTGCAGGCCAGGCACGGGACCTCGCGCATGTACTCCTCGAAGCGCTCCCGGCCGGTGTCGCTGGACGCCTCCGCGTGCCGGCGCTCGACGTACGGGATCACGCCCTCGAAGGTGGTGTAGTACGACCGCTCGCGGCCGTAGCGGTTCTGGTACGAGACGTGGACCTGCTTGTCGTGGCCGGTGAGCAGGGCCTTCTTCGCCTTGGCCGGCAGCTCACCGAACGGCGTGCTGGTCTTGAACTTCAGGTCCCTGGCCAGCGCGTCCAGCAGGCGCTCGAAGTACTGCGAGACGTTCTGCCCCGACCACGGCTGGATGGCGCCCTCGTCCAGCGACCTCGACGGGTCCGGGACGAGCAGCTCCGGGTCGACCTCCATCCGGGTGCCGAGGCCGGTGCACACCGGGCACGCGCCGTACGGCGAGTTGAACGAGAACGACCGCGGCTCCAGCTCGTCGATGGCGAGCGGGTGATCGTTCGGGCAGGCGAGCTTCTCGGAGAAGCGGCGCTCGCGGTGCGGGTCGTCCTCCGGCAGGTCGACGAAGTCGAGCACGACCAGGCCGCTGGCCAGGCCGAGCGCGGTCTCGACCGAGTCGGTCAGCCGCTGCTTCGCCGAGCGCTTCACGGCGAGTCGGTCGACGACAACCTCGATGTCGTGCTTCTTCTGCTTGTCGAGCTTCGGCGGGTAGGTGAGCTGGATGGTCTCGCCGTCGACGCGGGCCCGGGACAGTCCCTGACCGCTCAGCTGGCGGAACAGGTCGAGGTACTCCCCCTTGCGACCGCGGACGACCGGGGCGAGCACCTGGAAGCGGGTGCCCTCGTCGAGCTCGAGCACGCGGTCGACGATCTGCTGCGGGGTCTGCCGCGCGATCGGCTCGCCGCACTCCGGGCAGTGCGGGCGGCCGGCCCGGGCGAACAGCAGCCGGAGGTAGTCGTAGACCTCGGTGATCGTGCCGACGGTCGACCGCGGGTTGCGCGAGGTGGACTTCTGGTCGATCGAGACGGCCGGGGACAGGCCCTCGATGAAGTCGACGTCGGGCTTGTCCATCTGCCCGAGGAACTGCCGCGCGTACGCCGAGAGCGACTCGACGTAGCGCCGCTGACCCTCGGCGAAGATCGTGTCGAAGGCCAGGCTGGACTTCCCGGACCCGGACAGGCCGGTGAAGACGATCATGGCGTCCCGCGGCAGGTCGACCGAGACGTCCTTCAGGTTGTGCTCACGCGCTCCGCGCACGATCAGACGGTCAGACACAAGCTCACTCTCAGCCGTTCTCGAGGGGTACCCGGGATGGTTCTGCCACATGCCCGGTCATGCTAACGAGGCCCACCGACAAAAACTTCCGCCGCCGGAACCGGTGCCTGATCCCTGGGCCGCTTCGAAAGTATATTCGACCGCGGGCGATGCCTGCGCACCGACATGACCGAGGCGTCCGGAAGTGCAAGGATCGGGACGTCACCGAACTTTTCAGGGGAGAGACGCATGCCGGAGTACCACGGGAACGTCAAGGTCGGCGGCCCGGCACAGACGCACGAGCTGGCCCAGCTGATGATCACCAAGGTCGCCGTCGGGCCGATGGACAACAACGCGTACCTGTTGCGCTGCCGGCAGACCGACGAGCAGGTGCTGATCGACGCCGCGAACGACGCGGACACGCTGCTGCAGCTGATCGGCGACAGCGGGCTGGCGCGCGTCATCACCACCCACCGCCACCAGGACCACTGGGGTGCACTCGCCGAGGTCGTCGCCCGCACCGGCGCCACCACGGTCGCCGGCCAGCACGACGCCGAGGGCATCCCGGTCCCGACGGACCAGTTGGTGGATGACGGCGACCACATCGCCGTCGGCAACTGCTCGCTCCGCGCCATCCACCTGGTCGGCCACACGCCTGGCTCCATCGCCCTCGTGTACGACGACCCCGACGGCGCCCCGCACCTCTTCACCGGCGACTCACTGTTCCCCGGCGGCGTGGGCAACACCCAGAAGGACCCCGAGCGCTTCACATCCCTGCTCAACGACGTCGAGTCCAAGCTCTTCCACCAACTCCCCGACGAAACCTGGGTGTACCCCGGTCACGGCGCCGACACCACGCTCGGCACCGAGCGCCCCCATGTCCCGGAGTGGCGCGAACGCGGATGGTGAAGGATGCGTCTCCGCAGGCGCAGCTCGACCGGTTGACGCAGGAACTGATCGCTGGTTTCCGCGACCGGGGAGTCGAGCGGGTCGAGTACGTGCCTGCGCTCAGCCCGCCGTACAGGTCCTGGGTCTGGCTGGGAACCGCTACCGACGCACAGCGAGACCAGTTGGCGGCTGACCCGGAGCTCGGCGAGCAGGTGCGGCGCCTGGCCGAACGGGCCGGTATCACCTTCCAGGGCGTCACCGTCGAGTCTCAGGAGACCGTGGCGCGAGACTTTGCCGGCAACTGGTTCTACCGGTTGCGGTAGTGGATCGGCGGAGGATCGCGGCATGGTGAGCTGGCGTGAGGTTTGTGCGTTGGCCGAGCGGTTGCCGGATGCGCGGCTTGGACAGGCGCATGAGGGGTCGCCGGCCTGGTATGCCGGACGTCATCAGTTTGCGCGGCTCCGCTGGGACGACGACGGACGCGAGCTGCTGCAGTGCTGGACCGGCGACATGGACATGAGTGCTGCACTCGCCGGTCGCCAGGATGTGTTTCCGGTCGTGCAGCGGTTCCAGTACCGCGTCACGTTCTGGGGCTACCTGGACCGCCTCGGGCTGCGTGAAACCGCCGAGTTGCTTCTCGACTCGTACGGCATCCGCGGCGGATCGAAGCGCCGGCAGGCGGTCGACCCGTCAGACTTCCTGCCCCCTAGCGGTCGGTGAGTTCTGCCGGGTGGGCTATCACGTCCACCAGGGCGTTGTTGCGGACCGCGGTGATTTCGGTACGGCGAGAGATGGCGTCGGCGAAGAGCTGACGCTGAAGGGACTGGGCGTCCCGGAGCGGGACTCCGTTGACAGCCAGGACCAGGTCGCCTTGGCGGAGACCGGCGATGGCTGCGGGGCTGTTGGAGATGACCTCTACTACGCGCAGGGCGGTGCGCTGGTCGAAGCGTTCGGCCAGGGCTGCCTGAAGCGGTGCGGGCTTGGTGACCAGGCCTAGATAGGCGCGGCGGACCCTGCCGTCGTGGAGCAGCGAGTAGATGATCCGGCGCGTGGTCGGGTTGATCGGAACGGCCAGGCCCAGGCCGATGCCGGCCACGGCCGTGTTGATGCCGATGACCCGGCCGCGGGCATCGGCCAGTGCTCCCCCGGAGTTGCCGGGGTTGAGGGCGGCATCGGTTTGGATGACGTCCTCGATGATTCGCTGCGCCGAGCCGCTGCGGACCGGGAGCGAGCGGCCGAGGGCGCTCACCACGCCGGCCGTGACGCTGCCGGCGAGCCCGAGTGGGTTGCCCACGGCAACGACGAGGTTGCCGACCTTGAGGTGGTCCGCGTCGCCGTACTCCGGCGGATCGGGGATCTCCCGGTCGGCGCGCAGTACGGCGAGATCCGACAACCGGTCCACGCCGACGACCCGGGCCTGCGCCGTCGTACCGTCCGCGAAGTCGGCCGTCGCCTCCTCGCCGTCGCCGACCACGTGCGCGTTGGTCAGCAGGTGCCCGTCGCCGGTCAGCACGACCGCGGACCCCGACGAGTCGCCCCGCCGGCTGTGGATCCGCAGGCTCGCGACCCGCGGGATCAGGTGTTCCGCCACCCCCGAGACCACCCGGGAGTAGGCATCGAGGACATCGTCCCCGGCAAGCTCATCGGTCATCGCACGCCTCCTGAATTACATCATTACACCGAAAGCAAACCGCGGGTACGGCGTGAACCGGACCACAAACCTGACCGATCGGTTGAAAACTGGCCGATCGGTCAGGCAAGATGGCTGCCATGACAGTCAGCACACCCGCACGGGAGCGGACCAGGCGCGAGATCCTGCGCCAGGCGATGGACCTGTTCCAGCTGAACGGCTACAACGCGACGTCGCTGCAGGACATCGCGTCGGCGGCCGGGTGCTCGAAGGCAACGGTGCTCTACCACTTCAGCGGCAAGCCGGCCGTTCTCGCCGCGGTGCTCGAGCCCGCGGCCGCCGACGTGGCCCGGCTGGTCGCGGCGGCCGCCGCGATGGGCCGCTCCGAGGCGCAGGAGTTCGCGATCGCGGGCTTCATCGACCTCGCCGTGGAGTACCGCGGGGTCACCGACGTCATCCAGGACGTGATCCCGGTGATCGAGGAGATGCCCGAGGTCGCCGGCCTGGTGACCGACGGAATGACGATGATCGGCCTGATGGCCGCGTCGGACGACCCGCTCGAGCACGACCTGGCGAAGTTCGCCGTGAACGGTCTGCTCGGCGAGTGCCGGCGTCCCGGAGAACGTTCCGCGGACGAGCTCCGACGACTCTGCACCATCGCTCTGGGGCGCCTGCTGAGACGCGCCTGATCCATCCGTACTTCGGCCGCCGGCGCCCCTGTCCGGCGGGCGATCACCCCTGCCCGTACGCCGTACCGAATCGAACGGACGCACTCCGATGGCCAATCTGCTGTACCGGCTCGGCCGGTTCTCCTACCAGCGCCGGCGGCTCGTCGCCGCCGTGTGGGCGCTCTTCCTCGTCCTGCTCGGCGTCGGCGCGCTCACGCTGGGCGGCAAGACGGCGAACACGTTCTCGATCCCGGGTACCGAGTCGCAGCGCGCGCTCGACGCCCTGAAGCAGGAGCTGCCCGCCGCGAGCGGCGCGTCCGCTACGGTCGTCGTACAGGCTCCGGAAGGCAAGACGCTCGCCGACCCGACGGTGAAGGCCGCGGTCGGGGCGACGGTCGCCAAGGTCGCGAAGGTGCCCGAGGTGATCGCGGCGATCGACCCGTTCACCAGTAAGGCGATCAGCCCGGACGGGCGGACCGGACTCATCAGCGTCCAGTTCGACAAGCCGGCCGACGAGCTCACCAAGGACAGCAGCAACGGGTACGACGGGTTGAGCGGGCTGAGCTCCGGTGACCTGAAGGTCGTGCCGGGCGGGCAGATCAAGGCGGGGGTTCCGGAGATCGGCGCGACCGAGGCGATCGGTGTCGCGGTGGCGGCTGTCGTACTCGTCGTCACGTTCGGGTCGCTGGTCGCCGCGGGTATGACGCTGGTGACGGCGCTGCTCGGCGTACTGGCCGGGATGGCTGGGTTGTTCGTCGTCACGGCATTCACGGATGTGTCGTCGACCGCGCCGATCCTGGCGTTGATGCTGGGGCTCGCGGTCGGGATCGACTACTCGTTGTTCATCAGCTCGCGGCACCGGTCGCAGCTGGCCGAAGGGGTCGATCCGGAAGAGTCGGTGGCGCGGGCGACCGCGACGGCTGGGTCGGCCGTGCTGTTCGCCGGTGCGACCGTGGTGATCGCGCTGACCGGGTTGTCGGTGGTCGGCGTACCGTTCCTGACGGCGATGGGGCTGGCGGCCGCGGCTACCGTGCTGACCGCCGTACTGGTGGCGTTGACGTTGCTGCCGGCGTTGCTCGGGTTCGTCGGGAACCGGGTGCTGCCGCGGAAGCTGCGGAAGGACCCGACTGCTGTGCCGGCCAAGGAAGGGTTCGGGTTCCGGTGGGGGCGGCTGGTCACGCGCTTCCGGGTGCCGATCGTTGCTGTGGGCATCATCGGGCTGGGGTTGCTGGCGATCCCGTCGCAGAGCATGCGGCTCGCGCTGCCGGACGGCGCGTCGGCCGCGGCAGGGACGAACCAGCGGGTTGCTTACGACCTGACCGCAGCCGCGTTCGGGCCGGGTGCGAACGGGCCGCTAGTGGTGGTTGTGAAGAGCAACGACGCGGCGACCGCCAACGGGATCGTGCAGCAGGTGCTGGGCAAGACGCAGGGCCTGCATGATGTGGTGGCGGCTCAGCCGGCCGCGGCGAGCCCGGACGGTACGACGCGGTTGGTGCAGGTGATCCCGAAGAGTGGACCGGCCAGTGAAGAGACGGCTGACCTGGTCAAGGACCTGCGATCGGCTGTTCAGCCACTGTCGAGCGGTGCGACGAGCATCTCGGTGACCGGGAACACCGCGGTCGGCGTCGACGTGTCGAACAAGCTGTCCGACGCGTTGCCGACGTACCTGTTCCTCGTGATCGGGTTGTCGTTCCTGCTGTTGCTGCTGGCGTTCCGGTCGGTGCTGGTGCCGTTGAAGGCGACGCTCGGGTTCGTGCTGACGATCGGTGCGACGTTCGGGATCACGGTGGCGGTGTTCCAGGAGGGTCACCTGGCGAGCCTGTTCGGCATCGACTCCCCCGGTCCGCTGGTCAGCTTCCTGCCGATCATCATGATGGGCATCCTGTTCGGCCTGGCGATGGACTACGAGGTCTTCATCGTGTCCCGCGTCCGCGAGGAGTTCGTGCATGGCCGGCACGCCAACGACGCCACCATCCAGGGCCTCGGCCACGGCGCCCGGGTCGTCACCGCCGCCGCGCTGATCATGGCGTCCGTCTTCGCCGGCTTCATCCTCGTCGAAGACCCCATCATCAAAGCCATCGGCTTCGGCCTCACCATCGGCGTCCTCATCGACGCCTTCGTGGTCCGCATGACGCTGGTCCCCGCCATCCTCTCCCTCCTCGGCGACCGAGCCTGGTGGTTCCCCAAGTGGCTGGACCGCATCACCCCCCGCGTCGACATCGAAGGCGAGTCCCTACACCCCACCGAACCAGAGCCGAAACAACTCGCCGAGGTGCACTGACAGCAGCACATTGAGGGGCACCGATCGGTGCCCCTCAATGCATCAGGCCGGAAGCATCGCCGACCAGGTACGGCGCGTAGGTGTCGGCGTAGATGCGGACTCGGCCGCCGAGCACCGAACTGGGGATTACGTACATGGCTCCGTTACCCAGCACGACGAAGAACAGGTCGATGTCGTCTGGGTCGTACGGCATCTTGCTCGCCGACTTGTCGAGCACATACGGCCGCCGTCCAATCTCCACGCCCCAGTGCCCTTGGGCGTCCGGGCGCGCACTGCTCTTGACCTGTACCCGCTGGACGCCCTTCGCCGTAGTCACCAGCAGGTCGTAGACCTCGGGCTCGATCGGCAACGCCACCGCACAACCCCGCAGACTGAACCAAGCCATGGCCAGCGCGGGCGCCGAGCTCCGCAGCGACTCCGGTCGAACGGGCTGATCGAAGACGTCACCAGACAATGCTTCACGCTCCGAAGGTCTCAGGCTCGAGCAGTCCAGCCCGAGCCGAACCGCATGCCCCTTGATCCGCACCCGGCTCTCCGACCCGTCGCTGACTCCCAGTCCGGCGATCACATCCGCCCAGCAAGTCGCGTCGCGCATCACAGCACGCAGCTCTCGGTCGGACCAGCGTCGTTGGCCGGTGAAGTGGGCGGTGTCCAGCGCAAGACGTACGGCGTGGCGTTTCAGCACGCGGATCGTGCCTGCGGAGGTCCCGTGCAGTCCCAGTGCGCGGGCGACCGCGCGCCAGGAACGGCTGCCTTCGACTGCTTGGCGCAGCTGTTCGTCGTTCCAGGTCCGCCGGTCCCCCGATGGCTTCATGGGAGAAACGTAAAGAGGGGCACCGACAGAATCGGTGCCCCTTCGAGGGTCGGGCTGACAGGATTTGAACCTGCGGTCTTCTGGCCCCCAGCCAGACGCGTTACCAAACTACGCCACAGCCCGTTGCCCGCTCTCCAAGGAGCGGACCGGAGTAAACCTTACCCCATCGGGTGGGGTGGTTTTTACCGGGTTGGGAGGGTGATGGTTCGGGACCAGATGGTGGAGGTGGGGGGTTTGTTGGGGGACCAGTTGGCGCCTCGGTCGCCGAAGGTGAGGAGGGTGGTGGGGGTCAGGGGGATGGCGCTGCCGTTGGCTGAGTTGCGGTAGTCGATGGGGGTGGGCGGGAGCCAGGTCGTGCCGGAGCCGTCCGGGGAGAGCATGAGGGATTGGCCGGGGCGGCCGTAGTACAAGGCGAGGCGGCCGTCGAGGAGGGGGATCAGGTTGGGGTAGACGCCTACTACGGCGAGGCCTCCGGCGCGCAGGATCGACGGGGTGGTCCAGGTGCGGCCGTTGTCGGTCGAGCGGGCGGTGTACATGTTCAGGTAGCTGCCGGTGCGCATGACGGCGAGCAGGGAGCCGTCCGCGGCGCGGGCGATCGCGGCCTCGCAGAAGCCCTCGCCGGGCTGGGTGCCGTTGTACGCGACCGTGGAGAGCGTGGTCCAGTTCACGCCGCCGTCGGTGGAGCGGAGGATCAACTGGCGGTACTTCGTGTCGTTCGTGTAGTAGCCGCACGCCGACTGGTACAGCGTCCCGTCCGCGTCCTCGACCACGTTGTGAACCAGCACGAATCCACCTAGCGACCGCCCCGGCCGGCTGCTGTTCGCGTCGATCGGCCGCATCGTCTCAGGCGTTGTCATCGCGCCGACCCGGAGCGTTCCCCAGGTCTGGCCGCCGTCGTGGGACACCTTGGTTTCGACGTCGGCGCTGCGGTCCCCCGCGCGCATGTACGTGTGGTACGAGAGCGCCATCAGATCGCCGTTCCGCAACCGCGAGAGGTTGTACGACTGCTCGTCCGGCATCGGGTTGCGGGCGGCGGCCACGGACCACGTCTCCCCCGCGTTCGCCGAGGTCGCGAAGCGAGTCCCCGTACCCGCGGCGGTGTCGACGTGCGCTGCATACGTAACCATCGCCTCGGTGCCGGTGCTGACCGACGAGTGCGGCATCTGGAGCAGCCCGTCTTCCTGCTGGATCGTCACCGCCGGGCCGATGCCGACGGCACCAGGCGGCAGTACCTCGGGAGCCGCGTCGACCTGTACGTCATCGAAGAACACCTCGTCCCCCGCTGTCGCAGTACCGTTGCTCGACAGGTCGAAGCCGGTGATGTCGGTGACCCGGCGCATGCCGACCGGGCCGGCGCGGGCGATCACGGTGTCGTCCTTCAGCACCTCGATCGACTCCTCGTCGACGGCTGCGCGGATCCTCAGGTCGGTCCAGGCTCCGACCGGGACGGCGCCGGGTGTGGTCACGGTCGTCCAGGCGAGGCCGTCATACCAGCGGATGCTGCCGTCGGTGACGAAGGCGAGGTGGAAGACCACGGCTGGGTCGGGTTGGCCCTCGAAGTGGCCGCGGAGTGAGATGAGGAAGCCGTTCTGGACTTCGGCCGGGTACGTCGAGAGGCGGAGGTCGATGCCGCGCTGCGGGACTACCGGGCAGGAGACGACCTCTTGGGTGTTTGTGGCTCGGTCGTCGAGGCGGAGGGACGCTGTGCCGGAGTGGGCGCGGACGTTGCTGACAACTGCCGCTGACTTGCCTGCTGGGGTGGTGCAGCCGGAGGGGGTGGCGCCGAGAGGCTCGGTGTCGTAGGTGCGGCCGGGTGTGGTGGTGACGTCGTCGAAGTAGATGCGGTCGCCGGTGGGGACTGTGCCGTTGCTGGCTAGTTGGTACGCCGTGATGTTCGGGGTGGGTGCTGATGCGCGGGAGGCGGTGCCGAGGTTGATTTCGTTGACGAAGAGCTGGGCCGATTGTGGGGTCGCTTCCAGGCGGAAGGTGTTCCAGGCGCCTACGTGGACGGTGTTTGCGGTGGCGAGCTGAGTCCAGTGGGTGCCGTCGTACCAGTGGACGGCTCCGTCGGGGGTGATGTTGAGGTGGTAGGCGAGGGTGGTGCCGGTGAGGAGGCTGACGAGGAAGCCGTTGGGTAGGGCGGCGGGGAGGGTCTTGAAGGAGAAGGTGGTTGCTGGGCGGGGGTCCAGGGGGCAGGTGACGACGGTGTGGGAGGTGGACGAATGGTCGTCGACGAGGAGCACGTGCTGATCACCCTGGACTGCTACCGAAGCAGCAGCCTTCCCAGCCGGCGTTGAGCAGCCGGAGGGGAGGGTGCCGGGCTGCTCGACCTCGTAGGTACGCACAACCCCGGAGCCCTCAGCTGCGGGAGCTGAGCCCGCAACACCTCCAACCCGGCCCGCCGAAACAGACGCAAGCCCAACGCCAGCAGTTGCGCCGCCGGGGGCAGGAGGCGCGACTGCACCGGCAGCACGCGCGACCCCCGGGGCCGCGGGCGCGCCTCCAGCCCCAGCGCGTGTGATGCCGGGGGTGGGACGCGTGGCTTCAGCGGCGGCGGGGGTTGTGCTGTGGGCTGCGAGGAGGGTGGCGGTGAGGGTTGCGGTGAGGAGGGGGTGCATGGGCGGCCTCCGCAGGGCGTGTTGGGGACACGGAGCCTGCCGGAGGCCTTACCGGGCCGCTAGCTGTTCCAAGCGGGTGAAATGGTCTTAGCGCTTCTTGTTCTTCTGCCGGGCGCGGATCTGGACGTGCACGGGGCTGCCGACGAAGCCGAAGTCCTCGCGCAGGCGGCGCTCGATGAACCGCTGGTACGACGGCTCGATCTGCCCGGAGGTGAAGATCGCGAACGTCGGCGGCATCGTCGTCGCCTGCGTGCCGAACAGGATCTTCGCCTGCTTCCCGGACCGCACCGGGTGCGGGTGCGCCGCCACCAGCCGCCCGAGGAACGCGTTCAGCTGGCCGGTCGGGACGCGCGTCTGCCAGCCGTCCAGCGCCGCCTCGATGGCCGGCACCAGCTTCTCCATGTGCCGCCCGGTCATCGCACTGATGTTCACCCGTGGCGCCCACCGGAACTGGACCAGCTCCCGGTCGATCTCCTTCTCCAGGTAGTACCGCCGGTCGTCGTCGACCAGGTCCCACTTGTTGTACGCGATCACGAGCGCCTTGCCGGCCTCCTCGACCGCGTTCATGATCCGCAGGTCCTGCTCGGTCATCGGCTCGGAGGCGTCGATCACCACCACGACGACCTCGGCCCGCTCGATCGCGGCGTTGGTCCGCAGCGAGGCGTAGTACTCGTGGCCCTGGGAGTTCTTCACCTTGCGCCGGATGCCGGCGGTGTCGATGAACCGCCACTCCTGACCGCCGAGCGTGATCAGCTCGTCGACCGGGTCGACCGTGGTCCCGGCGACGTCGCTGACGACGACCCGGTCCTCCTTGGCGACCTTGTTCAGCAGGGAGGACTTGCCCACGTTCGGCTTGCCGACGATCGCGACCCGGCGCGGCCCGCCGACCTCGCCGTCGCGCTCCGCCGGCGCCTCGGGCAGCGCGGCCAGGACCGCATCCAGCATGTCGCCGGTCCCCCGCCCGTGCATGGCCGAGATCGGGAACGGTTCGCCGATGCCGAGCCCCCAGAGGTTCATCGCCTCGGACTCGATCCGCTGGTCGTCGACCTTGTTCGCCGCGAGCACGACCGGCTTGCCGGACTTCCGCAGCACCCGGACGACCGCCTCGTCGGCGTCGGTGATGCCGACCTTCGCGTCGACGACGAAAAGCACGGCGTCGGCCGCGTTGATCGCGACCTCTGCCTGCGCGGCGACCAGGGCGGCCATGCCGACCGCGTCCGGGTCCCAGCCGCCGGTGTCGACCACGGTGAACTCGCGGCCGGCCCAGTTGGCGTCGTACGACACCCGGTCCCGGGTCACACCCGGGGTGTCCTCGACGACCGCCTCGCGGCGGCCGATGATGCGGTTGACCAGCGTGGACTTGCCCACGTTCGGACGGCCGACGATCGCGAGCACAGGCAGCGGGCCGGTGTCCTCACGCTCGTGCGTCGGTACATCGGTGGGCAGTTCAGTCATCAGGGTCCTTCTGGTCTGGCCGGCCCGGAAGTGGGTGGCCGGTGGCTTCGACGGCCGCCTTCACGTGGGCGCGCAGCACGTCGCCGATGTGGTCGGCGACCGCCTGTACGTCGGAATGTCTCCTGGGAAAGGGTACGCGGTCCACGGAGAAGGGCTCGCCATACACGACGTCGATCCGGCTCCCGGGGGCCGGATAGCTGCTCAGACCACCGCCCGGCGGCCGGGTCCCCATCAGCGCCACCGGCAGGATCGGAGCGCCGGTGACCATCGCCAGGTACGCCACCCCGACCCGGATCCGCCGGAAATCACCCGCGCCGCGATGACCCTCGGGGTAGATGTTCAGCACCCGGCCGTCACGCAGCGCCCGGATGCACTTGCGGACCGCGAGCACGTCGTACGTCCCCCGGTCGACCGGGATCTGCCCGATCCGGCGCAGGAACGCTCCCTGCGGACCGCCGAACACCTCGATCTTGCCGAGCTGGTGCAGCATCCGCGGCGCGACCGCGCCGAGCAGTGGCGCGTCGAGCAGGCTCAGGTGGTTCGGCGTCATCAGCAGCGGCCCGGTCGGCGGGAACCGCTCCTCGTGGTGCACGGTCAGGTCGTACTTGCGGAAGAAGTACGGCCGGGCCACCTTCCGCATCGGCAGCGCCAAGCGGTACGGCAGCGGCGACAGGTCATCGGTGCGGGGCGGCTCCTGGTGCTGATCCTTGCGCCCGGTCAGCTCAGCGGTCATGCGGCACCGTCGCGGTCTCCTTCGCCAGCCTGCTGATCACATCCACAACCTCCTCGAGCGACAGGTACGTCGAGTCGATGGTGACCGCACCGTCGGAGGCCACCTGGAACTCCGACACGGTCGAGTCGTCGGCGTCCCGCCGGACGATCTGGTCACGGAGCTCCTCCGCCGTCACCGAACCGGCCGCCAGCTCGGCACCGCGGCGGGCCATCCGGGCCTCCTGGTCCGCAGTCAGCAGCACCTTCAGCTCGGCGTCGGTCGCGACCACGGTGGCGATGTCGCGCCCCTCGACCACGATCCCGCCGCTCGACTGGGCGTCGTCGATGACCGCCCGCTGCCGCCGGATCAGCTCCTTGCGGACGTCCAGGTTGGTGGCGATCTTGGACACCACCTCGCTGATCCGCGGCTCCCGGATCGCCGTCGTCACGTCGGTCCCGTCGGCGATCACGAACTGGTTCACCGGGTCGGTGCTGAGCTCGAGCCGCAGCTCCCGGGCGCGCTGCGCCACCGCTGCCTTGTCGTCCAGGTCCAGCCCGTGCTCGATCGCCGACCAGGTCACCGCGCGGTACGTCGCGCCCGTGTCGAGGAACCGCAGTCCCAGCCGGCTCGCGACGCCGCGCGCCGTGCTCGACTTACCGGACCCGCTCGGGCCGTCCACAGCGATGATCATGCCCGAAGATTACCTGCGCCCGGTGACAATTTCGCAGCTGGACCTCAGCGGTGGACGACCCAGCCGCGGTCGGTGAGCACCTCGACCAACTGGTCCACCGAGCCCGGTTTGACGGCCAGCTCGACCTCACCGACCGGGCGGCCGGGGCTGTGGTCGATCCGGAGGTCCTCGACGTTGGCGCCGGACTCGGCGGCGTCCGCGAACAGGCGGGCGAGCTGACCGGGGCGGTCGGGGATCGTGACCAGGACCGGGACCAGGTCGATGTGCGGGGCGCCGTGCTTGCCCGGGACGCGGACCGCGCCGGACACGCCCTGGCCGAGGATCGCGGTCAGTTCGTCGCCCGCCTCTTCCTTGCCCAAGGCAACCAGCAGCCGGTCGAGCTCGCCGCGGATCTGCTCGAGCAGACCGGTCAGCGCCGTCGAGTTCGCGGCGACGATCTGCGTCCACAGCGCCGGGTCGCCGGCCGCGATCCGGGTCACGTCCCGGACCCCCTGGCCGGACAGCTCGAGGTGCGACGACGGCGCGTCCGCGAGGGTGCCGGCCGCGAGCGCCGACATCAAGTGCGGGAGGTGCGACACCCGGGCGACGCCCAGGTCGTGGTCCTCCACGGACATCTCGACCGTCCGCGCGCCGCAGGCCTCGGCGAGTCGTCGTACCAGCTCGACGGCGTCGGGCGAGCTGGTCTCGTGCGGCGTGATCGCCCAGGTCGCGCCGTCGAACAGGTCCGCGCGTCCGGCGAGCGGGCCGTTCCGCTCCGAGCCGGCCATCGGGTGACTTCCGACATACCGCGTCAAATCCACTGTCAGATCACCGGTCAGCCCGCGGGCGTCGGCGAGCGGCTTGGACTTCACGCTCGCCGCGTCCGTCACGATCGCGTCGGTCTGCTCGAGCTGCTCCGCGATCACCGCGCCGACATGGTCCGGCGGTACGGCGACCACGACCAGCTGCGGCTCGATCTGGACCAGCCGCGAGCCGGCGCCGATCCGCTCGGCCATCAGCGCACTGTCCGGGTTGGCGTCGACCAGCTCGACGACCACGCCGAGCCGGGCGAGGGCCAGGCCGATCGACGTACCGATCAGGCCGGTGCCGACGATCCGAACCGGGCCGCGCAGCTCAGGCATCGACACTCACTGGGCACCCGTGAGATCCGGCCGCAGCGCGGTCGCGCCGTGCAGGTAGACGTGCTGGATCTTGTCCCGCGACCGCGACGACTCAGTGTGCACCATCAGCCGCACCACCCGCGGCAGTGCGTGCGGGACCGGGATCTCCTGCATGCACATCAGCGGTACGTCGGTCAGTCCGATCTGCCGGCCGGCGACGGCGGGGAACTCCGACCGCAGGTCCGAGGTGACGGTGAACAGGATGCTGATCAGGTCCTCGTTCTCCAGCTCGTTCGCCTCCAGGACCGCCCGCACCAGCTCCGCCGTCCGGTCGAGCAGGTGTTCCCGCTCGTCCACGTCGAGCTGGGTGGCACCCCGGATCGCCCGTACCGCCACGTCTTCGCCTCCCTGCCCGTCGCTGGATCCTCGCTGGATCGCGGCTGGATCGTCTTCCCAAACCTTAGGCCAGAGTCGCCACAGCGTGGACATCCGTCTCGGATTGTGCCACGGCGGCATCGACGGTCTGCTCCAGCAGCAGGGCGATCGTCATCGGCCCGACGCCGCCCGGGACCGGCGTGATCAGCCGCGCCACCTGGGCCGCTTCCTCGAAGTGCACGTCGCCGACGTTGCCTTCGTTGTACCCGGCATCGATCACGACCGTGCCCGGCTTCAGCCAGTCGCCGCGGACGAAGTTGGCCTTGCCGACCGCGGCGATCACGACGTCGGCGGTCCGGACGATCGCGGGCAGGTCGACCGTCCGTGAATGCGTGTAGGTGACGGTCGCGTTCGATGCCAGCAGCAACATCCCGGCCGGCTTGCCGAGGATCGGGCTGCGGCCGATGACCACGGCGTGCGCACCTTGGAGTGGTACGTCGTACGCCTCCAGCAGGCGCATGATCCCGCCGGGGGTTGCCGACCGGAAGCCGGGGTCGCCGAAGGCCATCGCAGCGAAGGATCGCATCGTCACGCCGTCGACGTCCTTGGCCGGGTCGATCGCCTCGAACGCCGCCCGCTCGTCGATCTGAGCCGGCACCGGGTGCTGGAGCAGGATTCCGTGCACGGCCGGGTCGCTCGAGAGCTTGTGAATCTCGGCGACGAGCTCCTCGGTGGTCGTCTCGGCCGGCAGTACGACGCTGCGGGACGCGATACCCGCCTTCTTCGAGCGGTTCTGCTTCATCCGCACGTACGTCGCGGACGCCGGGTCGTCCCCGACCAGCACCGTCGCGAGACACGGCTGGACGCCGGTCTTCTCGACCAACTCCGCAGCCCGCTCGGCGGCCCGCGTCACCATCGCGGCCGCCAGCTCGGTCCCGACCATCAGTTCAGCAGTCATCGCGCACTCCTCAAGTGAGCCAAGTGCCCAGGCGCGCGGCGAAGCCGGTTCGGCAGACCGTTTCCCGGTGGTAGTCCACCTCAACGCCAGTCGCGGTCCTTGGTCGAGGATACCGGGCTACAACAGGCCGGCGTGGTCGAGGGCGAGGTAGGCGGCGTCGATGCCGGTCATGGCGCCCGGCGTACGCAACTCGGTCCGGAGGGCGTCGACGGTGAGCTCGACCGGTACGCAGTCCTCGGCCTCGTCGAGCTGTTGCTTACCCTCGGGCCGGCAGCCGCGGGCGATCGCGACGTACTTGCGGAAGGTCGACGAGGCACCTGACCACTGCCAGCCGACCACGTCGAGGGTCTCGCAGGTGTAGCCGGTCTCTTCCTCGAGCTCGCGGGCGCCGGCGATCGCCACGTCCTCACCGGGCTCGACGAGGCCGCCGGGCAGGTTGGTCACCACCCGGTCCGGGCCGGCGCGGAACATCCGGATGGTCACGATCCGCCCGTCCGGCGTCAGCGGCAGGACGGTGATCCCGGCCGAGATCCCGTCCTCGGACTCCGGCCCCATGACGTCCCACTCGACCTCACGCCCGTCCGGCATCCGGTAGCGGCGCAGCCTGACGGTCAGAAACCGCCGAAACCCCGGCTCCTCCCCCAGCAACTCCCAAGGCTCAGGATCCGCGGGACGAGATGACTCAGCCGCCACGTATTCCGTGACGGCTGAGTCCTCTGGTTGTTCCGTCACAGCGGGCGGTCGTCCTCGGGGTTCTCCGGTGGGGCGATGGGCGCGTCGTCCGCCGGTGGCGCGACGGCAGCGTCGTCGGACGAAGTCGCGTCCTCGGACGTCGCGCTTGCCGAATCAGCGGTGTCGTGCTCCACGGTCGGGCTGGTGTCGGGGCGGGACTCGGAGAGGATGCGGGCGAGGGTCTCCTCGGAGATCCGCTTGAACTTGCGCACCTGGCTCCGGGTCCGGTCGAGCACCGCGACCTCGAGCTGGTCGGGCGTCAGCTGCCGGACGTCCGTGCCGTCGTGCCCGAGGGCGTCCACCGCGAGCCGGAGGGCCCCGGCCAGGGAGATGCCGTCCTGGAAGTGCTCGCCGATGTAGTCCGCGACCTGATCGGCCGGGCCGCCCATCACGGCGTACCCGCGGACGTCCGCGATCGAGCCGTCGTAGGTGAGCCGGTAGATCTGGTCCTCGGCCGTCGAGCCGCCGACCTCGGCGACCAGGATCTCCACCTCGAGCGGCTTCTCACCTCCCGAGGAGAAGATCGCGCCGAGGGTCTGCGCGTACGCGTTGGCCAGCGCGCGGCCGGTGACGTCGCGCCGGTCGTACGAGTACCCGCGCATGTCCGCCAGCCGGACGCCGGCGATCCGCAGGTTCTCGAACTCGTTGTAGCGGCCGACGGCGGCAAACGCCATCCGGTCGTAGATCTCGGCCACCTTGTGCAACGCGGGCGAGCGGTTCTCCGCGACGAACAGGATGCCGTCGGCATACTGCAGCGCGATCGCGCTGCGGCCCTTGGCGATGCCTTTCCGGGCGAAGTCCGCCCGGTCCCGCATCAGCTGCTCGGGCGAGACGTAAAAGGGAACGCTCATCGAAGGTGTCGTCCTCTGTCAGTCGATCGGGTCAAGGGTCACGTCAGGGAGGCCGCGGCCGGACCGTCGGGACGCTCGTGCCGCTGCGCCCAGGCCGCGTCGACGAGCGCCGCCACCTCGTCCTCGGGCAGCCGCCGGTAACCGTCCGCGGTGACCACGCCGACCACCGGGAAGATCCGCCGCAACATGTCCGGACCACCGGTCGCCGAGTCGTCGTCGGCCGCGTCGATCAGGGACTGGATCGTCATCGTGACGCAGTCGGTCTCGGACGCGTCCTCGCGGTACAGCTTCTTCAGCGCGCCGCGGGCGAACAGCGAGCCCGAGCCGACGCTGTGGAAGTGGTGCTCCTCGTAGCGGCCGCCGGTGGCGTCGTAGGAGAAGATCCGCCCGCCCTTGATGTCCTCGTCGTAGCCCGCGAACAGCGGCACCACGGCGAGTCCCTGCATCGCCATCGCCAGGTTGCCCCGGATCAGCGCGCTGAGCCGGTTGGACTTGCCGTCCAGGCTCAGCGTCGCGCCCTCGAGCTTCTCGTAGTGCTCGAGCTCGACCTGGAACAGCCGGACCATCTCGATCCCGAAGCCGGCCGAGCCCGCGAACGCGACCGCGGAGTACTCGTCGGCGGGGAACACCTTCTCGATGTCACGCTGGGCGATGATGTTGCCCATCGTGGCCCGCCGGTCGCCGGCCATCACGACGCCACCCGGGAAGGTGGCCGCGACGATCGTCGTACCGTGCGGGACGTCGGCGGAAAAGTCGGCCTGCCCCAGGCTGCGCCGTCCGGGCAACAGGTCGGGCGCGTGCCCGGCCAGGAAGTCCATGAACGACGAGCCACCTGGGGTCAGGAAGGCTTCCGGCAACCGGCCGGAGGCATCGAAAGTCATCGAGCGGTTCACTCCCCACCCTTTTGCACGAACCCGCGGACGAACTCCTCGGCGTTCTCCTCGAGCACCTCGTCGATCTCGTCCAGGATCGAGTCCACGTCCTCGTCGAGCCGTTCCTTGCGCTCGGCGACATCCTCGGACGTCTCGACCTGCTCGATCTCTTCCTCGCTCGACGAACGCTTCGGCTGCTTGTGCTGCTGACCGCCGTCCTTCGCCATGGCCACACACCTCCTAGAACCGCTGGGAGGGCCACCTGACCGGCCCTCAATAGCGACCCTACCCGGCGGCACCCCCAGTGATGGTGCGAACCAGGTCACTCGCGGTGTCGCACTGGTCCAAAAGTGCCCCGACATGCGCCTTGGTGCCCCGCAACGGGTCCAGCGTCGGGATCCGCTGCAGCGACTCCTTGCCCGGCAGGTCGAAGATCACCGAGTCCCAGGAGGCGGCCGCGACCTGCGGCGCGTACTGCTGCATGCAGCGGCCGCGGAAGTAGGCCCGGGTGTCGACCGGCGGGTGCGCGACCGCCATCCGGATCTCCTCGTCGGTGACGATCCGCTGCATCCGGTTCGACTTCACCAACCTGTAATAAAGACCCTTGTCCGGCCGCAGGTCGGCGTACTGCAGGTCGATCAGGTGCAGCTTCGGGTCGTCCCACTCCAGGCCGTCGCGGTCGCGGTACTGCTGGAGCAGTTTGTACTTCGCGACCCAGTCGAGCTGGTCGGACAGCTTCATCGGGTCGGTGGCGAGCTGGTCGAGGACCTGCTCCCACCGGTTCAGCACGTCCTTGGTCTGCCGGTCCGCGTCGTCGCCGTACTTGTCCTCGACGTACTTGCGGGCCTGCTCGAGGTACTCCGTCTGCAGCTGGACGGCGGTGAGCTTGCGCCCGTCCTTGAGCGTGATCAGGTGTGTGCAGGACGGGTCGTGGCTGACCTCGTGCAGCGCGCTGACCGGCCGGTCCACGCCGAGGTCGTCGGTCAGCCAGCCGTCCTCGATCATCGCCAGCACCAGCGAGGTGGTGCCGACCTTCAGGTACGTCGAGATCTCGGAGAGGCTCGCGTCGCCGATGATTACGTGCAGCCGGCGGTAGCGGTCCGGGTTCGCGTGCGGCTCGTCGCGGGTGTTGATGATCGGCCGCTTGAGCGTCGTCTCCAGGCCGACCTCGACCTCGAAGTAGTCCGCGCGCTGGCTGATCTGGAAGCCGTGCTGGGCGCCGTCCTGGCCGAGCCCGACCCGGCCCGCGCCGGTGACCACCTGGCGGCTGACGAAGAACGGCGTCAGGTGCCGCACGATCGCCGCGAACGCGGTCGACCGGCGCATCAGGTAGTTCTCGTGCGAGCCGTACGACGCGCCCTTGTTGTCGGTGTTGTTCTTGTAGAGGTTCAGCTGCGGCGCGCCCGGGATCAGGCGGGCCTGCCGGGCGCCCTCCATGATCACCAGCTCGCCGGCCTTGTCCCACACCACCGCGTCCCGCGGGTTGGTGGTCTCGGGCGCCGAGTACTCCGGGTGGGCGTGGTCGACGTACAGCCGGGCGCCGTTGGTGAGGATCACGTTCGCCAGGCCGGTCTCCTCGTCGGTGAGCTGGCTCGAGTCGGCCACCTCCCGGCTGAGGTCGAACCCGCGCGCGTCCCGCAGCGGGTGCTCCTCGTCGAAGTCCCACCGCGTCTTCCGCGCGAGCGGCTGCGTCTGGGCGTAGCCGTTCACCACCTGGCTCGAGGTCAGCATCGGGTTGGCCCCGGGCTGGCCCGGCACCGAGATCCCGAACTCGGTCTCGGTACCCATGATCCGCCGAACACTCATGCCCACGAGCCTACGCGGTCCCTACGGCTAAACGAGTTGCTGTGTCCACAGGGTTACCTGTGAAACTGCCGGGATGGAGGAATTGGTCGCGATCCTGGACGAAGACAACCGTGTCATCCGATCCGTGCCGCGGTCGGTGATGCGCCGCGACAACCTGCGGCACGCGGCGACCGGCGTCGTGGTGCGGAACCCGTCCGGCGACATCTACGTGCACCGCCGGACGCCGACGAAGGACGTGTACCCGGGCCGCTACGACTTTGCCGCCGGCGGGGTCGTCGCGGCTGGTGAGGACCCCTTCGACGCGGTGGTCCGCGAGCTCGAGGAGGAGCTGGGCATTGCGGGTGTAGAGCTCACACGACTGCCTGAGGGCGATTACGCCGACGACCGGACGACGTACCACGCCTACCTGTACACGTGCGTCTGGGACGGCGAGGTGAGGCACCAGCCGGAGGAGGTCGAGTGGGGCGGCTGGATGTCACCGGCGGACCTGGTGGCGCGGCTGGACGACCCAGACTGGTCGTTCATGCCGGACACGGTCGGGCTGCTCGGTGCGTACGTCAGGGGTCTGCAGGTGACGGTCAGCGAGGGCTGGGACAGCGATGCGTGGGTCGAGGGCCCGTGGCTCTACCGGTCACCTCGACGGGCTGCGGTCCGTCCCCGGCTGCTTGCTGAAGCGACCCTCCTCCCCTGGCTCGCGCCACAGCTGCCGCTGCCGATACCAGTACCGTCGCTGACGGACGACGGCGTACGTCACCTGCTGCTGCCCGGCCAGCCGTTCGCTGGAGGTTGCCGTGAGACAGGTCGGCAGCTCGGTGCGTTTCTGAAGGCGCTGCACGCTGTCGACGTGGACGAAGCGGTCGCGCACGGCGCACTGGACGCTGCAACGGCGGCTGCGGAGAAGGCGGTCGTGCTGGACGAGTTCCGGACGCAGGTGGTGCCGCTGCTCCCTGTTGAGGTCCGGGGAGCTGCGGAGGCGTTGCTGGGGCGCGTTGCGAGGGTACGGACGTCCCTGGTGCACGCTGACTTCGGGCCAGACCACATCCTGATGTCGGACGGTCAGCTGACCGGTGTCATCGACTGGACCGACGCCGAGATCGGTGACCCCGCCCTGGACCTCGCCTGGGCCTTGAGCTGCGAGGGCGTCGCTGAGACCTACCAACCCAGCCCTGAGCTGCGCGAACGGGCACAGGACTGGGCTTGGCTCTCCCCTTGGTACGGGGTCCACCGCGGCCTGCTACTGGACCTACCAAACGACGTGGAGACCGGGCTACGCGAGATCGTTGCAACCATCGGCGGGACTCGCGGGCACTTACCGGTGTGACTGAATCGGACCCCCAGGTGTGGGAGCGGCTGCGCCAGGGCGATCACCAGGCTCTTGGCGAGCTGTTCGACCGCCACGCGGACGCGGTGTACGCGTTCGCGTTCCGCCGTACCGCGTCATGGACAGCCGCCGAGGAGGTGGTGCAGGCGACGTTCGTGACCGTGTGGCGGAAGTTCCAGCGCAGGCCGCCCGGCCCATTGGCGTCGCCGAGCGCCCGCGCCTACCTGCTGGTGGTGGCGGGCAACGAGTGCCGCACGGTCGCTCGTGCCAGCACCCGGTTCCGTCGGCTGGTCGAGCGGCTCCCGGAAGTGGCACCGGGACCGGACCATGCCACCGACGTCGCCCGCCGGTTGGACGACGAGCGGCAGATGTCCGCCGTACGTCGGGCCGTCGCGAAGCTGCCCAGGCACGAGCGGGAGACGCTCGAGCTGGTCATCTGGGCCGGCCTGACGCAGACCGAGGCCGCTGAGGCTCTCGGAGTATCCGTCGGCACCGTCAAGGCCCGCCTGCACCGCACCCGCCGCCGCTTCCCCGACCTGCTCAGCCAGGTCGCCCTTCTCGAGGAGCTCTCATGACTACGAAGCTCGATCCGCCGCAGGTCCCCCCGCTGACCCCGGCGCAGCACACACGCCTCCGCAACCGCGTGCTGGACCAGACCCAGCCGGCAGGTGCGGCACGTCGTCGCTGGATCGCACCGGTCGCCGCTGTCGGGGCGGTCGCCGCCGTCGCTGCCGTCGCTGCCGGCACGGTCGCTGTGGCCGACCGGATCCACGACCAAGGGGTTCCGGTCAGCGAGACGCCAACGGCTACGCCAAGCGTCAAGGTCAAGAACTCGCTCCCGCCGAACGCTGACACCGATCTGCCGCTCCCGACATCGGTCGACCTCGGGCCGGTCCCCGCCAACGAGGCGAATGCGGCCGCCCAGGCGTCCTGCCGGTTTCCGAACGGCCGCAGCAAGCCCGTCCAGGTCCTCTGGGACCGCCGGGTCCGCGGCCTCTCTCCCACGAGCAAGCTGATGATCCTGCTCGTCAAGGGACCGCCCCAACCGGGCGGCTACTACGACCAGGGCATCGCCCTGTGCCAGCCGGGTATGAACATCGTTGCGGTCAGGGACACGGACTGGGCCCCACAGCCCACCAAGGCCCAACCCCTCACCCGCATCGGCGGCTCCGGCTTCAGCACCGGCCCGACGGAGAGGTCCTTCCAGTTCTGGAAGCTCTACCGAGCCCACCCCACAGTCGCCCGCATCGAGTCCCGCTACGTCTGGAAGGGCGGCGCCGCCCCCTGGATCAGGGGCATCGTGACCAACGGCTACGCCTACACCGACAGCCGAGCCATCCTCCACGACAACTCCACCCCGACCGAACAGGTCCGGGCGTACGACGCGAGCGGACACCGGATCCCGCTGTAAGAAGCCAAGTCACCGGGCCAGCAGCGCGGACAGTTTGTACGTCAGTTTTCCCGATCTCGTCTGCACGGTGAAGACGGCTTTCTCCGGCGGCCTGTTCTCGGTGACGGTGACCGGGCTCGAGAAGGTGTTGCTGTCGACGTACTGCTTCGCCCGGAGATCGAACCTCTTGATCCGCTGCCAGCCGTCGTAGACCTCGATCAGGTTGCACGCTTGCGTCGTACTGCCCTTGGTCCGCCCGGTGAACATCGAGTACGAGTACGACTCGACGTACCCGGCCGCGTTGATCCGCCGCCCCGTCAGGGTGGCGGATCCGCACGTGTAGTACTTGTCCTCGAACGGGTACGGCGTACTCGACAGCAGAGCGACCGTCGTGTCTTCCTGCTTCTGCCACTGTGCCTGGACATACGGGACGCCCCAGTACCAGATCGCGCCCAGGCCCAGCGCGGTGGCCACGATTGTCCCCACGCGCTGCCGCCAAGGACGGAGGACCAGGTATGCGGCGACCAGAACGGCGACGACCATGCAGCCGCTGAGCCAGTCGCTGAGGAAGTACGCGCCCGCACGCCGAGCGTCGACGTCGTACACCGCGGAGTAGTTGTAGCGCGGCCATCTCCCGCGAAGCAGGTAACGGCCCACGAGCCACGGGAGCACCACCGTTGCGCAGGTCGCTACGCCGATTCCGATGGCGATCTTGTCCTTGGTCCGCCTCCGTTGGATCCGGAGGCCCTGGTCCCGGCGAATGGCCTCCTTCTGACGCTCCCGCTCGGCCTTCGACTCGGCCTGCGCCGCCTTACGGGCCGCGTCCCTCTCCGCTTTGGCCTTCGCGGCGGCCGCGCTCTGTCGTGACTCGACCTCCTCGAACCACGACGGGAAGACCAGGGTGACCACCGCGGCCTCGACGAAGTTCTCCAAGTTCAACTCACGCGATATCGAGACTTTGAGCTGATCGGTCCGCTCGACTGACCGCCTGTCCGACAGCAGCTCCCGGGCGCGACTCCACACCATCTTCCGCTTTTCGTCGCTCAACGCCGCGTCGAGGAGGGTCCCCTCCAGTCGTGGGACGGCGTCCGTGACGAGTTTCCGCACCTCCGGCTGCGCCCAGAACCCCGTTTGTAGCAGTCCCGTGTCGATGCGGCGCCACCACATGGCCAGCAGGTCGTCCGCTCGCGACAGGAGCGGCTCCTCAGCGTGTTGACCGACGACCGAGAGCACGGACGAGCTGCGCAACTCATGGACCCACTCGACCGCGGCCGCATCGCCTTTCAGCGCGGCCCGGATCGTCTTGGTGAGCTCCGCACCGGAGAGCTCCCGGCCGCGGAACGACGGCTCGTGCTCGGGATCGAGCAGCAACTGGAGCTCGACCGCTGCGCGCCCCGGCGAGGTAGCACCCGAACGCACGGCGTCGAGGATGCCGTCGGCCTCGTCGCCGACGGGCGTCTCGTGCAACCACGCCCGCAGGTCCGACACGCGGACACCGGCGAGGTGGTCGCGGGCGACCGTGAAGTTCTCCCGGATCGCGCGCGCCAACTCTGCCGGCTCGGTGCACTGCACCCCAGCGAAGTGGTACGACTTCCGGGCGCGGCGCCGGCTGATCGGCGTCCGGTTCGGCCAGTGCGCGGTGATCGCCGGCGACCCGCCCGCGATCCACTCCGTGACCTGGGCCCAGACCCAGCGGCCTTCGGCCGGTGACAGGAGGCCGTCGAGCAGGAGCTTCCAGCGCGGGTCGGTGACCTCGTCGTACGACCAGGACTGCTCGAAGTACGCCGCGCGCACCCGCACCTCGCTCAGTACGCCGTCTCCGCCAGGGATCGCGTGCAGGTGACGACCGGTGAGCAGCTCGTGGACGATGACACCCAGCCCCCACCAGTCGTTTGCCTTGTTGCCGCGCCCGACGCTGCCCTCCGGCGAGGTGTAGATGTAGGTACCGGCCACCGAACCGATCGCGTTGGACAGGACCCCCATCCGGGCGAGGCCGAAGTCGGCCAGCACGCAGTCCAGTGGAGTCTCCCGCCGGATCAGGATGTTCTGCGGTTTCAGATCCCGGTGTGACACGCCGAGCGCGTGCACATGGTCGAGCGCCTGCCCGATCTCCTTCAGGACGTCGAGCACGAACTCGGGCGCCTGCGGGCCGGCACCGCGACGGTTGACGAGATCCTCCAGGCTGCCGAGCGGGAGGTACTCCTGGACCTCCCACACCTGGAAGTCATCGGAGTGGAGCGTGAACTCCAGGACGTGATCCGTGTCGGCGGACTCCAGCGGTTTGATCGCGTCCTGGTCGAGCACCTTCGACGCGTCCGGCCGGTAGATCTTGATCGCGACCTCCTGACCGTTGCTCCGGTCCCGGAACAGGACGACATCGGCCTGAGCGCCACCCGACGACAGCTCCCGGACGTACTCGTACCGCGCGTCCACCTCAGGCGGAGGTATCAACCGCGCCCGCGACACGTGCCGCCCGACCGACGCTTCGTCCCCCTCGTGCCGAGTCACCGGCGCCCCGGTCCGCTCACTCTCGTGCCGCGTCACCGGCCTGGCCCGATCGTCCGCCGACTCGTGCCGCGTCACAGGTCGTTCCGTCATCTGCGCACCCCCGTAGCAAAAGCTGATCGCCCCAGCAACGCCACCCTGGCGCCGACCAGCGCGAGAACCAGCGCTGTCGGATCGGTCCACGAGGCACCGTTGGTGAGCACGAAGTTGGTCACGGCCGAGCCGGCGGCCATCAGGCCGACCGCGATGCCGACGTTCACGAACCCGAGCAGGAAGCAGGCGCCGAAGGCCACCACCAGGTAGAGGGCCCGCGGTCCAGGGTCGAGGTAGTACAGCGGCACGTTCCCCGGGCTCACCAGGAACAGGACGACGTCGACGATGGCGAAGTACACCTGAGCACGCCGCGGCGAGACCAGGTTCGCGATCCCACCGCGCGCCGCGCCAACGAGGAAACAGGCCGTGAGCAGGACGAGCAGCACGTACGGATAGACGGGCTGGTCCGGGTACCGACCGCCAAGCTCCCAGATCTCTGTGATCGACCCGGCCAAGCAGACGAAAGCCAGCAGCCAGTGAACGACGGCGTCGGCGCCGATGCGGGAGAGGACACCGCACGTGAACCCGAGGAAGAAGCCTCCGGCGATGACCGACGTCCCGAGCTGATGTGCCTCGGCAAGCTGGGCGACCGCGATGCCGCCGAGGATGAGTGACGGCCACAACGACGCGCTGTCGACGGAGTACCGCCGGAAGAATCCCCAGCGATGAGCGTGGAACTGTCGCGGTCCCGCGCCGATCTTCGGTCGGGCGCCTTTCAGGACCCAGAACAAGAACGGGACCAGGACCGCGGCCGCGAGGAGGATGGTGAGGGTCATCGGCTGGGCTCCCGGGGGTCTGGTGGTACGAGGTCCAGGACGATGAGCGAGACGTTGTCTGGGGCGCCGTTCTTCAAGGTCGCGGCTGTTAGGTCCGTGACTGCCTGCTCGGGTACGCCGGGCTTGCCGATTGGGCCGGCGAGCAGGGCGCGTAGGTCGTCTGCGGCGACGACGTCGGTGAGGCCGTCGGTACAGATCAAGAGGCGGACCGGACGGACGATCGGGTAGGTCTCCACCGCGGGGTCCGGGGACGACGTGTACATGGACAGGCTCTGCGTCAGGACCGTCGCGCCGTCCCGATGTGGATCTGGCCGGCGATCGGGCACGGTCAGCTCACCGACCGACCCCTCGGCGATCCGGAAGACCGCGCTGTCACCGACGGCGAACACGCTGAACCGCGTCGCGGTCACCGCCACACCCGCCACTGTCGAGCCCAGGCCTCGCAGTCCGTGGACGTCGTCCGACACCGTCTGAACCGCCCGCGCTGCAGCCGCGACCCGCTCGGTGATCGTCCCGGGCTCGACGTCGGACAACGGCCGGGCGGCCAGGGTGGCCGCGGCCACCCGCGACGCGACCGAGCCGCCGGCGTGCCCGCCCATCCCATCGAAGACCGCGGCCACGTACGGGTCTTCGCCCGGCCGGAGGACCTGCTCGCGGGCATAGGTACCGTCGCGCGCGGACAGCCAGGTGTTGATCAGCAGGCAGTCCTGGTTCTCGGTTCGCACGCGGCCGACGTGGGTTCGCGCCGCGATCCGCAGGATCGTCATGACTCCTCCCCCGCGATCACGTCGATCGTGAGCACCGCCGCCCGGCCGAGCCGAACCTCGTGCAGGCCCGGGTCGAGTGGCACCGGACGGTTGCCGGCAGGTCGACCGTCGACAACGGTTCCGTTGACCGAGCCGACGTCGGCGAGTACGACACCGGTGTCGGCGACCGTCAGCTCGGCGTGCTGTCTCGATACCCCGTCGTACGACGCCAGCCCGTCCGCGATGCGGGCGTCCGAGCTGTCCCGGCCGATGGCAACAACAGCCATCGGCCGAATACCGACGGTCGCGCCGTCAGGTAGCCGCAACCGGACCGCCGAAACGCCGACCGGCGGCGCGCTGGTCGCGGTGATCGGCGGAACTGGATGGGCACAGCGGGGACAGACCGTCGCACCAGGCGGGTAGGGCTCGGCGCACCACTCGCGTGGACAGATACCGGTCCCCGCCGCGGGCCGGATCGGGGACTCGACCGGAGTGATCTCTTCCACAGGCGCGGCCGGAAGCAGCGTCAGGTTGGAGAAGCAACGAGGGCAGAGCAGAAGGTCCGCCTGGATACCTTCGGCTTTGCAGTGCGGACAGGTCATGGTCGCCACGACACCCCGTCCAAACCGACGCCACGGTCGCGAAGGCGCAGCTCGAAGTCATCGAGGTCTCCCCGGTTCGGGATCCCGATCAGCAGGACGGCTCCCTCGTCGACGGCCACCTCGAGCCGGGCGCCGTCCGCGGCGAGCCACGATGCATAGCGGTCGCGGGCCTCGGGAGACCGGTAGTTCACGACTTGGTTGCTGGAGGCCACCAGCCGGCCAGCTGCCGGAAGGTCACGCCGAAACGGTCCGGCGACGACGCAATCAGCCTGAGCGATCAGCTCGGGCGCTCTTCGGGCAGCGGCCGCTTCCGTGCGGCCGGTGAACACCAGGACGTCGATCAGCTCCGGATCGAGGAGTCGACGGACCTCTCGGACGAGTCTGCTCAGGGCCTCGGGCTGGTTCGTCGGCTCCCCGCCGGTGATGGTCAGACCGTCCAGATACCCGGACCGGATCTGTTCGGCAACGGCAGCGGCGACTTCGTCGGTCGCCAGCACCCGCCCGCCGCTCGGGTCCCAGGTGTCCACGGACGCGCAGCCGACACATCCGATGTCGCAGCCTTGAACCCAGAGCACCACCCGATGACCCGGTCCCAACGCGGTCACAGGGGCGACCAACCGGGTGATCCGCAGGCTCAGACCAGTTTCGTCGTGAACCATCCGCCCTCCTCCCGGACGAGTGCATTCACCGTGGCTGTGGTCGTGCCGGCGGGGAGGTCGAACAGGGCGCGGGCCAGCGGGTTCACCAACAACGTGGACTCGACTACGCGCTCGATGCCACGACCGCCCTTCGACAGGTCCGCGACGGCCAGCTCGACGATGTCCCGGCGTACCTCGGGCGCGAGCGTCAGCTCGACGCCGTGCTGCTCCGCGGCCCGCCGCATCACGTTGCCGACGGCGTTGTCCGCGAGCTCCACGGCGGTGACCGGGTCGATGTAGTCGAACACCACGATGTTGTCGCCGATCCGGCCGAGCAGCTCCGGGCGGTGGATGGTGACCGAGAACTCATGCTCGATCGCGTGCTTCACGACCGCCTCGAGCTCCGCCCCCACCGGCACGGGCTCCCCCGGTCGCAGCTCCGGGACGCCGAGGTTCGAGGTGAACACGATGATGGTCTCGCCGAAGTGGACCGTGTCGCCGCTGCCGTCGGTCAGCCGGCCGTCCGAGAGGATCTGCAGGAACTTGTCCAGGATCCGCGGATGCGCCTTCTCGACCTCGTCGAACAGGACGACACAGAACGGCCGCTGCCGGACGGCGTTGGTCAGCTCACCCCCCTCGCCGTGGCCCTCGTACCCCGGGGGCGAACCGATCAGCCGGGCTTCTGAGTGGTCGGCGGCGAACTCTGACATGTCGAACCGCACATAGGCGTTCTGGTCGCCGAAGACCAGGTGGGTGATGCGCTTGGCCAGCTCGGTCTTGCCGACACCGGTCGGGCCCGCGAAGAACAGGATCCCTCGTGGCCCGGTCGCGTCGCCGCCGCGCTCGGCGCCGCTCATGCCGGTGTTGGAGCGGATCAGGATGTCCAGGGCGTGCCGGACCGCCCGGCGCTGACCCTTGACCTTCGCAGTCAGGACGGCCTCGCCCTTCCGGAGCCGATTTCGCAGCTCGGTGTCCGCCCACGGGTTGTCCGTCATGCCGATCTGGTACGCCCGTACGGCATCGTCGATCCGCTCCGGCCCGAGGTTCTGGTCCAGGGCCAGCTGGGTGGTCGCGATCATCGCCCGCAGCGACATCCCGACCGAGCGCTCGGCGAAGCGGTCGGCCGCGTCCTCCAGCGCAGGACGGGTCAGCTGGTCGCCACCCTGCATCGATCCGATCAGGCTGCGCGCGAGCCGCAGCCGAACACCCAGCTCCGGCTGCGGCACCGAGATCTGGCGAATGCCCTCGGACCCGCCGGTGAGCCACGGCGGCAGGTCGGCCGGGCGGTCGACCAGCCACAGGACGGGATTGAACAACCCGGTCGTCCGCTCGTGCCCCACGACGGTCGGTACGGCGTCGTGGATCACGGCCAGAGCCGACTGCATGAAGGCATGCTCGGCATCGCTCGGTGGCGTCCCGGCCGGTCGCCACTGCGACACATAGTCGATCGTCAGCGCCAGGCGCGTGTCGCGACAGGAAGTGACCGCACGGAGGAGGCCGGTCAGCTGGTCCGGACCGATCGGTCGGCTTCTGAAGTCACCGCTCAGGCCAGTCGCCTGCGCGACGGCTCGGAGGGCCGCCGGCTCGTTGGGATAGACCTGGACGCCACCAGGCGTGTGCCGGATGACGGCCGCGTAGCCGCTTCTCCGCAAGGTGTCCCAGAGGGCGGGGTGCAGGTCGAGCGGCGCCCAGCGACCGTCGGCGATCGGTACCAGGTAGCGGTCACGCAGGTTCCCGTGCAGGACGTACGCCGGTGTCACCGTCAGCGAGGAGTCGATCTCCCGCAACCAGGCTGGGTGCTCGTCGAGCCCGCGCGGACTCATAGCTGCTTCCTACGAACGGCCGGCCTGGTCGACGTCACCATCCGCCGACGCGCGTGCCGCTGAACCGGAAGCTCACCTGGCGGACGCTGGTACGTCAGCGTGGTCGGGACACCGCGGTCGCTCAACCCATCACGCAGCTGGTCGATGGCGTCGCACGTCGACTTGTCGAAGGCGGCGTCGTCCCGCGCATCGGTGTTCTCGAACGCGACCGGGATGGTGTGCACGCCCTCGGCATCGGCCGGAAACACGACCTTCAGCCCGTGGTGCGGCCAGTCGGCTCCGGAGACCATCGCCACGGTCGCGCCGGTCGACGGCTCGACGTCGACGCCGTACCCCATCTCGCGGAGCACTGCCGTGGCTTGGTCGACAGCGAAGCGCTGGTCAGCTTGCCTGGTCCGGCGCAGCTCCAGGTCGCGCAACGCTCGGACGGCGCCATCCAGATCACCGTCGGGCAACTGCGCGATCAGCGCCTGCGCCTGCTCTCCCTGCGCGGTGTCACTGGCGAGGAGTACGGCGTACTCGTAGGTGAGCTCGCGCGTCCGCTCGGCGCGGCGCTGAGCGATCTGTTGCCGCTTGAGACCCTGGGTGACTCTGGCCTCCATCTCGGTCAAGAAGCCCAGCGCTCTCGCCGACGACGAGCGACCGTCCGTCACGACGCCAGCCAGCTTCCGGATGTCGGCCTGGAACGACGCATCCAGACGCACAGCAAGCTCCAGCACCGCGTCGACCCGGTGCGCCAGTTGCTCGCCGGTGCCGGACTTGGCTGTCGGGCGTGGTGCCTCTCGGGCTGTACCGCGGAACCGCATCGTCGGAAGCGCGACCTGCAGCGCGTCGATTTCACGCTCCAGCGCCTGCTTGGCGCGCTCCGACCTAACGCTTTCGGCTGCGGCCACCAGGGCCCGCTCTTCGGCCGCCAAGGTGTTGTCGAGGTCGTTCAAGCGTTCGACGTCAGCGGTTTCCAGGCGACTGATCCGGGTGGCCGAGACCCTCGCGGCCGCAGTCTTCCCGACTTCGGCACGCAGGATCGTGACGGCCGTCAGCCGGGCGTTGACCCTGGCCATCGCCGCCTCGATCGCGCGGCGGCGCAGCTCCTCGGCGCTGACGATCTGGTAGCCGAACCCCGCCGACCCGCTCATGTAGCCCCCTCCGACGCCCCACCCACGCTGTCATCTGACGGACAGCCGCGAGGTCGGGACGACGGGGGCGCTCAGCGGCGGCGGGCCATGGTGCGTGCGAAGTTGATACCGAGGAGGCCGAACCAGGCGATGATCACGCCGGGCATTCCGACCATGGCGGCGGCGATCGCGGTGATCGGGATCGCGACCACGACCGAGACGATCGCGAGGGCCAGGCCGCCGGGGTCGGGTTCGCGGCTCGGGTGCCGTGGCCGGGCCGGCTCGGGGTGGCCGGCGTACGGCAGGGGCATGCCGCGGCGCTGGGCGTCGCGCTGGTCGAGCTTCTCGAGGAAGCTGTCGATGAGCTCGTTCTCGTACTCCTGGCCCAGCTCCTGCCGGGCCGCCACCGCTGCCCGCAGGTCCTTGCGCACCTCGTCCGTCGCCATACCAGCAAGGTACGGCGGCGCGCCGCCGGCCGAAATCAGGGAAACCCCCCGATCGCACCGGGGGTTTTCACTACCCTGCCGTCCCGCGGTCAGGCCATCCCGCCGTTCACCCGGATCGTCTGCGCCGTGATCCACGCCTGTTCGGGTTGGCAGAGGAACGCGCGTCGTGGATCTCGCCGAGCCGGTTGCCGATCGAGCGGGCCTTCGCGCCGGCGATCGACTCGTCGGTCTCGACGGGGTAGTAGAACGACGTGTTCAGCGGCCCGGGGGCGACGCAGTTCGCGGTGATCCCGCGGGCGCCGACCTCCTTGGCGAACGCGTTCGTCAGGTGCTCCACCGCGCCCTTGCTGCCGGCATACACGCCGTGGAACGGGATCGGTCCCGACGGCTTCCAGCGGCAGGTACTGCGTCGCGAGCCGTACGTCGTCGTGCTCGGCGAGCAGCACCCACTCTCCCGCCGCGACCAGATCTCCCTCGCCGATCTGCGTGGTGAGACGTTTCGGTTCATCGCGCGCGAGCTCGCCCCGACGTACTACGACGCCGTACTCGCCGCATTGCACAGCACTGGCGAAACGTTCCGCCTGTGGGAGAGTCCGACCCCAGGGCTGCGCAGTCTCCGCCTCCGTGACCCTGAGGGCGGGTTCACCCTCCTTCCCGAACCGGTGGCCGCGCGCCTGGCTGACGTGCGCTGTCTTCCGTTGACCGACGCCCTGCCGGCCTGCGAGGTGCATGCCGTCTGGCGCCCGTCCTCGGCCGTCGCGCGCGTCTTCGTCGCGACCGCTCGCACTGCGTTGTCACAGCACAGACAACTGCCCCCGGACCGAGGTCCGGGGGCAGTTGGTTGACGCGGGAGTTACAGGTACTGACCGGTGTTGGTCGCGGTGTCGATCGACCGGCCGGGCTCGGTGCCCTGCTTGCCGGAGATGAGGGTACGGATGTAGACGATCCGCTCGCCCTTCTTTCCGGAGATCCGGGCCCAGTCGTCCGGGTTGGTGGTGTTCGGCAGGTCCTCGTTCTCCTTGAACTCGTCCACGCAGGCCTGGAGCAGGTGCTGCACCCGCAGGCCCTTCTGGTTCTCGTCCAGGAACGCCTTGATCGCCATCTTCTTCGCCCGGTCGACGATGTTCTGGATCATCGCGCCCGAGTTGAAGTCCTTGAAGTACAGGACCTCCTTGTCGCCGTTCGCGTAGGTGACCTCGAGGAACCGGTTCTCGTCGGCCTCGGTGTACATCCGCTCGACCGTGCGCTGGATCATCCCGTTCACGCACGACGCCCGGTCGCCGCCGAACTCGCTCAGGTCGTCGGCGTGCAGCGGCAGCGAGGCGGTCAGGTACTTCGAGAAGATGTCCCGGGCGGACTCGGCGTCCGGCCGCTCGATCTTGATCTTCACGTCCAGCCGGCCCGGCCGCAGGATCGCCGGGTCGATCATGTCCTCGCGGTTGGAGGCACCGATCACCAGGACGTTCTCGAGGCCCTCGACACCGTCGATCTCGCTCAGCAGCTGCGGGACGATGGTGTTCTCGACGTCGGAGGAGACGCCGGAGCCGCGGGTGCGGAACAGCGAGTCCATCTCGTCGAAGAACACGATCACCGGCATGCCCTCGGAGGCCTTCTCGCGCGCCCGCTGGAAGACCAGGCGGATGTGCCGCTCGGTCTCACCGACGTACTTGTTGAGCAGCTCCGGGCCCTTGATGTTGAGGAAGAACGACTTCTGCTCGGCCACCCCGGTCCGCTCGGCGACCTTCTTGGCCAGCGAGTTCGCCACCGCCTTCGCGATCAGCGTCTTGCCGCAGCCGGGTGGGCCGTAGAGCAGCACGCCCTTCGGCGGCTTGAGCTCGTGCTCGAGGAACAGGTCCTTGTGCAGGTACGGCAGCTCGACCGCGTCCCGGATCTGCTCGATCTGACCGGCCAGGCCACCGATCTGGGTGTAGTCGATGTCCGGCACCTCTTCGAGCACCAGCTCCTCGACCTCGGACTTCGGGATCTTCTCGTAGACGTACCCGGAGCGTGGCTCCAGCAGCAGCGAGTCACCGGTCCGCAGGGCGATGTCGAGCAGCGGCGACGCGAGCCGCACGACCCGCTCCTCGTCCGCCTGCGCGATCACCAGCGCCCGCTCGCCGTCGGCGAGCAGTTCCTTCAGCATCACCACGTCGCCGACGACCTCGAAGTCGCAGGCCTCGACCACGTTGAGTGCTTCGTTCAGCATCAGTTCCTGGCCGAGCCGGAGCGCGTCCAGGTCGACCGAAGGGCTGGCCGCCACCCGGAGCTTGCGGCCCCCGGTGAACACGTCCAGCGTGTCGTCATCGTTACGTCCGAGGAAGGTGCCGAAACCGGACGGCGGCTGGGCCAGCCGGTCGACCTCCTCCTTCAGGGCGATGATCTTCTCTCGCGCCTCCCGCAGCGTGTCGGCCAGCCGCTCGTTCTGAGCGGTGACACTCGCCAGGGAAGCCTGTGTTTCGGACAGCCTGCTCTCGAGCGACCGGCTGTCTGCCGGGTGCTCGAGCAGCCGTCGTCGCAACGCCGCGACTTCGGCCTCCAGGTACCGGACCTGGTTACGCAGTTCTGCCGCGGTAGGACTCTCGTCTCCAGCCACGATCATCACCTCACCATGTGGGGCTCGACCCTATGGACCTTACCCAGAAAACCTCACTGGGCAAGCTGAATCCCATCACGTGTCGGTTGCGGATGACGGCAACCGGCGAGGTGCGTCGCATCACGTTCGTGCAGCGGACCTCAGGACACGGAATCAGTTGCTTCCGGCCCGTCTTCGGAGGTAATGGGCTCCGTGACCTGTGCAGGTCGTTCTTCGCGCCGCGGGCCGGCGTAGTCGTCGCCGTAGGCACCCGGAGCCGGGCGGCGCTTCTTGCGGGGTGCCTGCACCCCGTGCGCCATCCGCCGGGCAGTGACCAGGAAGGCCGTGTGTCCCTGCATACGATGGCCCGGCCGCACGGCCAGGCCCTCTACGTGCCAGTCTCGCACGAGCGACTCCCATGCGCGCGGCTCAGTGAACTCACCGTGTGCCCTCAGCGTCTCCACGACCCGGCTCAGCTGGGTTGTGGTGGCGACGTACGCGCAGAACACCCCACCGGGTGACAGGGCCTCCGCGGCCACGTCCACGCACTCCCAGGGGGCGAGCATGTCCAGGATGACGCGGTCCACGTCCTGCTCGTTCAGCTTCTCGACCAGGTCGCCGACCTCGAGCCGCCACGCCGGGTGCTCGCCGCCGAAGAAACCGGTGACGTTCTTGCGGGCGACCTCGGCGAAGTCCTCGCGGCGCTCGAACGAGATGAGCTGCCCGTGGATGCCGATCGCGCGCAGCAGCGCGGTGGTCAGCGCGCCGGACCCGGCGCCGGCCTCGACCACCTTGGCGCCCGGGAAGATGTCGGCCATCGTGACGATCTGCGCGGTGTCCTTGGGGTAGATCACCGCCGCGCCGCGCGGCATCGAGACCGAGTAGTCGGCCATCAGCGGCCGCAGCGCGAGGTACTCGACGCCGCCCTTCGACCTGATCACGACCGCGTCCGGGCCGTCGATCAGGTCGTCGTGCGCGATCCCGCCCTTGGTGGTGTGGAAGATCTTGCCGGCCTCGAGCTTCACCGAGTGCCGGCGGCCCTTCGAGTCCTGCAGGGTGATCCACTCGCCCACCTGCAAGGGGCCGTGGTGGACCCCGGAGTACGCCTGGTCGGGGAAGTCGCGCAAGTCAGCCATAAGGCGCTCACCATAACTTTCCGTGACCCGTACGGCGTAACCGAGCCTTGCCCGGCCGAAGCCCCCGCCGCTGCCTCAGCCGTTGCGGAAAGCGCGCTCCACGTCACCGGTGGCGAGGACGCCGTACACCGCGCCGTCGCTGTCCAGGACGAGGTACTCCGAGGCCGGGTGCTCGCGGATCGTGGCCAGGATCTCCTCGCCGGTGTCGTTGACGCCGATGATGTGGCCCGCGCCGATCCGGGTGGAAACCTCGCTCACCGTGGTCCAAGGCCGCTGGTTCGGGGCCACCGCGGCGACGGCGGTCTCGGACACCAGCGCGTGCGGCTTGCCGTCGCCGTCGATCACCACGACCGCGCCGGCCTGGGCGTCACCGGCCAGCCGGACCGCCTCGGCCAGCGGCGTACCGGAGTGGACCGCGATCGCGCGGCGCGCCAGCGTGCGGACCTGGAGGGTCGGGAGTTTTCGCCGGAGCCGGGCCTGCATCAGGGCTGCGGTGGAGCCGCTCCAGAGGAAGAAGCCGATCAGCAGGGCGATGACGAAGTCGAGGATCGACGGTTGCCGGTTCCAGACCTCCTCGGTCAGCACCGGGGCGGCCACGACGGCCAGCGCGAGCACCCGCCCGGCCCACGCGGCCACGATCGTGCCGGTGTGCATGTTGCCGGTGAGCTTCCAGACGATCGCCCGCAGCACCCAGCCGCCGTCCAGCGGGAGTCCGGGGAGCAGGTTGGTCACGCCGACGATCAGGTTCGCGACGCCGAGCTCCCAGAGGGCGACGTACCCGACGCCCTCGTCGAAGGCGCGCGAGGCGAAGTACGCCAGGCCGCCGACCACCAGCGACGCGATCGGGCCGACCACCGAGACGGCGAACTCCTCGAGCGGTGACTTCCGTTCGCCCTCGATGTGCGTGCCGGCCGCGAAGAAGCCGAGGTTGATCTCCGAGACGCCGATACCGAACCGCATCGCCATCAGCGCATGGGCCAGCTCGTGCACCAGGATCGACAGCGTGAACGCGACCACGAACGCGAACGCGGCCAGGTAGCGCCAGCCGCCGAGCTCGGGGAACTGCTGCCCGATGATCGCGGCGAAGCCGACCGCCAGCAGCATCGCCACCGGCAACCAGGTGAATCGCATGGTCAACCGGATCCCGCGGATACGACCGAGCACCCAGGTCCCGGGCGGCGGAGGGCCGGCCGGCTGGGCGGGGTTCTGGGGGTCACGCGAATCAGGCATCGAGCCAACGCTACTGGTCCGCAGGTAACTCCGTGCTACACACCCACCGTCAGAGCCGCAACACAGGTTTTCCACAGGCTCGGGCGGGGTGTGCACGAAGTGTCGGCGGGAGCGCCTAGGGTTTTGGCATGAGTGTTGCTGCAGCTGCTGACGTTCACGAGCATCCGCGCGGGGCGCTGTCGCCGTCCCGGGCGGCGGACTTCATGAGCTGCCCGTTGAAGTACCGGTTCCGGGTGGTGGACCGGTTGCCGGAGAAGCCGTCGTCGGCTGCTGTCCGCGGGACCGTCGTACACGGGGTGCTGGAGCGGTTGTTCGACCTGCCGCGGGGTGAGCGGACGCTGCAGCAGGCGGCGGAGATGCTCGAGCCGCAGTGGCAGCGGGTGCTGGAGACGGAGCCGGAGATCGCGGAGCTGTTCGCCGAGGACGAGTCCGGCGAGGAGTTCGCACGCTGGCTGGCCGAGGCGCAGCAGCTGCTCGGGAAGTACTTCACCCTCGAGGACCCGAACGCGCTCGAGCCCGCCGAGCGCGAGCTGTACGTCGAGACCGAGCTCGAGTCCGGTCTGGTACTGCGGGGGTACGTCGACCGCCTCGACGTCGCGCCGACCGGGGAGATCCGGGTCGTCGACTACAAGACCGGCCGCTCCCCCTCGGAGTTCTTCGAGGCCAAGGCGCTCTTCCAGATGAAGTTCTACGCGCTGGTCCTGTGGCGCCTCCGCGGCGTGGTCCCCGCGATGCTCCAGCTGGTCTACCTCGGCAACGGCGAGATCGTCCGCTACATCCCCGACGAAGCCGACCTCCGCGCCTGCGAACGCAAGGTCTCCGCCCTCTGGAACGCGATCACCAAGGCCCTGGACTCCGGCGACTGGCGCCCCAGCCCCGGCCCCCTCTGCGACTGGTGCGACCACAAAGCCCTGTGCCCCGCATGGGGCGGCACACCCCCACCCCTCCCCACCCGCACCGTAGAAGAAGTAGCCACCGAATCCGCCGGCATAGACCTAATCTCCATAGACGGCTGAGCACACCACCGGCTTGGCCGGGGTGGGGGCTGGAACCTTGGGTGGATAGCGTTCGTCGCATGAGTGTGGATGTGGCGGCAGTGCGGGCTGTGGCGGTCAGTAAGTGGTACGGGGGTGGGCAGACCCGGGTGATCGCGCTGGACGAGGTCAGTGCCGAGTTCGGTAAGGGCCGGTTCACCGCGATCATGGGGCCGTCGGGGTCGGGGAAGTCGACGCTGCTGCACTGTCTGGCCGGCCTGGATCGGCCAACCGACGGGAGCGTCTACCTCGGCGACGTCGAGCTCGGCAAGTTGCCGGAGAGGCAGCTGACGCATCTGCGGCGGGACCGTATCGGATTCGTGTTCCAGGCGTTCAACCTGGTGCCGACCCTGACCGCGCTGGAGAACATCACGCTCCCGCTCGATCTCGCCGGACGGAAACCCGACCAGGACTGGCTGACGACCGTCGTCGACACCATCGGTCTGGCCGACCGGCTCGGGCACAAGCCGTCAGAGCTGTCGGGCGGTCAGCAGCAGCGGGTCGCCTGCGCCCGCGCCCTGATCTCGAAGCCGGAGGTGGTCTTCGCCGACGAACCGACCGGCAACCTCGACTCCCGCTCCTCCGCCGACGTGCTCGGCTTCCTCCAGCGCTCGGTCCGGGAGTTCGACCAGACCGTCGTCATGGTCACCCACGACCCGACCGCTGCGTCGTACGCGCACCGCGTCCTCTTCCTCGCCGACGGCCGGCTGGAGTCCGAGCTGCAGGACCCGACGGCCGAGACCGTGCTCGACACGATGAAGCAGCTCGACGCCGCCGTGGCCGGCTGATGCTCAAGCTGGGTCTCCGGTCGGTGCTCGCGCACCGGCTCCGGTTCGTCCTGTGCACGGTCGCGGTGATGCTCGGCGTCGCGTTCGCCGGCGGCGCGATGGTCTTCACCGACACGCTCTCCACCGCGCTGAAGAAGAACTTCGCCGTGAGTACGGCGGACGTCACGGTCACGCCGGCCACTCCGATCGACAGCGACTCGAATCTCCCCGCGACGTTCCAGGCCGACGTCGTCGACCGCGTGCGCGCCGTACCCGGTGTGGCCGGTGCCTACCCACAACTCCTCGTCAGCGGCGTACAGATCCTCGCCCTCGACGGCAACCCGATCACCACCTACGGCCTGACCACCTTCGGCTTGTCCTGGCCGGGCGACACCCGCACCGCACCCTTCAAGCTCCTCGACGGTACGGCGCCCTTCGGCACCGGCCAGATCGCGCTGGACGAGTCGACCGCGAGCCGCGAGGGGTACGACGTCGGCGACCAACTCCGGGTAATCACGCCGACCAGAGCCGTCACCGCCACCCTGACCGGAATCACCACGCCCGCGCTCGCCGGCGTCGCGGCCGGCCAGCCGATGGTCAGCTTCGACCGCGCCACCGCGCAGCTCCTCCTGCTCGGCAAACCGGGCTGGACCTCGATCACGGTCACCGTCGCCCCTGGATCGGACGCCGCAACAGTCAGCGCCGCGATCAGCAAAGCGCTCGGCGACGGGGTCAAGGTCCGGACCGCGGCGCAGGTCACCACCGACGGCGAGCACGACCTCGACCGGACGTTCGGCGGCCTGAGCACCCTCCTGCTCGCCTTCGCCGGCCTGGCCCTGTTCGTCGGCACGTTCCTGATCGTCAACACCTTCGCGATGGTCGTCGCGCAACGTTCCCGCGAGCTCGCGATGCTCCGCGCGATCGGTGCGTCCCGCGGGCAGGTCACCGGCACGGTCCTCGCCGAGGGCTTCGTGATCGGCATGCTCGGATCGACCCTCGGTCTGCTGATCGGCATCGGCGTGGCCGTCGGGATCCGGTTCGCCTACGAGCGTCTCGACCTGCGCATCCCGACCGCCACTCTGCAGGTCACTCCGGCCACGATCATCGCCTGCTACATCATCGGCATCGGTGTCACGCTCGCCGCGGCATTTCCGGCCGCGCGCCGGGCCGGGAAGCTGCCGCCGATCGCTGCGATGCGCGACGACGTACCGACCCCTGAGCGCCGCCTGCTGACCCGGGTCGCCATCGGCGGGTTCCTCCTGCTGATGTCGCTGATCCTGCTCGCCATCGGTCTCAAGGCCGGTGCCCTCCCGGGCGCTCTCCTGGTCGGAGTCGGCGGCGCGATGACCATCCTCAGCGTGGTGATGATCAGCCCGCTGATCAGCCGGTACGTCGTCCGCCTGCTGATGCGGCCGTTCGGACGCAAGGCCCCGGTCACGCTCGGCCGCCGCAACGCCGAGCGGAACCCGCGCCGGACCTCCGCGACCGCCTCCGCGCTGATGATCTCGGTCGCGTTGATCAGCGGCCTGCTCGTGATCGCGGCCTCGGCCAAGGCCTCGATCAACCACAGCATCGCCGACGCCCTCGGCACCTCCGAGCTCGTCATCACGTCGAGCGGCCCGCCGAGCTTCAGCCCGGAGGTCGCCGACCGGACCGCGAAGGTCGCCGGCGTCCAGTCCGTCCACCGCGTCCGGCAGCAGACCGGCAAGGTCGGCTCGGCCACTGTCAAGGTCCGCGGAGTCAGCGACGGCACGCTCGACGGGCCGATCGCGGCGAAGTTCGACTCCGGTTCGGTGGCCGCGCTCGGCGCCGGGCAGGCCGTCGTACCGCGGAACCTGGCCAAGATGCTCAACCTGACCGTTGGCAAGACCTTCGAGCTCGCCACCGCGTCCGGCAAGCACAAACTGACGGTCGGCGCGATCCTGGCCCCCAACCGGCAGCTCAACGCGGTCGTCCTGTCGCTCCCGGCGTACGCCGCCGTCGGCGGGTCGCCGACCGACTCCGTCCTGTACGTCGAAGTTGCCAAGGGCACCCAAGTGGAACAGGTCCGGGCCGCGGTCCGCGCGCAGCTGAAGGACTACCCCACGATCGCCATCGCCGACCAGCAGGCCTACGCCGCCCAGGCCCGCGAGCCCGTGAACGGGATGCTGGCCGGCTTCGGCTTCCTGCTCGCGCTGGCGATCCTGATCGCGCTGCTCGGGATCGTGAACACGCTCGCCCTCGGCGTGGTCGAGCGGACCCGCGAGATCGGTCTGCTGCGGGCGATCGGGATGGACCGGCCGCAGCTCAGCCGGATGCTCCGGGTCGAGTCGATCGCGATCTCGTTGCTGGGCGCGCTCCTCGGCCTGGTGATCGGGGTCGCGTTCGCGGCGTCGATCCAGTCCACACTGGTCGACAACGGCCTGTCGGTGCGTGCCATCCCGGTCCTCCAGCTCGCCGTCGCCGTCCTCGTCGCGGGCCTGTTCGGCGTACTCGCCGCTGTTTGGCCGTCACGCCGCGCTGCCCGCCTCGACGTACTGCGAGCCATCGCGTCCGAGTGAGCAGTCACGGCCTACAGCCAGGGGCGTGGTTCGCAGGTAGCCTGCCGGTGTGCCGGGCACCGTGCAGTCCATCGAGCGAGCCGCGGCTGTGCTGCGGCTGCTGGCGGCCGCGCCGGACGGCCTCGGGGTCGCCGATCTCGGTAACGCGCTCGGCCTGGCGAAGACGACCGTGCACGGGATCCTCCGAACCCTGCACCAGGTCGGGTTCGTCGAGCAGGACCACAGCGGCGCGCACTACCACCTGAGCGACGCCTTCGGGCGGCTCGGTGAGACGTACCTCGACCCGAACGAGCTCCGCAGCCGCGCGATCAACTGGGCCGACTCGCTCGCCTCCCGCAGCGGCGAGGTCGTCCGCGTCGGCCGGCTCGTCGAGGGCAAGGTGGTCGTCGTCCACCATGTCTTCCGGCCGGACGACAGCGACCAGGACCTCGACGTCGGTACGACGCTCCCGCCGCACGCGACCGCACTCGGGAAGGCCGTGCTGGCGTTCGACACCAGCGGCGCCTCGCGGCCGCGCAAGCTGGAAGCATTCACGACCCGCACGATCACCGACCCGGCGAAGCTGTCCGAGGAGCTGGCCGCGGTCCGGGCCCGGGGCTGGGCCGGCGAGTTCGAGGAGCACACCGTCGAGCTGGCCGGCATCGCCGCCCCGATCCGCGGACTCGGCGGCCTGGTCGTCGGGGCGGTCGGCCTGGCCGGACGCGTGGAGCGCATCTGCGACAGCCGCCTGCGGCACCGCTCGGACCTGACCACTATGGTCCGGGCGACCGCCGAAGCCATCGCGCGAGACCTCCGGGACGACAGTTGAGTCCCCCGGCGGCGCGAAGGGAGCCGGGACATGGCTGAGCAGTACGTCGCGGCCGTGGACCAGGGCACGAACTCGAGCCGGTGCATCCTGTTCGACCGGCGCGGGCGGCTGGTGTCCGTGGCGCAACGCGAACACCGGCAGCTGTTCCCGCGGCCGGGCTGGGTCGAGCACGACGCCGAGGAGATCTGGCGGAACGTCGCCCGGGTGGTGCCGGCCGCGATCCGGCAGATCGGCGCCGAGCCGGCCCAGGTCGTTGCCATCGGCATCACCAACCAGCGGGAGACCAGCCTGCTCTGGGACAAGCTCACCGGGCAGCCGATCGGCCACGCGGTGACCTGGCAGGACACCCGGACCGACCGCCTGGTCACCGAGCTGGCCGGCGACGAGGGTCCGGACCGGTACGCCGACCGGTGCGGGCTGCCGTTGACGACGTACTTCTCGGCCCCGCGGATCCGGTGGATGCTCGACCACACGCCCGGGCTGCGGCAGCGGGCCGAACGCGGCGAGATCCTGTTCGGGACGATGGAGACCTGGCTGATCTGGAAGTTCACCGGCGGCCTGCACGTCACCGACGTGACGAACGCCAGCCGGACGATGCTGATGAACATCGAGTCGCTCGAGTGGGACGACACGCTGCTGGAGGCGTTCGACGTACCGCAGGCGATCCTGCCGGAGATCCGGCCGTCGTCCGGGGTCTTCGCGATCGCGACCGAGGTACTCCCCGGCGTCCGGATCGGCGCGGCGCTCGGCGACCAGCAGGCGGCCCTGTTCGGCCAGACGTGCTTCAGCCCGGGCGAGGCGAAGTGCACGTACGGCACCGGCTCGTTCCTGCTGATGAACACCGGGCAGGAGATCGTCCGGTCCAAGCACGGGATGCTGACCACGGTCGCGTACCAGATCGGCGACCACCCGGCGTCGTACGCGCTCGAGGGCTCGATGGCGGTGACCGGGTCGCTGGTGCAGTGGTTCCGGGACGGGCTCGGGATGATCCACACCGCGGCCGAGATCGAGACGCTGGCCCGGACGGTCGAGGACAACGGCGGCGCGTACATCGTGCCCGCCTTCTCCGGCCTGTTCGCGCCGCACTGGCGGAGCGAGGCGCGCGGGGTGATCGCCGGGCTGACCGGTTACATCACCAAGGGCCATCTCGCCCGGGCGGTGCTCGAGGCGACCGGCTTCCAGACCCTCGAGGTCGTGGACGCGATGAACGCCGACTCCGGGATCGCGCTGACCGCGCTCAAGGTGGACGGCGGGATGACGGCGAACAACCTGCTCATGCAGTTCCTCGCCGACCTGCTCGACGTCCGCGTCGTCCGCCCGATGGTCACCGAGACCGTCTCCCTCGGCGCCGCGTACGCCGCCGGTCTCGCCGTCGGCTACTGGCCGGACCTGGAGGGCCTGCGCAGCAACTGGCACCGCGCCGGCCAATGGCTCCCGAACATGGACCCAGCCCGCCGCGCCTCGGAGTACACGAACTGGCAGTCGGCCGTCCAACGCACCTTCAACTGGATCCGCCCAGAGGACTGATACGAGTTCACCGATGACGGGGCTCACTACACGGTCACTGTGGCCGGCTGACCGGTGTGGCGGGCCGGTGTGGCGGGCCGGTGTGGCGCCCGGCCGCCGGCCCGCCACACCATCACGGCGGCAGACGCTGCTACGACGGCTGCCGCACGCTCCCGCCCCAGTCGTTCTGATGCCAGCCGTCCTGCGGCGTCCACCACCAGTGGTAGAGCGTGTTGGTCGCGCTCTGCGCGAAGTACTGGTGCTGGTCCTCGAAAGCGAACGCGACCGGATCCGCGTACGCCTGGCCGGCCAGGTCCTCGAACACCAACGCGCCGCCTTCTTGCCACCACCAGTGATACAGCCGGTTGCCAGGCCCGCGAGCGACCACGTGCTGCTGGTTGCCGGTCTTGAACGCCGCGGGCGCGCCGGTGAACCGGCCTGGAGCGCGGCCCCACTTGTCGGTGGTCAGCCCGGCCGAGGGATCCCAGTACCAGTGGAAGAGCTGCCCGTCGGCGGCCTGCGTGAACACGTGCTGCTGCTCGCGCCAGACGAAGGTGGTGGGATCGGAGAACGCCTCACCACCCCAGTCCGCGAGATTCGGCTCGGTGTCGTCGAGGCCCCACCACCAGTGGTACAGATGGTTGTTGGTGCCGCGGGCAACCACATGCAGCTGGTTGCCCCAGACAAATGCTGACGGCGTACCAGCCACCTGCGCACCGGTCCACGTATCCGTGCGGACCTCGCCGTCGGCCGGGTCCCACCACGAGTGCGTCAGCGCGCCAGAGGGCGAGCGGGCGAACACATGTTGCTGACCGGACCAGACGACTGCCGCTGGGTCCCCCGCTATGTCGCCCGGCCACTTGCCGTAGTGCGGCGTGGTCTCGCCCTCGATCCACCACCAGCGCAGCAGCTCCCCGGCCGTGCTCCGCGCCACCGCGTGCTGCTGGTTGTACCAGGGGAAACCAGTCACCTTGCCCGCGATCGGGCCGCCGCCGAAGTCGTCCCGCCGCAACCCCGTCGCCGCCGTCCAGTCCCATCGCCCGAGCGATCCGGTCGCCGTCGGCGCGAAGATGACTTCGTGTCCCGCCCGACCCGCATCGGTCCATTGGTACGCCGCCGCGCCCGGGACCTCCTCGACTGCCCGGCCCGGTCCGTACGCCTCGATGTCGTCGACGAACACCCCGGTCGCAGTCGCCGTACCGGTCTTCACGTAGGTAACCCGGACGTACCGGGCCGGGGTCGGCGCGAAGTTCACGTCGTACCAGACGCGCGAGGCACCGTTGGTCGTGCTGACCTGTCCCTTGGCGGTGAAGGTCCTGCCGTCGAGACTGGTCGCGACCGACAGCACGTCCGGTCGATAGTCCGGGTATTCCTCGTAGGCGTGCGCGCGGACCGTGCCGACCGTCTGCATGCCACCGAGGTCGATCGTGACAGCCGGTTCGACGTGCTGACCGGAGGTGAGCTCGTAACCGAACGAGCGGTTGTCACCCCACTCGTCCGCCAGCACGCCGTCGGTCGCCTCCTTCCCGCTGTCCGGGAACCGGCCCGAGGGCGCCGGCTTCGTGTACGGCTTGCCACCGGCCAGGTTCTGCTGCAGCAGCAAGTTCCCGGCGACCTCGAGTTGGTTCAGCTGGAAAGCGCCGCCGCTGGTCTCGGTCACCTCCACCCGCACGTACCGCGCCTTCGCGTTCAACCCGACCACGTCGTCACCACCCGGCCTGGCCAGGTCGTCCTTCGGGTCGAAGGTCCGCGTGCCCGCCTCCGCCCAGTCCGTTCCGTTGTACGACGTGAGCACGCGGTACTGCTTTCCGTACACCGCACCCCAGTTCAGGTGCACCAGGTCGACCTGCGCCTGCCGGCCGAGATCGACCTGCACCCAGTTCGGTCCGGTGGTGGTCGGCCGTCCGTTGGCGAGGTCCTTCGCGACGACCGGCTTCCCGGCCGCCGCGTCGAGCACCATCGCCCGCACCCGCTGCATGTACGAGACGTCCCTCGAGTACTTGTTGCCGTTCTGCGCGACAGCGACCGCCAGATCGTGCGCAAGACCAGGGTTGGTCTTGCCGAGCTTGTTCAGGACCTCCCAGTCCTCCATCCCGTCGCGCAACGCCTCGTAGCGGGTTGACAGCTCGATCGTGTGGTGTGCCTTGTCCGGCCGAACGATGTAGCCGTCGCCCTTCTGGTCCTGCGCGTTGATGTCGAACTGCCAGTTGTTGTACGCCCAGTGCAGGTAGCCGGTGACCCCGCGGCTGTACGAGAACCACATCGTCTGGCGCTGCTGCCACTGCTGCTGGTCGATGAACCGGTTGAAGTAGTCCGCGCCCGGTCCCATGCAGTTGTAGAGCCACAGTGGTTTCCCGGCCCGGCGCTGGTCGTCGAACGCCGCGGGCAGGTCGGTGTACAGCGTCATCTTGGGGATCGCGATGTCGGCCTTCTGGACCAGGTCCCAGGACGTGTCGAACGTCGTCGCGTCCGCCAGTTTCACGTCCGGGTAGTACTTCCTGACCTTGTCGGCGATTTGGAACCAGGTCGCGCCGGCGACGTCCGACCTCGGCTCGTCGCTCACGTGCGTCCAGAACTTGTCCTTCCACCCCTTGTCGACCAGGTGCTGCCGCAGCGCCGGATAGAACTGGCTGTACCAGTTGTCCGCCTCGGGCCGGTCCCACCACACGTAGTCCGGAATCTGGCTGCCGGCCTGCTTCGGAACCACTTCCTCCAGCCAGACGGGGAACCTGCTGTTCCGTTCCGGGGTCTGCGCACCCGCCTGGGTGAAGCCCTCCAGGGTGTGGACGACGCCCTTGTCCAGGAAGCGCTGGACGACCTGGTCGAACCGGCTCCAGTTGAACGTGTACTTCCCCGCGGCATCGACCGTGCTGCCGCCGTCGGTGAGCAGGTTGATCATCGGCAGCTGCAGGTTGTTCTGCCGGTACTTCTTCATCACGTCGGCCCAGTTGTCGATCAGCTGCCACCAGTCCGGGCTGTACCGGTCGTAGCCGTAGAACAGCTTGATCGTGTCGCCCTTGCCGATGTCCCACGAGGTCAGGCCGAGGAAGTTCGTCCACATCACGTTGGTGAACTCGCTCTGGTTCGCCGGCGGGATCACCACGTTGCGGGCGTTGACCGCGATCGGTACGCCGATGTCGCCGTTCGTCGTCCGTACCAGTGCCAGGCCACGGTAGATCCCGCCCGCGGCCGTCGCCGGCACGTGCACCCGTACCCACAACGACTGGGTCTGGTCCGCCGGAACCGCGATGCTCGTCTCGTTCAGCAGGCGGTCCGGGAAGTCCCCTGGCGCCTTCCGGATCGTTGGGTACACCTCGGCCGACGGCTTGTTCAGGTACTCGTACCCGACCGGGTTGTAGCTGAGCTCGCTCACCGGGATCGTGTCCGACGGTCCGGCCAGCGGCGTGAAGTCGATCCCGGTCACGGTGAAGGCCGCGGGCCCGCGGAGCACGATCTGCGCACCCTCGATGTCGTTCTTCGCCGTATCGAGCCGGATGTCGTCCCGGCCCTCGAACGAGCGGGTGCTGTCCTTGAACACCGAGTTGTACGCCGGCTCCACCCACGACGCCGGCCTCGCGCCGGCAGCGACGGCCGGCCGCGGCGCAGCCACCGCGACGGCGCCGCCGAGGACCAGGGCCGCCGCCATCGTCATCCGCACCCAGCGCATCCGTCGCATCACGGCCTCCAGCTGTCGTCTGCCTCGACGTCAGCATGGCCGCAACCCTTTTACCGCTAAAAGCCCTGCGACCCAGATCGAATGGTCTCTTGGAACACGGTTCAGTCGGCCCGGGATTGCGGTGCCGGCCGGTCGGCGGCCGGTCCGGTCCGACGGGCCGAGCCTCGCCAGACGGCAGCCAGTTGATCCTTACTGCCTGCTGACAGTTCCCGCCGCGCTCCCGGAAGGCCCTGTCCGGCGGTCACGTCCGTCGGGGTCATCTCCCGCCGGCGCCCACCCGGACCGCCGCCGGGCAGGCCGAAACCACCCCTGACGACGCCGTTCCCAGCCGTCGCCGGCGTGTCGACCCGCGGTGCTTGCCCCGCCGACTGCCCCTCAGCGGACCGCGCTTCGACCTGCGGCGCTTCGGAGGCCGACTGAATGCCGTGGTCGGACCGAATCGCCTGCACGGCTCGATCCACCTCGGCCGTAGCTCGGTGGCGAGATTCCTCGGTCGACACCGCCGGGGCGACGCGATCGATGGCCACGCTGAGCCGCTCGCGAGTCTCCGCGTAGACCTCGGCCGGGACCGGCGTCGAAGCCAACAGGGCGCCCGCGATCTGCCACGCCTTCTGAGCGGGCGGCGCGGTCATGACCGTGTTCAGGAACGCAGCCCGCTCGACGCCCGCACGATCAGCCAGGTCGTCAAGGAAACCGCGGACCGCCTCCTCCCTCGTGGTCAGCTCGAGCGTCTTCGGCGGGCGCAGCAACCTCTTGGCCGTCCCCTTGCTGATCACGCCCTCGGCCAGGTGGCCCTCGGTCTGCCGCCGACGACCGGGGTCGAGCGGCGCAGAACCCGCCAACTCCCGGAACGTGCGGTCGTTCAGGTGCGCCAGCACTCCTTGCGGCGCGCGGAGGCGGTCCAGTATCGGCCCGAAGTTCGTCTTCGCCCAGAGCGCATTGACCTCGTGCGAGAACAGGTGTTGCTCGATCGTGGCTGCACGGTTCCAGGCCTCGTCCCCCCGGCGCATCGACTGCGGCAGCCCGTCAACGCCTTCGTCGAGATGCGGCCTGCGGTGCGCCGGAGCATCCGGAGCGGGTGACTCCGCACTGTGTGCGGCCACTGCGACGAGCTCGTACAGGGTGTCCCGCTGTTCGTCGATCGACGATCCCAGGTCAGGTTCACCCCATGGCCGGCCCGTTCGGCCCGCCAGCTCACCGATCACCTCGAACGATCGCTGGCCGAGGTAGAGCCGCCCGTCCTGCCGGCCGCCCTCCCAGCGGACCAGCTTGGTGTCCGCGTCCGTTCCCAGTTCGGCCCGCCAGAACGCCACCTGGGACGCACCGCTGTGCTCCTGGACGGCGAGGGCGACACGTTCGACAGCCAGCCGGATCCGGACATGCCGCACCCCACCCTGGTCGGGGCGGGCGTACTGCTCCTGCTGCCGGTCCTGGAAGTCCTGGATCTGGCGGCGGGTGTAGAAATAGCCGTTGATCCTGACGAAGCCGACATCAGCAGCCATGTTCCGCAGTATGCCGTGGCCGAGGGCCAGCGGCCGCTGGCCCCGCAGCCACTACGCCGGCGAGACGATGTCCGGCGCGCCCAGGCGGACCTTGTCGGCGGACTCGTCGTCGGGCTGGTCCTGGGAGTCGCGTTCGGACTGGACGCGCTGGGTGTAGAACGACACCTCGCGCTCGATCGTCGCCTCGTCCCAGCCGAGGATCGGTGCGACCAGCCGGGCTGCCGCTTCGGCCGCGCCGACGCCGCGGTCCCAGGCCTCGATCGAGATCCGGGTCCGCCGGGCCAGGATGTCGTCCAGGTGCCGTGCGCCCTCGGCCTTGGCGCCGTACACGATCTCGGCCTTCAGGTAGTCCTGCGTGCCGGGCAGCTGCTCGCCCAGCGACGGGTCGTCCGCGACCAGCGCGAGGACCTCGTCGATCAGCGCGCCGTACCGGTTGAGCAGGTGCTCGATCCGGGCCACGTGCAGCCCGGACCGCTGCGCGATCAGGTGCCGCTGGTTCCACAGCGCCTGGTACCCGTCGGCGCCGACCAGCGGGATGTTCTTCGTGACGCTCTTCGGGACCCGCCCGTCGAGCGCGGCCGCGGCCGCGTCGATCGCGTCCTTGGCCATCACCCGGTACGTCGTGTACTTGCCACCGGCAACCACCACGAGACCGGGCGCCGCGTGCGCGACGACGTGCTCGCGGGACAGCTTCGACGTACTCTCGGACTCCCCGGCGAGCAGCGGCCGGAGCCCGGCGTATACGCCCTCGACGTCCTCGCGGGTCAGCGGGGTGGTGAGGACGGCGTTGACGTGGTCGAGCAGGTACTCGATGTCCTTGCTGGTGGCGGCCGGGTGCGCCTTGTCCAGGTTCCAGTCGGTGTCCGTGGTGCCGATCAGCCAGTGCCGGCCCCACGGGATGATGAACAGCACCGACTTCTCGGTCCGCAGGATCATCCCGGTGCTGGACTGGATCCGGTCCTTCGGGACGACGAGGTGGATGCCCTTCGAGGCGCGCACGTGATACTGACCGCGCTCCCCCACCATCGCCTGGGTATCGTCGGTCCAGACCCCGGTCGCGTTCACGACCTGCTTCGCCCGGACCTCGAACTCGCGCCCGCTCTCCAGGTCCTTCGCCTGGACGCCGGTCACCCGCTCGCCCTGCCGGAGGAACCCGGTCACCTTCACCCGGTTCGCGACATGCGCGCCGTACGACGCTGCTGTCCGGGCGAGCTCCATCGTGTGCCGGGCGTCGTCGACCTGCGCGTCGTAGTACTGCAGTGCGCCGACCAGCGCGGACTTCTTCAGCGACGGCACCAGCCGCATCGCGCCGCGGCGGGTCAGGTGCCGGTGGATCGGCAGCCCGGCTCCCAGTCCCGAGCTGATCGCCATCCCGTCGTACAGCGCCACGCCGGAGCCGGCGTAGAACCGCTCCCACCACCGGTGCTGGAGCGGGTAGAGGAACGGCACCGGCTTGACCAGGTGCGGTGCCAGGCGTTGCAGGAGCAGGCCGCGCTCCTGCAACGCCTCGTGCACGAGTCGGAAGTCGAGCATCTCCAGGTAGCGCAGACCACCGTGGATCAGCTTACTGGACCGGCTGGACGTGCCGCTGGCGAAGTCACGCGCCTCCAGCAGTCCGGTGGTCAGGCCGCGGGTCGCGGCGTCCAGGGCCGAACCGGTGCCGACCACCCCGCCACCGATCACCAGGACGTCCAGTTCGCGTCCGTCGGCCATCGCGTCGATCGCGTCGGCCCTTGCTTGCGGTGACAGTGCAACTACAGCCACTGTGCTTTCCTCCGAACTCGTTGTTACCTGCCAGCCCTCACGGCACTGACGGCCCTGACGGTCAGTCGACGTCGACCCAGTCGAGCGTGCGCTGGACGGCCTTCTGCCAGCCGGCGTATCCCTTGGCGCGCTGCTCGTCCGTCCACTGCGGCTCCCACCGCTTGTCCTCGTTCCAGTTCTGCACCAGCTCGTCCTTGTTCTTCCAGAAGCCCACGGCGAGGCCGGCCGCGTACGCCGCCCCGAGTGCGGTGGTCTCCGCGACGACCGGCTTGCTCACCGGTACGCCGAGGATGTCGGCCTGCATCTGCATGGCCAGCTCGTTGGCGGTGACGCCGCCGTCGACCTTCAGCACGTCGAGCGTCACCCCCGAGTCCTTCTCCATCGCGTCCGAGACGTCCTTGCTCTGGTAGCAGATCGCTTCCAGTGTTGCTCGCGCCAGGTGAGCGTTGGTGTTGAACCGGGACAGCCCGACGATCGCGCCGCGGGCGTCGGAGCGCCAGTACGGCGCGAACAGGCCGGAGAACGCGGGGACGAAGTACACGCCGCCGTTGTCCTCGACCTGCCGGGCCAGCGTCTCGGTCTCACTCGCGCCGGAGATGATGCCGAGCTGGTCCCGCAGCCATTGCACCGCGGAGCCGGTCACGGCGATCGAGCCCTCGAGCGCGTAGACCGGAGCCTCGTCGCCGAACTTGTAGCACATCGTGGTGAGCAGGCCGGCCTTCGACCGGACCAGCTCGGTGCCCGTGTTCAGCAGCATGAAGTTGCCGGTGCCGTAGGTGTTCTTGGCCTCGCCCGGGTTGAAGCAGACCTGCCCGACGGTGGCCGCCTGCTGGTCGCCCAGGTCACCGGTCAGCGGTACGACGCCACCCAGCGGGCCGTTCGCCAGCGTCTCGCCGTACTTGCTCGGATCCGACGAGGGCCGGATCTCCGGCAGCATCTGCCGCGGGATGTTGAAGAACGAGATCAGCTCGTCGTCCCAGTCGAGCGTCTCCAGGTTCATCAGCATGGTCCGGCTGGCGTTCGTCACGTCGGTGACGTGGACGCCGCCGTCGGTGCCGCCCGTGAGGTTCCAGAGCAGCCAGGTGTCGGTGTTCCCGAAGACCGCGTCGCCGGCCTCGGCCGCTTCGCGGACCCCGTCGACGTTCTCCAGGATCCACTGCACCTTCCCGGCCGAGAAGTACGTCGCCGGCGGCAGCCCGGCCTTCTGCCGGATCACGTCGCCCTTGCCCTCGCGCTCCAAAGCGGAGGCGATCCGGTCGGTGCGGGTGTCCTGCCAGACGATCGCGTTGTAGTACGGACGGCCGGTCTTCCGGTTCCACACCACCGCCGTCTCACGCTGGTTGGTGATGCCGAGCGCCGCGAGGTCGCTCGGCTGCAGGTTGTTCGCGTTCAGCGCGGTCCGGATGACCGAGCTGGTCCGCTCCCAGATCTCCACCGGGTTGTGCTCGACCCAGCCGGCCTGCGGCAGGATCTGGTCGTGCTCCAGCTGGTGCTTGCCCACCTCGTTGCCGGAGTGGTCGAAGATCATGAAGCGGGTGCTCGTGGTGCCCTGGTCGACGGCACCGACGAAGTCAGCCATGGAAAGTCCTCTCCTCACACATCTGCGTGCTCAGGTCCGTGCTCAGGTCCGTGGTCACGCGGCGGTCTTCTCCTCGGGGATCCGGCCCGGCTCCTCGTCCTCGTCCGCGATCGGCAGGAACCGCCCGACCAGGACGTCGTAGATGAGCGCGCCGAGCAGCGCACCGATGATCGGTGCCACGATCGGCACCCAGAAGTAGACGTCCCCGAACTGATCCTTGAACGCTCCTCCGTACCCGGTGAAGAACGACGCCAGCCGCGGCCCGAAGTCGCGGGCGGGGTTGATCGCGTAGCCGGCGTTGGTGCCCCAGGCCATGCCGATCCCGACCACCAGCAGGCCGACGATGAACGGCGCGAGGTTCATCCCGGGGGACGTGTTGCGGACGTCGGTGATCGCCAGGATGACGAGCATCAGGATCGCGGTACCGATGATCTGGTCCCGGAAGCCGCCCCACAGGTGCACGCCGAGGTCCATGCTGCCGTTGCCGGGCAGCGTGGAGAACACACCCTGGGTCTTGATGGTCAGGCCGGGGTCGACCTTGTGCAGTGCTTCGGTGTAGTTCCAGCGAACCACGAGCGCCGCCAGGAACGCTCCGAGGAACTGCGACAGCGCGTACGGCAGGACCTTCCGCCAGCTGAACCCGCGGAACGCCGCCAGCGCGATCGTCACCGCCGGGTTCAGGTGCGCGCCGGTCATCCGGCCGGCGACGTAGATGCCGAGCGTGACGCCGAGACCCCACGCCCAGGCGATCGAGTCGTGGCCGCCGATACCGCCGGCCACCACCTGCGCCACCACGCCGCAGCCGAACAGGATCAGGATGAACGTGCCCGCGAGCTCCGCGGAACACTCCCCCAGGAGGGTTTTCGCCTTGACCGCTTCGGTCGTAGCCATACCGAGCCTCCCTTCCGCTTACAAGCCAGCCGTGACGACCACGGCTGGCTGGAATCTAGGAGCGATCTCCGGCGGGTACAACGCCCGCCGTTCGACATTGTCGAACGGCGGGCCGCAGTCCCCGGGCTGCGACACTCGGTGAGCTACTGATCACTCAGAGACAGAGATACAGGCCCTGCGGGCCGCGGAGCGTCGCGATCAGGCGGACCGGGCCGGGCTCGACCGGGAGCGTGAGGAACAGCGTGGCAAGGACTGCCTGGACCTCGTCGGCCTGTGGATGCGTCGCGCTGAAGTCGGAGAGCTCGACGGTCGGGAGGTCCGTGGTCGGGTGCGGTGCGTCGCCCCAGTCGATCAGGAACGGTACGACGCCGTCGTACAAGAACTTGGTGACCCGCCAGCTGAGTTCCGCTCCGTTCGCGTTGCGTCTGGAGAGCTGGGTCAGCGGGCCGAAGTCGACGCCGGCTGCGCGCGCGGTGGCTACGAAGGAGTCGGCGTCGTCCGGGTGGATCGCCCAGGTGAACAGGCGCTCCTCGTCGAACGGAAACGGCCATTCGACGGTTCGATCCGCCTCGGGGTCGCGGCCGAGGAACTCGAGGTAGGACGTCCCGCCGAGGCCGACGAGGTAGTTGCGGGTCCCCCAGCGGTCGTGGCGGCCGCCTTCGACCGGTCGGACGCCGGTCGCCGCGGCGAACGCGTCGACGGTCGCATCGAGGTCCGGGGTGCCCAGAACGAGGTGGTCGAGCAGGGGTTCCAGCATTTCCGGCATCTGTACGCCTTTCGATGGATGACCGGCCCGATGGGTTATTCCTAGCATCAACGGCAAGGGAGAGGCGGGTGGTGCGGGGTGCGGCGGTCGCTGATTCTCGACGCCTGCCTGGCGGTGATTGTCGCGGGCGTCGCCGTACCGTCGACGCTCGGCGGAGCCTCCGCAGTCGGGGTACTGGGGGCCGGTCGGGGCGTGACGGGGTGGGGGTGGTTGTTGTTCGCGGCCGTCCATATGCCGCTGGTTTGGCGGCGGCGGTGGCCGGTGGTGGTGTTCTGGGCGGTGCTCGGGGTCGTTGGGGTCTGTGTGGCGATCGGGGTGACCGGGGTGTTCCTGGTCCTGGCGCCGTTGTTCGCCTTGTACACGCTGACGCGGCATGCGGCGTGGGAGGCGGTGTGGCCGGGGCTTGGGGCGAGTGTGGCGGTGCTGGCGGTGGCGGGTGTGTTCAGCGGTGCCGGTTGGACGACGTTGGTCGGGATCAGCGCTGTGCTCGCGGTCGGGTGTCTGATGGGGATCGCGTGGCGGTTGCGCGCAGGTGCGGCGGCTGAGCGGACCCGGCATCTGCGGCAAGAGCTGGCCGCCGAGGCGCGGATGGCGGCGGAGGCTCAGCGGGAGGAGCTGGCCCGCGAGGTGCATGATGTCGTCGCCCACAACCTCGCGGTCATGGTGGCCCTCGCGGACGGGGCGCTGGCCACGATCGAGACCGATCGATCACAAGCGACGGACCTGATCGAGCGATCAGCCGCGACCGGTCGATCGGCGCTGGGTGAGATGCGGCGATTGGTCGGAGTACTGCGGACTGCCGACCGCCCGACACTTTCCGACCTACCCGGCCTGATCACCCGCGTCCAGCAAGCGGGTTTACACGTCTCACTTACCGGGACACTCCCCGAGGTGCCCGCCGAGGTCGGATTCGTTGCCTACCGCATCATTCAGGAGTCTCTGACCAACACTCTCAAACACGGTGGTGACGGTGTGACGGCGGCAGTCGCCATCTCGGCCACCACTGAGATCCTGACGCTGACGATCACCGACACCGGTGGCTCACCATCCCAACGCGCACCCGGCGGGCACGGGCTCGATGGGCTTGCGGAGCGGGTGGCTGCTTGTGGCGGCACCTTCTCGGCTGGGCCTGCCGAAGCCGGGTGGAGGGTCGAAGCTGTGCTGCGACTGGAGGCCGGGGGGTGATCAGGGTTTTGCTGGCTGATGATCAGGCTTTGTTGCGGCTCGGGTTCACGGCGTTTCTCGGGCAGGAGCCTGATCTCGACGTGGTGGGTGAGGCGGGGACGGGCCGGGAAGCGCTCCGGATGGTTCGGGCGCTCCGTCCTGACGTCGTGCTGATGGATGTGCGGATGCCGGTGCTGGACGGGATCGAGGCGACCCGGCAGATCGTCGCCACCGAAACGAGCACCCGGGTGCTGGTGCTGACGACCTTCGACCTGGACGAGTACGTGTATTCCGCGCTCCGCGCCGGTGCTTCCGGATTCATGCTCAAGGACGCGCAGCCGGCCGACCTCGCCGCCGCGATCCGCACGGTCGCCGCCGGGAACGCGGCTGTCGCACCGAGCGTCACCCGGCGGCTGATCGAGGCCTTCACACCGCACTTGCCGACCGGACCGCGACCCGACCCGCTCGAGACCCTCACCGACCGCGAGCGCGAAGTCGTCCTCCAGGTCGCCCGCGGTCGCTCCAACCACGAGATCGCCGACCGGCTGCACCTGTCCGAGGCCACCGTCAAGGTCCACGTCAGCCGGATCCTGACCAAACTCGCCCTCCGCGACCGCGCCCAGCTGATCGTGCACGCCTACGAGAACGGTGTGATCCAACCGGGCGAAAACTGAGTCAACCGATCCGTGCCGGTCGGCGTCAGCCCTGTGGGTCACCTCGACTGTGGACTCGACTGGAGGGGTTCGATGAACGTATCGCTGCTCGGGGGCTGGTTTCCGGCGATGCTCGACGTGGTCGCGGCCGCGGCGTTGCTGCTCGCGACCGGCTGGCGTGACCGGAGCTGGCGCTGGCGAGCGCTCCCGTGGATCGTCGGCGGCGCGGCGGTCGGCACACTGATCGCGGCGTACCCCGGAGCGAAGCTGGTCGGCGTCACCGACCCGCTGCCGTTCCGGGTCTGGCTGTGGTTCGGGATCGGCCTGGCGGCGATCATCGTGCTGGCCGTCGGCTGGCGCAGCGCCCGCTGGTGGCGACGCGGTACGGCGGTGGTCGCGATCGCCCTCGCCGGTCTCGTGTTCGCGAACCAGATCAACCAGTTCGTCGGCTACTACCCGACCATCGACTCCGCGATGAACGACTGGAACGACACCCCCGTCCCCGGTCAGGTCTCGGTCGCGGGCCTGGCCCACGAGGCCGGTACGTCGAAGCTGCCGCCGGCCGGCCGGATCGTCGCCGTCGACATCCCGGCGACGTACAGCGGGTTCAAGCACCGCCAGGAGCTCGTCTACCTGCCGCCGATCTGGTTCCGCAAGCACCGCCCCGCGCTCCCGGTCGTCGAGATGATCGGCGGCGAACGCGGCAACCCGCGCGACTGGATCCGCCTCGGCGGCGCCGAACAGGTCTCGGACGCCTACGCGCACCGGCACCACGGCTACGCCCCGATCCTGGTCTTCACCGACCCGACGGCGAACTTCGACAACGACACCGAGTGCGTCAACGGTCCGCGCGGCAACGCCACCGACCACCTCGACCAGGACATCCCGCAGTACGTCGAGAAGACCTTCGGCGCCTCCACCGACCCGCGGCAGTGGGCCGTCGCCGGCTTCTCGATGGGCGGCACCTGCTCGCTCGACCTGGTCGTCGAGCACCCGAACATCTTCACCCACTTCATCGACATCTCCGGCGACCTCGCGCCGTACACGGGTGACGGCAGCCAGACCCTGCACGACCTGTACGGCGGAAGCGTCGCGCTCGAGCACGCGAACGAGCCGCTCCTGGTGATGAAGGCGCACGGCCCGTACCAGGGCGTGAACGGCCTCTTCCTGACCAGCACGCAGGAGCTCCGCCACCAGCACGAGGCCGCAGAGCTGTCCAAGGCCGCCGCCCAGGTGGGCATCTGGTCCCAGGTACACGTCTCCCCCGGCACGCACGTCTGGCAGTTCGCGGCACCGGCGTTCGCGACCGCATATCCTTGGCTGGCCAACCAGCTCGCGACCCCGGCGGTCCCGCACCACGAAGCGAGGCACCAGAAACCGGCGTGACCCACACACTGCGACGGCTCACCACGAGTCTGCTTCTCGTCGCCCTCCTGGCCGGCTTGACCGGCGGCGACGCGGTCAGCGAGGTACTGCGGCCTGCGCTCCAGCCGGCCGGTCAGCTCCGGGTGGTCGCGCTCGGCGACTCGGTCACCTCCGGCCACAACTGCAACTGCGCCGGCTTCCCGCAGATGTACGGCGGCCTTCTCGCCGACCGCACCGGCGCCCCGGTCGCGGTGAACAACCTCGGCGTGGCCGGCCTCGACTCCAACGGCCTGCTCACGAGCCTCGACCGCCGCAACTCCACGATGCAGGTGGTGACTGCCGCGGCCGACGTCGTACTGCTCACCATCGGCGCGAACGACTTCAGCGACCACCAGGACGACGTCACCGGCGGCCAGTGCTCGACCGAGTGCACCACGGACGAGCTGGACGAGCTCACCACGAACATGCGCCGGATCATCGGCCAGATCCACACCCTCCGCGGGGGCAGCCCGACCACGATCCTGGTCACCGGCTACTGGAACGTCTTCCAGGACGGCGACGTCGCCCGCCGCAGGTACCCGCCGCCCGGCCGGCTCGCCTCCGACCAGCTGACCCGCGAGGCAAACAAACTCATCGCCGACGTAGGCCACTCGGACCAGGCAACCTACGTCGACATCTACAACCCGTTCGAAGACCACCCGGCCGGCATCACCACGCTCCTGGCCCCCGACGGCGACCACCCGAACGCGGCCGGCCACCGACTGATCGCCCAGCTCCTGCTCGCGGCCACACCCAACGGTCTGGGCGTCACATCGCGTCAAGGCGGATAGAGACCCCCTACCAACGAGGGAACCTGATGCCCGACAGAAGCGGTACGGCGGCGTTCGCGGAGTTCGCCGCCGCCCGGCAACCGGCGCTCTACCGATACGCCTACCTCCTGACCGGCGACCGCGGTCTGGCCGAGGACCTGGTGCAGGAGTCGCTGATCAAGCTGTACGTCGCCTGGCCCCGGATCCGCACCCGCGCCGGCGTCGAGCCGTACGTCCGGCGCGTGATCACCAACACCGCGGTCTCCTGGTGGCGCCGCAAGGCGTGGCGCGCCGAGCGCCCGAACGACGACGTACCCGAGCAGCCCGAGCAGCCAGGGCAGCAGGGGCCAGGTGACGACGTGGACGCCCGGGTGTGGCTGTGGGCCGAGATCCTCCGGCTCCCGGTCCGGCAGCGCGCTGCTGTCGTTCTGCGCTACTACGAGGACCTCACCGAACCGCAGACCGCCGAGATCCTCGGCTGCTCGGTCGGGACCGTGAAGAGCCAGGTCGCCGCCGCGCTCGCGAAGCTCCGCGCTCGGCTGGGCGACGACCTGCCCCTCCTGGACACCGCAGGGAGCAACTGATGAACGATCTGCTCAAGGACACCCTGACCTGGCGGGCCGAGACCACCGAACCGGCACCGCTCGACCTCGACGCGCTGATCGACGCCGGCCGGCGCCGGAGCCGCCGACGCCGGTTCACCATCGCCGCGACCACCACCGTCGTCGCGCTCGCCGCGCTGGCGACCGGATTCACCGCGGTCCGTGCCATCGGCAACGACCCCGGCCCGGCCGGACGCTCCGCGCCGTACACCGAACACCGCCCGACCTATGCCATCGGCAACGTCATCCACTACGGCAAGGACACGATCCGGGCGGCCGGCAAGGTCACCGCGATGGCGCAGACAGACGCGGGGCTGGTGTACGCCACCGGAGAACCGGACCACCCGGGCGAGGTCACGCTCCTCGACGGCAGCGGAAAGCACGTCCTCGGCGGTCGCACCCAGTACCCGAGCCTGATCTCCGACGGCCACTCCGTCATCGCCTGGTTCGAGGAGGAGGCTGCCGGTGCACCGTCCGGTCGCTACGTGGTGTACGACGTCTCCCAGCACAGCCAGCTGCTCCAGCTACCGCTCGACACAAAGACCACGAACGTCACCACAATCGACCGCGGCTTCGTCTACGTGATGGCTACGACCCGGCTCGACCGCATCGACCTCCGGACCGGCAAGCGCTCCCAGGTCCGGGACACCCAAGGCAGGTCTCCCGTCGACATCTCCGGCCGGAACTACCTGTTGACCGAACCGGCCGGGCCTGCTTGGGCCCTCTTCCTCGGCGATCTTCTCGGCCCAGGTCATCAGCGCGTGGCCGGCGGCCTGCCCACCTGGGTCGGAGGCTTCGCGCCGGACGGCAAGCACGCGGTCGTCGGGCCGGACGACGAAGGCGTGCCGGCCGGGCGGTTGCAGGTCAACACGGTTCCGGCCGGCAAGGAACTGTCGATCGGCAGCACGGCCTATCGCTGGCAGCGGTTCGCCGGCTGGCTGGACAACGACCGGTTCACGATGGTCGCGGCCAAGGACCGGACCTGGCCCGCCGACCTGCTGACCTGCTCGATCGCCGCCGCGAACTGCACGGTCACGAAGCCGAACGTCGCACCCAGCGAGAGCGGCATCGTCTACCTGTCCCGGTGACAGCAACGCAGAGCGCCTGGCGATCGGATCGCCAGGCGCTCTGTTGCCAACTCATGGTTGCCGACGCGTGGTTGCCGGCTCGTGGATCAGCTCGCCGGAGCCGCCGCGGCCGGCTTGTCCGTGACGGTCAGGTTCTCCGGGAAGTGGCAGGCGGTCTGGTGGCCTGGCTTCAGCTCGATCAGCGGTGGTTCCTGGGTCTTGCAGATCTCCTGGGCCTTCCAGCAGCGGGTGTGGAAGCGGCAGGCCGGCGGCGGGTTGATCGGGCTCGGGACGTCGCCCTGGAGGCGGATCCGCTCCTGCTTGGCCTTGCGGCGGGTGTCGGGGACCGGGACGGCCGAGAGCAGCGCGACCGTGTACGGGTGCATCGGGCGTTCGTACAGGCTGACCCGGTCGGCCAGCTCGACGATCTTGCCGAGGTACATCACCGCGACCCGGTCCGACACGTGCCGGACCACCGACAGGTCGTGCGCGATCATCACGTACGTCAGGTCGAGCTCTTCCTGGAGGTCCTCGAGCAGGTTCACCACCTGCGCCTGGATCGACACGTCCAGCGCGGACACCGGTTCGTCGGCGACGATCAGCTTCGGCCGCAGCGCCAGGGTCCGGGCGATCCCGATCCGCTGCCGCTGACCGCCCGAGAACTCGTGCGGGTACCGGTTGTAGTGCTCCGGGCTCAGGCCGACCAGCTCGAGCAGCTCCTGCACGGCCCGCTTCACACCGTGCTCGGTCCGCACGTTCTGCAGCTTGAACGGCGCACCGACGATCTTGCCGACCGTGTGCCGCGGGTTCAGCGAGCCGTACGGGTCCTGGAAGATCATCTGGACGTCGCGGCGCAACGGCCGCATCCGTCCTTCGCTGAGGTGGCTGATGTCGCGGCCCTCGAAGACGATCTTGCCGGACGTCGGCTCGAGCAGCCGCGTCAGCAACCGGCCGGTGGTGGTCTTGCCGCAACCGGACTCCCCCACCAGCGAGAACGTCTCGCCGCGAGTCACGCTGAAGGTCAGGCCGTCGACTGCCTGGACGGCACCGGCCTGGCGCTGCAGGATACCCTTGCGGATCGGGAAGTGCTTCACGAGCCCGTCGACCGACAGCAGTTCCTCGCCGATCGCGGGGACAGCGGGCGTCGGTTCGGCGTCAGTAGTGGTCACAGTCGTCCCGTTCAGAGCTTCGGCTTGATGTCGGTCTCCCACGCCTGCTGGCGGTCCTTCGGGGAGAGATGGCAGGCGACCAGGTGGCCGTTGCCGGTGTCGAGCAGCTCCGGCCGCTCGGTCTCGCTGGCGCCGCCGTTCAGGTGCGCGTAGTTGCAGCGCGGGTTGAACGCGCAGCCCGGCGGCACGTTGATCAGGCTCGGCGGGGTGCCCTTGATCGGGATCAGCCGCTCGGTGCGCTCCCGGTCGATCCGCGGCATCGAGCCCAGCAGGCCCCAGGTGTACGGGTGCTGCGGCCGGTCGAAGATGTCCTCCGCGCTGCCGTACTCGGCCGCGCGGCCGGCGTACATCACCTGGATGTCGTCGGCCAGCTCGGCCACCACGCCCAGGTCGTGGGTGATGATGATGACGGCCGAGTTGAACTCGCGCTGCAGGTCCCGGATCAGGTCCAGGATCTGCGCCTGCACGGTGACGTCGAGGGCCGTCGTCGGCTCGTCGGCGATCAGCAGGTCGGGATCGCAGGACAGCGCCATCGCGATCATCGCGCGCTGCCGCATCCCGCCGGAGAACTGGTGCGGGTACGCGTCCACCCGCCGGTCGGGCTGCGGGATGCCGACCCGGTCGAGCATCTCGATCGCGTGCTTGCGCGCGACCTGCTTGCTGACCTCGTTGTGCACCCGGTAGGCCTCGATGATCTGGTGCCCGACGGTGTAGAAGGGGTGCATCGCGGACAGCGGGTCCTGGAAGATCATCGCCATCCGCTTGCCGCGCAGCAGCCGCACCTCTTCCCGGGTCGACGCGACCAGGTCCTGGCCGTCGAGGAAGATCTGCCCGCTGATCTTGGCCACACCCGGCGGGTGCAGCCCCATGATCGACAGGCTCGTCACGCTCTTGCCGGAGCCGGACTCGCCCACGATCCCGAGCGTCTTGCCGCGCTCGAGCTTGAACGAGACCCCGTCAACGGACTTCACCACCCCGTCGTCGGTGGGGAAGTGCACCTTCAGGTCGCGGACGTCGAGGAACGCCTCGCCCCGCTCGATCCGCTGCGGAGTGTCCTGAACTTCTGAGATGGGCTCGGTCACGAGATGCGCACCCTCGGGTCGACGACGGCGTACAGGAGGTCAACGATCAGGTTCGCCAGCACGATGAAGAACGCCGCGACCAGCGTCACGCCGAGCACCTTCGGCAGGTCGTTGGCCCGCAGCGCGATGACGGCGTACTGGCCGAGGCCGGGCAGCGAGAACGTCGTCTCGGTCAGGATCGCACCGCCCAGCAGCAGCCCGAGGTCGAGACCGAAGATGGTCAGGATCGGGGTCAGCGCGGAGCGCAGGCCGTGTTTCAGGATCACGTCCCGCTCGGTCAGGCCCTTGGCCCGGGCGGTCCGGACGAAGTCTTCGTTCATCGTCTCGAGCATGCCGGCCCGCGTGAGGCGCGCGTACGCCGCGGCGTAGAGGAAGGCCAGCGTCACCCACGGGAGGATCAGGTCGTAGGCCCACCACACCGGGTTCGGCTCGTCGAGTGGATTCGTGCCGCCCTGGACCGTCCAGCCCAGGCCGTAACTGAAGATCGACAGCGACAGCAGACCGGTGAAGAAGATCGGCAGCGAGACGCCGGCCAGCGCGACCGACATCAGCGACCGGTCCAGGACCGACCCCCGTCTCAGTGCCGAGATGATGCCGGTGCCGACGCCGGTCACCAGCCAGATGAACGCCGCTCCGCCGGCGAGCGACGCGGTCACCGGTATTCGGGCGACCAGGTCCGGCCAGACCGGGGTCTGGGTCAGGAACGAGTACCCGAAGCAGGGCGCCGGGCACCGCTCGGTCGCCGGGCCGTAGTTGTAGTCCGCCCCGACGACCAGCCCCTTCACGAAGCGGCCGTACTGCACGTACAGCGGATCGGTGAAGCCGAGCCGCTCGGCGGTCTCGTGGACCTGCTCCTTGCCCACGCTCTTGCCGACGTAGCGGGACGCCAGGTCGTCGGCGGTCGCGCCGCCGAGCTTGGGGACCAGGAAGAAGATGGAGAACGTGACGGCCGTGACGATGAAGAGCAGGACCACTGCTCCGATCACCCGGCGGACCAGATATGCGAACACCGTGCTCGGCGTGGTGGCCGATGATCATCGCTGATCACCGGCCACCGTCAGCCTTCACCTACCTCTGCTGGCGATTGTTGTACTAGGCAACCTCTAGGGCTACCGACGGGGCAACTACTTCTGCGCGAGCCCGATCGCCGCGTAGTCGTACATGTTCTGGCCGTCGTTGGTGAAGACGTTGGCCAGCGTGTCCGGACGGTACAGCAGGCCCTTGGCCCAGATGCCCGGCAGCACGGCCGCGTTCTCCATCACCTTCTTGTCCACGTCGACCCAGGTCTGGTTGCGCTGACCCTCGTCGGTGGTGGACATCGCCTTGTCGATCAACTGGTCGACCTCGGGGATCTTGATGCCGAGGTTCGAGTTACCACCGGTCGCCCGGATCACCCGGCTGTCGACGATCTGGCTGAGGAAGCCGAAGCCGTCGTTCCAGTCCGCACCCCAGCTGTAGACGATCAGGCCGAGCTTGTTCGCCTTCGCGAAGTCCGGCTTGCCGGCGTACAGCTTCAGGTAGTCACCGGTCGGGTACGGCTTCGTGGTCAGCACGATGCCGGCCTTCTTCAGCGACTGCTGCAGCGTCTCCGCGACGGCCTTCTCCTTGCCGCGGTCCGCGCGGTAGGTGATGTTCAGCGGGAAGCCGTTCGGCTGACCGCACTGCTTCAGCTCGTCCTTGGCCTTGTCGACGTTGCCGTTCTTGTCCGTCTCGAAGCCGTAGTCGTCGAACTTCTGCGCACCGGCGACACCCGGCGGCATCAGGTTCGTCGCGATGTCACCGCCGATCGGGCCGCCGTAGGCGCGCTGGTAGCCCTCGTGGTCCGCGGCGTACAGCACCGCCTTGCGGCAGTGGATGTTGTTCAGCGGCGGCACGTCGGTGTTCAGCACCGTGAAGTTGAGTCGCGGCGCCGGCACGTTGTCGGCGTGCGACTTCAGGTTCGGGTCGGCCAGGATCTTCGCCTGGGTCTCCGGCTGCACACCGGTACCGGCGATGTCGACGTCGAGATCACCGGCGATCAGCCGGTTGTCGATGTCGGAGCCGTCGACGTTGAACGCGACGGTGATCTTGTCCGGCAGCGCCTTCCGGCCCGAGTCCGGGTCGGTCGACGCGTCGTACTGGTCGTTGCGGACCAGGGCCATGCCCGTGTTCGCGTTGTAGCTCTCGAACTTGTACGGACCGGTCGCGACCGGGTGCTCCTTGTACTTCGCACCGGTGTCCTTGGCCTTCGGCACCGGGGCCGTCGACGGGAGCTGGGCGAGGTAGTCGAAGCTGGAGAACGGCTTGCTCAGGTGGAAGACGATCGTGTTGTCGTCCGGCGTCTCCATCGCCTTCGCGACCCCGGAGAGCGACGGGTCCTTGTAGACGCTGTAGCCCTTGGGCACGTCCAGCAGGTAGTCGTTGAAGTACGTCGGGCCGTTCGGCAGCGTCGCCTTGTCCAGCGAGCGCGCCACGGCGTACTTGACGTCCTTCGAGGTGACCGGCGTGCCGTCCTCGAACTTGATCCCCTTGCGGAGGTGGTACGTCCAGGTCTTCGCGCCGTCGCTCGGCTCGCCCGGCTTCTCGGCGAGGTCCGGCACCGGCTTCGCACCCTCGGCGCCCGGAGCGGCCTTGAAGGTCATCAGCGGCCGGACGTAGTTCCGGACCAGGTTCCAGGACAGGCCGTAGTAGGTGTCACCGGGGTCTGTGGAGTCCCACAGCTCGGTGATCGCCATCCGGAGCGTGCCGCCCTTCTTGTCGCTCGGGTTGAAGACCTTCCCGACCGCCGCGTTGAACTCCGCCTTGGTGGTGCCGCCCCCACCGCCGCCGGACCCGCCGGATGTGGCCTTGGGTCCCCCACAAGCCACCAGGCTCAGGGCGACGGCCGCACTGACGGCGGTTGCCGTCGTGATGCGATTCCATCTCATTCTTTGTTGCACCCCTTTTTTCGTGAGAGCCAGGCTCCCTGGTTGGAGAAAAGTCCTACCGCGAGCGCGGGTCCAGTGCGTCGCGCAAGCCGTCGCCGAACAGGTTGAAGGCAAGAACTGTGACGAAGATCGACAGGCCGGGCGGGATCATGTACATCGGGTCGACCGCGTACCACTTGGCGGCGACCGACAGCATGTCGCCCCAGCTCGCGGTCGGCGGCCGGACACCGACACCGAGGTACGACAGACCGGCCTCGAACAGGACGTTGGTCGGGATCAGCAGCGTCGCGTAGACCAGGATCGGGGCGATCAGGTTCGGCAGCAGCTCGGTGAACAGGATGTACGGCCGCCGGGCGCCCAGGCTGCGCGCCGCGTCGACGAACTCCCGCTCGCGCAGCGACAGCGTCTGACCGCGGATGATGCGGCCGATGTACGGCCAGCTGAAGAAGCCGATGATGAACACGATCAGCGCGACCCGCAGCGGGTCACCGGACAGGCCGAGCACCGAGTCCGGGATGGCGCCGACCAGCGCCAGCGCGAACAGCACGAGCGGGAACGCCAGGAAGATGTCCATCAGCCGGCTGATCAGCGTGTCGACCCAGCCGCCGAAGTACCCGGCGATGATGCCCATCGCGACGCCGATCACCACCGACAGCAGCGTGGCCAGGAACGCGATCAGCAGCGAGATCCGGGCGCCGTACACGATCCGGGCGAAAATGTCGCGGCCGCTGGTCGCCTCGATGCCGAACGGGTGGTCCCAACTGATCCCGCCGAGCTTGCCGATCGGCGTCTGCAACGACGGGTCGACCAGGTCCTGGTGGAAGTCGTTCGGCGTGACCCCGACCAGCTTGCAGATCAGCGGCGCGAAGATCGCGACCAGGATCAGGAACACCACGAAGAACCCACCGGCGATCGCGACCTTGTCGCGCTTCAGCCGCATCCACGAGATCTGCCAGAGCGAGCGGCCCTCGATCTTGCCGGCGCCTTCGAGGACGGCCTCGGGCTTGGCTGCCGATGCTCCGGGCTCTACCTCGAGTGGCGTGCTCACGCGATGGGTACCCCTGCCTGGTTGTAGTTCGACCCGGATCCTCGGTGCTGGCAGAACCCGGTAGTAGCTGCCGCCTTAACCTGCCGCCATTACAGCCCGGAGTCAAACGCGGAAAGTGCTGCGTTGCCCGATCGTGATCGTCAGGAAATCGTCCCGTATCGTGGACTTTCCGCAGTAAAGCACGCTGTCGTACCCACGGTCGCCGACGCCTTGCGAACCGTTACTGTCATGGCATTTTTGTGTCAGCGCCGCAATGCGGAGAGATGGAGGAACGACAGCGGGTCGATGGCCGCCGTGACGTTCTCCACATCCTTGCTCGTCAGCACGGCGAGGTGTCCCTGCCAGCTCGGGATCACCGGCGCGTCATGCGCGAGCACTCCCTGTAGCTGACCGATCAGGTCGTCGCGCTTCAGTCCGTTCTGCTCGATGCGTTCCTGCTGCAGCAACTTCGTTGCCGCCGACGACCGGTAGCCGTTCGCCTGGAACGCGCCGTCGGGCGCCACGAACGGCGCGAGATAGTCGTCCGCGTCCGGGTACTCCGGGATCCACCCGGCCTGGTACAGGTCGTACGCCCCGGCTTTGGTCGCCTGCTGGTACTGCGGCCACTCCACCGCGCGCAGCGTCACCTTGAACAGCCCGGACGCCTCCAGCTGCCGCTTCAGCTCGAGCACCTCGAGCTTCCCGCCGGCGCCGTACTGCGTGGGCGTCCAGCCGACCGTCAGCGGTACAGGTACGGCGATGTTCGCGTCCTTGAGCATCGCCGCCGCGGCCACCTTGCTCGGCTGCTTGTACTCCGTCTTGAACGCGTCGACCTGCCCGCCGAAACCGGCCGGTACGACGGAGTACAGCGGCGAGACGTGGTCGCCGTACGCCTTCTTCGCGATCGCGTTCCGGTCGATCAGCTGCGCGACCGCCCGCCGGATCGCGGGCCTGCGCGCGAGCAGCGACTTCATGTGGAAGGCGAAGAAGCGGATGTCCGCGTAGTTCGACTCGATGACCTGGACCTTGTCGGACTTGCGCGCCGCGTCGAGGAGGCTCGGCCCGAAGCCGTGGAAGGCGAGGTCGGCCTTGCCGGTGATGACCGCCTGGTAGAGCGCGGTCGAGTCCTTGAGGATCGAGATCGTGACGCCGTCGTTCTGCGCGCCGCGCGGCCCGCGGTACCCGGCGAACTTCGCGAGCGTGATCTGGTCACCCGGCTTGTACGACGAGAGCTGGTACGGGCCGCTGCCCATCGCCCTGTCGCCGAGGAGCTTGTTCGCCGGGTAGGACTCCTCGTCGACGATCGACATCGCGGTCGTGGTCAGCAGGTACGGCAGCCGCGCGTCCGGAGTGGTCAGGTTGAACACCGCGGTCAGCTCGTCCGGCGTACTCACGGATTTCACCGAGGAGAACAGGCCGGCCGCTCCCCCGGGCGTCCTCAGCTTGACCAGCCGGTCGAAGCTGAACTTCACGTCCGACGCGGTCAGCTCGTGCCCGTTCGGGAAGGTCAGGTGCTCCTTCAGGCTGCACGTGTATGTCGTCGGCGAGTCGAACTGGCAGTCCGCGGCGTCCGGCACCGGGGTCGGCTTGTCCGGAAGGATGGTGAGCAGGGTCTGGAACAGGTTCGCCTGCACGGTCCGCGAACCCACGTCGTACACACCGGCCGGGTCGAGCGAGGTGACGTGGTCGGTGGTCGCGAGCTTGAGCAGCGACAGCTTCGGCGTGGGGTCGCCGGGATGCGGTGCGTTGTCGTCCGGCTGACCACAAGCCGCCAGACCCACTCCCAGTGCGCCCACGGCAACGGCAGCCGATACCCGGCGCACCAACTCGCTCACTCTGTCACCTTCCCCAGCCCGTTACCCCAACAACGCCCCCGAGGGCCACCAGGTGACGGTAGCTCCTCATCGGAGCAGAGCGCGCAGGGACTCCGGGCTGAGCGGCTCGAGCGACTCGACGATCAGCCGGCGCGGAGCCTCGGGGATCGTCACCCAGTGCGGTACGGCGACAACGTACGCCCCGGCCGCCGTACCGGCCGTGGCGCCGGTGACCGAGTCCTCGATCACGACGCAGCTGACCGGGTCGACCCCGAGCTTCGCGGCCGCGGTCAGGTACGGCTGGGGGTGCGGCTTGCCCAGCGTCACCTCGTCACCGGCGACGATCACGTCGAACGGGTCGGCCGGGACGTGCGTCAGCACCGCGTCGATCATCGACCGGTACGACGCCGAGACGAGCGCGCAGGGCACGTCCTCCTTCCGGAGGGCCTGCAGCAGCTCGAGCGCGCCGGGCTGGAACGTCACGTCCCTGCGGAGCGCCTCGATGACCTCGCCGAAGATCCGCTCCGCGAGCTGGTCGCCGGTGATCACGCCGGCCGGGATGCGGCTCATCCACACCTCGACGGCGTCCCGCAGGTCGCTGCCGACCAGGCTGACGCAGTCCTCGAGGGTCCAGGTCGCGCCGAGCGACGGGAGCAGCTCGAGCTGCACCTCGGCCCACACCTTCTCCGAGTCGACCAACGTCCCGTCCATGTCCCACAGCACAGCTTGCAGGGCCGGCACCCGCTGCTCCTCTTCGTCGTACACACTGATCGGTCATCGCTATTGTCCCAGGCGGTTTCGCCGACACGTTCCGCTGGGCGTGAAACCGCGCACACCCGGAGGTGGGAGCACGTAGGCTGGGCAGTCCGGTTTCCGGTCCGTGGGCAGTCAGGGACCGGATTGGCTTGAGAGACGACAGGGGGCCTGCGAGTGGTTGACCTCGCGAACCTGAGGGACCCGGTCGTGATCGCCGCGTTCGAGGGCTGGAACGACGCGGCGGAGGCGGCCACCGGAGCGGTCGACCACCTGATCGACGAGTGGGACGCGGAGCTCGTCGTCGCGATCGACCCCGAGGACTACTACGACTTCCAGGTGAACCGGCCACATGTCGGCTTCGACGACGACGGTGAGCGGCGGCTGACCTGGCCGACCACCCGGGTGTACCTGGCGCGGCCCGAGGACACCGGCCGCGACGTGCTGCTGATCCGCGGCGTCGAGCCGAACATGCGCTGGCGGGCGTTCTGCCGGGAGCTGCTGGAGATCGTCGACGACTCGAACGCGCAGATCGTGGTCGTGCTCGGCGCGCTGCTCGCGGACTCGCCGCACACCCGCCCGATCCCGGTCTCGGCGACCTCGTCGGACCCGGAGCTGACCGCCTCCTGGAGCCTCGAGCCGTCGACGTACGAGGGCCCGACCGGCATCACCGGCGTCTTCGCCGACCTTTGCACGACCCTCGGCGTACCGGCGGTGTCGATCTGGTCGGCGATCCCGCACTACATCGCCGGCACCCCGTGCCCGAAGGCGTCGCTCGCGCTGCTCAGCAAGATCGAGGCTTTGCTGGACCTGCAGATCCCCGAGGGCGAGCTGCCCGAACTCGCCCGCGCCTGGCAACGCGGCGCCGACGAGCTCAGCGAGGAAGACCCCGAGGTCGCCGAGTACGTCCAGTCCCTGGAAGAACAACGCGACACCGCCGACCTCCCCGAGGCCACCGGCGAAGCCATCGCCGCCGAGTTCGAACGCTACCTCCGCCGCCGCAACAAAAACCACCCCAGCGACTAGCCCCGCCCACCCCCCGGTCGCGGCCTACGGTACGGGCGCGTAACGGCACGAGCCGTGGCGCGTTGTTACTAATGGGTTTATATTCATTCGGTCGATTGACCTGGGGGTGAGGCGGATGCGGGGCGAGCGGGGTGGGACGTCGATTCCTGCCTTGGCGGTGCTGGTGCTGCTCGGGGTTGTCGCGGCGGTGGGGATTCTTGGGAACAAGGACAAGCCGGCGCCGGTCGACCTGACCACGCTGGCGGCGTCGACGACCGCCACCACGATCGCCACGGCTCCCCTCGATGCCGAGCCGTTTTCCGGGACCAGCGGGCTGGTCGTGCATCCGCGGGGTGAGGCCGCGCTCTACAGTGCGCCGGACGCGGAGGCGTTCGGGAAGATCGGGCCGACGCAGTTCGGGCCGACCTGGTTGCCGGTGGTCGAGCAGAGCGACGGCTGGGTGCGGGTGCTGCTGCCCTCCAAGCCGAACCGGTCCACCGGCTGGCTGCAGGACGTGGACCTCGATCGCGCCTCCTCGCCGTACCTGATCCGCGTGCACACCAGCTCGCGGACGCTCGAGCTGTTCCTGAACAACAAGAGCCTCGGCAGCTGGAAGGCCGGGGTCGGCGCGACCAAGACGCCGACGCCGCCCGGCCGCACCTTCCTGCTCGGCTCGATCATCGACCACAAGCGCTCGGCCTCTCCGGTCGTGCTCCCGTTGGGTGCGCACAGTCCCACCTTGGACACGTTCGGTGGCGGACCTGGTACCGTCGCGATCCACGGCTGGCCGAACCCGCACGTGTTCGGGGCGGCGATCAGCGCCGGCTGCGTCCGGGTGCCGCGGACCGCGCTCGCCCACCTGCAGAAGGTCCCGCTCGGGACCCTCGTCCTGATTGACAGCAAGTAAGGGAGATTCCCCGATGCGACGACAGTTGGCGCCGACCGTCCTGACGGTCGCGGCGGTGACCGGCGTGGTGACGTTCAGCCTGATCGCCAGCGCGCCGGTCGGCAACGCAGCGGCCCGGCCCTCCTCGGCGTACGCCGTGAGCGCCGAGGGCCAGGTCCCGATCGCGAAGACGCCGTACGCCGAGTCGCTCGACGGCAAGCGGCAGACGACGTCCGCGCTCGAGCTGCCGAAGAACCCGCTGCTCTCGGTCCGGGCCGGGACGGCGACCGCGGGCAACGACTCCGCGTCGGTCGAGCTGTTCGACATCGTCGTCGGTCCGGACATCCTCAGCCAGGTGAAGATCCCGCCCGAGCTGAAGCAGTCCTGCTCGACGCTGCCCGCCACCGGCGCGAACGACCTGCCGATCCCGGACCTGCCGCTGCCCGACCTCGGGCTGCCGCTGCCACAGCTGAGCACCAAGGACCTGCCGGTGAAGAACCTGCCGGACCTGTGCAAGCTGCTGCTCACTCCCCCGGCGTCGCTGCTGTCCATCGACTCGCTCAACGTCTGGTGCTCCGGCGACAACGGCGGCGTCGACATAGGCTCGATCAGCCTGCTCGGTCAGGTCCTGAAGCTGCCGACGACCAAGCAGGGCGCCTCGCTGCCCTCGAACCCGCTGGCGACGATCAAGGTCAATTCGCAGGGCAAGCACTCGGACGGCGCGTTCACGATCACCGGCCTGACCATCGACCTGGGTGGCGCCGAGACGATCACCCTCGCCTCGGCCACCTGCGCCAAGCCGGCCGCGAAGCCGAAGCCCACCCCGAAGCCGACCGAGCCGAACCTCCCGGCGCCTCCGGTCGACCACGTCCCGGCCGCCCCGGTCCCGACCCCGGTCAAGACCCACCAGCCGGTCACCGGCTGACGCCCGTACGAACAGAACCCCCGACCGGCTGCCCGGTCGGGGGTTCTGCACGTCTCAGCCGACGTTCGGCGCGGGGTCCTGCACGTCGAACGCTGGTCGATCTACTCGCTAGAGCTTCACGCCCAGGAGTGCATCTGCTGCCAGGGCTATCAGCGCGGGAGCCTCGTGGTCATCCCCTTCGCTCTCCGCCCAAGCATCGATCACGGCCAGCGCGGCCACGGTGTCCAGATCGTCGGTCAGCGCTGCCCGCAACGCATCGACAGCCGCCGCACCATCCGGCCCGGACCCACGCCCAACCGCCGCACGCCACACATCGAGCCGCTCCTGCGCCGACGTCAGGTCGGTCGGCATCCAGAACCAGTCCGTGCGGTAGTGGTGCGTCAGCAGCGCCAGCCGGATCGCCATCGGGTCCGCGCCGGCCAGCCGCTCCTTCGACACCAGCACCAGGTTGCCCTTGGACTTGGACATCTTCTCGCCGTCCAGCCCGACCATCGCCTGGTGCACGTAGGTCCGCGCGAAGGGATGCTCACCCGTCGCCACCTGCGCACCGGACGCGGACATCTCGTGGTGCGGGAAGATCAGGTCCGTCCCACCGCCCTGGACGTCGAGCGTCATCCCGAGGTACTGCAGCGCGATCGCCGAGCACTCCACGTGCCACCCCGGCCGGCCACGTCCGAGCGACGAGTCCCAGGCCGGTTCGCCCGGCCGCTCGTGCCGCCAGAGCAGGCTGTCCAGCGGATCCTGCTTCCCCTCGCGCTCCGGGTCGCCACCGCGCTCGGCAAACAGCTCGACCATCGTCGACCGGTCGTACCCCGACACCCCGCCGAACGCCGGGTCCGCCTTCACCGCGAAGTACAGGTCGCCGTCGACGGAGTACACCGCGCCGGCCCGGCGCAGGTCCTCGATCGCCTCGGTGACCAGGTCGACCGACTCGACCACGCCGATGTAGTGCTGCGGCGGGATCACCCGCAGCGCGGTCATGTCGTCGCGGAACAGCTGGATCTCCTGCTCGGCCAGGTCGGTCCACTCGACCCCGGTCGCGGTCGCCCGCTCCAGCAGCGGGTCGTCGACGTCGGTGATGTTCTGCGTGTAGTTCACGTCGTACCCCGCGTCCCGCCACAGGCGGTTGATCAGGTCGAACGTGACGTACGTCGCGGCATGGCCCATGTGCGTGGCGTCGTACGGCGTGATGCCGCAGACGTACATCCGGGCGGTCCCTGACGTCGGGGCCACCTCGACCGGACCGCGTGACGCGGTGTCGTAGAGGCGTAGCCGCCGGGCCGGGCCCGGTACGACCGGGATGTCTGGGTTCGTCCACGCCTGCATGTGTCGGAGCTTATGCCAGTCCGATTTTCAATGACGCGACACGGGGTTGGTCGAGGTCCAATCAGTGGGCCGACCTGCGCCGGACCCGGAAGCCCGATAACCTCGCGAGCGATGAGTGCAGACAGCAGCCCCGGCTCGAGTCCGGGATTCAGTCCTGGCTTCCAGGCGTACGGCGGCTGGGCCGCGGCCGCCGCGATCCAGCAGCAGGACCTGTTCAACGAGGTGGTCGGGACCGACTCGCTGATGGTCGACCTGAACGCGCGCACGTTGACGGGCGAGCGCGGCGTGCTCAGCGGGGTCTCGCTGCTCGGCAGCCTCTCCCACCTCGACAACACCTGGCTGTGGGGCTGGGCGAACCCGGGCTTCGGGCCGGACTTCCCCGCTGTCGCGGCGACGCTCCCGATCCGTGACTTCGGCAATCAGCACGGGATCACCGAGTTCACCAGCGACAGCCCGGACCTGAACGGCTTCCCGGACCCGGCGCAGGCCGCGATCACGCTGGCGATCACCGCGGGCTGGGTGCTCGGCGGTCGCGGCGTGTGGTCGACGGCGATCAACGAGGGCCGCGGGCACGTGTACCTGTACGTCGCGGACGAGCAGTTGCCGCGGGCCACCTTCGACCCGTTCGCGACACCACGGCTGCTGATGACGGCGGTCAGCGTGTTCCCGGTCGACCACCGGCAGGTCGTGCGCGGCTACTTCCAGCACTTCGGCTTCGAGTACGCCGAGTCCCCCGACGCGCTCCGCGGTACGGCGTCCGACGGAACCGTCGTGCTCACCTCGTACGACGCCCAGGGCCGCCTCGACAACGTCAGCGTGCAACCCGCGAAGAGCTAGAACGCAGGCCAGGGAATCGCGGGCCAGTCGTCGCTCGGGTACGGGAACGTACCGGTCTTGAGCAGGGACGCGCAGCGCTCGCGGGTCGCAGTCAGCTCGACGGCCGTGATCAGCTCGCACAGCTCCTGACCGAGTCCCCCGGCCAGCCGGTCGGCCAGGTGCCGTACGTCGTCCAGTAGCTCAGGCGGGATCGGGTCGCCGGCCCAGCCCCACAGGACCGTCCGCAGCTTGTCGTCGGCGTTGAACGTGACGCCATGGTCGACGCCGTACACGCGGCCGTCGCCCGGGTTCAGCACGTGGCCGCCCTTGCGGTCGGCATTGTTGACCACGGCATCGAATACGGCCATCCGCTGCAACGCCTCGTTGTCGGCGTGCACGAGGGTCACCGGATTGTGCCGGCCGTCGAGCGCGTCCAGTACGCCGACCCAGCCGTCGGGCACGCGGCCCTGCGGGACGATGTCGACCAGCTCGGTCTCGCCCGGGCCGAGCTCGGTCTCGTCGATCCACAGCTGCACCATGCCCTCGCCGAGCGGCCCGTCCCGCAGCAGCGTCGGCGGAACCACCGACCAGCCGAGCGCCTCGGAGACGACGTACGCCGCGAACTCGCGCTGGGCCAGCGTGCCGTCGGGGAAGTCCCACAGCGGCCGCTCGCCCTGCACCGGCTTGTAGACCACGGTCGCGGTCTCGCCGTCGAGGGCCACCGAGCCTTGGAAAGTACCGTTCGACGCGGCCACCAGGCGGCCGTGCAGTGACAGCTCCCCGTGGGCGAGCAGGTCTGGCCGGCTCATTCCGGCAGGTGCCTGCGGTAGCCGTTGGCGCGCGGGCAGATGTGTCCTTCGGGATCGATCGGCCGGCCGCAGAACGGGCAGCTCGGCCGGCCGGACGCGACCAGGGCGACCGCCCGGCGGGCGAAGGCACGGGCCTGCTCCTCGGTGATCCGGACCACGAACACCTCGGCGTCCTCGGACTCCATCGCGGCGGTGACCGGGTCTTCCTCCTCCTCGAGCTCGACCTGCTCCGCGGCGACGACGGCGAACACCTCGATCACGACCCGCTCGGCGTCGGCCTCCCAGGCCAGCGTCATCGTACCGGCCCGGAACTCCTCCTCGATCGGCTGCTCCAGCGGCGCCGTGTCGTCGGCCGCGGTCGGCGTCACCGGATCGCGGTCGAACCGCCGCGCGACCTCGTCCAGCATCACGTCGAGCCGCTCCGCGAGCGCCATCACCTGTTCCTTCTCACACGCCACCGAGGTCAGCCGGCTACCGGCCCTGGCCTGCAGGAAGAACGTCCTCGCACCGGGTTCCCCCACGGTGCCGGCGACGAACCGCTCCGGGTCGTCGTAGGAGTGCACAACTCGCGCCATGACTAAGACCCTATTACCGTCCACCTACGACTGCGTCTGAGGACTGCTTCTTGGGCTTCGCTTTCGCTGTGGGCTTAGGGACGAGGGAGGCGAGCTCGCTGCCGGAGTCGTTGAGGCGGACCAGGAACGGGCGGGTCGCGGTGTAGGTGATGATCGTCGTCGATGCGGTGTCGACGACGATCCGCTGGAACGCGTCCAGGTGCTGACCGAGCGCGTCCGCGACGATCGCCTTGATCACGTCGCCGTGCGAGACCGCGACCCAGAGCGCGTTGTCGCCGTGGCTCTTCGCGAGCGCCGCGTCGTGGGCGCGGACGGCGTCGACTGCGCGCTGCTGCATCGCACGCATCGACTCGCCGTTCGGGAACGTCACGGCCGACGGGTGCTGCTGAACGACGGCCCACAGCGGATCCTTGGCCAGGGTCGAGATCTTCTGGCCGGTCCAGTCGCCGTACCCGCACTCGGTCAACCGCCGGTCCGTTGCCGGACGCAACCCTGTGTGCCGCTTCGCGATCGCCGCGGCCGTCTGCTTGCAGCGCTCGAGCGGCGAGGTGACGATCGCGGCCAACGGCAGCTCGGCCAGCCGCTGCGCGACCGCCTCGGCCTGCTTGACGCCGGTCTCGTCCAGCTTCACCCCCGGCGTACGGCCGGCCAGCGTGCCGGACGTGTTGGCCGAACTACGGCCGTGCCGGACCAGAATCACCGTGGGCATGCTGAGCACGTTATCTCGTCAGGCAAGTCGCGGGTGCAATCATGGGTTCCGTGATTGTGGATTGCGGGGTGTATGCCGAGGGTGAGCGGAAGGACCTGCCCAAGGACCCCGAGACCGTGGCCCAGGCCGTAGGTGACGACATCGACAGCTTCGGGTGGATCGGTCTGCACGAGCCGACCGAGGCCGAGATGCGCCGGGTGCAGCAGCTGTTCGACCTGCACGAGCTCGCGGTCGAGGACGCGCTGCAGATCCACCAGCGGCCGAAGGTGGAACGGTTCGGCGACTCGCTCCTCGTCGTACTGCGCACCCTCTGGTACGTCGACGAAGGCGACGCCGTCGAGACCGGACAGGTGACGGCCTTCGTCGGACCGCGGTACGTCGTCACCGTGCGGCACGGCAAAGGCGGCGAGCTCGCGACCACCCGTCAGCAGCTCGAGGAACGGGCCTCGATGCTCGGCCACGGGCCGGCCGCCGTGCTCTGGGCGATCTGTGACGCGATCGTCGACGACTACGAGACCGTCGCCGAGCAGGTCGAGATCGATGTCGACGAGATCGAGTCGTCCGTCTTCTCCCCGGAGCGGACCAGCGACGCCGAACGCATCTACCGGCTGAAACGCGAGGTCCTGGAGATGCGCCGCGCGATCGACCCGCTCCGGGAACCGATCGAGCAGTTCGCGCACGGTGTCGCCGGCATCAGCCCCCAGGCGAGCCCGTTCTTCCGTGACGTCGCCGACCACCTCACCCGCGTGTCGGACCAGTCCGAAGCCATCGACACCCTGCTGTCGTCGGCCCTGAACGCGCACCTGGCCCGCGTCTCGGTCCAGCAGAACGACGACATGCGCAAGATCTCCGCCTGGGTAGCCATCGCCGCCGTTCCCACCATGCTCGCCGGCATCTACGGCATGAACTTCGACAACATGCCCGAACTCCGCTGGCACTACGGCTACTACGCCGTCCTCGCCCTGATGGCCTCCACCTGCACCCTGATGTACCGCTTCTTCCGCAAGGTCGGCTGGCTGTAACGCACGGCCCGGTACCGGACATGGGCCAGACATGACGAGTTCGACGGCTGCGCACTCTCCGCCCCCGGCCGGGATCCGGAGCGTCGGCGGCGATGACAAGGAGCGGTTCCGGCGGCTTTTCGACGCCAACTTCCGGAAACTGCTGGCCTACGCGCTGCGGCGGGTGGAGTCGGCCGAGGACGCCGCGGACGTGGTGTCCGACACGATGCTGATCGCCTGGCGACGGCTGCCGGAGGTGCCGGCGGACGACGCGGCCCGACTCTGGCTGTACGGCGTTGCCCGCCGGGTGCTCGCCAACCACCGGCGCGGTGACGACCGCCGGGAGCGGCTCGGTGAGCGGTTGCGCAGCGAGCTGGTCAACGCCGTACCGGACCTCGCCGAAGCAAGCGACTCCGCCGTCGTGGTGCGCGCGGCGATGGCGCGGCTGGGCGACAGTGATCGCGAGCTACTGATGCTGACCGGCTGGGACGGCCTGAACCCGTCCGAGGCAGCGACCGTTCTCGGTCTGCCCGGCCGGACGGTGCGCACCCGGCTGCACCGGGCCCGGCGCCGGCTCGGAAAACTGCTCGGTGACGCCTTCGAGGCTCCTGGACACGAACGGAACGACAACCCGCCGACCGAGGAGGAGCGATGAACGAGTACGAGATCGACCACCTGATCGCGGGAGCCGATCCGTTCGGCGACCGCTCGGTGCCCGCACCGAGCGCCGCCGCAGACCTGGTTGAGGAGCTCATGACCACCACTGCACCAACCCCCGAGGTACGCCGCTCGCGCCGCCGCCCGATCCTGATCGCGGTCGCCGCCGCCGCGGCGATCGCCATTGCCGTCACCGGCGCACTCTTCCCGCACGGCAACCCGGCCGCGCCCGCGCCGGCGTACGCCGCCGAGGCTCGCGCCGTCGCGGAGAACAACCCACGCTTGCTGCTCGGCGACCCGTGGAAGATCAGCCGAGTCGGCGACTTCACCAGAAGCAACGGCAAGCTCGCGTTCTCCGACGGAAAGCACGAAGTCATCCTGACCTGGCACCCGAGCAAGCTGTACGCCGACACCCTCGCCGAGCTGGCCGATGCCGGTCCCAAGCAAGCGGTCACCGTGCTCAACGCACCTGCCACGCGGTTCCAGTACTCCGGCCGAACCGAGTACACGACGATCCTGCCGGTGCACGGCTCGACGTTCGTCGATATCCGCGCCGACCTCGGCTCGGAGGCCGCGTACCAGCAGATGATGGCGAAGATCAGGGCCGTCGACGTCGACACCTGGCTGGGGGCGATGCCGGCCAGTGCGGTCAAGCCGGCGGACCGGGCCAAGGTGGTGGCGGAGGTGTTCGACGGCATTCCGGTACCGAAAGGATTCGATCGGAAAGCCTTCGAGAAAGGTGACCTGAGCGACCGGTACCAGATCGGCGCGGAAGTCACGGGCCACGTCACCTGTGCGTGGCTGGACCAGTGGCGTACCGGCGACCCGGCTCGCAAGCGGGAGGCCCGGGACGCCCTCGCGACCGCACACTCCTGGAAAATTCTCCAGGAGATGAAGGCCGAGGGCGAGTACTCGACGGTCCTGTGGGAGATCACCGACAAGCTCGTGCAACACAACCAAGCGGCACAGGACTACCAGCAAGCGCTCGGCTGCTGACGACGCAGCGCCCGGGATTCGTCCCGGGCGCTGCACCCGGTTAGGTGGCGGTGATCGTGCTCGTCGAGAGCAGGATGATGAGGACGATGCCGAGGAGCACGCGGTAGAGGGCGAAGACTTCGATGGTGTGCTTGGCAACGAACCGGATCAGCCAGGCGACCGATGCGTACGCAACGACGAAGCTGACGATCGTGCCGACGATCAGGGGTACGGCGCCGACGCCGCCGTTCAGGGCGTCCTTCAGTTCGTAGACGCCGGCGCCGACGAGGGCCGGAATGCCCAGCAGGAAGGCGATCCGGGTCGCGGCCACTCGATCCAGGCCGCGGAACAGGCCTGCGGTGATCGTCGCACCGGACCGGGAGACGCCGGGGATCAGCGCCAGGCACTGGACGATGCCCATCACGATCGCATCCGTCATCGTGATCCGCTCCAGCGGGCGGGACTTCGAGCTCAGCCGCTCCGCCGCCACCATCACGAACGACCAGACGATCAGGGCCGCGGCCACCCACCAGAGGCTGCGCAACGGGCCCGAGATCAGGTCCCGGGCCAGGAAGCCGACGATCACGATCGGCAGCGAGCCGACGATCACGTACCAGCCCATCCGGTGATCGAACTCGCCGCGGTGCTCGGGCTTCAGCAGCCCACGGACCCAGGCGACCGCGATCCGCTGGATGTCCTTCCAGAAGTACAGCACCACCGCGGCGATCGCGCCGACCTGGATGACCGCTGTGTACCCGGTGACCGCCGGGTCGTCGATCTTCAGCCCGAGCATCTTCGAGACGATCGTCAGGTGGCCGGTGCTCGACACCGGGAGGAATTCGGTCAGGCCCTCGACGATGCCGAGGATGATGGAGTCCCAGATCGTCATCAGCTGCCGACCCCGGCCAGGTCGAGCGCCTCGGCGACGGTCCGGATATCCGCGATCCGCTGCTCCACGGTCGGCGCGAACGGCGTCAGCGCGACCGTGGTCGCCCCGGCCTCGGCGTACGCCGTCAGCTTCTCCGCCATCCGCTCCTTGCCACCCAGCAGCGAGATCGAGTCCAGGAACCCGAACGGTACGGCGGCCATCGCCTCCCGGTGCTTCTTGTCCAGGTACAGGTCCTGGATCTCCTTGGCCTCGTCGGCGTACCCCATCCGGACCGCGAGCGCGTTGTAGAAGTTCTTCTCCCGGCTGCCCATCCCGCCGATGTAGAGGGCGGCGTACCCGCGGATCGGGTCGGCGGCGGTCCGCACGTCGTCGCCGGTCATCACCGGAACGGACGCGACGACGTCGAAGTCGTCGAGCCCTTGCTGACGGGTCGAGCGACCCGTCCTGATGTGGTTCAACTGCTCTCCCAGATAGGCGGGGTCGTTGAGGATGCCGAGCCAGCCGTCGGCGATCTCGCCGGCCAGCTCGAGGTTCTTCGGACCGACAGCGGCCAGGTAGATCGGCACGTGGTCGCGGATCGGGTGAACGGTCAGCTTCAGCGCCTTGCCCGGTCCGTCCGGCAGCGGCAACGTGAAGTACTTGCCTTCGTACGCGACGGTCTCGCGTCGAAGTGCGGCGTTCACGATGTCAACGTACTCACGGGTCCTGAGCAGAGGCTGAGAAAAACGCACGCCGTGCCAGCCTTCCGAGACCTGCGGGCCGGACACGCCGAGGCCGAGCCGGAACCGCCCGTTCGACAGCCGGTCCAGGGTGGCCGCGGTCATCGCGGTCATCGCCGGCGTCCGGGCCGGGATCTGGAACACCGCCGCGCCGACGTCGATCGTGGTGGTCTGGGCGGCGATCCAGGTCAGCAGCGTGGCCGCGTCCGAGCCGTACGCCTCCGCGGCCCAGGTGACCGAGAATCCGAGCGCCTCGGCCTCCTTCACCAGCCGCAAGTGGTCGAGATGGTCGTCGCCGCCGTACACGAAGCCGATGTTCAGTCCGAGTCGCATGACTGGCGAGCCTAGCGAGAGGTTGTCGGTGGCCCGCAATAGGCTCGGTCCATGCAGCAGCGCTATCTCGGTCACAGTGGATTGGCGGTGAGCCGGCTCGGCCTGGGGACGATGTCCTGGGGGCGGGACACCGACGAGCACGAGGCGCGCGAGCAGCTCGCCGCGTTCGTCGCGGCCGGGGGCACGCTGCTCGACACCGCGGCGGCGTACGGCGACGGCGACAGCGAGCTGCTGATCGGGTCGCTGCTCGGCGACGTGGTGGACCGCGACGACGTGGTGATCGCCACCAAGGCCGGTTTCAGCGTCCGGCGTGGCGAGCGGATCACCGACACCTCGCGCGGCGCGCTGCTCCGCGATCTGGACGGGTCGCTGCGGCGACTCGGGGTGGACTACATCGACCTGTGGCAGCTGCACACCTGGTCCGACGACGTACCGCTCGAGGAGACGCTCTCCGCGCTCGACCACGCGGTCAATTCGGGCAAAGTGCGGTATGTCGGCGTCTCGAACTACGCAGGCTGGAAGTCGGCCCGCGCGGTGACCTGGCAGCAGGCCTGGCCCGGTCGGGCCGTGCCGGTGTCGAACCAGGTGGAGTACTCGCTGCTCGCCCGCGACGCCGAGGCGGACGCGATGCGGGCGGCCGCCGGGCTCGGCATCGGAGTGCTGGCGTGGTCGCCGCTTGGGCGCGGCGTGTTGACTGGGAAGTACCGCACGGGGATCCCCGCGGACTCCCGCGCAGCGTCTCAGCATCTGTCCAGATTCGTCGACCCCTACCTCGACGGCCGGGCTTCGGGCATCGTGGAAGCGGTCGCACGAGCCGCCGACGGGCTCGGCTGGACCCCGCTCGAGGTGGCGCTCACCTGGGTGCGGGACCGGCCGGGAGTGTCGGCGGCGATTGTTGGGGCCCGGACCGCGATGCAGCTGAAGCCCGTGCTCGGCGTGGAGGAGCTCACGCTTCCGCCCGCGATCGTGGCGGCGCTGGAGGATGTTTCGTGAGGCAGGTTGTGTTGGGTAGCTGCTGAGGTAGCTGTTGCGAGGTAGCTGGAGGCGCGAATGGCGGAGTACGAGCTGCAGCAGTTCGAGGTGTCCCGGACAGAGTCCCGCGGTGCGGTGCGCAAGCTGCTCACCGAGCACGCGGAGTACGGCGGCTGGGAGCTCGCCCGCCTCCGCCGCTACCCGGACGGCACCCGCCGCGTCTGGCTCCGCCGCCGCATCATCCGCGTGATGCGGACCCTCTGAGCAGCGCGCTCACCAGCTCCCGCCGGCTTCCCACGCCCACCTTGTCGTACGCCGCTCGCACGTGTTCCTGCACGGTGTGTGGCGACAGGCACAACTTCTCGACGATCTGCCGCGTCGAGTAGCCCCTGAGCAGCAGCTCGGTCACCCGCTGCTGGGCAGGGGTCAGGCCGTGCAGATCCAGCAGCAGCGATCCGAGCTGCGCCGGCGTGACCGGGTCGATGACGACAACCGTTTGACCAACCGCGCCGAGCCTGGACGCGTGCAGCTCGAGCCACTGCCCGCCGGCGGTCCGCACCTTCAGCCGCACCGGGACCTGCTCGAGCCGCATCCGCGCCGCTACCGCTCGCACCGCCATCGGAAGCTGACCCGGCGCACCGAGCTCGGCGAGCCAGTACTCCGCCTCCGCGCTGACCGATTCCAGTCGGAGCCGCTCGTCCAGCACCACCACCCCCGGCCCGGCTCCCGCGCTCCCGGTCGCGTCCGTCCGCAATGCCCGGCGCAGTCCGTCGCCGAGGTGCGGCGCGATCCGCCGTACCACTTGGAGGTCCTGCGGGGAGAAGCCGGTGTCGCCGTCTTCGCGGTGCAGGCAGAGGACGCCCCAGCACTGCCCGTTCGAGATCAGCGCCGCCCGCAGCTCGTCGCCCAGTCCGAGCGGCCGCATCACCTCGACGTACCGGGGGCTGTTCCGCCAGTCGCCCTTGGTCGCCTGCTCGAGCGACCGGACCGGCACCGGGCCGCCGGCCAGGGCGGCGAACTTGTTCACGTCGTCCTGGCCGAACTCGTTGGCCATGAACTGCTCTGTCACCTCGCCCAGTGGCTCCTCGGCGACCGCGGAGGTGAACAGGACCGTCGCCGGGTCCACGGTCGCGAAGAAGGCGGCGTCGACCGTCAGGACGCCTCGCAGCCGCGCGAGCGCCTCGGTCCGCAACTGATCGACGTCCAGCCCGGCGTAACAGCGCTGGATCAGCAGTTCAAGGCGATCCCCCGCCCCCATGATCGTGATGCTACGCCGGTACGACGCCCAGTTGCCGGAGCAGACCGAGCTCGTCGAGGCGGCCCCAGCGCTCGACGATCAGGCCGTCCCGGACGCGGAAGATGTTGATGCCGGGCAGGCTCACCTCCTTCCCCGTGGCCGGCACGCCCATGACCTCGGCCCGCTGCGTCCCGCTGGCCGTGAAGCGCTCGACGACGAGGTCCCCCTCGGCGATCAGCGCGTGCTGCTCGGAGTGCCAGTCCGGGAACCCGCTCCGGAACATCCGCCCGGCCGTCCGCATCCCCTCGCGGTCGGCGCCCGCACCGAACGGCGGGTCGTGGTTGATGAAGTCCTCGGCCAGGTAGGTGTCTACGGCGCCGAGATCCCCCTTGGTGAACAGTCCGTCGATGAACTCGTGGACGACGGTCTTGTTGCTCTCTGGTGTGCTCATGAACCCGATCGTGCGCCGGGTCGCGGCCGTGTCGTACCCCGATTAGTTGGGGTTCTGGGAGCTGAATTATCTCTGCGACAGAGGTATCTTGGTCGGGTGGAACTCGCAGAGGAGTTGCTGGCAGCCGTCGGATTGGTGCGCAGGCATCTGCGCCGCTCGGTCGGGCGGCCGTTTCCCTTGACCGATTCGCAGGCTGAGCTGATCCGCCTCGTCCGGCGGAACCCCGGCGTCTCCGTCGCCGAGGCTGCCGCCGAGCTGGGCCTGGTGGCGAACACCGTGTCCACGCTGGTCGGACAGCTCACCGAGCGCGGCCTGCTGCTGCGGACGCCCGATCCGTCCGACCGGCGGGTCGCCCGGCTGAGCCTGACCGAGCCGGCCCGGCAGCAGGTTGACGCGTGGCGCGACCGACGGGCCGCGCTGGTCAACGAGGCGCTGGACGGCCTTGGTCCGGACGACCGGGACGCTGTGCGGGCCGCGTTGCCGGTTCTCGGCGTACTCGCTGAACGGCTCGCCCCGTCCGAGCAGGATCTTCAGCGCGTATGACGGCGGCAGTGGAAGTCAGCGGGCTGAGTCACCGATTCGGCGACCATGTTGCCGTTGACAACTTCGACCTGACCGTGGAGCCCGGGGAGTGCTTCGGCCTGCTCGGTCCGAACGGCGCCGGCAAGACCACGACGCTCCGGGTGCTGAACACGCTCTACCGGCCGCAGTCCGGCGCGGTTCGGGTCTTCGGCCTGGACGTGCGCGCCGAGGCGATGTCGGTACGGCGGATGCTCGGTTACGTGCCGCAGCAGCTGTCCATCGAAGGAGCGCTGTCAGGCCGGGAGAACGTCTCCTGGTTCGCCCGCTTGTTCGACGTACCGCGGCGGGAACGCGCCGCTCGCGTCGCCGAAGTACTCGAGATCGTGGACCTCGCGGACGCGGCCGATCGGCTGGCGTCGACGTACTCCGGCGGCATGGTCCGGCGGCTCGAGCTCGCGCAGGCGCTGGTGAACCGGCCCGCGCTGCTGGTTCTCGACGAGCCGACGGTCGGGCTGGATCCGGTGGCGCGGGACTCGGTGTGGGCTCGGGTCCAGGAGATGCAGGAGCGGTACGGGATGACCGTGCTGCTGACCACGCACTACATGGAGGAGGCCGACCTGCTCTGCGACCGGGTGGCGCTGATGCATCTCGGGCAGCTGCGGGCGGTCGGTTCGCCGAGTGAGCTCAAGGCCGAGCTCGGGCCCGAGGCAAGTCTCGAGGACGTGTTCCGGCACCACACCGGCGAGAGCCTGGCGACGTCGGGCTCGGAGAAGGGAGGTCTGCGCGATGTCCGTGGCACCCGTCGCACGGCCCAGCGCCTGGGCTGACAACCGACCCCGCGCCGTCCTCCGGCTGTTCTCCCGGATCGGCACGTTCTGCCTGATCGAGCTGCAGAAACTCCGGCACGACCGGACCGAGCTGATCACCCGCGCGATCCAGCCGGTGCTCTGGCTGGTGATCTTCGGCCAGACGTTCTCCCGGATCCGGGCGATCCCGACGGGGAACGTCCCGTACCTCGACTACCTGGCGCCCGGGATCATCGCCCAGTCCGCGCTCTTCGTCGCGATCTTCTACGGCATCCAGATCATCTGGGAACGCGACGCCGGCATCCTCACCAAGCTCCTCGTCACGCCGTCCCCGCGCTCGGCCCTGGTCGCCGGCAAGGCCTTCGCCGCCGGCGTCCGGACGATCTCCCAGGCCATCGTGGTCCTGATCGTTGCCGCCCTGCTGGGCGTCAGCCTCACCTGGAACCCACTGAAACTCCTGGCGGTCCTGGCCGTGGTGGTCCTGGGCGCAGCCTTCTTCTCCTGCCTCTCGATGACCATCGCCGGTCTGGTCCTCCGCCGCGACCGCCTGATGGGCATCGGCCAGGCCATCACGATGCCGTTGTTCTTCGCCTCCAACGCCCTCTACCCAGTCAGCGTGATGCCTGGCTGGCTCCGAGCCCTCTCCCACGGCAACCCGCTGACTTACGAAGTGAGCGCCCTCCGGGGCCTGCTGATCGGCCAGCCCACGAACTACCTCCTCGACTTCACGGTCCTCATCGTCGCCGCTCTGGCCGGCATCATCGCCGCCTCGGCGCTGTTGGGCCGGCTGGCCCGTTAGAGGTCGTGGCGGATCCAGACGTTGGGTTCTACGTACACGGCGTGGTCGTGGGCGAGGTCTGCGTGGACGGGAGTGAGGGCCTTGGGGACGACGACGTCGCCGGTGGTGTCGAAGGGAAGGTCTGTCCAGTCCCGCCACTGGGCGAGGCTGCCGGTGATGACCATCGAGTACGGCGCTACCTGAACGATCTTGCCGCCGGCTCTCACGTGGACTCGGAGCCACGGGTCTTCCGGGAGTCCGTCCGGCCGGAGTTGTTCGATGTACTCCGTCATCGGCTGGTGGGCGTCGGTCTTGCCGTTGGGGCGGACCGGGGCGAAGAGGGTGGTGTGGCCCTTGGCTTTCACCGCCTCCCGCATGGCTTGGAGCATTTCGTGGGAGAGGCCGCGGCCCAGGTGGGACGGGCGGATCACGATCTCGAGAGCGCTGGAGACGTTCGTTTCCCGGCCGGCGCGGAGATCCTGGAAACCCCAGTGCAGCACGCGATCCCAGCCGCCCGGCGGTAGCTCCGTGCGGTCCTCGTCCGGGAACACGAACGGCAGGCTGCGGCCGTGTGCGACCAGCTCGCCGTCCTCGGACGCGACCACGCACTGGTCGGGAAACTCCCGCAGTACCTGACCCATGAACGCGTTCCCGATCGGGTCGTTGAACATGAACTTCGGCCAGGTGTCGGCGAAGTCGTAGATGTGCTGGAGGTACTCAGGCCGCTCGGCCAAGGTGGTGATCGCGATCCCGGACATGAGACGAAGTGTGACACCGCAGCAGCACCAGTCCAGCGATTGATGCCGTCACCACTCCCGCCCCGACGAGGGTCGGCGATGATCGGACCACCGATCAGCAGGCCGGCCGAACTGCTCGCGTTGACGACCACGCCTTGCCCACTCAGCAGGGCCCGTCGCTCGGCTCCGGCTGACGACTGGGTGATGGCGAATGAGATCGCCGAGATCCCGATCACCACAGTCAGCCCGGAGAACGCTCCCGCGACGGCAACCACCGGGGGACTCGGCCACAGGCCCATTGCCACCCAACACATCCCACTCCAAGCCCACGCCACCGCAGCACAGGCCACGGGCGGGGTACGGCGTACCACGGCCAGCGCGATCGCGGTCCCGACCAGTGAGCCCACGCCGTACCCCGTCATCCCCGCGGCCAGGTAGACGCCCGGGCGTCCCCGCTCCTCCCCCAGCACCGACATCCCGAGCGTGAACGCGAACCACGTCACACACGCGGTCCCCCGGATGATCCACCCGTAGAAGACCTCGGGCCGACCGCTGAGGCTGCCGCGGATGGACGGCATCGCTGCGGTGGCAGTCGTGGTGGCGTCTGGTCTGCGTTCGGCGCGCACTGTGCTGGCCAGCAGGCCGGAACCCAGGACAGCCGCGGCCTCCACCCACAGCAGGCTGTTGGTCATCCCGATCGACACCGCAACGGCGCCGATCGTCGGGCCGATGAGCATACCGACCCGGCGGAGGCCGTCCTGCCAGGTCAGGAGCACGATCGCCTTCCCCTCGCCCCACCGATCTCCGGTGTCGGCAAGCAGTGCTGACCGCCCTGGAGACGCGAGTGCGTCGCCGGAGCCGAGCAGCAGGCCGCTTGTCACGAGGACGACCGGCGTCAGAAGACCGAATTCGGCAGCGGCCGGGACGGATGCCAAAGCGACGGCCGACAGGAGCGCGACAACCGCCAGCCGCGGACCGGAGTCGACCCACTGACGAGCCTTCCGCGCCCACCACGGCGACAGCAGGACCGGCACGCCGGCAGCGCCCCCGACCAGCCCGGTCGCAGCGACGGAGCCGGTTTCGCGCAGGATCACGAGCGGCAGGGCGATCTGCGTGATCCGCAACGCGAAGTCCGCCGTACCGCTGCCGGCGAGCAGCGCCAGCGCCTCGTTCCTCGGTCGTCTCACTCCTTTGATTCTTGGCTTTCCGAGTCGCCACCGGTAGCCAGAGCCGCTTGCGTGCTTGCCATAGGCTGTACCTATGACCTCATTGCCGAGCGTCGAGGACCTGAGCCTGGTCCGGGCGATCATCCGCACCGGAGCGGTCGGCACCGCGGCCCGCGAGCTCCGCATCTCGCAGCCGTCCGCATCCCAGCGACTCGGCCGCCTCGAACGACTGTGCGGCACCAAACTCTTCGACCGCGACACCCGCGGCGCCCGCCCCACGCCGGCCGGCGCCGAGCTCGGCCGCCGGGCCGACCACATCCTCGGCCACCTCGAGGAGGTCTACGCCGCCACCCGCGCGGCCGCCGCGGGTCAGCGTCTCGTGGTCGGTGCGTTCTCGAGCATCGCCCCGATCCTGTTCCCGGTCCTGGACGCAGACCTCCCCGACCTCGAGATCCAGCAGGAGGTCGACCACGGCCACTTCCTGGTCGAACGAGTCGCCGAGGGCACCATGGACGCCGCGTTCATCGCGATCGCCGAACAAATGACGCTCCCGCACGGCGCCGTCGCCCGCCGGGTCGGCCGCGACGACCTGGTCCTGTTCGTGCCACCCGGCGCCCGGCCACCCGGCCGCGGCCGCCAGCCCCTCAAGGACCGTCCGATCGCGTTCTCGACCTACGACCGCGGGGCCGAGGACGTCCACGCCCGCCTCGCCGCCCTGGGCGCCATCCCCCGCCGCGGAGTCACCCTGAGCACCACCGTCGCCATGGCTCGCCGGCGCAACCACCTGGCGCTGGTCCCCCGCAGCGCCCTCGCTACCGAGCTGCGCCCCGGCGAACACCTCACCCCAGCCCCTTTCCGCTACCGCCTCACGCTCTCGGTCGTCACGACGCCCACCCCGCCGGCCGTCCTGATCCGCCATCTACCCCGCCTCCGCGCCGCCCTCCAGCTCACCCCACGCTGAGACCATTCGATCACCGTCAAAACTGTGGTTCCCCTTACCAGTTCCTCCTAGGGTCGACGCAGGTCCTAGCGACAGAGAACTTCTCCCCGCGGGGCTGTCACTGCGTAGCGGTACGTTGTGGTCGTTCCTCTGATGCCCATGGCGTACCGCTCCGCGCACCTCCCGTTCACCAGGCTGCTCTAGCCTGCGCCACATGAACCTGAGGCGACTGGCGCGCGGGCGGCGGGTACTGGCGGGTTTCTGGGGTGCGACGGTCGTCCAGGTCGCGGCGATCGTGATCGACGCCAAGGTCGTCAAGCAGGCCAGCAAGGTGACCTTGATGCCGCTGCTCTGGCAGTGGTCGCGGACTCAGGACGCACCGCCGCTGCTCCAGGCGGCGTTGCTGGCGTCGGCGGCCGGGGACCTGTTGCTGGAGACGGATCTCCAACTCGCCGGGATCGCCGCGTTCGCCGCGGCGCACGCGTGTTACCTGGCGGTGTTTCTCGCGAACCCGGCGCAGAGCTCGTGGAAGGTTCTCGCTGCGTACGCCGCTCTCTGGGCCGCCTTGATCGCAGTTCTCTCCCCCGGCCTCGGCGGTCAGCGCGTTCCGGTCGCGGCGTACGCCTTGTTGCTCACGGCAACCGCGATCGCCTCCCGCTGGCACAACGCGCGGAGCGGCGTCGGCGGAGCGCTGTTCCTGGTCTCCGACGCGCTCATCGCGCTGCGGCTCTCCGGGCGCGACTTCCCGGGACGCGGCGCACTCACGATGTCGACGTACGCCGTCGGTCAGTTCCTGCTGGCCTCAGGCGTCACCGAGGCACGGGACAGAGTGACCGGTACTGGTCACCCGCGTTGACCCGGCGCCGCCCGTCGCGGTGGGGTGAACGGGTGGCGACGGTCGACGAGGTACGACGACAGTTCCGGAACCCACCGCCCGACGGGCGGCCGATGATACGTTGGTGGTGGTTCGGCCCGTCGGTCACGCGGGACGAGCTCGACCGGGAGCTGCGGGCGATGGCCGCGGCCGGGCTGGGCGGCGTGGAGGTCGCCTTCGTCTATCCGATGGGACCGGTGACGGCGCCGTTTGGATCCGCGGAGCTGCTAGAGCTCGTCGGCCATGCGGCTCGGACAGCCCGCGAGCTCGGGTTGCGGTTCGACGTGACACTCGGCAGCGGTTGGTCGTACGGCGGTCCGCACGTCACACCGGAGTACGCCGCGCGGCAGGTGCACTGGGATCGACGCGAGATCGGCAGTGCGGCGTACGACGTACCTGTCGTGGAGGCTTGGCCGGGAGACGAGTTCCTCGCGGCGTTCGTCGGCCAGGGGTCTGCGGGAACGCCGACGGCGTACGTCGAGGTGCCGATGCGCGACGGGATTATCCACGTTCCGACCGGCGGCCAGCCACGGGAGGTCCTGATCGCGACGTCCCGGGTCACCGGCCAGAACGTGAAGCGAGCCGCGGCCGGCGCCGAAGGGCTGACGCTCGACCATTACTCGGCGGCTGCGGCGGCCGAGCACATCCGGTGCGTCGCGGAGCCGCTGCTGCTCGCGGCCGATCCGGCGCTGGTCGGATCCGTGTTCTGCGACAGCCTCGAGGTGTACGGCGCCGACTGGACCGCCGGGATGTTCGAGGAGTTCGCGAAACGGCGTGGATACGACCTGCGGCCGCGGCTCTACGAGTTGCTCGTCGACACGGCCCGATCGCGGCAGCTGCGGATCGACTTCGGGCGGACGTTGTCGGAGCTGTACGAGGACAACTTCCTGAAAGTGTTCCAGCAGTGGGCGGCCGGGTACGGCGTACCGTTCCGGATCCAGAGCTACGGCGAACCGCCCGCAACCGTAAGCAGCTACCGCCACGCGGACGCCTTCGAGGGCGAGGGCTGGGGCTGGAAACGGATCCCGGAGACGCGCTGGGCCTCGTCCGCGGCGAACATTTATGATCGATCGATCGTTTCCGCTGAGGTGTGGACGTGGGTGCACTCGCCGTCGTTCCGCGCGACACCGCTCGATCTGCAGGGCGAGGCGCACGAGCATTTCCTCTCCGGCGTCAACCAGCTGATCGGGCACGGCTGGCCGTACTCACCGTCGGACGGTCCTGGTCTCGGCTGGATCTTCTACGCCGCCGGCGCCCTCGACGACCGTAACCCGTGGTGGCCGGTAGCAACCGCTCTATTCGGTTCTCTCCATCGGCTCTCCTGGCTGCTGCAGCAGGGGACGCCGGTGCGGCCGGTGAAGATCTACGTTCCGACCTCCGATGCATACGCTGCTGGGGACGGTTTCCCGGAGCCGCACAATCTGTACCGCGTGGCCCGGCAGCTGATCCTGGAGAGCGTTCCTCGAATCATCCGCGAGGCGGGGCTCGACTTCGACCTGATCGACGACGACGCCATCTCCGTTGTCGATCCCGGCGACGTCTCACTGATCGTCGTACCCGTGGACACCACGACACCAGCTTCTACCGCGACGTGGCTCGAGTCAGTCCGCGCGACCGGCGGACTCGTCGTCACGGATGTCGCGGCTCTCGCCGGCCACCTCCCGACGCCTCCGATCGCGCCGGCGCCTGACGTCGGAGTCGTTCACCGCCGCCTGGACGACGGCGACTTCTACTTCGTCGCCAACACGGGTACGTCGGTGCGCACGCTCACCTTCGACCAGCCGATGGAACGTTGGAGCCCGCTCTCCGCCGAGACAACCATCACCCGGTCCGCGACGCTCCACCCGTACGAGTCAGCCGTCTTCGTCGCGGCCGAGTCCCCCGAACCAGCGGGCAGCCCAGTCGGGTCCGCAGCCGACCCACTCACCGGGCCTTGGACGGTGAGCTTCGGCGATGAACCCCGGCCTGTTTCGCTTCCACATCAGTGGGAAGACGACGCGTACTCAGGTTCGGCCACCTATCAAACGAAGCTCCAACTACCCGCATCCGGCGAGAAGTTGTTTCTCGACTTCGGTCCAGACGAGCTGGTCGACCCCGGCAGCGAGCCCTACCTCCCGGACAACTCCTACCGAGCACTGGTCATCCCGCCGGTCGGAGTCGCAGCAGAGGTGTGGCTCAACGACACGTACTGCGGTGCAGTGTGGGCGCCGCCGTACCGCGTAGAACTGACGCGCGCCGTTCAACCAGGCGCGAACGAGCTGCGGATCGTCGTGTACAACACCGCCGCCAACGCACTCTCGGTCGACCAGCACCTGCTGGATGCCGCCGACGAGGTCGCCAGACGGCATGGCCGCCGGTTCGACCTCCAGCACATCGAGCACGCGACCGACTACGTGCACTCCGGCCTGCTCACGGTCCCAGCGCTCATCCGCGAGGGCTGAGGACCCCGTCTAGTCGGTGGGCTGTGCCTCGGCGAGGCGTTCGTGGTGATGGATGACCTCGGCGATCACGAACGCGAGGAACTTCTCCGCGAAGACCGGATCGAGACCCGACTCGGTGGCGAGGGTCCGGAGCCGGGCGACCTGGTCGCGCTCGCGAGTCTTGTCGGCCGGTGGCATCCCGGTCCGGGCCTTGAGCGCGCCGACCTGCTGGGTGCACTTGAACCGCTCGGCCAGGAGGTGGATCAGGGCGGCGTCGATGTTGTCGATACTGCTGCGGAGCCGGTTCAGCTCCGCGGCGGCGTTCTCCTCGGTCATTCGTCCACTCTTTCAGACCCGCCTGTCCCGGGCGGGCGTCCACCTCGATCGGGGCGGTTGGGGTCACTATGGTCGGATGAGCTTCACGATGCTGGCGGTCGTGGTGGCGGTCGGGTTGCTCGGGCCGCTGCTTGCGGTACGGCGTAACTGGCACGTGCCGGTGGTCCTCGGTGAGCTGCTCGCCGGCGTGCTGCTCGGCCGGACCGGGATCGGGTACCTGGACGCGGCCGACGAGCGATTCACGTTCCTCGCGGAGATCGGGTTCGGGCTGGTGATGTTCGTCGCCGGGACGCACGTTCCGGTGCGCGATGCCGGTCTGCGGCGCGCGATTCGTCCCGGCGTACTCCGTGCGGTGATCACCGGCGTGGTCGCCACCGGTCTGGCGTTCGGGCTGAACGCGCTCTTCGACACCGGGCACGTCGCGCTCTACGCCGTACTGATGGCGTCGTCCTCAGCCGCCCTGATCCTGCCGATCGTCGACTCGCTAGGGCTCGGCGGTACTGCAGTGGTCGAACTGCTCCCGCAGGTCGCGCTCGCCGACGCCGCGTGCATCGTGGCGCTTCCGTTGGCGATCGATCCTCGGCACGCGGGACGGGCTGCACTCGGCGCACTGGCGGTGATCGCTGCGGGAGTGATCGCGTACGTGTTGCTGAGCCGGGTCGAGCGGAGCGGCGTACGTCGTCGGGTCCACGACGTGTCCGAGGACCAGCACCTCACGATCGAGCTGCGGGTCAGTCTGCTCGTGCTGTTCGCGCTGGCCGGCCTCGCGACCGCGACGCACGTATCGATCATGCTGGCCGGCTTCGTGCTCGGCCTAGCCGTGGCCGCTGTCGGAGAGCCGCGCCGGCTGGCCCGGCAGCTGTTCGCGCTGACCGAAGGCTTCCTCGGCCCGGTCTTCTTCGTCTGGCTCGGCGCCTCCTTGGACCTTCGAGAGCTGGGCGCGCATCCGGCGCTGCTCGGCCTCGGCTTGGCGCTCGGCGCCGGCGCGCTGATCAGTCACCTCAGCGGGGTGCTCACCCGGCAGCCACTGAGTATCGCAGCGCTCTCGGCCGCGCAACTCGGCGTACCGGTCGCGGCAGCCACCGTCGGCACGACCCTGCACGTCCTGAAGTCAGGCGAACCGGCCGCATTGATCGTCGGCGCCCTGGTCACGATCGCCGTGAGCACAATCGCCGGCGGCCTCGCCGTACGCCGTGGCCTCGTTGCTCAAGGCAAGGTCTAGGCCTCGTCGAGGAACCGGTCCAGGACTCGCGAGCCGAACTCCAGCGATGCCGTCGGGACGCGCTCGTCGATGCCGTGGAACATGCCCATGAAGTCCAGCTCCGGCGGGAGCTGCAGCGGTACGAATCCGAAGCAACGGACGCCGAGGCGGCTCCAGGACTTGGCATCGGTGCCGCCCGACATCAGCAGCGGCGCCGTCCGGCTCTGCGGGTCCTCGGCCGCGAGGCACGCCTGCATCGCCTCGACCAGTCCGCCGCTGAACTCGGTCTCCAGCGCGATGTCCGTGACCACGGTCTCGCGCTGCACCTTGTCGCCGATCAGCTCGTCGATCGTCGCGTAGAACTCGTCCTCGAAGCCGGGCAGGAAGCGGCCGTCGATGTGCGCCTCGGCGTCACCCGGGATCACGTTCACCTTGTAGCCGGCGTTCAGCATCGTCGGGTTCGCCGTGTTCCGGATCGTTGCCCCGAACATCCGGCTGAAGCTGCCCAGCTTGGCCAGCGTCGCGGTCATGTCGTCCGGGTCGAGCTCGGTCCCGAGCACATCCTCGAGCGTCTTCAGGAACTCGCGGACCGTCGGCGTCACCCGCAGCGGCCACTCGTGACCACCGATCCGGGTCACCGCCTCCACCAGGTTGGTGACCGCGTTGTCGTTGTTGACCATCGACCCGTGCCCCGCTGTACCGCGGGCCTTGAGCCGCATCCAGTTCATGCCCTTCTCGGCCGTCTCGATCAGGTACAGCCGGAGGTCGTCCTTGACCGTGATCGAGAACCCGCCGACCTCGCCGATGCCCTCGGTGCAGTCCGCGATCGTGTCCGGATGGTTGTTGATCAGCCACTGCGCGCCGTACACGCCGCCGGCTTCCTCGTCGGCCGTGAAGACCAGGCGCACCGGGCGCCGCGGCTTGACCCCGGCGCGCTGCCGGGCGCGGACCACGGACAGGACCATCGCGTCGAAGTCCTTCATGTCGACCGCGCCGCGACCCCAGACGCAGCCGTCGAAGATCTCGCCGGCGAAGGGGTCGACCTTCCAGTCCTTCGGATCCGCCGGTACGACGTCCAGGTGCCCGTGCACGAGCAACGGGTCCGCACTCTGGTCCTCGCCGTCCCAGTGCGCGACCAGCGTCGCGCGGCCCGGCTCCGACTCGTAGATCGTCGACTCGATCCCGACCTCGTCCAGCTTCGCGGCGACGTACTCCGCGGCCACGCGTTCGCCGTTGCTCTTGCCGTTGCCGTAGTTCGTGGTGTCGATCCGGATCAGCTCGCTGCAGAGCTCCACCACCTCGGCGTCGGGGGTGTACGACGTACGGTCGCTGGAGGTCGTCATGGCGACCATCCTGCCATCCTCAGGTCAGCGTGATGCTGTCACCCGAGATCGTGATCTGTTCCGGCGGCAGCGGACGCGGCGCCGGGCCGGCGACGACCGCGCCGGTGGCGATCGCGTACTTGCTGCCGTGGCAGTCGCAGTTGATGGTGCCGTTCGCGACGCTCGCCACCGGGCAGCTCTGATGGGTGCAGATCGAGCTGAACGCCTTGAACGTGCCCTTGGTCGGCTGCGTCACCACGATCCGCTGCGGCGCGAAGATCAAGCCGCCGCCGACCGGGATGTCGGTGGTCTTGCCGAGTACGGCGTTGGCCGGCGCCGGGGCCGGGCTGCCGCTGGGTTCGCCGTACTTCGCGCAGCCGGACAGCGTGGCTAGTCCGGCGGCCGTCAGGATCGTGCGGCGACTGGGAGCGTCCACGGGTAGGTCCTTTCAGCGTTTGATGCCAAAGGTGGTGAAGAACCAGAGCGCGCTGGTCAGCCAGACGCCGATCAGGGCGGTGAACACAGCACCGCCCGCGACCGGGAGCAGCCAGCGCGGTGCGTCTTTGCGGGTGAGGGTCAGCATCTTCACGACGAAGGCGCCGTAGAAGAAACAGCCGAGGAGCGAGTGGATGAGGACGCGCGGCTCGCCGTACTCGAAGCCGAGGGCGTAAAGGCAGTGCGCCACTACAGGCAGGCTGACGGCGACGGCGGCTCTGCCGGACCACCTGTGCAGGGGGCCGACCTTGGCGCCTCGGTAGAGGGCGGCGGCGGAGATCAGCTGGACGACACCTAGGAGTGCGGCGAGGGTGGCCAGCCATGCCTTGACCGCTTGGAAGCTGGAGAAGCCGGCGATGTTGATCGCTACGCCAGTTGGCTCGTGCACTCTTGCATAGACGCCCAGAGCGACGGCCACTGCAGCTCCCGCCACCAGCGGGATCACGATGGTTCTGACGCTGCTTGTGCTCGAGGTGGTGCTCATTGGAGGGTCTCGTCTCCGGCGATGGGCTGGGCGGTGACCGCTTGGCCGTTCACCGTTGCTGTGCGGGTGGCTGGGTCCAGGCGTGGTGCCGCGTCGGGTGTGCCGTCGTTGTCGATGCCTACCTGGGAGCCGTCGGGCAGGATGATCCAGCCGATGGTGGATTTGCTGTTCCTCGCCCGGTAGAGGCCGGCCGGTGGACCGGCGAGGCTTGCGGTGAAGCGAAGCGCGCGCCCGCGCACGGTCAACTCCCCCGCCGCGGTCTTAGCCGTCGCCGACCCCGTCAGCCGATCCCCTGTCTTGGAGCGCAGCGCGAGTTGACCATTGGTGAACGTCCCGGTCAGCCACGCCTCGACCCGGCGCCCGTCACACACGTACGCCACGGCACGCCCGCCCTTGACCGCAACGGCAAGCGTCGCCTCGCGTCCGGCGGTCCGGCCCACGTAGACCACCACCTGCGCGGCCGGCGTCGCCCGACTTGGCGTGACCGTCGCTGTGGGTTCCGTAGTACTGGGCTGCGCGGTGCTCGGCGAGCTGCTGGGCGTGCTGGGCTGGGAGGCAGGCGCACTGGTCGGACCCGCGTTCGCCGTACCGTCAGCAGCAGGCGTGGCGCCGCCCGCCTGCGTGCTGTCGACCACCAGCAGCGCAAGCAGGCCCACACCGGTAGCCGCCAGCGTCACCAGCGGACTGCGCTGTCCCATCGCCCCACCCCGAGCCTCGTCCTGCCCCGTCCTCGCCCCGAGACGAGGATCCCGCCCTCTCAGTACGTGGTCAACGCCTCAGCGGTTCAGAGCACCTTGAGTCCGTACATCTCCCCCAGCGGGTCCGCGATCAGCTCGATCCGCGCGCCGTCGGGGTCGCGGAAGTAGAGCGACGTACCGCTCTCCTCGAGGTACTCGACGCCGGCCTGGTCCAGGTTGTCCTTCAGCCGTGCCCAGTTCGCCGGCTCGACCGAGATCGCCAGGTGGTGCAGGCCGCCGAGCACCTCGGCGTACGGCCCGAGCTCGAGCCCCGGGAAGTCGAAGAACGCGAGCAGGTTCCCGTTCCCGATGTCGAAGAAGAAATGGTTCGAACCCTCGTAGTCCCGGTTCCCGACGATCTCCGTCAACGGAAACCCGAGCACCCCCTGGTAGAACTGCACCGTCCGCTCGACGTCCGAACACAGTAACGCAGTGTGATGCAGCCCACGCGCCGACGACCGGCCGCCGGCCTTCAGATACGCCCCCCGAATCCGCTCCCGCTCCGCCTCGATCGCCACCAGATCGACCTCACCCATCGCCCCGCCCACCCTTCACTCGGTCCCCAACACCACCATCAGACACCCCCACCCACCCGATGTGAATTCCACCCCTGGAGTTTGCTACTGTTCTCCGGTCAGCACCGCACCAGCGGTCAGACCACTCGTCCGGGTGGCGGAATAGGCAGACGCGCTAGCTTGAGGTGCTAGTGCCCTTTACGGGGCGTGGGGGTTCAAGTCCCCCCTCGGACACAAACCCGGTCCACCATGTGCTTGACATGGGGACAGACCAGCAACACCGAAGCGAAGAGTAGAGCCCGCCGAGCTCCTCAGCATCCAGCGCGTTCCAAGTAAATCCCAAGTTCTTAACGACCAAGACCGCTGTCACTCGACGTAGCCGCCACCGCCGCCTCGGCAGAGCGCCTCTCCCCGACAGCCGCGTTGTACCGCTCACGCGATTCAGCGGTGGGCGGCCCAGTTGGTCCAGCTTGCCTTGGCGCCGGAGTCGCCGATGCGGACCACGTCGTACACCGCGACACCACCGACCAGCACGGCCACTGCCGTCAGGGTGGCGGTGAGCACGGTTGAGGCTGGTGCCAGGTAGTGCCGGTTCGTCGGGGTACGGCCGGTGGACTCGCGTTGCCGCCACCAGAGGGCGACGGCCACCACGGCTACCGCGGTCGCCGCGTAGATGGCAGTGTCGCCGAGCTCGGCGTGGTGCTGGATCAAAGGATTCGGGGTCAGGCGACCCTCCAGCCATTCGCCGGCGTTCGTAGTGATCGGGACCAGGACGACGACGAGCAGCGACAGGATCGCGTTCGGACCCGCCAGGCGGCGTTTCGCCGCCGGCCAGAGCGCGGTGAGCACGAGCAGTGCCGCCGCGAGTGGAAGCAGGACGACGACGGCGTGCACGAGGAGCACGTGGGCGGGGAGACCGTTGACTGTCTGCATCGGGGGTCCCTTTGGTCGGTTGTGGTCGAGGACCTCAGGCTTGCAGCAGGATCTTGGGGTTTTCTTGGAGTTTCAGCTGAAGTGGGCCGCGTCCAGGGCCGACTGGAGCGACTGCCGGTAGCCGTCCGATGTGAACGTTGCCCCCGACACCGTGTCGAGCTGTGCGCTCTGCGCCGCGACTGCTTCCTGCTCGAGCTGCGGCAGCGCGTACGAGTTGATCTCACGGTCCCGGCCGCTCGACGACGGGTAGACGACCGCCCTCACGGCGACCAGCTTGTGTGCCCGGATCGTCACGCTGACCTGGATGGGCCCGTACCGCGTGTCCACCGACGCCCCGTTGACGGTCACGTCGGCGCTCCCGGGCGACGTACTCACGATCCCCGGTGTAGCCGCCGATACCGCTGGGGCGTCCACGTGGTTGCGGCTCGTCGGGTAGAGGAACAGCAAGACGATCAGTACGCCGCTCGCGCCGGCGACCACCGCGTTGCGCCGCAGCCGGGCCGAGTGCACGCTCATCGCGCACCTGACCGGTGCACCGCGTCGATTGCCGACTGCAACGATCGGCTGTAACCGTCCGAAGTGAATGTTGCCCCGGACACGGTGTCGAGCTGCGCACTCTGCGCCGCGACGGCTTGCCGGTCCAGCTGCGGGATCGCGTAGCCGTTGATCTGGTCGGTCTGACCGTCGCCGCTCGGTCGCCGCAGCGCGCGGGCCTTCGTGATACGGCCGGCGCGCACCGTGATCTCGACCTGGACCGGCCCGTACTGCGTGTCGACGACGTCACCCGCCACGGTCAGGGGCGTGGACGAAGGCGCGGGAGTCCGGGTCGACGCCGTCACCCGAGGCCTGGTCGTCGGTGTGGCCGTCGGAGTCGTCCGGCGCGGCGTTGCAGTGGGCTGCGTAGCTGACGGACGGATAGTGGGCTGCGAGCTCGCCGTCCCCGACACGGCCCGCGGCTGAGCTCCGGCCCGGTACGCAACCGCTGCCACCGCGGTCGTCGCGACGGTCATCACCAGCCTCGTCCCGCGTCTCATCCGGACACTCCTCTCACCACGAGAAACGCTCCAGGTGCAGCTGGCCCGTCGGCACCCGGTTGGCCCGCGCCGCGGCGTACACCGCATCCATCCACGGGTCCGGTCCGCAGACATAGACGTCGTACTGCTCGATTCCCGGGACCACCCGCCGCATCGCGTCCACGTCCGACCAGTTCCACAGGCCTTCCGGCAGCCACGACGTCCGATTCCGGAGCCGGGCGCCGAGCAGGTAGTGCAGCGTGATCCCCCGGCGCCTGGCCAGCTGCTCGAGCTCGTCGCGGAACACGAGGTCGGCCTCCGCGTGCGCGCGGTACACCAGCACCGCGTCGCCGGGCCGGTACTCGAGATCTTCGAGCAACGCCCGCAGCGGCGTGATCCCGATTCCGCAGGCGAACATCGCGACCCGGTCCGTCGCCCGCCGCTCGGCGGTCAGCCGTCCGTACGGTCCCTCGATCGCGACCTTCGTCCCCGGCCGGAGCCCGGCGAGCCGGCTGCTGCCGTCCCCCGCCACCCTGGCCGTCACGCGCAGCCGGTCCGGTGCAGGCGACGCCGAGAGCGAGTACGGGTTGCCTCGCGACCATCCCGGCCCGTCGAGGAAGCGGAAGACGAAGTACTGACCAGCCCGGACCGGCATCCGGTGCAATCCCCGCCCGCCCAGCTGCACCGTCACCACACCCGGTCCCTCGGGGATCACCTCGCGCACCGTCAGCCCGTGCCGAACCGTCCGCCACAGCGGCAGCGCCAACCTGTACAACGCGATCGCGCCGGCGGCCACGCCGTACGCCGACCACCAGTAGACCCGCGCCAGCGGTGACGTCGTGAAATCCGCACCGGTCCAGATCTCGTGCGGCACCGACAACCCGACACCGACATAGGCATACAGATGCAGCAGATGCCACGACTCGTACCGCAGCGCACGCCGTGCCGCCCGGACCGACGTGACCACAGCCAGGGTCAGCGCGATCGACGCCGCCGTAGCCAGCAGCATCCCTCTGTACGTCGTGACCACGGACCACGTCTCGCGGACCAGATCGCTGTGGTCGCGCAATGTGTAGCCGACCAGGATCGTGGCGATATGCACCAGCAGCAGGTTGAACGACCAGAAGCCGACCAGCCGGTGCCGCCTGGCCAACTCGTCCTGACCGTAGCTGCGCTCGATCACCGGCACCCGTGCCATCAGGAAGACCTGCACCAGCAGCAGATCCGCGGCGATCAGACCCGACAACCTGCCGAGCGAGGTGAGCAGGTCCGCGGGCCCGGTCGCCCAATTCTGAAGCCCGCGCCCGGACACCCAGAGCACGACCACCACCAGCACGTTTCCCCAGCACAGCACGCCCACGGCGTCCCGCCACCAGTCCGGGGTCCGGCGCGGGCGGCGCCGGGCATGCGCGGTCCATGGGCGGCTCACCGCCTGCTCAGGACCGCTCGACGTCATGCTCTGACGATGACCGCGGATTCTTAGTCGTTCCTTGGACCTTCCTGCGTGATTGCTGGCAACGCCAGCTCGAAGGTCGCCCCGACCTCGCTCGGCGCGAGCCGGAGCTGTCCCCCGAGCCGGTTGGCTACGTCGTGTGCAAGGGCAAGGCCGAGTCCGTAGTGAGCCCGGCCCGCCCGATGGCCGCCCGAGTCGAACCGGCGCAGCACCCGTTGCGCGGCCTCCGGCCCGATCCCGGGACCGGTGTCGCTGACCGCCAGGATCACGTCGCCACGCTGTCGCCGTACGACGACGCGCACCTCACCACCTGCTGGCGTGTGGTCGATCGCGTTGTCCACCAGGGCGATCGTCGCTCGCCGGATCGCGCTGGACACACCAAGGGCGAGCGCGATCTCACTGTCCGAGGTCCAGCGCAGCCGTACGCCGGCCTGCTCGGCGTGCGCCCCCGCACTCGCGGCCACTGCCTCGGCGATCCTGACCAGATCGACCGGCTCGTGATTCTCGGCGCCCCGGGGATCAGCCGCCGCCAGCAGATCGTCGACCACCTCCGCGAGCCGGCGCGTGTCGTCGACCACACCATCCGCGTCGCCGAGAATTTCCGCACTGGCGCCGTTACGACGCAACGCCCGGCCGAGGACCTGCGCGCGAGTGCTCAGCAACGTCAGGGGTGTCCGCAGCTCGTGGCCCGCGTCGGCCACGAACGCACGCTGAAGCGTCAGCGCTTGTGCGAGCGGTCGCACTGCGCGTCGACCGATCAGGACGCCCAGGAGGCCGGCCAGTAACAGGCCGAGCGCTGCCGCGAACCCCATGGCCTGCAGCAGTCGAGCCCGTTCCCGGTGCGCGGCGGCCAGGTCCAGCACCGCCTGCACCCGGCGGCCGTGGGCGACCCCGGTGGCGATGCGGAACTCGCCCTCCTCGTTCTCGACGGTCAGCAGCTGGACCTGCTCGGTGGCTCTGCTCCGTAGACCGGTCAACTCGGGGAGCAGATCGTCCGGCAGACCGGCTGTCGTGCTCGTGCCGGACGGACCGCTGATGACCAACCAGGTGCCTGCGGGCGGATCACCGACGTCGTCGGCCGTGGCAACGGCAGACCGCAGCAGGTCGTCCGCCGCACCTGCCTGTCCACGGACGACCACCAGCGTGACCAAAGCGGTCAGCACGAGCATTGCCGCCGCGACCAGTCCGGCGGCCTGGACGGCGACGCCACGAGCTGCCCGGTGAACCAGCACCTCGTCCCCGATCGGCCGCCCACTCATGAGCTCCCCAACCGGTAGCCGAGCCCGCGAACTGTGCTGATCACGCCTCGGCCCAGCTTCCGCCGGCAGTAATGCACGTACGTATCCACAACGGTCTCTGACTCGGCCTCGCCGAAGACTCTCTCGAGCAGCTCCGCCCGGCTGAACACGACACCAGGCCGCGCCGCCAGCAACGCGAGCAACGCCGTCTCCCGCTCCGACAACTCGACAAACTCTCCGTCGGTACGCCGCACCGTCCGGCCGGCGATGTCCAGCGAACCACCCGGTACGGCGAGCTCGACCGCCCGATCCAGGTGCCGCCGCAGCAACGCCCGCAGCCGCGCCAGCAACTCGGTCAGCTCGAAGGGCTTGGTGAGGTAGTCCTCGGCGCCGGCGTCGAGACCATCGACGCGGTCCTGCGTGCTGTTCCGTGCCGACAGCACCAGAATCGGGGTGCTGATGCCGCGACTGCGCAGCCGCGCGATCAGATCGAGACCCTCGACGGCCGGCAGACCACGGTCGACGATCATCGCGTCCACCGAGCGGGTCAAGGCGAGGTGCAGACCGGTGTGGCCGTCGGCCGCCCGCGTGACGGCGTACCCCTCGTCGGTCAGCACCCGGCCCAGGAGACCGGCAAGGTCGTCGTCGTCCTCGACCAGCAGCACCTGTGCCGTCATCCACCCCACCCGGCCGTCGCGAACAAGGTGCCATCAGCAAGGACCCCGAGACCTGGGTACCCCGGCAGTACCTCGATCACTTCCGGCCAGCCGTCGGCCGCCACGAACGCGGCCGTGGCGAGGACATCGGCGTACTCCAAGGACGGCCCGGACACCGAGATCGACAACCACCGCGATGCTGCCGGACCGCCGGTACGCGGATCGTACAGGTGTGCGCCGCGGGCCGCGGTCCCACTGGTGGCCACCGCTCCCCCGGTCTGCGCGACGCTCGTGACGACCCGCCCGGGATCGCGCGGGTCCTGGATGCCGACCGTGAAGGGCTCGCCACTCGGACACAGCACGAGCACGTCGCCGCCCGCGTTCAGGCACCAGTCCACCCCGTCGACCTTCCGCAAGCAGTCGCCGGCCCGCTCGACCGCCCAGCCCTTCACCAGCCCCGAAGGATCCCACCCACCGCCGGGCACCTCCGCGTCGAACAAACCACCGGTCAGTTCGCGGGCCGCGACACACCGCGCAGCCACGTCCCGCACCGCGGCATCGACACCATCCCAGCTCACCTCACCGCGAGCCAGGCGACTCACTGCACTGTCCGGCTTGTACGGCGAGAACACCCGGTCGACCTCGCTCAGCTCCGCGAAAACCTCCCGCACCGCCGCCTCGGCGTCCCCCGACCCTGCCCCATCACCCCGAGCGAGCACACTGACCGGCAGCCCCATGATCTGCTCGACCCAGCTCCGCCTCGCCATACCGCCACCGTACGACGGGCCAACGAGCCGCGCCGGCCGGCGATCGGGACTTACGACGTTCCAAGGTCCAACCCACTGAAGGGTGTTCCTGGGATGCGCCTCTTTCGTCCACGCACCTCAATGTGCCTTTTGTAAGGCTCTCTCTACTCACTCATGATGTTGTTACGAACAACGAGTGAGGTAACAATGAAGCCGCAGGAACAGAAGGATCAGGCCAATACCTGCACCGGTCCTGAAACCGTTCGCGCACCAGCCATGACCACCACCAATTCTTACCGAACTGACTGCTACCCAACGAAGAGTAACTCTCGGCCCGTCTCCGGAACACCGCGACAAGTAGAGACCTACCTGACGATGTTCCGACGCGTCGTACCGACGCGGGGTCAGGAACCTGAGGTGAGACGTTCCGGGGTCAGCGCGAGGACGACGCGGTCGGGGTCGGCCGGGTTGTCGCCGGGGTCCTGACCGGGGAGGTAGCGCGCGAACAGACGCTTCGCCAGTTCCGCGTGACCGCCCTCCTCATGGGCCTCGCCGACCGCGGCGACGTACGTCAGGGTCTCGTGATCGTTGATCAGCAGCGACAGGTGCGGGTCGCGGGTGAACAATCGGTACTTCAGCCGGGTGCGGAGGGTGGAGAGTCGGAACGTCGTACCGTCCCAGTCGAACCACACGACACTCAGCTGCGGCGGATGTCCCGGCCGGTTGAACCCCGCCACCGCGTGCAGCGGCTTGGCGAGGACGGCCTCGATCTCCGGTGTTGTCTGCATGGTCTCTCCTCAGAACTCGATAACGACCTTGCCGACCAGTCCGCCGGCCTCGAACCGCTGGTGCGCCGCCCGGATGTCCCGCAAGGCGAACCGTTCGGCGACTCGCAACCGCAGCGACCCGGCGTCCACGAGGTCGGCCAGTCGGGCGAGACCGGCACCGTCCTCCTGGATTCCCATTCCGCGCGCGCCCGGCAGGTCGGGCAACGGATCGTCCGAGATCGACAGGTACGGCCCGCCAGGGACCAGAGTGTCACCCGGATGGACCCCGGCGCTGTCGAACACGGCGTCGTACCGCCTCGGACCCAGCTCCTCGAGCTCGGTCACCACGGTACCCAGTCCGAGTTCCTTGCCAGCGGCAACGTGCTCGGCCCGCGAGACGACGCCGTCGACCTCGTGGCCGGCGAGCAGCGCGAGTTGGACGAAGAGGCGCGCCACCCCGCCAATGGCACCGATGACGAGCACCCTGCTGCCCGTCGGGAGGCCGAGGTGATCGAGGCCCTGGGCCGCCGTGAGGCCGGCCAGCGGCAGCGTCGCAGCCTCGGCCAGCGAGACCGAGCGAGGGGCGGCGGCCAGGAGCCGCGCCGGCAGCGCGACGAGCTCGGCCCAGGTGCCCCGTGCGGTGGCCACCTGCGCCGAGGCGGCGATCACCCGGTCGCCGGTCGCGAACTCCGCGACCGTGCTCTCGACCACGATCCCGGCCAGGTCCCAGCCGAGCGTCGCCGGCAGCTCGGGCCCCATCCCGGTCCAGGCGCGCGTCTTGCAGTCGACCGGATTGATGCTGCTGGCAACAACTCGGACGAGGACCTCACCGGGCCTCGTGGTCGGGACCGGCTGGTCGACGAGCGTGAGCTGGTCGATACCGCCGTGTTCGGTGATACGGACGGCTGTGATGGTGTCGATGGACATATCCTGACGCTAAACACTCACATCGATGTGAGGGCAAAGGAGTTGTTGTTCCATGCGGATCGGTGAACTGTCTCGCCGTACCGGCGTGAGCATCCGCCTGCTCCGGTACTACGAGGAGCAGGGCCTGCTCGCACCCGAGCGCTCGCCGCAGGGCTATCGCGTCTATCGCCCTGACACGCCCGAGGTGGTCGGCACGATCCGCTGCCTCCTCGGCGCAGGCCTTCCGACGACAACCATCGCCGAGATCCTCCCCTGCCTCGAGACCGACGCCGGCACCGTCGCCCCGACCTGCCCCGACGCCCGTGCCCGCATCGCCGGCGAACACGCCCGCGTCCAGTCCGCGATCGAGAACCTCCAGCGATCCCAGACCATCCTCGGCGACATCATCAAAGCCACTCCGCGCTGAGCGCGCTGCCGTGTCGCGGCGGAGGACGGCACCGGCTAGTTGACTGAACTCTTCAGGTGCTCGATTGGCGTGATCGGTACCGGGCTGGAGAGGGTGTGCCGGTGGCGGTTCCTTTGCGAGCCGTGACCTCTTGGAGGCTCGGTCAGTCGAAGAGCTCGCCGCAGGTTACGTTTGTGACCTCCGCCGTGATCGCGGTGGCATGGTCGGAGGCCAGCAGGACGGCGGCGTTCGCCACGTCCGCCAACATCGGCAGACGCCGCAAGGCGGTCTTCTCGGCCATCTGGGCCCACCAGTCCGCCTTGGACACACCTGCGTTCTCGGCGTGCTGGGTCCATGACTCCTCTACACCGGGCGTGTCGGGAGAGCCGCCGGAGCGCAGACAGGCGACTCGGACGCCGCGCGGACCGAGCTCGGCAGCAAGCTGACGGCACAAACCCTCAATCGCCGCGCCGATCACGCCGAAACCGCCGGTGTTGACGTACGGCACCCGGGCAGCCTGGGCGGTGAGCGCCAGGATCACGCCCGACCCGGCCTCAACCATGTACCGCCCCGCAGTGGTCGCGGTGATGAAGTGCGCCTCCATCGCGGTGCTGATCGGCCCGACGAACCGTTCTCGCGCCATCTCCAACAACGGTGCGCCCTGCGTCTGGCCGTAACCGATCAGGTTGAACGACACGTCCAGCCGCCCGGCTTCCTCGACCACGCGCGCGGCATGCCGCTCGACGGCATCCGCATCCAGCGCGTCGACCTGGGCCACGTCCACTGACCTGCCGCCAGTCGACACCTCACCAGCCACCGATTCCAGCGGCACCAGCGTGCGACCGGCAAGGAACAGTTGTGCACCTTCCCGAGCGAACGCGCGGGCCACCGCCCCGCCGACCGCTCCACCTCCGCCGTAGATCACGGCCACCTTGTTCTCCAGCAGCATGGTTTCCTCCTCATATGTCCGGCCCACTCGGCGGGCTGTTTCATCCGATCGGTCAGTGCCGATCGTCAGTGGCAGTGGTGCTTGCTGGTGGCGAGACGGACGGCGCCGAGGTCGTCGTCGCGGCCGGCCGCCCGGTTGCCCAGTAGGTCTCGAACACCCGGTCGCCCTGGCGCAGGTAGCACGCTTCATCCCGAACGCGCGCCCGGCGACGAGGGAGTCGAGCGACTCCGCGGGCACCGAGTACCAGGGCGCCTGCCAGCCCATGAAGTCGCGATAGCGCGACGTCTCCTGGAACGGCCCCTGGCAGAAGACCGCGAAGGTCACGTCGCGTGAGTGCAGGTAGGACAGCTCGAGCACCTGGCCGGTGAAGAACGTGCAGCCCTCACACTGGTCCGCGGCCGGGCTGCCGGTGTGCCACATGTGGTACGACGCGAACAGGTGGGTCCTGCCCTCGAAGGCGTCAAGCAGGTTCACCGGGCCGTCGGCACCAACCAGCTGGGTGCTTGGGTCGACCTCGACCATCGGCAGCCGGCGGCGAGCTGCGGCGATCGCGTCGCCCTCACGCGTGTGCGCCTTCTCGCGGCGGCGGAGTTCGTCGAGTTGCCTCTGCCAAGTCTCGCGGTCGGTGAGCTGGGGTGCAGCTGGCGTGGACAAGGGTTCCTCCTCAGGTCGATACTATGAGGCTAATAGCGACTGCTATGATCTAGCAAGTCCAAGAGGAGAGGTGTTCCATGCCGGTGCAACGTGGTTATCGGCAGGCCTGCGGCATCGCCCGCGGCCTCGACATCGTGGGCGAGCGGTGGTCGCTGCTCGTCGTGCGCGAGCTGCTGCTCGGACCGAAACGGTTCACCGACCTCCAGCAGGCCCTCCCGACCGCAAGCCCGAACGCGCTGTCCGACCGGCTGCGCGAGCTGGCCCACGCAGGCGTCGTACGCCGTCGGCAGGTGCCGCCAGGCAATGTGCGGGTCTATGAGCTGACCACCTGGGGCCGCGGACTCGAGCCGATCGTGGTCGCACTTGGCACCTGGGCGCTGGCCGCCCCGCCGACCGCGGAACAGCGCTTCGTGAGCGTGGACAGCGCCATGCTGACCATCCGCACCTACTTCGTGCCTACTCCGGAACAGCCCGAGGCGACACTCCGGATCGAACTACGCGACCACGGCCCCGCCGGCGCGTTCGGCGTCCGCCTCACATCGTCCGACGCCGAGGTCACCCACGAGCCGCCCGACCAGCCGGACGCCGTCCTGACCACCACGACGGATGCCCTGCTCGCCGCCCTCGGCGCAGCCGACCTGGCCGGGCTGAGGTCGGCCGGTGCCATGATCGTCGGCGATCCCGAGGTCGTACGCCGTCTCCTCGCGAACGTCCGCGTCCCCGCCCCCACAGATCAGCACTCACCCGGCACCTCCCGCCCAGGGCGGGCGGGTAGCGGCCACCCGCCGCCCGAAACATGACCCGGTTCGGTGTCCGCTCGGTTCGCAGTATCTTGACCGACACTCCGGCCGGATCCCACCGCGGTGACGTTGTCGTTGCACGCAGCTGGGCGTGGCACGACACGTACGGGCCTGCTGCGACGCCATCGACATCCGAGCCGATGGGCTAAGACGACCCACCCCGCCGAGACGCCGCCTACAAACTGCTTGGTCCAGATAAGGCCGCCAGCTCTCGGCGAGTGACTCCAAGCGGCGGGGCCGCGTCGTCCATCGGACGGGACGGAGGTCGGTGCTGTCGACCGCCAGGACGTCGAACACCATGAAGGATGCCGGCTGGGTCGGCGCCAACCGATTGCGTACCTGTCGGGACAGTGCCTGCGCGATGTCGGGAGACCTCGCGGTGAAGTCCTTGCCGTTACGCGACCACAGCCGCGCCTCATCATCGCGGACAACGGCCCCGGCCCGGCTAGTTGACTGAACTCTTCAGTGCGCCGATTGGCGTCGCGGGTGCGTGGCTGGAGAGGGTGTGCGGGTGGTTGCTGATGTGGGCCGGGTGGTCGAGTTCGCGGCGGGGTTGCGGTGGCGGGTGCTGTTCCCGGAGTTCAAGCACGTCGCGGCCTCTGGGTTCCTGCGGGATCTGGCCGCGTCGGATTGCTCTGCGGGGACGCTGCGCAGCTATGCGTACGACCTGCTGCGCTGGTTGCGGTTCCTGCACAGCCGCTGGACGCCGTGGGAGCGGCGGAGCGAATCGACGTGCGGGAGTTCGTCGAGTGGCTGCGGGAGACGCCGGTTCAGCAGCGGTTGCGCCGCCACCCGGAGGCGCCAGCGCCAGGCTCGGTGAACCCGATCACGGGCAAGGCGTCGCCCGGAACGACGTACGCGGCGAGGACGATCAACCATCAGCTAAGCGTTCTGTTCGGGTTCTACGAGTGGGCGTGCGCGGCCGACCTGGGACCTCTGGTCAACCCGGTTCCAGCGCAGCGGACTCGGGCCGGTGGCCGGGTGGCTGCGCACCACAACCCGATGGAGGACTTCGTCATTCACCAGCGGGCGACGTATCGGCAGAAGACACCGCGGCCGACGTGGCGGGCGATTCCTGATGATGCCGCAGACGCGCTGTTCGGCGCGCTGCGCAGCCACCGGGACCGGGCGCTGGTGTCGTTCTGGTTGTCGAGCGGTGCCCGGGCCACCGAACTGTTGGGGCTGTGCCACGGCACGGACCTCGATGCCGGCGCGAACACGATCACGGTGGTCAGCAAGGGAAGCCGGTTGCGGGAGACGATCCCCGCGAGTGTGGATTCGTTCGTGTGGCTGGCGCTGTATCTTCGGGCGGAGCGGCCGCCGGCGCAGGCGGGCGGCCCGGTGTGGTGGACCCGGCAAGGCGCACCGCGCCCGTTGACGTACCACGCTGCGCGGGCGGTGCTGCAGCGCGCGAACGCGGCATTGGGCACGAACTGGACTCTGCACGATCTACGGCACACCGCGGCGGCCCGGTTGCTGGCAGATCCGGCGTTCACGTTGTTCGACGTGCAGACGATCCTTCGGCACGCGAGCGTATCGACCACCCAGATCTACACCCAGCCTCGGATGGAGGACCTGGTCGCCAAGGTCCTCGAGCACCACGCCCGGCCGCGGCCGACTGGTCCGGTGATCGAGCCTGCCTACGATGAAGCCATGGTGAGGGAGCTCCTGGGGCTTCCCGCATGACGCAGGTATCAACCGCTGGCGTTGAGCTCACGGCCGGCCCACGATCGGCTGCGCGGATCCAGGCGGCCCGGACGCGGGCGGCCTCGGGACCAACGACGAAGCCGTTGTCGCCGCCGGCCGTGGTAGAACCGGACGCTCTGTTCGGGCGGCATGGACGGATCCTGCGCCGGCATGCCTACGACCTGGGGCCTGCGCCTCCGGCATTGTTGCCGAGTGCACCTGGTGACGTGATCCAGGGCCTCGGCCTGGACGCTACGATCGACTACACCCTTGATCAGGTGCTCGGGGTGTTTCCGGGCCGGAAGCCGACGTCGACCGGCGTGCGGCGGATCCTGCGGTGGCTGAACCGATTCGACGGCGATACTTGGGAGCAGCGCTGGCTGGCCAGCGGCGCCGACCTGGCGCCTCGTGCATGGCGGTCGGCGGTTACACCACGCACGCCGGAGCCGTCGGTGGCCCAAGGCATGAACGCGTTGATGGTTGCGCGCGTCCTACGCCCTTCGTACGGCTGGCAGCTGGCTTCCAAGGCCGGCGCTTACCTGCCCCAGCGCATGCTCGCCGTCAACCAGGAGGAGCAACTGGATCGGCTGCGGGCGTTACCGGCCTACCGGTCGGCGCTGTTGCGGCATCAGTACGACGCGGAGGCTTGCTTGTCGCGGGTGCTGATCCGGACCGGGAAGCGCCTCGAACAGCTTCAGGGCGAGGATCTGCTGTTCTACGCCGATGTGGTCCGCACGTCCGGGCGGAACCGGCGTGAGCACCTGGCTTGGGAGCTGCTGGTCGCGCTCGGACCGTTCGCGGGAGAACCCGTCACGCTACGGGCCGCGTGGTCTGCCAAGGGCAACACCCGCCAGCACTCGGTCGAGACCCTGGTCGACCGCTACGGCATCCCGGCGGGCGGGGTGCGCGACCTGCTCGTCGACTACCTGCGCGAGCTCAAACCGGCCATGGACTATGGCAGCCTGGAGGGCTGGGCCTACCGATTGGTGCGGTTGTTCTGGTGGGAGGTGCTGCAGATCAACCCCGCCCAGGCCGATCTGCGGCTGGCTCCTGAGGTCGCGGCTGAGTGGCGCGAACGGCTGTCAATGACCACCGACGGGCAGCCGCGCCGCGAGATCCACTCAATCCTGTTCGCCGTCCGGGGCATGTATCGGGATCTGGCAGAGTGGTCACACGATGAACCCGCGAGATGGGGTCCGTGGGTCGCGCCTTGTCCGGTGTCGCGGCACGAGTCGAAGAATGCCTCGAAGGCGAAGAGGCATCAGCAGTCTCGGATGCAGAACCGCACTCGAGCACTGACACCACTGCTGCCGGCGCTGCTCGCCGAAGCGGTGCGCCGCCGCGACTGGTCGGCCCGGCTGCTGACCGCCGCCCAGCAGGTGAGCCACGGGCAGCGGTTCCTCATCGACGGCTCGGAGTTCGAGCTGCATCAGCCGCCACCACGCCGATACGAGCGGGACCGGCCGAGCCTGCTGCGCGCCCGGATCATCACCGTAGCGCCGGATCTGCCGTTCATCCGGGTCAACCGGCACGGTCTGGTCGACATCACCGCGGCCGAATCCGACGGGTTCTGGGCGTGGGCGGTCACTGAGACACTGCGCCACACCGGGATCCGGGTCGAGGAACTGCTCGAGCTGACGCAGCTGTCGCTGCGCCACTACACTGCCGCCTCCACTGGCACGCTCGTGCCGTTGCTGCACATCGTGCCCAGCAAGACCGACATCGAGCGGTTGATTCCGATGACGCCGGAGTTGGTGACGGTGCTGGTCGCGGTTCAGCGCCGTGCGAAGGACAGCACGGGCCGGATCTCGCTGTCGGTGCGCTATGACCCGCACGAGAAGGTGCACGGGGAACCGTTTCCGCACCTGTTCGTCCGCCGGATCGGCACCCGCAACGAGGTCATGTCGCCGTCGGTAGCCCGGCGGCTCATCGTGGACGTCGCGGTCTCGGCCGGGCTGCGCGACGCCGGCGAGCCGATCCACTTCACGCCTCACGACTTCCGGCGTCTGTTCGCCACCGAGATGGTGTCCTCCGGGCTGCCGCTGCACATCGCCGCGACCCTGCTCGGGCACCTCAACCTGGACACCACCCGCGGCTACACCGCGGTCTTCCCCGAAGAGGTCATCGCCGCCCACCAGCACTTCATTGAACGCCGCCGAGCCACCCGTCCGGGCGGCGAGCTGCGGACTGCGACCGGAGAGGAGTGGGCCGAGTTCGAGAACCACTTCCTACTGCGCAAGGTCGCCCTCGGCGACTGCCACCGCCCCTACGGCACCCCATGCGTCCACGAACACGCCTGCGTGAAGTGCCGGTTCCTGCGAGTCGATCCCGTCCAACTGCCGCGCATCGAGGAGATGACGGCCAACACGAGCGAGCGGCTCGCCGAGGCCCAGGAGCGAGCTTGGCTTGGTGAGGTGGTGGCGTTGGAGGACTCCTTGAAACATCTGCGTCAGCGCCGCGCCGAGGCAGAGCAGCAGCTCAGTGCAGCAGTGGCACCGTTGCCGGCGCCGGTGGTTGATTGAGTCCACAGGCAGGGATCGACGTCGAAGAGAGCGAGGGCAAGCTCGGCCGCGCGATGGGGCCGTGGCTGCGTCTAGGCTCCTGGTTCATGAAACCTGACCGACAACATTTGGCTCGTCGGCAGCGGCGCGAGCGGCTTCTCGATGACCCAACCCCGCGACTGCCACGTCTACCTGGTGGCTGACCAAGGCGAAGCCGTGCTGATCGACGCGGGCGCCGGCGTGGACGTCGCACCGATCCTCACGCAAATCGATCGCTGCGGAGTACCGCGATCGACCGTCGACCGCATCGTCCTAACGCACGCACACGCCGACCACTCCGGCGGCGCGGCGGCGCTTCGCGAGGCGCTTGACGCGCAGGTCCTGGCTTCACAGAGGTTGCGTCGTACTTGCGCGACGGTGACGAGCGGGCGGCAAGTTTCGACCGGATGAAGCGTCCAGGAGGCTATCCGAACGACTACAGCTTCCGAGCCTGTTCCGTAGACGCGGAGCTGAGCGACGGCCAACGCCTTACTGTCGGCGCTCTGGAGCTCGAGGCGCTCTCGACCCCAGGCCACAGCAGCGGCCATATGTCCTACGCATTGCATCGGACCGGGGGTGTCGACTTGTTCAGCGGTGACGCCGCCTTCGCCAATGGGCGGATTCTTCTCCAGGACATCTGGGACTGCTCGGTTGCCGAGTCCACCCAGAGCATCCGGCGACTGGTCGATTTGAAACCCGACGGGCTGTATCCAGGGCATGGCACCCTTGCACTCACCCTTGGCTGGCATCACTTGTACTCGGCCATGGAGGAAATCTCCGCAGGTCTCCCTCCGCGGCAACTCACTTTCTAGTGGCTCTGCTCGGAGCCAGCGGCACGATGGCCTCTCAATAGTGAGCTTGGTTATGGAGGTCGGGGTTAGAGCCAGCCAGCGCGAGTGAGTACGTCGGCCGCGATATCGGTCAACGTCCGTCCGTCTGAGATGACCTCGAAATCGTCGACCGCGGACTGGTCGAGGATCTGGTCGAGCTGTCCGGCCCGGTCAAGGTGCCAGCGCATCTCCGGGTCGGCACCCGCGTGTTGGATCCGAAGACGTCGATGCAACTCGGCGAGGTCGGCACGAAGGCGACACAGGCACAGTTCGACACCAAGTGCTGCGCGATAGCGTGCACGCTCCGCTGTGGTTTCGACCACGCCCGACACAACCAGCCGGCAGGCCCCAGCCGACAGATAGTTCCGGGCGAGCGACTCAAGGTTTCGGAGCTCGATCGCGAGGTTGAAAGGGTCGTCCGGTGGGGTCGGCCAAGACTGGCTGAGGACGTCAAGGTCGATCACGGCATGCGGAATACGCGCTTCGGCCAGGATCGATCCGGCGGCGGCCGCAACCGAAGTCTTGCCCGCTCCGACCGTGCCGGTGATCAACAGGCAGTCGGGTGATCATTGCTGTCCGGCCGCATCCGAGGAGGCTACAGCTCTGCCGCTGGACCTCCGAGCCAGCGATCCTCGGCGAAATCAGAAGTGCGCTCGCCAATCCCCGCCTGACCATCGCCGAAGCCCTCGCCCGCGCGCAAACCGGATGTGGCGAGACGACCGCTGTCCTGCACCGGGCTGCACAAACCGTTGGCCGCGCCCTCGCTACCGTCGCCAATCTGGTCGGTACGGAGCTCATCGTCCTGTCCAGCGAGCACCACCGCTTCGCGCACCTCATGCAGGCCGAGATCGAGGAGACGTTCCGGCAGCACCTCTGCGGCCCGGCGACCGCCTGCCGGCTTATCACCGTCCAACGGCCATTCGAAGACTGGGCACGAGGCGCCGCCGCAGTGGCAATCGACAACCTCTTCGATCCACACGGCGGCAAGCGCCATGCCCAGAAACATGACTAAGAGCGCCCGGCAGCAGGGGTCACTTCAGGCGCTTGGTCGTGGGGCGGTCGTACCGGCGGTGGGTGGGTCCCGGAACACTAGGCCATTGACCCAAAGTCGAGTAGATTAGTTGACATAGGGCTGCTTATCGGCGGTGAACTGTCGATCGAAACCTGGACCCGCAGATTAAAGGGGCCATGATGCCCTAGTAACCAGCCCCACTAGGCGACAACGCCCTCAGTTTGAAGGGCTACCGGCCCCGCTAGGTGACCCTGTTCGACTCCATTTCGCACCACGATTGATCCCACGGCCGAGCGGCGCCCGATCCTGTGCACCGTCTCAGCCTGCCGAACCGAACTCTCGTGGGTCATCCCTGAGGGAGAGGGGGCGGTCAAGGGGGGTGCGGTCCTTTCCGCCGTGCCTCGTGCCGCCTGCGCGAGGCCACGACCACCCCACAACCTGGTACCAGCAGCCAACAGGCCGCGGCCGGTTGGCTGTGCCTGGGTGGCTGTGGAGCGTGCCGGTTGCCTTGCTCACATCTGCGGCGGCGAGCTGGCAGCAACGTGCCGGCTCACCGCTTCCGCCGAGTCGGCTGGCCCCACCGAAGCGACTACTTACCAATAGCCGCTCGTGCTGCGTTCGCCATGGCGGTGTGGTCGATGCCGGCCCAGTCGAGGAGTTCTTTCCCTGATCCTGAGCCGGGCATGTCCCGTACGGCCAGGTGGGTGATGGACAGCGGCGGCGTCGCGGTTGCGGTGAGTGCGTCGACGATCGCGGAGCCTAGGCCGCCTTCTGGATGGTGGTCTTCGGCGATGACGATGCGGCCGCCGGTGGCCTCGGCAGCGGCGGTCAGGGCGGCTGTGTCGATGGGCTTGATCGAGTAGGCATCGATGACGCGGGCGGTGATGCCGTCGGCGGCGAGTTCGTCGGCTGCGGTGAGGGCTTCGTGGACGGTCACGCCGGCGCCGATCAGGGTGACGTCGTCGTGGTCGGAGCCGCGAAGTGTCTTGGATCCGCCGATGGGGAACTGCTCGTCGGCCCTGTACAGCACAGGGTAGGCGCCGCGTGTGGTGCGCAGATAGGAGATACCGGTCGTGGCGACCATCGCCTCGACCAGCACGGCGGTGCTTGCCGCGTCGGAGGGGTAGAGCACGGTGCTGCCATGGACGGCCCGCATCATCGCCAGATCCTCCAGCGCCATCTGCGAGGGGCCGTCGGCGCCGATCTCGATGCCGGAGTGCGAGCCTACGAGTCTCAGGTCGACGCCGGAGATGGCGCCCATGCGGATGAAATCGTACGCCCGGGAGAGGAAGGCGGCGAAGGTCGAGGCGAACGGGATGTAGCCGCGGACGGCCAGCCCGGTTGCGGCGGCGACGAGCTGCTGTTCGGCAATGAACATCTCGAAGTACCGGTCCGGGAAGGCGTGTGCGAACTCGACGGCATAGGTGGAGTTGGACACCTCGCCGTCGAGCGCAACGACCTTGTCGTTGCCGTTGCCGACGGCCACCAGCGCGTCGCCGTACGCCTTGCGGGTGGCGACCTTGTCGCCGACGTTCCAGCTGGGGCGCTCGGCCGAGACCGGCTCGGTCGTCGTGGGCAGTGTCGCGTCTCCGGCCGGAACCTCGACCGTCTCTGTGCTGCGGCCGTCAGGGAGCGGTCCGCGGACGGTCAAGTGCCGCTCCCCGCCGAGCTCGGTGATGGCGCGCTCGGCCAGGTCGGCCGGCAGCGGCTTGCCGTGCCAGTCGGGGCTGTTCTCGATCTCGGAGAACCCCTTGCCCTTGACCGTCCTCGCCAGGATCACCACAGGCCGGTCGGCGTCGCGAACAGTGGCCAGCGCCTCGTCGATCCCGGTCAGGTCGTGCCCATCGATGACCCCCACGCGGGCGCCGAAGGCTTCGGCGCGGGCGGCGTAGGAGTCCAGGTTCCAGCCGAGGTCGGTCTCGCCGCGCTGACCGAGGCGGTTGACGTCGACGATTGCGACGAGGTTGTTCAGCTTGTAGTACGAGGCCTTGTCCAGTGCTTCCCACATGGACCCTTCGGCCATCTCGCCGTCGCCGCACAGCACCCAGACCGTGTAGTCGGCCCGGTCGAGGTACTTGCCGGCCAGGGCGACACCGACACCGTCGGGCAGACCTTGGCCGAGGGAGCCGGTGGCCACGTCGACCCAGGGCAGGATCGGGGTCGGGTGGCCCTGCAGCCGCTGCCCGAAGCGGCGGTAACCGGTCATCAGCTCCTCGTCATCGATGACGCCGGCGGCCTTGAAGACCGAGTAGATCAGCGGTGAGGCATGGCCCTTGCTGAAGATCAGGTGGTCGTTCGCCGGGTGGTCGGGCTGGTCCCAGTCGTAGTGCAGGTGCCGGGCCAGGAGGACGGCCAGTACGTCGGCCGCCGACATCGAGGAGCTCGGGTGCCCGGACCCGGCGCTCGTGCTGCTGCGCACCGAATCGACCCGTAGCTGGGCGGCCAACTCGGCGACGACGTCCAGGTCGGGCTGGTTGATGCTGTTGGTGGCGGTCATGTGCGTCTCCTCGTGGTCGATCCGGCCGCTGTCAGGCGCCGCCGATCGGCTCGTTGGCCGATGCCTTGGTGAACCCGGGCAGGGCACCCACGGCGAGGGCCAGCACGGCCAGGATGCCGATCTGGACGTATGCGACCCTACCGAAGGCGCGCTGGCGCCGTGTGCGCCATGTGAATCGCCCCGCAACTGGTCGAAACCCGCAAAGATTGTCCAGAACCATCGCCACTGCCAGCGCCGGCGCAAAAGGCAGGCATGGCTGTGGGCGGTCGAGTGGAGGTGTGGGCACTCGAAATCCACAACTGACTTGACTCGTTCAGTGAAGGAACCCGTCCCACTTCAGCTCGAATCTTGCTCCGCCGGGCACGCCATGAGGCCCGGGCAGTTGTTCTTCTGCCCGGGCCAGCGCCAGTCCGATCGGTCCGAGCAGATCGGTCGCCAACTTGCCCACCTTGCCAGTGTTGCTCTAGGCAACGTCAGCCGCTACGCCCGAAGCGCACCGGATCGGTTACTGAACGATCTCTTCTCAGTGGCCCCTTGACTCTGTAGCTGGGTCCAGGGTTGACCATGGGGGTATGCGAACTAGTGAGCTGGCTGGCCGGGCCGGAGTGAACACCGAGACGCTGCGCTACTACGAACGCCGCGGGCTGCTGACCCTGCCGCCGCGCACGCCCGGGGGCTACCGCGACTACCCGCCCAGCACGGTCGAGCTGTTGCGGTTCATCAAACGCGCCCAGGAGCTCGGCTTCACCCTCGACGAGGTCGAGGAGCTGTTGCACCTCGACACGGGCGGCCCGGACAGCTGCGACGCGGCCCGGGCCCTGGCCGAACACCGCCGGGCCGACCTCGCGCAGCGGATCCACGATTTGCAGCGCATGCACGACTCGCTCGCAGACCTCGTCGAGACCTGCGACCTTCCCCGCGCCGACCGCAGCTGCGCGCTGCTCGACGCGATCGACCACCGCCCAAAGGAGACCCGATGAAGCTCGAAGTCCTGCACGTCCCAGACTGCCCGAACCTGTCGCCGCTGCTGGAACGGCTGGCCGAAGTCACCGATCTACCGACCAGCACCCGTGTCATCGACAACGACGCTGACGCCGCACGGTTCGGTATGGCTGGCTCGCCGACTTTGCTGATCGACGGAGTCGACCCGTTCGCCGAGGCCGGAGGCTGTGAGTGCGGGGTGTCGTGCCGTCTCTATCGCGACGACACCGGCCGGATCGTCCCCGCACCGTCGGTCGACCAGCTGCGCGACGCACTCACTGCCGCGAGCCAGCCGACAGCGCCCACTGAGGTGCTCAGCGCCTGGCGGACACGTGCCTTGCCGCTCTACCCGGTCGAGAAGGCGACTCACCAGGCCATCCTGCGGGCCTTCGCCGCCACCGGTCTCCCATCCGCGGACGCTGAACTCGATTCCGTCACCGCTGGCTCCGGTCGCAGTACGACCGACGTGCTGACGGCGCTCCACGACGGCGACGCGATCCGGCTGGCCCCGGACGGGCAGATCGCGCTCGCCTACCCGTTCTCAACGACTCCGACTCGGCACCGAGTCCGGATCGGCGACCAGGTCGACGTCTTCGCTATGTGCGCAATCGACGCCCTCGGCATCGCAGCCATGCTCAACCGCGACACCCGGATCGAGTCCGTCGACGCCACCACCGGCCAGCCGATCTCAATCGCCACTACTGCCGGAACGTCCACGTGGGAGCCCGCGAGCGCGGTTGTCTTCATCGGTGCTGATGCCGGCGGCGGACCATCGGCAGATTGCTGCTGCGACTACCTCAACTTCTTCAATGACCGCGACGCGGCCGAGTCCTGGACCCGCAGCCACCCCGCGGTTCCCGGGCAGATCCTCGACCAGGCCGAAGCCGAGGAACTCGGTGCCCGCCTGTTCCAGCCGCTGCTCGCGCTGTGACAGAGGCTATGGCAGGTGGCGATCGATGCGCTGCAGCAGCCACCCAACGACCGGCAGCCGATGCCACCCACGGCTGATCACCCACTCACGGACTCCGCGCACCGCGGTCCGCAGCCTCGCAGCCGGCGACGTCCGTAGCTCGTCTTCGCGCTCAGCCGCCCTGCGCTGCAAGAAGCGCGCGCAGCCCAGGCACATGCCGACCTCAGGGTGGGCTCCTAACCGCACCAGGTCGCGTTCGTCGAACTCGCCACCGCAGCACCAACACGTCGGCGGCGACGGCTGAGACGTCTCGTCTGCAACGGTCACCCAGCCATCATCTGCCCGACCCGGCCAGTCCGGCTACCAGCCAGGTCAGACGACCGCGGTCGAAACCGGCAGGCCCGACCAGATCGGGCACCAGCTTGCCCACCGTTCCAGTGTTGCTCTAGGCAAGCTTCTCGTCCACTGCAGAGCTGGAGACTGTCAGTTGGAGGGTGACTGTCTAGCGCTCAGCCGCTGCAGGCGGTCGTTATAAGCGGCCAGAGCCGCGTCGCCATCACGAGCGGCCTGCCGATCGAAGCGGCGCGCAGCACGTGTGTCAGCTCGGACCCACTGAACGAACACGATCGCCGTGACCAAGACGATCGGGGTTTCCCCGAAACCCCAGGCAATGCCGCCGCCGGTGGCCTGGTCGGCGATCGGATCGAGACCAAGCGCGGTGGTCGAGGCGGCGAACATCGTGCTGAGCGGGTAGCCGGCCTGCATCACGACCACACCGAAGACGGCGTGGAACGGGACCGCGATCAGCAGCTCGACCAAGCGCAAGCCTGGAGCGGAACGGCGCGGCCACGGATCGACGGCCAGGATCGGCCCGAAGAACAGCAGCCCCACGGTCAGGAAGTGGACCAGCATCACCTGGTGCCCGACATGGGTGCGCATCGCAACGTCGAGCAGGTCGGTGAAGTACAAACCGAACAAGCTGACGACGAACGCAGTCACGGTGAAAACCGGGTGAGAGAAGACCTTCGCGACACGCGAGTGCAGGACTCGCAGCAGGACCCGCCTGGGTGCTCCAGTTGGACCTGAGGCGGGCAGGATCCGCAACGTGAGGGTGATCGGGGCACCGAGGAGCAGCAGGATCGGGGTCAGCATCGACAGCACCATGTGCTGGGCCATGTGAACGCTGAACAGCGCCATCCCAAGCGTCGCGAGCCCGGTCGACGTGACCACCACCAGGCTGGCCAAGCCCAACAGCCAAGCCACGACCCTCCCGGCCGACCAGGCGACCCCGCGGCGGCGCAGCACGATCACCGCTACCAAGTAGGCCAAGGCCAGCAAGACGACCGCTGCTGGCCAGCCGGCGCTGGGATGCCACGCGGTCAGACCGTCCCAACTCACCGCTCCCCGCGACCCTCCACCACCGCTCGGTTCAGGCGTGGGCATCTGGTCGTTACTGTCGTGCCCGTGGTGGCTTTGAGAGTCGGTGGGTGGCGGAACCGTCGGGGCCGGATCTGCGAATCGCAACAAGGGAAGCTGTCCTGCTCAGTCGTGGGGTGGTTCGCCGGTCAGGGTGTGGTCGGCATGGAACAGGCCCTCGGCGATCACCCGGCGAAGGTGGACCCCGCGGATCGAGTACAGCGACCGACGGCCGTCCTTGCGCACATCGACCGCACCAGCCAAGCGCAACCGAGCAAGGTGCTGCGACATGGCCGGCTGCGCGACCCCGAGCCTGTCGGCCAGCGTCGTCACATCCAGCTCCGCGCCATCGGCCAGCGCCCACAACAGGCGCAGCCGGGTCGGATCGACGAGCAGGCGGAACGTGTCGACCGCGACCCGGACCTGGTCGTCGGTCGGCTCCTGACTCTCATCCGACTTCACGTGTGCATCCATGCGCAGGCAAGCATACGTCGTGTTAGCGTGAAGAAGTCCTCCACCCCGCAGTACCGCATTTTCGCGAGGCTCTCCATGACGCAGCACCCCCCTTCTGACGAACACTCTCAGCCGGCCGGGCACGGGCACGGCCACCTAGATCCTCACACCCCCGCCGCCGAAGCCGGTCACGGACACGGCCATGGGCACGGTCACGGCCACGGCCATGACTACGCGACGGGGGTGAAGGGCTGGGTCCTGTCGATCTTCAAGCCGCACAGCCATGACGCGGCCGATTCGATCGACTCCGCGCTGGAGGCCAGCGCCGAAGGAATCCGGGCGCTGAAGATCAGCCTGATCGGGCTCGGCGTTACCGCGATCGCCCAGCTCGTCGTCGTCATCCTCACCGGATCCACAGCGCTGCTGGCCGACACGATCCACAACTTCTCCGACGCCCTCACCGCGCTGCCCCTGTGGGTCGCGTTCATCCTCGGCCGCCGCGCCGCGACCCGCCGCTACACCTACGGCTACGGCCGCGCCGAGGACCTGGCCGGGGTGTTCATCGTCCTCATGATCGCGCTGTCCGCGGTGGTCGCCGGGTACGAGTCGATCCGCCGGCTGATCGATCCTCAGCCGATCACCAACATCGGAGTGGTGCTGGCCGCCGGCCTGATCGGGTTCGCGGGCAACGAACTGGTGGCGGTCTACCGGATCCGGGTCGGCCGCAAGATCGGCTCGGCCGCGCTGGTCGCCGATGGGTTACACGCCCGTACCGACGGATTCACCTCGCTGGCTGTCGTGGTCGCCGCGCTCGGCGTCATGGCCGGATTCCCGCTCGCCGACCCGATCATCGGCCTGCTGATCACCGTCGCGATCCTGGTGGTGCTGAAGGGCGCGGCGACCGACATCTACCGGCGGCTAATGGACGCGGTCGAACCCGAACTGGTCGACGCCGCCGAAACCAGCCTGCGCGCAGTGCCCGGCGTCTTGGACATCGAGAGTCTGCGGCTGCGCTGGACGACCGGCCACCGGCTCCGCGCCGAAACCGGCGTCGTCGTCGACCCCGGCCTAAACGTGATCGACGCCCACGACATCGCCGTCCAAGCCCACCACGCACTCCTGCACGGCGTCCCACGACTCATCGACGCCACCGTTCACGTCAGCCCACGCGGCGACCACCACAACCTCCTGGCTCACCACCACGACACAACATTGGCCACTTGACTTGTTCAGTGAAGGAACCCGTCCCACCTCAACTCGAAACGGGAACCGCCCGGCATGCCCTCCGGGCCGGGCAACTGCTCCACCGCCTTCGCGAGCTCCAGCCCGACCGGACCCAGCAGATGCGGCGCCAAGTCGACCATGGCATTCAGTCTCGCGGCAGAGTTGTCGCGATGCATCCGACGCAGTAGTTCAGTCTGGACTCGGCTCAGTTACAGGCTCGGCAGCCGAACCGGCCGCGAGCCGGGAAGGGTCACCGCCGGCGAACACCGAGACGCAACTGCACCGTCAACTGTCGTCCGACCTCCGGGCCCTCGGTCTCGCGGACAGTGACCAGGTAATTCCTCCTCGCCAGCGCGGCTGGTTGGGAGATGACCGTGAAGGTGCGTCCCTCGATCGAGAACACGATCCCGCACCGAAGCAGTGCGGTATCAAGAAGGAACTGGCCCGGCCCGATCCGTTCGGCTTCGATCGGCGGATCTGCGCCGTCATTGCTCATGGCTACACCTTCAGTCGCAACGACAGGCGCGATCAGGAGTGTGCTGTTGCCGCAGCCGCCCGTCTGCGGCTCGAGCGACCAGTCGCTGGAGGGGGTAAGGGCAGCGTGACGGGGTGTGCGGCCCGGCAGAAACGACTGGCCACCCTGTGTTGAGTGTTACTCGTCCGGCCGTAACACAACAGCCCCAGCGGCGGTAAATGCCGCCTCAGCTTGCCGAGTCGACCGGCGGTTTGCCCGGGCAAGGCCAGGGGAACCGGGACCAGACGGTGGCCGGGCATGCCGCCCCGATTTCGGAAGGGTTATCGGGTCCGTCCGGCCACCCACCGCGTCCGGCTGGCACAGAGGAGCTGACTGCCTCTGTGCTGGTTGCCGCCCCGGGCGCCGTGCAAGCTGTTGAGCCCAGACGCCCACCAATTGCACGGCCCAGCTGACTGGTGCAACCTGCCATGCCCAGTGGCGATCAGCCACCCCGAGTGTCGCTGGCGGCGCTCGGGGTACAGGATGGATATCTGGTCGGTATCCCGCTGGCCCTACGTAGGGCGACCGGCCATGGAGCTGCAGTACCTGCTTGACGCGATGAATCAGGTCTCGGCCTCACTGCGCTTCCCGATGGATCTCGACGAGACCTTGGCCGTGATCACCGCCGGAGCCGCCGAGGCGGTACCGGGGGTCGACTTCGTGAGCATCTCGATCACCGGCAAGGACGGCCGGATCCAGACACTGGCTCCGACCGATGACCTGGCGCTGCAAGCCGACGATCTGCAGTACAAGCTGGGCGAGGGACCGTGCCTGGACGTCGTCTTCGACACCCCGGTCGTCGAGGTCGACGACATCGCCACCGATCTGCGCTGGCCGAAATACGGCCCGCGCGCCGCAATGGAATTCGGCATCGGGGCACAGTTGGGATTCCAATTCCTCGCCGAACCCCACGCCCGCGGCGGAGTCAACCTCTACTCCACCAGCACCCACGCGCTGACCACCGAATCACGCCAACTCGGCGCGATGTTCGCCAACCTGGCCGCGGCAGCCATGGGCTGGAGCCGCGAACACACCAACCTCAACGAAGCACTGATGACCCGCACCGAAATCGGACAGGCCATCGGCATCGTCATGGAACGCTACCGCCTCGACCCCGATCGCGCCTTCAGCTTCCTCGTCCGGACCTCCCAAACCGGCAACATCAAACTCCGCGAGGTTGCCGCCGGCATCGTCGAAGACACCACCCGCAGAGCCCAATAACCGACCTGAGATCGCCCACCGACACCCACACGCCGCGCGGCCAGGTCACCAGGAGCGGCTAGGCCTTCACCCGCTTGCTTGACTAGTTCAGTGAAGGAATCCGTCCCACTTCAGCTCATACCGTGAACCGCCGGGCGTGCCGTGCGACCTGGTTGAAGTCGCGCTGGAGCCGGGCGTCTGCTTGCGCGCGTCGCGCAGCGCCTGCCGGGTCTCCTCCAGCTGCTCGTTGAGGCGCACGAGATCGGCCTCCAGGTCGGCAATGCGGTGCTGGTGGGCGTCCAAGGCTCGCTCAGCCTCTTCAAGGTCGGCCGAAGCCGCGGCATAGTCGCTCTCGGCCTCATTAACGCGCCGGCGAAGCGCAGCACGCCGCTGATCGAGAGTCCGATCGAGGCCCGGCTGGCGCCCCGCCGACTGCACAGCACCTCCAGTGGGCCGACTGGCGGCCTCCGCAGCCTCAGTGCGTTGGCGGGCGGGCTTCGCGGCCTCAGTGTGCCGGACAACTCGCGGCCTGGCCGGAGCGAGTTGAGCCAGCTCGTCATCCTCGTTGAGGACGCCGAAGCCCACATGACGCAGCGCACTGGTCAGCTGTCCGCTCCGCAACAGCTGCGCGGCGGCCGCGTCCACAAGTGCCGCATCCAGCGTCTCCGACAGCTTCTCCACGGTTTGTGCACTCACCCGCCGACCACCGGCCGCCTGAGACCGAGCCGTCTGGACCAGCTCCGGCACGATGTCGTGACGCCTCCGGGTCGACTCACGACGACGAGCGCTGCCAGCCGCCAAGTAACTCTGCCGCAGCTCCTCCCCTAACTCGGTCAGAACGCAGGTGGCCACGGCGCAGTACCGGTCGGGTCGACAGGGCGAGGCACCAGGTGCCCTAGGACCCGCTCAGGCTCCTCAGCCCAATCTCGCCGTCACGCGCGGGTACCCGTCTAAGATGAGGGACCATGGCGGCCATCGTGCTTCGTGTTCGGCTCATCAGCGGGGACAACCTGGATCTGAAGTACGAGGATTCCGAGGCGGGCAGCGAAGCCGAGGTCATCGACCGCGTCGTCGCCACGCTCGCGGAAGATGCCGGGGTGCTGCGCTGCCGGCACGGCGATCGGCTTCTGGTGCTCTACGCGAGGGGCGTCTCCGCCGTGGAAATCGCACCCCGCGGTGCGGTCCTGTGAGCGTCCCTCGCGGCCGGCCGTAGCCGAGATCCGGGAGAGCGCCCGAGCGGCCGCCTCCGGACGTCACCCAGCTGGGCGCGTACTCCGCCCTCATCGAGGCGAGCAGCCTGCTGAAGCACGCGGTCGAGCCGCAGCGGACTGACCTACCAGGCCCAGACGCTCGAGAAGCGGGGTCTGGTGACCCGTATCCAGTCCCCCGACGACGAGCGGAGCATCACCGTCAGCCTCACCCGACGACGGACGGACTGTGCTCGCGAAGGTCTTCCCGGGCACATCACGGTCCTCGACGACCTGCTGTTCGCCCCGCTGTCCGGCGCCGACATCGAGACTCTCGCCGACATCCTCGGCCGCACGCGGGACCACATGCGCCGGACACCCCCACGGTCGGCCGCACCACGCCGCCGCAAGAAGCCGGCCGGCACCCGACCAGCCGTAGCAAGCCGGCCGGCCGTGAGGTCAGCCCTTGAAGGCGCCGTCCATGATGCCGGTGACTAGGCGGCGGCCGACGAAGACGAACAGGACGAGCAGGGGGACGGTGGCCAGGAACGAGCCGGCCATGGCGAGGCCGAGATCGACGACGTAGCTGTTCTGCAGGGCCTTGATCGCGATCTGGGCCGTGTACATCTCCGGTGACTTCAGGATGACGAACGGCCAGAGGAAGTCGTTCCACGCGGTCACGAAGCCGAGCAGCCCGAGCACGAACGCGGCCGGGCGGACCAGCGGAAACGCGATCTGCCAGAAGATCTGCCAGCTGTTCGCCCCGTCGATCCTTGCCGCCTGCAACAACTCGTCGGAGACCGTCGACCCGATGTGCTGCCGCATCCAGAAGATGCCGAACGCACTGGCCAGGCCGGGCACGATCAGGGCCTGCAGCGTGTCCACCCAGCCAAGCCTGGACATGATCATGTACTGCGGAATCACTGCCAGCTGCGTCGGTACCGTCATCGTCAGCACGACGATCAGGAACAACGTGTTCCGGCCCGCGAACCGCAGCTTGGCGAACGCGAAGCCCGCCAGCGCGCAGAGTACGCCGTGACCGACCCCGATCGCCACTGCGACCACGGTGCTGTTGATCAGCGAGCGGACGAACGGAACCGTGCTGAACACGAGGTTCGCGAGGTGGAACAGGTTCGTCCCCGGCACGACCCGCGGGGGCATCTTGTACGCCGTCGCGGAGTCGTTCGAGGCGACCACGAACATCCAGTACAACGGAAACACGGCGCCCACCACGGCCAGGACCAGCAGGACATAGACCCACCACGGCACACGATCGATCCGGCGCTTCATGGCTTCTCCCGGCGGATTCTCGTCGACAGCAGGAAGTTGAGCAGCGCGAACGCGACGACCAGCACGAACAGCGAGACGCCGATCGCCGCGCCGTACCCGAACTTGAACTGGCCGAAGCCCTGCTCGAACAGGAACAGCGTCAGGGTCTGGCACTGCCGGACCGGTCCGCACGTCATCGGCGAGCTGCGCGACACCAGCAGCGGCTCCGTGAAGATCTGCAACCCACCGATCGTCGAGGTGACGATCGTGAACACGATCACCGGACGAAGCGACGGAACGGTGATGTAGCGGAACTGCTTCCAGTTGCCGGCTCCGTCGACCGACGCCGCCTCGTAGATGTCGCGCGAGATCGCCTGCAGCGACGCGAGGTACAGCAGGGTCGTGTACCCCGTCCACCGCCAGATCACCATGGTCGCGATCATCAGCTGGCTGCCCCAGGTGGACTGGGCGAAGTCCACCGGGCCGATACCGACGAGATGCAGCGCCCAGTTCAGCAGGCCGTAGTCGCGGTCGAAGAGTTGCGCGAACACGACCGTCGTCGCGGCCACCGACGTGATGTACGGAACGAGCATCGACATCCGGAACAGCGTCGCGAACCGCAGCCGCGCGTGGTTGAGCAGGTGCGCCAGACCGAGCGCGATCAGCAGCTGGGGCACTGTGGAGAGCACCCAGATGCTGATCGTGTTCTGCATCGCGTTCCAGAACCGTGGGTCGTGGAACAGCCGGGAGAAGTTGTCCAGCCCGACGAACGTGTGCGCGGCGACCGGGTTCCAGTCGAAGAGCGCGACGTAGAAGGTGAACAGCAGCGGGAACAGGCCGAAGATCGCGAAGATCAGGAAGAACGGCGCGATGTAGGCGTACGGCGCGACGCGTTCGCCGAGACTGTGCCGCATCCGGGACCTCGACGCCAGCGGTGGCGTCGAGGTCCGTGGCGCGGTGAGGGTATCGCTCACTTCCCGATCGCCGTCTTGATGTTCTGCAGCGCCGTGTCCCAGGCCTTCGCCGGATCACCCTTGCCCGACTCGACGTTGGTGACCGCGTTCAGGAACTCCTGCCCGATGGCCGAGCTGTCCGGGCCGATGTAGAACGGCTTCAGGCCCAGCAGCGACTCGGTGTAGATCTTGCCGGTCGGCGCGTTCGAGAAGAACGGGTCCTGGTGCGAGGTCAGCTTCGGGTCCTTGTACACGGCCGGCGTCGACGGCAGCGAGCCCGAGCCGAGGTAGTGCGCGAGCTGCGACTGCGGCGACTGCATCTCCTTGATGTAGTCCCACGCCGCCTGCGGGTTCTTGGCGTTCTTCGGGATCGCCAGGTAGCTGCCACCCCAGTTCCCGGCGCCGCCCGGGATCGTGGCGACGTCCCACTTCCCCTTGGTGGCCGGTGCATTGGTGCGGATCCCGCCGAGCATCCAGGACGGCGCGGCGACCACGGCGAAGGCACCCTTCGCCATCCCCGCCGACCAACCCTCGGAGAACGAGCTCAGCTTGGCCGTGATGCCCGCCTGTGCCGCGGCCAGTCCGTAGTCGAAGGCCTTCCTGACCTGTGGGCTGCGGTCGTAGGCGAGGTTGTGGTCGGCGTCGTAGTACTTCATGTCGCCCTGGTTCACGGCCTGGTAGAAGACGCTCGTCCCCGCGTTGTCGATGAACGCCTTGCCGGTGGCGGCCTTGTACTGCTTGCCGATCTCGATGAACTTCTCCCAGGTCGGCCACAGCTTGCTCACCGCGTCCCGGTCCGTCGGCAGCTTGGCCGCCGCGAACAGGTCCTTGCGGTACGCGATCGCCAGACCGCCGACGTCGGTCGGAATGCCGAGCACCGGCCCGTCCTTCGAGACGCTCTGCGACCACACCCAGTCCAGGTAGTCCTTCTGGAGATCGCCACCGCCGAGCGTGCGCAGGTCGACGAAGTTCTGCGGCTGCTCGACGAACTTCGGCATGTCGTCGCCCTGGATGAGGACCAGGTCCGGCACCTTGCCGCCCGCGAGCGCGGTGGTCAGGGCCTGGGCGGTCTCCACCGACGAACCCACCTCGGTGAGCTTGACGTGCCGGTCCGGATGTTTCTGCTGGTACTCCTCGACGGCGGCCTTTTGGTTGATGCCGGAGAACGACCAGAAGTCGAACGACTTCGGGTCGCCGCCGCCCGACCCGGAACTGCCGCCCGAGCATCCGGCGGCGACGAGCGTCACCACGGCCGTGAGGGCGACGGCGATACGACGTTTCATGGCGAACCTCCTGGGGCGCGGACAGACCGACTCGGCCTGAAAGTTTCGAAGCTCAGACCGAAAGACTGCCGGAACTGTAAGGCGGGTCACAGGGCAGGTCAACAGCTCATTCCGGAAGTATTTCCGAAACATTCAGCGGGAAGTTTCGGAGCTACACTCGCCGCCATGACCGGTACTACCGATCCATCGTTGGTGACCCGGGCGGCCGCGCCGGAGATGACCGTGGCCCAGATCGCCGAGCTGGCCGGTGTCTCGGTACCGACCGTGTCGCGGGTGATCAACGGCCGCTCGGACGTCGCGCCGCGGACCCGGGCCAAGGTCGAAGAGGTGATCAGCCGGCACGGCTTCCGGCGGCTGAAGAAGCCGGCCGGCCGCTCCGCCCTGGTCGAGCTGGTCTTCCACGAGCTCGCCGGCGCCTACGCGATGGAGATCATCAAGGGCGTCGAGCGGGTCGCCGACCAGAACGGACTGGCCGTCGTACTGTCCGAGATGCACGGGCACACGCCCGGCCGGGGCTGGATCGAGGGCGTCCTGGCTCGCCGGCCGATCGGCGTCATCGCGGTGTTCTCCGGCCTCACCCCGCAGCAGAGCGACCAGATCCGTAGCCGCGACATCCCGTTCGTGCTGCTGGATCCGACCGGCGACCCGGGCCACCAGTTCCCGTCCGTCGGAGCCGCGAACTGGAGCGGCGGCTTCTCGGCGACCAGGCATCTGCTCGAGCTCGGCCACCGCAGGATCGCCACCATCACCGGACCGCACCGGATGCTGTCCAGCCGGGCCCGGCTGGACGGATACCGCGCGGCGATGGACGCCGCGGGTACGCCGGTGACACCGGACCTGATCTACGAAGGCACCTTCCAGACCGAGGACGGGCTGACCCACGGCCGGACCCTGCTCGCTCTCGCAGACCGCCCGACGGCGGTCTTCACGCACAACGACCTGCAGGCGCTCGGGCTGTACCGCGCCGCCGCCGAGGCCGGGCTGCGGATCCCGGACGACCTGAGCGTGGTGGGTTTCGACGACCTCCCGCTCACGGGCTGGATCACACCCCCACTCACCACGGTCCGGCAGCCGTTGACCGAGATGGCCGCCTCGGCCGCCGACCTCGCGATCACCCTCGGCCGCGGCGAGACGCCGCAGCACCACCGGCTGGAACTCGCCACCGAGCTCATCGTCCGCGGCAGCACCACACCCTTCGGCGCGCCTTGATCCGAATCCGCGCGCTCGGCACTGCGCTCGTCTTCGCGCTGCCATAGCAGTCGCCGCACCCCAGGAACCGCGGTCACCTGGCCTCAGGTCAGTTCGGAGAAGAAGGCGGTGAGGTCATCGGCGAGTAGGGCTGGTTCCTCCCGGGCGGCGAAGTGGCCTCCGCGGGGCATGGTGGTGTAGCGGGTGAGGTTGTAGGTCCGCTCGATCCAGTCGCGCGGCGGCCGGCCTCCGAGGTCGTGAGGGAAGACGGCGATCGCGGTCGGCACCTCGACCTTTTCGATGCGCGGAAAGATTCCGTGGGCGCGCTCGTAGTACGGCCGGAACGAGGTCGAGATCGTGTTGGTGAACCAGTACAGCGACGCCTGGGTCAGCAGGAAGTCGTCGCCGAATCGGGCGGCCGGGTCGCCGTCGCAGTCGCTCCACGCCCGGTACTTCTCGAGAATCCAGGCGAGCAGGCCCGACGGCGAGTCGGACAGGCCCTGGGCGAGGGTCAGCGGACGGGTCTGCTGCTGGTGCGAGTAGCCGCGTTCCTCATCGGACCACGCCTCCTCCGCCGCCAGATAGGCACGTTCTTGCTCGGTCATTCCAGGCAGGTCAGGGCTTAGCGGTCCGTCGGCGTCCAGAAGATGTACCCCGGCGACTGCCTCCGGATGAGCCTGCGCGAGCAAGCTGGACTCACCCGCGCCGAGGTCGGAGCCGTGGACGCCGTACCGCTCGAAACCGAGCACGTCATGCATGAGCCCATGCCAGATCTCGTGGGTCAGCGGGGCCCCGCCGAGGGTGGGCCGCTGCGGAGACAACCCGAATCCGGGCAGGCTCGGCACGATCACCGTGAACGAGTTCTCCGCACTACCGCCGTACTGCGAGGGCACCGACAACCGCTCGGCCAACTCGGTCAGTTCGAGGAAGGAGCTGGGCCAGCCGTTGGCCAGCAAGAGCGGTAGTGCGCCGTCGCGGCCGGCATCGAAACGCAAATAGTGAATGGACGTACCGGCGACGTCGGCGAAAGCGGACGGCAAGGCGTTGATCGCCGCTTCGTGCTCACGCCAGTCATACGCCGTACACCAGTAGCCGACCAACCGACGCAGCTCGTCGCTGTCGGTACCTGCTGTCCAGGCATCGACCGGCCAACGCCTCGCCCAGCGCGTCGCGGTCAGGCGCGCACGGAGATCGGCGAGGTCGGCGTCGGACACCGAGAGCACCTGTTGAGGTCCGGACATCTTCTGCATCCTTTCCGTCGACACCACTGAAAGCTAACAATGGTGTCGGAGGATTGCGACACCAGTAATCGAGTAAGCTGGTGTCGTGGATGGCTTGGATCTGATCACTGAATTCCTCAACACAGTCGACCAGCGGTCGTTCAGCCGGCACGGCCGAAGCCATGCCGGCGGCGAGCAGCTGGTGTCACCAGCCGACTTGGCGGACCGGTTGACCGAGTGGAACCTGCTCGCCGTCGGCGAGAAGCTGGGCCCGGAGGATCTGGCGCACGCGATCGCGCTTCGTACGGCGCTGCGTCAGTCGCGCTCGGGTGAGATCGATGCCGACACTGCCTTGGCGAACTACCCGCTTCAGCTCGTACAGGACCACTCGCGCGGGCTGCGAATCGCTGCCCGGTCGGGACGGCCATGGCTAGACGCGCTCGTCGAGACCGTGGTCGTGGCCGTCGGCCGTGGAGACTGGAGCCGAGTCAAGCTTTGCGCAGCGCCGGACTGCCAATGGGCTTTCCATGACACGTCGCGCGGTGGTCGAGGGCGCTGGTGCGACATGAATATCTGCGGCAACCGCCACAAGACCCGCGTCTACCGCGAGCGCCGGCAACAGGCCGGATGATCTGGAGGGAGACACAGTGACCCATGACAACCTGGAGTCCACGTACCTGGCCTACCTCGACGCACTGAACGCTCGACGGTTCGACGCGCTGGATCGCTACGTCTGCGACGAACTCGTCTACAACGACAGGCCGCTGACCCGCGAGGAGTACGCCGCGATGATCGCGGAGGACACTCGCGCGGTCCCCGATCTACGCTACGAGGCACATCTCCTCTCGACCCACGGCGACATCGTGGCCTGCCGACTCTGGTTCGACTGCACGCCCAAAACAACCTTCCTCGGCCTTGAACCCACAGGGCGACCGGTCTCCTTCGCCGAGCACGTCTTCTATCGGTTCGAGGGAGAACGGATCGCGCACGTCTGGTCCCTCATCGACCGCGAGGCGGTCGCGTCCCAATTCGACCGCTGAGTTGCTGCAGGGCGGTTCACTGGCGAGGTTTTGGTCGCTTGGTCGGGGTGGCGGTGAGTGGGTCTTCCGGCCAGGCATGGCGGGGATAGCGGGCTCGCAGGTCTGCTCGGACCTGGGGATAGCCCTGCTTCCAGAATGAGGCGAGGTCGCTCGTGATCGCGACCGGGCGCCGTGCGGGAGACAGTAGGTGCAGAACGACGGGGACGCGACCGTCCGCGACGGCCGGAGTGACAGTCCAGCCGAATACTTCCTGCAGCTTCACTGCCAGGACCGGCGGCTCGGCGCCGTCGTACGTTAGTCGCACTTGTGAGCCTGATGGGACCTGAAGCCGTTCCGGTGCGAGTTCGCCGAACCGGGTTGCTGCGGGCCATGGCAGTAGTCGCCGGAGCGCCGAAGTCACGTCGATGCGGGCAAGATCGCGCGCGCCTCGCACCGAGGCGAGCTCGGTACCCAGCCATTCGTCGAGACCAGCCAGCAAAGCTTCGTCGTCGACCGCGGGCCACGGGGCTCCGAGGTGGGCGTGACAGAACGCGAGCCGCTGCCGCAAGGCAAGCGCAGCCTCCGACCAACGCAGTACGGACAGACCGCTGCGCCGGATACCGTCGCGCACAGCCGCTTGGACGAGCAGTGGATCGGGCTTTGCCAGCGGGACCTCGTTGAGCACGATCGCGCCGAGTGCCTCCACGCGCCGCGTTACGATCCGGCCGTCGTCCCAGCGGATCTGGTCGGTGGTCGAGACAAGCTCGCCTGCGATGTCTCGCGCGGTCTGCTCATCGATCGGCGCCGCGGAACGGATCCTGGCATCGGCGCGACCAGGCGCCCGGTCGGCAACCGCGATCGCCAGCCAGGTCGTGGTCCGCAACGGCGACTCCGGATCCAGCGTGGCACCTGTACCACCAGACATCTGGTACGTCGCCGAGCCGGATCCCCGGATCCGCGCGATCCGATCCGGATACGCCAGCCCCACCACAAGCCCCACCGCAAGGTCGTCCGGTACGACATGAGTCGCCTGACCCGTTGGCCCACCCAATGGTTTGCCAGTCGTCGTGTCTCGGCCGAGGCGCTTTGTTTCTTCTCGCCAGCGTGCCGTGGCTCCGCGATCGTCGCCGCGGCGTAGGGCTCGCCAGCGAGCCGGGAGATCATCACCGAAGTCGCGGCCGGAGTCGTCCGAGAGCAGCGCGACGATCTCGCGGGCCCGGTCGGTGCCGATTCGCGGCGTCGCGTCGATCAGCGCACGAGCCAACCGCGGATGCGCCCCGATCGCCACCATCCGCCGTCCCCGTTCGGTGATCCGGCCCTTGTCGTCAACGGCCTCGAGGCGTCGCAGCAGTTCGGTGGCCGCGGTCATCGCCACGGCGGGGGGCACCTCCAACAAGTTCAGACCGTCGCCGGCGGGCGCACCCCACGCCGCAAGGTCGAGGGCGAAAGCTGCCAGATCGGCGGTCGCGATCTCCGGCGCCGGGTGATCGTCGAGATGCATATGGTCGATGGCAGACCAGCACCGATAGACCCGGCCAGGTGCCTCCCGCCCAGCGCGACCCGCTCGCTGGTCGGCCGACGATCTCGACACTCGGCAGGTGACCAACGCACCGAGGCCTCGGGACTGATCGGTCCGCGGCTCCCGGGCAAGACCCGCATCGACCACAACCCTGATCCCGGGCACAGTCAGCGAACTCTCCGCGACCGACGTCGTAACCACGATCCGGCGAGTGGTGGTCGCGGCCAACGCTCGGTCCTGTTCAGCCCTCGACTGGCGACCGAACAACGGCAGGACATTCCGACCGGCCAACCGGCGAGTCACACCGTTGATCTCCGCCTCCCCCGGGACGAACACGAGGATGTCGCCGTCGTTCTCGGTCCATGCACGCTGGACGACGGCCGCGACATGATCCAGCAGGCGCGGGTCGACCCGCCCACCGGGAAGCAGCGGCACGGGGACCGGTGGTGGGGCCCATTCGACGGCCACGTCGAACAGCGCAGCCGACGCGGTGATCACGGGCGCCGGAACGTCAGTGCCCAGTGCGCGAGTCAGCCTGACCGTGTCCGGCGTCGCCGAGGTCGCAACGATCGCCAGGTCCTCCCGAAGGTTCGCCCGGATGTCGACGCAGAACGCGAGCAGCAGATCGGCATCGAGGTGCCGCTCGTGGCACTCGTCGATCACAATCGCTGCGACACCGGGCAGCTCCGGGTTCTGCTGCAGACGCCGTACGAGGAGCCCTGTCGTCACCACCTCGACACGCAGTCCTCGTCCGCCGCTGCGTTCACCCCGCATCGCGTAGCCGATCCGTTGCCCGAGCGGTTCGCCAACCAGCATCGCCAGCCGGGCCGCCGCCGCACGGGTTGCCAACCTTCGCGGCTCGGCCACGATGATCGTCCCCTCGAGAGCGTCGCCCAACGCAAGCGGCAGCAGCGAGGTCTTTCCCGATCCGGGCGGCGCCACCAACACCGCAGTACCGCGCGAACGCACCGCTTCGACCGTCGCAGGCAAAACCGCCCGCACCGGCAGATCAGCCCCTGACACCGACGACTCAGGCAGCAACACACCCCGACGCTATCCGACCAACACCACAGACCAAGCCGCGGCGCCCGGACCGTCAGAGATCAGCCTGCTGGAGCCAGGTATGGAAACGCGTCGAGGTCGCGCTGGGTCAGTCGCTCGACGAACCGGATCAACCTATGCGTCGAGATGTTGCTCCAGTGCTAGGACGTCGGCCACTGTACGGCGTACTCCTGAGCCTCGTCGCCGGTCTGCCGACGGGCCAACACCGCTCACCACTTTCAACCGAGCCCAACCAGCACCTCGTACGACGCCCGGACCGGCACCTCCACACCACCCGGCCTGACCGCCCGCGCCGTCTCCCTCGACGTCATGCCGGTCTACACCCCCCGGACCCACTATCAACCTGTCCGGAGGAATCGTCCCTGGAGCCTAGGACCGGGCTCGGTCAGATGCGGAGACGCCAGAGGATCAGGCTCAGGATGACGAGTACCGCGATGATCGGGAAGATCCACGCCGGCACCCATTCTGTCTTCTCGGACACGGCAGCCTGGAGTGCGCTGAGGACCGGGAAGGTGATCGCGATGACGATCGTCGAGGCGTCGCGCCGTTTGATCCTGCCGTCGACGTCGTTGGAGATCTCGTCCAGCCGCAGCCGCACCATGCTCTCGAACTCGCCGAGTCCGCGCGAGGAGTGACCTCGCCTGAAGACCCAGCGTTCTCCCCCGTAGTGGAAGACGTTGGGGAGCCGATGGGCGAAGACATCGGACGCATCCCGGAGTCCGACGACCGTGTGCTTGATGCTCAGCGGACCGACGAGTCGATGATCGGCGAGCTCCTCCACTCGCCCACCTGCCGCGACCTTCAGCGCCGCCACCAGCGGTACCCGCTGCCCGGGACGAGAGGCCGGCACACCGCGCCGGTCCTGCTCCACCAGCCGCCGCTGCCCGTCCAGGCTGATCGGTCGCCGGAAGGCGGCGTCCCTTCGCTGCGACCAGCTGAGTCGGCGGCGGTGCGGTCCGAGGATGTCGAGTTGGCCGGCCGGAAGCGCCAGCCCCATCGCCCGCGCGTTCTTCAGCCGCTCCTCGTTGTGCAGGATGACGGCATGGGGAATGACGAGGTACGGGTTCGCCGGGATCGGAGTGTACCGGTCTTCTTGCTCGGTCGGTAGCTGTACCGAGAGCAGCGTTCCCTTGTGGAAGCCGAGCAGATGCTCACCATCGAGCTTCGCCTCCTTCACTACATCTCGAAGCTCGGCCCGATCGACCTTCTTGAAATCGAGCAACCCCTGCAGCAGGCCACCGATCGAGACGAGCCGGTCCCAGCGGTCATCGGCGTCCATCAGGGTACGAAGTCCCGCAGCGTCACCGGACTGCAGCGTCGCGACGTCCTCGACGACCTGCTGGTTCTCGCGGGCACTGAGCGGACTCTCCACCTCGACTGTGCCCGTCCGCATCCGATCGTCCAGCGACGGGTCGCCGAAGAGCGCTCGGACGAGGTCACCGAAGCCCAGCTCGGCATGACCGAGACCGCTGAACGAGACCCAGGATCCAGCGCGCCCCGCATCCGCGAGCCCTTCGCCGCCTTGCCACAACTTGGCGAGCTTGATCAGCTCGTACTCGGACAGCTCGGCACCAGGCTCGCCGGTACCGCTGAGAACGGTGTGCAGAATCGAGATACCGCTGCCCGGAAAGACCGTCCGGAGACCGGTCACCGACGCCTCGACGTCGTGCCGTGCGGGGGCGCCCGGCGAGACGAGCACGTACTTCTTATCTTCGGACTCGTACTCGACCTCGGTCGCGAAATGGATCGTGACCGGTTCCTGGTTCGCGACGACGTACGTACGAAAGGGCGCGTCGGCGCGATAGACGTAGAGGAACATGTCGTCCTCGTACGACGCGAGCGCTCGCTGCCGCGCGTCATCTGTCCCAACCGGCAACGCCGACGCCGGACCCACCGTATGCAACGTCACCGTATAGGTCGAGAACGCAAACACCGCCTGCTGGACAACCTCGTGCAACTCGGTGACCGGTCGCGCATCAACCATGGAGCCCACCCCCTCGATCGCCCCTGCTCGCACGGTAGGCGCCCACGCAACCCAACCGCCAGGACCTGCACCCCAGAAGTTGAAACCGGTGCCGAAGTCGCATCCTGCCCCTCCCTCGCGCTCACCTGCTTGGCGCCGGGCTACTGACTGAGTTCTTCCGCGAGGGCCTGGACCATGGCGGTCGCTGCTGGGCTCGGGCGTTTGGTGGTCAGGGCCCAGGCGGTACGCCGCAGCGCAGCTGGGTCGTGTACCGCGATCCACCGGACGCCGCGTGGCAGCGACTCGGCTGCTACGCCTGGTACGAGCGCGATTCCCAGGCCCGCGGCGACGAGGCCGAGACGGGTCGGCCAGTCGCGTACTGCGAAGGAGACTTTCGGGTCGACGATCCCGGGCCATGCGCCGAACTCCGGTCCGTCGCCGGTCCGGGCGCCGACCACCCAGTTCTGGTCGACGAGGTCGGCCGGCTCGACCCACTCGCGGACGGCCAACGGGTGCGACTCCGCCACGGCCACGCCCGCGCCTCGCCCACTGCGCAGCTCGGTCCGGCTCAGCCCTTTCAGGTCGTACGCCGGCAGCCCTTCGCCGACGGCGACGATCGCGACCTCCAGCCGCCCGCGGCGTAGCGCCGCCAACTGAGCCGGCGTCGAACCCTCGTACAGCCGGATTTGCAGGCCAGGATGGACCCGCGCGAGTCTCGCGATTGCCCGAGGCAACAAAACTGCTGTGACGGTCGGGAAGCCGCCGACGACGAGACGGCCGGCGAGCCGGTCACGGAGTCCGGCGAGCGCCTGACCCGCCGCGTCGACACCGTCGATCACCTTCGCGGCGTGACGAACCAGCACCTCCCCCGCCGCAGTCGGCCGTACACCTCGGGCATGACGCTCGAACAACGGCGTACCGGCGACCTTCTCGGTCGCCGCTATCTGCCGCGACACGGCCGACTGGGTGTAGCCGAGTCGCCCGGCCGCGGCGCTGAACGAGCCCGTCCGTGCGACCTCGAGCACGACGCGCAATCCTGCCAGTGTTAGTTCCGCCATGGTTACAGGGTATGAGTCTTTCGCATACCTCGTCTGCAGAACCGTCGCTTGTGTGATGTCTCGACGCTGATCAGGATTAAAGTACACAGAAAGGAATCACCATGTCTGACGTGTACACCCGCGACGAACTCGTCGCACGCCTGGTCCGGGCCGGAGAGCTCGAGGTCTCGGGCGAGAATCCCGAGGAGGCCGACTCGTACTTCGACATCGAGAACTTCTCGTTCCACGGCCCCGGCGGATTCGACGCCGACTACGCCGGTCTGACGGAGTACTTCCGCTCACTCCGCGCCGCCTTCGCCCACCGAACCATCCGTCGCGGCATTATCATTGCCGAAGGCGACTACATCGCCTGCCAGACCTGGATCGAAGGCACCTTCGTCCACCCCTTCACGCACTCCCCCGTCGGCCCCCTCGAGCCGACCGGCACTCGAGTCGTCATGGACCTGATGAACATCTTCAAGTTCGACGCCACCGGCCGCATCGTCGAAGAACACGTACGCACCGACAACCGCACCTTCCTCCACCACCTCGGCGCGGGAGCTCTACTATCCGCCTAATCCGCCGTTCGGAGGTACGTCGTCGGGGGATGATGGAAGGGTGAGTACTTCGTCGCGCGGCTGGCCTGTCGTGCTCCTGCACGGATGGCCGGTCACCGAGATCCACTGGCAAGGCCTGCTGCCATTCCTGCGTCGCAGCGATTTCGCGCCGATCCCGGTCACACTGCCAGGGCTGGGCAAGCCACCGGGGAGCACACCAAGTTTCAGGAAGGGCGATCTTGCCGACCTCCTCGGCCGCGAGCTCAGCGAGCTCGGGCGCAGGCGATTCTCGCTGGTAGGCCATGACTGGGGAGGCACGGTCGCACTTCTCCTGGCCGCCGCCATGCCCGAGGCGGTGAACGCGATCGTCATCGAAGAGGAGATCCTTCCAGGCATCGACATCAACATCCCCGCGCCGGGCGCCGAGTACTACCCGTCCTGGCACGGGCCGTTCAACCGCGCACCCGGCCTCGCCGAACAACTCGTCCCAGGACGCGAGGACGCCTACTACGGAACCTTCCTCCGGCAAAGCGCCGGTCCCGCCGGGCTCGACCCGGAGACAGTGCGCTCCTACATCGACGCCTACACGACTTACGACGTGCTGGAGGCGGGACTCGGCTACTACCGGACCCGGGCCGACGACCTGACGGATGTTCAACGACTCCAACAGAACCCGATCCACACGCCCGTCCTCGCGATCGGAGGACGTTACGCGATGGGCTCCGCCGTCGCGCACGGCCTCCGCACCCTCGCAACCGACCTCACCGGCCTAGTCCTGGAGCGATCCGGCCACTACCCCGCCGAACAAGAACCCGAACCCACAGCCCAAGCCATCACCAACTTCCTCCAGCAACACCGCGACCGGCCATAGCCGGCCCGGGCTCGGGGTACGAGTCCGGGCCGGGTCGGGGAGTTACTTCAGGTGGCTGAGGAGGTTCTGCATTGTTGCGATCTCGGCGGTTTGACCGGTCTCGATCTGCTTGGCCAGCGCGGTTGCTGTCGTACTCTGGCCGGAGCCGTGCTCGGTTTTGGCCATCGCGATCGCGCCTTGATGGTGCTTGATCATCATCTGCACCCACATCCGGTCGAATGCTGCGCCGCTGGACTTGTCGAGCGCGGTCATCTCCTTTTCGGTCATCATCCCTTGCCCGGTCGGCATCGAATGACCCATACCGGGCGTCGGGACCATCTGACCCCAACCGGTCAGCCAGGCGGACATCTGCTGGATCTCCGGATCCTGGGCCCCCTTGACGGCCGTCGCCAACTGCTTGACCGTCGGGTTGCTCGCCTTCTTCAGCGCCAGGTCAGCCATCTCCACCGCCTGGCGATGGTGCGGGATCATCATCGTTGCGAACTGGACGTCGGCCTGGTTGTGGTCAACCGAGGCGGTGTCGGTGCCCGCCGTGGTCGGGTCCATGGTGCTGTGGTTCATGCCCGGCATCGAGCTCGACGATCCACTGGGCTGCGTTCCGTCTTCGTTGCCACAGGCAGCGAATCCGAGGCCGATCCCGAGGGCGACGGTCGCTACCAGAACGCCGCGCGTACTGCGCTTCATGAAGTTTGTCCTTCCATCGTTGTCTGAAGATGCCATGCGTGCGGAAGCCGCGGACGGCCTAAATCCGCAGCACGCAGAGCGTCAACAACGATGGAATGAGCCATGGCGGCGACCGCCCGCCGGAGGCAGGTACGACGACGGCGTACCGAGACCACCACGGCGCCGTACGCCCCGACCGCATCCAGAACAGGACCAACCCGAGTCCAAGCAGCGCCGTCGCCAGCACCGCAAGACAGACCGCGCTCATGGCGTTGGACCTGCTCGGTGTGTACGACGCAACGGTCATCGACGGACTCGACAACTCGATGACCGGGGCAACCACCTCCGGCATCACGTGCATGCTGCTGCGCTGCAGATAGTTGCTACTACTCACCATTGGCACACTCGAGCCCGCGATGGGCGACGGGTCGGCCATGCCGGGATCGTGGTGCATGGTCAGGGCGTGCATGGCAAACACGCCGGCCAGCACCACCATGCCGAGCAACGACCGCACAAGCCCCGGTGCCACTACCGGATCCCCAGTATCCATCGAGTCTCAGCGTACCGACCGCACTTGGCGCTTGCGGAACACCAGTAGCTCCGACCGTCCAGTGGTGATCAACTGGACGTAGCTGCCGAGCAGCGTAAGGCCGCGACGGTCGAGCATGTCGATCGTCCAGGCTCGCGGAAGGACATGGCAATCTGTCGAGTCACCATCGATCCACCTCCTCAGTACGACGTCGTCGATGCAGTACTCCGTGATTGCTCCGAACGCGACCGTTCCGCCCGGACGAGCAACACGGATCATCTCCTCGAGGTAGCCGACAACCGTCACGAACGGCCGCCGGACGAACAGTTGCTGCGCGTGAACGAGATCCACCGAGCCCGATTCCGTGTCGACGAGACTGCGTGCGTACGGAGGCCGCATCACAACCTGAGGCAATCCGTGCCACTGTCCGAGGCGAGCCCCTGGCGTCCCGTACACCTCGTACACGTCCACGCCCAGCGCAGCGATCATGCACTCAGCACATTCGTGCGTGCCCGCGCCGAGCTCGCAGACCCGATCGACGCGCCCGCTCAGCCCGCTCAGGTTCAACATCGCCGCTACGTCGAACTCCGTCCGAACCGCGTCCAGACGGTCCACGGCCGGTTCCGCTGCCATGATCGATCCCCCCATGCAGAAGTTCTGGCCTACTACTATGGCACATAGTATTCCCAATGAGATTCAGCGGACGACCAGTCGGCCCAGTAGCTGTTGCATGGCCGCGACCTCAGCCGTCTGGTCGACCTGCATCTTCTTCGCGAGCGCAACCACGGCAGAGTTCTGTCCTGCTCTCTCACCGGCCTTGGCCATCGTGATCGCACCTTGGTGGTGCCGGATCATCATCCGGAGCCACAGCCGATCGAACGCGAGGCCCTCGGCGCGGCCGACCTCGGACCATTCGTCCTCGGTCATCACCCCGGGCAGCGACACCTCGTGACTGTGCGACTGCTCCGGAATCTTCGCTCCCCAGCCGGTCAGCCAGGCCGACAGTTGCTTCACCTCGGCAGCCCGCACCACATCGAGCTGAGCAGCTAGCTTCTTCACAGACGACGAGTTCGCCTGATACGCCGCCATACTCGACATCTGAGCGGCCTGCTGGTGATGCAGGATCATCTCCGAGGCAAAGGTCACATCCGCAGCATTGTGATCGGCGCCCTTCGTAGCCTCCGTAGCCGTCGGCTCAGCGCGCGAGTCCGTCGAGTCGCCACAACTGGCAACGGCACCGGCGACGCCCATCATCAGCACGGCCCATGCAACCAACTTCCTCAACGCGCCCATCCGCTCATAGTTACTACTACGCCTAGTACATGAGCGTGATAGTACACGGCGCAGACGAAGCTCATTTTTCAGGTTGAGGGTTTGGTACGCCGCCCGTGGTGCGTGCTGCGAGTTCGCGTCGGGCCATTTGGCCGGCGGCGAGGTAGACGAGGCCCCAGGCGAGGGCGATGGTGCCGAGCAGGACGGCGATTCCCACCGCTGCGCGGCCCGGATTCAGGACGAAGAAGAGGCCGAGCAGGACCGAGAGAGCCGCGCCGGGCACCAGCATCCAGCGGGATGTTCGCAGGCGGCTGCCGAAGACGGCCGTCATCTCGAGGACGCCGCGCACGATGAGCCAGATACCGAGGATCCAGGTGACTGTCTTGGCCGTGACGTGCGGGCTGAAGATGGCGAAGAAGGCCGCGATGATGCCGAGCAGTCCCAGAAGCGTCAGGCCGAGCCGGCCGGCTGGGCTGAACAGTTCACTGCGTGCGGCCTCGACGGATATTCCGAGTCCTTCGGCCAAGGCCCAGAAACCCCAAAGGATGGTCAGCGCCAAGGCCGTCGAGGCGGGCCAGACGATCGCCACGACGCCGAAGATCACGCCGATGATTCCGCGGGCTGTCAACACCTTCCACCCGGCGCCGAGGAGACCACGTTGTGTCTCGCGGGCCACGGCTCAGTCCCCCGGCCGTTCGTTCTTGACGATGTGCCCCTGCTTCACGATGACCGCCAGCGAGGCCTCGGGGTCGGCTAACAGCTGGATGTCATCCAGGGGGTTGCCGTTGACGAGGAGGAGGTCGGCCAGCGCGCCTTCTTCCACGACGCCGAGTGATCCCGGATAGGGGTTGCGCGGACCGGACAAGGCCAAGAGTTCAGCGTTGGTGACCGTCGCCATGGTGAGTACTTCGGCCGGAGTGAACCAGCGAGCCATCTTCGCGAGCTGCTTACCTTGCTTGGCTGCGAGGCCGGGGTCGAACAAGGTGTCGGTCCCCCACGCCAGCCGGACCTCGTATTTCCTGGCCAGCTCGAACGCCCGTTCGGTGCCCGTCACCACCTGCTGGAACTTGTCTTCCCTTCCAGCCGGAACCGGAGGGGCATCTTCGTCGTCCAGGAACGGCTGCATCGACCACCACACGCCGTTGTCCGCCATCAGTTCGGCGGTCTCGTCGTCGAGCAGTTGGCCGTGCTCGACGCATTTGACGCCCGCCCGGATGGCCTGCTGGACCGCCCGGGGCGTGTAGGCGTGCACCATCACGTAGGTGCCCCAGTTCTCCGCGGCCTCGACCGCGGCACGGAGCTCGGCCTCGGTGTACTGCGTGACATCCAGCGGGTCGTACGACGAGGCGACGCCACCGCCCGCCATGAGTTTGAGCTGCGAGGCACCCAGCATGAGTTGCTCCCGGGCGGCTTCGAAGACCGCGCTCTCACCGTCGGCGATCCGGACGGCTCCGACCAACTCGCCATGGCTGAGGTGCCCCAGCCGGCCCCGCGGTACTTCATGCCGCATGCGGAAGTCTCCATGGCCGCCGGTCTGCGAAATCATCGCTCCCGACGGGAAGACCCGCGGACCCTGGACCAGGCCGGCGTCGATGGCCTGCTTCAGCGCGAACGCAGGCCCGCCGGCATCGCGGACGGTGGTGAACCCGCGGAGCAGCGTCGCCCGGGCTTCGACCGCGGCCGCGATGTGCAGGAAGGCAGGATCGCCCATCAGCGCCGTGGCCAACGGTACGGCGGCCAAGATCGAATGCCAGTGCGCGTCGATCAACCCAGGCATCAGGGTCCGCCCTTCGCCGGGCACGACCTGCGCCCCGGCGGGGATCTCGGCGGTCGGCGAGATCGTGTCGATCGTCCCGTCGCGGACCACAACGTCGACCGGGTCTCCGAGACGGCCGGCACGCACATCCAGAACTCTGACCTGACGGAAGACGATCGGCACTGCCTGAGGCGTGGTCACGGTCGGCCTCCGTTCGCAGCTGACCCGGGCACTCGGCTACCTACCGAGGCCCTCTTGGTCTAGGCACCTCGACTTTAGGTCGGCGCCGACCGTCGCAGCTCACCCGAATCGGACGATGGCGCTCAGCCGACGCCGTGCCGAGACCTGTACGAGCGCCGCGTACGCCGCGTCGTACCGTCCGCGCCGAGCACCTTCGCATCTCCTCCATCCGCAGAGCCCGACCTCGACCGCCTGGGATCACCCGAATCGGGCGAGGCGATGGCGTCAGCGGGAGTCGCGCGCCGCCTGACGCCGAGCGCCCAAGGCACGCGTCGACGCATCCTTCTTCAGCCCTCCGGTTGTCTTGACCGCGCGCGGGACTGCACCGGTGGCCGGCTCGGACTTCCTGACGCGGGTCTTGGGTGCGGCCTCCGCAGCGGTGGAGCGGGCCGAACGCGCCGCCGCGATCCGCTCAGCGCGAAGCTCCAACGTTGCGCTTTTCGCTGCAGCGGCGACTGCCCGGCTCACGCGGGCCAGGACCGACTCGAACAGCTCGGCCTTGTCGCGATTGCGCTGGTTCCGCGCGTACGACAGTCCCCTGCCACCCACCTCAGCAACCGCCGCTCCCGCGCCGCGACGGTAGTTCTTCACGTACTTCGTGCGCATCCGCCGGACGCGCTGGTGCAACTCCAGCAGTTCATCCTCGTTCAACTGCTTCAACGCATCGCGTTCGGTCTCCGCGACCAACAGTCGCTCGACGTCGGTCAACGAGTGCAACAACCCCTGGTTCATCCGCAGTCCTCCTCACCTCGAGGTGCGCCTTCCGCCCCAGCCCTCCGAATACCGACACTAATCGGCACCAAACGATTCGGGCAGAGGTCGAGCGTGCGATATCCGTGCCCGGCCGAGTCGGCGACCGATCGAAGCAACAAGCGCTGCCGCCGTCTACCAACGACGCTGTGACCCGACAAGGGGCCACCCGCGCCGCAGCCCTCGCGCAACGACGACTGGACGCCCAGCAGCAACGGCTCGCCAGCTTCGACTACTGACCTCGCCCAGCGCGTGGGAGCGCCACAGATCGAGATTGCAACAACGTGCAATGTGCGCTTTCGCTCGTTGACGCGGCACCAACCAGCGGGATACTGACCGAGACAAAGAGGCCACCGGGAGCGCACGTGAACGGCGCTTTGTTCAATATGGCCTACGAAATGAATCGGAGAGCTGGGCGTGAAACGAATCCTCGGAGTAGTTGCTTGCCTTTTACTCGCACTGAATTACGGCGCCGGGCCGGCGACAGCCCTGAAACCCCTCCGACCGGCTACTCAATCTGCCGATGCTTACGAACTCAAGAACAAGAACAGCGGAATGTGCCTAGCGGTCCCCAACGGCAGCACAGTGCGCGGCGCGAAACTAATCCAATGGCCGTGCGGCGTCCTTGACCCCACGGGGTCTCGGCAATTCGATTGGGCCGGTGACGAATGGGAACAGATCCACTACCCCGCCCAGAGGGAGCTCCTCTGCCTGGCCGTCCCCAACGGGAGCGAGACAAGTGGGGTCCAGGTGATCACTTGGACATGCGGCTCGGGCAACGAGCAACTATGGAACCACCAGGGGATCAGCATTGACGTCTTCGATACTATCGTGAATTACAAATCTCGCCAGTGCCTAGCAGTCAGCGGCGGGAGCAAGGCCCGAGGGGCGGCCGTCATTCAATGGCCATGCAATGGCAAGCCAGAGCAACAATGGGCGCAGGATTTCTAAGTTGCCCCAGCACCATGCGACGATCGGCCACTGCCTGCTCCCACGGATAGGGGCAGCGGGGCCTTGACACCACTGGAAGCCACGCACGGTGGCGGACCGAATGGCGGAGCCGATGTGCTGGACGATCGAAGCCGGAGCCGCACTGAGCATGCCTCCATCCAGCACGACAGGGAGTCAGTGTCGAAAGCGTGGGCGACTGCGGTCATTCCTGCGGTGATGGTGCGTTCGGCTTCGTTGCTGGACAGTCCGATCCGGCCGGCGGCTGAGGTCAGCTTGTCGCTGGTGGTGGCTTCGTCGAGCATGCGCGCCGCCATTGCGTACGCCCGATCCTCCCGGCGCTCTGGGCAAGCCGATAGCCGGTGGGTTGTTGGAAGTACGGGTGTCGCCCTCCGCATGGTGTCGGCCGCAACCAAGGCGAGCGCGTCGGCGCCGGTTGCTGGTCCTCGAGAACCCCGCGTTAGTTCCGTGAGTGGAGCTTCTGCCGACCGGCGTTTGAGCAGGATGTGACTGCCTCGTCCGCAGAGACTTCGACTGCGAGAAGTTGACTGAATGGGCGCGCGCATTCGCATTTCAGGTCGCGACGCCGGGCGACCGACCGGGTGCAAGTACTAGAGGGCCGCGCCCGATGCGAAGGCTAGTGTCACGAGGGTTTGCGCGAGGTCGTACGTTTCGCTGTCGGGGTTGGCGACGTTGGCGTCGGGTAGCGGTGAGGTGGGTGGGCGACCGACCGGATCCGGTGGTGTCAGGGCGGTGACCTTGCCGAGTCCGCCGCCGCGCAGCATTTCGCGGATCTGGTGGAAGGCGCCGACCCCGTCGCCCAGCCGGACGAAGGACGAAGACGGCAGCGCGGGCACCCCCGAACCGGTGGCGGGCGGCACGACGATGCCCAGGCGGCTCGCCTGCAGGCTGCGGCGCAGATCGGCGATCACCTTCGAGCGACCCTCCACCAGCTCCTGGTCGGTGAACACCAGATCACTGCCACCGTCGAAGCTCAAGCCACGCCTCCGGAGCGTGCTCGATCCGACCATCGCCCACACGTCGTCGACGATGACGACGGTGGACTCGAGCCGGCTGGTCCGGCCGGGGAAGCCCATCGGGTGGAATGCCAGCACCCGGTTGCCCACCGGATCGGGGTCGTTGGCGGTCGGCAGCGCCAGGACCACCTTCCGCCGGTTGGCCAGCTCGAAGTCGTGGTACGGATTGAAGCCGAACGGGTAGTCCGGCTGCTGCGGCGTGCAGATCACTACGTGCAGGGCGGGGTTGGCGTTCATCCGGGCGGTCAGCACCTCGAACAGGTCGCGGGCGAACGGATCGGTGGTCGCCGCTGCGGCGGTCGGCCCCACCCCGGGTGTCTCGATGTAGACGAACCGTTCGGCCCGCCCGAACGCCTCGGCGAGCGCCCATTGCGCGTCCCGCCGGCCCCAGCCGCCGGCCGCGACCTCCCGCAGGAGCTCGTTGAAGATTCGCTCCTTGACCGACTCGTCGGCCGGGGCGTTGTCCTTGAGGTCGTCGAGCTTGGTGATCAGCGAGTTGGCGCGGGTCGCCACTTCCGATGGCAACCCGGCGCCGTTGAGCAGCTGGGTCAGCCAGTCCTTGACCTTGTCGACGAGCGCGTCGAACGTCCGCGGCAGGTTCGGATCGGCCGGATCAACGATGTCGGCGATGCGCAACAGCGCCAGTTCCGGTGACTCGCACGAAGCGGCGACGGTCTGCAGCACCGCCCCGGCGAACTGGCCGGACGCCGCTGCGGCCGGCTCGTTCCAGGCCACGCCGGTCAGCGCGCCGAGCCGGTCGACGAGGTTCGTGGTCCGGCGAAAGGCCGCCCGGGCCAGGTCGAAGGCCAGCCGGCCGCCGGTGGTGGACACCCCGACCGTCTGGGTCTCGCGACCGCCCAGTCCGCCGGGACCGCCGAGCCGTGGGAGGGCGTTGTGCAGCTCCGGCGTCAGCCGTCCGCCACTGATCACCGCCGTCCAGGTCGTGCCGGCCAGACCCGCGACGATGAGGTCCCGGCGCGCCATGCCGGGCAGTCGCGGCGCGTCCCGCGGCGTTCCCTCGCTGACCAGCGCCAGCGCGGCGGCGGGGCCGCCCGCGGTCGGCGAGGGCGCCGTCCGCGGCTCGCCCGATGCGAGAATCCCGGCGTTGCAGATGGACCGTCGTACGGCGGTCCCGAACAGGTTCGTGACGCGGGTCGGTGCGGCTGCGGTCCCGGTGATCGGCGCCGACACATCGCCGAAGATGCGCGTCTCCCCCGTCCGTTTCACGACCACCAGATCGACGTGCAGGACGGGATCGGCCGGCAACGTCGTGGGCGGCGCCTGCCCGTACCTCACCAGGCCGAGCGGGTCGGCGAGCAGCACCGTCGCCGCGCCCGATCCGTCGGTCACAGCGCCGCCGCCGTCCCCCCGCGCTTCCACCGCGTCGTCGCTGAACAGCCGGCTGAACGCTCGTACCGTCGCGCCGGCCGGCAGCCCGCCCAGGCTGAGCACCACATCCGGCGACGGCGTAACCCCGGTGCTGGTCACGAACGCAGCCGCCGCCGTGATCGAACTCCTCGCGCCGACCGGAATCGAGCCGGCCGGCGCCGCGGCCACCCCACCCAGTGCTGGAAAGGCCGGCCAATGCGCCGCGGCACCCACGGCCGCCGGCGCGGGGAACGATCCGTCGATGCGCTGGGCGACCGCCAGCGATTCGACCGTCGCGCCCGTGAGGGCGACCGTCGAGGCACCGAGTACGTCGTTCCCGTCGGGCAGCATCGTCACCAGCTCGTCGCGGCGGACGGACGGGCGCGGCTCGATCTTCGTCCCGTCCCAGGTCGCGGCCGGGACGCCGAGCAGGTACTTCCGAAGCTCCACGACCCGTACGGTGAAGAAGTCTCGTTGCAGGCTCACGCCGGACGGCAGCGCCGGGAAGGTGACGGTGTCGCCGAGCCGCCCGGTCGTCGCCGGCCCGATGAGCAGGGCCTTCCGCACGTCGTCCGGGAAACTCGCCGAGACCGCCGTCTTGGCGATCGTCGCGGTCAGGTCGGTGATCGAGAAGAGTCCGGCCGACACGACTGTGAGGCCGGTCAGATTGGTCGCGGACGCAGGCGCGCCGGCTCCGTCGATCAGCCGCACCAGCACCCCCGCGGTCGGGGCCAATCCGGTGATCATCCCCGCCAATGGCGGGTTGTTGTCGAACGGGTCGGAGGTCGCGCGCAGTTGCAGCGGCTGCTGCGCCTTCATGAACGCGAGGAACGCCGAGGCGACCGCGACCGCGTCGATCGGCTGCCCGGTGGCGTCGTGGAATGACATCGCCCCGCCGACCAACGTGTCGCCGGCGTCAACCGCCCCGTCGGTCAGTCCGCCGGCGGCCAGCACGATGTGGGCCGGAACAGGACGGGCCGGCTGGCCGAGCGCCCGTCCGGGCCGAGCTCCGGTGGCGTCTTCGAGCGCGGTCGCGTACAGCCGGGCCAGGCGCAGGTACTGCTGGGGGTGCAACGAGACGACGCTCGCCGAGCTCGAGATTGCCGCGCCGGTGGCGTCCCGCAGGAAGACGCCGGCGAGTTGGGCCACCTGATCGGCCGGACGGACGAAGCCGTGGCACGGCGCTGTCCAAGTGCCGGCCGAAAGGGTGAGCGTCAGACCGTCCGAGGCGACGGTCGGCGTCGAGGAGGTCCACGACTTCGCGAGCACCGGCATGGTGCCGCCGAACAGCGAGACCCCGGTCGTCTGCAACGTGTCCGCGAGCGCCATCGGTCAGCTCCCTTCGACCGCGGTCGAACGATCGAGTGGATCGGTCGCCGTCACGGCGATCGAAGCGGCGGTCGCCGGCACCAGGACGGTCACGTCGAACACGCCGTTGACCGGTGCCCGGCGGGTCGCGTCAGGCTTGGTCAACGTGGTGACCGGCATCGTCAACGCGGCGGCCGGACGCACATCCGTGGGGTCGAAGGTCGCGAGCACGGTCCGGACGCCGTCCGTGCCGAGCGCGCTGATCTCGAGGCGGCCGTTGCCTACCGGGGTCGGACTGGTGGGCAGATCGGTCGAGAACGCGATGAGGGTGGCCGTTCCCGAGCGGGTCACGGTGAGTGCCGTCAGGTACGGCGGCACGGCCGGCGGCACCAGCACGACTGCGACCGCCGAGGCCGCCGACGTGCCCGACCGGATGCCGTCGCCAGGCAAGTCACGACCGCGAGCGACGGCGCGGTAGAAGTACGGGAACCAACTGGCCGTGACCGAGGTGTCGACGAACCGGTAGCCAGTGCGGACCGGCCCCGACAGCGACGCGACCGGCACCGCGGTGAGCGCCGACAGCGGCGAACTCAGCGCCGGTACGGCGGGCCCCATCGTGTCCACCGTCTGCGCCAGCAGCGACTTGCGCACCCGATGCACGGCCAGCACGTCCGGCGCCAACCCGCTTCCCGGAACCACCGTGAGCACGACACCGGAGCGGGCCGCGTCGTACTCACCGTCCAGACTCGGCGTTCCCGGCCGCTCGATCCTCGGTACGCCGACCAGCACGATGTCGCCGGACCGGGCGGACTCCACGTTCTGCGCGGTGATCGAGGACAGCCGGTACACGTACAGCGTGTCGGCGCTGCCGGGGAGCGTGATCTCCATCGATGTCTCCGTGATCGGACGCTCGTTGAGGCGGGTGAAGCTGGCCAGGCTCTTGGCCTGATTGCTCGTCACCTTGCTCTTCAGGTCGATCGCACGCGACCGGATGGGCTGCCCGACCGGCGGCGCACTGTTGTCGACTGCCTGATACAGCGCGGCCTCGGTCGCCTCCCACACGATGTAGCCCGACGCCCCCGCGACCGCCGGCCAGCTCAGTACCGTCCGCGCGCGGCCGCTGGCGTCCGGCTGCGCGGTCCACAACACCTCGACGGCGGGAATCGCCGGCGGCGGTGCGGGGAACGGGTTCGACACGGTGGTCGCGCGGGGATCGACCGGGGCGCTCAGTTCGCCCGGACGGACCGCCTCGGCCGCCCGAACGGAAACGGCGTACGCGAGCTGAGCCGACGACGCGTAGGACAGCTGCATGATCGGCACGGTGAGCCGGTAGCGGCGAACCTGGCTGCCGGTGGTCGATGCCGGAGGCGCGCCCGATCCGGCAGGCGAGTTCGGGTCGGAGATCTCCACCACAGACGCCGCCTGGGCCACCGTCACCGCGTCGGCCGGCGCCGACGGCACCCGGATCGAGGGCGTGCCCGAAGCCGAGAAGCCGATCGTGACCACGTACGATCCGACCGCGCCGGTGTTGCCGGTCTGGAACCCGCTCACACTCACCGGTGGTGGTCCGAGCGGGCAGAAGACGCCGGTCACCTCGATCCGGTCCGGCGAGCGGTCCGCCCAGTCCCACGTCACCTCGACGGTCAGCGTCGCGTTCTGGACCACCGGCCCAGTGGCCGGTAGCGGATCGGGGTAGCCGATCGAGACCCCGGCCAGTCCGGGTTTCTGCACCGGGTCGGCGACCAGCGAGTGGTTGGTCAGCGTCCACGGACCCCATCGCCCATGCACATCGATCGGCCCGACTGCGTATGTCGTGGTCGACGTGCCGGCGAGCGGCGCGGGTTCCTCCGGCATCGTCACGCCCGGCCGCACGCTCGCGTCGGGCTGGCCGTTCGGCGCGATGGCGTACGGCATCAGGTACGGCTGGAACCCGCCCGCGTTGTGTGGCCGGGGCACGTTGACGATCGCGTCCGTACCACCGCGATGGGTGAGGATGCCGGCGCCGACTGGATGCCGGGCCGGCGCCCAGTCGAGCATGACAGCGGCCGAACCGACCTGATCCCGGGTAATCGGACGGTTCGCGAAGGTCTGGGTCGCCCGGACGTCCTGAAGCGCGCCGGGCGAGGCCTCGAGGAACCCGATGGCCGCCAGTTCGAGCTGGTAGCCGAAGGCCAGGGTGATCGTCGTAGTGACCATGTAGTCCCAGGATGCGATCAGCACGTCCGGCGGCACGGTGTCCTTCAGCGGCCACGCATGGGCGTTCGCCGTGTCGTAGGTGCCGAATCCCAGCCCGACCGCGACCGGGCTGTCCATGACGGCCATCCCGATGTACTTCGTGGTCGGCAGCGTGAGCGCGGCCGGCTTGGTCGGATCGGGCTGGGACACGCCGGGCTGCGAGATGCCGTCGAAGGTGCCGCCGGACAGCTGCAGGATCTGCAGCTTGGCCGGATCCGCGTCGTCGCTGTTCCGCAGGCACTGGGTGACGTCCACCAGCGGAATCTTGCGCAGGACCTCGAGGAAGATCTTCGGGTCCGGGAAGTTCCAGGTCGGCTGAGCGAGCCCGGCGCCCGGGGGCGGCGGTTGCTGCTGCATCAGCTGGCCGGTCTGGAGCCGGGTCAACGCCGCGTCGACCCCGTTGAGGCTCGGGGTCGGGTTCGCGCGGCCCTGCGGCACGGGATCGTAGTCCGGGGCCGCGATCTCGCCCTTGCGATAAGGGAATCCGACCACCTCGAACAGTTGCCAGTCCGGCTGGTTCGCGTACTCCCCCGCCCCGAGCGCGCCGATCGCACTGATCGCGCCGTGCCCGGTGAGCCGGAGTGCGGTGATCCCGGGGTACCGCAAGCGGCCGTCCCTCGCGGCGGTAAAGAGGAGCCGTTGGCCGGGAAGGACGTTGCCGTTGGCGCCGAGCCCCTCGACCAGGAGCGAGCCGCCCTGCGGGTCGGCGTGGAACCGGATCTCGATCACCGGTACCGACAGCGGGACGGTCGCCGGCGCGGTACGTAGCTGGGCGCCGGCCACCGGCGTCGTGGGCTCCTCCTTGCGCTGGCGGCGCCAGACCTGGAACGGTGCTCGGGGAAAGCCGATCACCGGGTTCAGCGCCCATCGCAGCGAGAACATGACCTCGTCCCGCGACGGTACCGACAGCGTCGCCAACCGCAGCACCCCGTACTCGGGGATCACGACCCTAGGCATCGTCTTCCTCCCACGGTGCGTGACCCGCGAGCGGCAGGGTCGTGACGACTACCGTCTCGCCGGCGAAGGCGTACAAGGTGCTGGACGGACGATCGGCGGTGATCGTCACGGTGGCTCCGTTCACAGGCCACGCCGCGTCGTTGAGCAACACCAGGGTCCGGGTGCCCGATGGTGACCGGACGAAGCCCGACACCGGTCCGGTCGCCGTCAGCCGCAGGGAGGGTTCCCGGCCGGGAACGATCCGCTGGTAGGCCGAATCGGGCTGCCCCGGCACGGTCTCCTGCATCGGGGCGTCGCGGAAACGCCACAGTGGCTCGTCGGCGTCGAGCAGGATCGCGTGCGGCACGAATCGGCCGGCGAGCGGCCGCCACAGCACGACCCGACTGCCGCGGTCGGGCGGCCCGAGCGGGGACAGCCCGGCGGCTTCCAGCGCCGCTTCGATCGCGATGTCGGTGGCCTCGCCGGCGGCCAGCCCGACGATCGACCCGGTCAGTGCCTTGTGCAGCAGATCGCGGGCCTTGAGCTCGTCGACCAAGGCCGGCAGTGAGGTGAACCGTCCGGTCTTGAAGTGCCGGCGGAACAACGGCACGACCGCCTTGCCGGCCGGCGGGGCAGGCACCGGCTGCGCCTCGATGTCCAGCGTGTACGCCATCGAGGGCCGCAGCGAGACCGGCACCGTATAGCTGCCGTGTCCCTCGGTGTGGTAGCTGCCGCCGATGCAGCCGGCCCGGCCGCTCTTGACCAGCTGGTCGACCGCGTCGTACAGCGGCGAGGTGAACGTCACGGGCACCTCGTCGAGGCCGCCGACCTGATGCTGTGGGATCGCGATGCCGTCCGCGCCGCGCAGGACGATGGTCAGGTCACGACCGTACGACTTGTACAGCTGGACCGCCTGCAGGTCGTTGAAGACGATCTTCACCACCTCGTCGGCGAAGACGAATTCCTCTTCCTGCCCCGGGTTCGTCGCCAGCACATAGGCGCCGAGCCGGTCAGGCGGTGCATCATCGGTCGTGAACCGGAACGACTCGGTCACGACCGGCCACGTGGTGGTCGTCGTCGATCCGTCCGGCCGCTTGTCCTCGGACTTCGGCGTGTACTTCACCGCCAGGGTGTAGTTCGTGCCGGGCGCCAGCAGCGGAACCAGCGAGGTGCCGTCGAGGAACCCGGTCAGGGTGTCGATGGTGCCGCTGCGGCTCTGGGTCTCGGTGTCGGACCGCCCGACTTCAGCGAGGGTGAGCACCTCGGCCACTCCGAGCACGACCGCCGGATGTGAGCGGGGCTTCGCTCCTGGCACGATCCGGATCCGCAGGCGCTGGGTGGCCGGGTCCGGTTTCACGGTGACGGTCAGGTGGACCTGGTTCCCGAACTCGGGTTCGTTGAGGTACGTCGCGACCGGGGCGACCTCGTGCCACCACGGGCCGTTCGGGTCGATCCAGGTGGACGGGAGGCCACCGATCGGGGGCACGATCACGGTGGGCGACAACGCATTCAGCGGGTCCGTGGCGGTCGTGGTCATCGACCCGTCGAGTTGCTCGACCACCACCTCGTCCTTGGCCAGCAGGTCGCGGTCGACGACGAGGTAGAGCGTCGCGTACTGCGCCGGCCCGGTCAGCAGGTCGATCCACCGTTGGTCCGTCCGGGACTTGGCGATCGACTGCAGGTCCGGGTCGAACGGCAGTTCGCCCTTGCCGACCGCGTCGACCAGGTCCGGCAACGCCAGGGCGCGCATGCAGTCGGTGCTCTTGCAATTGCCCCGGTTCGCCGCGGACAGGGCCGGTGCGGAGCCACGCAGGGCCACCGCGTCGAGCTTGGGCTGCGCGACGGATGGGTCGATCGCGAGCCCGCCCAGCCGGCCGAGCAGGTCGCCGCGCAACCGGTCGACCGGCGCAACGCACACCCGAACCAGCAAGGTCTCGTCGGACGGCGAGTCGATCACCAGGCGGACGATGCCGGGGCCGGTCAGCTGGAGGATCTCCGCTACGTTCTGCGCCCCGGTCATCGCGGCCCGGTCAACGATCGCACCCGTCCGGTCGAAGGCCGCAACCTTCGCGCCATGCGCCATCGTCACCAGCGTCAGGCTCACCGACCGCAGCGGCACCGCGAACGACAGTTCGGTGCGGAAACCGACGTCCAGACCGCGCCGGGCGCCGGTGCCGCCGATCCGCACCGCTGGGTACGGCATGTTGTTGAAGTCCAGCACGGTGACGCGGAACGCCGTACCGACGTTCGACGGATTGGGGTCGCCGTCCTGGAGCACCTTCACGAGGAAGACGCATGTCTGCTTCGGGTCGCCTTCCGGATCCCCCGGATCGTCCGGGCCGGGATCGCCGGGGTCGCAGTTCTGCAGGACCGGGTAGCGAGGGCCGATGACGCGGGCCGGCTGCGAACCTCCGGCCTGGGTGTGTCCGAACAGCGCCTCCAACTGGGCCTCGACCGGGCCGCGCTGCGGTTCGTCGACCTCGAGGTCGACGTCGACCGGGGTCTGCCGCACGGTTCCGGGCGGGTCCGGCCAGGCGTCGCCGTGCAGTTCCCACCCCGAGCCGGACGGGCCGAGCGGCTGCTTGCAGAAGGTCCAGAGCACAGCGGCCGGCGGCGCGACCGGGTCGCACACCGAGCCCCAGGTCGCGTCGACGATGGCGGTCAGATCGGTCGAGCGTTCCAGGGCCCGCGCGCCCATCAGCGGCACGTTGGACATCAAGGCCAGGTCGACGGCCGCGGTGCCGCTCGCCGACGAGGTCGCCGGGTCCGGCCGCCACACCGCCTCCGGCGTACCCGGGCCTGGCGCCGTCCCGGTCAGCGAGATCTCGGTCAGCTCGTAACTGACCTTGCGATCGCCGCCCAGCACCACCCACCCGTTCGGCGGCAGGTTCGGCGGCGCGTCCAGCGGCTTGGTGAATGTCGTCAGGCTCGAATCCACCGTGGGCGCGGTGAGGAACTGGATCACCGGCACCGAGTCGATCGGCACCACCGGTGGGGTGCCGGTCCCGCCGGCCGGCAGGGCGTCGCCCAGGCTGGCGTCGATCGGGCGGTCGCCACCCTGCCCGGCCGTGATGACCGGCGCATGGCTCTGCAACCACACGTTCCGCACGATCGCGGGCGGCGGCGGAGGCGCCGGCGGCGGGCCGATCTCGACCGAGACGCAGCCCTCCACCGAGAAGAAGAAAAAGTCGACGTGGCCGCAGATCTCGCCCTTGACGTGGGTGGGATCCGGCGCCTCGACCTCGAGCCTGCCGTGGGCACCGACCGAGATGATGAACAGCCGCAACTCGCCGTCGATCTGGATCCGCCCGACGAGGAACAGCCGCGGCGAGAAGCTCACCCCGACGTCCGCTCGGGCGCTGACCTTCAGGTACAGCCCGATGCCCTCGTCGCCGAAGACGATCGAGGCGCCGATGCCGGCCGCCATCGCGATGCCGGGCAGAGTCCTGAGCTGGCCGTAACCGGGCCAGCCGGTGATCTCGTGCCCGGCGATCATCACGTAGCCGAAGCCGCGGACGATGCCGAGAATCATCGCCGATGCCGGCGCCCCGAACGTACCGACGTACAGGTGCCAGTTCTTCAGGTCGTCGAGCTTGGTGAACAGCTCGACCGGCACCACCAGCGAGACGATCTCCTCGATCTCGAGATTGACGATGACGCCGATCGTGAAGCTCTTGCGGGCGAAGTCGAGGTCGATCACCCCGAGGATGCCGACCACCAGGTCGGTCGCCGGCTTCAGGTCGGGCATCACTGCGACGATCAGGATCTTGACGAAGACCAGGACGCGGGGGCCGGGCAGCTCCAGCACGAACATGCCGCGCAGGTTGACCAGGAACCCGCCCTCGGTGGTGCCCAGCATGACGCCGACGCCGAAGCTCCACCGGTCGAACTCCGGACCCCACAGCTCGACGCCGTTGTTGAACAGCTTCGCCGGTTCGCCGCCCGCGGCGACCAGCCACAGGATCGCCGGCCCGGTCGCGTCGTTCGGGTTCGGATCGCTCTCGAGCCGCTTGTAGTGCATCGCGAACAGGCCGGAGAAGCCGTAGATCCCGAGGCCGGACTGGGCGAGCGGGATCGGAGCCGGCAGGTCGATGATCAGTCCGAGGAAGACCGCCGTCGCCGACCGGCCGGTCGCCGGATCGCTGACCGGGCGTACGCCGAAGCTGGCCGCAATCCGCAACTTGATCGGCACCAGACTGACGTCGAACGCGCCCTCGATGCCGCCGAAGCCGGGCTGCTCCTGCCCGGCCGGCGCGGCGGGCGGCTCGATGATGTTGACGAAGCCGGAACCGACGATCACCGAGGAGATGTCGACGCTGATGCCGCTGGGCAGGATCGTGGGTACGCCGAGCGGGTCGACCGGGAGCTTGACCTTGAACCGGTCGATGCGCACCACGCCGAGGTCCACCTTCATACCGAGGTCGAGCTCGATGGTCAGCGGGTTCACCTTCGCCACCCGGGCCGCGAAGATCTTCAGGACGTTGTCGATCGGCGCCGGCAGCTTGAACAGGCCCGGGTCGCTGAGGTCGAGCTCGTAGCCCTTGGACGTGTCGAAGATGGGCCGGTAGCCGCCGCCCTGGAAGTTGATGTCGAAGCCGATGGCGCGGTAGCGAACCTTCAGCGGGCGGGTGGTCTTGATGCCCAGCGAGTCGATCTCGACGCCGAACTCGACCGCGTAGTCGAACAGCACGCCCGCGTCGCTGAAGGCGGCCGGATCACCGGGCGGGATGAACTGGCGGAAGCGCAGCTCGCCGCCGTACAGCGTGATCTTCTCGGTCCGGACCAGACCGCTCGCGCCGATCGCTGCCGCGCCGACGATCGTGCCGCCCAGCATCGCGTAGCTGCTCGCCGAGTTCGGATCGGTCGCGCCGACCGCCAGGCCGATGATCGGCGCGAGGATCATGACCGACCCGAGCGCGTCCTTGAGCCGGTTGTCGGCCGTCAACGCCCCGCTGTGTGGGTTCTTGACCTGCAGCAACCCGTCCACGTCGTCCGGGTGGGCGCCGATCGCCAGCGTCTCGGTCCACGAGTGCACCGCCGGGTCGTGCACGATCGTCAGGCGGAAGTCGGTGACACCGTCCTGCGGGTTCGCGGTGTCGGCGCTGGCAGCCGGTTGCTGCTCCGCCTGCAGGTTGCCGTTGATCGCCGGAGCGCCGTCGGGGTTGCGCATCTTGGCTTCGAGGTCGGTCTCGAAGTCGAGCCGGCCGCTGAGTTCGAGCAGCACCGGCTCGTTGCGAATCACCTTGACCCGGATGCCGATCCGGCGGAACACGGCCGGCGGCTGGCTTGGCAACGGGGCCGGCGGCTTGGCCGGGTTCCGGGCCGGCGGCGGCGTGGTCGAGGGCGCCGGGCGGGCCGCGCGCGACACGGTCAGCGAGGCCGAGTCGGCGGGCTGGGTGAGCGTCGCGGTGATCACCGCGTGGCGGTCACCGTCATTGTCGTTGCGATGCGCGGACTGCGCGTCGGAGAAGCCGGTCGCGTCGGTCGTGCCGACGGTCGCGAGCGCGCCGACTGCGGCGGTGGCGACGGCGAGGCGTCGTTCGGACAGGCTTTGGTCCTGGTCCAGCCGGTTGTCGCTCTCCCAACTGGCGGACGCGTCGATCGTGACCGAGGGCAGAGTGGCGCCCACCGCGAGCTGCTGCAACCACTCGCGCAGCGCCGCGGTGCCGCCGGCCGCCTGGCCCGCAGCCCGGCTCGTCGGGTAGCGGGCGTCCGGCAAGGTCGGGTCGTCGTTGACGTACTTGTCCAGGACCGCCGGCCAGTCGTCGATCCGCGGCTTGGACTTGGTGAACTTCAGCTCGAAGGTCTGCGGGGTCGCGGACACCGCAGCCCAACTCGCCTGGATGGCGAGGTTGCTGGTGTTCTCGGGTACGTCGATCTCGAACTGGCCGTCGGTGACAGTCACCGCGGTGCCGCCGGCCGTCACCGTCACCTGCCCCTGACCGGTGACCCGGAACCGCTCGCGGGTGCCGCCGGCGTTGCCTGCCGCAACGATCGCGTGCGAGGCGGCGGTGCCGACACCACTGCCGCTCGGAACCATGGGCGGCAGGTCGCCCGGGTTCGGCACCCGGTCGGCCGGCGAACCGGCCGCAGTGGTGGGGGTGGGCGCGGCCGGGGCGGCTTTGAGATGCACGGTGATCGTCTCGGTGTAGCTCTGACCGCTCGACGCCGCGTCGTTCACCGTGAGAGTCAGGCTGTGGTCGCCGACCGCCAGGTCGGACACCGTGACCTGGCCGGTCGAGGTCTGGTAGCGGTTCCCGCCGGCGCCGTCCGCGGTGACGCTCACCGTGTGCGGCGGAAGGCCACCGGTGACCTCCACCTGCACGGTCGCCGCGGTGGTCGCAGTGAACGATCCTCCTTCGACGACGGTGGCTTTCGTCGTCGATGCGCTCGTCCGGCTGCCCGCGGCGATGTCCACGTTCTTGCCCTGATCGGCCACGACGAATTTCGCCGACAGGTTGACCTCAGGCCCGAGCAGGTCGGCGGACAGGTCGAAGCTGACCTCGCCGGCGAAGCTGACCAGCAGATCCTGGACGCTGACCTGGAACCCGTAGCCCTTGGCCACGTCGCTGACGTACACCCGGGCACTCTGAACGTAGATGCCGGTGAACGACTCGTCGACGCCGAAGAACTCGAGGATCTCCGGCGGGGTGTTGTCCGGGTCGCCGTCGATCACGACCGAGCCGAGGCCGAAACCGACCTTGCCGTCGTTGTGTACGGCGATCGCCGGCTCCATGTGGGCCAGTTCGCCCGCCTCGAGGGTGCTCGGGGCGTCGAATCCGCCGCCGCCCCAGGACGCCAGCGTGAAGGTCGGGGGCGTCAACAAGCTGTCATCGGTCATCTCGTAGACCAGCACCGGCTTGGGCAGGATGATCCGTACCGGGTCGGTGATCGCCGGGTCGGCGACGATGCGGTGCTCGCTGTCGAGCTTGCCCGGCTTCCAGGTGTCACCCAGCTCGAAGTGGAGCTGGTCGAGCATCAGCTCCAGCCGGAACCGGATGCCCGGGTACTCGGTGGGCAGGGCCCCCTGCTCGACCGGCAGGAACACGTCGAGCAGCCCTTGCAGCGGGCCGAGCAGCGCCGGTACCGAGGTCACCGCGGTCTCGATCAGCGCCGCGCCGTCGCGCGGCACGGTCAGGCGAAACCTGATGGCGACGTCGTCCCAGGCGAACCCAGCCGAGCCGCTGGAACTGGAGAACCGGCGTGGGGTGTTCGGCCCGAACTGCAGGGAGCCGGTGTAGATGACGGCGTTCTCGTCGTACGACGACGCCAGGTCGGCGACCCCCAGCTGGGAGAGATAGGCGTCAGCCTCGTCCGGGAAGGTGACCCCAGACAGGAAGTATGGCGTCAACAACCGATAGAGCCCGAGCGCAGTCACCGTCCCGCCCGGAAGGACCCGCCGAGCTCAGTGGCCAATGCCGGCATGCTTCCGCTCCCCCCGGAGATCCACAGCAAGTCTCCATCGTTGCGGCGGCAATCAAGAAGAGTCAAGACGATGCAGACACTCAATCCCCGCAACTCTGCTCAGCGCACAACCGTTGGGTCCACCCGCAATCGAGCGCGGACCACGATCGTTCGGCGAAATTAACTGACGACCGCGACGATGAACGACCGTTCGGTTATCCTCCGACGGCGAGTTCGTGTCGGCCGGCGTCGAGTAGGGAGGCGAACAGTCCACCTGGCCTGGTTCGAAGGTCCGCCGGGGCGCCTTGCTCGACCACGCGGCCCCTCTCGCCGAGAACGATGATGTGCGTTGCGGCCGAGACGAACTCCAGTCGGTGGCTCACCATCACTACCGTGCGACCCGGATCGGCCATCCATTCGGTCATTGGCCCGCGGACCTCCGCGAAAGTGAACGCGTCGACACCCGCAAGCGGCTCGTCCAGTGTGACGATCGGCGCGCGATCCACGAGGATCCGGGCCAGCGCCAGGCGTTGCTTCTGGCCTTCGGACAGCCTGGTCGCCTGCTGCCGTAGTACCTGCAAGGCATCGCTGTCGTTGCTCGCCAACCGGACTGTCCGCAGAGCCTCGCACAGCGACTCCTCGCTCGCATCAGCTGGAGCAAACAGGTTCTCCTGGACAGTTCCCTCGATAACGTGGCCGGTCTGGGACAAGTAGCTCATCTCCTGGAGCAGTTCCTCACGATCCCAGGAACAGGTCGACCTACCGCGCACCTTGACCTCGCCCCGATCCGGTGTCAGGAACTTGAGCAGCATCCGCGCAATCGTCGTCTTGCCGGCGCCGGAGCGGCCAACGATCAACGTCACGCCGCCGGTAGGGATACCGAACGAACAGTTCTCGACGGCGACCTCGTCGGGAACATACGCGAACGAGACGCCGGAAAACTCAGCCTCCCAGGACGAACTGCTGTCCGCCGTTGCCGGCCGCGTAACGGCGACGTCGTCGTTGGCCAGCAGGGCGAGCAAGGTCCGGGACGTAGACATCGAGCGCCGCACGTCGTCGTAACCAGACAGCATGTTCCGGATCGGGGTCATGATCCGGGCGAAGAGCGAGACGTAGAAGTACGCGTCGCCCACGGCATTGACGTTTGTCCCACGGGTCGCGGCGACCAGCACCACTCCGAGGATCGCGATCAGTCCCAGATCCTGGATGAAGTTGACCGATCCGATGTAGACGCTCTCCCGGACGGACAGATCCTTGTCGATCGTGCCCAGCTCATGACTCGATGTACCCAGACGCCCGATATACCGAGACTTCTGCTCATGAGCCAGCAGCACATCCCGGTTCGCCAGGACCTGCCCGGTGAACCCGAACAACTCGCGCCGGCGATCGTCGTACCGCTCCCGACGTTTGCTGAGGCGCCGGCCTTGGAGCCAACTGATCGCGGCGAGAACAGCAGTGACACCCAGGCTCAGCAGAGCGAAGCCGATGTTGACATCGATGAGTACGAGGAAGACAGCGACCAGACTGAAGAGATACTGCCCCGCCTCGACAAGGAACGCATAGGCGCCCGACACCGCGCGCGCTCCTTGTTGCACCGCCCCCGCCAGACCGCCCGGCTCGTCCTCGACCTCGACCGGCAGCGCAGAGTGTGTGAACGCCTTGCTGACACCTGCCTCGAACAGACCCGAGAACAGCCGGCGCGAGATGCTCTCCCGCGAACTCGTCGTCACGACGGCCAGCAGCACCGCCAGCAGACTCACCGCCACATAGGTGACGATCCCCCACCTGAACTCGACTCCGCTGAAGAGACGATTCGCAAGGTCCACCACCCAGTCGGAATCACTCGACCCCACACTCCCGAGCGCGCGTGACCAGATCGAGCCTTCGCCGCTCCCGTTCATCACGTCCGCCACCGCCGCGATGATCCGCGACTCGATCAAAGACTTGACCGTTGCGATCGAACCCGCGATGAAGGCACCGATGACCACGGCAACTACAGCCCGCTTCGACTGCACCAGCGCACGCCCCAAGTACCGAAGCGTCAGCTTCCACATAGCTCCCCCCACCCCAAATAGCCATTGCCCGCGTACCAGACATGGCCTCGCCCCCCAGCGAGTCGCACATGTCTACGGACAGTCAACACAGTGACGCACTCGCGTGATGTCATGTCAACGCACCGCCGATCACAACCTTCGCAAGCGACGGGCATGCGGGAGACGTCAAAGGTCAGAGGCGGTAGTCGCTAGCCGACGTTGCCGTCGATCGACTCGCGGAGTAGGTCGGCGTGACCGGCGTGGCGGGCCGTCTCCTCGATGAGATGCAACAGGACCCATCGCAGCGAGAAATGCTTGCCGCGCACCGGCTTGACCGACAGCTGGTCCAGGCTCGAGGCCCCCGCGACGATCGCTCGGCTCCGCTCGCACACCCTCCGATAGCGCTCGCGCAGCGCCTCGGGGTCGGCCTCCGCGGGTACCCGAAACTGCCAGTCCGGATCGGCGCTCCAGTCGGCATCCACAAACGGCTGGCTGTCGGGCTGCCCCAGGAAGTGGATCTCCATCCAGTCCTCCTCGGCGAGCGACAGGTGTTGGAGCAGGCCCGCAAGGGTCAGGGTGGACGGAGGATGGGAGCGAGACATCTGCTCCCGGTCCAGCCCATCGGTCTTGGCAAGCATTGCCTCACGCTGGCCGTCCAGAAACTCGCTGAGCAGCTGTACTTCGGTGCCGCCGGGTTCGGGATCGCTGTGCATCCGCTCACCCTACGGATCCTCGGCGGCGTGCAGGCAGACAGGTACCGCGTCGCGTCGGCTTGACCTTGACGTTGGGTCAACCCTTCATCCTGTGGGGCAAGGCCTTCCTCGGAGTGATGGGAATGGCTCCACAAAGGAGAGGGATGATGACGACGGTGGTCGAGAAGAGTCGGCAGGGTGCCGGGCCGGCGGTTCGGGTGCGGGGGCTGGAGAAGTCGTACGGGAAGCTGGAGGTGCTGCGGGGCGTGGACTTCGACGTGGCGCGAGGCAGCATCTTCGCGTTGCTCGGGTCCAATGGCGCGGGCAAGACCACGACGATCAGGATCCTCACCACCCTCCTGAAGGCCGACGCGGGGACCGCGGCCGTCAACGGCTTCGACGTCACCACGCAGGCCGCCGACGTACGCGGCTCCATCAGCCTGACCGGACAGTTCGCCGCGGTCGACGAGATCCTCAGCGGCCGGGAGAACCTCGTGCTCGTGGCCAAGCTGCGGCACCTCGCGGACCCGGGCGCGATCGCGGACGGCCTGCTGGACCGTTTCTCGCTGACCGAGGCGGCCACGCGCAGGGTGTCGACGTACTCCGGTGGCATGCGCCGCCGCCTGGACATCGCGATGAGCCTGATCGGGGACTCGCCGGTGATCTTCCTGGACGAGCCGACCGCGGGCCTCGACCCGGAGGCGCGGATCGAGGTCTGGCAGATGGTCAAGGAGCTCGCCGGTTCCGGTACGACGGTGTTGCTGACCACGCAGTACCTCGACGAGGCCGAGCAGCTCGCGGACCGGATCGCGATCCTGCACCAGGGCCGGATCATCGCCAACGGCACGCTGGCCGAACTCAAACAGGTCTTCCCGCCCGCCGAGATCGAGTACGTCGAGAAGCAGCCCACGCTCGAGGAGATCTTCCTGGCGATCATTGGAGACCGGCGATGAACACGTATTTCCTCAGCGACACCCTCGCCCTGACCGTTCGGACGTTGCGTCACATCACCCGCAGCCTGGACACGATCATCACGACCGTACTCACCCCGGTCGCGCTGATGCTGATGTTCGTGTATGTGTTCGGCGGGGCGATCTCGACCGGCACGAAGTACATCAATTTCATGCTGCCGGGCATCCTGCTGATCACGATCGCCTCCGGCATCTCGTACACGGCGTTCCGCCTGTTCATGGATCTGAAGAGCGGGATCCTCGAACGTTTCCAGTCGATGCCGATCGCCCGGTCGGGCCTGCTCTGGGCGCACGTCGTCACGTCGATGGTCGCCAACCTGATCGCGCTCGTGATCGTCATCGGCGTCGCGCTGCTGATGGGCTTCCGCTCCAGCGCCGGCGTCCCGGCCTGGCTCGCGGTGACCGGGATCCTGCTGCTGTCGACGCTGGCGTTGACCTGGCTCGCCGTGATTCCCGGGCTCACCGCGGGATCGGTGGAGAGCGCGGGCGCCTTCGCGTACCCGCTGATCTTCCTGCCGTTCGTGAGTTCGGCGTTCGTGCCGACGCAGACCATGCCCGGCCCGGTGCGGTGGTTCGCCGAACACCAGCCGGTGACGTCCATCGTCGACACGATCCGTGCCCTGTTCGCCCAGGAGCCGGTCGGCAACGACATCTGGACCGCGCTGGCGTGGTGCGTCGGCGTGCTCGTCGTGGCGTACGTCCTGGCGATGGCCGCCTATCGGCGGAAGTCCGCCTGAGGCAGGCTTGGGCACATGCTCACCATCAGCCAGCTGGCGACCTACGCCGGTGTGACGGTGCGGGCCGTGCGCCACTATCACAAGATCGGGCTGCTGCCGGAGCCCGCGCGCGACCGGTCCGGGTACCGGTCGTACGACTCGGCGGCCGTCGTACGGCTGATCCGGATCCACACGCTGGCCGACGCCGGCGTACCGTTGGCCCGCGTACAGGAACTCCTCGATGCCGCGCCCGAGCAGTTCGGGGACGGCGTACAGGAGATCGACAAGGAGCTGCGCGCGGAGATCCGGCGGTTGCAGGTCAGCCGCCGACGGCTGGCCATGCTGGCGGCCGGCGAACAGCTGGCGCTCCCGCAGAGCGTCGTGGACTACCTCGACCGGCTCCGCCGTGAGGGCGTCAGCGAGCGCTACCTCGAGATGGAGCGCGGCGCGTGGATCATGATCGCCGCGCAAGCGCCGGAGGCGATCGACGCCGTGATCGCCGCGAAGCACGAGCAACTGGAGGATCCCGATACGCGGAAGCTCTACAGCCTGGTGAGCGAGGCGGTCGACAATCAGGGCGACGATGCCTTGCTCGTCGAGATCGCCGACCTCCTGGAACGCCTGTACCTCCGCGCCGCCGAGGCCGGTCAGCTGGGAGACGAGCCCTTCGACGACCAACTCGTCGAGCTGCTGGACGCGGTCATGCTCGAGTCTGCACCCGAAGCAGCGCGCCTGCTCGCGATCATGGAAGAACGCGGCTGGAAGGGCTGGACCCGCATCGAGCGAGTACCACCGAGAGACCCCGACACCCAGCCCTGACCTCCTCGAGCACGCGGGCGGGCCGACCTGCTCGGTCTACTGAACTCGCTGTCGGTGGGTATTGAACGGTATGGACGTTGTTGACGGGTTTCGGGTGGCGACGCTGAATGTGTTCGGTTTGCGGGAGGACTGGCCGCGGCGGCGGGACCTGATCGCTGCGGGTTTCGCCGAGTTCGATCCTCAGTTGGTGGCGCTGCAGGAGGTAGTGAGCAACGACTCGGTGGATCAGGCCGCGGAGGTTCTGGCAGACGGGTACGAGATCGTCCACCACACCGAGCGCGAGGATGACGGGCAGGGTCTGTCGATCGCTTCGCGCTGGCCGATCGCGGCGACCCACGAGGTCGATCTGCACCTGGGGCCGCGTCCTGCCGGCTTCGCGTGCTCGGCCCTGGTGACCGAGATCGCTGCCCCGGAGCCCATCGGTCGCCTGATCTTCGTGAATCACCTGCCGGACTGGCAACTCACCCACGAAGCGGAAAGGGAGCGACAAACGGTCGCAGTGGCCAGGTTCATCGAAGGGCTGGTCGGCGACTCCCGTGTCCCCGTTGTGGTGGCCGGCGACATGGATGCCACCCCTGACGCGGCCAGCATCCGCTTCTGGATCGGTAAGCAATCTCTGGACGGAACCAGCGTCTGCTACCGCGACTGTTGGACCACGAGAAACCCGCAGTCGCCCGGCCATACATTCACACCGGAGAATCAGCTCACCACGACAGCAGAGATCGGTGACTGGGAGCTCGAGCTCGGCCGGCGCATCGACTACATCCTGGTCCGCTGCTCGGATCATGGTCCCTGTCTGGACGTCGTGGACTGCCGGCGACTGTTCGACAAGCCGTCGGGCGGTACTTGGCCCAGCGATCACTTCGGTGTCGGCGCGGTCCTGTCGCCGGTAACGCCCAGCGGCAGGCGGGTCCCGTGAACGCTGTGACAGTTGCCACGCTCAACGTTTGGAACACCAGCGGTGACTGGCCGGCCCGACGTACCGTCCTGAGGCGCGAGCTCTCCGGTCTCGCGCCCGACCTGATCACGCTGCAGGAAACCGTAGTGACCACCGACTACGACCAGGTACGAGACATCCTTCCTCCGGATTATCACGTCGTACATCAGCGCGCACGGCATCCCAACGGGCAGGGAGTCAGCACCGCGAGCCGCTGGCCGATCGGACGGGTCGAGGAAGTCGATCTCCAGCTCACGCCCCGCAGCGGTGATTTCCCGTGCACCGCGTTGATCACCGAGATCCTCGCTCCCCCACCCATCGGCCGGATCTGGCTTGCCAACCACTTCCCGGACTGGCAGCTCGACCACGAAGCGGAGCGGCGTACCCAGGCCGTGACGACCGCGCGGATCCTCAGCGCCCTCGCCGCTGAGACGCCAGGACATGTCCTCGTCGCCGGCGACTTCGACGCCGAACCAGATGCCGACAGCATCCGGTTCTGGACCGGGAAACATGTCATCGACGACGTCAGCGTCTGCTACCGCGACGCCTGGGCAAGCACTCACCCCACCGACCCAGGCCACACCTTCGTCCCAGACAACCCGAACAGCGCCGACTGGGACTGGCCGTTCCGCCGCATCGACTACATCCTGGTCCGCTGCGGCGCCCACGGCGGCCCCACCCTCGTGATCGAAGACTGCCGCCAAATCCTGCACCAACCCCACAACACCGCCAGCGACCACTACGGCCTAGCCGCCGTACTTCGCCCTCCTGCCGCACGCGACACAGCCCAAGGTTCAGGCAACTAGTCGGCGGGCGGCGTGAGGGTGCGGCGCCGATAAGGTGGGGAGATGCCGCGTGACACCTTGAGTCGGGAGCAGATCGTGACGGCGGCGGTTGGGGTTTTGGATGTTGAGGGTGTTGATGGGTTGAACGTACGGCGGCTCGGTGCCGAGTTGGGGGTTGCGGCGACCGCGATGTACTGGCACATCAAGAACAAGGACGAGCTGATCGTGCTCGCCGGCGACCAGGTGTGGAACGAGGTCGACCTGTCGGAGCCGGAGGGGCCGGACGAGCCGGGTTGGCGGGCGGCGGCTGGCGCGGTAGCGGCGAGTATCTACGCGATGATCAGCCGGCATTTCTGGCTGGTGCCTCTGATGGGAACCCACCTGATCTACGGACCGGGCAAAGCCCGCGTCGACGACCATTGCCTCGGGATCTACGAGGACGCGGGCTTCGGTCGGCGCGGCGCTGACGAGGCGGCTGCGACTGTGTTGATGTACGCCATTGGCGCCGTCCAGGGACAAGCCTCCGAGCGAGCCTGGCAGGCCCGGCTCCGCAGGTTGGGCGCCGACCAGGAACGGGAACTCCGCGAGCTCGTCGATCAGATCAGCACCGTCGCGCAGGACTTCCCACGGCTACGGTCGCGGCTGCTGCCGACCGAAGTACCGGAGCAGGGAGCCGATCAAAGCCTGTTCACGGTTGGCTTGGACATCGTCCTGGACGGCCTGGAAGCACGCCTCGCCACTATCCGAAATGAGCACCGGCCGCCGGGGTCGCGAGCAGAACGATGACCAGCGCCGAGCCGACCGTGGTCAGCGCGAACCTGACGTACTGAACGGGCCGAAGCCAGCCGGGGAACTCGCCGCCGGCCGCGTCGACGATCGCTTGCGCATCGAGATTGCGAACCGCAGGATCGCTCGACCGCCGGAAGGCAGCCTGGGTGAAGCGAGCCGCCAGAATCTGCCCGGCGGTGATGAAGCCGCCCGCGAAGAACAGCAGTCCCGCGAACACCCACGAAGCGATCCTGGCCGGGCCCACGCCCGCCAGATCCAGACCGGCCAGTACGAACAGCACGGCCGCGATCCCGAAAGGCAGCAGCGCCTCGCTTGCCGACTCCTTGAACCGCACCCGATGCTCGACCAGTACGTCGCTCTCCAATCCTGCCTTCAGCACTTCCCGCTCCGCTGCACGTTCTGCGGCCTCTCCATAGCGGAGTGCAGCCACGGGCACCACGCAGAACGTCAGCCCGAGCAGCACGAGCACGACAACGGACACCACCACCGCGACCGGCATGCGGAACGCCCTCCACTCGACTTTATCTAAGTTCAAGTCGAAGGATAACGTGAGCTTGGCCGACCTGGCGTTAGAGACGCGTTAGAACCATCCGCCCTGGTCGTGCGGCTGGCTAGGCTCCGCCCGGTGACAGAAACGCGGGAGACCGACACGGTCGGAGCGGCGCCCATGCATGGACGGTTCGTCAGCTGGCTGCTGCACGATCGGCCGGCTGGACATGCCGGACCGCATCGACCCACGCCCCACCCGACCCACCCCTGGTGGAAGGTCATGTGTCTGACCGGCGTCGACTACTTCTCGACGCTCGGGTACCAGCCGGCCATCGCGGCTGCGGCCGTCGGCCTGCTCTCACCGATCGCCACCTTGGTCCTGGTCCTGCTCACGCTGTTCGGCGCGCTGCCGGTCTATCGGCGCGTGGCCGCTGAGAGCCCGCACGGCGAGGGGTCGATCGCCATGCTCGACCGGCTGCTCGGCCGCTGGAAGGGCAAGTTCACCATCCTCGTCCTGCTGGGCTTCATGGCCACCGACTTCATCATCACGATGACGCTGTCGGCGGCCGACGCGACCGCGCACGTGATCGAGAACCCGTTCGTCCCGCACTGGTTCGAGGGCAAGGAGGTGATCATCACCCTGGTCCTGCTGGCCCTGCTCGCCGGCGTGTTCCTGCGGGGCTTCGGCGAGGCGATCGGCATCGCCGTCGTCCTGGTGGTGCTGTACCTCGGGCTCAACGTGATCGTCGTCGGCGACGCGCTCTGGAACGTGATCACCGCGCCCGAACTGGTCACGAACTGGCGTGGCATGCTCACCACTGAGCACTCGAACATCTGGGTGATGATCGGCATCTCGCTGGTCGTCTTCCCCAAGCTCGCCCTCGGCCTGTCCGGGTTCGAGACCGGGGTCGCGGTGATGCCGCAGGTGCAGGGCGGCGCCGGCGACGACCCGGCCCGGCCGGCGACCCGGATCCGGAACACCCGCAAGCTGCTCACCACCGCCGCACTGATCATGAGCGGGTTCCTGATCACCAGCAGCTTCACCACGATCGTGCTGATCCCCGCCGACGACTTCAAGGACGGCGGCCAGGCGTCCGGACGGGCGCTGGCCTTCCTGGCGCACGAGCACCTCGGACCGATCTTCGGGACCGTGTACGACGTCAGCACGATCCTGATCCTCTGGTTCGCCGGAGCCTCGGCCATGGCCGGCCTGCTGAACATCGTTCCGCGCTACCTCCCCCGCTACGGCATGGTCCCGGACTGGGCTCGGGCGACCCGGCCCTTGGTGATCGTGTTCGGCCTGATCGCGTTCGTCATCACCCTGCTGTTCAAGGCCGACGTCGACGCGCAGGGCGGTGCGTACGCGACCGGCGTACTCGTGCTGATCCTGTCCGCCTCGATCGCGGTCACCCTGTCCGCCCGGCGGCGCGGGCAGAAGGTGCAGACCGTCGGCTTCGCCGTGATCAGCGTGGTCTTCCTCTACACGGCGATCGCGAACATCATCGAACGGCCGGACGGCGTCCAGATCGCCTCCTTCTTCATTGTCGCGATCATCCTCACCTCCCTGATCTCCCGCGCCACCCGCTCGCTCGAACTGCGTGCCACCGAGGTGCGTTTCGACGAGGCGGCGTGCCGGATGATCTCCGCGGCGGCCGTGGCCGGCGAGCTGCGGATCATCGCGAACGAGCCCGACGACCGCGACGAAACGGAGTACCAGGAGAAGGAGGCCGAGCAGCGCGAGGTCCGGAACCTGCCCGAGGGGCTACCGATCCTGTTCCTCGAGGTGACGCTGACCGACGCCTCCCAGTTCGAGACCGAGCTCGACGTCCGCGGCGAGGAGCGGTTCGGGTACCAGATCCTCCGGGTCGAGAGCCCGAGCGTGCCGAACGCCATCGCGGCCCTGCTGCTCAAGATCCGCGACGACTGGAAGGTCATGCCGCACATCTACTTCGCCTGGGCCGAGGGCAACCCGTTCCACTTCCTGCTCCGGTACCTCGTGTCCGGCGCCGGCGACGTACCACCCGTCACCCGCGAGGTCCTCCGGCGTGCCGAACCGAACCGTTCCAAGCGGCCCTGGGTCCACGTCGGCTAGCGTCGGGCCGAACTCGCAACCGTCTCCTGGGTACGGCGATGGTCGAGCGCCGCACCTTCCACTCTGCGGGCTTCGAGGTGCTCGGCCGAGCCGAGTTGCCACGGCACGTTGATCACCATCACGCCCGGCTGGAACAGCAGCCGGGCCTTCAGCCGCAACGCGCTCTGGTTGTGCAGCAGCGCCTCCCACCAGTGCCCGACGACGTACTCCGGAATGAACACCGCGATCAGGTCGCGCGGACTGTTCCGCCGGATGTCCTTCACGTAGCTGAGCACCGGCCCGGTCACATCGCGGTACGGCGAGTGCAGCACCTTCAACGGCACCGGCAGCGCCCGCTCGCTCCACTCCTGGAGCAGGAGGTCGGCGGCCTCGTCATCGGTGTTCACGGTCACGGCGGTCAGGGAGGTCGGGCGCGTCGCCCGCGCGTAGGCGATCGCACGCAACGTCGGCGTGTGCAGCTTCGAGACCAGGACGATCGCGAAGACCCGGGCCGGCAGCGTTACCGCACCCGGACTCGGCCGTAGCTCGGTCGCGACGCGATCGTAGTACCTCCGGATCCCCTTCATCAGCAGGAAGACCGCCGGCATCGCGAGTACGACGATCCACGCGCCGTGGGTGAACTTCGTGATCAGTACGACGACCAGGACCACCGCGGTGAAGACGGCACCCAGCGCGTTGATCGCCCGGGACCGGTGCATCGATGCCGTGGCGGTCGGCTCGCGCAGCGCGCGGGTCCAGTGCACGACCATGCCCGCCTGGCTCAGGGTGAAGGAAACGAAGACCCCGATGATGTAGAGCTGGATCAACCGCGTCGTACTGGCGTCGAACACCCAGATCAGCAGGCCCGCCAGCGCCGCCAGGATCACGATGCCGTTGCTGAACACCAGCCGGTCGCCGCGCCGGGCGAACTGGCGCGGCAGGAACCCGTCGTGCCCGAGCAGCGATCCCAGGATCGGGAAGCCGTTGAACGCCGTGTTGGCGGCGAGCACCAGGATCGCGGCCGTGAATGCCTGGACGGTGAAGAACCCGATCGAGTGGTACCCGCCGAACACCGAGCCCGCGACCTGCGCGATCACCGTGCGCTGCTCGTATCCGGCCGGCGCACCGGTGACCCGGCCGGGATCGGCGGCTACATGCACGTGGGACACCAGGGCCAGCGCAGTGATCCCCGCGAACATCACGACCGTGACGGTCCCCATGATCGTCAGCGTGTCGGCCGCGTTCTTGCTCTTCGGTGGCTTGAAGTTCGGCACACCGTTGCTGACGGCCTCGACTCCGGTGAGCGCGGTACACCCGGAGGCGAACGCCCGCATCGCGAGCAGTACGACGAGCAGGCCGCCGGTGTGGCCCGCCGACTGGATCCCGTACGGCGCGGACTCGGCCTGCGGCACGTCGCCGGTGAGGATGCGGATCAGCCCGACCGCGATCATCGTCAGCACGATCGCGATGAAGCCGTACGTCGGGATCGCGAACGCCGTCCCGGACTCCTTGACGCCACGGAGGTTCATCAAGGCGAGGACGGCAACCAGGCCGATGGAGACCGCCACCGCGTGCGGACCCAGCTGCGGGAGCGCGGACACGATGTTCTGCACGCCCGCCGCGACCGACACGGCAACCGTGAGAACGTAGTCGACCAGCAATGCGCTCGCCGCGACCAGCGAGGCGTTCCGCCCGAGATTGGCGCGGCTCACCGCGTAGGCACCGCCGCCGCTGGGATACGCATGGCAGGTCTGCCGGTAGGACAGCACCACGACGATCAGCAGCGCGGCGACCACGGCGGCGATCCACGGCGTCAGGTGCAGCAATGCCAGGCCGCCCAGACTCAGCATCAGCAGGATCTCTTCGGTCGCGTAGGCGTTCGACGACAGCGGATCGCTGCAGAACACCGGCAGGGCCAGCTTCTTCGGCAGCAGCGTCTCCCCCAGTCGCTCGCTGCGCAGCGGGCGTCCGAGGAGGAACCGCTTCGGCAACTCGTGCAGCTTCACAGCAATACTGAAGCATCGCGAACTGCCGAGAACGCCGTTCCTCACACGTTTCTAACGACGCCTCGGCACTCAGGGTTCGAAGCGGTAACCCATGCCGGGTTCGGTCAGCAGGTGTTTCGGACGGGCCGGGTCCTGCTCCAGTTTGCGCCGGAGCTGGCCCATGTAGAAACGCAGGTTCCCGCCGGCTGTCTCGTAGCCGGCACCCCAGACCTCGGTCAGGAACTAGTGTTGGGACAGCAGTACGCCGCATCCGCGCCAGCAGCTCGTCGATCCCGAACGGCTTGGTCACGTAGTCGTCCGCGCCGGCGTCCAGCGCCTCCACCCTGTCGGTCTGGTCGGTCCGCCCGGACAGCACCAGGATCGGCGCATCGGTCCACCCGCGCAGGCCGCGGATCACTTCCACGCCGTCGAAGTCCGGCAGCCCGAGGTCGAGGATCACCAGCTCCGGCGGATGCGGCGCCGCTACCTCGAGCGCCTCGCCGCCCGTCGCGGCTGTATACACGTCGTACCGACGGGCCTTGAGGTTGATCTGCAGGGTTCGGACGATCTGCGGCTCGTCGTCGACCACCAGCACCGTTGTCACTCCGTCGCTCCTTCAGCCTTTCGCCGGACCGCCCCTGTGCTCTCAGCTCAGGCCAGCGCGGCGAGTGCGGCGTTGAGTTTGACCACGTTCACGCGCGGCTCTCCGAGGAAGCCCAGGGTGCGGCCTTCGGTGCTGGCCTTCACCAGCGCCTGCACCTGGTCCACGGACAAGCCTCGCTCGCGCGCGACCCGGTTCACCTGGAGAGCGGCGTACGCCGGGCTGATGTGCGGGTCGAGCCCGCTGCCGCTGGCGGTGACCGCGTCCGGCGGTACCTGCGACGGGTTGACGCCCTCGAGGGCCGCGACCGCCTTACGCCGCTCGTCGACCGCGGCGAGCAGATCGGCGTTGTTCGGACCGAGGTTCGAGCCGCCGCTCGCCATTGCGTCGTACCCGCTCGCCGACGGACGGGTCTGGAACCACTTCGGGTCGGCGACCATGATCGCCTTCCCGTCGGCGTCCTGCTTGCCGCTGTCCATCGTGTACGCCTGGCCGATCAGGTCGGAGCCGACCGCCTTGCCGCCGACCTTCACGATCGAGCCGTTCGCGTTCCCGTGGAACAGCACTTGAGAGACCCCTGTCATCACCAGCGGGTAGGCGATGCCGAGCACGACGGTGAACACCAGCAGGGCCCGGATCGCGACCCCGAACTGCCGTACCGAGCTCGGGAGATTGCTTGCCATTGGCACGTACCTTTCAGCGCAGCCCGGGGATCAGCGAGATCACCAGGTCGAGGAGCTTGATTCCGATGAACGGGCTGATCAGGCCGCCGGCGCCGTACACCAGCAGGTTCCGCCGGAGCATGGCCGAGGCGGACGACGGCCGGTACCGGACGCCGCGCAACGCCAGCGGGACCAGCCCGACGATGATCAGCGCGTTGAACACGATCGCCGACACGATCGCCGACTGCGGCGAGTGCAGGCCCATCACGTTCAGCTTGTCCAGACCCGGGTACGCCGCCGCGAACAGCGCCGGCAGGATCGCGAAGTACTTCGCCACGTCGTTCGCGATCGAGAACGTGGTCAGCGACCCGCGGGTGATCAGCAACTGCTTGCCGATCTCGACGATCTCGATCAGCTTGGTCGGGTTGGAGTCGAGGTCGACCATGTTGCCGGCCTCCTTCGCGGCCGACGTACCGGAGTTCATCGCCACGCCGACGTCGGCCTGGGCCAGCGCCGGCGCGTCGTTGGTGCCGTCACCGGTCATCGCGACCAGCCGGCCGCCCTCCTGCTCCTTCTTGATCAGCGCCATCTTGTCCTCGGGCGTCGCCTCGGCCAGGAAGTCGTCGACCCCGGCCTCCTCGGCGATCGCCTTCGCGGTCAGCTGGTTGTCGCCGGTGATCATCACGGTCCGGATGCCCATCGCGCGCATCTGGCCGAACCGCTCCCGCATCCCGGTCTTGACCACGTCCTTCAGGTGGATGACGCCGAGCGGCCGGGCCTTGCCGTCTATGCTCTCGGCAACGACCAGCGGCGTACCACCGGAGGCCGAGATGCCGTCGACGATCTCCCCCAGCTGCGCGTCGGTACTGCCGCCGTGCTGCTGGATCCACGCGTTGACCGCACCGGCCGCACCCTTGCGGACCTGCCGGCCGTCCACGTCCACGCCACTCATCCGGGTCTGCGCGGTGAACTCGACGAACGTTGCGTGCGGCAACTCACCGGTATGCCGCTCGCGCAGCCCGTACCCCGTCTTCGCGAGTACGACGACCGACCGGCCCTCCGGCGTCTCGTCGGCCAGGCTGGACAGCTGCGCCGCATCGGCCAGCTCGGTGTCGGTCACGCCCTGCACCGGGATGAACTCCGCCGCCTGCCGGTTGCCCAGCGTGATGGTGCCGGTCTTGTCCAGCAGCAGGGTGTTCACGTCACCGGCGGCCTCGACCGCGCGGCCGGACATCGCCAGCACGTTGCGCTGCACCAGCCGGTCCATGCCGGCGATACCGATCGCGGACAGCAGCGCGCCGATCGTGGTCGGGATCAGGGCGACCAGCAGGGCCACCAGGATCACGATGTTCAGGTTCGTGTGCGCGTAGGTCGCGAAGGTCGGCAGCGTCGCCACCGCGATCAGGAACACGATGGTCAGGCTGGCCAGCAGGATGTTCAGCGCGATCTCGTTCGGCGTCTTCTGCCGGGACGCGCCCTCGACCAGCGCGATCATCCGGTCGATGAAGCTCTCACCGGGTTTGGTGGTGATCTTCACGACGATCCGGTCGGACAGCACCTTGGTGCCGCCGGTGACCGCGCTGCGGTCGCCGCCGGACTCGCGGATGACCGGGGCCGACTCGCCGGTGATCGCCGACTCGTCCACACTGGCCACGCCCTCGACGACGTCGCCGTCGCCGGGGATGATCTGCCCGGCCTCGACGACCACGAGGTCGCCGAGCTGGAGCTGGGTGGCCGGCACCGGTTCCTCAGCGCCGTCCGCGGTCAGTCGGCGGGCGGTGGTCTCGGTCTTGGCCCGGCGCAGTGTCTCGGCCTGGGCCTTGCCGCGACCTTCGGCGACCGCCTCCGCGAGGTTCGCGAAGATCACGGTCAGCCAGAGCCAGACCACGATCCACCAGACGAAAACGCTCGGATCAGTGACGGCCTTGATCGTGGACGCGGCCGCGCCCACCTCGACCACGAACATGACCGGGTTTTTCACCATTACCCGCGGGTCGAGCTTCTTCACCGCGTCCGGCAGGGAGGTCAGCAGCAGCTTCGGGTCGAACGCACCCGACGCCGCCTTCTTGGCCACCGTGTCCGCAGCCTCTTTCGAGGGCGGGGACGATGGGGTCTTCACGATCGTGGTCACAGTCCCTCCGCGAGGGGTCCGAGAGTGAGTGCGGGGAAGTAGGTCAGGCCGGTCACGATCAGGACGACACCGACGAGCATCGTGACGAACAGGGCCTTGTGGGTGGGCAGCGTGCCCTGGGTCACCGGCACCGGCTGCTGTTTGGCCAGCGATCCGGCCAGGGCGAGTGCGAACACGATCGGCACGAATCGGCCGAGCAGCATCACCAGCCCGAGGGCGGTGTTGTAGAACGGGATGTTTCCGCTCAACCCGGCGAACGCGCTGCCGTTGTTGTTACCGGCCGAGGTGAAGGCGTACAGCACCTCGGAGAAGCCGTGCGGGCTGCCGGTGTTGAGGATCGACGCCCGGGCCACTGCGAGGCCCATCGCGATCGAGGCGCCGACCAGAACCACGGTCGGCGTGGTCAGGATGTACAGCGAGACCAGCTTCATCTCGCGTGCGGTGATCTTCTTCCTCAGGTACTCCGGTGTCCGCCCGACCATCAGGCCCGCGACGAACACCGTGAGAATCGCGAGGATCAGCATGCCGTAGAGGCCCGTCCCGGTACCGCCGGGTGATACCTCCCCCAGCATCATGTGGAAGAGCGCCGTACCGCCGCCGAGTGGGGTGTACGAGTCGTGCAGCGAGTTCACCGCGCCGGTCGACGTACCCGTGGTCGAGGTCGCGAAGAGCGCGGACGCCCATTCGCCGAAGCGGGTCTCCTTGCCCTCCATCGCGGCGCCGGCGGCCTGGGTCGCCGTACCCGCGCCCTGGTTCTCGAAGAAGGTCGCCGCGAAGGTGAAGGCCGCCCACAGCGTGCCCATCACGCCGAGGATCGCGTAGCCCTGCCGCTTGTCGTTGATCATCAGGCCGAAGGTCCGGGTGATGCACACCGGGATCACCAGCAGCAGGAAGATCTCGAACAGGTTCGACAGCGGGTTGGGGTTCTCGAACGGGTGCGCGGAGTTGGCGTTGTAGAAGCCGCCGCCGTTGGTGCCGAGCTCCTTGATCACCTCCTGGCTTGCCACCGGGCCGCCAGGGATCGTCTGGGTCTGACCGACGACGGAGGCGACCTCGTGGCCGCCGGAGAAGTTCTGTACGACGCCCATCGCGACCAGCACCAGCGTGCCGATCACCGCAATCGGCAGCAGGATCCGCAGCGCTGTCCGGGTCAGGTCGACCCAGAAGTTGCCGATCCGATCGGTCTTGGAGCGGGCGAAGCCGCGGATCAGGGCGACCGCGACGGCCATCCCGACGGCCGCGGAGAGGAAGTTCTGCACCGCGAGGCCGGCGAACTGGACCAGGTGGCCGAGCACGGCCTCGGGGACGTAGTTCTGCCAGTTCGTGTTCGACACGAACGAGGCCGCGGTGTTGAACGCCAGGCCCGACCCGACGTTGGGCAGGCCGAGGGACAGCGGCAGCCAGTGCTGGATCCGCTGCAACAGGTACAGCAGGACGACGCTGACCGCGGAGAACGCGATCACCGAACGCGCGTAGACCGCCCAGGTCTGGTCGGCCTTCGAGTCGACGCCGAAGAGTTTGTAGGCCCCGCGCTCGATCCGCAGGTCCTTGCCGGACGAGTAGACCCTGGCCATGTAGCCACCGAACGGGCGGTAGGCGGCCGCCAGGCACGCGAGGAGCAGGCCGACCTGTAACAGGCCGGCGGCAGTGTCGGACATCAGAACCTCTCGGGGAAGACCAGGGCGGCGATCAGGTAGAGGACCAGCGCAACGGCCACCACCAGGCCGGCGATGTTCTCGGCGCTCACAACTTCTCCACTCCACGCAGCGCGAGCCAGATGGCCGCGAACACGACGACGGTGACGGCCAGGTAGATGACGTCAGACATGACCCCACCACCCGACGGCAAAAGTGCTCATGCCTTCACTTCACACCTCTGCCTGCACCGTCAGAGGTCTTCTCACAGACCTCTCGCAAACCCCCGCCGACCTCTCATAGCCCTCTCACGAGGAGGTTCGGGGGGCTACTCCGCGTTGGGAGGATTGGCTGGCGGTTGGGAAAGGGTCAGGTGGGTTGTGATCTGGTAGCGGTCGCCGCGGTAGGCGGCGCGGGTGAATTCGAACCGGCGGCCAGTCTGGTCCCGGGTGGTTCGCTCCAGTAGCAGGATCGGCGCTTCGAGGGTGAGGCCGAGGAGGGCGGACTCGGTGGCGTCGGCCGCTGCTGCCGCCTGCGTCTGTTCGGCGTCGGTCGGGATCACGCCGTACTGGTGTTCGAGCAACGCGTAGAACGAGTTCTGCTCGATCGCCTGGACGTCGAAGTCGGGAACGAGCTCCTGCAGAACGTGGATGGTCTCCAGGCAGATCGGGTCGTCGTTGACGAAGCGTTGCCGGGCGATCCGCAGTACGGCTGTGTTCGGTGGGACCCGGAGCCGACTGCCGACCAGGGTGCCGGCTTGAATCGTGCCGTGGCTGAGAACCCTGCTGGTCCAGTGCCCGGGTGCTGTCGGGTACGTCGCTCCGTGGGTGCCGCTGATCTGTTGAGCGACCTTCGGGCTACCGACGAACATGCCCCGGCCATGCTCGCGAACCAGCCAGCCATCGCGGACCAGGTCGTCAACTACTGCGCGGAGAGTCGGTCGGGAGATCTCGAGTTCGGCCGACAGTTGGCGTTCGGACGGGATCGATTGACCAACCGATCGTGATTCGATCAGCCCCAGCAGGTGCTCGCGCGCTCGATCTCGCTTTCGCAGGCCGCCTGCCACGAGAACCCTCCTTGGTTACACCGGAAGGTTTCGTATGGTACGCCGCTCAGCCAGGCCGGCTCTCCAGAGCTCAGTGTTCCGGTGGCTGGTAGTTCTCGCAGCTCCCGGCGTTGCTCAAGGAGTCCTCGTAGGTGGTGTCGTGCTTGCGGTACTTCGCCACGCGGGCGTCTGCCTGCGTGGGCGAGACGGTCTCGTTCTTGGCGTAGTACGCCCAATCGACCTGCTCGCGGTACTCGCTGGTCGACGTGCCCTGGTGCCCGTCCAGATCGATGAACCACAGGTTCCAGTTCATGCTCATGTCCTGGCGCGGCAAGACGGTGTTGCCGTCCTGGTCGACGGTGTGGTCGGCAGTGAGCTTGCCGTCGATGTAGTACCGCACGTGGCCGTTGCCGACCTGCGTGACATAGGTGTGCCAGCCGTCGAGCGACCTGTCCTGGCGGCTCTCCGCGGTGCGTGCGTCCCACGGGTCCTCGCGGAAGGTGTGCCAGCTCGTCTGGAAGTTGACGGGGCCGGTCTCTCCCCAGCCTCCGTTCGGCAGATACTCCGTGAAGTCGAGTTCGCTGTAGATCGGGTCGTAGTCGAACCTTGTCGGGCCGATCGCGAACGCGGTCTCGTTGATGTGGTCGCCGTCCGTTCCGGTGGCCGGCTGGTCGGCGTACCGGACGCGGGTCGCGTAGGTGCCGTTCCGGAGATTCATGGTTGTTCGGCGGAGTTCGGCGTTGGTCGTACCGGCGGTTGTGCCGTCGGTCGTCGCCCGGAGCTGAGCGACCTTCTGACCGCCACTGGTGACGAAGGTGACGTTGCTTGCCGGCCAGGCCGTTCCCGGCACGCCAGGGCCACCCATTTCACTCCGTGCATTCCAGCCGTGGTCAGCGAGAGCAGGGTCGGTGGCTGCCTTGTACTGGAAGTCGTCGAACAGCGCGCCGCAGGTGCCTGACCCGCGGTCTGCCTGATCGGTCGAGCCGGCAGCAGCGGAAGCGCCGCTCACCATCAAGGCGATCGACGCGGAGGCGGCAAGGAGGAGGGTCGTTCGCTGACGTGACATGGCTCTTCGGATCTCCTTCGCGGCAAGGATGGGCGGAAGCCCGCGTCCTGGTCGAGCATGAATGCCGCCGGAGTGAACTGCAAGAGTTCTGACGAACTTTTCGAATGGACCCAACATAAGCAATGTTCGACCTTGCGCACTGGTAAATACCAACAATTGCTGCTGGCGATTTATTAGCGGCTGTAGCCAGCCCCGCTGCCCGGGCCGGCCGCCGCGATGGTATTTACCAGTTGCTATTCCCTGGTGCCGGCTTGGGTGAGGGGAGCTTTGCGGAGCAGGTGGGTGATGGGGAGGATGGTGGTGGTCATCGCCAGGAGGGTTGCACCGCCCAGTACGGCCAGCCAGCCGGCTGCGGGGATGTACGGGAGGGCACTGCCCGTGATGGTGCGGAGTACTGCGGTCAAGGTGACGGCTGCGATGGTGGTGCCGATCGCCAGGGCGACGCCCAGGAGGGCTGCTTGTTCGGCGTTGACCATTCGTTTGAGTTGGCGTTTGGTGACGCCAGTCAGGCGCAGGACTGCCAGTTCGCGGCGGCGGGCGAGGGCGGCCATGATCATCGTGTTGGCGGCGGCGAGGGCGGCGTAGCCGATCATCACAGCGATCAGGAGTTTGTTGAGCCAGGCGCTGATGGCCAGGTCCTTGCCGATCTTCACCGCGCGTTGACTGGTGGGGATCAACGTCGCGCCGGGGATGTGGACCGTGGACGAGGCGCGGATCAGTACTTCGTCGGGTGCGCCGCCGGTGGTCGACCGATCCAGAACGAAGTCGCCGAAGGCGAGACCGCGGGCATAGATCGCGGCCACTCGCAACGTCTTCGGTGTCCCGTCGGCCAGCCAGAGGGTGGCAGTGTCGCCGACCTTCCAGCCCTGTGCGGAGGCGCGGGTCTCGGAGACCGCGACGGAGTCGCGGTTCAGGTCTGCCAGGGAGCCTTTCTTGATCTCGAGGTCGATCGCGGTGGCGTCGGACGGGTCGATCGCTTGGGCGGCGACGGCTTCGACGCCGTCGAGGATCTTCACGATCACCGAGGTACGCCGTACGCCGGTTGCCGCTTCCACTCCGGGGACGTTGCGGACCTTCGCCGCGGCGTCCACCGACAGGCCCGTCGGTGACACCAGGGTGTACTGCGCGAGCGTGCCGGCGCGGGTCTGCGCCACGGTCTGCCGCTGCAAGTTGTCCTGGAGGAACCACACGGAGCCGCCGAAGCCGACGGTCAGGACCAGCGCCGTGAGCACGGTCGCCGTCCCGCGCGCGTTCGCCTTCAGATTCTTCGCGGCGAGGTATCCGCTGTTGCCCCAGCCACGGCGAAGAAGAGGATCGAGCATCCCGGCCGCGCCACGGTTGATCCAGGGTGCCAGCAGGGCGACGGCGATGACGAAGAGGTACAGCATGCTGATCGCGCCGGCGAGTGCCGCCTGCCCACCGACGCCGACCGCGACGGCACTGGACGATACTCCACCGATCAGCGCGGCCAAGCCGAAGCCGAGGCGGACCCTGCTGCTTCGCGCCGGTTCGACTGCCGCGTCGGTCAATGCTTCGACCGGTCGGATGCCGGAGATCCGACGTGCGGCCAGCAGGGCTGCAGTCACAGCGAGCAAGATGATCAGAAGTGCGGCGGCCGGAGCCGCCAGGATCCCGATCGCCAGCGGGAAGTCGGCCGGTACGAAGGCCCGAGCGACGAGTTGGTCGCCCATCCACCGGCTGGCCAGCAGCCCGGCGGGGATACCGACGATCGAGGCGATGCCACCGAGGATTGCGGCCTCTGCCATCAGCATCCGCCGGAGCTGACCCGGCGTGGCGCCCGTTGCCCTCAGCAACGCCAGCTCGCGACGGCGGCTCCGGATCGACAGGCCGACCGTGCCGGCCACGACGAAGACGATCAGCATCACGACGTAACCACCGAGCGCCGCGCCGACCTGGATCAGCAGGTCTCGGGCCGCAGACAAGTCCGACCGTTCGACCATTCCCCGATCACCGTCGACGTACGACGTCGCGGACGCCGAGGTGGCAATCTTCTCGACGGCCGAGGCGACAGCTGCTCGATCGGCGTGAGCGGACTCGACGACGGCGATGACATCTACCTGACCGGGATGCGGGGCGAGCGCAGCCGCCCCGGCGTCGGTGAAGAACACGCCTGGAGTATCACGTCTGGATGTCGGCGCTCCCGCGGGGCTCTCGGCGATTCCGCTGACCGTGTAGCGGTGAGCGATCCCGTCGATCACCAGCTCGATCGGATGACCGATTTTGAGCGAACCGCCGGGGACCAGGCTTCGGTCGACCACGATCTGATCGTTCGTTGCAGGTTTGCTCCCGGCAACCAGCTTCGACTGCGCCAGCGTGGTGACGCTCCAGGGATGGCCGATCACCTGGCGACCAGCGGCGACAATCGGGATCGACTGATCAGGAACGACCTTGGCAATCCCCGGCACGCTCCGGAGCTGACCGACCAGGCCGACCGGGACGGTGCCGCGCTCGGGGAGGGGAACCGTCGTGGTGTTCGTGTCACCACCGAATTCCTTGCTGGTGAAGGTGATGTCGCGTTTGGCGACGACGAGATCGGCAGCGCCGTACAGGTGCGACTCGGGTTTGTGGCGAAGGCCCGACTCGACCAGCGCGCCCGTACCCGTCAGGATCATGACGCCCGCGGCGAGCCCGATCAGCGTCGCGAGCACACTGCCCGGTCGCTGCCGGAGCAGGCGGAGAGCCAGCCCGGTCATGCCGCTCCTCCACCCGGTCATGCCGCTCCTCCACCCGGTCACGCCGCTCCCCCATCCGGTCATGCCGCTCCTCCAGCCAGGGTTGACGGCGAGTCGGCGACGATCCGGCCGTCGGCCAGGGCGAGCATACGGTCGGCGTACGACGCCGTGAGCGGGTCGTGGGTGACCATGATGATCGTTTGATCGTGGTCGTCCACGATCGATCGCAGCAGCGCCAGAACGTCAGCCGCGGTCTGACTGTCGAGTGCGGCCGTCGGCTCGTCCGCGAAGACCACCGTCGGCCGGATCGCAAGCGCCCGCGCGATGGCGACCCGCTGCTGCTGCCCGCCCGACAGCTCGACCGGTCGATGATGCAGGCGGTCCGCGACCCCGACGCGCTCGACGATCTCGGCCAGCCACCGGCGATCCGGTCGTACGCCGGACAGTCGCAGCGGCAGCGTGATGTTCTCCTCGACGGTCAGCGCACCGACCAGATTGAACTGCTGGAACACGAAGCCGATCTCGTTCCGGCGCAGCCGGGTGAGAGCCGCCTCCGACAGCCGCGACAACTCGTGAGCACCGATCCAGACGCGTCCCGAGGTCGGGCGTTCCAACCCCGCCGCGGTCTGCAGGAGGGTGCTCTTCCCTGATCCCGACGCCCCCATCACGGCGGTGAAGGTGCCGCTGGCAAACGTCGCGTCGACGCCGTCGAGGGCCACGACCGGCTGTCCGCCGGCGTCGTAGATCCGCGTGATCCGCTCCACCCGTACCGCGGTGCCGTCGCTCGGGGATGCTGCTCGAACGATCTCGAGACCCGGATCAATCGTTACCGACATCGACTCGCCTTTCGGTCTTCACGTACTGCGTGGACATACCGCAACGCTACGAAGCCCGAACCCCCACCAACATCCCATCAGCAGGCACCCCGGCGGTACAGCAGGCTCTACCCCCGCGGCACCTCACCGAGCCACCGCAGCACGCCGACCACCCGGCGATCCGCCCGATAGCCGATACCGGCCGGGCAGGGCAGAGCAGGACGAAGCAGGGCACGGCAGCACAGAGCAGGGCGAGGCACGGCGAGGCACGGCAGGGCGAGGCAGGGCGACGAGGATCCACGCCTGCGCACGCCAGAGCCGGTAGTGCGGTGGCTAGCCACTCCTGCGGCGGGGGCGGGTGGCACGTCGAACGGTGAAGCCTGCTGTAGGGCGGTTGGGGTGGTTGCTGGATGGTTCGGCGGTGGAGGCGTCTTTAGCGTTGGTGACAAGCACAACGTCTTTGAGGAGCAGTCATGGTTGACCCGTACCGGATCTCCACTACAGCCGAGCGCGGCCCCGTCGTACGATCGCCCAGGCCGCGCGGATCGGCATTGCGTACCGCGCTTTGGGCGGGGCTGTTGATCAGCGCCGCGGGGAACGCGACCACATCGTCGCTGGGTGTCAATCCGTTGATCGGAATTGGCTTCGGGCTGGTGACGCTTGGGTTCATCGCCGCCCTGGTCGTGCACCACCGCCGGGCCCGCTGACTGCCCCGCGTACACCGACCGGCAGGCCAGGGGCAGCGCCAGGGAGTACTACGGGCGCGACGAAGGTGATGCGGCGGGATCGTCGACGGTATGGACACGAAACAGATGACTTTGGCGAATCCCCGGCGAACAAGGGTTGTCGACCGCGGTGATGTTGCTCGGCTTGCCTCCGTACCGCGGCCGGAGGGAGAGCTTGTTGCTCGGCTTGCTGCCGTGCCGGGGTTGGTCCGGCCCGGGATCTCGCGGTGGGACATGAAGACGCGGCTGCCGTTGCACCCGCTCGCCAATGAGAATGCGTACGGCGATCCGCGGTTGCTGCATGACCTTGCGGTACCGGGAGCGGAGTTCGCGCACCGGCTCGGCGTGGATGTTGTCGTCGGCGCCGAGACGGGCGGGGTCCCGTTGGCGACCGCCGTCGCGCTGGCCGGCGGTCTCCCGTTCGCGTTTGTTCGCAAGCCCGGGTACGTCGGGCACGAGGACCACGAACCGCGCGTTCGGGGAGCCGCGGTCGCCGGGCGGCGGGTACTGCTCGTCGATGATGCGGTCTCGTCGGGCAAGGCGCTCGAAGCGTTCGCGGACGAACTGCAGAGCGAAGGCGCGAACCTCGCCGGCGTCTTCTCGCTCATCGACATGCGCGACGTTGCGACCTCGGTGGCTCCGATCGCCAAGACGCTGCCGATCGAGTCGATCGCGACCTACCTCGAGATCCTCGAGGCGGCGACCGACGGCGGGATCCTCGACCCCACGGTGCACCGGCTCGCCGTCAACGCGCTCGTCAACCATTGGACCAATGACGACCCCCGCTGGTCACTGCTCGACCACGCAGCATGAACTCAAAATCGGCGGGTGCGCGCTGCGGCGTACGAAGGACTCGGGCGACGTCACGTCCGCTCCCCGACGGCATGGATGAACGTCCTGATCCGAGGAAGTTGACGTGCGTCGATGGTGTGGCCGCCGGGGAACGGCAGCAGCGAGACCTCGGCGTCTCGGCGGCGGAGTTGTTCAGCCAGCCTGTTCGTCTGCTCGTACTTGGCCATCGGATCGCTGTCGCCGTTGACGATCAGCACCCGCTTGCCGGCCAGACCATGGTCGCGAGGCTCGTCCTCCGCGAAGGGCACCATCGCGGCCAGCAGTACCGCGCCGACCAGCGACTCTGGGTGGCGTAGGAGCAACGCGGACGCCATGTTCGCTCCGTTGGAGAAGCCGACCGCCATCCAGGAACCAGGAGCCACGTCGTACTTCGACTCCGCAGCGGCAAGGAATGCGGCAAGCTCGTCGGCGCGCAGCCGAAGGTCATCCTCGTCGAACACCCCCTCCCGCAGCCTTCGGAAGAATCGGGCCATCCCCTGCTCCGACACGGTCCCTCGCGGCGACAGCACCGGAGCGTCAGGCGCCAGGTGCTGTCGCAGTACGAGAAGATCGCGCTCGTCGCCACCCGTGCCGTGCAGCAACAGCAGCGGCGGCGCGGTCGAACCTGGCTGCCAGATGTGCGGCCGCCGGAGCGGGTCCTCGCTCATCAGTCGTCGGGCTTCGGAGCCGGTGGCACGCGCAGCGAGGGCAATGTGTTCTCGATCTGCTCGCGGTTCGGTTCGAGCCAGGGCGGGAGCTTCAGGTGCTGGCCGAGCTCCAGCAGCGGTTCGTCCACCGTGAAGCCCGGCTGGTCGGTCGCGATCTCCAGGAGGACGCCGCCTGGTTCACGGAAGTAGATGGAGGTGAAGTACTGACGGTCGAGGATCTCGGTGACTTGTACTCCGGCCTCGATCAGGTCGAGGCGCCACTTCGCCTGTGTCTCCCCGTCCGGCGCCCGGAAGGCGATGTGGTGAACCGTACCGGCCGCCTGGACGCCGCGATTCTCGTTGCTGGGCCGGACGTCCACCGCCGTACCCTCGGCTCCACCCGACATCACGAACCGAGTCCCATCGCTGGTGTCCCCGCCGTGCTGCATCCCCAGCAAGCCGTCGAGCATCTCGGCCGTCGGGTCGAGCAACTGCTCCGTCATGGTCACCGAGAAGAGACCACGGATCGCGTTGTCGAACGGTATGGCCGCGACGCCGTCCCAACCGGAGCGGGTGTCGCCATCGGAGGCGACCAACTCGATCACCAGGCCGTCGGGATCGCGCAGCCGCAACACCTCCTCGTCAGCACCGGCGACCGGCGCGTCCGCGTCGACACCGAGGGTCTGGAGCCGTTGCTGCCACCAGCCGAGGGACTCCGGCGGGACGCTGAACGCCGTGGCTGTGGTGAGACCGGTGCCCTGTTTGCCGTTCGGCGCCCCGGGCCAGGGGAAGAACGTCAACAGGGTCGACGGCCGGCCCGAGGAATCGCCGTAGTAGAGGTGATAGGTGTCCGGGGCGTCGAAGTTAACGGTCCGTTTCACCAGCCGAAGCCCCAGCACCGTCGTGTAGAAGTCGACGTTGCGCTGCGGATCCTCCGCGATGGCAGTCACGTGGTGCAGCCCGTGCGGTGCAACCGAATCAACCATTGGAGCCCCTCCCACGCCCAGACCCGGGCACGGCACCAGCCGCCCCTTCTCGACAGTACGACCGGACGTCGTCGACCACCACCGAGCAACCGCACCAATCTGGGGTAGACAAACGCTGCCGGTCGCTCCGGCCTCAGCGGGTCGGGACGCCAAGGGTCAGGACGCCCGAGGGTCGGGACGCCGAGGGTCGGGCCGCTGAGGTAGGAACCAGGGATTCTCCCGGGCGCGACGACGGTCGGGGCCGGTGACGATCGAGGGACATCGTCGAAGGAGTTCTTCCATGGAGACCACACTCGAGGCCGTCGTCGTACCGGTGTCCGATGCCGATCGGTCCCGGCATTTCTACCGCGCGCTCGGCTTCCGGCTCGACCTCGACGTGACGACCGACGACGGCTCCCGGGTGGTCCGGCTGACGCCACCCGGCTCGACCTGCTCCATCCTCTTCAGCAGCGGGATCGTCACCACTCGGCCAGGCCCCTGCTGCGTGCTCCTGACGGTGCCGGACCTCGAGGCGGCGCGATCCGAGCTCATCGAGCGTGGCGCTGCGCCCGGTCCGATCCGGGACCTGCCGACCGGCTTCCGCGCAATCTCCTTCCGCGATCCAGATCAGAACGAATGGCTACTGGTGGAGGGCACACCCCTCAACCGACACTAGCCACATGCTCGCGCACGGCGAGTGGCTCCGCCGGGCGGACCGACGCCTCGACGCGCGCGACCAGCTCCACATCGCCCGCCTGGCCCGCTCCGGCCGAACCAACGCCCAGATCGCCGAAGAACTCTTCCTCAGCGCCCGAACCGTCGAATGGCACCTCCGCAAGGTCTTCACGAAACTCCAGATCACCTCCCGCAAAGGCCTCCAGGACGCCCTCCCGTTCGGCCCCCGCCCGCCCTGACTTTAAGGCTGGCTGAAGGCGGCTCCGGATGCTTGTGGTCACGCACAAGACTGGGGGATCCGGATGTCTGACAACTATCGGCCCGTTCGCGACCGGACCAGCTGGCCCACTTCAACACCGGAGCAGGACTGGCCGGAGCAGCTCGCGACTCGTATCTTTTCTCCGCCTGCCCGATGGGGCTGGCAGGTGTCCCAGCCGGTTCTGCCGGTCCAGACCGAGGCGCCCGAGGCACCCGCACCCTGGGTCGAGCTGCCCCGGCCGGACACCTCGTCATTGCGCGGGGCACGATCCAAGGCAGTCACCAAGCTGGTCTGGCGGATTGCCTTCACGACGATCGCCGTGGTCGCCTTCATCGCCTACCAGGTCACGATCGAGTCCAACGTCGCCTCGTTCGGTTCGTCGGCCGAGCAGGTCTACAGCGTCGGGATCATCGTGCTGGCGGCGATTCTGGGCATCCGGGTGCTTCAGGGCCTCGGCGCCGTACGGCGTGCCTCGGCCGCCATCGCCTCGTTCGAGCGACCCTACCTGGCCGCGCGGGCAGCGGAGAAGGAACGGCACCAGCGCGCGGTCGCGCAATGGCAGGAAGCGGTACGCCGGCACCAGGCGCAATCCTGGGAAGCCGAACAGGAGGCGGAGCGGCGCGCCCGCGGACCGCTCTGGTACCCCGTCCAGCCGATCTCGGACCCGGTCCGCGTCGACGTGTTCGGCGGAGATCCGCGCCGGCACGGCTGGGCGAGCCTGGCCGTGACCTTGGGCGCCGCTTCGCTGTCCCAGGGGCAGCGGATCACCGTCATCGACTTCACCGGTCAGCAGGTCGGCGGCGGACTGGCGAGGGTCGCGGCCGCCGGCGGGCGCCGTACCCGCGTTGTCGAACTCGGCGAGGGCGGTCGATCCGTCGACCTCCTGAACAGCGTCGTTCCGGCCCAGTTACCGGAGTGCATCGCAACGGCACTCGCCCCGCGGGCCGAAGGCTCGGACATGCGCCACGAGCGGGCGCTCGTCACCCAGACCGTCCGGATCGTCGCCGGCTGCCTCGAGTGGCCGTTCACCTTCGCCCGGCTGGCAGCCGGCGTACAGGTGCTCTTGCAGGGCTCCGCGAGTCGTGAGCTGACCGACCTCGAGACGAGCCGGCTGGCCGAACACATCGGTGACATCGATCAGAACGAGTGGACCACCCGGCAGCTGCGCTACCTGGGCAGTCAGCTCGCCAACCTGGCCGCGGTCCTGCCCGGCGGCGTGACCGCAGACCCGCTCTGGTCCCCGGACGATGTGTCCGTCCTCGCCACGGCCGGCGGGCGGGACGACCTCAAGGACGTCCTGGACCACCTCGTCCTGCAGCTCGCCCAGTGCGCGTTGGGTGGCAGTCGCCGGCTCGGCGACGTCCTGGTCGTCGCCGGTGCCGATCACCTCGGCGCGGAGACGCTGCGGATCTTCGCCGAGCACGCCCGCAACGCGAAGGTCAGGCTGGTGCTGATGATCGATCAGCCTCAGGGCGATCTGGAGAAGACGGCCGGTACCGGTGGTGCCGTCTGCATCATGAAGATGTACAACCACCGCGACGCCAACATCGCCGCGGAGTTCATCGGCAAGGGCTACAAGTTCGTGCTGCACCAGGTGAGCCGCCAGGTCGGCAAGACCATGACCGACGGCAGCAGCGACAGCTTCACCGCCAACACCAGCCGGGGCAGTTCCACCAAGCAGCGGCTGATCCGCGGGCCTGGTACGGACCTGAACGACAACCGTGGACACAGCTGGACCGGCGGCCGGAACTGGTCGACCGCCGACAACATCAGCACCACCACCGCGTCCAGCCGGGTCTACGAGTTCGAGGTCGAGCCGAGCCAGATCATGGGCCTGCCGGAGACCATGTACCTCCTGGTCGACAACTCCGGGCACGGCCGGCGGGTGATCATGGTCGACGCCAATCCGGGCATCTGCCTGTTCGACCGCGTCTCGCTGACTCCGGCGTGAGCAGGCGACGATGACTGCTCTGGACGGATTCGACTTCCACCGCCTGGTCCGGGTGCCGGTCTCCGACAAATACGGCAGGGACAGCAGGGACAGTTCGGGCGGTCCGCGGGCCGACGAGCCGGACCCGCTGCTTGCGGCGGTCGCCGGCGCCCACGCCGAGCTGACCCACAATCCGGGACCGACTGCGCCGGCCTTGTGCAGTGCCTGGATCAGGCCTCCCGGCAAAGTAACGATGCAGTTCCTGCTCGGCGGCCGGCCGGGTTTCCCACCTGCGACCAAGGACACCGACGACGACCTGCCGAAGGAGACGCCGCGGCCCATTCTGTTCCCGCCGGGGGCCGCGGCGGTCGCCGTACCCGAGCTGGAGGCCCTTGCACAGTTGAAGGAATTCGAGCACTGGGTCCCGTGCCAGCTGCTGCCGGACGCGTTGTGGGCGCCGGACCCAGGCAAGCAGGGCGAGTCCGCCGTACGGCGTGGCGCCTTCGAACGCTACGCCGCACATCTCGGTACGCCGTTCGCGTGGCTGGTGATCGCGGAACCGCTGCAGCCCGCGGACGTCCGGCCGCAGCTCGACCGGCTCGTCACCGAGATCCTGCCGCTGACCCGGAGCGAGGTCGGGGAGGCAAAACGGATCGAGCTCGAACGCAAGCAGGGCCGGCATCGCGAACTCAGCCGGGCACAGCTCGGCGGTAGCTGGCGAATCCGGGTGCTCGTCGGAGGCGACGACGAGGGCAGGACGGTCAGTACGGCCGCGACATTGTGCTCCGCAGCCGATCTCGACCGGTTGCCGTACGTACTGAGCGCCGGACCGAAGGCGACGACTCTGACCGCTGCGTTGCAGGAGACCGAGCACACGGCTCTTGTGGCCGGATCCGACCTGGTGGTCACGCTGACCCGTCCGCCGCAGCGGGAACTGCCGGGGCTGCGAGTCGTCGAACCGCACACCTTCGACATGACCCAGGAACAACCGGCCGAGCTGCACGGCCCATCCCTTGCCCTCGGCAACATACTCGACGAGGCCGGGCAGGTGGCCGAGGTGGCGACACTGAGCCGGGAGACGCTGAACCGGCACACCTTCGTCTGCGGCGCGACCGGTGCGGGCAAGTCACAAACCGTTCGGCACCTCCTCACCGAGGCGAGCCGGCAGGGTCTGTCCTGGCTGGTGGTCGAGCCGGCGAAGGCCGAGTACGCGCAGATGGCCACTCGGCTGGCCGCGCACGGTGGCGACGTAATCGTGATCCGGCCCGGCGATCCGGGCGTGGCTCCGGCGGGTTTCAACCCGTTGGAACCGGCCGAGGGCTTCAGCCTGCAGACCCACATCGACCTGCTCAGGGCGCTCTTCCTGGCCGCGTTCGAGTCCCACGAGCCGTTCCCGCAGATCCTGTCGACGGCGCTGGTCCGAAGTTACGAGGAGCTGGGCTGGGACCTCACCCTGGGTGAGCCGCTGGTCAAGGACGGCAAGCCGCGGTACCCGACGCTCGCCGACCTGCAACGAGTCGCGGCGCAGGTCGTCACCGACATCGGGTATGGCAAGGAGGCATCTGCCGACGTCAGCGGCTTCATCAAGGTCCGGCTGAGCAGTCTGCGACTCGGTACCACCGGTCGGTTCTTCGAAGGCGGGCACGCGATCCAGTTCGACCGGCTGCGCGACCACAACGTCGTACTGGAGATCGAGGACGTCGGCGACGACGCGGACAAGGCGTTCTTGATGGGTGCCGTGCTGATCCGGCTGTCGGAGCACCTCCGGCAGCAGGACAAGGTTGCCAAGAGCAAGGGCCTGGAGCACCTCACCGTGATCGAGGAAGCGCATCGGCTGCTGCGGCGCGCGGAACCGGGCGGCACCGGACCCGCGGTCAAGGCGGTCGAGATGTTCGCGTCGCTGCTCGCCGAGGTCCGTGCGTACGGCGAAGGTCTGGTGATCGCCGAGCAGATCCCCGGCAAACTCGCCGTCGACGTGATCAAGAACACCGCCGCGAAGATCGTCCACCGCCTGCCCGCCGAGGACGACCGCGAATCGGTCGGCGCCACGATGAACCTGAACGAGGCACAGTCCCGGTACGTCGTCACCCTCACCCCCGGCCAGGCCGCCTTCTTCACCGACGGCATGGACCACCCACTGCTGATCAAGGTCCCGGACGGCACCGACCTCGAACGCCAGGTTAAGCCCAGGACGGCTTCCGTCGAGGCGCTGATCGAACGCCGCAGCAAGAGCTGCGGCCCCGAATGCCGAGCCAGCGCCTGCACGCTGCGGGACATGCGGACTGCCCAGCAACTCCTGGCCGAGCATCCGTGGCTGACCATCTGGTCCGAGCTCACCGTGCTGGCTCACCTGGCCGGGTACAACACCCCGACCGTCGACGTCAGCATGCTGCCGCCGGCGGGCCGGATCCGGATGCGCGACTTCGACTGCGCCCTGTCGCATGCCGTCGACGCCGCGATCGCCAGCCGATCCGCGCTGCTCCAGCCGACCACCGATCCGGACGAGCTCGCTGTGCACTCCTGCGCGTCGATCGGCGCGACCTTGCGCGGCGGCGATCCGGACCCGGACTGCGATGCGCACGGCCTGCGCTACCTGGCCAGGCGCTACGCACTGCACGAAGTGCGGCTGGCGTTGAAGCAGCCCACCGCGGAGCAGGGCCGGCATCCGGACTCCGACGACTGGGAACTCCGGCTGCACCGAAGATTCCCCGGTACGACGGTCGCCGAGCAGCTCGCACTGGTCGACCGCTGGTGGGACGACCTCATCGCCGACCAGGCAGCTTGTGATCAGGTCACGTTCGGTACCTCGGCGCCGTCGCTGCTCGAACAAGCGATCGGCGGTTCGGTCCTCGATCCGGCCTGGTCCGCGCAGGTGGACCAGGCACTGCGGCCGTTCCGCAACCGCTGGCCGAAACAACACCTCCTCCGCCGGAAGGCAGCCGAGCATGGCTGAGATTCCTACCGCACCTCCCCCGCCGGTCCGTAGACCGGACGTGCCCCCGCCACCGCCACCCCACCAGGCGAAGCGTCCAGAGCCAGTGAAACCGGCCGAAGTGAAGCCGGCCGATCAGCCCCGAGCCACCGGCGAACCGGCCCGGCCCGCGACCGATCGCAAGGTCGACGCCCCACAGGCCGCGTCGCCGGCCCGGCCGGAGCCCGACCACTTCAAGCCGGCCGACAAACCGGCCGAGGCCGCCAAAGACGCACGCCACCTGCTCGAGCTAAGCGAAGGCAAGAACCCAGTTGTCGTCGTCGACAAGTCGTCCGGCATCCGGCAGCAGCTCGAGAAGATGGCCGCCGGCGCCGAACCCGGTAAGGCCGCCGCGGAGCTGACCGGGAAGGGTCACACCCTCGAGATCGGCGCTGACCAGGCGAAAGCACTCTCGGTACTGCGGGTGCTCGCGGACAAGACCGCCGAACGCCGCAACGATCCCGAGCACCAGGCCGACGTACTGCAACTCGTCTCCTATGTCCGCTTCGGGGAAGGTACGCACGGCGAAGGGGTTGCCTTCGACATCGGCAAGTACGGCGGCCACTCGTTCGACCAGAACAATCCGGCCGAGTCTCGCGCGGCCGTCAAGGCGCTCGCCGCCGACCTGCCACCCGGCAACTACGGCCTGGGGCTCCCCCGACTGCCCAACAAGTTCCCGATTCCCGAGAACGCGGCGCACTTCGCGCAGTACGGCAAAGACGCGGCGCTTTTCGGACCGGGCGGCAAGGACGCGGCCAGCCACCCCCCGGAGTATGTGCGGCTGCCGGCCGGGCAGTTTGTGGAAGGTGCAGATCCCAAGGCGCCTGGCTATCAGGCGGTCTACGCGAAGGCCAGCGAGCACCTGCTGCGGGCGGAAGACCCACATTTCCGGCAGCCGGAGACGGCCAAGGAGATCAAGCCGTTCGGTGACCTGTCCCGGCTGGATCCCGGTACTACCGCGGTGATTCGGGAGGCGGCCACCCGGCAGATCTTCCTGACGCCCTTCCCCGACGGGTTCAACCACGCCCACCTGTCCGTCGTCGGTCCCGGCGCCAAACACTTCTGAACGGAACCTTTTCCATGGTTGAGATCAATACCACCCCGCAACCGCCCGGCAAGCGCCCTCCGGACCTGCCACCGCCGGTGCCGCGCCCGGAAGGAACACCGGCAGCACCCGACGCGAAGAAGGTCGACACACCTCAGGCGGCCGCGCCCGCCGGGCCCGAGTCGGATCATTTCGGCCGGCAGACGGCGTACGGCGAGGCAGGCACATCGGATCTGAGCAAGGCGGCACCCGGAACGGTCTTCGTCGATGCCGAGGTCCGTAAGTTCGATCCGAGCGGCAAGGTGGAGTCGGTCAAGTCCGTCCAGGAAGTGATTCCGCCCAAGAACGGCGGCGGATCGTGGGTCAACGACTGGGCCGTCGAGGCGCGCAAGGAGTCACTGAACGCGCGCAACGACGCCGAGACCCAGGCCGACGTCGAGAAGCAGGAGCGCCACGAGGCCGCCCTGCATTACACCGCGCAGCACATCGGCGACGGCGAGACCTTCGAGAGCGGTGCAACCGCGGCGACCGGTGGCATGATCATCGGCAACTGGCTGTTCGAAGGGGTCAAACCGAACGCCGCGGACGTCAACGCCTTCGCCAAGTCGGCCGCGGACGGCGCACGAGGTGCCTACGACCGCCATCAGGCGGCCCGGACCGACGTTCCCGGCAAGCTGAACGCCGGACCCGAGAAGCCTGGCTCGACGAGCGGTCCGGAGCTGAAAGTCGTTCTCGGCACTGAGCAGCCCGCCGACGGCAAGGGGGACGGCACGTCGCCGGAGGGACGACTCAACGGAGCGTTCTGGGGACCTGGTGGATGGATGCGGGACGACTCGTCCACCCAGCAACCCTGGCTGACCTGGGAGCGCAGAGTGCAGACCGAGGTCGGCGAAGGGGGTGCCGGACAGTCGCTGTACGTTGCCGGGAAGGAGTTCGACACCTTCTACGTGAACGCGCAGGGCGAGAAGGTTCTGGTGGATGCGAAGTACTCCTTCCGTGGGGACTTCTACGATCCGTCTCGGTTCAGTCCCGGGCCCCCCTCCGCCGACGGCACGCCGTACTCGATGCCGGCCGACCAGGCCGCCCAGATGACGACGATCAGCAACATGATCAACAGCCAGGTCGGAGCGCTGGGCGCAGCCGGTGCCACCCGGGTCGAGTGGGTGGTCCCGGACCCCGAACTCGCCAAGACCCTGAACGCGACCTTCGCTCAGATGGGCCTGGCCGGCAAGATCAGCGCCCGCTACCTGAAATAACCTCTCCCCCGGCCCGGTCCGGCGGTGGGATCAGCTGGTTCTCAGGTTGGGCGTTCTAGCCTTCCGGACCATGCGAACTCGTGTGTTCATGGGCCCGAAGGTTCCGGCGGTGTTCTTGATGTTCTGGGTGGTCAAGCTGCTGACCACCGGAATCGGTGAGACCGCGTCGGACTACCTCGGCTCCGTCAGTATCCCGCTGGCGGCCGTCATCGGGCTTGGCAGCTTCTCCACCGCTCTCTACCTGCAACTGAAGGCCACGACCTACCATCCGGTGCGCTACTGGGTCGCCGTGCTCGGGGTCGCGCTCTTCGGCACGATGATCGCGGATGGGCCGCACGTTGCGCTCGGTACGCCGTACTGGTTCGACTCGATCGTCTACCTCGTGCTGTTGTGCGGCCTGCTGACCTGGTGGCAGCGCAGCGAGGGCACTATCTCGGTGCACTCGATCACCACCGCTCGGCGCGAGCGGTTCTACTGGGGTGTCGTGCTGCTGACCTTCGGCCTCGGCACCGCTGTCGGCGACGCCACCGCCATCGACTTCGGTCTCGGCTTCGTCTGGTCGATCCTGCTCTTCGGCGTGCTCATCGTGGTGCCGTTCGGTCTGTGGAAGCTCGGACTCAACGTCACTGTCGCCTTCTGGTCGTCGTACGTGCTGACCCGGCCGCTCGGCGCCTCGGTCGCCGACTGGCTCGGCAAAAGCAAGCACGATGGCGGTGTCGGCTGGGGTATCGGGCCTGTCACCGTGGTCGGGCTGCTGCTCTTCGCAGTGCTCGTCGCGTACCTAACCGTGACCCACAGCGCCCGCGATACCAGCGCGGAAGGCAAGGATGACGAGTTGGATGCGGTCGCGGGCGTTCAGCTTGGTCAGTAGGTGGGCTATGTGGGTTTTGACGGTGCCGATTTCGATGTAGAGCGACTGGGCGATCTCGGCATTGGACAGGCCGTCTGCGACTAGCAGGAGGACTTCGCGCTCTCGTTCGGTGATGGGCGGCAGGGTCGGCGCGCGGGTCGGCTCGCGACGGTGAAGGACCTCCTCGATCAGGCGACGGGTGATGGTGGGGCCGAGGAGAGCGTCGCCGGCGGCGATTATCCGGATCGCGGCGAGTAGATCTACGGGCGGCGTGTCTTTGAGGAGGAAGCCACTCGCGCCGCCGCGGAGTGCGGCGTACACGTAGTCGTCGAGATCGAATGTGGTCAGGATGAGCACTCGCGCAGCCGATGATCGAGTGATCAGCCGGGTCGCCTCCAGACCGTCCATCGACGGCATCCGGATGTCCATCAGGACCACGTCCGGCTGCGTCCGCGCGGCGAGCTCGACGGCCTCGGAACCTGTGCCGGCTTCGCCAACAACGACCAGGTCCGGCGCGGTTCCGACGATACCTTTGAGGCCGGCACGGACGAGCGCCTGGTCCTCGGCGATCAGCACCCGGATCGTCATCCGGCGCCGCCCAGCGGGAGCCTCGCGTGGACCCGGAATCCCTTGTCCGGAAGCGGTCCCGCGTCGAAGGTCCCGTCGTACAGAGCCACGCGCTCGCGGAGACCGATGAGCCCATGGCCTGCCCGGAACGCACTGCCCTCGCCGCGATCGATGATCTCGACGACCAGTTCGTCCGGCCGGTAGTCGATGGCCACGGTCGCGCTCGGGGTCGACGCGTGCTTCACCACGTTCGTGAGCGCCTCTTGCACGATCCGGTACGCCGACAACTCCAGCCCGGCCGCAAGCTCGACCGGCGCGCCGACGACCCTCAGCTCGGCCCGCACCCCCGCCTTCGCGGTCTGCGCGATCAGCTCGTCCAGCTGCCGTAAACTTGGAGCCGGCGCCAGCGCGACCTGTTCGTCGGACCGGAGGACGCCGAGCAACCGCCGAAGCTCGGCGAGTGTCGTCCGGCCTGTTCGTTCGATCGTCGCGAGCGCCTCGCGGGACTCCTCCGGATGATCGTCAATGATCAGGTGACCATAACCGGCCTGAACGGTGATCACACTCATGCTGTGGGCGACGATGTCGTGCAGCTCACGGGCGATCCGCAGCCGTTCCTGCTGCAGCGCGAGCTCCTGCGCCTGGCGCCGGAACTGCCGCGCGACCCGGCCGGCGATCCACGCGCCCAGGACCAGCAGCCCGAACGGCAGCACCCCGCCGGCGTGCTGGAAATCCGGCAATCCAGTCGCCACCACACCGACTTCGGCAGCTATCAACGCCGCGCGCCGACCCGGCTGAAGAAGCATTGCCAGGCACAGAACAGGAACGGCGACGAAGCCGAGCGAGGGCTCGTACGACGTCAGCACCAGGGGTACCAAGCAACAAAACGTCGCCCACCCGGGCGCCCGCCGGACCAGACCGAGCCCGAGCACCGCGGCCACGGTTCCAACCAGGGACGGCAGCGCGGCCCCCTTGTGGGTGAACAGGGCCCAGACGAGTACGCCGTACAAGATCGAGCCGACCCACTCGAGCGCGACGAGCTCCCGTGGCCTCATCCGGGTAAGCGTCATGGTCACGACGGTAGGCGGGTGACCGGCGACCGGTCATCATCCTCCAGACAGATCTCTTCAGACGGAAAGTAGCAGCCAGAGATCTGTCTCCCGCCAGACGCCGTGGCCGGTCCCCCGGCACCACGCTGAGGACATGATCCAACTCACCAACCTCAGCAAGCACTACCGCTCGGTCCGTGCCGTCGATGACCTCACGTTGACCGTCCATCCCGGCCGCGTGACCGCGTTCCTCGGTCCGAACGGCGCCGGCAAGTCCACCACCTTCCGCCTCCTCCTCGGACTCGACCGCGCCGACACCGGCACCGCACTCGTCAACGGCTCGCCGTACGCCGCGGCGCGCGAGCCGCTCCGCGAGGTCGGCGCGCTGCTCGACGCGAATGGGGTTCACGGCGGCAGGTCGGCGTACCACCACCTCCTGAGCATCGCGCAGGCCGGGCGGCTACCTCGGGCGCGAATCGGCGAGGTGCTCGACCGCACCGGCCTCTCGGATGTCGCCAGCCGGCGCGTCGGCGGGTTCTCGCTCGGGATGCGCCAACGGCTCGGCATCGCGGCCGCCCTGCTCGGCGATCCCGCCGTACTGCTCCTGGACGAGCCGATGAACGGCCTGGACCCGGAAGGCATCCGCTGGATCCGCGGCCTGCTTCGCGGGTTCGCCGACGACGGACGGACCGTCTTCGTCTCCAGCCACCTGATGAGCGAGATGGCTCTGGTCGCCGATCACCTCGTCGTGATCGGGCGTGGTCGACTGATCGCCGACGGCCCGTTGGCGGAGTTCACTCGCGACGGCCGCTCGCTCGAAGACGTCTACCTCGACCTTGCCGACTCCGACTTCGGGAGCTACCGATGATCGCCTTGCTCGCGTCTGAATGGACCAAGCTCCGTTCGGTCCGCTCGACCCCGCTCAGCCTCGTCGCCGCGGCCGCGGTCTCGGTCGCCGGTGCCTTCTTCTCCGCCACCGGTCGCGCGGACGCGTACGCCAACCTGTCCGCCGCCGACAAGCTCGCCTTCGATCCGGTGAACCTCAGCTACGACGGGCTGGCTTTCGCACAGCTGGCGTTCGGCGTCCTCGGGGTACTCGCGATCAGCACGGAGTACACCACCGGGCAGATCCGGACGACCTTCACCGTGGTTCCACACCGCTCGGCCGTCCTGCTGGCAAAGTCCGCGGTCACCGCCGCGATCGCTCTCGTCCTCGGAACTGTGCTCGCCGTCGCGTGCTTCTTCGTAGCCCAGGCCGGCCTGCGAAGCGCCCAAGTGAACGTCTCCCTCGGGTCACCGCACGCGCTGCGCGCCGTACTCGGCGCCGTCGTCTACCTGCTCACGATCACCCTGCTCGGCGTCGGCCTCGGCACGATCATCCGCCACACCGCCGGAGCGATCAGCGCCGTCCTCGGGCTCGTCTTCATCCTCCCGGTCCTCGCCGCGAACGTCTCCAGCTGGACCACCTGGCCGGCCAAGTGGAACCTCTGGACGGTCGGCAACACCCTCATCTCCACCCAACCCCCGCCGGCGAACACCCCGACTCCCACCCAAGCCCTGCTCGTCTGCACCGCATACGCCGTACTTCCCCTCGCCATCGCGGCCGTCCTCAACGCCCGCCGCGACGTCTAGGACTGGCGCGCATGACTACCAACACTGCCGCAGCGCGGACAGCCGCACCCCGGGCGCTGAACAGCAAGGTCGACGCCTACCAGAAAGCTGGGACGCTGGGCGGTTAGCCTGTTGGGAAGGAATACGCAGCCGGCACGGTGAGACTCGTACCGATCGACGCGTTGCCAGGAGCAAGGACCGCTGGATGACCTCCACGAACGCCGCGGATCCAGCTCGGCCACGCCGTCGTAGCCTGGCCGCGAGCGCCGCCGTCGTCCTCGTCGGCACGGCCGGGCTGTTCGGGCTGGCCGACGCGGCCACGGAGTCGGACGGCCTAGCGGCCTTCGATCCCGGGCTGACCACGCGGGCGGTGGCGCACCGGACACCGGCTCTGACCGTGGTCGCGCACGGACTCACATTCCTCGGAAACACTGCCACGCTCGTCACCCTGAGTCTGATCGCAGCAGCCGTCCTCTTCCGCTGGAGCCGCCGAGCTGCGGTCGTGCTGGTGATCGCGATGATCGGCTCGTCGGCGATCACCAGTGGGTTGAAGGCGCTGATCGGCCGCGCGCGACCCGACGCGGCGGTGGTGCTCGGCCCATTGACACAGACCTTTGCGTTTCCGTCCGGTCATACGCTCAATGCCACGGTCTTCTTCGGCACGATCGCGGCGCTGACCTGGCCGATGATCCGGGTGGGCTGGCTCCGCGTGGCAGTGCTGGCCGGCGCGGTGGTGTTGAGCATCGGCGTGGGGCTGAGCCGGGTGTACCTCGGCTACCACTGGGCCACCGACGTACTCGCAGGGTGGATCACCGCACTCGTCTGGCTGACGGTGGTTCTGAACGTGGCGCAGTACGGTCACCCACTACGCCGCAGGATGTCCTCCCAGACGCGGTAGAGGCCGACAACGAGATCAACAGGAGCCTGTTCTCACCGCTTGCTTGCGATCAGTGCGGCGATGCCGTCCAGGATGCGGTTGAGGCCGAAGGTTACGTCGGCGTCGTGGATCTCGTCGGTGTACTGGTTGCCGGCCATCAGGTCGGCCAGGACCATGTAGCCGAGTTCTTGCAGCCGAGGTTCCAGGAACCGCGTCACCGCTTCCGGCTCGACGGACGTCGTGGTGGTGTCGCGTAGGTCGCGACGCGCGCTGGCGATCCGCCGCGCGTAACCGTCGAGCAGCAGAGCGCACGACAGGCTTTCGGTCGGAGTCAGCCCGACAGCGGTCAGCACTTTCAGGATCGCCTCTGCCCAGCCGAGCAGGTTCGGCGTCATCGGCGCTCCGCGGATCGGGAGATCACAGAGCCATGGGTGGACGTCGCACCGATCGACCATCGCCTGGGTCCAGATGGTCGCTGCGGCTCGCCAGTCGGGTGCGTCGGCGACCCGGTCCGGTGCCGGGCCCCAGGCTGCGTCGGCGAGCAGTACCAGCAGCTCGTTGCGGGATCGCACGTATCTGTAGATCGCATTGGCGGTCAGTCCGAGCTTCTGGGCGATCTTCGGCATCGACAGCGCGGCGAACCCCTCGGCGTCTGCCAGCTCGAGGGCCGCGTCGACGATCTGTTCGACGCTCTGCGTCGGCTTGCGGCCGAGTTTGTTCGACTTGGTCGGCAGGCCCCAAGCCAGCACCAGCCCCGGTGGCAGGTGCGCATCGTCGGTGAACGGCATCAGTTCGACTCCTCCCGTCCCGCGACGGTTTGACTTCGTGTGTACCTTACACTTTATATTTGTGAGACCCACACACGAATACAACTGAGGATGCGAGCGCCCTATGCGACAGCAGGATCACCACCACAGACCGGGCCGGCGGTTCGGCCTTTCTCGGCGGATCGGAGTACTGCTGACCGCGGGGTTGCTCTCGGCGTCAGCGGCGGCCTGTGGAGGAGCTGCCGAAGCCACGACGAGCGACCGCGGTACGTCGGAGACTCCCGCGGAGACCGTCGTCTCGACCGACGCCGGCGCAGTACGCGGCACGCTCACCGCGGACGCCCGGCTCTTCCAAGGAATCCCGTACGCCGCACCGCCCGTCGGCGCGCTCCGCTGGGCATCACCGCAACGGCCCGCGTCATGGCACGGCATCCGGGACGCCACTAAGCCAGGGAATCGTTGTGCCCAGGCCGGAGGGCTGATCGACGAGGCCAGCAGTACCGAGGACTGTCTCTACCTCAACGTCACCACGCCACGCGACCGGGGCGTACACAAGCTGCCGGTCATGGTGTGGATCCATGGCAACGGCTTCCTCAACGGAGCCGGCAGCCTGTACGACGCGCAGCAGTTGGCGAACAGCGGCCAGGTCGTCGTGGTCAGCCCGAACTACCGGCTGGGCATCTTCGGCTTCCTCGCCCATCCGGCGCTGGACCACGGCGCAGCTCGGCAACTCTCGGGGAACTTCGGCCTCGAAGATCAGCAGGCTGCGTTGCGGTGGGTCCAGCGGAATGCGGCAGCGTTCGGCGGCGATCCGGGCAACGTCACGATCTTCGGTGAGTCCGCGGGAGGAACCAGCGTCTGTTCCCAGCTGGTCGCGCCCGGATCGGCGGGCCTGTTCCAGAAGGCGATCCTGCAGAGCGCCGAATGCACCGGGCGGCGGTGGTCGCCCGGACCGCCGACCTGGTTCCCGCTGCCACGGTCCGAGCGCGAGCAGCACGGTCTCGAGGTCGCGGCCAAGCTCGGCTGCTCCAACCCGCGCACCGCTGCGGCCTGCCTGCGGGACATACCTACGGACCAGCTCGCCAAGTGGTCTGACGACGGGGTCGGATCAGGACCCACCGTTGGTGGCGGCGTACTGCCTGTCAGTCCGGATCGTTCGTTCGCAACGGGCCGCTTCAATCGCGTACCGATCATCCAGGGGACCACGCGGGACGAGCACCGGCTGTTCACCGCGGCGATCGAAACAGCAACCGGTCAGGTGACGACGCCGGCCGGCTACCGCGAAGAAATCCACACGTTGTTCGACCGATCGGACGCCGAACGAATTCTGGCCCGCTATCCGGTCGAACAGTTCCATTCGGCCGGCGAGGCACTGTCGACCGTCGTCAGCGACTGGGCGTGGGGCTGCCCGGTCCTCGATCGAGACCGCGCACTCGCCAGGCACACGCCGCTGTATGCGTACGAGTTCGCGGACGAGACGGCTCCGTGGTTCAGCACGCTCCCGAAACCCAACTTCCCGACCGGCGCGTTCCACGGCGCCGAACTGCAGTACCTCTTCACCGACGAGCAACTCCCGGGGCCGAGCACACCCGCGCAGAAACAACTCTCCGCGACGATGATGAGCTACTGGACGCAGTTCGCACGCACCGGAAGCCCGAACGGTCCGGGACAGCCGCGGTGGGAGCCGTTCCAGTACAAGGACCACGTCCAGTCACTCGCCCCGTCAAGAATCGCGTCGGCCGACCTCGCCCGGGAACACCAGTGCGCGTTCTGGACCTCGATAGATTCCTGACCTCATTCCTTGTTGAGGGAACTGAGAAGGGCTTGCAACGCCGTCAACGTGGCCTGGGCAACGATCTCGGAGGGGTCACCGTCGAACTTATGCTGGTCGACGACCTCGCCTGCCGATGAGCTCAGCGCCACGTAGACGGTCCCGGGCGGATGGCCTTCCTCCGGATCCGGTCCGCCGACTCCTGTCACCGCGACTGCGATGTCCGCGCCGAGCAGTTCGGCGCAGCCTCTGGCCATCTGTACGGCGCAGCGCGCGTTTGCCACCGGCCCGGGATCGACCTTCAGCACACGAAACTTGGTCTCAGCCGCGTACGCGACAACCCCGCCGGCGAACCAGGCACTCGAATCTGCCGCGGCACCGAGCCGACAGGCGATCGCGCCGCTCGTCACCGACTCGGCAACCGCGACCTGAACCCCCTGCGCCATCGCCGTACGACCGATCCGCTCGGCAACGACCTCCGGCAGGTCCGTGTCCGTCATCTCCCCTCCGTCCGTCAAGGGCGGCTCCTGTTCTCAGACCTCCGTAAAGGCTCCAAGATAGGCCCATTACCCGTCTCCGGCCGGGAGAAACGATCAGCCGATGATGGCGAGGATCTTGGCGCAGAAGTTCTCGTCGGTCGCGTTGCCTTCCTGACCGACGACCTTGACGTCTCCCAACGAGTCGATGAACTCGTCGTCGGACGGGTCACCCGGCGTACCGCCGTTGTCCACGAGGATGTCGAACCACACACCCCCGCTGTCCTGCAGGACCAGCTTGCCGCCGGCGTCGAACCACCTGTCGCCGGCCGTCTCCCGGATCCTGATCGTCAGCGTGCCGTCCCTGTTGTCGACCACCTGGGTGTCCTTGTGCACCAGGTCGAGCACGTGGGTCACGAGCTTGCCGTTGGACAGGTTCGTGAGGGTGTTGGTGAGATGGGCGTTCTCCCGGTAGTAGGGCAGGCCGGTTCTCGGGTTCAGGCGGTACTGGAACGATCCCCAGTTCGTGAAGTCGAAGCTCACGTCGTTCCCACTGCCGCAGAAGTCCTCGATCACGCCGGTCCCGGCGTCCTCGAAATGCCCTCGCTCGATCGGTGCGGCCGCCGCCGGGACCGCAGCCGTCATCGCCAGCAGAGCAGCTCCACAGGCCATGGTCGTTCGATGTCGCAGCTTCATGAATGTGTTCCCCCTCGTCAGTCGTGCAGACTCCCCCGCAGGCGCCTCCCCCGCAGCACCCGCACTCCTGTCCACCGTCCCAGGACATAGCACACGCGTACAGGTCACAGCCCGCACAGTTTGGCGAAAGAGCGGATGTCGGCGGCCAGGAGGGCTGGTTGTTCGGTGGCGGCGAAATGGCCGCCGCGGGGCATCTGGGTGTAGTGCACGACGTTGTAGTTGCGTTCGGCCCATTTCCGCGGCGGTTGGAGGAGGTCGGCCGGGAATACAGCGAGACCGGTCGGGACCGAAACCTCGACGGCGCCGGGCGGGTAGTGCTTGTGCTCCCAGTACGGCCGAAAGCTCGCCGCGATCGCTCCGGTGAACCAGTAGAGGCTCGCCTGGGTGAGGATCAGGTCGTCTTCGAGACCGGAGAGCTGGTCGCCGTGATCGGTCCAGGCTCGGTACTTCTCCAGCAGCCACGCGAGCAGTCCCACGGGCGAGTCGTTGAGTGCGTAGGCGGGCGTGAGCGGCCGGGTGCGCTGCAGGTGCTCGTACCCGCCTTCCTCGGCGTACCACTGTTCGCTTTGAGCGACATATGCCAACTCTTGCTCGTTTGGTTTCGATTGATCGTCAGGATCAGCGACGGCCAGCACGTGAATGCCCGCGACGGCCTCTGGGTGCGCCTGTCCGAGCCGTGCGCTGATACCGGCGCCAAGATCGCCGCCGTGCGCGAGGTACCTGGTGAAGCCGAGACCGGTCATCAGCCCGTGCCAGAGCTCATGGGTCGGGACACCGGGCAGGGTCGCCTGCTCCGGTGTGAAGGGAAAGCCTGGCAAGGACGGTACGACGACGGTGAACGAGCGCGCGCCGGCCTCGCCGTACTCACTCGGGCGCGCCAGCCGCTTGGCGAGCTCGACCTCTTCGAGGAAGGTGCTCGGCCACCCATGGGTGAGCACAATCGGCATCGCGTCGGCCGTCTCACCGTCGAAACGCAGATAGTGGATCGACAAGCCGTCGACCGTCGCCCGGTACGAAGGCAGGGCGTTGATCGATCGCTCTTGTGCACGCCAATCGAACCCGTCCGACCAACGCTCTGCCAGCCTGCGCAGCTCTCCCGGCTCCGTTCCGGCTCCCCAGCCCGTCATCGGCCAGGGCCGCGGCCACCTGGTGGCACGAATCCTGCGCCGCAGCTCGTCCAGTTCCGCATCCGGTACGGCGATCAGTCGGTCTGACATGGCGACTCTCCTTCGGCAACAGACTGCCTCGTCAGCCGGAGCGCGTTCTCATTGACCTGTCGGCGCGCCCGGACGACCCCTGCGACCGCCGCGATCAGAACGAGCGCCACCTCCAACGCCCCGTACGCAACGGCTGTCGGCTTGAGCCCGAACCGTACGACAGCGAGCCCGGCAGCGAGCGCCGGGACACTGAAAGCGAGATAGCTGACGATGTACATGGTCGCGAACACTTCCCCGCGCTGGACGGCCGGCGCCGCCTCGCCGAGCGCGTTGACGGCGTGCCGAAACGCGGCGCCGAAGCCGAGCCCCGCGACCAGCGATCCGGCCACGTAGAGCGGCAACGAGCTCAGCAGCATCGCCGTGATCGTGGCGAGGACGCCGAGCGCGAGTGTTCCGTACCCGAACCACTCGCCCCACCGGGGCGGTGCGACTGTCGAGACGATGGTGCCTGCGATCCCGGCTGTGAAGAACACGCCGAGCACGATGCCCACGACGAAATGGCTGTGCACCTCGAGGACGCTGCCGAGTACCGACGACCCGAGCGACAGATAGAGCCCGGCGAGCGCCCAGACCGCGGCCATCGACGGAAGCAGTGCGAGGAAGATCGGCCGCGTGACCGGCGGCAGTCCGGCGCTCGGCCGGAGCGACCGCCAAAGCGACTGCCGGAGCGACTGCCGGAGCGAATCCCGCGACGCCGGCTCGGGGCGAGCGCGTTCGGGGATCCACCAGACGAGCGCGGCGAGCACCAGAAAGACGACCGCGAGGATCCAGTACACGAGCTGGCGAGGAAGCGGCGCGAACTCCACCAGGGCACCGGCAAGCACCGCCCCGATCGTGATGCCCACTGCGGGGGCCGCGCTGCTGACGATCGAGCCGACCCGTGGGTTCGGCGCGGAATCCATGATCATGGCCGTCGTCGTGCCGGTGGCAGCGCCGACGGCGAAGCCCTGCACGATCCGCGCCACGATCAGGCCACCGGTACCTCCGGCGATCGCGAACAGGAGCATTCCCACCGCAAGCAGCACCAAGGCTGCGGAGGCGACCGGCCGACGGCCCACCCGATCGGACAGCGAGCCCACGGTCAGCAACGCTGCCAGCAACGCGAAGACGTAGACGGCAAAGACGACCGTCAGCGTGAACGCGGAGAACCCCCAGAGGCGTTGGTAGACGGGATAGAGCGGCGACGGTGCAGAGGCGGCCGTCAGCGTCGCGGCGCCGGCGGCCCCGGCAACGAAGAACGAGACTGGTCGACTGAACACGGGGACCTCCATCCCTAAAGCAATGATCTTTGCTCTAACGACAGTACGGGTCATCGTGGCAAAAGCAAATTTCTTTGCGTACGATCGTCTCGTGGCCGATCGATCAGCCCGTCCCGGGGGGCGCAGCAGCCGGGTCCTGACCGCGATCTACACCTCGGTCGGCGAGCTCGTCGGCGAGGGTGCCGACAAGCTCAGCTTTCCGGTGATCGCCGAGCGAGCCGGGGTCAACCCGACGACGCTGTACCGGCGTTGGCCCGACGTGCACGCGCTGCTCGAGGAGGTCGCGGTCGCCGCCCTGACACGCGACGGCGAGACGGTCCCCGACACCGGATCACTCGAACAAGACCTGATCGAATGGGCAAATATCATCGCCCGCGACATCAGCCGTCCCGAGCGAGCCCGCTACCTGCGCGCGATGGTGTCGGCACGGGTCGAGCTCGTCGAGAGCTGCCCGGTCACGGAGAGGCGGCGCGAGCAGGCGGCGGAGATGGTACGGCGCGCCGGCGACCGCGGAGAGAGGACACCGACGGTCCAGCAGATCCTCGACCACGTCGTCGCGCCGCTCTACTACAACGTCATCTTCGCGCTGCCGGTCGATCCTGACCGCGCCCCGCGGCTGGTCCGCGATGTGCTGGCCATGGTCCGTTAACGAATCTCACCAACTGCCCTTGAGGAGCAGCAGGAAGCCCGGGTCTGGATTGGCCACGGTGGTCACGTTGGCTACCACGACAACCAGCACGGCCACGGCCGGCACCGCCATGAGCAGGCCGAACAACCGACGCCGGCGCCACGCCACGACCGACAGGACGATGAGTACGGCGGCGAGCAGCCCGGACAGCACGGCCTTCACCACGTGCCACCGCACGTACTCGCCGAGCATCACCTCGAGCGCAGGCGACCTCGGGCCGTTCACGACCTGCTCGCGGACCTGGGCCAGTACGGCGGCCAGATCGTTTGCGCGGCTGGACGCCAGGTTCGGCAGCAGCGTGCCGAAGGGTGACACGATCCCTTGAACATTTTCGATCAGCAGCACCGCCGCCACGAGCGCGAGCACCCCGATCGGCAGCCGGAACCTCCGGAGCCGGACGGCCAGCGCCACAAGGACCGCGAGCAGCGGCACAGCGATCACCACGCGCACCAGGTGGTAGCGGAACTGGTGGTCGACGAGGTGCTGAAGGTCGGGAGGGAAGTCCGCGCCACCGCCTGAGGACCAGTAGGCGAGGAAGGCGCGTGGGAAGTCATCAGGTCGTCCGGAGCCCAGCAGCGGCGGGACGAGGAAGAACGCGATGGCCAGGAAACCAGCCATGGTGAGGAGCCCGGCGTCACGCCGCCGGGCGATGGTGGTGATCACAGGGGACTCCTAGTCGGATCGGCTGCGCAGGTACGCGAGCACGGCGAGGACCCGCCGGTTGGTGTCGTCGCTGACCGGCAGGTTCAGCTTGGTGAGGACGTTGCCGATGTGCTTGGCGATACCGGCCTCGGTCAGGGACAGGCTCCGGGCGGCCGACGCGTTCGAGTGGCCCTGCGCCACCAGGGCGAGGACCTCGCGTTCGCGGGCCGAGAGCTGCTTGAGCGGGTCGCGGCGGCGTTGCATCAGCTGCCGTACGACCTCGGGATCGACCACCGTGCCGCCCTCGGCCACCCGGCGGAGCTGCCCGGCGAACTCGGCCACGTCGCCGATGCGGTCCTTGAGCAGGTAGCCTATGGACCGACCGGAACCCGATGCGAGCAGTTCGCCGGCGTAGCTGTGCTGCACGTACTGGCTGAGGGCAACTACTGCGAGCTCGGGATCCTCGGTACGTAATGAGACGGCGGCCCGCAGCCCTTCGTCGGTGTAGTCCGGTGGCATCCGGACGTCGGTGATGACGAGTGCCGGGTGGTGCTCGGAGACGGCAGCGAGCAATGCGGGTGCATTACCGACCGCAGCGACGACCTCGATCCCGAACCGGGCCAGCATCGCGCTCAACCCCTCGCGAAGCAGGACCGAGTCCTCGGCAATCACGACACGCACGGCAGCTCCACCCGCAGGATCGTCGGACCACCGACCGGGCTCGAGATCAGCAACCGGCCGCCGGCCGCGGCGGCCCGATCAGCGAGCCCGGTCAGTCCGGAGCCGCGATCGGGGTCGGCGCCGCCACCACCATCGTCGCGGACCTCGACGATCAATCGATCAGCCTCGCGCCAGGCGGTGATGGTGATCCCGGGGGCGGCAGCGTGTTTCACCGCGTTGGCCAGAGCCTCGGAGACGGTTGCGTAGGCGACCGTCTCGACGTTCGCCGGGAACCGCGCCGAGGTCACGTCGACGCGTACGTCGAGGGAACTCGCGGCGGCCAGCTCCTCGACCGCTGCCCGCAGGCCCAGGTCCCGCAGTGTGCGTGGGCTGATGCCGCGGATCAGATCGCGCAGCTCGGCCATCAGCGTTTTGGCCTGGTCGTGCGCGGCCGACATCGCGGCAGCAGCCGGCGAGGACGGTGGCAGATCGAGCTGAGCCATCCCGATCTGCATGGTCAGGGCGACCAAGCGCTGCTGAGCGATGTCGTGCAGGTCGCGCTCTATACGTACGAGTTCGGCGTCGAACGCGTGGGCCAGCCGGGTCCGGGAGCGGCCGACCTCGACCAGTTCCTCGGACGGGTCCGGGCACAGCAGCATCCGGGCCAGTGCAGCATGCGCGCCGCTGAACAGGGCGGTCAGGTAGAGCAGGACCGGGATCAGCAGCAGTCCGTCACCGGCCCGCTCGGCGATGCCGGCCGGTGAGTCCATGACCGAGATCCGGTGATGCACCGCGATCGGTGTCGAGACGACGATCAGCCCGATGGCTCCGAGTACCCCGAGCCAGATCGGGCCGACGACGCCGAGCAGGACCGCGTAGGCCACCGCTCGCCAGGTGGCCGGGTCGGTGTAGCGGTCGGTTTGACGCCCGGAGCGCAGCGGCGCATCTCCGAGCAGCCGCAGTCGCCACCGTTCGATGCGGGCCATCGCAAGCGCCAGCCGTGGGCCGAGCAACGCGAGCAGGCCCATCCCGAGAAGCCCGAGGCCGGCCGCCGCGATCAGATAGCCATCCGTACGCCCGGAGCTGAGCACGACCACGGCCGCGAACACCGGCGTCAGCGGCACCGCCAGCAGGAGCCATAGCAGGCTACAGGCAACCCCCGTCGTGGCGGAGTAGGCAAACCCACGCCACGGCCACACCGAGACCAGGAACCGTCGCCCGGTCATCGCCCGGAGCAGCGTCACTGTCATGCGCCCAAGCTAGGCGACCACCGACAACCTCCGACAGCGCGCTGATTGGACTCCTGCGGTAGACCTAGCACTACTCCCTCAGCAGGTCGGCCAGTAGCTCCAGAGCGATGAAGTGGCCCGCGCCCGGCACCTGCGTGAAGTCGGCCGCCGGAAGCAGCCGGCGGTTGGAAGTCACCACTGCGGAGAGGTGTACTGGTAGGGCATCCCCAGTGGTCGTGTGACGTCGTAGCGTCTTGTTTGTGGATACGGATGGGCGAGGCACGAACCGGCAGGAGGTGCGCGAGTTCCTGACTTCGCGGCGCGCTCGGCTCACTCCCGACGACGTAGGACTCGCGCCCGGCAGTAACCGGCGGGTGCCGGGACTGCGGCGTACGGAGGTTGCGATGCTCGCCGACGTCAGCATCGAGTACTACTCGCGGCTCGAGCGTGGGGACCTCGGCGGCGTGTCCGACGGCGTCCTGCACGCGGTCGCCCGGGCTCTGCAGCTCGACGACGCCGAGCGTGAGTACCTGTTCGACCTGGCGAGAGTCGCGAACGGATCGACTCCGCCGGTGCCGCGACGCAAACCCAAGCAGTGGGTCGCGCGGCCCGGCCTCCAACTCGCCCTGGACGCCATCACCGCGGGACCGGCGTTCGTCCGCAACGGCCGGATGGACATCCTCGCCTCCAACAGCCTCGGCCGCGCGTTCTACGACCACGTCTTCGACGGACCCGGCCGGGGCAACCTCGCCCGGTTCAACTTCCTCGACGACCGATCCCGCACCTTCTACCCCGACTGGGACGCCGCCGCCGACGTCAGCGTCGCGATCCTGCGCACCGAGGCCGGGCGCGACCCGCAGGACAAGCAGCTGCACGACCTGATCGGAGAGCTGTCCACCCGAAGCGATGACTTCCGTACCCGCTGGGGCGCCCACAACGTACGCCGCCACGGCAGCGGCACGAAGAACTTCCACCACCACGTCGTCGGCGACCTGACCCTCACCTACGAGGGGCTGGAACTCACCGCCGAACCCGGTCTGTCCTTCCTCATCTACACCGCCGAACCCGGCTCACCAAGCCAAGAACGGCTCGCGCTGCTGGCCAGCTGGGCCGCAACGGATCAAGCGGAATCGACCGCGCCGACGTACCACGACCGCCTGGACAATCCGCGCTGACTGCGGACCCACGCAACACCGACTGGAGGGCGACGATGGACCAGCAACGACTTGGCGACTCCGGTCTGAAGGTCAGCCGGATCGCGCTGGGGTGCATGAGCTTCGGCGATCCCGGTTTCCACCGGTGGACCCTCGACGAGGAGGCCGCGCAACCGTTCTTCCGGCAGGCCGTCGAGCTCGGCATCACCTTCTGGGACACCGCCAACGGGTACGGCGCTGGAAGCTCGGAGCAGTACGTCGGCCGCGCGATCACGAAGTACGCGCGGCGGGAGGACATCGTCCTGGCCACGAAGGTCTACGGCAAGATGCACGACGGTCCGGGCGGATCCGGCCTGTCCCGCAAGGCCATCCTCGAACAGCTGGACGCGTCCCTGACCCGCCTGGGCACCGACTACATCGACCTCTACCAGATCCATCGCTTCGATCCCGACGTACCGGTCGAAGAGACGATGGAAGCGCTGTACGACGTGATCAAGGCGGGCAAGGTCCGCTATATCGGAGCGTCGTCGATGTGGGCCTGGCAATTCGCCAAACTGCAGCACGCGGCAGACCTCGGCGGCTGGACCCGGTTCGTGTCCATGCAGAACCAGTACAACCTGCTCAAACGCGAGGAGGAGCGCGAGATGCTGCCGATGTGCGCCGACCTGGGCGTCGGCTGCGTACCGTACTCACCGTTGGGCAAGGGCAGACTGACGCGCCCCTGGGGCCGGCACACCGAGCGCGGCGACAGCGACCACGTCGCCAAGACGTTCGACCTCGACGTCGACCGGCCGGTCGTGGACTCCGTACAACGAGTGGCGGAGGAACGCGGCGTACCCATGGCTCAGGTCGCGCTGGCCTGGCTCCTGTCCAAGCCGATCGTCTCCGCTCCGATCGTTGGGGCGACCAAACCACACCACCTCACCGACGCTGCCGCGGCGTTGGACCTCGAGCTGACGGCCGAGGAGATCCACTCGTTGGAAGAGCCCTACACGACCCAGCCCGCCTACTGGTGGTGAGTGCGTCAGATCGGTAGCGGGTCGTAGTTGGCGCCGAACGGCGCGTCCGGCCTGGTGAACTCGCCGAGCAGGGCGCGCCTCAGGGGTGTGGTGCGCTCGAGGAACTCGGGATCGTTGCCGAAACGGTCGGCCGGGCGGACCCACGGCGGGCTGTAGACGTAGTGCGTGGTGAAGCGGTCGTAGTCGCCGTCGTGGCGGAAGGTTCGGTGCCAGACGCCGTTGTGGAACACCAGGGCGGCGCCGGCCTCGGCGCAGACGACATGGCCGATCGCGATGTCGCCTTTGCTCTGCCGGATCGAGTCAGGCAGGGCTACCCGCGAGCGGTGGCTGCCGGGGATCAGCTCCAGGTTGCCCATCCCGGGCACGGTCTGGTCGGTGAGCAGGTACGACACCCGGAGCTGCAGCAGCGGTACCGGGTAACCCAGGTCCTTGAAATCGAAGGCGGACGATCCGTCCTGGTGCCAGCCGCCGTTCCCCGCGTGCGCCGGCTGCATGGTGTTCCAGCCGGCTTGCAGCACGAACCGGTCGCCGAGCAGACCCTGCACCTTCGGCAGCACATCAGGATGATCGATCAGCCGCTCGAGAACCGGCTCGCTCTCGTAGCTGCGGCCGATCTGCCCGAACTCGCGGTCGCGGTTCTCGTGCAGCCGCCGCGAGACCTCGTACGCCTCCGCGGCCTCGTCCTTGGTCAAGACGCCGGGAATCAGGAAGTAGCCCCACGACTCGAAGATGAAGCGGTCAGTCTCGGTCAGCTGACCTTTGTCGACGACGGGATCGAGCATCGCTCTGTCCTCTTCTCCAGGTTGCCGGTCTCCGCAATTCTGACGCCAGTCGTGTACCGATAAACCCGCCAGCGGGTTTTGGTCAGGTGGGGACTTTCGGCCCTACGGCGGGCGGCGGCCGAGAGGCATCGTGGATCCTCACAGGGAGGTTCCCATGACCGCGCTACTCCGCTTTGATCATTCCCGGCTGCAGGTGCTCGGTCTGGCCGACTGCCTGGGCCTGCTCGCGTCGGTTCCGATCGGGCGACTGGTTTACACGTACGGCGGTCTTCCCGCGGTACGGCTGGTGAACTTCGTCGTCGACGGCGACACGATCGTGTTCAGCACCGGGCAGGGCGACAAGCTGCGCGCGGCCGAGCGCGGCGACGTGGTCGCTTTCGAGGCCGACGAGGTGCAGTTGGAGTACCACGTCGGGTGGACGGTGACGGCGATCGGGCATCTGTCCGTCGTCACGCCGGACGAGGTGGCGACGTTGCGCCGTACCGTGCCGCTGCACTCGTGGTTGCCGATGGACGATCCGCAGCTGGTCCGCCTGGGGATCGAGTCCGTGCATGGCCGACGCCTCGTGCCCTGGGGTCAGCGGCCACGGTCGGGCTAGCGCTCCTTCCCACCGCCGGTCACGTCTCGTAGCCTGAGCCCGTGACTGAGGACTCGCGCACGGGGCGAGGTGCCTGGGACGAGGGGGCGCTGGAGTTTCCCGGGTTGTCCCGGGTGCGGCTCGATGCGCTCCTGCAGGAGCTGCTCGGCCGGGTCGACGAGATCATGGAGTCCCAGGAGCGGCTGCGGGCCCTGCTCGACGCGGTCGTCGGCATCGGCGCCGACCTGGACCTGAACAGCACGCTCGACCGGATCGTCACCGCCGCCTGCGAGCTCGCCGGCGCCCGGTACGGCGCGCTCGGTGTCGTCGGCCCCGACGGCAAACGCCTGGTGCGCTTCATCACCCACGGCGTCAGCGACGACGAGATCGCCGCGATCGGACCGTACCCGGAGGGCCACGGCATCCTCGGTCTGCTGATCGAGCACCCGGAACCGATCCGCCTGCATGACCTCGCCGAGCACCCCAGGTCGTACGGCTTCCCACCGAACCACCCGCCGATGAAAAGTTTCCTCGGGGTCCCGATCCGGACCCGCGAGCACGCCTACGGCAACCTGTACCTGACCGAGAAGACCGGCGGCGCCGACTTCACCGAGGACGACGTGAGCACGGTCTCCGCGCTCGCCGCCGCGGCAGGCGTGGTGATCGACAACGCGAGGTTGTACGCCGACACCGAGCAACGCCGGCGCTGGCACGAGACGAACGCCGAGATCACCCAGCTGATGCTTGGCGAGTTCGACCCGGACCAGGCGCTGCAGCTGATTGCCCAGCGGTCCTGCGAGATCTCCGGGGCCCAGGTCGCCGGCGTGCTGGTCACCGACGGCGACGAACTGGTCGTCCGTGGGATCGAGGGACCCGCCGGCTTCGGCCGGTACCTCGGTCGCCGTATCCCCGCCGGCCTGCCCGTCCTGGGCCGGGTCACGGCCGCGGACAACCAGGTCGTGATCATCGAGGACGCGGCGCAGCTGCTCAAGGACACCGGTGCGTTGACCGAGTTTCCGGAAGGCGCCACGCTCGGCCGGACCACGATCGCCCCGCTGCCACCAGGCCGCACGGGCACGAGCGGCCTGCTGGTCGTCGCTTCGGAGCAGGGGTCGACCGCGCCGGTCACCGAAGGCGCCGAGCTGGTCCGGCTCTTCGCCGGCCAAGTCACCCTCGCGCTGGAACGAGCCCAGGCGCAGCACGACCGTGACATGCTCGCCGTCCTGGAGGACCGCGACCGAATCGCCCGCGACCTGCACGACCTCGTCATCCAGCGGCTGTTCGCCACCGGCCTGCAACTTCAAGGGATGCACCGCCTCGCCCGGCCCGAGCACCAGGAACGTCTCAGCCGGGCGGTCGAGGACATCGACACCACGATCCGCGACCTGCGCGCCGCGATCTTCGAGCTCCAGCAGGCGCCCAACGCGAGCTCCCTGCGCGGTGACCTCCAGGCACTCGTCGCGGAGTACGCCGAGCCGCTCGGCTTCCGCCCGCAGCTGATCTGCACGGGTCCGATCGACACCGTCGTACCGGCGTCCGTCCGGCCGCAGATCCTCGCCGCCGTTCGGGAATCGCTGTCCAACGTCGTCCGGCACGCGCAGGCGGCGCACGCGACCGTGGAGGTGACCGTCGAGGCCGGCCAGGTCATCACCCGGATCACCGACGACGGCATCGGCATCGGCGCCGGCACTCGCCGCAGCGGGCTGCGAAACCTCACCGAGCGGGCGCAGACGCTCGGCGGCACAGTCCGGATCACCAGTAACGAGCCGCACGGCACCGTGGTGGAGCTCAGCGCGCCGACTGACTAGGTCATGTCTGGCAATTCCGCGCCGTAACGAGCATGTGCTCGGTGCGGTAGCTCGGCGTGCTGGGGCGAAGGGTTCGATGCGGAGCATCGTGCCCTTTGCACCAGTGCGGCGAGATGCCGTGCCGAGTTCAGCGCAGTAGGCGAGGAATTGCCAGACATGGCCTAAGGCCCTCCGACTCGGGACTCTTGCCCGCAGCGCCGCTCCCCTCCCGGCGGCGAGGCTGAGGTAGGAGAACCAGTGGGAGGAGCGTCCAGTGTCCGAGCAACTGCCGTCCGACGATGTCGAGACCATGCTGGCCGCGGCCGTCGCCGCACCGAGCATGCACAACACCCAGCCTTGGCGGTTCGAGATCGACGGGCACGTGATCGACGTCTACCTGGACGGATCGCGCACCCTCCCCGCCGAGGACCCGACCGGCCGCGCGATGCGGATCGCCGCCGGTGCCGCCGCGTTCAACCTCCGTTGCGCGGCCGAGAGCCTCGGGTACGGCGCCTGGTTCGGGCTGGCGCCGTACCCGGAGGAACCGGACCTGCTGGCCCGGATCGTGCTCGAGCCGACCGCGACCCGCAACGATGAGCTCCGCGACCTCGCTCAGCAGATCCCGCACCGCCACACCGACCGGCACCCCAGCGATGCCGCGTTGCCCGAGAGTCTTCGGGTCGCGTTGCTGCAGGCGGCGTACGTCGAAGGTGCGGAGCTCATCTGGCTCGGCGAGACCGAGGTACACGCCGTGCTCGACCTGGTCCTCGATACCGACCTGCGCGAGATCGGCGACTGGCACCGTCGCGCCGAACGCGCGCACTGGGTCGGCGGCGAACGAACAGCCGACGGCATCCCCAGCTCGGCCCTCGGGCCGCGACCGGCGGGTTACCCGGCAGCCGTTCGCGACATGGCCACTCGGCCGGCCGATCGGATCCGCGCCCAAGGCACCTTCGAGAGCCGACCGGACATCGCCGTTCTGTCGACCGCGTACGACGAGCCTGCCGACCAGGTCGCGGCCGGATCCGCGCTCGAGCGTGTGCTGCTCACCGCGACCCGCGCGGGTGTCAGCGCGTCCTTCCTGAACCAGCCGCTGGAGTTCGACGACCTGCGCCGCACGGTGCAGGGCCTCACCCACCAGCCCGGTCATGCCCACATGATCATCCGTTTCGGCCACAGCCACTCGACGGCGCGCACCGCCCGCCGGGCGGTCGCCGACTTCCTTTCCAAGGAGCAACCATGACCACCCTGCGCGAACAGATCGACCGCTGGGAGGCCGACCTCGAGACGATCGCCGCGACCAGCTCGTCCGACGAGTGGGTGCTGGAGGATCGCCGCCTGGCCGAAGCTCTGCACACGCTCTCCGCGTTCCGCGGACGCATCCTGCCGGAGCTCACTGCTGAGCACCCGCACGACACGATCCTGTCCGACGAGATCGAGCACCTCGTCGACCGCCTGCAGGACCTCCGCGACGACCTGTACCGAACCGTCCACCCCGCCGACTCACACCGAGAGGTCGCCGAGACGGTCGCGGCCCTACGAGCGCTCGCCCGCGTCGCCCTCCGCTTCGAGCAGAACCCAGCCGACGTCGCATGACCGAGTTGGTCAGAACGTCCCATCCCGCGGCCGGCTGCTCGATCGCCGTCCTCTCGTCTCCCGCCAGCCCACCGCGAAGCGGCCCGCCGGGCCAGAGCCGTTGGTCCCGGGGCCCGGGACCTTCGCCCCTAGGCCGGCCCGGGCGACGACCGGGACGCTGAGGACATGGATGCGATCGACCTGGCACGGTGGCAGTTCGGAATCACTACCGTCTACCACTTCTTGTTCGTGCCGATCACCATCGGCCTCTCCGCACTGGTCGCCGGCCTGCACACCGCCTGGTACCGGACCGGGAAGGTCAAGTACCGGCAGCTCACCCAGTTCTGGGGCAAGCTGTTCCTGATCAACTTCGCGATCGGTGTGGTCACCGGCATCGTCCAGGAGTTCCAGTTCGGGATGAACTGGAGCGCCTACTCGAAGTTCGTCGGCGACATCTTCGGCGCGCCGCTGGCGATCGAGGGCCTGCTCGCCTTCTTCCTGGAGTCAACGTTCCTCGGGCTCTGGATCTTCGGCTGGGACCGGCTGCCGAAGAAGGTGCACCTGGCCTCGATCTGGCTCGTTGCCATCGGCACCCAGTTGTCGGCGTACTTCATCCTCGCCGCGAACTCCTGGATGCAGTGGCCCGTTGGCTACACCTACAACCGGGCCACCGGCCGCGCCGAACTCAAGGACTTCGGCGCCGTGCTCACCAACAAGGTCGCGCTGGCGACGTTCCCGCACACGATCTCCGCCGCCTTCCTCACCGGCGGAGCCTTCATGCTGGGCATCTCGCTGTGGCACCTGCTCCGCCGCGACGCTGCACGAACCGCGTTGTTCCGCCCGACGGCCAAACTCGGAGCGATCACCGTCCTGGTCGCGTCCGTCCTGGTGCTCGTAACCGGTGACATCCAGGGCAAGATCATGACCGAGACCCAGCCGATGAAGATGGCCGCGGCCGAGGCGCTCTACGACACCTCCCAGCCGGCCGGCTTCTCACTGCTCACCGTCGGATCGCTCGACGGGCAGCGCGAGGTCTGGTCACTGACCATCCCGCACGGGCTGTCCTTCCTGGCCACCGGAACCTGGAACGGCAAGGTCCAGGGCATCAACAACCTGCAGCAGGCCTACGAGCAGCGCTTCGGGCCGGGCAGCTACAAGCCGAACATCCCCGTCACCTACTGGACCTTCCGGCTGATGATCCTGTTCGGCGCGCTCTCCGCGCTGATGGCGCTGATCACCCTCTGGTACCTGCGCCGCCGCGAACGCGGTACGCCGTCACGCTGGTTCGTGCGCGCCGCGATCGCACTGCCGGTGCTGCCGCTGGTCGCGAACAGCTTCGGGTGGATCTTCACCGAGCTCGGCCGGCAACCGTGGATCGTGTTCGGCCTGATGCAGACCCGCGACGGCGTCTCCCCCACCGTCGGCGCCGGCTCGGTGCTCACCTCGATGATCACCTTCACCCTCCTGTACGGCGTCCTCGCGGTGATCGAGGTCGCCCTGCTGCTCCGGTTCGCCCGGACCGTACCGGCCGAACCCTCGGCGGAAGCGGACGCTCCCGAGCCCGCCTTCCTGTACTGAAGAGACTGAGGAGTCTGAGGAGACCACCATGCATCTCACCGACCTCTGGTTCCTGCTCATCGCGGTCCTGTGGACCGGCTACCTCGTCCTGGAAGGCTTCGACTTCGGCGTCGGCATGCTGCTCCCCGTGGTCGCCAAAGACGCGGTCGACCGTCAGGTCACGCTCCGGACCATCGGACCGGTCTGGGACGGCAACGAGGTCTGGCTGCTGGTCGCCGGCGGCGCCACGTTCGCCGCGTTCCCGTTCTGGTACGCCACCCTGTTCTCCGGCTTCTACCTCGCGCTGCTGATCATCCTGGTCGCGCTGATCGTCCGCGGCCTCGCACTCGAGTACCGCAACAAACTGCAGGACGCGGCGTGGCACCGACGCTGGGACCTCACGATCGTCATCGGCAGCGCCGTACCCGCCCTGCTGTGGGGTGTGGCGCTGTCCGACATCGTCCGCGGCGTACCGCTGAACGCGAACCACGACTTCACCGGCACCTTCTTCACCCTGCTCCACCCCTACGCGCTGCTCGGCGGGCTGACCACCCTGACCCTGTTCGCGTTGCACGGAGCGATCTTCCTCGCGCTCAAGACCCACGGACCGGTCCGCGACCGGGCTCGGTCGCTGGTGCTGCCGCTGAGCGCGGTCACCGTTCCCCTGGCGGCGGCCTTCCTGCTCTGGACCCAGTCGTACGACGGCTCGTGGATCACCTGGACGCTTGCCCTGCTGGCCGCAGCCGCACTGCTCGGTGGTGTCGGCGCCTCCCGCGCCGGCCGGGACGGTCTCGCCTTCCTCGGTACGGCGGCCACCATCGGCCTCGCCGCGGCGACGCTGTTCGTCACGCTCTACCCCGACGTGCTGCCGTCAACCACCGACCCGGCCTTCAGCCTGACCACCACGAACGCGGCGTCGACGCCGTACACGCTCAAGATCATGACCTGGGTCGCGGTCATCTGCACGCCGATCGTGCTTCTCTACCAGAGCTACACCTACTGGGTCTTCCGGCAACGCCTCACCCGAGACGACATCCCACAGGTCGAGGCGGCGGCCTGATGCCGGCGGTCGACCGCCGGCTGCTCCAGCACACTCGCGGCACCAGGGTCTTCCTGGTGCTGTCGGCTGTGATCGGTACGGCGCAAGCGGTTCTCATCCTGCTCCAGGCCTGGCTGCTCGCAGACATCATCGCCGACGCATTCCTCGGCGGACTGGACCTTCACCGGCTGCGCGGACCGGTCAGCGCTCTCGCGGCCGCCCTGCTCGGCCGGGCAGCCCTGACCTGGGTCGCGGAGCTCGTGGCCCAGCGCTGCTCGGCCACGGTGAAGTCCGAGCTCCGAATGCGGTTCCTCGAGCAGATCGTTGCCCTCGGCCCGCGCTGGCTGACCGGCGAGCGCAGCGGCGAGCTGACCACGCTCGCCACCCGCGGGATCGACGCCCTCGACGACTACTTCTCTCGGTACCTGCCCCAGCTCGTGCTCGTCGGCGTCGTACCACTCGTCGTCGCGGCGCGGATGGCGACGGCCGACTGGCTGAGCGCGGTGATCGTGGTCGTGACGCTGCCGCTGATCCCGATCTTCATGGTGCTGGTCGGGCTCACCACCAAGGCCGCGACGGCCCGGCAGTGGGCGACGCTGCAGCACCTGGCCCACCACTTCCTCGACGTGCTCGGCGGTCTCGGCACGCTCAAGGTCTTCGGCCGTTCCCGCGCCCAGGTCGAGACGATCCGCCGGCTCGCCGACCGCCAGCGCCGTACGACGCTCGCCACACTGCGGATCGCGTTCCTGTCGTCCCTCGTCCTCGAACTCGTCGCGACGCTGTCCGTGGCGCTTGTCGCGGTCTCGGTCGGCCTCCGGCTCGTCGAGGGCCGTCTCGATCTGCGGACCGCGCTCCTGGTGCTGATCCTCGCGCCCGAGGCGTATCTGCCGCTGCGCCTACTGGGAGCGCACTACCACGCCAGCGCGGAGGGCCTGGCCGCGGCCGATCAGCTCTTCGAGGTGATCGACCAGCACGCACCAGCGGACCGCCGTCAGACCACGAGGCTCACTACCGCCGATCCCGCAGGCATGCTTGTGGTCGACCACGTCACTGTGCACGGCAGGGACACGGACGAACCCACGCTCCGCAACCTCACACTCGAAATCCCGGCCGGCGAGGTGACGGGCGTCGTCGGTCCCAGCGGCGGCGGGAAGTCCACCCTGCTGGGCCTCCTGCTCGGCATCGTCACTCCCGACCAGGGCAAGGTGCTTGCCGGCGGCATCGACCTGGCCGGCGCCGACCTGGCCCGCTGGCGGCGGGACATCGCCTGGCTGCCACAGGACCCGGTGCTCTTCGCAGGCACGGTGGCCGACAACATCCGGCTGGGCCGGCCGACCGTGGACGACCTGGCGGTACGGCGTGCCGCCCGGTCGGCGCGCGTCGACGTACCGCTGGACCTCGAACTGGGCGAGCGCGGGCAGGGCGTGTCAGTCGGCCAGCGCCGGCGGATCGCGCTCGCCCGGGTCATCCTCCGCGACGCTCGTCTTCTCCTTCTCGACGAGCCGACCGAGAGCGTAGACCCCGACACCGAACAGGCGCTGCTGGAGACGCTGCCGTCCGTCTTCGCCGGCCGAACCGTCGTCCTGGTCACCCACCGGCCGGCACTGCTCGAGCTGTGCGACCACGTGATCCGGCTCGACCGTACGACGGTGCCCGCATGACCACCGTCGGCTGGCTGACCGGTCTGATCCGGCCGGAGCTGAAACGCCTTGCCGCCGCGACGCTTCTCGGTGTGCTGGCGATGAGCTGCTCGATCGGGCTGATGGCCACCTCCGCGTGGCTCATCTCCCGCGCCGCGCAACATCCGCCGGTGCTGTACCTGACCGTCGCGATCGTCGCCGTCCGTGCCTTCGGCATCGGGCGCGGCGTCCTGCGGTACGCCGAACGCCTCGTCGGCCACGATGCGGCGTTCCGGGTCCTCGGCCGGACCCGGGTGCACGCGTGGATCGATCTGGACCGGGCAGCTCCGGCAGGCCTCGGCGGAACCCGCGCCGGTGACCTGCTCGCCCGGGTGACCAGCGACGTGGACGCTGTTCAGGACCTGCTCGTCCGTGGTGCGCTGCCGATTGCCGTCAGCGTCGTGACCGGCGCGGCTGCCGTTGCACTGTTCACTACGATCCTTCCGTCGGCCGGGGCCGTTCTGCTGCTCGGACTCGCCGCGGCGAGCATCGGCGGTCCCACAGCCTCGCTGCTGCTGTCCGCGCGATCCGAGCGGCGGTTCGCGCCGACCCGCTCTGCCCTCGGCACCGAGGTGCACCAACTTCTCACCGGTCTTCCCGACCTCACGGCGTACGACGCGACCGCGCAGTCGTTGACGCAGGTCCGGCGAGAGGACTCGAGGCTCACCGGCCTGCTCAGGCGGTCTGCCGCAGGCGCCGGTGTCGGTGCGGCCATTGTCAACGGCACCCTCGCGCTCACTGTGGTCGGCGAGATGCTGGTCGGCGTACCCGCGGTCCGTGACGGCCGCGTGGCCGGTGTCGTACTCGCGGTTCTCGTACTGACGCCGCTCGCGGTCTTCGAGCTCGTCACCCCGCTGCCCGGCGCCGCCCGGTACCTCGTCCGTGGCCACCAGGCCGCGGACCGGCTCCGGGCCTTGGCCGACCTCCCCGCGCCATCGGTTGCCTGGGGCACCAAACCGGCGGAGCCGGGCACGCTCTCGCTGCGTGCGGTCGACGCGCGCTGGCCCGGTGCACCGGATCCGGTGCTGGTGAACGTCAGCCTCGACCTCCGACCGGCGCGCCGGGTCGGGCTGATCGGTCCGAGCGGGTCCGGGAAGAGCACGGTCGCCGCCGTACTGATGGGGTTCCTGGCCCCGGAAGCCGGCACGGTCACCTTGGCCGGCGCGGCCCTGAGCTCGCTCGATGAGGCGTCGTACCGCCGGCACGTCGTGCTGTGCGGTCAGGACGACCACGTGTTCGACGCCACCGTCCGGGACAACCTGCGGATCGGCAAACCGGACGCGACCGACGCCGAGCTGCTCGACGTCCTCGACCGCGTCCGCCTCGGCGAGTGGGTACGGCGACAGCCGGCCGGGCTCGCCACCACGGTCGGAGAGCGCGGCGACCGCCTCTCCGGTGGGGAACGTCAGAGGCTCGCGCTCGCTCGCGCGCTGCTGGCGAACCCCGTCGTACTCGTCCTCGACGAACCCGCCGCCCACCTCGACGAACCGACCGCCGACGCCTTGATCCAGGACATCACCAACGCCACCGAGGGGCGGACCACGCTCCTCATCACCCACCGCCACCGCGACCTGGACGCCGTCGACGAGGTCGTCGACCTGTCCACGGCCCAGCTGAGGAGACACTATGCATGAGCTCACCGGAAAGCCGCTCACCGACGCCGAGATCGCCGATCTCGACGCGTACTGGCGGGCCGCGAACTATCTGTCCGCGGGCCAGATCTACCTGCTCGCCAACCCGCTGCTGACCGAGCCGCTGCGCGCCGAGCACATCAAGCCGAGGCTGCTCGGGCACTGGGGTACGACGCCGGGACTCAACCTGCTCTACACCCACCTCAACCGGGTGATCCGGCAGCGCGACCTGAGCATGATGTACGTGATCGGCCCGGGCCACGGCGGCCCGGCGATCGCGGCGAACACCTGGCTCGAAGGCAGCTACAGCTCCACGTACCCCGACGTCTCCCGGGATGCGACCGGGATGGCGCGGCTGTTCCGGCAGTTCTCCTTTCCTGGCGGTATCCCGAGCCACGTCGCGCCCGAGCTGCCCGGATCGATCCACGAGGGTGGCGAGCTCGGGTACTCGCTCAGCCACGCGTACGGCGCCGTACTCGACAACCCGGACCTCGTCGTCGCCTGCGTGATCGGGGACGGTGAGGCGGAGACCGGGCCGCTCGCGGCGTCCTGGCACTCGAACAAGTTCCTCGATCCGCGGACCGACGGCGCGGTGCTGCCGATCCTGCACCTGAACGGGTACAAGATCGCCAACCCCGCCGTCCTGGCCCGGATCGGCGACGACGAGCTGACCCGGTTGCTCGAGGGCTACGGCTACACGCCGTACCTTGTCGAAGGCAACGAACCCGAGCACGTACACCAGGCGCTGGCGCTCACCCTCGACCAGGCCCTCGACGACATCGCGCAGATCCAGACCGAGGCGCGGTCCACCGCCGGCACACCGCGCCGACGCTGGCCGGTGATCGTACTCCGGACGCCGAAAGGCTGGACCGGTCCCCGCGAGGTCGACGGCGTACCGGTCGAAGGAACCTGGCGCGCGCACCAGGTACCGGTGGCGGAGGTCAGGACCTCGCCCGAGCACCTCCGGCTGCTCGAGGACTGGCTGCGCAGCTACCGGCCCGACGAGTTGTTCGACGCGGAGGGACGGCCGGTGGAGCGGCTGCTCGCCCAGGTGCCGGCGGCGGATCGCCGGATGGGCTCGAGCCCGCACAGCAACGGTGGCCTGCTGAGCCAGGATCTCGAGTTGCCGGAGCTGGCACAGTACGCCGTACCACTCGAGCAACCCGGAGTGACCACGCACGAGCCGACGCGGGTGCTGGGCAGCTACCTGCGGGACGTGATGCGGGCGAACCTGGCGCGCCGCAACTTCCGTGTCTTCGGACCGGACGAGACCGCGTCCAACCGGCTCGGTGCGCTCTTCGAGGTCACCGGGAAGGCCTGGAACGCCGAGGTGCTGCCGACCGACGAGCACCTGACCGTCGACGGCCGGGTGATGGAGATCCTCAGCGAGCACACCTGCCAGGGGTGGCTCGAGGGGTACCTGCTGACCGGCCGGCACGGCTGGTTCTCCTGCTACGAAGCCTTCGCGCACATCGTCGACTCGATGGTCAACCAGCACGCCAAGTGGCTCAAGGTCACCCGGGCGCTGCCGTGGCGGCGGCCGATCCCGTCGCTCAACTACCTGCTCACCTCACACGTCTGGCGGCAGGACCACAACGGCTTCTCGCACCAGGACCCCGGCTTCATCGACCACGTGGTGAACAAGAAGGCGGAGGTCATCCGGGTGTATCTGCCGCCGGACACCAACACCCTGCTGTCGACGGCCGAGCACTGCCTGCGAAGCCACGACTACATCAATGTGATTGTCGCCGGGAAGCAACCGCAGGCCGACTGGCTCGGACCGGAGGCGGCGGCCCTGCACTGCGCCCGCGGTCTGGGCATCTGGGAGTTCGCGAGCAACGACGAGGGGTCGCCCGACGTGGTCATGGCCTGTGCGGGCGACGTACCGACCCTGGAGACGCTGGCAGCGGTCAAGCTGCTGCGCGAACATCTGCCGTCGTTGAAGATCCGGGTGGTCAACGTCGTCGACCTGATGCGACTGCAGCCGGCCGGCGAGCACCCGCACGGGCTGCCTGACGCGGACTTCGACGCGCTGTTCACCACCGACAAGCCGGTCATCTTCGCGTACCACGGCTACCCGTGGCTGATCCACCGTCTCACCTACCGCCGTACGAACCACCACGGCCTGCACGTCCGCGGCTACAAGGAGGAAGGCACCACCACGACACCGTTCGACATGGTGGTCCGCAACGACCTGGACCGGTTCCATCTCGCGCTGGACGTGATCGACCGGGTGCCGGGCCTCGGACAGCGGGCGGCCGACGTACGCCAGTGGCTCGTCGACCAGCGCGCCCGGCACCACGCGTACATCCTGGCCCACGGCGAGGACCTGCCCGAGATCAGGAACTGGCAGTGGACCGCAAGCACCCCCTGAAGGTCCTCCGCACAGCGGGCCGTTCGGCACTGCCGGGCGGCACCGCGGAGTGGTGTCCTGAAGGTGAACCCGAGGAGGTCACGATGTCGAAGAACGTACTGGTCGCCTACGCCAGCAAGGCAGGCGCGACGGCCGGCATCGCCGAAGCGATCGGCGACGAGCTGCGCGCCCACGGCCACCTGGTCGACGTACTGGATGTTGCCCAGGTCAACGACCTCACGCCGTACGACGCCGTTGTCCTCGGCAGCGCCATCTACGCCCGCCGCTGGCGCCCCGAAGCGGTGCACTTCCTGCGCCACCACACCGCCGAACTCCGCGACCGCCAGGTCTGGCTCTTCCACAGTGGGCCGGTGGGTCCGGACAAGGACCAGGCCCAGACCATGCCACGCGCAGTCCGGCACGCCGCGGAGAAGATCGGCGCCACCCCGGCCGTCACGTTCGCCGGCCGCCTCACCCCCGAAACCGCCACCGGGTTCCTCGCCCGCCACCTGGCCACCGGCACCCTGTCCGGAGACTCCCGCGACTGGTCCAAGATCCGCGCCTGGGCCACCGACCTCGACGCCGCCCTCACCGCCACCAACCGCAGCACCTGGCACCGCGACCCGCGCCCAGCCACCGAGAACTACCTCGGCTGAGCAGCCCGGTCAGGTCCGTGGGTGTTTCGCCGCGTGTTCGACGGCGAAGACGGCGGCTTCGGTGCGGCGTTCGAGGTTGAGTTTGCGGAGCAGGGAGGAGACGTAGTTCTTGACGGTCTTCTCGGCGAGGTAGAGGGACTGGGCGATCTGGCGGTTGGTCTTGCCCTCGGCGATCTCGGCGAGGATCCGGCGTTCCTGCTCGGTGAGGCTCGCGTAGCGCGGGTCCTCCTCGGCAACGGGGTGACGGAGGCGTTCGAGGACCTTGCGTGTCATGCTGGGGTCCAGGAGCGACTCGCCGGCGGCGAGGCGGCGTACGGCGTCGATGAGGGTCTGGCCGTGGACCTGCTTGAGCAGGTAGCCGGACGCGCCCGCCATGATCGCGGTGAAGAGGGCCTCGTCGTCGGAGAACGACGTGAGCATCAGGCACGCGGGCGGCTCGTCCATTACGGACCGGATCTCCCGGCACACGGTGATCCCGTCGCCGTCGGGCAGCCGGACGTCGAGGACGGCGACGTCGGGGCGTACGGCGGGGATCCGGGCGATCGCCTCCGCGGCGGTCGCAGCGTCGCCGACGACCTCGATGTCCGGTTCCGCGTCGAGCAGCTGGTGCAGGCCCAGCCGGACCACCTCGTGGTCGTCGAGCAGGAACACCGTGATCGCCATCATCGTCTCCTCGAGCGCTTCACCAGCCGTCCGGCCGGCACTCCCCCAGCATCCCGCCACCACGGCCCAGAACGGAAGGGACCTGGGTCCCGGCACCGACGGGACCTTTGGCGGCAGCCGGCCTGCCGCGGCCGGGACCTCAGGCCCTGCCCGCGCGGCCGGACGGCTGATTGCCTGGAGGTGATCACGACCGAAAGGCACACTCCGATGGACACCAGGTCAGCAGCCGCCGCGACCAGCGGCCTCGGCAGTCGTATCCAGCACCGCCGACTCGCTCTCGGCCTGAGTACCGCAGAGGTTGCGGAGCGCACCGGACTGAGCGCCCGCCGGATCGAGCACATCGAGACCCGGCCGTTCGTACTCACCGGCGCCGAGCTCGTCCAGCTCGCCCACGCCCTGGACAGCACCGTCGACGACCTGACCGGGCCGCACACGCCCTTCGGAGTACGTCGCGCACCGCTCACGCCCGTACTCCAGCCCATGCGCCGGGACGAGTGTCTCGCCCTCGTCGAGGCCGCGGACGTCGGCCGCATCGCGTACCGCGGAGCCGACGAGCTCGTGGTGATCCCGGTCAACTACTGCTACCACGACAACCTGATCCTCTTCCGCACCGCGGCCGACAGCGCGGTCGCGCAGTACGACCTGGAACCGATCGCCTTCGAACTCGACTCCTTCGACGAAGGCATGCACGACGGCTGGAGCGTGCTGATCAACGGCAAGGTCCGCCCGGCCACCGACCTCGAAAGCGATGCCGCCTACGGCCGAGTCGAGCCGTGGGCCGGCGGCCGCCGCGACACCTGCCTCGCCATCGAGCCCCACCAGATCACCGGCCGCCGCATCCGATCCTGGTAACCACACAACCGAGGGATCCCGCTGTCGTGTGCATCGTCACGCCGCCTTCAGGGAACGCAACGTCCGCGCGAGGTCCTCGCCCCAGCGGCGGGCATCACCACCTCGGCCTGCCTCCACGCGTCCTGGCGGGTCGACGCTCGGCTCGTCGAGAACGCGTGGATCGGACTGCCGACAACCAGCAGACGTATGCCGCCGGGAATCACCGTCGGCGCCCGGTACACCGGCACCAGTGCACGACCGGTGCCGAACATCGTCGGCCTCCTTCAGTGCGTCGGTACGGCGGCGTCGCGGCGTGCGTCGTCCGTCCGCTCGGCCGGGGTGACATGGTGGGGCACGATCGCGACCGGGCAGGTCATCGCGGCCACCGAATGCCGCGCGACGGGATCGACGGGCAGCTTCCCGGTGTGCGCGCCGACCACGACCAGGCCGACTTCGCCGCTCTCGTGCACCAGCGCAGCGGCGGGTGGCCGGCTGCTCAGGAACCGTGTCACCTTGACGGTCGGATACCGGCTGGTCCACGGCGAGAGCGTCTCCGACAGCAGCTGGTCGGCCCGGCTGATCCACGAGTGACCCGGGTCCCCGTCGTCGAAGGCGTGCTCGGCCGGCAGTCCGGCGTGCACCAGGGTCAGATCCGCCTCGCGGGCCGCCGCAGCTCCGAAGGCGAACTCCAGTGCCTCGGCGGACAGCGTCGTACCATCGATGCCAACAGCAACCTTCCGGTCGAGCAGTGACGGCCGCCACGACAGCGGTACGACGACGACCGGGCAACCGGCCCGGCGGGCGAGGGTCAGGTTCGCCTGCGCGTGCACCAGCCGCTGCGGACCGCGGTTGTGGGAGCGGCCAACGATCAGGAGCCGTGCCGCGCGGGCCGCATGGGCCAGCACCCTGGTCCGGGACCCCTCGCCGGTGACGGCCGCCAGATCCATGGCGTACCCCTCTCGGTGCCGCACGTGCGCGACAGCGACGCGCAGCGCGGCATCCGCCAGCTCCGCGGGCGGCTTCGGAACGTACCCCGGCATCGCCGGGGTGAACGATCCGTGCGCCGCGTACGGCGCCACAAGCACCAACTCGGCTCCGGACCGAAGCGCCTCCGCGGCGGCGTAGTCCACCACCCGCAGATTCTCCCCACTCCCGTCGACTTCGACCACCACGGGCCCGGTCCGGTTCCAGGTACTCATCTCTCTCACCTCGTTGTCGTTCGGATACGACGGCCAGCGAACCCTTTGCCTACCGCAGCCACGGGTACTTGCGGACGAAGTCCAGCCCGGCCCACCACTTGCCGAAGCCCCATACATTGCCAGCGGCAACGAGTGCGAGGGCGACGACCGAGATGGCGCCGAGGATGTGGTCGTCCAGGACCGGGTTGTTCGCCGGCGGCAGGTTCGCCGACCACATCAGCAGGTACAGGAGCGCCCCGCTGACCGCCGCGATCCGCATCCCGATACCCAGCGTCAGCGCGATACCGATCCCGGCCAGGCCGATCATGAACAGCGGGCTGACCCACCAGTCACCGACCAACGAGTGGTAGAAGTCGCTCATCGGGCCGGCCGTGCCCTTGCCCAGGAATCCGGCGGTCGGGTCGCCGCCGTCGATCCAGCCCTTGCCGGACTTGGTGGCATACCCGAAGCCGAACACCTTGTCCACGAAGGCCCACAGGAAGGTGAGGCCGTACGCGATCCGCAGTACGGCGAGTGCTCGCCCGGCCGTCGGAGTGATGATCGGGTGCCGCTGGCCATCGGGCTCCATCGTGGGAGCCGACAGGTGTCGCTGCCGGTGCGGCGTGATGGTCATGGTGTCGTCCTTTCGGTTGGTTTCCGACACCTAGATCGTCGAATCTCCGGCCTCCGCCGGTCAGAGTCGTTCTCACCCCAGCCGCGGGAGCCGAACGGCCCAGCCATCCCGGGACGTATGCCGCTGCCGCCCACCCAGCCACCGCCGGACGCTGGACACCTGCACCAAGCCAAGGGAGCACACCATGACCACCCACCCCGCCCCGATCGTCGTCGGGTACGACGGCTCGCCCGGTAGCCGGAGCGCACTGCGCTGGGCCACCGCCGAGGCCGTCCGGACCGCGGCACCGCTACGGATCACCGAGGCTTTCGAGCTCGTCGTCATCACCCGGCCGTCACCCGGGCACGTCGTACCGCTCGAGGCCGTCCGCTCGGCCCGGCAGAAGGAGCTCGACGCGGTGGCCGAAGGTTTCCGGTTGCAGCATCCGGACCTGGTCGTCGAGACCAGCCTGATCGGTGGGCCGGCGTCGAAGGCTTTGATCGACACCGCCGCCGAGGCGCGGCTGGTCGTCATCGGCTCGCGTGGCCTCGGCGGCTGGAGCGGGCTGCTGGCCGGATCGGTCGCGGTCCAGGTGACCACGCACGCGCAAAGCCCGGTGGTCGTCGTACCGTCGGAGCTGCGGCTTCGCACTTCTGAAGAGCCGACCGTGGTCGTCGGCGTGGATGGCTCCAAGGCGTCCGCGAAGGCCATCGAGTTCGCCTTCGAGCAGGCCGACGCGCTGCAGGCCCGCGTCGTCGCGGTTCATGCCTGGACGTCGCCGTTCCTCACATACGACGACGCCGCGTCGATGCTGCAGTTCGACGAGGCGAAGGTGAATGAGGAGTCCCGGCTGCTCGTCTCCGAGTCCGTCGCCGGCGCGGCGGCCGAGCACCCCGACGTGCAGTGGACCACCGAGCTGGTCAGCGGATCCGCCGCACCGGCACTCATCCGGCGCTCCGAGACCGCCGACCTGCTGGTCGTCGGCTCCCGCGGACGCGGCGGCTTCACCGGGCTGCTCCTCGGCTCGGTCGGTCAGTCCGTCTTGCACCACACCCACTGCCCGACCGCAATCGTCCGCTGACCGGGGACAGTCAGACCGCCCCGAAGCGTTCGGTGTGGATTCTGCGGACGGGGATCCCGAGCGCGGTCAGGTCCCGGCTGACCGCGGTCACCATCGGAGCCGGGCCACAGAGGAAATAGTGCAATCGCTGCGACTGCCGCGGGAGGACGCGGCGAAGCAAGGTGTGACTGATCCGGCCGCGCTCGCCGGTCCAGCCTGGTTCGGGCGCGCTGACCACCTGGATCACCTTCAGCTTCAGCCGTGTCCGGACTTGTTCGACCTCCGGCAGCAGCATCAGGTCGCGTTCGGTCCGGGCCGACACGATGAGCCAGAACCGTCGCGGGTCGGCTCGGTCCGCAAGGGTGCGCAGCATGCTCAGCAGCGGCGTGATCCCGACCCCCGCGGCGATGAACACGAACCCCGGCGCGTGCTCGAGCCCCTCGGTGGTGAAACCGCCGTACGGCCCGTCCAGGAACACCCGGCGACCCGGACGCAACGCGCCGAGCAGCTCGGTGAAGTCCCCGAGCGCCTTGATCGTGAACTCGATCCGGTCCGGATGCTCGGCCGTCGAGGCGATGCTGAACGGGTGTTCCTCGAACACGAACGGCGTGGACCCGATCTTGAGCCAGACGAACTGGCCCGGCTCGAACGGCATACCGGGATGCCCGTCGGCCTGGATCACCAGCGTCACCCCGTCACCGGCGACGGGCCGCACCGACACCACGAGGTACGCGAACCGGCGGGCCCGGATCGGCAACCAGATCCACCGGCGCGCCGCCAGGCCGGCGATCAGCAGACCGGATGCGACGAACCACGCCGCCAGCAGGACGTGCGACACCAGGTGCCGAAGCCACCACACGTGGAGCCACGCCATCACGAGCACGATCGCCACCAGCCCGTTGTGCACGAGACGCCAGCCCTCGTACCGCGGCTGGCGCCCGGGACGACGCAACGCGAGTACGACGACCAGCACCAGCGCGACCGTCGAGATGACCGCGGCCCGGGCGGCCCGCGTCGTGTGCGCGAGATCGAGGATCGCGAGCCCCCGCGGATCGGTGATCAGAACCCCGACGAGGTGCGCCACCACCAGCACGACCGCGATCAACGCCACCAGCCGGTGGACAGCGAGCACCGTCTCGATCCCGAAGCTGGCGATGAGCAAGGGCAACCGGGCCGGCAGCGCGACCGCGATCACCAGCGCGGAGAACCCGACCAGACCCGTGCTGAGCACCAGAGCGTTGCCGGCGCCCGCGTCCGGCGGCCCGAGAACACCCCAGGTCAGCCCGAGCGGGACGAGCAGTACGGCGAGGTACCAGAGGAACCAGGCGAGCCGGGCCAGCGGGCCGTGGACACGCGCTGACACGCGGTGTCGGGACATCAGGACGTGCCTTCGGGATCAGGGACGGTGGAAAAGTACGCCTGCCGCGCGACCGCGCGGAACAGCGCGACCCGGGAATGACAGGACTGTCATCCGCAGCCGACCGAAGCCGACCGAAGCCGGGGATTACTGACCTCTTCCGTCCGGAACCGGGTGGTCGGACAATGTCTCTGGGTCACGGGGTCGGTGGGGTCCCGAACCGGAGGCTGTGGGGTGCAGCCGCTGGACAGTCCGTGCCCCGGCAGTGCGGCCGTGCGGCCGTACGGCCTCGAGGGGGTTCGATGACCAGAATTCTTGTTGTCGACGACGAGCCTGACCTGCTCGGGTTCGTCCGCAGTGCGCTGGAGGTCGAAGGCTTCCACGTCGCCACCGCCACGGACGGGACCGAGGGACTCCGGCTCGCCCTGACCACCAAACCCGACCTGGTGATTCTGGATCTGCTGATGCCGGGACTCGACGGGCAGGCGGTCCTGACCGCGTTGCTGACGCACGACCGGTCGCACCGGATCCTGGTGCTGTCGGCCACCGAGGACCGCCAGGTCCGGGTCGCCTGCCTCGAGCAGGGCGCGGTCGACTTCCTGGCCAAACCGTTCGTGGTCCGTGAACTGATCGCCCGGGTGCGCTCACGGTTGCTGTCACCGGTGACCGCCGGCGCACCCTGGCTGCCCGAGGTACTGCGGGTCGGCGAGATCGTCCTCGACACCCGCACTCGGCGCCTCCAGATCGGTCAGCGGACCGCGGAGCTGCCACAGCGTGAGTTCCTGCTGCTGCAGCACCTGATGCGGAACCCGGACACCGTCTGCTCGCGGCAGGAGCTGCTGTCCGAGGTGTGGGGCTACGACTTCGACCCGTCGACCAACCTGGTCGACGTGTGTATCGGCCGGCTGCGGTCGAAGCTCCGCAGCGACGCCATCCGGACGGTTCGCAATGTCGGCTATCAGCTACAGACGGCCTGACCAGGCCGAGGTCCTGACCGGACCGCGCGTGCGGCACCTGAGCCGCGGGTCGATCACGGACGGCCTGCTGGCGGTCTTCATGCTCGCGATGCTGCTGCTGATGATCAGGCTGCCGGGCGAGGAGACGATCCCGTACCACTTCCTCTTCCTCAGCCTGACGATCGTCTACGGGTTCCGGGTCTGGCCGCTGTGGACGACCGTCCTGGTGGCGCTGGTGGTCACCGGGGCGACCGGCTGGGTGCTCGCCGACCGGGTGGTCAACCACATCATCGACAACGCCGAGCTGGCCGAGGTGCCGCTGATGCCGGCGCTGTTCGTCGCGATGGTCTGGCATGCCCGGCGACGGTTCGCGGCACTCCAGCAGGTGAAGCGGATGGCCGACCAGCGGCGTGCCAGCCTGGAGCGCGAACGCGGCTTCCTCCGGGACACGTCGCACGCGATCCGGACGCCGATCACGATCGCCCGGGGTCACCTCGAGTTGGCGTACGACGGCGCGGTCCTGAACGGCATCCGGGAGAGCGTCGACGTGGCGTTGCGGCAGCTGGACCGGATGTCGGCACTGTCGAATCGGCTGCTCGCGCTGGCGCGGCTCGATGCCGGTGAGGAGCTGGATCTCAGGCCGACCGACCTGTCCGGGCTGATCTCCGAGATCGGCCGGAACTGGACCGCGAGCAGCGACCGCGCCTGGTCGGTCGACAGCGGTCCGGCCGGCCAGGTGCGGATCGATCCGGACTGGATCGAGCTCGCCGTCGACGCACTGGTCGAGAACGCTGTCCACTTCACCACGGCCGGCGACGCCATCCGGCTCCGATGTACGTCGTCGGCCGGCGTCATCACGCTTGTCGTCGAGGACTCCGGAGTGGGTATCGAGGCCGAGGACCTGCCGTACGTGTTCGACCGGTTCTGGCACCGTCGCCCCGAGCACGGGCCGATGGGCAGCGGCCTCGGCCTGCCGATGGCTCGCGCCATCGCGGAAGCTCACGGTGGCGCGCTGACCGTTGCCCGCGGCCCGAACGGTGGTGCCCGGTTCGCGCTGAGCATCCCGCTCGCCGAGTAATGCACCGGGTGATGCTCAGCGGACGACGACGTGCTCGACCTCGGACCCGCCCAGCAGCACGCTGACCTTCGACCCGCGCCGGATCCAGTTCCCCGGATTCTCGAACACCAGGTAGTACGTCTCCCCCGCCGTGTACTTGCCGGTGTGCGCGTGACTCATCAGCAGGTCGCGCACCACCAGGCCCGAGTCCTCGTCGACCACGGCCGGTGGCGTCGTCGCATCGTGCAGGCTGTTCGCCCGGTTCGGATCGAGGACCTGGAACCGCAGGTCGATCAACCCTCCTCCCCCGGTCACGGCCACCTGCGTGATCCGTACTCCGCTGCGCTCGGCCAGGCCGTTCGCATCGACGGCCGCGCGCCCCCAGGCAACCTCGGCCACCGGGGCAGCTGCCGGCGGGTGCCGGTGTGCGCCGAGCACGAACCACACCGTCAGCGCGCCGGCAACGAGCGCCACGCCGGTCAGGAAACCGATGAGCTTCTTCATGAGTGCAGGAAGACCAGCATGCCGTTGCCGATTGGCGACGTGCCGGTCTGCGGCCCGCTGGTCAGGTGCAGCTGGCGGTTGAACAGCGGAAAGCCGTGCGTGCTCGGCGGCGCAGTGCCCGGCATGGTGACGATCGTGTCCTCGGTGGCACCGGCCGGGATCGTCTCCGTGCTGGCAGCGACCGGGTTGGTCAGCAGCGTGGCATCCCGGGCGACGACCTGCTGATGCATGCCGAGCAGGGTCATCGACGTGTTGTCGTAGCCGGCATTCAAGTAGCGCAGCAAGACCCGTTGGCCGACCCCGGCGGCGATCGCCGGGACATCCGGATAGGACCTGCCGTTGACCAACCAGTACGTCGCCTTGAAGTTCTGCAGGTCGAACGTCTCAGGCGCGGCGTTGAAGGCAGGATCGACAGCCGTCAGCACCAGCACCGCCTGGACGTCGTACGCCGTGGTCGCCGACGGATACGCCTGGTTGGCCGTGGTCGTGCCGACGACGAGCGCGCCGGAGAGCCCCATCGCCTCCTGACGGCCGGCGTCTCCACCGCTTTGGTACAAGTACGTCCCCGGCTGGGCGGTGAAGGTCCGGCTGACCGCAGCGCCGGGCGCGGCATCGGTCGGTCCGGGGTTAAAGGCCACCCCAGGGATCTCGAGGGAGACCGTGTGCCCTGCGGGCAATGCGTTCCGCACCGTGATCGTGACCAGGTCTCCCGCGGTCGCCGCGAGTTGCGGACCCGGCAGCGTCGGCGAGGCCGACGTGCAGTCGCCCGGCGTCGTCGGCGTACCGAAGCCCCAGATCGGGACCAGGCCGCCGCCCGGAAGCGGCGCGGTGCCCGGTACCGCGCAGAGCTCGATCGCGACCGTCGCCGCAGCAGCGGAACCACCCAGCGTGCTCAGGCCGAACACGGCCAGCGCGAGCACCAGCAGGACCCGGGCCCCGCGGTGAACGGATGTAGGCATCGCAGCTCTCCTCTGCCGCTCGTTCCCGGTCATGGCGCGTCGTACACGATCTTCATCAGGTCACCCCAGGTCGAGAAGGCGGCCGGGGCGGGTCCGGTGAAGCGCTGGGTGTGGACCAGCACCCGGACCTGGCCGGCGTACGAGCCGGTACCGATGTAGGCACTCGCCGAACCTGGCAGCGTCCAGGTGGAGCTGACGTCGGTGGAACCGACGTTCTGGGGCTGAGCAGGTGCGCCCGGCAACGTCGTCCAGCCGGCCGAGGTCGCCGTACTGCAGCCAGCCGCGCCGGCCACTGTCCAGTTGCAGATCTTGACGGTCTGCTGCGGCAGGTTGGTGGTGAGCGCCGTGCAGGTGGTCGCCGTCGTGCTGGCACAGTTGCGGCCCTCGTAGATCACCTTGAGGTTGGCGCTCCCGGCCGGTACGCCGCCGAAGCCGGCGTACCAGTCCGTGGCCAGGGCGGTCACCACGGCACCGCTGCCGTGCGTTGTTGCTGCCGTTCCGAGCTGGCCGCGCGCGACCGTCCAGGTAGTGGTGCCTTGGCCGCCGGTGACCTGCACGACCTCGTTGTCGATGCGAACGAAGTACGAGCCGGTGGTGGGGAAACCGACGGCCGAGGCGACTGTGATGGACGTCTGAGCGGCCGTGGTCGCCGTCGGACGGGTGGTCGTCTTGGGGTTCAGCTGGTAGTAGACGTCGTCGGACTGCCCGAGGGCTCCGACCGCGCCGGACTTCAGGGACGCGCCCACGAGCGACGACGTGGTCGGCGAGCCGAAGCAGCCGCCCGCCGGATCGACCCGCAGCAGGGTACCCATGCCGCCGAAGCCCTGGTCGTAGTTGGTGAACTCGTTCAGCGCGTGGCTGTGCAGCGGGAAGTACCACTCACCGCACGCGTTCTGCGACGTCGTACCGACCGGCAGCGTGCCCTTGTACCCGAGGTACGGCGATCCGCTGTACCAGGTGTTGCCGTCCTTGAAGAACACGTTGCGGTAGTTCGGCTGGGCGACCGGGAGCGGGTTCGCGGTCGGACTCCAGTTGTCGGTGTCGTCCCAGCGGAGCAGGAAGTCCTCGGTCTGCCCCGAGCCGATGGTCTCGCCGAAATGTTCGGTCGCGGCCACCAGCCGGCCGTCCTGGGCGATCTGCAGGGTGTGGTTCCCGTGCGGGTGGAACGGATGGTTCACCGCGCCCACGTTGATCATCCGAATCAGTGCGGGCCGGTTGTCGGCGGCCGAGTTCGGCTGCAGCCGGACCAGGGCGCCGTACGGCTGGTTCGGCAGCAGGGCCGAGCCGTTGTCCTGGATCGTGTCCGGGAACTCGCGGCCGTTGATCGCGAAGTACCGGTTCCGCAGCGCGTTCACGTCGTACGTGCCGCCGACCTCGACCGCGTGGTGCAGGTCGGAGTCGATGTCGCTGAGCAGCAGGAGGTACTCGCGGCTCGGCGCGAACTGCGTGCCCGCGTTCGTGTAGGCATAGTCGTCGCCGAGCGCCGGGCGCACGATCAGCGCGCCGGCCAGGCCCATCTCGACCTGCTTGGCGACGTCCGATCCGCTCTCGTAGAGATACGTGCCCGGCTGGCCGACGGCGAACGTGTAGGTGATATCGCCACCGGGCGCGACCTCGCTCGTGAGCAGACCCGCGCTGCCGCCGGTAGCAGTGACCGCCGCGTCCTGCCCCGGGAACACGATGGAAGTTGCCTCAGGCAAGTTGTTGTGCAGGTGCACGACGACCGTCTGGCCTTGGCCGGCGCACAGCACCGGACCGGGGCTCTGGAAGTGCCCACCGGCCGGTGAGTAGCTCCACATGAAGACGCTGTTGCCGTCCGGGGTGTCGATCGTCCCCGCGGACGCGACCAGGTCGAAGGTCCTGGTAGCGCCCACAACCGTGCCTGGCGTACACACCATGCCGATCGGTGGGACGGCCTCCGGGCCGGCGCTCGCGGTCGGCGCGACGGCCGGGAGCAGCAGGCCCGCGGCGAGGGCGAGACCGGCCAGCGACCGGCGGATCCGTTGCGATGTGCTCATCGTCGCCTCCTGCTCAGACATAGGTCTGGCTCACGACGGTCTGCGCGGGCAGCGGGTTCTGGTACACCCGTACCTCGGTCATCATTCCGCTCGGGCCGGGTGCGCCGAGACTGGACAGCCGCCGCCAGTCCCGGTTCTTGAAGTAGTAGACGTTGTAGCTGCCGCGACCGTCGGTCCCGGACGGCCGGAGCGCGTCGTACGGCGGTGCGTCGAACAGCACGTCGCGTGCCTCGCCGGGGCCGATGTAGAGCGTGTTGGTCCAGTACGACGTGGTCCGCAGCAGCGACGCGTCCTGACCGACGACGTGCATCGGGATCCCGGGCAGTTGCATCGCGTGCTGCTGGTAGCCCAGGTTCGCGAGCCGCAGCAGGACCCGCTCGCCGCCGTTCACCTGCACCAGCGCAGAGTTCGGCAGGCTGTAGTCGAGGGCGTTGTCGTAGTTCGGGTTCGGCGTCGCGATGCGCAGGGCGCCCGGCAGCGCCGGGTCGTCGTTCGGCAAGGTGGTCTGCGGGTAGCAGCGGCCGTTCAGGACGAACCACTGCGGCTCGTAGTCGGTCGCGATCGACTCCTGGATGTCCCGGTCGCCGTCGTGGAAGTTCCTCCAGTACTCGTTCAGCAGGATCGCGAAGTGCCGGTGGTACCCGGTCGACCCGTCGCCGTCGTTGTACGCGAACCGGTTGAAGCCACCGATCGTCGTACCGTCCTGCAGCGGGCGGACGAAGACGATGCCGGTCATCCCCATCTGTACGTGCTCGACGTCCTCGAAATGGCAGTGGTACATGTAGGTGCCTTCGCGGTGCGGACGGTAGAAGTACGTCAGCTGCTTCCCGATCGGCACCGCGACCGACACCTCGGGGACACCGTCGTTGAGCGGCGACGGTACGTCGAACCCGTGCCAGTGGACCGTGTGCGAGTCGACCAGGTCGGGCCGCTGCACCAGCCCGAGGTTGGTCAGGGTGATCTTGACGTCGTCGTTCTGCCGTACGTCGATGGTCGGCGCGCTGGTCTTCGCATGTCCTTTGTACTGCGAGACGAGCTGGTCGACCGTCGCCGTCGGGCTGACCGGGACGAACCCGAAGATGTACAGCGGGTCGTCGTCGCGGCCGGGCACGGAGATGTAGCCGTCGGTGGCGGCCAGCGCGAGTGTGGTCGTGGCCGCGGTGGCGGCGCCGGTCCCGCGGACCAGGCCGGCGCCGATACCGCCGAGGGCGAGCGTGCCGAGCGCACCCAACCCGGTGGCCTTCAGGAAATCCCGGCGTCCGACGCCGGCCGGCTGCGAGTTCATCGCGGGCTCCTGATCAGAGGTGCGGTTGGTAGCGGCAGGGGCAAGCCAGGCAGTTCGTCAGCGCCCAGGTCCCACGGGGTGAGTGCCCGGAGCGTGCGCAACTGCGGACGGTACTGGCTGTCGTAGTCGCCCAGCGGCTCGGTCGCGAGCGGCGTCGCGTCCGGCGTACCGCTCGGGGCCTGTACTGCGCCCGCGGAGCATGGGTTGAGTGCGGTGATCGGGGCCGGCGCGGCGGTGTTCGAGCAGCGCACACCGCGGTCCACGACCGGGCTCGTACCTTGCAGGTGATAGTTCCCGGTCAGGCCGACCGGCGGATCCGCGCCGGTGATCGTGACCGCGGCGGTCTGCGGATCGAGTCGCGACCCGGACACCGTCAGCTCGAGCGTGAACGGCGTGACGAACGCCGGGTTCGAGCCGATGAGGTTCCCCTGACCGGCCGGCACCGCGTGCTGGACGCCGTTCGGGCCGAGGATCTGGCCGTTGGTGAGATCGGAGTACCGCGGGGTGAAGGTGTCGGCGTTGTTCGCCGTACCGTGCACCTCGAAGTCGATGAACCCCTGGTTCACCAGCGTCGCGCCCGGGCCGAAGCTGTCCAGCGTGAACGCGTTGTTGTTCCAGAAGATGTCGTTGAACTGGGCCGTCGGCCGGGAGAAGTCCGGCCTGGTCGCCGCGTTCGGGTACTGCGCGACGTACCGCGCGTCGGCCTGCCAGAGCGGGTCGTTGCCCTCGGACGCGAGCCCGGCCGCGTGCGGTACGCCGATCGCGGAGTTCTCCGACGAGGCGGTCGACACGTTGTTGGCCACGGTGTTGTTGATGATCCGGACGTTCGACGAGTCGTCGAGCATCATCGCGCCGCCGATGTCCGCGGAGCCGTTGTCGACGAGCTGGTTGTCCCGGACGTTGACCACGGCGTTCAGCGCGTCGAGGACGAACAGACCGCCGCCGTCGTCGCCGGAGTAGTTGCTCTGGATCAGGTTCTTGTCCAGCGACACCGCGCCGGTGCCGTCGCCGAGCGACCCGCCGCCGACCGGCAGTTCGGACTCGATCGCGACGCCCGCGCCGGAGTCGACCGAGTCGTTGTAGTAGATCTGGTTGTCGTGGATCCAGCCGTTCGGGCTGAGCCCGATGTGCGAGACGCCGGCGCCGTAGTTGACGCTGAAGTTCGAGCAGACGATGTTGCCTGCCACCTCGTAGTTGTCGGAGCCGTAGAAGATGCCGAGGCCACCGGCCTGGGTCAGGCCGCCGTTGCCGAGCAGCCGGTTGTTCGCGACCTTGACGGAGTAGTTGTGGCTGACGTGGTCGTACGGCTGGCCGATCCCGATGCCGCCGGCAACCACACCCGCGTTGTTCTCGAGCACGTTGTTGGTGAGCTGCTCGTTGTTGATCGACGCCTGGAGCTGGATACCACCGGCGCCCTCACCCGAACCACCGGTCATCAAGGCGACGCCGTCGATCCGGGACTGGTTGAACTGGGTCTGGTTGACCTGGGCCGTCGTACCGGTCAGGTCGTACGCCGTTGCCGTCTTCGCGACCACGGTGACGTCCGCACCCCGCAGTACCGGGTGCGCCGCGTCGACGTAGGGGCCGTTCGCCGCGATGGTGGCGTCGTACTGCGTCGCGTTCTGCTGGAAGTAGCGGCCGTCGACGACCGATCCCAGGACGTGGAACCGCGGGTCCTCCGGGTCGCGGGCCTGCGCCTCGTGCGCACCGATGATGCCACCAGGGCCGACGCCCTGGATCTTCAACGGCTTCCAGACCACGACGTTCTCGTTGTAGGTGCCTGGCTTCAGCACCAGCAGGCTGCGCGCGGGCGCGGCGTCGATCGCTGCCTGCAGTTGGTGCCCGGTCAGCGTCGGAGCGGCGACGTTCACCACGTTCGGGTTGTAGGCGGCCCCGCCGGCCGTGCCCGTGACGTGAACCGTGATGCCGTTCACGGTCGGCACACCACCGTTGGCGTTCGAGGTGATCAGCGTCAGTTGCTTCGGGCCCGGCGTGAAGGTCCCGCCGAAGGCCGGGATCCGGATCTGGACCCGATCGGGTACGCCGGTGGTCCCCGACGTACCGGGCGTCCAGCTGACGATCCCGCCGTTGGCCCGGGTGAGCGTCTGCACCTGGCCGGTCCGGTCGTCGGTGAGCGTCGCCCGTACGCCGGTGTTCCCGGTGGCCGTGCCTTGCGCGCCGATGAAGTCGGCCTGAATCGTCATCACCTGACCGGCCGTGCGGACCGGGGTGTCAACCTGCAGGAGCTCGGGCCGCGCCGGTACGGCGGGATCCTCGCAGCCGGTGCCGGAGATCGGGTCCAGCGGCAGGTCGAGCTGGGTGGTCAGACCCGGCCAGGCCTCGGCCGGAGTCGTTGCCGTCAGCAAGTTCGGGTTGTAGGCCGGGTTGGGTGCGGTCTTGGAGCCGGGGTCGTCGACCTTCACCAGGTACATACCGGGGCACGGTCCCTGCGGGATCGGGCAGTTGAGCGTCTCGGTCGACGGGACGAGCGCCTCGAACGAGCCGTCCGGGCTGGTGGTCACGGTGGTCAGCAGCCGCCAGTTGTTGGCGTCGTACGGCAGGTTCACGTTGCCGCCTGATCCGGCGGTGTCGACCCGGGCGTAGATCCCGACCGGGATGTTGCCGATCGGCCGCGGTTCTCCGTACCACGGCGACTGCGGGTCGCGCTCGAAGTAGATGTCGTTGAACACCTGGCCGACCAGCCGGCCGGGCTCGGCGACGTCACCGGTGCGGGTGTCGGCCGGGTCCGTACCGTTGGGGTCGGTGCGGAAGTTCGTCATCAGGTTGAAGTCGGCGTTCGCGTTCTGGCTGTTCTGCAGCACGACGAGCCGCTTGTCGCACAGCGGGGCGTGCGCCCCCGCGATCGGGTAGAAGTTGCTCCGCGGCGTCAGCGTGGACTTGTCGATCACGTGGTCGTCGCCGGTGCACGGCGGCGGCGGGATCGCCGGAGTGAAGTGGTTGCCGAGGTCAACGTTCACGTCCTCCTCGCGGACGGGCCGGTACAGGCAGCCGCTGCCGTCGCCAGGAATCGTGGTTCCCTTCGGGTGGCTGACCTGCTGGGCGGCGCCGACCGGGTTGCAGGCACGCGTGTCGGTGCTGTCCTTGGGCATCTCGACGTGGGTGATGTAGGTGCCGGCGACGAGTGCGGTCGGCTGTGTGTTGCCGTTGCAGCTGCCGTTGTCAGCGGTCAGGTCGTATCCGTTCGGGCAGTAGTCGGCGAAGGCGTAGCCGCCGTCGAACGCGCCGTCCTTGGTCTGCTCACCGGTGATCGGCACCTCGAGGCAGTTCGGCCCGATGTCCGGGTTGAGTTGCGCGCTGATGTCCGCACCGGTCGCGTCGCGGACCGCGCAGCCGTCGGCGTACGCCGTACCGGTCGGCGGTGTCCCGCTGGGCTGGACCCAGTGATCGGTCACGTACTTGTTCACGATCACGTCGTCGGCCGTGTTCGGCAGGCCGTCCGGGCCGAGCGTCTCCAGGTACACCGTGACGTCGGGAATCGCCGGCTCGTAGTCCTCGTGCGCCTGCATCTTGGCGTCGAACTCGTTCCGGGTGGTCGAGAAGTAGGTGATACCAACGATCTGGCCCGGCGTACCGGCCGGGTAGTCGGTCTTGCCCCAGTCGACGGTGGCGCGATGGCCCTCGGTCATCAGCTGGTTGGTCAGCAGGGCTCCGCCGAGGTCGGTCGGGATCGGCGTCACGGTGCTCGGGTCGTACTCGTCGTGCTGGGCGGCGCCGCTGACGCCGAAGCGGGCGAAGCCTTGCTCGTTGATGATCCAGCGGCCGAGCGGTCCACCTTCCGCGGTCGGGTACTGGTAGTAGCCCGAGGGATCTGTCGTGGTGGCTTCCTTGATCGAGCCGTCCCGCCAGCGCTGGTCCATGTCGGTGTTGCCGATCCCGGGCTCCCCCGGATCCCTGACCTGGTTACCGTTCAGATCCTTGTAGACATGGCCGTCCAGCCAACCGAACCAGCGGGAGACGCCGACGCCGTGCTCGTCCGGGTGCACCGGATCCGGGTCCTCGACCGCGACTGTCTGGTTGGCGGTGATGTCGACCGGCAGGATCCGCATGATGTAGCTGAGCTGCTCGTCCCAGATGGACAGGTTGTAGCTTCCGGGCGGCACGTTCTGGATGTCGAAGTTGCCGCTGGCATCGCCCTGGCCGACGAACACGGTCCGGTCGGTGCTGCTGTCGCTCAGCGCCACGAATGGGTTCTCGACCGGCTCGCCGAGCGTCAGCTGGTCGAAGGGCGGCCAGCCCTGCCAGTTCCGCGCCGTACCGGTGATCTCGCCCGTGCCCGCGGTCGCGAACGGCTGCGGTGCACAGACGAACCCGAACCAGTACGCCGTCCGCGCGGTCGGCGGCTCCCACAGCTGCTCACCGGGCGCACCGGTGCCGTCGGCACCTTCTTCGGTCGGCGCCTGCAACTGCAGCCCGCCGTCGATCGTGGTGGTCTGGTACCAGCGGCTGTTCGGGTCGCTGTTGCACGGCCGGTCCGGCGGATGCACGTCGATGAAGTACGTGGCCGGCCCGAGGTTGTCGATCTGGTTGAAGCCGTCGCCGTTGGTCAGGCACAGCCCGCCGCAGAGCGGCTGGTTGTTGTAGTCGACCGTGACCGCGCTGTGGGTCTGCTCCTCGAGACCGACCTGGAAGCCGCTCAGGCCGCCCTCCTCGGTGTCCGGAGCGCCGTTCGTCCACGAGTTGTCCTCGAACACGAAGACCCGGATCTTGCCCAGCGGCAGCGGGTGCTCGTCGCTCTGCACGGTGAGGTCGACGCGGGCGGTCAAGGAGCCGTCCGCGGCCGCGTCGGCGGGCAGGTTGATGTACTTGCCCCACATCTTGTGGTCGAGCGACCGGACCGAGATCAGGTACCGGCCCGCGGGCAACGTGACCGTGTTGCGGGTCTGGTCGCCTTCGCGGACGATCGGGCTGTTGCTCTCGGTGTTGAGCGCCTTCGGGTCGCTCGGCAGCTTGGTGTTGTCCAGGTTGACGAGGTAGCTGAAGTTCGCCAACGGGTTGCCGGTCGGGAAGTCGCGCGCGTCGACGGTCACCGCACAGCCGCCGGCGGGACAACTGGCGGCTGCTTGGGCCGGCGGTGCGGACCGGCTCAGCGCGAGGCCGGACAGGCACGCGGCGATCAGGCCGAGCACAGCGACCCGTGCCACCAACCCCCGGGTACGGCGTACCGTCCGGACCGACCGTGTCGGAGCTGCAGACATCGGAACCACCCTCCCGGCGGCACGAGCTGGGCAGCCCGCCGCCTGGCGCCTGGACATCTGTGGGTGATCATCGAATGGGCCGAGCGGTCCGTGGCGCTGGATGACGGCTCTGTCATCCGCAGGTCATCCGGCGGTCATCCGGCACCGCTGACCAAGATGACGGTCCGGTCATCAGATGACCGTCGCGTCATGAACCGGACGGTGCCCGGCCGCGCTTCCTATCGTCGGGAGTGTCGGCGCGGTGACCCGGCGCCGACGGGGAGGGGAAGCCTGTGTGGCGCCGTTGTGTGCTGATCCTGACCGGCGTGCTCTTCCTCTGCGCGCTGCCGTCGGTCGCGTCCGCGCACACCGAACTGGTCCGGTCCGACCCGGCCGACGGCGCCGTCCTCGCCGAGTCCCCGGGCCTGGTCCGGCTCTGGTTCAGCGGTGACATCGACGCATCCCGGAGTACGGCGCGACTCGTCGACGCGCACGGGGTGACGCTGCCAGGCGTGCAGCCGGTCCGTGGGAGCGGTGATCCGCGGACGGTCGCGGCGGAGCTGCCCAGGTTGGCCGAGGGATCCTACGGGCTGCTCTGGGAAGCGGTCTCGGCGCGGGACGGCCACACGACGAGCGGGACAGTCACGTTCTCGATCGGACGCGCCGGCGCATCGGTGCGGGTCGCGTCCGATGGTTCGGGTGGCCTGGTTCGGCGGTGGGTGTGGCTGGTCGCGCTGGCAGGTGTGGTGGGTCCGATCTCGCTCGTGGTCTTCGTCCTCCGCGCACCGGTTGGGCCGCGACGCCGGCTGCTCCTCGGTTCGCTGGGCAGTGCGGTCGTTGCCATCGCTCTGCATCACTCGGGATTCTGGCTGCTCACCCTGCTCGTGTTGTGCGGTCTGATCGGTCTGGCAATCGCTCGGCGGGTGCCGGCCGCGCTGCTCTTGGCGCCTGTCGGCGTGCTGATGTGGCTCGAGGCCTTGGGCAACCATGCCGCGGCCCTGCCGTCAGCCCGGACCTTTGCACTCGCCGCCACTGCGGTGCACGCCTTTGCGGGACTTCTCTGGCTCGGTGCGATTCCGGCTCTGCTGGTCGTCCTGTGGCGGGGACCGCGTGCCGAGGTGATCAGACGCTTCTCGGTCCTGGCGGCCGGCAGCGTCCTACTCGTGCTGGTGACCGGGCTCTACAGCGCGGGCCGAGAGGTCGCGACGATCGGATCTCTGGTCACCGGGACGTACGGACAGCTGCTGTTGCTGAAGACGGCACTCCTGGTGGGCATGGGAGCTCTGGGGTTGCTCAACGCATGGCGCCTGCGTCGACGGTCTGTACCGCGCAGAACCATCGTGGCCGAGAGCTCGGTCGGTGCGGTGCTGCTGGTCGCGGTCGCTGCGCTCGTCGGTCAGGCGCCACCATCTACGACCTCGGCAACGGCGCCGCCGGAGGTTACGCGGAGCGGCTTCGTGCAGGACCTGGTCGTGACGGTGTCGGCGACTCCGAACCAGCCAGGGGTGAACTGGTTGACCGTTCTCGCGGACAGCAGTCGCCGACCGGCGCCGGCGCCACTCGACAGCGTCGACCTCCGCATCGGCGACCAGACGACCCGGTTGCAGCACCTGACCGGTGCGCGGTACTTCGCAACGTACCGGGCGGACTCGACGGGCGCCGTACGGATGGTCGCCGTTCTGCATCGCGGCGGGCAGGAGTACGCCGTACCGATCGACTGGCAGGTGTCGTCTCCCGCGGCGCGGTCCGCGCCCGGGCGGCGACTGGCACCGTACGTCGACGGCGCGGCCCTGGCCTTGCTGGAGATCGGTATCGCTGTCTGTGCCTGGTGGCTTGTCCGACGTCCCGGAGGTGCACGATGAGGTCTGTTGCGATCGCTCTGCTCACATCGCTCGCGTTACCTGGCTCGTCGATCGGTGCGCCGACGCCCGATCCGTTCGTGGACGTCATCGTCGTGATGAAGTCGCAGACCGCACCGCAGGTCGCGACGCCGGACCGGCGCGAGCGGCTCCGCCGGGTCGAGAAGGTGTTGCGGGACCATGCAGACCTGACCCAGCGCGGCGCTCGCGACCTGCTGGCGGCACGCCTGCGGGAGGGCCGCGTGATGTCGGTCGTACCGCTGTGGATCACCAACGCGATCGGTGCCCGCGTCCGCGCGAGCGTGGCCGTGGAGCTCGCTCACCGCGCCGACGTCGCCGAGGTTCGGCCGAGCACGACCGTCGAGGCTCCGGCCACGGACCTCGCGTCTGCGGTCGAGCCGAACGTTGCCCAGGTCAACGCACCCGCGTTGTGGGACCTCGGGTACCGCGGTCAGGGCATGGTGGTGGCGTCGATGGACACCGGCGTGGACATCAGCCATCCCGAGCTGGCCGCGCGCTGGCGGGGCGGAAGCAACAGCTGGTACGACCCGAACGGGCAGCATCCGGGTGGGCCGGTCGACCTGCTCGGCCACGGCACGCAGACCACGGGCGTGATGGTTGGCGGCGACGGCGGCGGTACGTCGATCGGCGTCGCGCCCGACGCGCGGTGGATCGCGGTGAAGATGTTCAACGACCGCGGACAGGCCTCGTCGACGGCGATCCATCTCGGCTACCAGTGGCTGCTCGACCCCGACGGGAACCCGGCGACAGCCGACGCGCCGAACGTGGTGAACAACTCGTGGACGATGAGCGCGGGCAGCTGCAGCCTCGAGTTCCAGCCGGACCTGCGGAACCTCCGCGCCGCCGGCATCCTCCCGGTCTTCGCAGCCGGCAACTACGGTCCGACGACCGGCACCTCGGCCAGCCCCGCGAACAACCCGGAGGCTCTCGCGGTCGGCTCGGTCGACGGCAACGGCCTGATCGACCCGTACAGCAGTCGCGGACCGTCGGCCTGCACGCAGACGGCCTATCCACACCTAGTTGCCCCAGGCATTGATATCCGGACCACCGACCTGTACGGCGGTTACCTCGACGTGTCCGGTACCTCGTTGGCGGCACCACACGTCAGCGGGGCACTCGCCTTACTGCTCCAGGCAATGCCTGGGCTCAGCGCGGACCGGCAGCAGGCGGCGCTTCAGGCGGGCGCGACGGATCTCGGCGTCACCGGACCGGACAACGACTACGGATCCGGCCGGCTCGACGTGCTGGCGTCGTACAACTGGTTGCGGAACACCCCCGACTTCGGTGTGGCCGTGACACCGGCGTCCGTCACTGTGCAGCCCGGCGGGACGGCGACATACGCGGTCACGGTCTCGAACTCCGGCGGATTCACTGGGGACGTTGCCTTGTCGCTCGGTGGGCTCGCAGGAAGCTTCAGCCCGCCGGTAGTGGCCGGCGGCGCGGGGACGGCCACGCTGACGGTCACGGCGCCGACGACGCCAGGCACAACGTCGCTCGTCGTCACCGGCACGAGCGGTTCGGTCAGTCATACGGCAACCGCTTCCTTGACTGTCGTTTCATCGCCCGACTACGCGCTGACCGCGACACCCCTCACGCGAACCGTGACTGCCGGCTCGTCGACGACGTACACACTGTCGGTCAGTCCTAGCAACGGCTTCGCGGCAGACGTGTCTCTGACAGCGACTGGCTTGCCGGCCAACGTTGGAACGGCCACGGTGAGTCCGGCGACAATCCATGGCAGCGGGACCTCGCAGCTGTCGATCACGACGGTCGGGACGGCACCCGCCGGTACCTATCCGCTGACGGTGACGGCCTCGAGCGGTGCGCTGAGCCACTCGGTCGGCGTGACGCTGACGGTCACCAGGCCTGACTTCGGCATCAGCATCAGCCCGTCGTCGGCCTCGGTCATTCGCGGACAGACAGCGACGTACACCATCGCGGTCAGCTCGATCGGCGGTTTCACCGGTTCGGTCGCACTGAAGGTCGCCGGGCTGCCTGCCGGCGCGTCAGCCAGCTGGACCGGCAACCCGATCGTCGCTCCAGGCAGCGCGAGCCTCAAGGTCAGGACGACCTCGACCACCACGAGAGGTACCTTCACCCTCAAGCTCACCGCCACCAGTGGATCGCTGAGCCATCAGGTGACGGCGACCTTGGTGGTGCGCTAACTCCATCCTTTGTCGGAGAGGGATGACCTTCAGGACACCTCCGGCCGGGACCTTCGGCCCTGGCCGGGCGACGGCACTTGTCCTTGACTGGAGGTGTCTCAGGAGGTGCCATGTCTGCGAAACTGCCGGTGCTGGTAGGAATCGACGGATCCCGTGACGGTCTGGTCGCGCTGATCTGGGCAGCGTCATACGCCACGCTGCAGCACGCGCCGCTGCACGTCTTACACGTGATGGACGAGTACCTGCACAAGCCGTCCGTCACGCCACTCTGGCCGGACGACGGCAGCCAGGTTCTGGAGGAAGCCCGCGACGAGCTCGAGCGGCTCGGCTTCACGGACGCGTCCCTCGAGGTACGGCACGGGCACCCGGCCAACGTGCTGCTCGAGCTGGCCGAGGAGGCCCAGGCGCTCGTCGTCGGTCGCCGCGGGCTGGGCGGATTCGCAGAGTTGGTCCTCGGCTCGACGTCACAGGTGTGTACGGCGCTCAGCACCGACATCCCGCTGATCGTTGTCCCGGACACCTGGGACCCTGCCTGCCCGCCGCACGGGCGCATCGTGGTCGGTGTCGACGGATCGGCGGAGGGTCAGGAGGCCCTGCGGTTCGGGTTCCAGCTGGCTGCCGCGACGAATGCGGAGCTGCACGGTGTGCACGCGATCGAGGTCCGCGAGAGCAACCAGGACCCGTGGATCGACCCGAACGACTGCAGCCCGCAGGCCGTCGGTCGGGTGCGGCTCCGGCAGCCCTGGGCCGACGAGGCCGACGAGCTCCTCGCCCAGACCCTCGACGGCTGGGCAGCGAAGTACCCTGAGGTACCGGTCCGGCAGCGCGGCGTGACCGACCACCCGGTCCTGGTCCTCGCCCACGAGTCCAAGTCAGCCGACCTGATCGTCGTCGGCGGCGTCGGCCGCACCGCATTCTCAGACCTGCGACTCGGGCCCGTCGCCCGCGGCCTGCTACACCACTCGACCTGCCCGGTCGCCGTCGTACACGCAGGCTGACCCGTCAGCGCCGAGCGGCCTACCCGTTCCAGCTTCCCGAGGTGGTTTCTTAGGAGAAGATCGCGCCCGGTGCGGGTGCGGTGTCGTCCACGAGCCAGGACAGCGTGCTCCGGACGCCGGCCACACCGTCGACGCCGCCGATCAATACCTCGGCGAAGACCGCGGTACTGCGCTTCTCGACCTCGCCGGTCAGCATCGCGACGCCGTCCCGAACGGACACCTCGACCGCGAACGGGTCGTCCCACAGCTGGCGGTCGACGATGTCCCGGCGTACCCGGGCCAGGATTTCCTCGTCCGGCGCGGTGAAAGCGCGCAGCAGGTCCGACCCCGTCACGATGCCGGTCAGCTCGTCGCCGTCCAGCACGACCAGCCGGGTGATCCTGCGCGCCGCCATCAACCGAGCGGCCTCGTCGAGCGTGCAACCACCTTCCACGGTCACCACCGGACTCGTCATCAGCTGACGAGCGGTCAGCGCCCCGCCGTTCGCTCGGGTCCTCCGACGCCACGTCCGTCGGCCTTCGTCTTTATGCAGCAGGTCGGTCTCGGACACGATGCCGGCGACTCCGCCGTACCCATCGCGCACAGGTACTCCGCTGATCCGATGCTCGGCCAGCGTCTCGACAATCGACTTGAACGGCGCATCCGCCGCAACCGTGACCACGTCCTTGGTCATCACGTCGGCAACTGCCAGCAGGTAACGCATCATGACTCCTCAGCGCGGCGAACGACCGATCAGCGGGCCAGCTCCTCGATCTCGGCGTCGGTCAGAGCCAGGCTGGACCGCTCGCCGACGGTCGTGGGTACGACCTGCGTCCCCGGCGGTCGTCGTACACGGTCTTCGTTGCCTTCGCGCCGCGGTGCTTGACGATCATCGGCCGGGCGCCCGGGTGCACGGAGTACTGGCCGGCGTCGTCGGCAGGTGAGCCCCCCAGACCCCAGGTCGCGCGGGCGCGGAGGACGGTGCTCTCGCCGCGGACCGTGCCCGAGGCGCCGAGGTCGGCGCGGATCATGCGTTGCACGGTGACCTGCATGACCGCCTTCAGGTGGTCCTCGCCGTTGGCCTCTCGCTTGCCGAAGGCAACCGACCCGAACAGCGACGCGAAGCACCGGCGGCAGGCAGCGACGACGTCCGCACCGGTGCGCAGGTGTCGGAAGACCTCGCCCTGCTGCCCGTCCGGCAGCGACACCGGACTGCAGCGAACCGCGACGTCCGTGCCCTCGCCGCCCAGCTCGTCGTAGGCAGCCAGAATCTCGCGGGTCACCGCCGGCGGGACAGATGCGTCGCGGAACGCCGACCGAACCTCGGCTGCGGCGACGACCACGTCGCGACCCGCCCGGTACCGCCGGACCGCCTGCGCGATCACCGGGCCCAGCCCGGCGTCGCGGACGAACTCCTGGTACGCCGCGGCGGTCACCACGAACCCCTTCGGAACCCAGATCCCGTCCAGCTGCGCGTTCTTCACCCCGGCCTGGGCCGGATCCACCTCGCCCTCGAGCGGAACGACGTACTCGCTGTTCATCACTCCTCCTGTCCCGCTGCTCCACTGTTTCCGTCACTCTCATTCCAGCCCCACGCCCGGGGTCGGTTGCAGGGCCGAAGGTCCCCCCTTCGGCTCCGTCGCGACCCATCCTCCGCGGGCATCGCCCGGCTGAGTACGGCCGAAAGGTCTGTCCGTGAGCGCTGGGATCTGGAGGGCGGATGGGGGATCGTGCAGGGATGAAGCGGTTGGCGAAGAAGGTGTATGAGCGGGAGTTGCTGCGGCTGCAGGCCGAGCTGGTGAAGCTGCAGGAGTGGGTGCGCGCGGAAGGTGCGCGCGTGGTGGTGGTCTTCGAGGGCCGCGACGCCGCCGGCAAGGGCAGCACGATCAAGCGGGTGACGGAGTACCTCAACCCTCGCGTCGCGCGGATCGTGGCGCTGCCGGCGCCGACCGAGCGGGAGCGGTCCGAGTGGTACTTCCAGCGGTACGTCGAGCACCTGCCGGCGGCCGGCGAGATCGCGCTCTTCGACCGGAGCTGGTACAACCGGGCCGGGGTCGAACGCGTGATGGGGTTCTGTACCGGGCAGGAGTACGCGCGGTTCCTGCACCAGTGCCCGATCTTCGAGCGGCTGCTGGTCGAGGACGGCGTACTGCTGCGCAAGTACTGGTTCTCGGTCAGCGACAGCGAGCAGGAGAACCGCTTCCGCAGCCGGCTCGAGGACCCGATGCGCCGGTGGAAGCTGTCGCCGATGGACCTGGAGTCGATCACTCGCTGGGAGGAGTACTCCCGCGCCAAGGACGAGATGTTCGTGCATACCGACATCCCCGAAGCGCCCTGGTACGTCGTGGAGAGCGAGGACAAACGCTCCGCCCGGATCAACATGATCGCCCACCTGCTGTCGACCATCCCGTACCACGAGGTGCAGCGGCGCCCGCTCGACCTGCCGCCCCGGCCACCGTCGAAAGGCTACGAACGCACCCCGCGCGACATGCAGACCCAGGTCCCCGATCACGCCGCCGAGCTGCGCGACTGAGAGTCGAAGGTCCCGCGCCGCAGGGACAATCGGCCGGTGCGGACGATCACCTCCACCACCGATGCTCGAACGAGATCGGTCGAACGCGATTGATCGAACGTGATCGATCGAGCGCGAGTCCCGCGTCGCGTCGAGGAGGCCGGCATGAATCATCAACCCGTCGTGGTCGGCATCGACGGCTCAGCGGCGTCCCAGGTAGCCATCAGGTGGGCCGCCGCCGAGGCTGCCACACTCGACGCCCCCTTGCGCCTGGTCCATGCGGTCTCACCGGGTGCCCCGCCACCCGCCGCCGACCTCGGCACCGCCGTCTCGGTCGCCCGCGACGCCGTACCCGAGCTGGTCGTCCACGCCGACGTCGAGGTCGGTGCTCCGTCCTCGATCCTGGTCAAGGCCTCCGGCGACGCGCAACTGATCGTCATCGGCAGCCGCGGACTCGGCCTGATCGTCGGGTCGATGGTCGGCTCCACCGGCCTCGATCTCGCCGCGAACGCGCACTGCCCGGTCGTCGTCGTCCGGCCCGACCTCTCGCCAACCGGCGCCCGGGTCGTGATCGGGTACGACGGTTCGCCGGGCAGCGACAACGCCCTGTACTTCGGGCTCGCCTACGCCCGCCGGCACAACCTCGCCGTACGGGTCGTCGCCGCGCAACCGGCCGGCACCGACCTGCACCACCTCACAGAGTCCGAGCTACGCGACGCCGTATACAAGCTGCACGGCCACGACACCGAACTCGTCGAGATCACCGGCCACCCCGCCGAGCACCTCCTCCGCCTCGCGGCCGACGCCGCCCTGATCGTGCTCGGCGCCCGCGGCCGGGGCGGCTTCGCCGGCATGCTCCTCGGCTCGGTCAGCCAAACCGTCCTCCACCACGCCGACTCCCCGGTCGCCATCATCCCGGCTACCGCCGGCGGTCGCTGACATTGACGGCCGCGCCACCCAGATGCCTCCAGCAACCATCTGGCGCACAATCCACTGGAATTTCACGCTTTGTTCGGCTTAGGCGCCTGCGTCCTCCTCGCCCTGACTACCCCGGTTCGTATCCGGCTTCGCCGACGCCGCGTTCTTCGACTGGACCCACGACGCCCGCCAACAGATCTTCGTGGCTCACCCGACCCAGTGCGCACTCCTCCTGGCCGCCGCCGAGCTGACCATTGCAACCCTCTTGCGCAAGACCCGCCACCTCGCCGTCATCGCCTTCCACCTGGCGCTAATGCTGTTCGCTGGTCCTTCTGCTCTGGTCTATCCCCACCCTCACCTTCGCCGTACCAGCCGCCCGCCACGCCTGCCGCATCGCCCCCCATAGGCGCCGCTCTACTCGTCGTCGTCCGACTCTGTCTGCTTCGAGGCCGACGTCTTGTTGTTCACCCGAGCGTCCACGAAGACCGGTGTCATCGTCACGCCCTTCTTCTCCGCGATCGCGGAGCACGTATCGCGGACGCGACCGAGACGCTCGTCCCCGAAGTCGAGATCCGTGAAGCCGACGCACAGGTAGTAGCCGAACTCGATCTGCTCCGACTCGAGGTACTGCGGCAGCTGCTTCGATGCACCGGTGAAGAACCCACTGCTCTTGATGAGCTTCACCTCGGTCAACGCCCGTCGGTGCCAGCCGGCCGAGAACTTGAAGTCAACCGGACCCCGTCCAATGTTGACCTCCCGGGACAGGTCGACTCCGGCAGCCTGGCACTGGGTCTGCCACATCATTGAGGCGATGGCCTGGACGATCTTCTCCTGGCGAGGTCGGGTGTAGTCGTCGTTCCAAAGTGTCTTCCAGAGATCCGTTTGCTCGACCGCGTGCTTGAACCCGTTCATGAGAACGCCGACCCACGAGTAAAAGTCATCCGCCGACTCGGGTGTCATCAGCCGCGGTCGACCTTGCGCGGCGTCGCGTCCGGCTTCTGCCCATCCAACCAGCAACTGGGGGTCGGTCAGGACGTTGTACGGCAGGTGATCCTCATCTGCCACCTTGTCTACGTACGCAAGCGCTAGATTCGGGCGGGCACGCGCAACCTCGCGCCCGGCGGCCGTCTTCTCGGCCTTCGTCAGGCTTTGGCTCAGGTCGTAGTTGAGGTCGAACCGCAGCATGCTCGCTTCATTCGTCTCAGCCCATGACCAGAAGCCATCTGCCGTCACCCGCGGGATGTCCTTCAGGAACCGGTCCGGGCAGAGCAGCACGCCACCGTTGAAAGCCGGGCTCCTGGGCAACGCAACACGACCGTCGTCCCAGCGACCTGACTTTCTGCTCCAGCTACGGTGCCTTACCAGCACCGACTCTGTGGGGAGGCCGTGGCGGTCGACCACCTGCTGGGTATAGCTGATGAAGCGCCCCTTGGTGATGTTGCAGAACATGTCGCTGATGCGATCGACGCCGAGACCCTTGCAGAACAGTACGAACGCCTCGACGTACCGCAGCGTGTCCACTCTGTCGCGCCGCAGGAGATCGAGAGCGTCGGCCATGCGATCCGCGAAGTCATCAGCGGTACCGGACCCCTCGGGATGGCCCATGGACAAGCCGAAAGCAAACTCCTTCGGCTCTGGGAAGGTCAGCATCTGCTGCGCCTTCCGCCAATGGGGCGACTTGCGATCCCCTTCGGACAGCCTCACGAACCGAAGTGCGAGCGAGAAGAAGTCGACCAGATCCTGGTGGCAGGCTGACCAGAACGGATCGTCGTCCTCGAAGACGAGGAACGGATCGACGTACAATGGCGTGTCTTCGATGGTTTCGAGGTCGAACCAGTCGTCACTGCTGAGCCGATGGGCGACATTGAACTGCTCGGTGAACCGCATGCTTCCCCGTGGTGCTGATCGAGCTGCCGTCGAGACCGGGTGCTCGACATATCCACGAGTGTGTCGGCAACCGTGACAAAACTGCGACCGACACGCCGACGAAGGTCCCACACTTCGACAGCCAACCGCCTCCTTGGGCCTCAGATGAAGTGGACCGGCAACCGACCCACTCCGAACGCTCACTCGCCGAGGCGCCGAGCAACACTGAAGCTTGACACCTCGGCTCCCGGACCGGCGACGGGTCTGTTGTGGCGCGGTTCAGTAGAGGATGGATCGGTCGCCGGACTCTATCTTCCGGCGCAGCTCGTCGATGAGGGCTTCTACCGCTGCGCGTAGCTCGACTGGGTTTTCCATGAGTGGTTTCAGTGCGTCGAGGCGGGCCTCGACGTCGCTGTTCCAGATCGGGTGGCCCTGCAGGTCGCGCATCGTTGCGGCGCTTGGTCTTGGCATGTTGGCTTCCCTGTAGATCTCTGGCGTCAACTGGTGCACGGGGAGCTTGCCGGCGCCTGGGATGTTCTCGCGGGTCGGGAGCGCGATGCCGTTGCGCGGGGCGTTGTTGTCCCAGCCGCCGTTCGCCCGCAGGGTGTCCAGCACGGGGTGGTTCTCGAGGGAAACCGGGAGCAGGTGGTGCGGGTTCCAATCGCCCGGACGGACGGCCCAGTCCGGTGCCATGCCGGCTCTGATCATCCTGCCCTTCAGTGCCCCGCGGCTGACGCCCGCCTCCAGGTCGCTGACGCGCGCCGGCGGACGGTTCTCGATCTGCCGAAGCTGCTCGTCCTCACCGAGATGCACCTTCGACGGGTCGTCCAGCGCGCCGGTTGGTTGCTCCGGGCCCCCACTCGGGTTGACCTCAGGAGCCGGCAGCCGCCGCTCCGCCAACGCATCCGCAAGCGCAGACGCGTCATCAAGCTTCCCGATCTCACTAAGAACCCGCCCAGCCTCAGCCGCCGGCAGCTTCCGCAACGCAGCCAAAACAAGATCCCGATCCACCTTCGGCAACTGCTCAATCAACCGCAACGCCCGCACCCGCAACCGCCCCGACCGCACCCCAGGCGGCAACCCCACCCGCTCCCCACCCTCCGCCCCAGCCCCAGCCTCGGTTGTGGGGCCAAGCTCGGTCGTGGAGGCAGGCTCGGTCGCCGGGCCAGGCTCGGTCGCCGGGCCGGGCTCGGTCGCCGGCGCGGGCTCAGTTGTCGGCGCGAGCTCCCCACTCGGCGCGGGCCCCGTCGTCGGCGCGGCGGGCCCCGCGGCTCGCGCGGACTCGCCACCCGATGCCGGCGGGTGCTCTGCAGTTGGCGCACGCTCGGATGCCGCCCCAGGCGACGCTGGCTTGGCGGCTGTAGCGGGCTCAGCTGCTGCGGCAGGCCCGCTGGTCGGCGCGGGCCCCGTGGTCGGCACCGGCTCGGCACCTGATGCAGGCGGCGTGCGACCCGCGGCTGGCGCGGACTCGACCGCCGGTCCAGCCGACGTGGGCTGAGTAGCTGCGGCGGGCTCAGGCGCTACGGCAGGCCCGGTGGCCGACGCAGGCCCTGTGGTCCGCGTGGGCTCGGTGGTTGGAGTGGGTTCGGCGACCGGTGCCGGAGTCGTCGCCGGACCCGTGGCGGGCTCGGTCGTGGGAGTCGGCTCGGCGGCGGGGGCAGGTGCGGTTGTGTGAGTGGGCTCGGCGGCGGGGGCAGGTGCGGTCGCGGGAGCAGGCTCGGCACTCGGCGCAGGTGCAGTCGTGGGAGCGGGCTCAGTGGTCGGGGCAGGTCCTGTGGTGGGAGTGGGCTCGGGGGCTGCGGCAGGTTCGGGGGTTGGAGAAGCTGCCGTGGTGGGTGTGGGTTCAGTGCTCGGGGCAGGTTCTGTGGTGGGTGTGGGTTCGGGGATTGGGGCAGGTGCGGTGGTGGGTGTGGGTGTGGGTTCGGGGACTGGGGCAGGCTCGGGGGTTGGAGCAGGTCCGGTGGTGGGAGTGGGCTCTGGGGCTGGGGTAGGTGCGGTGGTGGGTGTGGGTTCGGGGGCTGGGGCGGGTGCGGTGGTGGATGGTGGGATTGGGGTGTGGTGAGGGGGTGGGGGGCTGGAGGTGGGGGTGGGTTGGGTGGGGGTTGGGTTGTGGGGTGGTGGGGTGGGGTTGGCTTGTTGTCGGGCTTGTTGTTCTAGGGCTGTTTGGGCTTGGGCTATTTTGGCGGCTGTCACTGCTTGCTGTCTGGTCTGCAGGTAGGTGCGCATGTTCTCTTCGGCCACCGTCGGTTCGAAGGACTCGATGGCGGTGCGCAGGTCTTCGTGGGTCAGTGCGGCCTCGACGTCGGTGACGAACTTGTCGATGCGGCCGACGTACTCGTTGCGCAGGGCATCCATCTCGGCGGGCACGTCCTGGGCGAGGGCGTCAGCCAGCCGCTTGCGGTACTGCTCGATACCGGCCCGGCCCTCCGGTGACTTGGCCAGTTCCGCGTAGTCGACCTGCTGGTCCTTCGGAGCCCGGCTCTGATCCAGGAAGTCCCCATTGCCCGACTTCAAGCGCTGGATGAACTCGTCCGTGCTGAGCCCAGCTACCTCCTTGGCCAGTGCGGCCCCATTGGCCTTCGCCGCCTCGCACTCCGCGACGACCTCGGCGCGGTACCCGCCCAGCTCGCTCGTGATCGACGGTTTGAGCGCATGAACAGAACCCTTCAACCGAACACGTTCCCGGAGTACGGCGAGCGACCGCGTCATCTTCTGCATGGTCTTCGGGAACGCAGCCTTCGCGGTGACGTGCAGTACGGCGGCGACAACGATCATCCCGACCGCCATGATCACGTTCGTCTGCGCCGCTGCCGCCGCCTGGACCTGGCGCTTGAACTCGGCCGGGTACTTCGCCTGCGACGCGGCCTTGATCCGCAGATCGGCCTCCACCGCCGATAGCGTGACCGTCGTACCGAGCAGCGCCATGGCGCCGACCGCGATCGTGGCCAGCTCGCCGACCCCGGTCAGCCACGAGGCGACGTATACGATCCCGGCGAGCGCCAGCAGCCACCCGGAGAGCTTCGCGCCGGCGCCGGCCCCAGCGGCCCACCGGGCCCAGGAGTTCGCATCGCCGTTGGCGACCTCGGCGAGATCCTGGCCGATGGCCTTGAACGTGTCGGGCGTGTTCAGCAAGGTGGCTGACTCGGCGAAGTCCTTCAACGTCTTGCCCGGGTGATCCTTCATGTACTTCAGCTGGGCCACGGTCAGCTCCGTCGCCATCTGGCGGGCGGCGACGTACCGGTCGTCCTCGGACATCGTGGCCAGCGCCTGATCGTCGAGGGTCTTCAGGCGCTCGTCGAGCGCGGCCTGCAGCGAGTCCTTGTCGGCGGCCTGCTGTTGCTGCTGCGCCTGCAGCGCTTTCACCAGCTCGGCTTTACGATCGATGAACAGGTCGACCGATCGTTCGAACAGGTTCATGTTCGTTGTTGCTCGAACGGCCAGCAGCTTGAAGGCAGCCAGGTCTTCCTTCGACAGCGTGCCGAGCTTCTGCGCGATCCGCAGCAGCGCCGCGTAGTCCTTCGGCGGCAGCGGCGTGTCGCCGCTGGTGAGCAGGTCCTTGATCTCGGGTGGGAGCTGTTCGAGTTTCTTGGCTTCGTCCATCACCCCGGCGAGCTGGTTCTCCCAGGTGCGGACGTTGCCGGTCTCGGTCGTGCCGATCTTGGTGCTCTTCGCACCCGTGAGCTTCTTGTACCGGGCGTCCACCTCGTCGCGGATCTGCGAGCGTTCGGCGCCGGGCAGGTCGCGCAGCTTCTGCTTCGCCTCTTGCCGGCGTTCCTTGTCCTCGGGACGCCCGCTCGCCTCGACCCGTCGTACCTCGACCAGGAAGCGGACCTTCTTACCGCGGCGGTTCGAGACATCACAATCGCCGCAGGTCCAGGTCGAGTACGTCTCCCGGCCGAAGGCGACCCGTTCGTAGATCCGGAACACTTCCTCCATCGTCTGCACACTTGCCGGTATGTCGGCGCTGTACGCGAGCGTCTCGATCTCATCGGCGGCGCGCCGTCGCGGCTTGCGCAGTACGTTCGCTGACCTGGTGTTGCCTTGCTGAAGCACGTGCACCAGTTCGTGCGCGAGCAGCATCTGGCCCGCGCCGGTCTCCGGCCGGTACCGGCGGTCGCGGAAGAAGACATCCATGCCCGACGTGAACGCCTCGGCGCTCACCATCCGGTTCAACCGGTCGGCGGACTCGTCGGTATGGATCCGCACCCCACCCAGGTCCGCACCAAGAGTCGCCTCGAACCCCGCCCGTACGCCGGGCGGCAGCGGCCGACCGCCAGGACGAGCCGCCTCGACAGCGCCCGCAACGTCGATCGCCGTACTCTCGCCGACGACCGCCGAGTCGAGACCGGCAGGCGAACGCGTCTCCGACGACTCCGACGACTCCGGCGACTCCGGTACGCCGGTGACGCCCGCCGCGATCTGATCCGCCTGCGCCTCCAACGAATCACCACTCGACGTCAACAGCGACGTGACAGCCCGGTTACCCGCCCTACGCTGCAGCGCCAGCGCCGACGCAGGCAGACCAGGCGCGCGAGCGGACTCGCTACCGGCGCGCGAAGCCTGCCGCTCCGGCGCACGCACCGGATCCGCGACCGAGGCCCGAACTGCCGGCCCACCGTTCATCCGCGACAGCCCCGGAGAGTCGCAACCACGCCCAGCAGACTCGTTGGGCATGCCAACGCCAACGTACTCCGACCGGCCACCTCAACAGCACCGTCCACTGCCCTCACCCCCGGACAGACTGTCCCACCTCCGACGCTACGGAGCCTCACCACAACCGTCAAGACATCGATGAACGCCCCGAGGCCGTCGACCTACGCGAACATCAAACTCCACTCGAGCGGCTCGGCCCGCGTACCTCGCGGCCGGGAGTGAGCCGGTTTTGTCGGTGGTGGCGGGGATGCTGGGGGCACGGCTTTCAGATGAAGGGGACGTTGATGGGTGCGGCGTTTCAGTTGGTGGTTGATTGTGGTGATGCTGATTTGCTGGCTCGGTTTTGGGCTGGGGCGCTGCGGTACGAGTTGGCGCCGCCGCCGGCCGGGTTTGCCAGCTGGACGGACTTCTACCGGCGGCTGGGTGTGCCTGAGGAGGACTTGACCGACGGCGCGGACAGGATCCGTGATCCGGACGGGCGTGGTCCGGACATCTGGTTCCATGCCGTGTCGGAGACCAAGGTGGTGAAGAACCGTCTGCACCTGGACATCCACGCCAGCGGTGACTGGACCGATCCCATCGAAACCCGGATCCGGCGCGTCGACACGGAGGCAGCCAGACTCGCCGCCCTCGGCGCCACCATCACCGGACCCTTCGAGGAAGGTCTCGACCACTACGCGGTCGGAATGAAGGACCCCGAAGGCAACGAGTTCGACATCAACTGACCACCTGCCGAACTGACCACCAGGCCTGCCGAACTGACCACCAGGCGCATCTGCGGCTAGCAGGCGTCCAGGACTTCGGCGATGCTGCCGGTGGTCGTGCGGACGATGTGTGGGAGCCGGTTCCAGCGCGCCACCTGCGAGCCGAGGGCGATCTGGTCGAGCTCGTCCTCGCCGCTGGAGAACGGCGACTCGCTGTCGTGCCGGCGCGAGTGCCAGCCACCGTCGCGGTAATAAGTCTCGATGAAGCCGTCGGCACCTGCGAGAGGCTCCTGCGTCGCGGCTGCACGCGGCTGACTGTCGGCCGGGGCGGTCGTGCTCATGCCTGCTACCTCCTGACACCATTCGTCGTCTACTGGATGACAACCGAATACGTCATCGATTCGACGACATCTTACACCAGGTGGCGAGACCCGCGCTTCATCGGATCTCGGCCGCGGCGGCGCGGAGTGCGTCGGCGACGATGGCCGCGGGCGGTGACAGGTGGCCGGGCAACCGTGCCAGGATGGTTCGGCGCAGCTCCTTCGAACCGCCGTGGACGGTGAGGATGCGGACGCCCGCCGGTGCGACCGCGGCCATCGACGGGGAGATCGTCGTCAGGCCGGCGCCGGCGGCGACCAGCTGGAGCTTGGCCATCCAGTCGCGGACCCGGTGGGCGATCTCCGGGCGCTCGTCGAGGCCGGGCCAGACTCCCATCAGCAGCTCCTCGCCGCCCGCGGGTCCAGCGATCCAACGTTGACCGCGGAGGTCCGCCACGTCGACCGAGTCCTCGGCTGCCAGCGGATGACTGGCTGGGACCGCGAGCAGCAGGCTGCGCTCGGCCAGGGTCTCCAGCGTGATGGTCGGCGACTGCGTGTCCGGTGGCCGGAACGGTGGCGCCGAGGCGATCAGCGCCAGGTCAACGCTCCCCGCACGCACCGCCCGAACGAGCGCCGGCGTCGAGCCTTCCCTGGTCGTCACGGCGATCGACGGATGCGAACGCCGTACCGCACTGATTGCTCGAGGCAACAAGACGGCCCCGGCGCTGGGGAACCAGCCGACCCGCACCCGCCCACCCGCGGCCGGGAGGCCGGCGAGCTCCCGGGCGGTCGCGTCGATCTGATCGAGTACGCCGGCCGCGTTCCGGAGTACCACCTGACCAGCAGCGGTCAGCGCGACACCTTCACGGCGCCGTTCGAGCAGAGACGAGCCGGCCGCGCGCTCCAGGGACGCGATCTGTCGTGAAACCGCGGACTGCGTGTAGCCGAGCGCGCTCGCGGCAGCCGTGAAGGTACCGCGCTCCACGACCTCGCGGAACACCCGCAGCGCAACCAGAGAGACATCGCTGTAGTCCATGACGTTTACGCATGCTACCTGTGCCATAGCCTCGTTGGATTCATGTAAGCCACCGCCCTAGCTTGGCGACATGACACAGAACCGCACAGCCCTCGTCACCGGCGCCAACCAAGGCATTGGTTTCGCTCTAGTCCAGGAGCTTGCCAACCGCCTCGGCCCGGACGACCTGGTGCTTCTTTCCGGCAGAGATCCCCAGCGCGTCGCCGAAGCGGTCAGCCGTGTCCAAGGCACCGCCCGCGTCGAAGGACGGGTGCTGGACGTGACCGATGCGGACGCGGTCGCCGCGCTGGCCGCCGAGCTCGAAGAGGTCGACATCGTGATCTCGAACGCGATCGGACCGCTGGTTCCGGACAAGACGCAGGCCGAGCAGGCGGACGTGTTCATCGACGTGGCCAACCTCGGAGCGCAGTCCATGCTGCGAGCGTTCGCGCCGATCCTGAGGCCGGGTGGGCGGTTCCTGGTGGTGGCGAGCTCGCTCGGGACGCTCGATCACCTGCCGCAACACCTCCACCCCCGGTTCGACAACGCGACCCTCGACCAGGTCGAGGACGCAGTCGAGGAGTGGCGAGCCGCGATCCACAACGGGACGGCCGAGGAGAAGGGCTGGCCCGAGTGGATCAACCTCCCGTCCAAGGTCGCCCAAGTGGCCGCAGTACGAGCGGTCGCGGCAGAGCGCCGTACGCAAGACCTCGCCGACGGCACGCTGATCGCCTCGGTCTGCCCCGGACTCGTCGACACCCGCGCGTCCCGACCCTGGTTCGACGACTTCAGCCAAGCCAAATCCCCAGCTGAAGCCGTCAAACCAATCGTCGACCTCGTCCTCGCCGACCTCGACCCCGCCAGGTACGGCGAACTGATCCGCGACGGCAAAGTCCTTCCCTGGAGAGGCTAAACCTCGATGGCCAAACAGTTGGCGACCTGTAGCGGTGCCCTGTCGGGAAGGCTCACCACGAGTACGCCGTGAACCTGGTCGAAGGGCACCGGGCCGTGGCCGAGCAGCCGGACAGCCGTGACCGACTCCGTCACGCTACGGATCACCACCCGCCCATCAGCCGGCCACGCCATCTGGAATGCGTAGACAGTGTCGTCCTTGCGCGTGAACCGGAAATCGGAGGCGGTCCAGGGCACCCGATCCTCGGTGAAGCCCTTGATCACCACGCTCGACGGACCTTCTCCGAACACCCGATACGGCCGGGTGCCGTAGATGCCTTCGCCACAGACCCGCATCCACTCCCCCAGCTCCTCGAGGATCTGGGTGCACTCGGCGTCGATGGTTCCGTCGGGTAGCTGCGGGACGTTGAGCAGCAGGTTGCCGTTCTTGGACACGATGTCGACCAGCATCTCGACCACGTGGCCGGCGGACTTGTAGACGTCGCGGACGTTGTAGAACCAGTCCCCGACCGACGTGTCCGTCTGCCAGGGCAGCGGGTTGATCTCCGGTGTCTGGCTCCGCTCGATGTCCATGATCCCGACGGCACTCACCTCGGGACTCCGGTCCTTCTGCTGATACACAGCGCGCGGGTTGGTGTTGTAAAGATGCGCGACCGCGCGCAGGCCCGGCGTGTAGTCCACCGAGCCGAAGGGCAACGGCCCGTCGGAGTACAGCAGGTCGGGCTGGTACTTGTCGATCATCTCGGTGACCGCGTCGAGCCAGTGCTGGTGCCAGGCCGGCTCGGTGGCGTACCACGGGTCCTGAACCACGACCTCCGGTCCGGTCAGGTAGGCACCGTTGTCGAGGTACAGGTCCCGGTTGGCCGGATCGACGCCGTCGTACGGCACACCGGCGTACGGTCCGTGCCGATCGTGGCCCTTCGCCGCAGCGAACCAGCTGAAGGCCGCGCCGAGATGCTCGGTGAGCCCGAACGGCAGCCCGCGCTCGGTCGCGGCCGCCTTCCAGAGACCGACGATGTCCTTGCCGGGGCCGAGCTTGACCGAGTTCCACCGGGTCAGCGCCGAGTCGTAGTTGAAGAAGTTGTCGTGATGCACGGCCTGGGCCACGAAGTACCGCGCTCCGGCGGCGGCGAACTGGTCCATCAGCGCACCGGGGTCGAACCGCTCCGCCTTCCAGCGCTCGGCGATGTCCTTGTAGCCGAACTCCGACGGGTGGCCGTAGGTCCGGAGGTGGTACCGGTACTGGTCGCTGCCCTCCCGGTACATGTTGCGTGCGTACCAGTCGCCGTACCGCGGCACCGACTGCGGACCCCAGTGCGCCCAGATTCCGAGCTTCGCGTCCCGGAACCAGTCCGGGCACTCGAAGGTGGTCAGGGACTCGAAGCTCGGGTCGAACGGACTCATCACTTGGGCACCTTGTCGTAGGCGGTCTGCTGGATCTCCAGGTAGCGCTTCAGACCGAGGCCGTCGAGGCCCTTGACGTACGCGTCCCAGTCGGTGTCGATGTTCTTCGAGCCGGTGATGAACTGCAGGGAGTTCTGCTGGATGTAGTTCTCGAGGTTGGTCTGCAGGGTCGCGACCTCGTTGGCGAGGGTGGGGTCGATCCAGACCTTCCAGAACGGGTAGATCTGCGCCTTGTCCTCGTGGCCGGCGTACAACTTCGTTGCGTCGAACAGCTTGCGTTCGTACCCCGCCTGCGAGGAGGTGTCGGTGTCGATGACCTCGGAGTTGCGGTACTTCGCGGTGTTGTTGTACTGCGCCAGCGCACCCCAGCCGCTGTTCCGCGGTTTCGACCCGGGCTTCAGGGGAATCTGCTTGAAGCTCGGCTTCAGCGACTTGTCGAGCGCCACATCGCCGGGACCGGGCTTGGTCCAGGCCTTGCCCTCCGTGCCGAACTGTCCATTGTTCTCTCCCTCATCGGTGAAGATGTAGTCGAGCATCTTGATCGCCTGGATCTGCTTCTCCGGTGTGGCCTTCGACGTCAGCACGAACGTGGCGCCGGGAATGCTCGGGAAGACGTAGCTGGCGTAGTTCGCGCCACTCGGACCGGTCAGCGGCGGTACCGCGTCGTACTGCTTGTCCCGCCCGTCCGCCGAACCGATGGTGACGAAGATGCCCGAGTGCATGACGGTGCCCGAGCCGAGGATGACCGAGCCGCCGTGGTTGCCCTGCTGCTGCATCGCGTCCGGGTTCTGCGTGAAGGCGCCTTTGTCGATCAGGCCTTCCTTGTAGAGCGAGTTGATGTACCGCAGACCTTCGCGCCAGCCGTCCTTGTTCGCCTGGACGTCGACCTTGCCGTTGTTGAGAACCAGTGTGGTGTTGTTGCCGCCGCTGTTGTTCTGCCCTTGCGGGTCGTAGATGAAGGCGTTCATCAAGTACGGGATGAGGCTGTCGCGGACGTTCGCGCTGAGCGGGATCTCGTCGGCCTTGCCGTTGCCGTTCGGGTCCTGGGTCTTGAACGCCTGGAGCACCTTCCGCAGGTCCTCGGTGGTCTTCGGCTGCTCGAGGCCCAGCTTCTTCAGCCACGCCGAGTTCATCCACAGCTTGTCCGGGTACGAACAGTGGAAGCAGTCGACCCACTGCGGGATCCCGTAGATCTTGCCGTCCGGCGCGGTCGCCATCGCCTTCCACTCCGGCGTGGAGTCGAACGCCTTCTTGATGTTCGGCGCGTACTGGTCGATCAGCTGGTTCAGCGGAACGACGACCCCCTGGTTGGACAGCTTCAGCAGCTCGGCGGTGGTGAACTGGTCGACCCACGGGATCAGCAGGTACAGATCGGGGTAGTCGCCGCTGGCCAGCGAGATCTGCCGCTTCTCCTTCGCCGGGCCGCCGTCGAACGTCGTCGTCTGCCACTTGATGGTGAGGTTGAACTTCTGCTTGATCAGCTTGGTGAAGTCGTTCGTGGCGAGGTTGGTGTCGGCCGACTGTGGCGAGAAGACGTTCAGCGTGACATCGGGGTTCCCGGTGATCGTCGGCAGCGGTTTGCCCTGCGCGTCGTCGGTCGAGCCTTTCCCGGAGCAGGCTGCGAGCGCGAGTGCGAGCAGGCTCGCACCGACGACGACGGCGCGGCCCTTCCTTCTGAGTTGTACAGACATGGGTCCCTCACAGGGTCGAGGTGAAGCGGAACGATCAGCCCTTGACAGCGCCGATCAGGATTCCCTTGGTGAAGTAGCGGGCGACGAACGGATAGATGAGCAGCACCGGCACACTCGCGACCACGATCAGCGAGTACTTGAGCAGGTCGGCCAACTGCTGGCGCTGGATGACGACCGACGCGTCGACGGCCCCGCCGCCCGTCGTGTTCAGGATCAGGATGTTCCGCAGCACCAGCTGCAACGGGAACAGATCCGGGTTCTTCAGGTAGATGAGCGCGTCGAAGTACGAGTTCCACTGCATGATCGCGTACATCAGTGCGACCACCGCGATCATTGGTTTGGCCAACGGGATCACCACTGACCACAGGAATCTCAGGTCACCGCAGCCGTCCAGCTGGGACGCCTCGACCAGCTCCTCCGGGATCGCCGTCCGGAAGTAGGTCCGGGCGATGATGACCTGCCAGACCCCGATCGCCTGCGGGACGATCAGCGCCCACCGGGTGTCCAGGAGACCAACCGACTGGACCACCAGGTACGTCGGGATGAGTCCGCCGGTGAACAGCATCGTGAACAGGATCAGGGTCATCACGAGGTTGCGGCCGACCAGCGTCCGGCGGGACAGCGGGTACGCGATCGCGATCGTCATCGTGACGCTGACGATCGTGCCGACGACCGTGTAGAACAGCGAGTTGACATACCCCTGGATGATCTGGGGATTGGCGAACACGGCGTGGTACCCGCGCAGCGAGAAGTCCACCGGCCAGAACAGCACCCGGCCGGCCGACACCGCCTCCGGGCTGCTGAACGAGCTGGCCACGATGTACAGCAGCGGCAGCAGCACGACCAGGAGGAACACGCCGAGCAGCAGGTAGACGCAGAACAGGAAGATCCGGTCGCTGCGTGGCTCGTGGATCCGGCGCGCCCGCGCCGCCCGGCGCTCGACCTTCTTGTCCGGCGCCGGCCGGAGTTCACTCAGCACAGTCATGACCACAGTCCGTTCCCGGTGACCCGCTTGGCGATCACGTTCACGACCAGCAGCAGGACGAGGTTGATCACCGAGTTGAACAACCCCACCGCGGTCGCCCCGCTGAAGTCCGCGTTCAGCAGACCGGTCTTGTAGACGTACGTCGCGATGATCTCGGACTGGCTCAGGTTCAGTGGGTTCTGCAGCAGGAAGGCCTTCTCGAAGCCGATCGCCATGATGTTGCCGACGGCAAGCACCAGGATGATCACCGCGGTCGGCATGATGCCCGGGAGGTCGACGTGCCGGATCCGCTGCAGCCGGCTCGCGCCGTCGACCCGGGCCGCCTCGTGCAGGGCTGGATCGATGCCCGCGAGCGCGGCCAGGTAGATCACCGCGGAGTACCCGGTGGTCTGCCACACGTCCGACCAGACGTAGATGTGCCGGAAGTAGTTCGGGTTGCCGAGGAAGTCGACCGCCGGCACCCCGAAGAAGCCGAGGCCCTCGTTCACGATCCCGAGCCGCGGCGACAGCACCAGGATCGTCATCGAGACGACCACCACGGTCGAGATGAAGTACGGCGCGTACGTCACCATCTGCACGGCCCGCTTGAAGAACCCGGTGCGGATCTCGTTCAGCGCCAGCGCGAGCACGATCGCGAGCGGGAAGCTCGCCGCCACCGTGTAGACCGAGAGCAGGAAGGTGTTCTTCACCAGGTTCCAGAACACCGGGTTGTGGAAGAACAGGTCGAAGTTCTGCCACCCCACCCATTCGCTTCCCCAGATGCCCTTGATCACGTTGTAGCTCTTGAACGCGAGCACAGCGTTCGACATCGGGACGTACTTGAAGACCACGAACCAGATCAGCGGGACGACCATCATCAGGTAGAGCGTCCAGTGCCTGCTGACGCTGCGGCGCAGTCCCTTCAGGCCTGGGCGCTCGCGCCGGCGCCGCCGCGGCCGGGCGGGTGTCTCACCGGCCGGTGGCCGGACAGTGGTCAGGGTTGCCATGGAATCTCCTCGCCACACCGTATTAATCCCATGAATTTCCCGGATCGTAGCGCTCAGGCCGCTGGTGGTCCATACTGAACGGCATCGAAGTTGAGGAAAGATCCCATCTATTGATCTTTGTGGGGGCCGCCATGCCGCGCATCACCTCGGTGGAGGTTGTCGATGTCCGCTTCCCGACGTCGCTGACACAGGACGGCTCGGACGCGATGAACAAGGACGGCGACCACTCGGCGGCGTACGTCGTCCTGCACACCGACGACGCGGGCCTGTCCGGCCACGGCTTCACGTTCACGATCGGTCGCGGCACCGACCTGTGCGTCGCCGCAGCGGCCCAGCGAGCGGAGCCGTTGGTCGGACGTGACGTCGGCGAGCTTTGCGACGACCTCGGAGCGGTGTACCGCGAGCTGCAGTCCGACACGCAGCTGCGCTGGCTCGGCCCGGACAAGGGCGTCGTACACCTCGCTCTTGCCGCGGTGATGAACGCGGTGTGGGACCTGGCTGCCCGGCGAGCCGGCGTACCGCTGTGGCGCCTGCTGGCCGACATGTCACCTGAGCAGCTGGTGGACGCCGCGGATCTCCGGTACCTCACCGACGCCCTGACCCGGGATCAGGCGATCACCCTGCTCGCCTCACGCGAAGGTGGCCGTAAGCAACGAATTCAGGAGCTGGAGGCAACTGGTTACCCCTGCTACACCACCTCGGCCGGCTGGCTCGGGTACTCCGACGCCAAGCTGCGCAGGCTGTGCGAGGAAGCCGTTGCCTCCGGCTACACGCACCTCAAGCTCAAGGTCGGGGCCAACCTCGAGGACGACATCCGGCGGTGCGGGATCGCGCGGGAGGTGCTCGGCCCGGACGCGCACCTGATGATCGACGCCAACCAGGTGTGGGACGTGCCCGAGGCGATCGAGTGGGTGAAGGCGCTCGCCGAGTTCGACCCGCTGTGGATCGAGGAACCGACCAGTCCGGACGACATCCTCGGCCACGCCGCGATCCGGAAGGCGGTCGCACCGATCGGGGTCGCGACCGGCGAGCACGGCATGAATCGGGTGCTGTTCAAGCAGATGTTCCAGGCCGGCGCGATCGACTACTGCCAGCTCGACGCGGCTCGGCTCGGCAGTGTCAACGAGGTACTCGCGGTCTACCTGCTGGCCGCGTGGTTCGGCGTACCGGTCTGCCCGCACGCGGGCGGTGTCGGGTTGTGCGAGCTCGTCCAGCACCTGGCGATCTTCGACTACATCGCAGTCTCCGGCACGCTCGAGCGCCGCGTCACGGAGTACGTCGACCACCTGCACGAGCACTTCGTCGAGCCGTGCGTGGTGCGGAACGGCGCGTACGTGCTGCCGACCGCCGCCGGTTACAGTGCCGAGATGTACAGGGAGTCGCTCGAGACCTACAGATTTCCGGACGGCAGCTACTGGGCCACGCGCAGCGGCGGCGAGCAGCCATGAGCCCCGTCAAGACCGGCGCCTCGCAGACCGACGTAGTGGTCCAGAGCATCCGGCAGATGATCATCGACGGCGGTCTCCGGCCCGGCGCCCGGCTCCCGGTCGAGAAGGACCTCGCCGCGGCGCTCGGCGTCTCCCGGAACGCGCTCCGCGAAGGTGTCCGGGCGCTGTCGATCATGGGCGTGCTCGAGACCCGGCAAGGCGACGGGACGTACGTCACCACCCTCGATCCGTCGATGCTGCTGGCGCCGATGGGTTTCGTCGTCGACCTCCAGGACGTCAACGGAACGCATCACCTGCACGCCGTACGGCGGATGCTCGAGACCGAGGCCGCCGCGCTGGCGGCCCGGCAGATCGACGCCGACGCGCTGGCCGCCGCGGCCGGCCTGCTGCACCGCAACGAGACGGAACTCGCGCTCGCCGAGCCCAACCACGAGACCGTGATCGAGAACGACATCGAGTTCCACCGGATCGTCGCGCAGGCCGCCGGCAACCCGGTGCTGACCGCCCTCATCGACGCGCTCGGAGGCCGCACCATGCGGGACCGGCTCCGTCGATCGATCGCTCAGCCTGGGGCGGACGAGACGTCGCACCGCGAACACCTGTCGATCCTCGCCGCGCTGACCACGCATGACCCGGACCGGGCCCGGACCCGGATGGCTGCTCATCTGTTCACGGTCGAGGACTACCTCCTCAACCGCCCGACCACCGATTGAGGCTCACCTTGCTGCGCTGGACTGCACCCGATCTGACGCTCACCTTTGTCCTCGACGACGGCCCGGTCCGGGTCGCCTTGGGGTCCGCGGACCCGGCCGGTGCGGAGTTGCAGCCGCTGGTCGAGGTGGAAGCCGTCGGATACGGCCGGGCGCCGAGCAGCAATCGGCACGTCGACACGGTCCTCGGCAAGCAGCTCCGCTACGTCCGGCACGAGGAGAGCGGGACAACCCTGCGCATCGTGCAGGAGGAAGAGCGCACCGGCTTGCGGATCACCAGCGTCTTCGAGACCGGGGCCGGTGTCCGCGCGTGGACCGAAGCGAGCATGGTCGGCGATGGCACGCTCGAACTCACCTTCCTGTCGTCGCTGGTGGTCGGGCTCACGTCGGCCGACGCGGAGCTCCTGACCGCCGAGAACAGCTGGATGGCGGAGAGCCGGTGGTCGGTCCGACCACTCCGCGAGGCTCTCGCGGACATCGTCCGTCCTCCGCACCACCACGTCGCCAGAAGCCGGTACGCCGTCACGAGCACGAACTCGTGGTCCACCGGCGAACGCCTGCCCATCGGCGTCCTGATCGAACGATCATCCGCGATCGGTTGGCAGGTCGAGCACAACGGTCCGTGGCACTACGAGCTCGGCGAAAGCCAGGCCGGGGGCTACCTACTGCTGAGCGGGCCGACCGATCAGGAGCACCAGTGGAGCGTGGAGATCGCCGCTGATCGTTCGTTCACGACCGTGCCCGTGTCACTGGTGGCGGGGACGGATCGGGATGCCGCTTTCGCCGCGCTGACGCGCCAACGTCGCGCGGTGCGCAACCGGCGTACTGCCGACGACCGGATGCCGGTGGTGTTCAACGATTACATGAACACGTTGCTCGGTGATCCGACCACGGAGAAGCTGCTGCCGCTGATCGACGCGGCCGCGGCGGTCGGCGCCGACTACTTCTGCATCGATGCGGGCTGGTACGCCGAAGGCGACTGGTGGAACACCGTCGGCGCCTGGCAGCCGTCAACAACGCGCTTCCCGAACGGGCTCGCCGAAGTGATCGACCGGATCCACTCCCACGGCATGATCCCCGGCCTGTGGCTGGAACCAGAAGTGATCGGGGTCCACTCCCCCGTCGCCGAAGAACTGTCCGACGAGGCCTTCCTCACTCGACACGGCCATCGCGTCGCGGAGTCCGGCCGCTACCTCCTCGATCTGCGCAATCCAGCCGCCCGCAAGCACCTCGACGACACCGTGGACCGGCTCGTGGCGGAGTACGGCATCGGGTTCTTCAAGTTCGACAACAACACCATGACCGGGCCTGGCACCGACAAGGGCGGTACGTCGCTGGGCCAGGGACTCCTCGAACACAGTCGGGCCCTGCTCAGCTGGCTCGACGAGCTCCAGGCCCGCCATCCGGATCTCTTGATCGAGAACTGCGCGTCCGGCGCAATGCGGATGGACTACGCCATGCTGTCCCGGCTGCACCTGCAGTCGACGTCGGACCAGGAACATCCGTTGCTCTACGCACCGATCGCCGCGGCGGCGCCGGCCGCCGTACTCCCCGAGCAGGCCGGCCACTGGGCCTACCCGATCACCGGCACCACCCGCGAGGAGTTCACCCTCGCTCTCGTCAACGGCATCCTCGGCCGGCTCTACCTGTCCGGCCACCTCAACCGGATGACGACCGACGAGCTCGACCTGGTGCGATCGGCTCTCACCGCCCATCGCGCGGTACTCAAGGACATCAGCACCCTCGTCCCCGCCTGGCCACTCGGCCTGCCGCGCTGGGACGACGAGTGGATCGCTCTCTCGCTCACGGCTTCTGACATCACCTACCTGGCTCTCTGGCATCGCCTGCCGGGTCCGTCCAGCATCTCACTGACCATTCGACCAAGCGTGATCGAACCGCACTTCCCCAGCGAAGCCGGGCCGTGGACCTACACGTCCACCGGCACCAGCCTCACTGTCACTACCACCGCCTCCGAGCCATCCGCCCGAGTCTTCCGCCTCACGCCGTCCAGCTGACGCCGTCCAGCTAAGGCTGACTCGGTTCCACCAGCACGCGGACGTCCCACGGGCCGAGGTCGAGCTTGTCGGTGACCGTGCGGTCCGCGAGTACGTCGTGCAGTGTCGCCGGAAGGTCGATGCTCAGACTGTCCCACGACCAGTTATGAACGAAACGAAGCCGCCGGCCGTCCGATGCAGTCGCTGACGTGACCGTCACGCTCGCCGGCAGGTCCGTCCACGCGGTCGGCGCAAGCCACCGGAACAACGCGGTCGCCAGCGGACCGTTGGGAACCGTGCCCACATAGGTGATCCTGCCCGCTCCGTGCGCCCGGGTCGTTATCGCCGGCCACCGCCCGAAGTGTGGATGTTGATAGCCCGCCACTACGTCGGCGCCGTCGACCTGGAGCCCGTCGGCCCACCGGGTCGCAGCTGCGTCGTCCCCCAACTCCAGTTGCGAGTCAGCGGCCGCTCGGACCGGCAGGTCCACGCTGAGGTTGCTGTACTCGTCGTACGAGACCCCAGCTGCGGCTGCGAGACCCGCTGGCATCGTGGCTGTGCGGGCTCGTGCTTCGACATCCGCGTACCCAGTGCGCGGTCCGACGACCAGGTGACCGCCGGCGGCCGCATAAGCGACCAGCTTCTCCAGGAGCGCGTCGTCGGCCAGGTAGAGCCCGGGCACCACCAGCACAGGGTCCGCGACGCCACTGAATTGGCTTGCGTGCATGATCCGGACCTGCAAGCCGGCGTCGAAAGCGCCACGGTAGAAGGGATCGAAGAGCCCGTGGTACGAGCGATCGTCCGGGCTGCCGTCCTCGTGCGAGAGCGCGGGATACTTCTGCATCAGCCACTTGCTGGGCAAGGAGTACAGCATCGTGACGTCGCTGTCCGGGGTCAGGTCCGCCACCAGACCACCGGCGGTTTCCAGCTCGGCGCCCAGCTTCGCGATCTCCCGGTACGTCCGGCCGGGCTTGCCGTTGTGCGGTACGACGCCGCCCCAATAGGTCTCCGCACCGAAGTGCAGTGTGTGCCAGTGCCAGTACTCGATCATCTTCGCGCCACGCGACACGAGTGCCCACGCTGCCTGCCGCCACTGGCCGTCGTACGCGGGTCGGTTGTCCCACGGGTAGCCGATCGACTGGGCGTTCGTCTCGGTCACCAGGAACGGCCGCTGCTGCGACGAGTACATGCGATCTGCGCTGAGATAGAGCGCCCACGTCCCTCTGGTCGTCCAGTTCTGCTGCCCTGGAGACGACTGCGGGTGCAACAGTCCGTCCTGCATCGCGTAGTACGGATTGCCGGCGGTCACGTCCAGCCGCCGTACCAGCTCGTCGTCGGCCATCGCGGGGCGTTCGTACGAGATACAAGTGGTCACGAACTGGTCGGACCGGGCGTACTCACGGACGATGTCGGCCTGCCAGCCGATGAACTCGGTCGTCTGGTCGGCCTGGAACTGCCGCCATGCGACGTCGTACTGCGGCTGGTAGTTGCCGTCCGGTGTCCACAGGTCCGCCCAGTCCGACAACCGGTGCGACCAGTAGACCAGCCCCCATGCATCGTTGAGCGTCTCGACGTCGCCGTACTTGTGCCGCAGGCTGTCCACGAACCGCTGGAACACGCCGTGGTTGTGGAACAGCTCGTTCCCCGGCTCGTTGTCGACCTGGAACCCGATGACCGCCGGATGGCTCGCGTACCGGTCGGCGATCTTGCGGATCACCCGCTCCGCGTGGAACCGGAAGCCGGGGTGGGTGAAGTCCACCTCCTGCCGCGCACCCCACGGGATCCGCTCACCGGTCCGCCGCTCGCCGGCGATCTCCGGGTAGAGCCGGACCAGCCACGGCGGTACGGCGTACGTCGGAGTGCCGAGGAGTACGGTGATGCCGCGGGCGTGCGCGCCGTCGAGGACGGGCTGCAGCCAGTCCAGGTCGAAGCGGCCGTTCTCGGGCTCCCAGGTCGACCAGACGGACTCGCCGACCCGGATCACCGAGAACCGCGCCGCCGCCATCAGGTCGAGGTCCTGCTCGAGCCGGTCGTGCGGTTGGTACTCGTGATAGTACGCAGCCCCGAAGAGCACACGCTCCTGCACAGGTTTCTCCAATGCTCGAAGGGAAAGCTCGAAGGGAAAGCTCGAAGGGAAAGTCAGCCCTTGACGCCGCCGGCCGACAAGCCGGATTGCCAGTAGCGCTGCAGCAGCAGGAACGCCGCGATCAACGGGATGACGGAGAGGAAGGACCCGGTGATGACCAGCGACAGCACCGCGCCGGTCGTGCCACCACCGGCGCTGGCCTGCGACGACCACGCGGCCAGTCCCACCGTGATCGGGTACAGGTCGGGGTTGTTCAGCATGATCAGCGGCAGGAAGTAGTTGTTCCAGGTCGCGACCAGGGTGAACAGCACCACCGTGACGATGCCTGGGGCAAGCATCCGGAGGGCGACCTGGAAGAAGATCCGGAACTCGCCCGCACCGTCGATCCGGGCCGCCTCGATGATCCCGTCCGGCACCGCGTCCTGCGCGTAGATCCGCATCAGGTAGAGGCCGAACGGGCTCACCAGCGACGGCAGGATGATCGCCCAGGGCGTGTTGACCATCCCCGCCTTGCTGAACAGCAGGTACGTCGGGATCGCGAGCGCCGTCGTCGGCACCATGATCGCGCCGAGCACGATCCCGAACATCCCCGTGTTCCCACGGAACCTGTACTTCGCGAACCCGTAGCCGCCGAGCGCACAGAGCAGGGCCGCCCCGCCCGCACTCACCACCGAGTACAGGACGGTGTTCCCCATCCAGCGCGCGAACACCCCGCCGTCCGTCGTCACCGTGTCCCGGATGTTCGACAGCAACGCAAAGTCGCCCGAGAACCACAGGCCGAAACTCGAGAACAGGTCGCCGATGTTCTTGGTCGACGCCACGAACAGCCAGAACAGCGGCAGCAGGAAGTAGATCAGCAACGCGACCATGGCCATCGTCAGCACGTTGCTTCGTCGTTCGGTCATGACCGGCTCCTCCGGGAGGTGACGAACAGGACGGCGTACGACGCGACGACGATGACCGCACCGAGGAGGAACGAGACCGCCGCCGCGTAGTTCACCTCCTGGCCGGTGAAGGCGAGCGTGTAGGCGTAGAGGTTCGGCGTGTAGCCGCTGTCGATGACGCTCGGCGCCAGCCGCTGCATCAGCTGCGGCTCGTTGAACAGCTGGAAGCTCCCGATCACCGAGAAGATCACGCAGACCACCAGGGCCGGCCGCAACGCCGGGATCTTGATGCTCCACGCCGTCCGGATCGCGCCCGCGCCGTCCACCGCCGCGGCTTCGTAGAGCTCGTGCGGCACGGCCCGGAGCGCGGCGTACAGGATGATCATGTTGTAACCGGTGAACTCCCAGGTGACGACGTTCGCCAGCGACCCGAGCATCCAGCCACTGGTGAGGAAGTGGGGCGCGGGCAGGCCGAGCGCGTCGGTGAGCTGGGTGAACGGACCGAAGTCGCGGCCGTAGAGGTAGCCCCACATCAGCGCGGCGACCACGCTCGGCACGGCGTACGGCAGGAAGATCCCGAGCCGGAAGACCCTTGCCGCCCGCAACAAGCCGCTGTCGATCGCCAACGCCGCCACCAGCGCGATCACGAGCATGACCGGGACCTGGATCAGGAAGAACAGCCCGACCCGGCCCACCCCTTCGAGCAGGCGCGAGTCGGTGAGCGCCCGGCTGTAGTTCTCGAGTCCGGCGAACACCGTGCCGCCGATCAACCGCTCCCGGAACAGGCTCAGGTACGCCGCATACGCGAGCGGCAGCACCAGCATCGCCAGGAAGACCACCATGAACGGCGCGACGAAGAGGTAGCCGGTGGAGGCCTGGCTGACACCACGCCTCCCGCGGCGGACCGCACTGCGGCTCGGTGCCCTGGACTCGAGTCTTTCGGTGACGTTGACGCTCATGGCCCGACCTTGAAGCCCTGGTTCTTCGCGTACGTCGTGGTTCGTTGCTGCCACTGGTCGAGCGCCGCCCCGGTGTCGCTCTTGTTCGCGAACGACTTGCCGACGGTCTCGTCCCAATCGTTGACGGCCTGGTCCAGGAACGGCGGCCACTGGAACTTCGTGTCCACCGTGTCGCTGATGCCCGCGAACAGCTTGTTCACCGGCTGGCCGCCGTAGAACGGCAGCGGCCGGTCGACGAACGACGAATCGGCCAGCAGCGACTTCGTGACCGGGAACAGGAACTGCTCGGTGGCCAGCATCTTGGCCGAGGTGGGATCGGTGTTGATGAACTCGGCCAGCTTCGCCGCGGCGATCTTGTTCTTCGTGCCCTGTACGACGGCCGTCGTCGAGCCACCCCAGTTGCCGGAGACGTTCTTACCGGCCTCCCACTGCGGCAGCGGCGCCGCGCGCCACTTGCCCGCGGTCGCCTTCGCGCTGCCTTCCAGGAAGACCGGACCCCACGCGGCGGTCAGCCAGGTCGCGTACTTGCCGCGGTTCAGCGCCTGGTACCAGGCGTCGTTGAAGTCGGCGTCGGCAGAGACCGAACCGTCCTTGACCAGGCCGTTCCAGTAGTCGCCGAGCTTCTTGGAGCCCTCGTCGTTCAGGTTGACCTTGACCGACTCGGCGATCGGGTTCTCGAACGGCTTGACCCCGGCCTGCCACAGCAGGCCGAACCAGACCCCGGCCTGGTTCTGCGCGAGGTTCGTCATGTAGACGTTCGGATCAGCGGCGTGCAGCTTGCGGGACGCGGCGGCGAACTCCTCCCACGTCTTCGGTACAGCGATGCCGTACTTGTCGAAGATGTCCTTGCGGTACAGCATTCCCATCGGGCCGCTGTCCTGCGGGACGGCCCAGACCTGTCCGCCGGACCCGACGACCTGCTGCCAGGTCCAGGGCACGAACTTGTCCTTCAGCGCCGCACCGCCGTACGGCCGCAGGTCCATCAGGCTCTTGGTGAGGGCGAACGTCGGGATGTACTGGAACTCGATCTGGACCGCGTCCGGGAATCCGCTGCCGGCCTTCAGGGCGGTGCGCAGCTTGGTGTACTGCGGTTCGCCCTGGCCGGCGTTGACCACCTTCACCTTGATCGCCGGGTACTTCTGCTCGAACAGGTCGACCTCCTTCTGGATGTTCGGGACCCAGGTCCAGAAGGTCAGGTCGGTCGGAGTGGTCATCGCCTTGTCGATGTCGGCCTGGCTGACGGACGGTGCCGCGGCGCTGTTGGCCGCGGAACTGCCGGCGCCTCCACCGCCTCCGCCACAAGCAGCGAGGGCGAGGGTGGCGGTCAGTGCGAGTGCGACGCCGGCGCGCAGCCGGCCTTTCGGGAACGAGAACACGGGAAACTCCTCGGAAGTAGGCAAGGCGGTGCCCAGGTAGGGGCGAGCGAGCGCGCCTACCTGCTGGGTACGTCGGTCAGGACGCGGGAGCGGTGGAGTGACGGATGATCATCCGGAGCGGTGGTGGCTCCGGTACGAGGGAGTGGTCGCCGGTCGGCGACTCGATCTCCGTGACGAGGTTCGCGATGCCCCGGGCGACATGCGCGTCGAAGTCCTGCGAAACCGTGGTGAGTGGCGGGCTCAGGTAGGCGGCCGACGGAATGTCGTCGAAACCGACCACGCTGACCTCGCCCGGGACGGAACGACCCGCCTCGGCGAGCGCCCGTAGTACCCCGATGGCCATGTCGTCGTTGGCGACGAAGACCGCGGTGACCTCGTCGTCGGCGGCGAGCCGCAGCCCGGCCTCATACCCCGAGGCGGGCAGCCAGTCGCCTTCGAGCACCGGTGGTTCCGGAGCGCCGGCCGCAGCCAGCGCTTGGCGCCACCCGTCCAACCGTTGCTGAGCCGCCCACCAGCGCTGCGGCCCGGCAACGTGCCAGACGGTTCGGTGCCCAAGGCCGAGCAGGTGTTCGGTGACGAGCCGGCCGGCGCCGGTGTTGTCGCCGCCGGTGTAGAGCGCGGGCTGGGCGGTGAGCCCGGGGAACTGCCCGAAACTCAGCACCGGAAGATCCACGTCGATCGGCTGGTCGTCACCCTCGTCGATCGGCTCGGACAGGATGATGCCGTCGACCCCCTGCTCGAGGAGGCGCTCGACCGCACCCGCGACACCGCCGGAGTCACCCTCGAGCGTGTTGGCGATGCTCAACGAGTAGCCGGTACTGCGCAGGGTCCGTTCGATCGCGACCAACTGGGTGGACGGGCCGAAGAGCGCCGTACCGAGGCAGACGACCCCGATCCGCTGGTTGCGGCCCGAGTTGAGCGCCCGGGCCGCGTTGTTACGGCGGTAGCCGAGCTCACGCATGGCGGCCTGGACGCGGAGGCGGACGTCCTCCCTCACGTACGGCTCGTCGTTGAGCACGCGGGAGACGGTCTTCTGTGAGACACCCGCGAGCCGCGCGACATCCATGCTGCCGGGACGGCGGCCACGACCGCCGTTCGGATGCGCATCGCTCATGGGCCCTCACCTTATGCCGGACAGCCGATCTGACTGCGTAGTCAGAATGTGTCTACGTAGTCAGAAACGTCAATCCCCAGTTACCCGACTGTGACCTCGCACCGGTGCGCGAATCGTTTCTCACGGGGCACCGGGAGATCGCCGCGGCCACATCGGGCCCGCGGCTCGGTAGCTAGACGAGGAACGGACACATGGAGATCATCGGAGTCATCGTCGCGGGCATCATCATCGGCCTGCTCGGCAAATTCGTCGCCCCCGGGAACAAGGACAACATCCCGATCTGGCTGACCATCCTGTGCGGGATCGGCGGCGTGATCATCGGATGGTTCGTCTACACCGCCTTCGGCGGCAACGGCAGCCCCGGCGTCGACTGGGTCCGCTGGATCGTGGCCATCGTGATCGCGGCCATTCTGGTCGTCATCGCCTCGACAGTCACCGGCCGGAACACCGCTCGCCGCTGACTACCCGCCCGCAGGTGCCGGAGCGAGCCTGCTCCGGCACCCGGGTGGATCAGACCGTGAGCAGGACCTTGGTGGCGGTGCGCTGGTCCATGGCCTGGTAGCCCTCGGCGGCGCGGTCCAGCGGCAGGGTGAGGTCGAAGACCTTGCCGGGGTCGATCTTGCGGTCCCAGATGAGTTGGATCAGTTCTGGCAGGTACTGCCGTACCGGCGCCGGACCGCCGTGGAGGTGGACGCCGGCCATGAAGAGCTCGTTCCCGGGAATCGCGACCTCGTGCGAGACGCCGACGAAGCCGACGTGTCCGCCCGCCCTGGCCGAGTGGATGGCCTGCATCATGGCCTCCTGAGTCCCGACCGCCTCGATCACCGAGTGGGCACCGAGCCCGCCGGTGAGCTCTTTGACCCGTGCCACACCCGCCTCACCGCGCTCCTCGACGAGGTCGGTGGCACCGAACTCCTTGGCCAACGCCTGGCGATCCGCATGCCGGCTGAAGGCGATGATCCGCTCGGCGCCGAGCTCCCTCGCGGCCAGAATGCCCAACAGGCCAACAGCGCCGTCACCGACCACGGCGACCGTCTTGCCCGGGCCGACCTCGGCGGCGACCGCAGCGAACCAGCCCGTGCCAAGCACGTCGGAGGCCGCCATCAGCGACGGGATCAGCTCGGGGTCAGGCATCCCCGGGGTGGCGACGAGGGTGCCGTCGGCCAGCGGGATCCGGGCCCGCTCGGACTGCGTACCGATCGTGCCCATGAGAACCCGGTGCACGCAGTACGCCTGGTAGCCGGCCTGGCAGATCTCACACGTGTTGTCGGACGCCCAGAAGGAGCCCACGACGAAGTCGCCGACCTTGATCGTGCGCACGGCCGAGCCCACCTCCTCGACGACGCCGACGTACTCGTGGCCCATCACCTGGTGATCGACGGGCTCCGCGCCGCGGTACGGCCACAGGTCGGAGCCACAGATGCAGGTTGCCGACAGGCGGATGATCGCGTCGGTCGGCTCCTGCAGCTTCGGGTCCTCGCGCTCCTCGACCTGTACGTTCCCGGGCGCGTGCATGACTACCTGGCGCATCTCGGCGCTCCTCCTCGTGACGTAACGTGCTGCCCGCATCAAGAGGGCCTCTGTGGAGTCAAGCGCGCAGGGCGGCGGCGAAGAAGTCCCTCTCGATGGGTGTACTCGGAGGGCACCCTTCAGGCCGGGTGGCATAGTGCCGGGGAGCAGTGGTGCTAGTGAGGGTGGGGATTGGATGCGGTGGGGCGACCGGTTTCGGTACTGGTTCGACAACACGATGGCTCGGGGTACGCCGGCGCTCGTAGGGCTGCTCGGGCTTGCGTCGCTGGTTCTGGTGCTGATCATGTCCGGGTTGGTGCTGCTGTTCGCGCCGGCTGACGTTCGCGCGCATGGCGAGTGGCACGGCGTGTTCTGGATGAGTCTGCTGCGCACGCTCGACCCCGGCACGATGGGTGGCGACCAAGGCGGTCTGGTCTTCCTCGGGCTGATGCTGGCGGTCACGCTCGGCGGGATCTTCATCGTCAGCTCGTTCATCGGTGTCCTCACCACCGGCCTGGAGAGCAAGATCGCCGTACTCCGGAAAGGCCGGTCGCGGATCGTCGAGCGCGATCACACCGTGGTCCTCGGCTGGTCCGAGCAGATCTTCACCGTCGTCAGCGAACTCGTGCACGCGAACCGGAGCAACCGCACCTCCTGCGTGGCGATCCTCGCCGACCTGGACAAGGCGGCGATGGACGACGCGATCCGGTCTCGGGTCCCGGACCTCGGGCGGACCCGGATCGTCTGCCGGTCCGGCGATCCTCTGCATCCCCCCGACCTCGACCTGGTCAGCCTGTCCACCGCGCGATCGGTGATGGTCCTGCCGACGGACGGACCCGACTCCGACATTCACGTGGTCAAGGTGCTGCTGTCCCTGGGTACGATCGCGGCCACCGGCGAACCCGGCCCGCACGTCGTCGCCGCGGTCGCCGACTCCACCAACCTACGAGCCGCGCAGCTGGCCGGCGGCCGGCGCGCACAGCTGGTCGGTGCGGACGACCTCGCCGTCCGGCTGCTCGTCAACGCCCATCGGCAGTCCGGCCTGTCGGCGGTCTGCGCCGACCTGCTCGCATTCGCCGGCAACGAGTTCTACCTGCGGTCCGAGCCGGAACTCGCCGGACGCACCTTCGGCGAGATCCGGCACGCCTACGAGCTCGGCGTACCCGTCGGGCTGCGCGGCCAGGACGGAACCATCTGCCTCAATCCGTCCTCGAGCGTGACGGTCGGCGCCGAGGACGAGGTGATCGTGCTGGCCGAGGACGACACCCTCATCCGGCTGGCGGAGCGTGCGCCACACCTCGTCGAGGCCGCGATCTCGCCCCGGCCGCGCCACGACCCCGCGCCGGAGCAGACCCTGATGCTGGGCTGGAACAAGCGCGCACCCCAGATCATCGACCTGCTCGACAAGTTCGCGTTCCCCGGGTCGCACCTGCAGATCGCCTGTACTGGCGCGGCCGACCACGTGGCTCCACCGACCACCAACCTCACCGTCGAGCTCACCACCGCCGACCCGACCGATCGAAATGACCTCGAGCGACTCGATCCAAGAGCCTGCCGGCACGTCATCGTCCTGTCGTCCGACGGTCTCGGCGCGCAGGAGGCCGACGCGAGGACTTTGATCACCCTGCTCCACCTGCGCGACCTCGCCGAGGGCCTCGAGCCGCCGTACTCGATCGTCAGCGAGATCAACGACGACAACAACCGGGCGATCGCCGAGGTCACCCGCGCCGACGACTTCGTGGTCAGCGACAAGCTGATCAGCCTGCTGCTGACCCAGCTGACCGAGAACCGGCACCTGGCCGAGGTCTTCGAGGACCTCTTCGATCCGAGCGGTGCCGAGATCTATCTCAAGCCCGCCCCGGGCTACCTGCTCCCGAACGCGCCGGCCAACTTCAGCACGGTCGCGGAGGCAGCCGCCCGGCACGGTGAGACCGCGATCGGCTACCGGATCTACACCGAGTTCTACCGGCCGCCGGCGTACGGCGTCGTCCTCAACCCACCCAAACACGCCCCGCTCACGCTGACCGAGAAGGACCGCGTCATCGTCCTCGCCGAAGACTGACCAGGTGCAGGTCAGTCGTCGGTCGCAGCGGCTGATCGACGGAACGCCTCGACCGCGGTGGGCAACGTGTAGAAGACACGGTCCGGGCCGAGCCGGTCCAGGAAGCCGGCAGCCTGCAGGTCGTCGCGGAGCTCCTGCTTGACGCGGGCGAGGGCGAGCACGATCCCCCGAGCCTCGAGCTCCTGGCGAAGGGTGTCGAGGGTATCGAGCGCGGTGATGTCGATCTCGATGTTCGCCTCGGTGTTGAGCAGCAACCAACGGACCGGCGTCGACGCCGCGTCGACGGCGGCGAGGGCACGCCGGTGGAAGTCCTCCGCGTTGGCGAAGAACAGCGGCGAGTCGTACCGGTAGACGACCAGACCGGGCACCGGTCGCGCCTCGGGGTAGTCGTCGATGTCGTGCATCCCAGCGATCCCCGGCACGTAGCCCAGGATGCCGTCGTGCGGGCGGGCGACGCGCCGCAGTACGTCGAGAACGGAGAGCGCGACCGCGACGAGTACGCCGTACAGCACGTCCAGCGCGATCACGCCGACGGTCGTCGCCAGCGCGAGGACGAGCTCACTGCGCCGGAAGCCGGCAACGCGGCGGAACTCCGGTACGTCGATCAGCCGGATCGCCGCGAACACCACGAGCGCACCGAGGGCTGGAATCGGGAAGGTGGACAGCAGCGGTCCGGCGAACAGCAACGTCGCAACGATGACGGCAGCTGCGACCAGCGAGTACACCTGGCTCTTCGCCCCGGACGCAGAGGCGAGCGCTGTCCGGCTACCGCTGCTGCTGATCGGAAAGCCGCGCACGAAACCGGCTGACACGTTCGCCAGCCCCAGAACGAGCAGTTCACGATCCGGATCGACAGGCCCACCGCCGCGGCTCGCGAACGCCCGGCCGGTCAGCACGGTGTCGGTGTAGCCCACCAGCGCGACTCCCAGCGCCGGCAGCGCCAACATCTTCAGATCGTCGCCACCTAGCGACGGCAGATGCGGCACCGGGAGTCCACTCGGCACCGAGCCGACCAGCGCCACTCCCCTGTCCCCCAGCCCCGCGGCCCACGTGACCAGCGCTGCGAGGGCTACCACGATCAGCGGACCGGGCAGTCGCGGCGTCCAGCGGGCCAGGGCGAGGAGGAGCCCGAGCGCGGCCAGTGCCACGACTACAGGAGCTAGCCGCCACTCGTCGATCAGCCGGATCGCCGACCACACCTCAGCCGGCGGCGAGTCCCCGTGCACTGGCGCGCCCGTCAGCCGACCTAGCTGCCCCGTCATCATGATCACCGCGATCCCGGCCAGGTATCCGACCAGCACCGGCTTCGACAGCAGATCCGCCAGGAAGCCGAGCCGAGCCAGCCACCCCAGCACACAGATCGCACCCACCAGCAACGCCAATACGGGGGCCAGCGCCGCGTACCGACCGGCATCGCCGGCAGCCAGCGGCCCGATCGCCGCGGCGGTCAGCAGCGCGGTCGTCGACTCCGGCCCCAGCGACATCACCCGTGACGAGCCGAGCAGGAAGTAGAGGACCAACGGTCCGAGCGCGACCCACAGCCCGGCGACCGCCGGCAGTCCAGCCAGCTGCGCGTAGGCCATCACCTGGGGCACGAAGTACGCCGCTACAGTCACCCCGGCGACGACGTCGGAGCGCAGCCACCCGCGGCGGTACGTCCGAAGTACGTCGATCCCAGGCGCGGAGATGGCCCAGCCCGCCACGTCGTCCCTCCTTTCCAAGGTCTCCTGAAGGTCCGGCTACGCCCGCGGTATGTCTCGGCGGTGGAAGGCGATGAATCCAGCGAGTGTGAGGACGACAGCGACGACGGTCAGGGAGATCAAGTTACCGGGATCGGCGCTGCCCAGTGGAGGGTTGCCGATCCGTGTCGTGGGGGCGAGGTTCAGCACCCATGACGCGAGCTTGAGGCCGGGTCCGAGGAATGCGATGAAGGTTGTGGCGGCGTACACGGCCCAGGTGAGGCCGAAGCCGCGCGGCCAGAGGCCGAACAGCGCCAGCGCCAGTCCGGCCAGCACGAGCTCGGCCGGCAGGTAGGCCAGGCCGGCCGTCAGAACGACGCCGAAGTCGTTCGCGCTACCGATCGATCGCGCAGTCGACAGCGCGAGAGCCAGGGACGAGGCGATCACGACGAGACCGAGGCCGGCGGCAACGACCAGGGCGTGCACAGCGAGCCAGCGGAGCCTCGAGAGAGTGCCGCTGAGGCCTGTCTCCAGGCGTCCTTCGGCCTCCTCGGCGCGGAGCGTGCCGATGGCCTGGATCACGTAGCCTCCGGCAACGACTGCGAGATAGAGCTGAGTCACGGCGATGAAGCCGTCCACCGGCCTGCCGCCCTGGACTCCCATCGACTCGGCCAGCGCGGGGTTGCCGGCCATCGCGTCGAGCAACTGCCGGGCCAGCGAGCCCATCATCGCGGTGAGGAGGATTCCACCGGCCAGCCAGCCGATAACGGCCGGGCGATGGACCCAGACCGCGAAGCCGGCCGGCCGCCGCTGGAGCCAGGTCGCTCGCCCGGAACCTGTATCCGCCCGCCGCAGAGCACTGCCGATGTCGCGGCGTCTGGCGAGCCATACCGCAGTACCACCGAGGGCAACGCTGACCACGGCCGGTATGACGAGCACCCACCACCGCTGACTGTCGAACGGTGCTGTCTTCTCCGCCCACCCCAGTGGGGACAGCCAGGTCAACCAGGTCTTGGTCGTGTCACCGATCCCGCGGGTCATGTAAGCGGCGGCGAGCATGGTCAAGCTCCACGTGTAGACCGCGCGGGCATGCAGCACGAGTTGCGCCATCAGCGCGGCGAAGCAGGCGAACACCAGCGCCAGCCCACCGAGCGCGAGGCTGTACAGGATCGCTCCTGCCGCCGGGACGCCCACGAGCGCGAGCCCGATCGCGAACAGACCGGCTGTAGCGACAACCGCAGCCGTAGCCACCGCGAGCGCAGCGAGGACCGGCTGGTGGCGCGCGATCCGGCCGCCGAGGATCGTCTCGAGCCGGCCGGACTCTTCCTCACGCCGGGTGGAGCCCACGACCAGGCCGATGCCCAGCAATGGCAGCAGGAACGAGGCGAGGAAGCCGAACTCGTCCTGGATCACCCCCCCGAGACTGTCGATACCCTCGACATGCCCATTGATCGCGGCCAGCGCGCTGCCGGAGGTCACTGCCTCGGCATAGGTGTGGATCTTGGCCGGGGTGTCGTACAGACCGGCAATTGCTGCGGCCGTTCCGACCATGCCGGCGGCGAGAGCAACTACCCAGACCAGGACGGTACGGCGGCGTGTGCGCCACACGATGCTCGCCATGATGCCCAGACCGCCCGGGCACGGAGCCGCTGTACGCTTCGCGACGCTCATCGTGCGGCCACGGCCGGCGAGTCGTTGGCCGCACCGTACTTGCTGAGGAACAGGGCATCGAGGCTCGGCGGGGTGACGGTCAGGGTGTGGATCTGCGCTGCGTGCAGTCGGCCGATCGTCGCGTCGAGGTGATCCCCGTCGACGGTGAATCGCGTGTCCACCTGCCCGCCCTGCCGCTCGGAAACCCAGTCGGCGACGCCCTCTGCTCTCGCCAGGCCGTCGGGTTCGACGGCGGTGACGGCGTGCACCGCCGTACGCGTATGGCGGCGTAGGTCGGCCAGAGTGCCCGTGGTCACTGTACGGCCGCGGCGGACGATGCTCACCCGGTCGGCCAGCGCCTCGACCTCGCCGAGGATGTGACTGGACAGCAGCACCGTGACACCGTCCTCCCTCCGCTCGCGCACGCACTGCTGGAAGGCCTGCTCCATCAACGGGTCGAGTCCAGAGGTGGGCTCGTCGAGGACGAGCAGCTCCACGTCCGCGGACAACGCGGCGACCAGGGCGACCTTCTGGCGGTTACCTTTGGAGTAGTCCCGGATCCGCTTGGCCGGGTCGAGCTCGAATCGGTCGATCAGCTGTTCGCGGCGCTTCTCGTCGACCCTTCCGTGCGTCGTACCGATCACGTCGAGGCACTGTCCGCCGGTCAGGCCGGGCCAGAGCGCGACGTCTCCCGCGACGTACGCGAGGCGCTCGTGCAGCCTGGCTGCGTGCCGCCAGGGATCGACACCGAAGAGGCCGACGTGACCGGCGCTTGCCCGCATCAACCCGAGCAGGATGTGGATCGTGGTCGACTTGCCCGCTCCGTTCGGTCCGAGGAAGCCGTGAACCTCGCCCCGGCGAACCGTGAGGTTCAGGCCGTCGAGGGCGCGGACCTTTCCGAAGGTCTTGGCGAGCTCCTCGATGCGTACGACGTCTCTCATCGCTGCTCCTCCCCCGGGGACGTTGCGAAGGCACCGTCCTGGTAGACGGCGGTGACCTCTTTCGCCCAGCGGGTCATGCCCTGCGGCGTGAGCGGGTCGACGCCGATGGCGGCGGCGACCTGGTTCCGGAGCAGGAGTACCGCCAGGTCGTTGACGAGCAGGAACGCGGCGCGTACCGCGGGGTCGCCACTGGGCCGGGTGGCACCGAGCTGGTTCATGGTCTCGAGCAGTTGCCGGGTCTGCGCGAACCATCGGCCGAACAACGCCGCGCCCGCGGGATCGTTGGTGAGCAGCAGCCGGCGCAGGTACGCCGGCAGCGGCGAGCCCGGCGGAAACGCCCGCGCGAACAGCTCGCCGATCGACACCCAGTTGTCACCGGTCATCGCCTCGGCCAGTTCCTGCTCGTCCATCGCGAACAACGCGTCGAAAGCCCGCCCGGCGTATTCGTCCACCGCCGACCGCAGCCCTTCCTTGCTCCCGAAGTGATGCACCACGAGCGCCGGCGAAACGCCCGCCACCGAAGCAATCTCCCGCACCGTGACGGCATCGTGCCCCCGCTCGGCGAACAACCGTAGCGCAGCGTTGCGGATGTGCGCCTTGGCGGTGAGATCGCCTCCGTCGGCTACTGAACTCATGTTCAGCACACTAAACAGATGTTCAGTCGCCGTCAAGAGATCGGGCGATGGCTGAGGAAGGTTCCGGTCGGTCGTTTGCTGAGTACTTGAAGGATGCGCTGCTCGAGCCGGAGTCTTCAGCGAAGCTCGTTCTCACCGGCAAGGAACGGCGATCTGCCGACGAGAGCAAGTTCGTCTTCAGTTCGCCGGAGTCGGGGACTTTCGAGCTGAATGTCGCGGCGGTGACGGAGTTCGAGGCGCTGGACGGCGGCTAACCAGAATCACGCCGGACGCCGCCGCGGTGCCTTAGCTGGCGAGTTCATCCGGCGAGCGCGGCCTGGCGCCGTTCGTGGTGGCGACCCCGGACCCTCCCGTTCTGATCATCGTTGCCCTAGGCAACGTCCGGCATGATTCTGGTCAGCTCGGCGTCGGGCCACGGCCATGCCGAGGAGGTCCTCAAGGAGCTCGGCGAGCAGGCCGCGCCGTGCCGCCTCCTCGACCTCGCTGACGTCACTGCCATCTGGTTGCGGCGGCCGCAGCCGTACCGGATCTCTCCCGAGATCATCCCCGACACCCTAATCACGAAGGAACCCGAAGAGGCGCGGTCGTTCTGGGAAGCCCACGCGGGAAACGTCGTCTGCAAACCGTTCCGACAGACTCACCGCGGACGGCAGCTACGTCTTGTTCGGGGTCAACCCAGCCGGCCAGTTCCTCTACGTCGAACGCTCATCCAAACAACCAATCACCGCAGCACTCGTGTCCCACCTCCGGTCCGCCGGTTGAGCATGGGGCATCTCATTTGGTCTGGTTCTGCGACGATGGGGCGGTGGCACGAGTAGCGGTGACCGGAAGTAGTGGGAAGTTGGGGCGCGCGGTGGTTGATCACCTCGCGGAGCACGGGTGGGACGTGGTCGCTCTTGACCAGGCGCCGCCGGCCCGCGGTGACGTGACGTCGACGCGGCTGGATCTCACCGACTTCGGCCAGACGTACGAGGCGATCGCCGGGATCGACGATCGGCACGACGGTGTCGACGCGGTCGTGCATCTGGCCGCGATCCCGGCGCCGGGGCTGCGGCCGAACGCGGCGACGTTCCAGAACAACATGACCGCGACGTACAACGTGTTCTCGGCAGCGCTGCGGGCCGGCGTCCGGAACATCGTGTGGGCGTCGAGCGAGACCGTGCTCGGGCTGCCGTTCGACGAGTTCCCGCCGTACGTGCCGGTGGACGAGGACTACCCGCCGCGGCCGAACAGCACATACTCGCTGGTGAAGACGCTCGAGGAGGAGCTGGCCCGGCAGCTGTGCCGTTGGCATCCGGACCTCAAGCTGATCGGGCTGCGGTTCTCGAACGTCATGTACCCCGAGGACTACGCGAACTTCCCGTCGTTCGACGCCGACGCGCGGGCGCGCAAGTGGAACCTCTGGGGCTACATCGACGCCCGCGACGGCGCCCAGGCGGTCCGCAAGTCGCTCGAGTACGACGTCACCGGCACGGACGTGTTCATCGTCGCCAACGCGGACACGGTCATGTCGCGTCCCAACGAGGAACTGCTGGCCGAGGTCTTCCCCGGTGTACCGGTCAAACGCCCGTTCGGCCCCAACGAAACCCTGCTCTCGATCGAAAAGGCCCGTCGGCTCCTCGGCTACGAACCGCAGCACTCCTGGCGTACCAGCTAGCTCGAACGCGACCGAACGATCAAACGAATCTCCGCGTGATCGGTCGATCAACAGGTGGCGTGATTGGGAGGTGGGTATAAGACAACCAACTCCGCCCGATCGTTCGAAGGAGCACTCGATGTTCGCGATCATCGCCGCTGTGATCTTTGGGCTGGCCCTCATCCTGGACTGGGCCAACGCCAGAGTAAATGACGCGTTCACGCCTCAGACGTTGCTGATGGCCGGCTTGCTGTGCATTGCGCTCCACCTGGCCGGCATCGGGGCCGGGCGTCGCTGGGGCCGCCGTCGCTGAACGCTCACCCGAGTCGGTGGTGTCGAGGTCTGCGGCACCACCGACCGACGGTCGTACGTTGCGGGGCGTGCTGGCTGGGGATCCGCCCATGGTGGTGCGGCGGCGGTGTCATCAGGGGCTTGTCGATCGGGGGCTCGAGGTAGTGGTGGCGCTCGCTCTGGGGGGTGGTTGGTCGGCCTGCTTGTTGCGGGGTTGGTGAACGAGGTGGTTCTCCTGCTGGCCGATGGGCTGTTCTTCGGGCTGGCCGCCGTACTGCTGATGGTGTCTCGTCAACGTCGTACGTCGTCACCACGACCACCCGTAGCTCGAGCACCGTCGGGACGCCGACGAAACTAGAGTCAGCCAAGGAGTCTCAGGGCGGCGCAGGTGGCCGCTCCCAGCAGCGCCGCGGCCAGAAGAGGGACTCGAAGGAACACGAGAGCAATGAAGCCGGCTCCCAGCCCGGCCAGGCGGGCGTCGATGACGATGCGGTGTCCGGTCGTGAGGGTGCTGGTCACGATGAGCGCCGCGATCAGTGCAGGCGCGAACAGCTCGATGACTCTGGTCAGCGCCTCCGGCGGCCGGCGACCACCGGCGATTGCCGGTCCGGCGACCTTGAGCAGCAGGGTCGCGGCGGCCACGGCGACGATCAAGATCCAGGTGTTCATGACTTGTGCTCCTTTCGGAGGCCGATCAAGGCGGTCAGGGCGCCGGCGATCACGGGTACGCCGGTCGGCGTGATCGGGGTCAGCGCGAGGGCGATCACCGCGGCGAGGCACGCGACCAGGAGCGCTCGCCAGTTGGGTCCGCGGAGCTCGGGGAGAAGCAGGCCGAGGAAGAAGACCGGAAACATCACGTCCAGTCCCAGCCGGTCCGGATCGCCCAGCGAGCCGGCACCGATGACACCCACGGCGGTGCCGCCGACCCAGGCGGCGTACTGCAGAGGCGCTGCCCACGCGATCGCATTGATGTCGAACCGCCCGTTGTCCCTTCGAGCGATCACGAATGACGCATCGACCACCAACGCGCCGGTCAGCACCCGTCCGATCAGCGATCGACCCATCGAGGGCGCGATCGCGAAACCCATCGGCAGGTAGCGCGCGTTGGTGACCGTGGCCGCCGTACCGGCGAGCAGCAAGCTCCCGCCGCCGCTGAGCACACTCAGGACGGCGAACTGCGCGCCGCCTGACCACATCAGCATCGACATGAGCACCGCCGGCCAGGCTCCGAACACCGGTTCCGCCAGGACACCGAACGTGATGCCGACGGGAGCAGTCGCGACCGCCACCGGTACCGAGTCGATGACTCCCCTGGGCAGTTGCATCGTCACTCCTTACGGGTGTTTATCGGTTCACCCATCAGGTACCCTCTTTCTTATGGTTGAACCAGGAAATGCCCGTGAGGAGTTCTCCGCGCTGGGCGGACACCGCGCGCTCGACCTGGTGAACACCGTGGCCTGGAGACTGGATCCACAGCGTTGGGCGGACAAACTCGTGGACGACGACAGCGCGCTGCGCTGGGCCTGGGAGTTCGGCCTCTGCACGGAGGCAGAAACCGTACTGGCCGAGGGCCTCCTGCTTGGCCTGCGCAGCGTGCGCGAAGACATCTACAACGCAGTACTGCACGCGGACTCCGACAGCGCCGCCCGACTCACGGAGCTCTACCGCGAGTGGTGGCAGCGCACCGACCTGCAGGTCGATCCGCAACGCCGTTGGCAACCCACCGAGCGGTACGTCGACGGCCGGACCATCATGCTCCGCGCGGCGCGCGACGGCGTCCAACTCCTCCTCGCCGGCACGCCTAACCTCAAGCAGTGCGCGGACGACACGTGCGGCTGGCTCTACCTCGACACCTCGCCCCGCCACAACCGCCGCTGGTGCGCACCCAACGACTGCGGCGCCCGGAACCGCTCCAAAACCCACTACTACCGCCAACGAAGCGGCGCCAAGCCCTAAACGCGGTTGCTGCGGCGATCCTCCGACGGTGACTGACCGGCGTGGTTACTGAAGCCCCGACTGAGGTAGAACGCGCTGCGATAACCGCAGCCCTCCGCAATCGTCTGGAGCGTGTCGTTGCTCTCGACAAACAGCTCGCGAGCCTTCCGGAGCCGCGATCGTACCCAACAGGATGCCTGCGGCAACCTGCTGGTCCGGTCTGGCTCTCGGCCACCCACGTCGCCTACGCGGTCACCCGCATGGAGCCGGGCTTCTGCGTACTCGCCGAGGCCGCCGCGGTGGCTGCCGTCCAGTCCCTCCACGAACAAACCGACTTACAACGCGTCGACATCCGACCGCATCGCCCAGCGCGGGCAGGTCATCGTCTGGTCTGACCAGCTTGCTCAGAGCGGGCGCTAGTTGTCGCGGTGGGCCTTGACGGAGACGACGGTTTGCATTCCGCTCACGTCGATCCGCAGGGTGTCGACGTAGTCCGTGTTGGCCGTCGTCGGTGTCAGTTTGACGTCGAGTTTCCGGAAGCCGTTGACCGGGATGCGGCCGGTGCTGCTCGCGCTTCCGTCGAGCTGGAAGCCCGACTTCGGCGCTGCGGTCTCGTGCTCGAGCTGCGCCCAGTTCTTGTCCAGGCTGAGCACCGCCGTGCCGGTGTTGAGGATCCGCACCGTTCTCGTCTGGGCCTCGGCGCCGTCGAACTTCCCGAAGTCCAGGACCTCGTGATCAACCGCGTAACTGATGTCGACGGCAGTGTCGCCCGGGCCGATGATCACGTCCACGACCCGGCTGATGAGCAGGCGGAACACCGACTCACGAAAGCCTGCGACGAAGGCGATCACCATGAACAGTCCATAGGCGACCGGCCCTAGCTTGCCGATGTCGGTGCCGTCCGAGATCCCGCCCGCGGTCCGCAGCACGATCGCCACCATCAGGTAGGCGAGCGTGCCGATCACAGCACCGAGAACCGGCCGGATGAGATGCCAGATCGTCATCCGGCTGAGCCAGTGCCCCGCGTGCTTCGCCGCCCCGGTCAGGCTGATCGTCGTACCACCCAACGCACCCGCCCACGGCACCACCAACGGAACAAGACCGCCCACGGGATCATGCGGAAGCACGTCGTTGGTCCACGAGTGCGGGTCATTCAAGTAGTTGAGAAGCAGAAACCCCAACCCGCCGATCCACACGATGTCGAGGGCCACAATCCCCCACGGCGCCCCGCGACTGCCATCAGCCATCTGCACCACCCCACTCCTGACGATGCTCCGACGATCGGACGATCGCAAGAGCTCGAGTGAGCACCGGAAACACTGGCCGGCGGCCGACCTGGGCTCAGACGGTTGTGACGCGGACGCCGGTTTGGCGGAGGGCGGTCACCTGGTCTGGGTGGGCACCGCGGTCGGTGACGATGTCCGTGACGCCGCTGAGGTGGCTGATTCGGGCGAAGGTTACTTGGCCGATTTTCGAGCTGTCGGTGATGACGACGCTGCGGTGGGCCCGGCGGAGGAAGGCCAGGTCGGTTTGGGCTTCCATCTCGTCGTACGTGGTGCAGCCTTCCTCGGGGGTCAGGCCGTCGACGCCGATGAACGCGATGTCGAGGTGGTAGTTGGCGAGCATCGCCTCGGCGGCCGGGCCGACCAGCTCGTACGACGAACGGGCGATGCCGCCGATGAGGACCAGGCGGATGCCGGAGTGGCCGACCAGTTCGGCGGCGATGTTGATCGCATTGGTGACGACGGTGATGCCGCGTCGCTGGGCCAGCGCGCGGGACAGCTCGAGGGTGGTGGTCCCGCCGGTCATGCCGACGACCGCGCCGTCCTCTACCAGCGCCGCGGCAGCGCGGCCGATGTTGCGCTTCTCCAGCTGCCGCATCGCTGCCTTGACCCGGGTCGGCTTCTCGTCGCCCGCTTCGTTGGACACCGCGCCGCCGTGGGTGCGAACGAGCAGCTGGCCGCGGCTGAGCGTCTGGAGATCGCGGCGGATGGTCGCGCCGGAAACGCCGAGCGCGGCCGCCAGCGCGGTGACGTCCACCGTGCCCTGCCGGCCGACCTGATCGAGGATCTCGCTCAACCGCTCGGACTTCCGCACAGCGGCACCCTACAAGCACGGCGCAAGCTGCGCACCAACTGCGCACTTGCGCAAATCCCTGCGCATGTATACGAAATCCTTGACCGTTAGTTTTCTTTCGAACTACCTTCGCACCACATTCGCGCATGGAGCGATGCGCAACTGCGCACCGCGCAAGACCCTGGGAGCAACCATGCTGAGGACCACAAAACTGCCGGCAGTCATCGCGAGTCTGGCCCTCGTCGTCGCCGGCTGCGGCGGGTCGGGGAACAAGCAGAGCAGCGGCGGATCGACCCAGACCTCCGGTGTCACGATCACCGTCGCGCTCGCCTCGGACGCCCCGCCGAAGGCCGCGCTGGACGCGTTCACCCAGCAGACCGGCATCACCGTCAACTGGGTGAACATCGACTGGGACAGCCTGCAGAACAAGATCTCGGCTGCCGCCACCGCGAAGACGTACTTCGCCGACGCGACCGACGTCGACTGGTCCCGGGTCGGGCAGCTCGGCAAGCTCGGCTGGTTCTACTCGGTGGACTCGTACGTCGACACGAAGGCGATGCAGGCCGACGTACCGCAGCTCGCTTCGTTCACCGTCGACGGGCACGTCGTCGGCATCCCGTACGACGCGTCGTTCATGGTCACGACCGTCAACACCGACCTGTTCCAGAAGGCGGGCGTCAACCCGGCGCCGAAGACCATCGACGAGTACACGACCGGGCTGAAGACCATCAAGGCCAAGGGCATCGCCGACCACCCGCTGAACATCCCGTTCGCGGCGGCGGAGGGCCTGTCGACCTACTGGTACGAGACGACCGGCGCGTTCGGCGGCACGGTCCTCGACAAGGACGGCAAGCCGCAGTTCACCAGCCCCGACTCGCCCGGCTACAAGGCCGCCGACTGGATGGTGAACGCGCTGAAGTCTGGTCTCGTCCCGCCCGGCAACATCAACGTCACCGACTCGCAGGGCATGCAGAACCTAATGGCCCGGGGCCAGGTCGCGAGCACGTTCTCCGATTACTCCGGCAACGTCGGCACGCTCTACAACATCAAGAAGTCGTCGTCGGTCGTCGGCAAGGTGAAGTACATCCCGACGCCGGGCGCCGACGGCCCGACCGCGAACCTGAGCAACCCGGACGGCATCGGGATCCCGAAGCAGGCGAAGTATCCGGCCGCCGCCGCGAAGTTCATCGAGTGGTTCACCGCGACCCAGCAGCAGGCCGACTTCGCCGGCGTCAACGGTCCGGAGAAGGCGTTCGCGACGTACCCGATCCCGTCGCACCTGTCGGCGGTCAAGCAGATGACCGCGAAGGGCAGCCTGATCGGTGGCGCGGAGCTGGTGCCGATGCTGCAGGGTTCGAAGCCGGTCTTCGAGGGCGGCGCCCCGTCCTGGTACCCGAAGTTCTCCAACGCGGTCTACACCAACCTGCACGCCGCGGCCACCGGCTCGATGTCGGTCGAGCAGGCGATGAAGACGATCGGCGACACCGCCAACCAGCTGGCGGCCGGGTCGTGACGGTGACCACGACGGCCGAGGTCAGCACGACGGGACCGGCCCCAGGCCTCAAGCCGGTACGCCGGTCCCGCGTCGACCTCCTGCCGTACCTGCTCGTCGCCCCGGTGATGATCTTCATCGCCGGCCTGGCGCTGGTACCGGCGGTGTTCACCATCGTCCAGTCCTTCTACAAGGTCGACGCGCTGGACCCACCGACCCGGTTCGACGGCTTCGGCAACTTCGTCCGGCTCGCCAAGGACCACGCGGTCATCGGCAGCCTCGGCAACACCGCACTGTACGTCGTGATCGGCGTGACCCTGTCCACGCTGATCGGTATCGCAGCCGCGGTCGTCCTGCAGCGGCCGTTCCGCGGCCGGAGCCTGGTGATCGCGATCCTGATCCTGCCCTGGGCGATGCCCGGCGTGGTCGAGGGCATCCTCTGGACCGGCATCTTCGACCCGAACGCGGGCCTGATCAACAGCGTGCTGTCGTCACTGCACCTCAGCGACGGCAACGCCGTACTGCTCGGCCAGAACCGGTTGCTCACGATCGCCCTGATCGAGCTGGTCCAGGTCTGGCAGATCGCGCCGCTGTCCGTGCTGCTGATCCTGGCCGTGCTGCAGCTGATCCCGAGCGAGCTCTACGAGGCCGCGCAGATCGACGGCTGCTCGGCGTGGGGCGCGTTCCGCCGCATCACGCTGCCGCTGGCCAGGCCCGGGATCGCGGTCACGATGGTGCAGGCCGTGATCGCCACGCTGAACGTGTTCGACCAGCCCTACGTGCTGAACGGCGCAGCCAACACCGGCGCGTCGGTGACCATGCAGACCTACTTCATCAGCTTCCAGGACCTCGACTTCGGCAAGGGGTACGCGCTGTCCCTGCTGATCACCATCGTCACGCTGCTGATCTCGCTGGTCGTCGTCCGCCTCGTCTACCGGAGGGTCGAACTATGACCAAGCGACGTAGCGGACTGCGCGGCGTCGGGGTCGCGCTCCTGCTGATCTGGTCGCTCGGACCGGTGTATTGGGCGATCAAGACCAGCCTGCAGACCGAGACCGACGCCCGGGCGCGACCCGCGCACTACCTCCCGACGAACGCCACCCTGCAGAACTACAGCACCCTCCTCTCCGGAGACAGCGACATCCCGGCACAGGTCCGGCAGTCAGCCGTGAACATCGTCATCGAGTGCGGGGCGGCGACCATCGTGACGGTGGTGCTCGCGACGCTCGCGGCGTACGCCTTCGCTCGAATGCGGTTCCGCGGCAGGAACGTCCTCTTCTACGCCGTGCTGGCCACGATGGCGTTCCCGGCGTACACGACGCTGATCCCGCTGTACCGGATCATGAGCACCTTCAGTCTGGTGAATACCTATACCGGCATCGTCCTCGTCTACGTCTCCGGATTCTTGCCGTTGGCAACGTGGATCCTGCACAACTACTTCGCCAGTCTGCCCGACGGGATCGAGGAGGCGGGGCTGGTCGACGGCGCGCGGCGGCTCCAGGTCCTGTGGCACTTGTTGTTGCCGCTGGCCCGGCCGGGCATCATCTCGACTGCGCTGATCACGTTCCTGTTCGCGTGGGGTCAGTTCCTGTTCCCGCTCGTACTGTCCAGCGACCTGTCCACTCAGCCACTGACCGTCGTCATCGCCGCGCTTCAAGGCCGGCACGTGGTGCCGTCAACGTTGCTGAACGCCGCCGGCGTCCTCGCGATCGTCGTCCCGGCCGCACTGGCGCTGGCCTTCAACCGCTACATCGTCAACGGCCTGCTGGCCGGCAGCACCAAATAGAGGGGAATCTTCGTGAGCGACAAATCCATCGTCCTGATCGGCGCCGGCAGCACTGTCTTCACCCCTGGCCTGATGACCGACCTCGCGGCCAGCAGGACGTTCGACGGCTGGACCGTTCACCTGGTCGATCTGAACGGTGATGCGGCCGAAACGATGGCCAAGGTCGGCCGCCGGATCGCGACCGAGCGCGGCGCCGACCTCACCTTCGTCCCGCACGTCGACCGGCGCGAGGCCTTGCCCCACGCGCGGTTCGTCACCACCACGATCGCGGTCGGTGCCGCCGCCGGCTGGCGCGCCGACGTCGAGGTACCCGCGAAGTACGGCATCGCGCAGACCGTCGGCGACAGCGTCGGTCCGGGCGGCGTACTGCGAGCTCTGCGGCACGTCCCCGAGCTCGTGGTGATCGCCCGCGACGTGGCCGACCTCGCGCCCGAGGCGCAAATGATCAATTATTCGAACCCGCTGACCGCAAATGTTCGTGCGATCACAGTCGAAACCGGGCTGAGCGCCGTCGGACTGTGCCATGGCACGATGCACACCCTCTCCAAGCTGACCGCCGACCTCGGTTACGGCCACGGCGAGCTGAGCGCGATCTTCGCCGGCCTGAACCACCTCTGCTGGCTGCTCGACCTCCGCCACGGCACCGAGGACGTGTACCCGGCCCTGCGCCGGCTCGTCGAGGACCGCGCCGGCGACATCGACGCGCCATCGACCGGTGAGGAAGGCGTTCACCTCGCGGTCTCGGCGGATCTGATGCGGACGTTCGGCCGGTACCCCGCACCGGGTGACCGGCACGTCGCCGAGTTCTTCGGTGGTTACCTCAGGGGCGCCGACGAGAACAACCTGCCCTGGGGCCTGCAGGGTGGACGCGATGCCACGATGCGGTACATCGGCCAGAAGGACGACCTCTGGGAGCAGCTGCACGCGCAGGCCGATGGCAAGGCCCCACTCCCCCGGACCGACAACCAGGAAGCGGAACGCCTGGTCGGGATCGCCGAAGCCATTGTCACCGGCAACGACCATGTCGAGCTGGCGGTCAACCTGCCGAACGAGGGCAAGATCCCGAACCTCCCGTCGACAGCCGTCGTCGAGGTACCAGCGGTCGTCGGCGCCGCCGGCATCATCGGCCTCGGCGTGGGACCACTGCCCGACGGGATCGCCGCTGTGCTGTCCGCCCGCGCGCAACAGCAGGAGATCACCGTCCAGGCGGCGCTGACCGGAGATCGCGCACTCGCCCTGCAGGCGCTGGTCCTCGACCCACTCGTCGACAGCCTGACCGTTGCCACCGGCATCCTCGACGACGCGATCGATGCGCACGGTCCGCTGCTCGACCGTTTCGCCCCGGCCGAGGTGTCCGCATGACCGACACCTTGCAAGAAGTTCAGCAGCAACCCGCGGTGTGGCGCGAGACAGCCGCGATGCTGGCGGCCCGATCGACGCAGATCGAGGAGTTCCTCGAGCCGGTGCTCGCGCAGCCGGACCTGCGGATCGTCCTGACCGGCGCCGGGACGTCGGCGTTCGCGGGTCAGATCCTGGCTCCGGCTCTGTCGAGAAGCCTCCGCCGCCGGGTCGACGCGATCGCGACCACGGACATCGTGTCGAACCCGCAGGAGATCTTCGCCGAAGACGTACCGACCCTGCTGGTCTCGTTCGCCAGGTCCGGTGACAGCCCCGAGAGTGTCGCCGCCACGGAGCTTGCGGTGACCTGCCTGCGATCGGTCCACCAACTGGTCATCACCTGCAACGCGGACGGCAAACTGGCCCGAACGCACACCGACGACCCGACGGCGCTCGTGTTGTTGATGCCCCCGGCAACCAATGACCGAGGATTCGCGATGACGTCGAGCTTCACCTCGATGCTGCTGACCGCCTGGCTGGTGCTGGCGCCGAAGCAGGACCTCCAGCTCGCTGACCAGCTCGCCGCCGCGGCCGAACAGGTCCTCGCCCGCGCCGAAGAGCTGACGCCGTACACCGGCCGCCACTACGCCAGAATCGTCTACCTCGGCAGTGGCGCGCTTGCCGGCCTTGCTCGCGAGTCGGCCCTGAAGCTTCTCGAGCTCACCGCCGGGATGGTCGTCAGCTACTACGACACACCGCTCGGCTTCCGGCACGGGCCGAAGGCTGTGCTGGAAGAGCGCACGCTGGCGGTCGTTTACCTGTCCAATGATCCCTACACCCGACAGTACGACCAGGACATCGCGACCGAGCTCCGCACCGCGATCGGCGACGACAACGTGCTGGTCGTCGACGCCCAACCGAGCGCCCAACCGAAGGCCCAGGACAGCGCCCGGGACAGCGTCCTGCAGATCGACGGCGTGGCCGACGTGAACGACGCGCCCCTCGCGCTGCCGTACGTCGTGATCGCTCAGCTGCTCGCGCTGCGCTTCTCGGTCGCACTCGGCCGGACCCCCGACAACCCGTTCCCGGACGGCGAGGTGAACCGCGTCGTCCAGGGCGTCACCATCCACCCGCTGCAGCCGTGAACCTCTACCTCGGGGTCGACGGCGGCGGGTCCGGTACGGCGTTGTGCCTGGTGAACGCCGCCGGCGAGGTCCTGGCCGAGACCACGGCGCCGAGCTGCTACTACCTCGACGCGAGCTGCGAGGAGGGCGTCGCGCTGGTCGAACGTGTCCTGACCGCTGCGGTGTCCGAGCTCTGCGCGCTGGCCGGTGTTCGCCCGGCGGAGATCACGTCGGCGTTCTTCGGGCTCCCGGCGTACGGCGAGGTGTCGGCCGACGTACCGGTGCTCGATGCCGCCCCACGCGCAGTGCTCGGACACGACCGGTACCGGTGCGACAACGACATGGTGTGCGGATGGGCTGGGTCGCTCGGACTCGCCGACGGTATCAACGTGATCAGCGGGACCGGGTCGATGACGTACGGGCGCAACGGCGAGCTCGGCGTCCGCGTCGGTGGCTGGGGCGAACTGTTCGGCGACGAGGGGTCCGGCTACTGGATGGGCGTGCGGGGGTTGCAGGCGTTCACGCAGATGAGCGACGGGCGGCTGCCGGCCGGGCCGCTGCTCGATGTACTACGGAAGCATCTCGAGCTGGCCGCCGATCTCGATCTGATCGACGTGGTGCTCAACCGGTGGCGAGGCAGCCGGCGTGAGGTGGCCGCGTTGTCACGGGTCGTCGTCGAGGCTGCCCGGCTTGGAGATGTCGCTGCTCAGGGAATTGTCGATGCAGCGGCAACCGAGCTGGTCCGGCTGGTGGAGACCACGCGCACCCGGTTGCGCTTCACGGGAACGGTGCCGGTGTCGTACTCGGGCGGCGTACTCACGGCGCCCGAGATCCTGCAGGCGTTCACAGCACGACTCGCAGACAGCTACGAACTACGCGAACCGCAGTACAGCCCAGTGGTCGGCGCGGCGCTCTACGCGGCGGCCCTGGCTGGTGAACCGCTGAGCCAGATCGCAGTCGGGAGACCACTCGAGTGAGGTGAGCTTCATGGGTACGACAGCTCCGCCAGCGGTGCGCTCTTGGCAACCGTCGCCCCGCCGCACCCAGCGGCTGGTAGAGATGCTCGACCTACTGAGTCAGCGCGGTCTGATGTCGGTCGACTGCCTGTGCCGCGAGCTCCAGGTGTCACCCGCGACGCTGCGCCGCGACATGACGCATCTCGAGGAGCAGGGACTGATCTCCCGGACCCATGGTGGCGCCCGGCCGGCCACCGGTCCGGAGCTGCCGGTCCGGCTCCGGGACACCAAACGCCCGCGGACCAAGCACGCCATCGGCATCGCGGCGGCTGCCCTGCTGCCGTCGAACCGGCCGCTCGCGGTTGCGATCGGTGGCGGCTCGACCGCGGCCGAGGTCGCGCGGGAGCTCGGCGGCCGGCGCCGGCTGACGATCGTGACGAACGCGCTGACCACCGCCGCCGCGGTCGCCGCCCGGCCGAACCTGCAGGTGATCATGACCGGTGGGGTGATCCGGGCGAACTCGTTCGAGCTCGTCGGCAGCCTGGCCGAGAGCGCCTTCAACGGCATCAGCGTGCACCTGGCCATCCTCGGCGCCGACGGGGTGAGCGTCGCCCACGGCGTGACCACCCACGACCCGACCGAGGCGCGCACCAACCACGCCATGGTGTCGCACGCGCACCGGTTGATGGTGGTTGCCGACGGCTCGAAGATCGGTCAGGCGACCGTGGCCAAGGTCGCCGACGCATCGGCCATCGACGTCCTGGTGACCGATGCGTCGGCGGATCCGGACGAGCTCGCCGGGCTGAAGGCGCTCGGGGTGACCGTGCGGCTCGCCCGGATCAGCCCTTGACCCCGGAGAACGCGATACCGCTCATCAGCTGGCGCTGGAAGACGATGAAGACCACGATGACCGGCAGGCTGGCCACCAGCGACCCGGCCATCAGCACCGGGAAGTTCGTCGTGTACTGCCCCTGCAGGCTGGCCAGGCCGGCGGACACCGGCATCTGCCGGGGATCCGAGTTCACCACGAGTGGCCAGAGCAGATCGTTCCACGACCAAATGATCACGAGGACGCCGAGAGCGATCATGCCGGGCGCCGCCATCGGCAGCATGATCCGCCAGAAGATCTGGAAGACGTTCGCACCGTCGATCCGGGCCGCCTCCTCGATCTCCAGCGGCAGCTGCCGGAAGAACTGCCGCATCAGGAAGGTGCCGAAGGCACTGAACATGCCGGGCAGGAACAACGCGACCAGCGTGTTCAGCAGTCCCAGCTTCTGCATGATCTGGTACTGCGGCAGCAGGAACACCTGGTACGGGACCATCGTCACCGAGAGGAAGATCGCGAACAGCACACCGCGCCCGCGGAACTGCATCCGCGCGAACGCGAAACCGGCGAGCGCGCTGAACAGCACCTGACCGACCGTTCGCGCGATCGTCATCACGGTCGTGTTGATCAGCTCCCGGCCGAACGGCAACGCACCGAACACCGTCGACAGGTTCGACCACTGCGGCGAGGTCGGCAGGAACGTCGGCGGCACGCTGACCGACTCACCGAACGTTTGCAGCGACGTCGAGAGCTGCCAGAGGAACGGCCCGACCATGAAGATCGCTCCGACGCACAGCACCAAGTGCGCGACCGGGTGCCTGACCCGCCGCTTCGTCGACTCAGCCATAGTGGACCCACCTCCGCTGCAGCCTGAACTGGGCCGCGGTCAGGATCAGCGTCGCGAGCAGCAGCAGGACGCCGATCGCGGCCGCGTACCCGCCGTCGTGCTCGGCGAACCCGCGCTGGTAGAAGAGGAAGACCAGCGTCTCGGTCCTGGTGATCGCCGGACTCGTCGCGCCCACCATCAGGTACACGAGGTCGAAGGCCTGCAGCGAGTTGATCACCGTGATCACCGTGACGAAGAAGATCGACGGTGTCAGCAGCGGGACCGTGATGTGGAAGAACTGCGCCACCCGCCCGGCACCGTCCAGCTCGGCCGCCTCGTAGTAGTCGGACGGGATGCCTTGGATGCCGGACAGGAAGATCACCATGTTGTAGCCGATCGATCCCCAGACCCCGACGATGCTGATGGCAAAGATCGCGGTGGCCGGGTCGGACAGCCAGTGCGGGCCGTCGATGCCGACCTTGGACAGCAGCCAGTTGATCAGCCCGTAGTCGCCGTTGAACAGGTACTTCCAGGTCAGCGCGACCGCGGCCGGCAGGGTGACCACGGGCAGGAAGTACAGCGTCCGGTAGATCGTGACCCCGCGCATCCCGGGCAGGCTCAGCAAGGCCGCCACCACGGCCGAGAGCGGTACGGCGAGCAGCGAGATCGCGCTGATGATCGCCGTGTTGACGATCGCGTGGAAGACATCGGAGTCGGCGATCAGCGTCCGGTAGTTCTCCAGCCCTGACCACGCGTGCCCGCCGAACGCTCCCCAGCTGGTGAAGGAGTAGTAGATCGTCTGGAAGGTCGGCCAGATCTCGAAGATCAGCAGTCCGGCGGCGGCCGGCAGGAGCAGGATCGCTGCCCACCAGCCGCTGTCCCGGGTGGGCGGTGGCGGCCGGCGAGCCGCCCGGGCCCGCTCGCCGGCCGGCTTGCCGGTCAGCGGGTCGGCCGGCGCGGTGGCTGTGCCGGGCCCGCTCACTTCTTCTCCTTCGCCAAGGCCTGGTTCATCGTCTCGGCCACCTTTCGGGAGACGTCGGCGACGGGTACCTTGCCGGTCCAGGCGTCCGCGAACTGCTTCGTGGCTGCGTCCCGCCAGGCCGCGGTGTCGGTGGACGCGGGGAACGGCTGGGCGTACTTCAGGTGGTCGACGAAGACCTGCAGGTCGAACTCCGGCATCGCCTTGGCGTAGGCGTCGGCGTGGCCCTGGTACGCCGGAATCACGGTGCCCGTCTTCGCCTGGATCTCGGCCGCCCGGTCCGAGCCGAGGAACTGCAGGAACTCCCAGGTCTGGTCCGGGTGCTTCGTCTTCGCGGACATGCTGTTCGCGAGGCCGTTGCTGTAGTAGTTCCGGTTCCCGTCCGGTCCGGCCGGCAGCGGTGCGACATCGATGTTCGCCTTGCCGTACGGGACGGCGGCGATCTCCTCCGGCTCCCAGGAACCGCAGTACCGCATCGCGACCTTGCCGGAGGTGAGCATCGCGAGCGGGTCGGTGTCGGTCGTCTGCTGCAGCGTCGGCGAGACGTGGTACTTCGTGATCATGTCGGTCCAGAACTGGATACCCTTGATCGTCGCGTCCTGGTCGTACCCGGAGCTCTTGCCGTCCGGCGAGATCACCTGTCCACCGACCTGTGGCACGGTCAGGTACCAGCTCAGCTCGTCCGCCTCGGGCGCGACGAACCCGTAGACGCCCTTCTTCGGGTTGGTCAGCTTCTGCGCCGCGGTGACCACGTCGTTCCAGGTCCAGGAGGCGTCCGGGTGCTTCACCTTCGCGGCGTCGAAGAGCGCCTTGTTGTAGCAGAGCCCGAACCCGTTGACGTCCTTCGGTACGCCGTACACCTTGCCGTCGAACGTGTACGCCTTGGTGACCGCGGGCACGTACGCGCCCAGGTCGAGCTTCGACTTCTTGATCTGGTCGTCGAGCGGTGCGATACCGCCGCCGGTGGCGTAGTACTTCGCGTACACCATCGTCATCCAGAACAGGTCCGGGCCGGTGCCGGCGGTGACGCTGGTCTGCAGCTTGGTCCAGTAGCTCTCCCAGGGCGTCACCTGGACCTGGACGTCGATGTTCGGGTGCTTGGCGTGGAACTCCTGGACGATCTGCTTCATTGCGGCCGACTGGGCCTGGTCCCAGATGGCGTAGGTGAGCGTGACGTGCGCGTCGTCGCCGCTGGGCTTGGCATCGCCCGAGCAGGCCGCGGCCGCGACCAAAGGTGCCACGAGCAACAAACTGAGGATGCGTCGTACTGATCTCATCAGGACTCCTTCGGGAGGGGACGACCCGGGTTGAGGAATTCGAGGCGCTCCGGCAACTGATCGCCGAGTGCGTGCTGCGCCGCCAGCTCACCGAGCAGCGGACCGAGCGTCAGACCCCAGGCGCCCAGGCCGGTCGCGACGTGGACTCCCGGCGCGACTGCTCCGACCAGCGGCAGTCCGTCGCTGGTGGCGGGGCGGAGGCCGACTCTGGTCTCCAGCACGGTCGCGGCGGACAGGCCGGGCGCCAGGTCCAGAGCGGCCTGCAGTACTGCGTGCTGCCCGCCGGCGGTGACGCGCGCGTCGAATCCGACGTCCTCGTGCGTCGCGCCCGCGACGATCCGGTCGTCGAATCCGAGCAGGTAACCGGCACCAGGGGTATTGACGACGGGGCGCATGCCGGTTTGCCTGCCGTCGAGGCGCAGGTGGACGAGCTGGCCGCGGATCGGGCGGACGGCGACGTTGACGCCGTACGCGGCGAGGTCAGCCGCGGCCCAGGCGCCGGTGGCGAACAGGACTGCTTGGCTGTTGAGGGTGCGGTGGCCGATGCGGACTCCGGTGGGGCCCAGGACTCCGGCGCCGGGGATGATGTCCAGCGCGGCCGCGGCGTCGATTTGTGCTCGGCGGCGAGCCGCCGTCAGCAAGCGGTCGTGCAGCCGGGAGCCGACGACGCGGCCGACCTCGGTGATGAACAGGCCGCGGAGGTCACCGCGCAGTTCGGGCCAGTACGTGCGTACGTCCTCGACGAGCTCGACCGGCTTGGTGATGCCGTGGGCTCGGCGTCCCTCCGGGGTCGAGAGCCGTTCGGCGACAGCGTCCAGAGCGGCCTGCTCGCGCGGGTCGTCGTCGGCCACGACGAGCTCCCCGACCTGTTCGTACGTCGCCGAACCGGCGCCGGCCGGATCGACCGCGTCCAGCTCGGCCAGCAGGCTCTCGTAGTACCCGACGCACTCGGTGATGAGCGCGGTCCACTCCGGCCGTTGCTCGCCCCGGTCGAGTGCGACCGGCGAGACGATGCCCGCGCCCGCGTCGGTTGCGCGGCCTGCCAGCCCGGCATCGATCAGCGCGACCCGCGCGCCCTTCCGGACACCGGCCAGGGCGGCGCTGGCGCCGACGATGCCGCCGCCGATGACGATCAGGTCGTAGTCAGCCATCGCTCGTCCCCGCCGTGAGGGCCGGGATGAAGGCGCGGGCGTTGTCTCCTTCGACCTTCGCGGCGAGGTCGTCCGGGAGCCCGAGCCCCGAGATCGTCCAGCGGCCGGTCGGGGGTGGGTGCTCCGTCGAGTACGCGAAGGCTTCGTCGGAGCTGGTCAGGAATCGCAGGTACAGGTGGTAGTCGGCGGGCTCGGGTGGCGCGCAGTCGGTCCCGAGCAGGACGCGGTCCGGGTGGTGCTCGATCAGCGCTCTGGTACGCCGCGGTTGCCGGCCGAGCTCGGCGATCCGCGCGGCGATGTCGACGCGGTAGTTCGGGTAGCGGTCGAGCATCTGCTCCACCCAGTCGAGGTTCTCGGCCAGGCAGCCGACGTGCGCGCCGATGAAACGCACCCGCGGATGCGCGGCGATGACGGCCTCGAACGCGTCCAGCAGGCGCTGGAGCGGCGGGAACTCGGGTCCGTAGAAGTGCCAGTCGGGGTGCCGCAGCAGTTCTTCGAGCCGCTCGTTGCGGGCGTCCAGCGGCTCGAAGAAGGCGGCCGGGTCGGCGGTGTGGATGAGCGCGGGGACGCCGGCCTCGGCCAGCGCGTCCCACAACGGCTCCAGCCGCTCGTCGTCGAGGAAGATCAGCTCCGACCGCTCGTCGCGGACCCGGAGCCCGATGTCCTTCCAGAGCTTGAGTCCGGCCGCTCCGCGGCGTACCGAGTCGGTGAGTGAGACTGCCATCCGATCGCCCCAGCCCGGTGTGGACGTATCGCTCCAGTCCACCCGGGCGAAGGTGACGAACCGGCCGGGGTGCTTGCGGTCGTAGCGATCGAGGTTGGCCTCGAGTTCGTCGCTCCATTCGCCGTCGAGATTCACGATGGTGGCGACGCCGGTGGCGTCCATCATCGCGATCAGGGCGTCCGGATCCGGCGCCCGCCAGACTCCGGTCAGGCGGCGGCCGAGATGGTTGTGGACGTCAACGATCGGGGCGGCGGGCTCGGTCACGTGCGTGGTCTGGGCGGTCATCATCGACACCGGGGCGAAGTCGCGCAGGCGGAGATCGGCGAGTGGCTCGGACATGCATCCCTCGTTTCGCGAGTGCGAGCGGTGGGACGACGCTAGGTCCGGCGGTGTGGCGCCGACAGGAAACGCTCACTCCAACTGATCGGATTTCGGCGATGATGTCGATTCCGGGCCGATTCGTTCGACGCAGAGGCAAGAGGGGGGCCGCCGGGGCCGCCGAATGCATTCAGGGAGCGCGCTATGACCGCCGTCTACACCTTCGACGTCTACTCCAGCCTCGACGGCTCCGCGTCGTACGACAACGCCGACTGGGGCGGCTACTGGGGCAAGCAGGGGCCGGAGTTCCTGGACCGGCGGGCCGCTCTGTACGACGCCGAGCAGCGGATGGTCCTGGGGGCCAACACCTTCCGGCTGTTCGTGGAGATGATCAGCTCGAGCAAGGTCCCGGACGAAGCGCTCGACCGGGAGAACACGGCGCTGCGGAAACTGCCGACCACGGTCGTCTCGTCAACCCTGGAGGGCCCGCAGGACTGGCCGGACGTGACGATCCTGACCGGCGACGCGGTCGACGTCATCGCCCGCCTGAAGAAGGAGTCCGACGTCCCGCTCCGCTCGCACGGCAGCCTGTCCCTCAACCGGGCCCTGATGGCCGCCGGCCTGGTCGACTTCGTCCAGGTGACCATTTTCCCGGTCATCGCCGGCCGAACCGGCGTAGAACCGATCTTCGAAGGCGCCGAAGACTTCGACCTCGACCTCGTCGAAACCCGGACCTTCGACGGGCGCACCCAAGAACTCATCTACCGCCCGACGCTGCACGCCTGAGACCCGCGAGGTGCCCGCCAAGTGTGGCCAGGGCACCTCCGGTCAGGGACAGGAGGACGGGGAGGAGGAGCAGTCCGGTCAGGAGGTTCCGGTTGAGGTAGGCGCGCATGGAGGGGAGCCCACTCTTCGCCAGGCCGTCGAGTTTGACCTGCTGCCGGCCGATGGTGGTGATGAAGAGGTTGTCGACTGCGGCGAAGGTGGCGATGGTCAGCACTCCGATCATCGCGCCGGCCACTGCGCCGGCCAGGGCGAAGGTGCGCCAGTCGGGCGTTTGCCTTGCGGTCAGGACGCCGATCAGCGTGCAGGCGGCGAAGATGGTCAGGTAGGCGATCAGGACGGACAGGCCGTCGTTGTCGTCTGTTGATGGGAAGACCACGTTCGACAGCACGATCTCGACGGTCAGGGCGGCCCAGACGATTCCGCCGATGAGGAGAGCGCGGCGCAGTGCGGTGCTCGTCGCCGGCACTACTTCCCGCAGGTGCGCGTCCGCGGCGCCGCTCACCAGGTCCCACGCCACGCGAGCGCGTCGAGTGCGGCGCATCGGTTCGAGGTCGTCGAGGAGTCGCTGGAGCTCCTCGACGTACCGGCGCTGCCACGACCTCGGGTACAACCGCAGCAGGCGCTTCATGCGAACGCCGTCAACCGCTTGAGGCCGACCGTGCTGAGCCGCCGCGCCTGCTCCAGGTACGCGCGCAGCGCCTGCGCCCCGGCCGCGGTCAGCTGATACGGCCGCCGACGGTCCTCCTCCGGCAGTGCTTCGATCAGCTTGCGCTCCAGCAGCCGGTTCAGTGCGGCGTACAGAGTGCCAGGACCGACCACGGTCCCGGCCAGCTCCTCGATCTCCTTGATCAGCGCGTACCCGTGCTTCGGCCCACCCGCGAGACTCGTCAGGATCAGCACACTCGGCTCGGCGAACCGGCCCAGACCATCCATCGCTCCCCCACTACTCCGTGCCACGCTATATCGTCCAACGGAATAGTAGGCAGGGTGGGAGCGTCGGGTCTAGAGGTCGTAGGCGATTGGGTGTCGGGGCTCGTAGAGGCCTACTTCACCGCCACCCGGCAAGCGGATCGTCGTGAGCTTGCCCCAGCCTTGGTCGCTGACCGGGGTAGTGAACCGGACGCCCTGCTCGGTCAGAGCGGCGATGGTGGCTTCGATGTCGTCGCACATGAAGTAGAGCTCGTGCTTCGGAGCCTCCCCAGGATGGACGGCGACCTCCGCCGGCGGGAGTTGCAGGATCAGCCAGCCGCCGCCGGCGTCGACGGACTTGGCGCCGAGGATGTCGCGGAGGAACGCGCGATCCGCGTCGGCGTCCTGGCTGTACACGATGACATGGGCTCCGTTGATCACGGCTTCGGACGCTACCCCGCAAAGTGCTGACGGGCCAGCACCAGGAACTCCTTGGCGGCGGGAGTCAGGTTTTCGTGGTTCCAGGCGAGGGCGGTCCGACGTTGCAGGCTCGGACGGGTGAGACGCAGTACGGCGACGTCCGCGTCTCCCACGCTCGGCCGTGGCACCACCGCGATGCCCAGTCCGGCCGCGGACAGGGCCACCAGCGTGCTGAGCTCGCCCGTCTCGACGACGACCCGCGGGCTGAAACCTTGCTTGCCGCAGGCATCCTCGAGCACCAGCCGCAGACCACTCTCGCGGATCAAGGTGACGATCGGTTCGCCCTCCAACTCCGCCACCGCGACGGTCTTGCGGTGAGCGAGGTGATGGTCGCGCGGCACCACGACCACCAACGGCTCGACCCCGACGGCCAGCGTCCGCAGCGGGTACGGCGGCGGAACGTCGCGCAGCCCGATCATCGCGACATCGAATTCGCCGCTGGCCAACTCCTGGATCAGTGGCTGGTTGTGCCGCTCGACCATGCTGAGGTCGATCGCCGGGTAGGTCGCGTGAAACTCCCGGAGCAACGAGATCAGCCCGGCCTCCATCGGTCCCGACGTACCGACTCGGAGCCGGCCGTGTTCGAGGCGACGCAGCGACCGGACCGAATCGCGTGCCCGCTCGGCCGACGCCAGCGCAGCCCGGGCGTGCGGTAGCAACGTCTCCCCCGCGTCCGTCAGCCGCACGCCTCGCGGGTCCCGCACGAACAACGGCTCACCGAGCTCGCGCTCGAGCGACCGCAACTGCGCGCTCACCGCCGGCTGCGCCACCAACACCCGGCGCGCCGCCCGCGTCACTTGCCCTTCCTCCGCCACCGCAACGAAGTACGAAAGCTGCCGCAGGTCCATCGCTCATCCTCTGCCATAAGGAAACGCTCTGGCAAGCATAGGCAACCTGTCTTGGTCTTATACCGATCCCCGGTCCTACGCTGACGATATGAGCCCGTCGCTTGCCCGCCGCATCTGGATCCGCCTGTCGATGACACTGGCCGCGTGGCTGGTCGCGTTCCTCCTGGTCGTGACGCTGACCCTCGTCCTCGGCCACCGCCTGAACCAGCTACCGATGCCGGTCCGCGCCCTCATCCTGAGCGGCGTGCTGGTGATCTTCATGGCCAACGTCCTGATGCCCTTCCTCACCAAGCTCGCCGCCCGCCTCGGCGGTCAGCCTGGGCATCCGGACCTCCAGCAGCGCGCCGCCGGCGGCGGAAGTGCCGATGGCAACTGTGCCGTGGTGGCGTTCGACGATCGCCGCCACAATGGCCAGGCCGAGCCCGGCGCCGCCCGACTCGCGTGAGCGGGAGCTGTTCAGCCGAACGAAGCGGTCGAAGACACGGCTCCGGTCAGCGAGTGGAATGCCGGGACCGTCGTCGCTGACCGTGAGGATGACAGTGGTGGCGTCCTCGGTCAGTGTGAAGGCGATCCGGGTCCGGGCAGACCGCGCCGCGTTGTCGGCGAGGTTGTGGATCATCCGCGACAGTGCGGTTCCGTCACCACGGACCTGACCCGCGGAGACGGCCGTCGTGTCGATCGTGAGGTTGGTTGCCGACCGCAACCGCTGGGCCGTGGCCAGGACCAGGTCGTCGAGGTCCACCGGGGTGTTCGGCGGCGGGCGATGGTCCTCGTCCGAGCGGGCCAGCAGCAGGAGGTCGTCGACGAGGTACTGCATCCGCAGATCCTCGGCGAGAATCGTGGCCGCCAGCTCGGTGACGTTCGTCCGGTCCGGATGCGCCTGGGCGACCTCGGCGTGCTGACGGATCGCGGCGATCGGTGACCGCAGCTCGTGCGATGCGTCGGACACGAATCGCTGCTGGGCATCGTGTGACCGTTGCAGCCGGTCCAGCATCCCGTTCATCGTCCTGGCCAGCCGCCCGATCTCGTCCTTCCGAACGGCGGGAACCCGGCGGTGCAGCTCGGACGCAGTGATCCCGTCGACCTCGGTCCGGATCGCAGTCACCGGCGCCAAGACCCGCCCGGTCACTATCCATGTCACGCCACCGACCAGCAGCATCATCAACGGCACCCCGATCACGAGGACCTGGCTGACGAAGCGCGTGGAGTCCAGTACGTCGACCAACGGCTGTCCCACGATCACCTGACCGCCGGACGCGAGCGGCGCGGCGCTGAAGACGAAGTCCTCGGAGTACCCGGCAGGTTCGACCTTCACGCACCCGGTCCCCGGCGTCGCCAGCGGACTGCCTCCGCCCGGCAGCGCGCCGGATCGGTCGGTCCACTGGACCAATTCCGAGCTCGTGGACGGGACCCGTTCGGCGCTCGAGCTCAGCTGCACCGCACGATCCCGAGCCTCCTGGCAGACCTGGTCGGTCAGCACCGACCCAAGAAGGGCGACCAGCACCAAGGCGCCGGCGACCAGCGCGACACCGAGTACCAGTACGGCGGTCAACGTCACCCGCAGGCGCATCGCGAACCCTCGTCAATCGGTCAGGCGGTACCCAGCTCCGCGCAGGGTCGTGATCGCCGCCGGACCGAGCTTGGTCCGCAGCCGGCGGATGTAGACCTCGACGATGTTCGGATCGCCCTCGAAGTCGTAGTCCCAGACGTGTTCCAGAATGGTTCGCTTGGACACCACCTGCCCGCTCCGCCGGATCAGGAACTCCAGCAGGGCCAGCTCGCGCGCGGTCAGCACGAGCTCCGCATCGGCCAGCCAAGCGCGCCGGCTGGCCGGATCCAGCCGGAGCCCGCCCGCTTCCAGGATCACGGGGCGTTCCGCGGCGCCGCGGCGTACCAGAGCGCGGAGACGCGCGATCAGAACGGCGTACGAGAACGGCTTGGTCAGGTAGTCGTCGGCGCCGGTGTCGAGCGCCCGGACCTGGTCGTTGTCGGCGTCGCGCGCGGTCAGCATCAGGATCGGGGTCCAGACCCGCTCGGCCCGCAGCGTCGCGCAGATCTCGAAGCCGTCGATCTCCGGCAGCATCAGGTCCAGCAGCACGACGTCGTACCCGTGCTCGCGGGCGAACCAGAGCCCGTCGGTCCCGGTGAGCGCGACGTCGACGGCGTACCCCTCGGCCTCGAGACCGTTGCGCAGCCCCGCAGCCAGGCGTACTTCGTCCTCCACCACCAGGGCTCGCATCCGTCACCTCCCCGCCCATCCTCCTTCATTCTGGCTGAACTCCGGCTGAATGCACCGTTCAGGCGGGATTCAGCCGCCCGGTCCTACCGTCGGCCCCATGACGGCAACGATCGAGGCGATCAGCCTCAGCAAGCGGTACGGCGGACGCCAGGCGCTCGACGAGCTGACGTTCACGGCCGAACCGGGCGATGTGATCGGGCTGCTCGGGCCGAACGGCGCGGGCAAGACGACGACGATCCGGCTGCTCACCACGATCCTCGAACCGAGCGGCGGGAGCTTCACCGTCGCCGGGATCCCGGGCGATCAGCCGCATCGGATCAGGCAACGGATCGGCGTCCTCCCGGAGAGTGCCGGATATCCGGAGCGGCAGACGGCCGCGGAGTACCTGCGCTACATGGCACGGCTGTTCGGCCAGGATCGCCGGTCCGCACGCGCGGCCGCGGACCGGTTGCTGGGCGACGTCGGGCTCGGCGATCGGGCCGGCGGCCGGATCGCGTCGTACAGCAGGGGCATGCGGCAACGACTCGGGATCGCGCGGGCGCTGGTCAACGAGCCGTCAGTCGTGTTCCTGGACGAGCCGACGCTCGGTCTGGACCCGGCCGGGCAACGCGAGATCCTCGACCTCATCGGCCGGCTCGCTGCCGACCGTGGTGCGACGGTTGTCCTGTCCACGCATCTGCTGGCCGAGGTCGAGCAGGTCTGTGGCCGGGTGCTCGTGCTCGACCGCGGCACGCTCCGGGCGGCCGGGTCGATCGACGAGGTCCGAGCGGGCAGCAGCCTGAGCGACGCATTCCTACGGCTAACCCATGATTAGGGTCGCCGCGCAGGAATGCCGGGACCTGTGGATCGCCGGCCGCGGACCGGTGCTCGTGTTCGGGTTCAGCGTGCTGCTCAGCGCGATGACGTACCTGGCCGCGACCAACCGGGCGATGAACTTCCTCGAGCAGCGTGAGGCCGTCAACCTGACCGTCCAGGTCGGGCTGGCAGTCGGCGTACTGCTGACCGTCGTGGTCAGCGCGGACGCGATCAGCGGCGAACGTGAACGCGGTACGTTCGAGGGTCTGCTGCTGACGCCGGTACCGCGGCGCGGGATCGTGGTGGGCAAACTCGTCGCGGCGTCGACGATGTGGGTGGCGTGCCTGCTCGTCACCCTGCCCTACGTCTGGGTCCTCGGGCGTGGTGTCGCGGGCGCCGGTCAGGCCGCGCTGCTTCTCTTCACCGTCGGGACGCTGGTCGCTGTCGGCCTCAGCGGTATCGCCTTGGTCGTCAGCGGGATCACCAACTCGGTGAAGACGAGTCTGGCGTCCGGGTTGTTGCTGCTGCTGGTGCTGTTCGCCCCGACCCAGCTGCCGGCGCTCCCCAGGACCGGCGTCGGCGACGCGATCACGCGGATCAACCCGATCGGCTCGGCCCTGCACTACATCGCCCAGATCCTCGTCAACCGACGCGGCTGGACGCATGACCTCAGCTACCTGGCGTCGCCGGTCGCAACCGTTGTCGTTGCCGTCGGCATCCTGATCGTGGCCGGGCCCCGGCTCGTGCGACTGACTGCGGGGTCACGATGAACCTCCTTGCCCTGGTGGCGCTTGCCGATCCGACGATCACGATGGACCCCGACCAGCTCACCGCGACCACCGGACAGACCCTGTCCGTCGAGTCGGTCGTGAGCCAGTCCGGACCGGCGACGGCCCATCTCAACGTCGTCAGCCTCGACGGTGTGTACGTCGATCTCGAGGACTGGATCCACGACGTCACGCAGCCGGTGCCGGCCGGCGCGAACACCGCCCTGGACTGGGAGTTCCAGGCCGTCAACCCGGGCCGGTTCGTGGTGTACGTCGTCCTCATCCAGCAGAACGGCCGGCTCGTCGTCGGACCGCCTGTACGCGTCACCGTGGCGCGACGCCAGACGCTCGACACGGCCGGCACGCTGCCGGTCGCCATCGCCGTACCTGCACTCCTCGGTGCGGCGGCCCTCATCCAATTCGTTCAAAGGAAAGCTCGATGATTCTCGCCCGGCTCACCCTCGCTGTCGCCGCGGTCTTCGCAGTACTGCCGGCCACCGACGCCTCGGCCCACACGGTTTGTCCGCTACCGGTGTTCGGTCCCGGCAGCCAGTACCATCCGCGGATCAAGCCATCGCACTTCTCCTCGCACGTGACCAACCCTTGGTACCCGCTGAAGGTTGGCCGCACCTACGTCTACACCGGCACCCGGGAAGGCCAGGCCGCTCTCGACCTCGTCGTCACCACGTCGCGGACCAGAGTGATCGACGGCGTCCGCACGCGGGTCGTCGAGGACCGGCTGTACCTCGACAACGTGCTGGCCGAGCGGACCAGCGACTACTTCGCCCAGGACCGCTGCGGCAACGTCTGGTACTTCGGCGAAGACACCGCCGAACTCGATGCGCACGGCCGGGTCGTCAGCCGCGAAGGCACCTTCCACGCCGGCGTCGACGGCGCCCAACCCGGCGTCGTCATGCAAGCCCATCCCCAACTCGGCCGCTACTTCCGCCAGGAGTGGTACGCGGGCCAGGCCGAAGACGTCTTCAAGGTCATCAGCCTGAACGCCACCTTCGGCCGCTACCACCACGCCCTCCGCACCCAGGAAACCACCGCCCTCGAGCCCGGCGTCATCGACAACAAGTACTACGTCCGCAACATCGGCGAAGTCGCCGAAATCGCCGTCAAAGGCCCCACCGAAGCCCTCAAACTCACCGAAATCATCTCCTGAGCTGTCGATCCGGCGTGGTTCTGTTCGTCAGTCCGGATGAGACCGTCTCCGACCAACGAGGTGCCACGCCGTGATCATCGACAGCGTCTTCCCGATCGTCGTCAGCGCTGACCTGCCGCGCCTGCTGACCTTCTACACCGAGGTCCTCGGCGGAGAGCTGGTCTACCAGTTCCCGCCCGAGGGCCCGCCGGCGTACGTCAGCCTTCGCTTCGGGCAGGCCGCGCTCGGCCTAGGGCACGACCCGGACTTCAAACCAGCCGACGGCACCGCCGCGATCTCCCTCTGGCTGTACGCCGACGACTGCGACGCCGCCATCGACCGCATCCGCCGGACCGGCCTACCGATCCTGCAGGAACCGGCCGACCAGCCCTGGGGCGAACGCGAAGCCCGCGCCCAGGACCCCGACGGCAACCTGCTCATCATCGGCCAGCGGTCGCCGGGTTCGGCTGCCGTGACGGGGTAACGTCATCTCTGCCGCCGGAAGCGGGCAGAGATGACGTGACGACCGTGCAGGGAGCCGAGGATGAGTGCGAGTGGGGTACGGCGACCGTCGGTGAAGGATGTGGCGCGGGAGGCAGGGGTTTCGTTCCAGACGGTGTCGCGGGTGCTGAACGGTGGGTCCCGGGTGGCGGAGTCGACGCGGCAGCGGGTGCTCGAGGTGGCGGCCGAGCTCGGCTACCGGCGCAACGACAACGCCCGGGCCCTGGTGATGCAGCGGTCGATGACGATCGGGGTGATCGCCGACGGTTCGCCGCGGTACGGCCCGGTCAGCACGCTCGCCGCGGTCGAGAAGGCGGCCCGGGACGCGGGGTACAACGCGTTCGTCACGACGATGAGCAACCCCAGCCCGGACGACGCGATCCAGGCGTTCCACGAGTTCTCCAAGCGGGCGGTCGAGGGGATCGTCGTGATCGCGCCGCGGATGCCGATCGCCGACGTGGTCCGCGCGGTACCGGTGACGGTGCCGGTCGTGCTGCTGGCGCCCGGGGAGACCAGTCACGACAAGTTCACGGTGTTCTTCGAGGACCAGGAGCTCGGCGCGCGGCTGGCGACCCGGCACCTGATCGACCTCGGGCACCGCGAGATCGTCCACCTGGCCGGCAGCCAGGACTGGCTGGACGGGCAGGTCCGGCTCCGCGGCTGGCAGTCCGAGCTGGCCGCCGCGAACCTTCCCGCGCCCGCGGTGCAGTACGGCCGCTGGACCGGTGACAGCGCCTACGACATCGGCCGCAAACTGCTCGCGGAAGGGCTGCCGTCGGCCGTCTTCGTCGCCTCGGACCTGATGGCGCTCGGGTTCATGCGGGCGCTCTACGAGGCCGGGGTCTCGGTACCGCGGGACATCTCGATCGTGGGCTTCGACGACAACGAGTTCGCGCCTCAGACCTTCCCGCCGCTGACGACGGTCCGGCAGTCGTTCGGCGTCGTCGGGGAGCGGTGCATGGAGATCCTGCTCGGCCTCGTCCGCGGTACCCCGGTCGACGTCACGCCCGCGGTCCCGCAGCTGGTGGTCCGGCAGTCCACCGCCCCAGCACGCTGACGTCAGCTCACCCTGGAGGACCGCCTAAGCGGTTAACTTAGGCGAACGTTCGCCTGGACTCTTGACCCACCCAAGGCGAACGTTCACACTCGCGGTCAGACGACAGCACCCGGACGCCTGTCCGTCGTCCCAGGCGCCCATCGCATCGACCGAAGGAGTTGGTGATGTCGCACCGACCGATATCCGGCATCGTCACGGCCGCGGGACTGGCGGCCGTCCTCGTGCTGGCAGCCTGTACGCCGAGTTCGAGTGGCTCGGCCGCCGCGGATCCAGGCGTCTCGTCGAAGGCCGACCAGGCCCTGGCCGCGCTCGAGGGCAAGGTCTTGAGCAAGGGTCCGCACGGTGAGGAACCCGCCACCGCCACGAAGGCCGACCTGTCCGACGCCGAGGTCACGAAGGTCAAGGCGCTGGGGGCGACCGCGGCGATCGTCATGCACTACGGCGGCAACGACTGGGCGAACGCCCAGATCGCCGGCCTGAGGGACGAGTTCGGCAAGCTCGGCGTCCGGGTCGTCGCGACCACCGACGCCAACTTCAAACCGGACAAGCAGGTCTCCGATCTCGAAACCGTGCTGACCAAGAAGCCGAACATCATCGTCTCGATCCCGACCGACCCGGTCGCCACGGCCGGCGCGTACCGGAAGGCCGCGGCGACCGGCGCGAAGCTCGTCTTCATGGACAACGTCCCGCAGGGAATGACGGCCGGCAAGGACTACGTCAGCGTCGTCTCGGCGGACAACTACGGCAACGGTGTCGTGTCCGCGCACCTGCTGGCGAAGGCACTCGGCGGCAAGGGCAAGATCGGCGTCGTCTACCACGAGGCAGACTTCTTCGTCACCAAACAGCGGTACGACGCTTTCCGCACCACGATCCAGCAGGACTATCCCGACGTACAGATCGTCGAGTCGAAGGGCATCGCCGGACCCGACTTCGCGGGCGACGCCCAAGCCGCCGCGAACGCGATGCTCAGCAAGCACGCAGACCTGGCCGGCATCTGGGGAGTCTGGGACGTGCCCGCCGAGGGCATCATGGCCGCGGCCCGGGCGGCAGGCCGTACCGACCTGAAGATCGCGACCCAGGACCTGGGCAAGAACGTCGCGATCGCGCTGGCCAAAGATCAATTGATCGTCGGCCTCGGGGCCCAGCGACCGTTCGATCAAGGCGTGACCGAAGCGAAACTCGCGGCCGGTGCCCTGCTGGGCAAGACCGCCCCGCCGTACGTCGCCCTCAGCGCGCTGCCCGTGACGCACGCGAACGTCCTCGACGCGTGGCAGCAGGTGTACCACTCCCCCGCGCCCGACGAGCTGCGGAAGGCGTACAAGCAGTGAGTCCGATCGTGGAGCTGCGGGGTATCCGCAAGAGCTTCGACGGCGTACCCGTCCTGGTCGGGGCGGACTTCGAGGTCGCCGCGGGCGAGGTCCATGCCCTTGCCGGAGGCAACGGGGCCGGCAAGTCGACGCTGATGAAGATCCTCCAGGGTGTGTATGCCAAGGACGCCGGCGAGATCCTGGTCGCCGGTACGCCGGTCACGCTCGCCTCGGTCCAGGACGCCAAGGCCGCGGGCATCGGCATGGTCTTCCAGGAGTTCAGCCTGGTCCCGAGCCTCACGGTCGCCCAGAACCTCTTCCTCAGCTCCGAGACCAGGAACGGGATCGGCCTGATCAACGACCGCGACTCGCGCGAGCGAGCCCGCCGGGTGTTCGCCGAGCTGGAGGTCGAGGTCGACGTCAACGCCACGGTCGCCGACCTGCCGACGGCGTACTGGCAGCTCGCGGAGATCGCCAAGGCGGTCGCCCAGGACGCCCGGGTCCTGATCCTCGACGAGCCGACCGCGAGTCTTGCCCGGGCCGAGGTCGACGCCCTGTTCGCGCTGATCCGCCGGCTCCGGGCCCGCGGAATCTCGATCATCTACATCTCGCACCGGATGGACGAGATCTACCGCATCGCCGACCGGATCACGGTCCTGCGGGATGGGCGCACCCTGTTCACCCGCCGGCTCGACGACGTGACCCCGGCCGAGATCGTCCAGGGCATCGTCGGCCGTCCGGACGACGGCGTGCTCAGCTACCAACCGCGTACGTCCACCGGCGGCGAAGTGTTGCTGGAGGCAATCAACCTCTCGGCCGGACCGCGGGTGCGCGGCGTGTCGTTCCCGCTGCGCGCCGGGGAGATCCTCGGCATCGCCGGGCTGATGGGCAGCGGCCGCTCCGAGCTGGCCCGGTGCCTGTTCGGCATCGACCGTCTCGATGCCGGCGAGGTCCGGATGCACGGCCGGCGCATCGAGCTGCGCAGTCCGCGCGACGCCCAGTCCGCCGGGATCGCGCTGATTCCGGAGGACCGCCGCGAGCAGGGCCTCGTGCTCGAACACTCGGTGGCCGACAACCTGCTGCTCCCACAGCTCGCCGAGCTCCGGCGTGGACCGCTGCTGGACCCCCGGGCCGCGCGCCGCCTCAGCAGGACACTGATCGACCGTTTCGCCATCAAGACGAGCGGACCCGATCAACCGGTCCGGCGGCTGTCCGGCGGCAACCAGCAGAAGGTCGTCATCGCGAAGTGGCTCGGCACGCAGCCCGAGGTGCTGATCATGGACGAACCGACCGCTGGAGTGGACGTCGGCACCAAGGCCGAGATCGTCACGATCATCCGGCAGCTCGCGGGCAAGGGCGGCGCGGTCATCGTCATCTCCTCGGAGTTCCCCGAGCTGCTCGCGGTCAGCGACCGCGTGCTGGTGCTCCGCGACGGCACGGTCGCGGAGGAACTCGACCGCGACGCGATCCCCGACGAGGACTTCCTGCAACTCTCCGTCCAAGGACTTCGCCCATGAACTCACAGGCAAGCGAACCAGTCCGGTCCGACGCGCCGGGTCGCAGTACGGCGGAGCTCGTCCGCGGGCTGGCCGGTCTCGACTGGCGGCGGTACGTCATCTACATCGCCTTCGTCGCGATCTTCGTCCTGTTCGCCGTACTGCTCGGCAACGACGGATTCCTGAGCAGCAACAACCTGCTCAACATCTTCCGGCAGACCGCCACGATCACGGTGATCGCTGTCGGGATGACCTACGTGATCGCCTGCGCCGAGATCGACCTCAGCGTCGGCTCGGTCGCCGGGCTCGCCAGCGTCTGTTCCGCGATGGCCATCGCCCACTACGGCCTGTTCGCGGGCATCGCCGCGGGCCTGGCGGTCGGCCTCGTGGTCGGTACCGTGAACGGCGGCTTGGTCAGCCTGCTCGGCATCCCCTCGTTCCTGGTGACGCTCGGGATGCTGGGCATTGCGGCCGGAGTCGCCCAATGGATCACGTCGTCAGCGCCACAGCCCATCCTGAACGACACGTTCAACCTCGCCTTCGGCGGCGGTGACTTCGGACCCGTGCCCGGACTGCTGGTCTGGATGGCGGTCTTCGTCCTGCTCGGCGCCGTGGTGCTGAACCGCACCAGGTTCGGCCGGCAGGTGCTCGCCACCGGTGGCAGCCGGACCGCCGCGGACTTCACCGGGATCAACACCCGGCGGATCAAGTTCCAGGTGCTGCTCATCTCCGCGACCGTCGCGTCCATCGGCGGCATGCTGTACGCCGGACGACTGCAATCGGGCCGCTTCCAATGGGGCGCCGGCGACGAACTGTCCGCCATCGCCGCGGTGATCCTCGGCGGCACCAGCCTGTTCGGCGGCCGCGGCACGGTGGTCGGAACGCTCTTCGGCGCACTGCTCATCGGCATCGTCAACAACGGACTCATCCTGGCCGGGCTCGACTCCAGCCAGCAGCAGGTCATCCGCGGCGTGATCATCATCGCTGCCGTCGCCCTGGCCCGGAAGAAGTAGACCCCCACCCCAACTCTGCGCACAGAAGGGAGCAGCCTTGTCTGCTTCTGCCGAGGTATACCGTCCCATCGCGCTGACCGACGGCGCGCTCACCCTGCACGGCGAGACGGCAGCACTGTACGGCGGCGCCGTCCACTACTGGCGGCTCGACCCGGAACGCTGGGACTCCGTGCTCGACGCGGTCCGCCGGATGGGCTTCACGATGATCTCGATCTACATCCCCTGGGAGGTACACGAGCTCGAGCGCGGCCGGTTCGACTTCGGACAGGTCGACCCTGCCAACGACATCGACGCCTTCCTGACCCTGTGCGAGGCCAAGGGATTCCGGATCGTCGTTCGTCCCGGTCCACAGATCAACTCCGAGCTCACCTACTTCGGCTACCCGCGACGCATCCTCGCCGACGAGCGGCTGCATGCGTGCAGCGCGATGGGATCGAAGGTCGTGCTCACCCAGGTCCCGAAACCGATCCCGGCGCTCAGCTACGCGAGCGAGGAGTTCTTCGCCGAGACTGCGCTCTGGTACGACGCGATTTGCGCCATCCTCACCAAACACGCTTACCCGCACGGCGGCATCGTCGCGGCCCAGGTGGACAACGAGATGGCGTACTTCTTCGGCGTGAACGCCTACGCCGCCGACTACTCCGACGCATCCATCGCGGGCTACCAGCGCTTCCTGCTCGACAAGTACGGCGATCTCGCCGGCATCGACACGGCCTACTCCACCAGGCACTCCACCCTGGACGACGTCGAGCCACCCCGACGGTTCGACGCCACCAGCAGGCAGGACATCCCGTGGTACGCGGACTGGGCGGAGTACCGGGAGCGGTACCTCATCGACTCGATGGCGCGGCTGGCCGGAATGATGCGCGAACGTGGGCTGGGCGGGATCGCCTTGTTCCACAACTATCCGCATCCGCTCGGGCCGGGCGGCGCGGTGTCCGGATTCACCGCGCCGTACAACCTGGCTGCGCTCGAGGAGGAGCTCGATTTCGTCGGGTTCGACATCTACTCCCGCAAAGAGCTGTACGCGCACGTCAAGACGATCGCGTCGTACGTCGTCGGCACCAGCAGGTTCCCTTACATCCCCGAATTCATCGCCGGTGTCTGGCCGTGGTACCTCGATCCGGGCGATCTGCGCGACGAGGAGTTCGTCACGAAGGCAGCGCTGATGCACGGCATCCGGGGGTTCTCGCGCTACATGCTGGTCGAGCGGGATCGCTGGCTGGACTCACCGATCCGGCGCGACGGCCGGGAACGACCGGAGAAGGTTGCGATGTTCCGCAACGTCAACGCGATGCTCGACGCGGGCGACTTCGCCAACCTGCGCCGGCGGGAGGACGTGCTGCTGCTCGCCAACCGCGAGTACGACCGGCTCGAGGCCGCCTCCGTTCTGGTCTCGTTCCCGGGCGACTTCCTGGAGACGCCCTCGGGTTTCTCCGAGTACGCCGGACCGCTGACGATCAGCGAGGACCCACTCGGGTTCGACGAGCCGGTGCAGCTCGCCAAATCATCGTGGTTTACGGCGTTCGCGGACGCCTGGAGCAGCTCGGGTGTCGGCTACTTGCTGTCCGACACCGCGCTGTCGACAAAGCGGTGGCGGAATCACAAGGTGCTTGTGCTGACGACACTCGACTACCTCGACGCCGGGCTCCAGGCGGCGCTGGTCCGGTACGCCGATGCCGGCGGGACGCTGGTGATCGGGCCCAAGACGCCGACGCTGGACAGCACGATGCGGCCCTGCACCGTACTTCGCGACGCGGTGGACGGAGCCGGGACAACCCGCGTCGGATCCGGGCGCATCGTGCTGGTGCCGACGCTGGACGCCGTACCCGCAGCGGTGGCCGAGGTGTGCCGGCAGTCAGGCCTGCAGATCATGACCGCCAACGACCCGCGGCTCGACGTCACCGTCCACGACACCATCGGGGATCCCAAGACCAAGGTCGTGTTCGTAGCCAACCCCACCGCCGAACCGATCGACGCCGCGATCGAGATCGGCGCCGCCGTCCACACCGTCCGCGAAATCTGGGCCGGCCGCGACCTCGCCCCCAACGGACGGACCATCGCCAACCGGCTCCCGCCGTACTCCATCCACGTCTACCGGTGCGTCTTCACCGCCTGAGGAGCCCCCATGCTGCATGAGAACGTCCTGATGGCCGACATCGACGTCGACCAGTGGCGCAACGCCCAGGCCCTGCTGCTCCGGTCGGCCAAAGCAGCCCGCAGGCTCGTCGTCATCCACGACCACGGGAAGGTCGTGAAGTTTCGGCATACGGCCGGCGCGGCGGTCAACGGGCGCGTCGATGTCGTGACCGACCCGCACGTGCTCGCACGGGAGCTGTACGCCGCCAACCGTGGTCTGGTCGACTTCGTCGTCGTCATGGAACGCAATGCGGTCGACTGCTACTTCGCGACGGTCCAGAACGCGTGGTCGATCGACGACGACCTCGACACCTACGTCCACGACACGTACGCCACCCTGGACGCGTTCGCCGACGAGATCGTCACGTACCCCGGCTCAGCCCGCTCCACCCTTGGTCTGCAGTGGAAACTCGGGGCGACGTACGACGAGCTCGTCGGCGCAGTGCATGCCTACGTCGATCCCGGATCCACTGCGATTCTCGGCGTGGAGGCCGCCGGTGAGCTCTGGACCTCCCTCATCCTCGACTTCGACCCCGACCTGCGGATCACCTCGATCACCACCGCCGATCCCTCGGTCGTCGATATCCGTGGGACTGTCGCTCAACTGGCCGAGAACCTGGCCGAATGGGCCGAAGGAACGGGCAAGACAGTCTCGCTCGCGCTGGTCCTCCAGCAAGAAGCCGCACGGAGCTTTCTCGCCGCCGAAGGTCCGGAGGAGAAGCTCGGCATCCTTTCCGGCGCGCTCTCCACAGGCAACGCCGCAGCCAGCCGAGGCGACCTTCGGAAGCCCGTGGCTGTTCCTCGCGATCGCTGAACACGCTGCCTGTCGGACGCCCGAGCTGGGCGTCCGACAGGCCATGTTGTCAGGCCGCGGTGATCAGGCCGAGTTGCTGGAGGACGGTGACGCCGTCGTCCAGGCCCAGTTCCTCGGTGATCAGGCCGTTCTCGACCTTGAGGATGCTGATGCCGGTGAAGCGCATCGTCTTGCCGGTGGCCGCGGGGAGCTTGCCGATGGGCATGTCGTCGAACGGTTCACCGGTCTGCGTCCCGCCACCGATCCACTGGCCGACCACGTAGTCGCCCTCGGCGATGAGGTCCGCAGTACCTCCGAACGCCAGGTCCGGGAACGCGGCCCGGAACTTCGTGGCAAACGCCCGCACCTCGTCCCGCCCCCGGCAGGGCGCATGCAACGAGTACTCGAACCGGATGTCCGGCGCAGCCAGCTCGTCGATGACGCTGGGGTTGAAGTCCGCCCCCCAAAACTCCGTGAACCAACGCCCGACAACAGCCTTGTTCTCCTCGATCGACGACATCGTCGCCCTCCTCAATCAGTGTCACCGACCCACTCGAGCCGGCCACGACTGGAACGCCCTCACCGACGAACCTGTGAGGGCCGCCCGGCGGAAGTGGTCTACAACTTTCGGGGTTTGTTCGGCATCGGGGTAAGTAGTTCGTACTGCGACCCGAGGGGCTGGGCATGTTCGGTCGGCTGAGCAAGGCGGCGGTTGCCGCGTTTCTGGTAGTGGGAATCACCCCTGGGGCTGCGCAAGCAGTGGGTGCTGGGACGTCGGCCACCGCGCAGGCGTCGGCTGGTTGTTACGTCCATGTCGGATCCGTGACCGCCGCGGGTGATCACGCGGGCAAGCTGGTCACCGTCGGGGCCGCGTCGACGGACCGGTTGGACACCGGCGTCTACCCGCCCGGCGCGGTGCGGGTGAGTGGTTCGATGCAGGCGGATCCGGACGTCATCGGGTACGGCGCGTGGATCGGCGGGTACACGGTGCTGGGCTCCTCCATGTACTCAACCTCCTACTACCTGACCCTGGACGGAGACGTCGACCGGACCAGGCCGACGACGTACCTGGTCGGTGGTGGCTGGGGTGACACGACCTTCTTCGAGACGACCCGGTTCTGGGCCTACCCGAAGCCACCGAACCTGACCACGCAGTACCAGCTGCGTGCCAACGGCACCCTGAGCCGTTGGGAGATGCAGTACAACAACGGCAACAGTCCGGTGAAGTGGGCGAACAAGCAGTCCGCGACCGGGTTCGCGTCGGTGAAGACGATGGCGATGATCAGCCAGACGCTGACCTACGACACGTTCCTGGCCAACACCCGCAGCGGAGCGCTCTACACGATCCGGATCCCGCGCACCTCACCGATGAAGCCGATCGTGAAGAAGGTCCGCGGTTCGAGCTGGCAGGCGTTCGACGCGCTGGTGGCCGAGAAGTGCGGGCAGTACGGCACGATGCTGGTCGGCATCGACAAGGACACCAAGTCCGCCTACGCGTACGCGCTCGGCCACGCGAACGGCACGTCCACGGTGATCCAGGGCCTCGGCAAGGTACCGGGCACGTTCGCCGATCCCGTGTACTTCCGCCGTCAGATCCGCGAGGGCGACGCCCAGATGCTGTTCGGGGAGTAGCGACCCTCCTCGTGGAAGGATGGCCGGCATGAGTCTGCCTGTCCTGCCTGAGGAATCGTTTCAGCGTGTGTTGTGCGTCGTCGCGCATCCCGACGACATGGAGTACGGCGCGTCCGCGGCCGTGGCGCGCTGGACCGCGCGTGGTATCGAGGTCGGTTATCTGCTCCTGACCCGCGGCGAGGCGGGGATGCCGAACCGGCCCGAGGAAACGGCTCGTCTGCGGGTTGCCGAGCAGCAAGCCGCGTGTGCCGTCGTGGGCGTCGAGCACCTGACCGTGCTCGAGCATCCCGACGGCGTGCTCGTCTACGGCCTCGACCTGCGCCGCGACATCTGCCGGGAGATTCGCCGGTTCAAGCCCGACGTCGTACTCGGCACCGGATTCGAGGTCGAGACACCGTTCGGCTTCGACCAGGCCGACCACCGCGCGGCCGGGCTGGCGACGCTCGACGCGGTACGCGACGCCGGCAACCGGTGGGTCTTCCCGGAGCAGATCGACGACGAGGACCTCGAACCGCACTCGCCACGCTGGTACATCGTCCCGGGGCTCGCGGGTTCCGCATCCCACGGCGTCGACGTCACGGGCGAGCCGCTCCGCCGCGGCGTCGCCTCGCTCGAGGCGCATGCGGCGTACCTGGCCGCGCTCCCTGGCCACCCCGCCCCCGCGGACCTCATCCCGATGTTCACCGCGATGAGCGGCAAGGCCATGGGCGTCGAGCACGCCGTACTCTTCCGCGCCCATGACCTGCAGGCGCCGCCGGACTTCTTCACCGAAGAAACAGCCGACTGAGGGCCCGGATCAGTCGGGCGGGAGCTGTCCGGTGTTGAGCAGGTCGGTGGCGACCTCGCGCAGCTTCCTTTGACGGTCCTGTGAGTAGCGGCGGAGGACCGCGAACGCCTGCGCCTCCGACAGCTCGAAGCGCTCCATCAGTACGCCGATCGCCAGACCGATGGAGGCTTGGCTGTCGCCGGCCACCGTCAGGTTGGCCAGCCTGCCCACGGTCTCCAGGCCGATCGCGGCGTACGTCGCCACCAGCTCGGCGACGGTCTTCGTGCCGTCATCGAGCTGATCGGGACGCGGATGAGCGAACGTGACGACCGCCGCCGTACGCCGTCCACCGCGCCCCAGCAGCGGGAGGCACAGGATGCTGCGCCAGCCCGACCGAGACGCGGCGGGCGTCCAATCGGGCCACGCCGTGCTGACCGCGAGATCCGCGCATTGCGCTACCTGGCCCGTCTCCGCCGCGTCGATCAGCGGCCCCTGCCCGGCTTCGAGCTGCGACTGCTCGATCGGACGCAACGACGGATTGCACGCAGCATGAACCGGACGCCGACGGCGTACCAATGCCACCGCGGCCGCCCAGCCCGGCAACGCCTCCTCGGCGCGCGCCACAGCTATCCAGGCCGCCGACTCCTCGTCGACGCAGCTGCTCATCCCGGCCGCCATCCCGGCCAGCACCTCGGACAACGTGGACGATCTGCCCCCGGCCATCGCAAGGCCCCCAGTTCGGCCGGCGCGCCGACGGTGCCACCGTCCTACTTCCAGAGCTACCCGCAGGCCAACCGACCCGCCCCCAGGTACCCGCCCCGAACCGAGCCAATTCGTTCCTCCCGGTGAATAGAGGGGCCTGCAGGGGGTACCGAGGCCAGGCTCACCCTGAACGCTTCGCGTCGGGCAGCGCACGGCCAGGCCGAGTGCAGCCAAGCTGGAAGGCCGGGTCTCGCCTGGCATCCTGGGTTGGCGTCCGGCGCGGAGCCTGTACGTCCTCCGACAGCTCCCAACGTCATCCATTTGACGACGGGCCAGCTTGTCATCGATCCGATGACATGCTAGAACAGTGGTGCGTGTTGACACCACAGGTTCAGAACTCAGGAGGTGTACGACGATGTTGATGCGCACCGACCCGTTCCGTGAGCTCGACGGGCTTGCCCAGCAGCTGCTCGGCAGCGCGGCCGGCCGGGGCACCTGGACGAAGCCGAACCCGATGCCCTTGGACGCGTACCGCTCGGGCGAGCAGTACGTCGTCGCGTTCGATCTTCCCGGCGTCGCGCCGGACGCGATCGAGCTCGACGTCGAGCGCAACGTGCTGACGGTGAAGGCCGAACGCCGCCCACCGCAGCTCGCCGACGACGTCGAGATGCAGGTCGCCGAACGGCCGCTCGGCGTGTTCTCGCGACAGCTCTTCCTCGGTGACACCCTCGACACTGAGCAGATCGAGGCGAGCTACGACGCCGGCGTACTGACGCTGCGGATCCCGATCGCCGAGAAGGCCAAGCCACGGAAGATCGCGATCAGCGGCAGCCAGAAGCAACTCGACTCCTGAGCACAGGTCCGGCGAGGTGCCCGACCATCAAGGGCACCTCGCCGTGTGCCACCCCTGCGAAAGCGTGCGGTCAACCCTCGATGCCGGTCGCGCTGTGGGAGGTGCCGACCGGCTTGCTCTCCGGGGAGCCGCGTTCGCGCAGGTAGATGCTCAGCACCGCCATCGATCCGACGGCGAGAAACTCGGACTGCCAGTTCTGCAGGCTGCGGCTCCAGAAGTCGGCCGAGCCGACGTACGAGAGCCACGACACCGGATCCTGGAGCTGCCTCAACTGCTCCTCGTTGAACGCCGACCAGCCCGCCACCGACTGCACCGACCAGCAGGCCAGGAACACCGAGCCCATCACCAGACCCAACGACGACGAGAAGAGCTTGGTGCGCCACCCGCCGACCCTCGCCCAGCGCGGCGAGTCGGGCCCGGCATGAGCGCCGACCTTCTGATCCTCGTCGGACTCCCGCCCGGCCTGATCCAGGGGCTTGGACTCCGGCGAGCCGCGCTGCACCAGCCAGACGGTCAAAACGATGTAGAGCAGGAACTGCAGGTACTCGCTCTGCCAGTTCTCGGTGACGTCGACGGCGAAGTCGGCCGAGGTGATGTAGCGGCCGAACGTCACCGTCGCCAGCCCGTCGGCCACCTGCTGGTTGTTGAACTCCGCGAGACCGGCGAACGCCTGTCCGACCAAGGCGGCCAGGAACAGCCCACCGAAGACGAGACTGAGCGAGTTGGTGCGGAAGAAACCCCGGGCCCGAGTCATCGCTGCATCAACCCCAGGCTGAGGAAGTACGCCAGGCCGAGGACGATGACTGCCAGGTAGACGACGAAGATCACCCGCATCGACTCACCCCTTGACCTTGCAGTCGTACGGCGATTGCCCGTCCGGAGTGCAGCCCGCCGCGACAACCTTCCAGCCGTCGTCGAACTCGGCGAGGAACGCAGTGTCGCCGCTCATCCGCGCCTGCGCCTCGGTGCCGTACTGGCGCAGCTCGACCACCGTGCCACCAGCGGGAATGTCCGCACCAAGAATCGCCGTGGGACAGCGAGCCTGGGCCGACTCCTCCACCTCGACCACCGTCTGCGGAGCGAGCAAGTCACAGGCCGCTGCACCCTGTTTCTGCTCGATCGCGCGGTAGAACCGCTCGGCCGCACTCGAGGACGCTGCGGGAAGCTTCGAGCCACACGCGCTGACCGTCAGCACGGTCGCGCCCACCACCACGCCGGCAAGCCACTGCTTCATGCCGGGCAGGTACCCAGCGCGATTCGCAGTATCACCGGGGGTTTGAGGTGATTGCAGTGGGTACCGGTCGATATACAGAGCGTGACTATGTTGCGCGAGGCAAACGAGTTCGGAAGGTGGAGCCGATGAGACCGATCAGGCGGATGATCGCAACGGGCGCGCTGCTCGCCGTCGCAGTAGGCGGCGGGGCGACGACGGCGTACGCGCAGCCCACAACGGTTCAAGGAGAAGGCGAGGTCGCGTGCGGGTACGACTACGGCGCCTGTGTCAAGCAGTGGTACGACTACGCGTTCGTGAAGAACTACATCGTCACGAAGATCTACTACAAGGGCGGCGGGTACCACTTCTACTGGTGGAGCTGACCCATCGAGGACCGGCCGGCCGCTGCCCCACGGATCCGCCCAGCGGCCGGTTCGGATCGCAACCGTTCGGGCACCAACAGTAGTCACGCCGACGTGCGCGTTTTCTCAGCTCCTGAGGGGCATCATGGCGGCATGGATCGTGCCGACCAGCGTGGTGCTCACGACGAGGCGTCCCCGGACCCGGGCGCCGCGACGCGCGCTGACATGTTCGCGAAGCTGGCCGTCGAGATGCACGACGCGGTCGGCGTGGAAGAGACGATCGGGGCGGTGGTTCAGTTCGCCCTGCAGGCACTGGACTGCAGTCACGCCGGCGTCGCGCTCTACAGCCGGGGCGGCCAGCCGGAGATCCCGGCCGTCACCGACCCGGTGGTCGCCGAGATCTACAAGTTTCAACTGGGCAGCCAGGACGGCCCGCTGATGGCCGCCATGCGCGAGGGTACGCCGGTCCTGATCCGGGACACGGCCTGCGACCAGCGCTGGCCCGAGTGGTCGATCATGGTCAGCAGCCTCGGCGTCCGCAGCGTCCTCGACGTACCGCTCACGCTCCGCCACACGGTCGGTGTACTCGGCCTGTACAGCCGGCGCCCGGACGGTTTCAGCGCCGACGACGAAGCGATCGCGCACATCCTGGCCAGGCACGCGTCGGTCGCCGTCGGCACCGCCCGCCGGGAGGCGACCATGGCGGCCGCCGTCGACGCCCGGAAGCTGGTCGGCCAGGCGATGGGCATCCTGATGGAACGCTTTGACGTCGACGGCGACCGCGCGTTCGCCATCCTCAAGCGCTACTCCCAGGACACCAACACCAAACTCCGCGACGTCGCCCAGCAACTCGTGGACACCCGCCGACTCCCCCGCTGAGCCCGGCCGGACGCCCGGCGCACCTCGAGGTCAGACCGCCAGGCGGCCGCCATCGATCGGGAGGACGGCGCCGTGGATCAGTGACGCCGCGTCGGAGGCCAGGAACACGATGCCCTCGGCAACCTCGTCCGGCCGGCCGACCCGCTGCAAGGGAGTGGTGCCGGCCAAGCCGTCGAGGTTCTCACCGAGCACCGCCGTACCCTCGGTCCGAGTCGGCCCGGGGCTGACCGCATTGACCCGCACGCCGGCCGGTCCGAACTCGGCTGCCCAGGCCTTGGTCAGCAGCTGCAGCGCCGCCTTGCTCGATCCGTACGCCGCCATTCCGGCCAGACCGAACGACGCCACCATCGTGGTCAGGTTCACGATCGCGCCATGACCGCGCGCCGCCATCAACGGCGCCAGCTCCGCGACGAGGTAGAACGGCGCGCGCACGTTGACGGCGTACACCTCGTCGAAGTCGCTGACCGGCACCTCGGCGGTCGGGCCGAACGGGAAGATGCCCGCGTTGTTGATCAGTACGTCGACGTGCCCGCCGCCGAGCTCGATCGACCGCGCGGCCAGCGAGCGCACGCTGTCGAGGTCCGCCAGGTCGGCCTGAACGAAGTCCGCCGTACCGCCGGCGGCGCGGATTTCCTCGACCGCCTTGTCCCCACGGGCGGCGTCGCGCCCGCTGATCACGACCCGTGCGCCGCGGTCGGCGAGCAGTCCGGCGACCGCGCGGCCGATGCCGCTGTTGCCACCGGTGACCAGCGCGGTCCGGCCGGCGAAGTCCTGCGTCATATCCGTCTCCCAGGTACTGGTTGGAGTAAGTACTCCAATAGTTCGCGGATGATTTTGGAGTATCAACTCCAAAATCTGTAGGCTGCGGATATGACAGTCACGGCGGGACCGGGCAAGCGGCTGACCAAGAAGGGGCAGGCGACGCGGGACCGGATCGTCGCGGCCGCGTCGCAGCTGATGCTCGAGCAGGGGGTCGCGCGGACGACCATCGAGGACATCCAGGCGGCCGCCGGGGTGAGTCCGTCGCAGCTGTACCACTACTTCCCGGGCAAGGACGCTCTGGTGTCGGCCGTGATCGACCACCAGACCGGGCGCGTGCTGGACGTGCAGCACCAAGGTCTCGACCAGATCGACACGATCGACGCCCTGAACCGCTGGCGGGACCTGATGGTCGGCATCCTCACCGAAGCCCAGTGCGTCGGCGGCTGCCCGCTCGGCTCCCTCGCCAGCGACCTCGCCGAGAGCGACCCGGTGGCAAGAGTCCAGCTCGCCAACGCCTTCGCTCGCTGGGAACAGCTGATCCGCTCAGGCCTCGAACAGATGCAGGCCCGCGGCGAGCTGGCCCCCGACGCCGACCCCGAAGCCCTGGCCGTCACCCTCCTCGCCACCGTCCAAGGCGGCCTCCTCCTCAGCCAGGTCCGCCGAGACCCCGCCCCCCTGCACACCGCCCTCAACACCCTGATCGCCCAACTCCGCTCCTCCACCCCCTGAGCAGGATCAACAGGACGGTCAGGCCGGGCACAGATGTTGAGGCGGGTCCTGGCGCTACTTTCTTAACGCCAGGGCCCTGGGGCGGCGGCCTCTCGAGCGATCGCGTCCCTGATCTGGGAGTGCCCACCTTTATGCTGCCGCGGCTCGTGGAGCGCGTAGCGGCGTACGGGAGCATGATGCTGTGGTGGACACGGACATCATGGCGCTGAGCGAGGAACTGGCCGAGATCGGGCGGCTGGTCGAGGGCGACGACGTCGACGCGACGCTGGCGAGGTACGTCCGGCGGCTCGTGGCGACAGTGCCGGACTGCGACCAGGCGATCATCGTGGTCGCCGGCCAGAAGTCGTCCGAGATCGCCGCCAGCCACCGCCGAGGGGAACCAGAGCCGGCCGAAACAGCAGAGGTGCTGGCCGCCGAGCTCATGCTGCCCGACAGCCCGATGCGCGACGTGCTCGTCCACGGGGAGCCGCACAAGATCGCCGACACCGCGACCGACGACCGGTGGCCGACCTTCTCGGCCGCCATGGCCGGTGAGGGCTTTCGGAGCTGCCTGCTGCTGCCGCTGCCAGCCCGGAACAGGAACCCCGCCGGCTTCGCGCTGTTCGCGGCGAAACCCGGGGTGTTCGCTGATGCGACGTACGACCTGGCGCTGTTGTTCGCGCTGCACGCCGGGGTTGCCTTCGAGAACGCGCAGCTGTTTCACGACAGCCGTGCGTTGATCGACCAGCTGCACACCGCACTGGAGACGCGCACGGTGATCGGGCAGGCAGCCGGGATCCTGATGCTTCGGTACGACCTGAAGAGCGACGTCGCGTTCGAGGTCCTCAAGCGCGGCTCGCAGACCAACAACCTCAAGCTGCGCGAACTGGCCGCCCGCCTGGTCAATGCCCACGAACAAGGCAAACTCGCCGACGTACTGCGAGCCCACGGCCTCTCGATCTCCACCTGAGTGGCGGCGCAGGCATCGTTTGGCGGTGCCGGATCGTTTGGCGGGCCTGGTGCGGGGTACCCGGGTTTGAGGTCGCAATGGTGGGAGGTTCCTGATGGCGGAGCAGAGGCTGGATGCCCGGTTGATCGTGCTGCGGACGCTGCTGCGCAAGGTCGACGACGATCCGTTTCCGTCGGCCACGATGCTCGACATGATCGAGGATCTGCTGCGGCCCGACGAGGTGTCGGAGTACGTCCGCATCCTGACCCGGAAGATCGATTCGGAGAAGTTCCCGAGCATCCCGATGCTGCAACGCATCGTGGCGCTGGCCTGACCCGGCCGGTCGAACGGCCGGCGACCTTGGTGCGGTTGGCTATCGTGTGGGCGTGGCTCGGTACGCGCGGCGGCGCCGGTTGGCTGAGCAGGATCTGGGGGCGCGGTTCACCGCGGTGACGGCCGCGATCGCTCGGTGGTTGCCCGGAAGGGTGCCGGCGAATCTGGTCGGGTTCGTGATCATCAACGGGTTCACGTTCGGCGTGGATCTCGGGCTGCTGACCGTGCTCCGTTCCGTGGCAGGGCTGCCGTTGTGGCTGTCGATCACGCTCGCGTACGCGACCGCGTTCGGCCTGTCGTACGTCCTCAACCGGGCACTCAACTTCCGCTCGCACGCCCCTGTCGGTCGCCAGTTCGGCGTGTACGTCGTCGTTGTGGTCGTCAACTATCTCGTCTGGATCCTCGGCCTCGGCGCCGGTCTCGGGGCGCTCGGTCTCGAGTACCACCTCGCCAGGATCATCGCCGGCGCCTGCGAGGGCATCTACATGTACTGCGCCCTCCGCTGGGTGGTCTTCAGGTACGCGACGCGTACTACGCAGCGTGTACTATCGGGGCATGAGTAGAGCGAGGAAGAAACGTCGCTGGGTGGTCGGGATCGTCGTCGTGTTCACCAGTCTCATCGCGTTGTGCGGCTGGTACGTGGCGGCGATGGCTGTTCTCAGCTCCCGGCCGGTGGAACTGCCGGCGCTCAGCGGCAAGTACCAGGTCGGGAGGACGAGTTTCGAGTGGGTCGACAACGGGCGGACCGATCCGCTCGACCCGCACGGTGGGCCGCGGCGGCTCGCGGTCTGGTTGTGGTATCCGGCTCCCGCGCAGGCCCAGGGATCGAGGTTGCCGTACGCACCGGGGCTGTGGTCGAAGCTGGCCTTCGGGCCGCCGTTCCGGTGGTTCGAGACCAGCTTCGGCAAGGTTCGCGTGCACGCCGTCGACGGCGCGGCGGTCGCCGACGGACGGTTCCCGATCGTGGTCCTCGAACCGGGCATGGGCTTCGCGGCACCGCAGTACAGCGCGCTGGCGGAGAGTCTTGCCAGTGAGGGATTCGTCGTCGCGGGCGTGACACCGACGTACAGCGCGAATCTGACCGTGCTCGGCGGCCAGGCCGTCACCAGCACCACGCAGGGCAATCCGCCCGACCTGGGCGGTCACAGCGGTGCGGCACAGCAGACCGGAGACCGGCTGGCGACGGAGTGGGCGACCGACGCCCGGTTCGTCGGCGACCAGGTCGTCGCGCTCGGCCGGACCGGTCAGTTCGACGGCAAGATCGATGCGAAGGTGGCGTACGTCGGGCATTCGTTCGGTGGCGCGTCGGCGCTGGACGCCTGCCGGACCGACAGTCGCTGCGTCGGTGCGGTCGACCTCGACGGAACGCAGTTCGGTCAGGTCGTCCACTCCGGGCTGCAGAAGCCCTTCCTGATCATGGAGTCGGAGGACTCCTGCGTCACCGGGACGTGCGGCCCGGCGGCGACGGATCCGGGCGGCGAACGGGACACCGCCGTGAAGTTGCTCAAGGCAAGCACTGGACCACGGTGGCTGGTCACCGTCGCCGGCGCGCACCACCTGAACTTCACCGACTACGGCCTGTACTTCCTCGGGCCGCCCGTGCGCGGACTCATCGGGCTCGGCAGCATCAACGGCAAGCACGCGCTGGTCGTGCAGGACGACTACGTCGCCGCCTTTCTGAACCACGTCGCGCGGAACGCACCGGTTCAGGGCCTGGAAGGACTGCGCACGAAGTACCCGGAGACGCTCAGGTAGTCCGGACCTCGCCCAGGTCGCGGACCGTCCCGTTGACGGCGGCGGCCAGGGCGAGCAGCGCAAGCCCGCCGACAGCGCCCGCCACCCGGTCGCCATTTCCGACGATCGTGGGCATCAGGATGGTCAGTCCGGTCCCGCCCAGGCCGGCTGCCACCATCCACAGTCCCAGCGCCAGCCGACGCGGACCAGGCACCCAGACGGCCGACAGGTTGACGTCGGCAACCGTCCGGACCGCTTGCGCCGCGATCAGCATGAGCGCCAGCCACCAACCCCCGGCAACGACGGATCTGAGCTCCGTCGCAGGAGCGACGAACCGGTTCACGGCGAGTACGACGCCGACCGCCAGGAGCACCGGGATCGCGATCCGCCGCGATGCGACCGCCACCAGGTCCACGAACTGCCGGCGACGCGGCCGCGGAACCGGCACCGCGAGCAGGAATCCGGCAAAGGTGGTCCCGTCACAGGCGTTGAGGATCCACGAATGCGCCAGCGCCCGGGGAACAGCACCGGTCAGCTCCAGAACCGCGTGAGCAGTCAGCCAGCCCATGGCGGTGACGACCACGGCGAGCGCCGCGACGCGACGGCGGCGCTCGAGAATCGAGTCGGTGGGCCAGATCGCCGGGTGCAGCCACATTCCGGCAATCGCCCAGACGAGCCTCGGAGCGCCGCGCCAGCCGCTGCGATCGACCTCCGCGACCAGTTCGTGCCCCCAGCGCTCCCGGAAGGGCTGCGGATACAGACCGACCAGGAGCTTGCCGACGCTGATCATGTGAGGCGTACTCCGAGGTTCTGCAGGCCCGCGTTCGCCACTCGCGCCATCGCGCGCAGCTCCTTCTCGAGCACCTCGCGTCCGGCCGGAGTGATCTGCACCGGCCGCTGCCGGCCCTGCTCCTCCAGCGTCTCGATCAACCCTTTCGCCTCGAGCCGCGACAACGCGCCGTACAGACTCCCGGCTCCGAGCCGCTCACCGGTGAGCTCCTCGATCCCACTGTTGATCGCGTACCCGTGCTTGGGCCCATCCGCCAACACGGCCAGCACCAACGTCTGCGAATCATTAGCCTGCATCCACCCACCGTACTACGCAACGCGTATCAGCCGACGAGCGTACTGAGTCCGGTACATCGCGAGATGCTGCCGGACGACTCGCTCCCAGGTCATCTCCGGCTCGGTGGTCCGGTTGTGGCGCTGCAGCCGAGACATGGTCGCGGGATCGGCGAGCAGCGCCGCGACCGTGGTCGCCATCTCCCGGTCGCCGTTCACCAGGTATCCCTCGATCCCCGGCCGGATGAACTCGCCGACCCCACCGGAGGCCATCGCCACGACCGGCAGGCCGGCACAGCGCGCTTCGAGCGCGGCGACGCCGAACGACTCCAGCTCGGCCGGCGCCAGATACACGTCGGCCTCGGCGTACAACTCCCGGATCTCGAAGCGGGTCAGTCGGCCTGGCAGCTCCACCCAATCCAGCCCGCGAGAGACTTCGGCGGCCATCGCCCGCGTACGCGGACCACTGCCGACGACGACCGCCCGCAGTTCGACGGCCGGCGGGACGAGCTCCCGGATCTGCCGGAGCGTCCCGAGCAGGGCCGCCGGGCGCTTGCGCCGCGCCAGCCGCATCGTGCTCACGATCGTCAACGGGTGGTCCGGGCGCCGGGGCCGGCTCCACATCGCCGGATCCACCCCGTTGTGCAGTACGTCGACCTGCCGCCGGGGCAGCAGCCGCCGCAGTACGTCGGCCACGACCGAGCTGACAGCGGTCCACCGCACAGAGCCGACGTACCGGTCGATCCGGCCGACCGGCCACGGCGTCGACGAACTGGGCAACGAGTGCAGCGTCAGGATCGCGCCGTCGACCAAACGCGCCGCCTGCCAGCCCAATGGAGAGAAGAGCGAGGTGTGGCAGTGCACGACGTCGTACCGCGGCAGCTCAGCCCGGAGCCGCTCGACGGTCAACGGGACCCCCGCGACGGCCGGCAGCCGTACGACGCCGGCCGCACTCGATCCGTCGGTGGTGGTGAACACGGTGACGTCGTGCCCGGCGCCCACCAGCTGCACGGCGAGGTCGTGGACCTGCAACTCGATCCCCCCGAGCCTGGGCAGGTAACAGTCGCTGACCAACGCGATCCTCATCCCGCCACCACCGCCGGCCGCCGCTGGAGCCAGGACCAGACCGCCAGCAGGACCCCACCGACGGGGATCTCCATCAGGTAGGTGAAGCCGCGGAACAGCAACAGACCGGCGGCCACCCCGGCCGGGTCGCCACCGAGGGCCACGAGCGCAGCCGTCGCGCCGACCTCCACCACACCGGCGCTTCCCGGCGTGATCGGTACCAGGGTCAGGAGACGCTCGACCGCCAGACCGGTGAAGAGCACGAGCAGTCCGAGCGGTACCTGCAACGCGTGAAAGCACATCCACAGCAGGGCAAGCTGCAACGCGAGGTACGCGATCATCCCGGCTGTCATCGGACGCCACCGGGCCCGGACCACGCCTAGGATCGAACGCCGGAGCTCGGGCAGCTGCGACCGCAGGTCGGACCGGCGAAACCTGCCGATCGGCTTGTCGAGGGCCGCTCCGATGCGTGCGGCGGCCCGTTCGTCGGCGAGGATCCACAGGCCGCCGAGGACGGCGATCGGGACCGGGACGAACAGCAGACTGCCTGCTCCGAAGGCCGAGGCGCTGTGCAGCAGCGGCACGAGCCCCAGGGCGAGCGCGATCACTCCGAGCTTCGAAAGAACGTTCAGCAGCGTCGTCACCGCGAGGAAGCCGCCGAACGCGGCCGAGCTGAACCCCCAACGCCGAACCATCGCGAAGTTGAGCGCCGTCCCCACTGCGCCACCGAGCGGCAGGACGTTCGCGACGGCGCTCCCGGTCAGGCTGAGCGTCAGGCCGCGCCGCTTCGTCAGCCCAGGGAGGGATGCAGCCAGCACGAACGAGTGCGCCCACAACCCAGAGATCCAGACGACCGCGAGCAGCGCCAGCTCCCCGACCGACACCTGGCCGAGCACACCACCGACCTGTCCCCAGGTCGCACCGACAGCCCGGGGCAGGAGGACGACCAGCCCAGCGGTCAGCGCCACGCTGAGGACGGAGGTCAGCAGCCGTCTCCGTCGACGGTCCATCGGCACCCCTGGCCACTTGTCGCGTTGGTTCATCGATCCCAGCGTGGAATCGGTCGGCTGAGAGCGTGCTGAGAGCAACTAGGGCGGTGCTGTACGGCGTGCCATGCTCGAACCATGGCCGATCGGTTCACGCTCGTCGCCTTCCACGCGCACCCGGACGACGAGGCGCTCCTGATGGGCGGGACGCTGGCCCGGTTGGCGGCCGAAGGTCATCGGGTCGTGCTCGCGGTCGCCACCGATGGTGAGGCCGGCCTCGCGTCCTCGTCGTACCAGGCCGGTGGGCTGGCAACCGTCCGACGCGACGAGCTCGATCGGTCGGCGGCGGTGCTCGGGTGCGCGCGGGTGGTGCGGTTCGGGTTCAAGGACTCGGGTTCCTCCGGCCCGGTGGTGGACGGTGCGTTCAGTGCGCTGCCGGTCGAGCGCGCCGCGGCTCCGCTGATCGACCTCCTCCGCGAGGAGCGGGCGGATGCCTTGACGGTCTACGACCCGGCCGGTGGGTACGGGCATCCGGACCACCGGCAGGTTCACCAGGCCGGGACGTACGCCGCCGCCCGGGCCGGTACGCCGTTGGTGCTCGAGGCAACGATCGATCGTCGGCTGATCCAACGACTTGTGCGGCTCGTCGAGCTGATCCCCGGGGTACTGCCTGCCGTCCACACCGCCGACTACGACCACGCCTACTCCCCCAGTGCGTCCATCACGCACCGCGTCGACGTACGCGCGTACTCCCGCCAGAAGCGACAGGCCTTCGAGGCACACGCGAGCCAGGCCAGCTCGGACGGTGGGGCCCGGACCCTCGGCCTGCTGCTGAAGCTGCCGACCTGGTTGTTCCGCCGGATGCTCGGCCGCGAGTGGTACGTCGAACACGGCCGGACGCCTGGCACTCCGTTGGACGACGTCTTCGCGAGCCTCCGCCGTGGAAGGGGCTGGTGACTTGGCCGTAGTACGCAAGGCGGTCTCGCGGCTTCGGCGCGCGAGTGTTCGCAGCAGGTCAACCGCGGCGGCGGTGGTCGTGGTTGCCGCGGCCATGGCGCTCGGGGCCGCCGTACTGCTGCTGCTCCTCCAGCGGGCCCTGATCACGACCGTCTCGGATGCCGCCGACGGGCGGGCCGCCGATGTGGCGTCGCAGGTGAGTCAGCAGGGCGTCGCGAGGCTCAGCGCCGATCTCGCCGAGTCGACCCGAGCCAGTCAGCTGATCCAGGTCCTCGACAGCACCGGCAAGATCGTTGCCGCGTCCTCGGCCCGCGCCGACAACAAGGCGCTCACCGGCCTGCATCCAGCGCCCGGCGCGATCGAACGCGCCGAGGTGGGCGAGATGCCGTTTCTCGACGACGACCACGACTACCTGATCGTTGCCCGCGGCGTGCAGTACGACGGGCAGACCTACGCTGTGGTGGTGGCCTCGTCGATCGCGACCCAGCGCTCGACGGTGACCACGGTGACGAAGTACCTGCTCGTCGGCTTCCCGGTCCTGTTGATCGTGGTTGCGGTCGCCGGTTGGCTGCTCGCCGGCCGGGCGTTAGGACCGGTCGAACGGATCCGTGCGCGCGTTCAGGGGATTGAGTCGACCGACCTGACCGAACGCGTCCCGGTGCCCGAGACCGAGGACGAGGTCGCCCGGCTGGCCGCGACCATGAACGAGATGCTCGACCGGCTCGAAGCCGGGCAGGCGACCCAGCGCCGATTCGTGGCCGACGCGAGCCACGAGCTCCGCTCGCCGCTCTCGACCGTTGCCGCCGGCCTCGAAGTCATCGAGCCCGCGGCGCAGGGACAGTCGTGGCAGGACCTGCACGGCCTGATGCGCGGCGAGGCCGAGCGCATGCGCCGCCTGGTTGAGAACCTGCTCCTGCTCGCCAAAGCAGACGATGCTGCGTTGCCGATCCAGCGCGCCGAGGTCGACCTGGACGATCTCGTCGACACCGAGGTACTGCGACTTCGCCAGAGCAGCGAGCTGAAGGTCATCAGCGACGTACACCCGGTCCGGGTCCTCGGTGATCCTCTGCGCCTTGGGCAACTGATCCGCAACCTGGTCGACAACGCCGTGCGGGCCGCGCACACCACAGTGCGCCTGACCACCAGCGAGGACGGCGGTGCGGCCCTCGTCACCATCGAGGACGACGGCGACGGTATCCCCGAGGCCGATCGGGTCCGGGTCTTCGAGCGTTTCGTCCGGCTGGACACCAGCCGCGCCCGCGCAAGCGGCGGCTCCGGGCTCGGACTGTCGATCGTCCAGGAGATCATCAAGGCGCACCACGGAACCGTCGTCCTGAGCGGCGCTGCCGGCGGCGGGACCATCGCGACGGTGCGGCTGCCGCTGCCCTGACTCAGCTTGTTCTCAGCCGCGAGCGCGGACACTGACAAGATGCGGGTGCTGATTGTCGAAGACGAAGTACCGCTGGCCGAGACGGTGCGGCACGGCCTGACCGAGGACGGCTTCGTGGCCGAGGTCGTCCACAACGGTGAGGACGGCGTCTGGGCGGCGACGGAGTCGAAGTACGACGTCATCGTGCTCGACATCATGTTGCCGAAGGTCAACGGGTACAAGGTGCTCGAGCAGCTCCGCGAGCGCGGAGTCTGGACGCCGGTGCTGATGCTGACCGCGAAGGACGGCGAGTACGACCAGACCGACGCCTTCGATCTCGGCGCGGACGACTACCTGACGAAACCCTTCAGCTTCCTGATCCTGATCGCCCGGCTCCGGGCGCTGATCCGCCGCGGCGCGCCCGAGCGGCCGGTCGTCATCGAGGCCGGCGACCTGGTCCTCGACCCGGTGAAGCGACGTGTCGAGCGGGCCGGCCAGGAGATCACGCTGACCCGCCGCGAGTACGGGCTGCTCGCGTACCTGATGCGGCACCGCGGCGAGATCGTCAGCAAGACCGAGATCCTCGAGAACGTCTGGGACCCGGCGTTCGACGGCGACCCGAACGTCGTCGAGGTCTACATCCGGTACCTCCGGCTCAAGCTCGACGCGCCCTTCGACCGGCACGCCATCGAGACCGTCCGCGGCCTCGGCTACCGGCTCGACACCACCGGAGGCTGAGCGGCCAGTCCGTCGATGCGGCCGCGAAGGCGCCTGGGCGAATAGAGAACCCGGACCAGCAGCGCGATCGCGCAGGCAGTCGACGCGAACGCGAGTAGAGCGATCACCAAGCTGGAACCTTGGCTCGACCGAAGTCGCCACCAGGCCGAGCACACGCGGGAGGCTTCCCAAGCCCGGCAGGAGGATCCGGCGCGTCGCCGGCTCCGGGATCAGCGCAAGCTGGTAGTCAGGAACACGGTCTGCATCTGTCCATCATCGCGGGCTCCCAGCGCTGGTTTGGAACAGTTGGCCGTCGCGGTTTGAAGGCTGGTACTGGGAGCGCATGACCGCTACCCTCACCGCCACCGTCCTCGGAAGCCCCAATCCAACCGCGCTGGCCGACTTCTACCGAGAACTCCTCGGCTGGGTCGAGGGCACTCGCGAACCCGGCTGGGTCACCTTGCGCCCACCCGGCGACCAGCGGCCGGGCCTGAGCTTCCAGCTCGAGTCCGACCACGTACCGCCGGTCTGGCCACAACGCGCCGGCGTACAGCAGATGCAGGCTCACCTCGACATCCAGGTCGACGACCTGGACCACGAAGTACGCCGCGCCGAGTCCTTGGGCGCGACCGCCGCGGCCCACCAACCACAAGAAGGCGTCCGCGTCATGCAAGACCCTGACGGCCATCCCTTCTGCCTGTACCTCCCCGGCCACTAGAACGCCGGCGGTTCTCGTCAAACACCTTCAGGACGTAGCAGCCAGGTGAGCCGGTCGTCGGGGCGTGGACGGTAGGTGCACTCCGTGCCGGTGCGGATCGCGTCACGAAGATGCGCGCCGACGGCGGGATCCACCGATTCGATCCGGGCGATCGCCGTGGCGATTGCCTTGGTGGCTGCGATGCGTGCCCGCTCGCCGGTCGAACCGCTGGTGCGGGCGCGGCCGCCGAGGCCTGCCGCCGCGCTGAGCTCGGCCAGCAGGGCGGCGCGTTCAGCCTCGAGAGACTCGGCGCGGGCCAGGTCGGCCCAGTCCTTCGCCTCGGCGAGCTCGGCATCGAGCTCAGCCAGCCGCCGGCGGTACGCCGCCGCAGCCTGCCGATCGAGCTGCGGCCCGGCCGCAGGCTGCAGCACGGTGCCCGCACCATCCGTCACCAGCTCGACCGCCGACAGCGCCTGCCCTGGGCAGGCCAGGAGCCGTTGCAGGTAGTCGAAGCCGCGCAACGCGCGCATCGGCCGTCCGTCCGCGGCGCCGATCAGCCACAAGTCGTCACCGGCCGGGTGGAAGTGAACCACGGAGTCACCGGCGACCGGCGCCCAGGACTTCAACCGGTCGTGCCACCACGTCGCCCCGATCCGTGCGTACGTCGCCAGCGCCCGCTCGCGCAGCGCCTCGGCCCGATCATGGTCGCCCGCGAGCGCGGCGGCCCGCGCGAGCGTGTCGTCGGTGACGCCGTGGAAGTACACCGCGCCGGCGTTGAGCACGGCGCGGTTCTCGTACGGCGTCAGCAGGCGAGCCGTCGTACGAGCCATCTCCGCGTCGCCGGACGCCAGGGCGGCCTCCAGAATGCACTGGAGGTTGAGCAACAGATTGACGTCTCGCGGAAGCGCCTCGACGACCTCAGGGCCAAGCTCCGCCAGCAGCGACCGGGCGCGTTCGGGCCGGCCGAGGTAGGTCCACACGGCGGCCGCCTCCGTCGCCACTTCGGTCACGCCTTCGGCCCTGGCGAACTCCTCCATCGCCCCGCACATCCTCTCGACGGTCGCCGCGTCGCCGGTGTGCAGAGCGGTGTAGCCACGCATCAGCTTGGTGATCATCCACGCGTCGGCGAGCCCGGCGTCCTCGCCGGCCGCTTCCGCGATCTGGATCAGCTCGGGCGCGCGGTCGCTGTCACCACGGACGTGCTCGTAAAGCCAGCGTCGAGAGGATGCGAAGAAGCGGGCCCGCGGCGACTCCTCCCCCAGCCGCTCCAGCGCGCGGAGGTGGCGCTGGATCGCGGGGAGCTGAAGGGTCTCCCAGGCGACCTGGAGACCCCAGAGATGCGCTTGCAGCCGTACGTCGGGGTCGAGGACGTGAGCGGACACGTCGTCCAACCGGGTCGCGGTCTCCCGGCGGAGCGGCAGGTCGTCCGGACCCCAGTGCGCTACGAGCACGGCGTCGAGGCTGTCCGCGATCCGCTCCGGATCACCGGTCCGCTCGGCGTGCGCCAGCGCCTCGTCCGCGAAGGAGCCGGCCCGATCGGCGTGACCGCCGTACGCCCAGCAGCGCGCGAGGGCAGCGGCCACGCGCGAGCGGTCGGCGTCATCGGTGGTGCGGACGAGTACGTCGTACAGCTCCGCCGCGAGGCGACCCGGCTCGGTGCCGAAGACGTGCCCGGCCGCGGCGCTGAGAACCGCCCGGGTCCGCTCCGTGAGCTCAGTGTCGCGACTCCTCGTCACAACATCACGGTACGACGCCCCCGGGCGGCTCAGTCAGTGATCGATCGATCAGGACCGATCGATCAGGCCGGTCAAGGTCGGTCAGGACCGGTCAGGTTCGGTCAGGACCGGTCGGGTTCCCCTTCCTCCGCTACCTCCTGCCGACCCTGGCCCCTCGGCACCAGGCTGGGAGCCGCCCTCGAGTCGCCGTCCCTTCGTAGCCTTCGAGGGCTACGACACGATCCTGGCCCTGGCCGACTACCTCCGTTCGGTCAGGACCGGTCGGGTTCGGTCAGAGTCGGTCGGGGTCGGTCAGGGTCGGTCAGGGTCGGATCAGCTTTACCTCGGCGGCGTGCTCGGCCTGCCTGGCCTCGTCCCAGTCGCCGGTGCAGTAGACCCGCAGGTCGGTGATCGCGCCGCGTGGGTCGACGTCGGCCGCGAACTGCTCCCGGCAGTACCACGTCTGCCCCTCGGCCACCCACCGCTCCTCGAACGCCATCACGAACCCGCCCTCGGTCCGGTCGACACGCTCGACGCGCACCGCTCCGGGGAACGGATGCTGCTCGCGCCGGACGGCGAGGCAGTCGGCGACACCCTCGACCTGGATCCGCCAGTGCGGCAGGGACAGGTCCAGGAAGCAGTCATCGGCCAGCATCCCGGCCTGCACCTCCCCGGTCTCCAGCCAGTCGACCAGACGCGCCACCGAGGCGTCGACCTCGCCGTGCCGGGCTGTTGCGACGCTGGTCATGCGCCGACTCGGGCGCGCTCGAGGTTGGCGCCGATGACGGCTTGCGTGAGCTCGAGCTCGGCGGTCCGACTGAACTCGACGACGCTCGTCCCCGCGGTGATCAGCGGCAGATGTCCCGGCCCGGCGTAGTACGCGTCACCCGCGCGGTACGTCTCGGAGTGGTCGGGCCAACGGAAGGTCAGCTCCCCCGCCGTGACAACACCCCAATGCGGGCACTGGCAGCGGTCGTCAGGCAGCCCCACGAAGTACGGCGCCGGATCGACGTCGACCGGATACGTCTCGAAGGCGATGGTGTAATCCCCCAACGGGGCGTAGCGCCCGGTCAACTCGGGAATCTCAATAGCCACCGGAGTGGTGGCCGGGTTCGCACTAGGCATGATGTCCTCCAGGATCGTCGGTGTGCGGACACCCTGCAGGCGTGACTCCGGACGGAACAATCGTGACGTCAGCCGACAATGCGTTCACGAGCCGGCTCGGCCCGGTCGCACGCCACTGGCGGTGGGAGTCGAGCGCCGAACTTGCGTATCTGGCGACCGTTGGGGGTGACGAGGTCGTCCTGGTCACGGCGACGATCGGGTCGTTCTTGAGGCAGGTCGAGAGCCTGCGCGACCAACAGTGTGCGGGCTCGCTGGGGACCGTCTCGTTTGGCGCTGGTGTCGTTGTTTCGACTGACCTACCTAATGCCGTGACCGGCGATCACTGGCCACGGGAGTTCACGGGTTCCTGCGCTTGGAGCGGTCGAGCGCGGCCTGTTCGAGGGCAAGCGGACGGGACGCGAAGGGGCGGTTGCTCAGGGTTTCGTTGCACGGTCAGCCGTGAGGGCCGTCCGCAGCTTGTGAGGCTCGCGGCGGGTGGGCGAGTAGGAGCGCGCGTAGCGGACGCTGTGAGGAGCGCAGCGACGAACGGCGGCTGCGTAGCACGCGGGCGGTACATACAGTCACCCGCGAGCGGCAGCTCGCAGAACGCGGGCGGCAGCCGCAACAAGCCGGGCGCCAGCCCGGCAGGAGACGGGTGAGTGGGAGCGCGCGGAGCAGGCGCGGGTGAGGAGCGCAGCGACGAATGGTGGCTGCGGAGCACGCGTGGGACGTACTCACACGCACGCGTGGGATGTACTACTCCGGTTTGGACCTGTTGAACTGTCCTGCATTGGACCTGTGGGAAAGACCAGTCGGCCGCATAGCGTGGCGGTCATGGTCAAGGGCAATGTCGGGGCGTATGCGTCCGCGGCCGGCGCGATGTTTCTCGTCGGTACGCTGGCGGCGGTCTCCGGACTCGTGAACGGCTACCCGATCTACGGCGGTCAGGCGCTGCGGTACGCGCTGTCCGCCGTACTGTTCCTCGTCATCGCCCGCGTCAAGCAGCTCCCGCTGCTCCGGCCGCGGCGACGTGAGGTTGTGCTCCTGATCGCTCTGGCCGCGACCGGCCTGGTCTTCTTCAACATCTTCGTCATCACCGCGACACGGCACGCGCACCCGGCAACGATCGGCACCATCATCGGCGCCGTACCGATCGTCCTCGCCCTGGCCGGACCGGCGCTCAGCGGCGCACGACCCGCACGGCACGTGGTCGCCGCAGCGGTTGTCGTCGTCGCCGGTACGGCGATCACCTCCGGCCTCGGCACCGCCGACACCGCGGGGATCCTGCTGTCGGTCGGCGCGCTGATCTGCGAGGCCTGCTTCACGCTCCTCGCGATCCCGCTCCTCACCCGGCTCGGCCCGATCCGCGTCTCCGGCTACACCGCGGCCACCGCCGTACCCATGCTCCTGGTCACGTCCGTGATCACCGACGGAACGCACGCCCTCCGGGCACCGACCTGGCCAGAGCTCGCGGGCTTCCTCTACTTGGCGATCATCGTCGGCGGCCTCGCCTTCCTCCTCTGGTACGGCGCAATGCCCCGCCTCGGCCCCGACCGCGCCGGCCTCTTCGCGGGCCTGGTCCCCGTCGGCAGCATCACCGCCTCCGCGCTGCTCGGCCAAGCCACCCCGACCGCCTTCGAGCTGGTCGGCGCCTCGATCGTCGTCACCGGCCTCCTGATCGGCCTGGCCCCACGCTCCTCGCGGCCTGCTCACCACCCCGGTGGTATCAAGGAGCTGCACACGCCCACCGCTGGAGGTACAGGTTGAGCAACGCCGATGTCGTCATTGCAGCACTGCGCACCGGGTACGAGCGACTGGCAGGGGTGGTGAGGACATTCGACGACGACGACCTGGCCGGGCCGTCGGCGGCGTCGGAGTGGGACATCGCGCAGGTGCTGAGCCACCTCGGCAGCGGCGCGGAAATCATGGCCAACACGATCCAGCTGGTCCTGGACGGCAAGCCGCCGGTCGGTGGCGACTACAACCAGAGCGTGTGGGCTCGCTGGAACTCGTCGACCCGAGCCGAGCAGGCGGCCGGCTTCCTCGACCGGAACGAGAAGCTCACCAGCTTGTTCGAGTCACTGGACGCCGATCAGCGGGACAACCTACGGATCGAGTTGGGTTATCTCCCCGCGCCAGCCGATGTGGCGACGGTCGGCCGGATGCGTTTGAGCGAGCTTACGTACCACTCGTGGGATGTCCGCAGCGCCTCCGACCCGGCCGCCACTCTCGACACCGCCGCCGTACCCCTGATGCTTCAGATCGACACCGACCTCAGCTGGATCACCAAGCCGGCCGCGCTGAACGGCCAGCAGGCTGTACTCACGGTCACGACGAGCGAGCCGGCGTCGGAGTTCTCCCTGCACCTCGGGGACCCGGTCAGCATCGACCAGGCCGTCGCTGACGCCCCCGACGGCTCCCTCACGTTGCCCGCCGAAGCTTGGCTCCGACTGATCGCCGGCCGGCTGTCCCCGGACCACACCCCGTCCTCAGTGGACCTCACCGGCCCCATCACGCTGGACACCCTGCGCAACGTATTCGCGGGCTACTGAGCAAGTCGGCTGGCACCCTCGCCGCGATGGGTGTCAGCCGACCGATGTCAGACCTGGGAGCATCAGGGCCAGCATGGTTGCGGTGCCAGCGGTGGCCAGGCCGTGGCAGGAGCAGGCGATCCGGTGGCCTCGGGAGCGGACGGCTCGGAGTCCCCACCAACCTGCGGCCAGGGCGAGCGAGCCGACGACGTCCCAGCTCAGCATTGCGGTCCAGGTCTGCGTCAGCGAGGACATCGCGAGCAACATCCACACCATGCCGAAATTCATTGCTGCATGCATCAATGCGCCCGCTCGGGCCGTGACGTCGACCGAGCTGGCCAGGTGGCGGAGGAAGACCAGCGCTCCGGCCGCGAAGAGCGCGACCAGCGCCCATAGCGCGACACCGGTTGCCGGCCACCACACCATCGCCAGCATCGCTGGGCTCATCACGACGTGGTTCACGTCGACGACGGTCTCGATGCCCCGCCTGCGGCCCACCACCAACCGCAAGAGGCAGTAGAGCCCGGTCCCTCCGAAGAGGACGGTCAGCGCGACCGCCCAGGCCCCGGCGATCATCGCACGGCCCTCCGGACGCGGCTCCACAACAGGCCGGCCGCTGCCTCGTCGTAGTCGGGCGACGTCAGGTCGGTGAAGAAATGCGAAAGCCCCGGATAAGTCCACACCTTGCCGGTCCACTGCGACAGGTCGACGAACGTGTCGTTGCTCCCGGCATGCAGTTCGAAGGACGAACCGAAGCCGGCCGGGACCGCCGCGTGCCCGTGAATCAGCACCACGGCAGACGCTGCCGGACGATCCGGCCAGATCTCGCCGACGACCCCGGCCCCCATCGAGATCCCGATCAGCACCGCATCCTCAGGCACCTCGCGTACGGCGGCCTGCGCCCGACCGCAGATCGCGTCCCAGCCGACCTCCCGCATCAGCGCCAACCCGGAATCGAGATCCGCGGCAACGCGCCCGCCGTACAGATCCGGCAGATGCACCTCATGCCCATCGCTCCGCAGCAGCTTCGCCGCGGAGTGTTCGACCGCGCGCAACCCGAGCGCAGAGTGAAACAGCACCACTGATGTCACCAGCACGTCCTTCCCGAGGCCCGACATCAACAACGTCGAAGCCGACGGGCGGATCTCGACGTCAGGTGCTGCCGATCAGCGCAACAGGGACTGGGCTGAGGTGCGAGCGGAGGATCAGGTGCAGCGAGCTGTGGAGCGCGAGACCGCCGAGCGCTCCCAGCGCGCGGAAGCTCAGCGTCACGTCCACAACCGTCGGTACGTCGAAACGCACCCGGAAGCTGCCTTCCTGGCGCGGCTCGCCGGTCAGCTCGTGGACTGGGAGATCCAGCTCGACGCCCGGCACCGGCTCGCCCTCGATCACCAGCCGGCCCGTCACGAAGCCGGTGTTGACGATCGGGAACTCGATTGGGTGCCACTCCCCGGTCGGCAAGCTCCGCACCCGGTGGCCGGTCCGGGCGACGTTCACCCGGGCCTCCGGGTTGATCGTGACCGAGATCGGTGCCGTCGTCTCGACCGGGCCGCAGCAGCCGGCCGGTTCGCCGTGAACCATCAGTCCACCTCGCATTCGTCACGGCGTACCAAGTAGGTCGCTTGCGCGGCGTCGTACGCCTCCCGCGCGGCCGGTCGCTCGGTGTCGCGGATGAAGCCCTGCTTCGCAGTCCACAGCGCGTCCACCGAGTCGTACAGCCACTGCGCGCTGCGCCGCGACGCCCGGATCGGCTGCCCGGCGACCTCGACGAAGATCGGCTGCGTGTGCACGCTGCGCAGGATCCGCAGCGCGATCCAGGACGACCGCTCCAGCTCGACGTCGAATTGGAGCGCCTGCTCGTTGCCGTCAGCAAGCAACTCCTGTGACCCGGCCGGTACGCCGTTCACCAGCACCTCGACAAGCACGTTGCGCGACCGGCCGATCCGCGACCGCTCGAGGTGCCAGCCGACCGGCGCGCTGTACACGGGCTGGCCGGGCCCTGGTGGCGCCGGCGGCTGTTCAGGCAGCCAGGCCGCGACCGTCGCCGTCACCCGGACCTGTCCCGCAGCGTCGATCGCATGCTCCCGGCTGGTGTCGCCGTCGACCGCGAAGTCGTACACATGGCTCCGGCCGTCACCGAAGTACGACGCGCGCTCCTTCAGCCCGCCGAGCCACGCCTCCAGCGCCTGCGGACCGTGCGGCGGCTCCGGCAGCTGGACGTACGTGCGCCCGACACCCGGGCCGTCGTCGTAGATGCACGGGTAGTCGGTCTCGCCGAGCATCAGCGTGCGGTAGCCGACGTTCAGCAGGTGGTACCAGATGTTGAGCTCGGCGGCCGGGGAGAACTCCGCACCGCACTGGAAGTCGGCAGCACCGAGCGGTACGTCGACGATGATCTCGTTGGACCCGATCGACTGGAAACCCGGTACGACGTAGTTCGGCAGCTCGTCGGTCTCGACCGCGAGGCCGAGACCGCAGTGCGCGTACCCGACGAGCGCGTTCTGGGCGTGGCCCCAACGCATCACCGGCAGGTTCCACGACGGCCAGTCCTCGATGACGGTGGTGCCCGGGTAGTCCTGGTCGGTGAGCCCGAGCAGGATGACGTGACCGGAGTGGCTGGACGGGAAACCCGACACCTCGAGGTCGTACCGGAGCAGGCTCTGGCCGTCGTGGTCGGTGTCCTGCGGCTCCCACGTCATGCCCTGGGCCTGCTGCATCGCGGGGTACTCGAGCTCGGCCCGCGGGCTGATCGACGAGCCACTGAAGAACTGCTTCTGGTGGTAGTAGCACGGTCCCCAGGTCAGCACGCTGCCCATCCACAATCCCTCGCCGCGGACGTGCCGGATCATCGTCTCCGGGTTCACGCCCTCGGATGGCACGCTGTAGTGCGAGCAACCGCCGGCGTGGATGTGCGGGTCGCCGGAGTAGTAGCCGTGCGCGGCCGGATCGGCCCAGCGGTCGAGCTCGATCGTGATCGCCTCGGTGCCGGCGGACACGTCCACCTCGACGTGCACCTCGCGGTACTCCGGCCCGCGCCGGGCGGCGATGTCGTACTGGCCGGCCGGGAGCGTGATCACCTCGCCGGTCGCCCGGTAGACGTGGTCGTGGAAGAACATGTCCGGCGCCAGTCGCATCGCCTTCGACGGGTACGCGCGCCGCTGGGAGTCCCGCACGGTCAGCGCCGCCACGCTGGTGCTGCCGTCGGGCTCGCGGACGTCGAGCCGGACGTCGTGCGCGGGCAGGCAGTCGAAGTCGAACTTCGCGGCGTACTCGCGGCTCTCGAACCCCAGCCGCTGCCAGGCCTTCGAGGACGGCGGCCGGGTGATGCTGTCAAAGGCCTCCTCGACCGCCAGGACGAACATCAGCTCACCGCTGCGCGTCCCGCCGTCACGGCTGTACAGGCTGATCACCTTGTACTCGACGTCCAGGCCGGACACGTCCGTCGGACCGGCGAGCTTCACCTCCAGCCAGCTCTTCGCGATCCGCGGTACGACGGTCAGCGTGTCGTGCAGCGTGATCCGCGCGGCGTGGCTGTGGTGGTCGACCAGCCCGAGCACGTGGTTGGACGGCGCGGACAGATCGCCGAGCAGCTGGTGCGGATTCGAGATCCGGACCAGGGAGCTCCGCCACCCGTGCTGCACCAGCCGCGGCGGCGCGGCGCCCGGCGTACTCGCGGTGTAGCCCCGCTCGTCGAGCTCGACGTCGACCAGGACGTAGGGCCGCAGCAGCTCCTCGACCTTGGCCGACCGGACGGCGTCGCTCTGCGTATCGTCAGCCAGCTTCGCCAGCTGAGTGGTCAAGTCGTCGGGTAACGGTTCACCGATCGCGCGAAGTTTCTCAACGGCTCGAGTCGCGGATGCCAGCAGTGGCTGAAACACGAAACCTCCTCGTCGCAGACGAGCTTCGAGCCTAGTTGCCTTGCGCGCGCCTGGCGCGGCATTTTTCACGGCTCACCAACCGCGGGCGCGCCACTCCTTGAGGTGCGGGCGTTCGGCGGAAGCCACCGTGGAGCGGCCGTGGCCGGGATGGATCGTGGTCGAATGATCGGCGGTGGTCAGGAGGTGATCGACCGATCGCATGATCGTGGGGAAATCGGACAACGGCCAGCCGGTCAGGCCGGGACCGCCTGGGAAGAGGGTGTCGCCGGTCAACAGTTGGCCGGGGAGCTTGAAGGTCAGGCTTCCCGGGGTGTGGCCGGGTGTGTGGATCACGGTCAGACCAGCCACCTGCAGGACGTCGCCATCGGCCAACTCTTGGTCGATGACGCCGTCCCACAGTTTCGCCTGGCTGTCGAAGGCGAGCTGCCCGGTGGGGAGCAGCTCGTCGGTAGCTGTGCCGGCATCCCAGTGGCCCGTTTGCTCGGCGTGCCTCAACTCGTGCTCCCAGACCGCGGTCTCCGCCGGATGAGCAAGCACAGGTACGTCGAGGCGCTCGCGCAGGTCCTGCAGAGCCAGCACGTGGTCCCAGTGAGCGTGTGTGAGCACCAGCCCCACGACGTCGAGGCCGGCCAGACCGTCCAGGATCCGCTCACCCTCGTCGCCGGGGTCGACCACCAGCGCCTTCCCCTGGTCATGGACGACCCAACAGTTCGTATCCAGCGCACCGACGACGATTGGATGCAGCATGCCCCCAGGTTATCCGGACCGCAGTCCGGCTGTCCTCAAGACTCGGGTTGCGATTCTGGGGTGGCCCGCAGCTCATTCATGGGCCTGGCGTGCGGACCGGCGCTCGGCGAGCTGTTTGGTGAATGGGACCAGGAGCAGGACCAGGGCGAGCACCCAGGCGATCACGCTGAGCAGGGCCTGTGGAGCGGGTTGCCAACCGCGTTCCGTGAAGCCGAACAGGCCTATCGTGCGGGAGCCGAGGAAGCCGCCGAGGCCGCTGAGGCAGAGGCCGACGGCGAGCAGCCGGATGACGGCGGCGTTCCCGGCGAGGAGGAGCAGCGCGACCGCGAACGAAGCGGCGGCGTCCCAGCGGAAGGACGTCCCGATGTACGGGATCGCGTGATAGCTGCGCGCGTACAGCTGCGCGTGGATGAAGCCGACGACCCCGAGGCAGACCGCCACCGGCAGACCGGCGAGCGACGTACGGACGAATCTCATGCCAGCTTCACATCCTTGATCGCCAAATTCTCGGTGCCCTCGCGGTACTGCACCTCGCGGATCCCGAGCGCGTCCTTGAGCTTCCCGGCCGGCAGCGTGACCGGCGAGGGCGCGGGCCGCTCGCCGGGCCGCGGCAGCGGGTACGCCGTGGTGGTCGCACTGTGGAAGGTGATGTTGCCTTCGGTCTTCGTGAACAGCTGGTGGATGTGTCCGTTCAGGCACGTCACCGACGAGAACCGTTTCAGGTAGCTGAGCGCCTGGGTGGCGTCGTCGGTCCCCCAGCCCCACTTGGGGTAGAGGGCGAACAACGGGATGTGGCTGAAGACAACGATCGGCGTGTCCGCGGACAGCTTGGCGACGTCCTTCTCGACGAACTCGAGCTGCGGCTTGCCGAGGTGACCGAGCGACTCCAGGCTCAGCGTGTTCACCAGCGAGATGAAGTGCACGCCGTGCAGGTCGAAGCTGTACCAGCCGTCGCCGGCGGTGCCCTTGCCGAACGCCTGCCGGTACTTCTGGCCGTGGTCGTCGACCGAGTCGTGCTCCCCCGGGACCGTGAAGACGTGTCCCGTGTTCAGCCCGCCCATCATCTGCTTGACCTGGTCGAACTGGGCCGGCGTCGAGAGATGGGTCAGGTCTCCGGTGTGCATGACGAAGTCCGCGCGGTACGGCAACGTGTTGATCTGCTGGATTGCCTCCGCGAAGGATTGTTCAACAGCCGCGTTCGCCGTGCCCTTGAACCCGAGGTGGCTGTCGCTGATCTGGATGAACCGCAGGGCGTTCGGATCCTGCTCGATCGCGGCCGGCTTCTCGTCTGGGCGCGTGACCTGGCTGATCACCTCGCCGCCCGTCACCGTGAGTACGACGGCAGCACCGAACCACGCCGTATGGCGGATCAGCTGCCGCCGCGTCATCCCTTCCGGGCTGAGGTCGTCGCTCATGCCGTGACCACCACGGTTCCGGTCATGAACGGGTGGATGGTGCACAGGTAGTCGAACGAGCCCGCCTTGGTGAACTTGAACTGGTACTTGTCGCCGTTCTGCAGCGTGCTGGACTTGAGCGGGCCGTTGCCGTTCTGGCTGGTGACCGTGTGCGGGTCCTGGTCGTCGTTGGTCCACGTCACCGTCGTACCGACCTTGACCGAAATGCTCTGCGGGCCGAACGCGAACTCCTTGATGTCGACCGAGTTCGCCGCGACGGCCGGACCGGCCGGAGACGCGGACGTGGTCATCCCCGGCATCTCGGAATCGGCCGCGGGCGGCGGCGCGGGATTGGCCTGGCTCTGACTATCGGTGCCGCCACCGCACGCCGCGACGGCGACCAAGCAGCCGGCCGCCGCGAGCGCGGTGACGAAGGGGCGTGTTCCACGCAGGGTTGTCATGCCATTGATATGGCACCGGGTTACGCCTGACGCGGCGGCACGAAGACCTGCACAACCCCTTCGGACTCACGCACCATCAGCTTCGGCAACGGCGGCAGCGCGATCGGCAACCGGTGCTGCAGCACAGCGCCGTCGACAGCGAAGGCGGCGTTGTGGCAAGGGCAGTTCAGCTTCCGCGCCGGCCCGTCCAGAGCCAGCTTGCAGCCCAGGTGGGTACACACGCCGGAGACAGCCTTCACCTCACCGGCGGACCGGTGCACGAACCCGACGATGCCCCCGACGTCGAACGGCCGTACGGCGCCGTCCGGCAGGTCCTTGGCCGCGACGATCCCGCGCCATTCCCCGTTGTCTGGCGTGATCGTCTGCTCGATCGGCTCCGCGGTGGCGGCTCCCCCGGAGCCGCTCAGCAGCGCCTCGGCGCCGGCACCGACCGCGACCGACGCCGCGGACGCGGCCGCGATCGACACGACGAAGCGGCGTCGGCTGGCCGGCAACTGCCGGACCGGCGGCGCCTCGTCGAGCTCGGTCCGCAAGCGCTCGCGCAGCGAGCTGACGAACTCGTCGCTCGGCTCGCTGTCCGGGCCGGCAGCGCGCAGTGCGATCGCGGTCCGGAGCTCTGACTCGTCCTCCGGACCGGCCGCGAAGCGTCGCGTCCGGCGCCGGCTCAGCAGGTCGTCGACGAATCGGCGTACTCCGCGCATGCTCACACCTCCATTCTGTCGGCCACGGCCGCGGCCTGGCGAAGGGCCCGGTGCTGCAGCACCTTCGCGTTGCCCACGGTCACGCCCAGTTCCAGCGCGGCTTCCTTCAACGAACAGGCACCGATGAAGCGCAGCTGCAGGATCCGCCGGTAGCGCTCCGGGAGCTCCGCCAGGATCGCCTCCGCCCGGGCGACCGCGCCGGAGTTGCCCGCCTCGGCTACCGGTTCCGTCAGCGCCCAGTCCTCCTCCAGCCGCGTGATCTGGCGGCCCAACGTACGGCGCCAGTACCCCGCGAGGACCGTCCGCGCGGTCGCGAGCAGGTACGCCCGGACCTCGCCGACGCTCGCCGACAGCTGCAACGGCCGCAGCGCCGTGACGAACACCTCGGCGGTCAGGTCCTCGGCGTCCGGCCGGTTGCCGACCTTCGCGAACATGATCCGGTAGACCCGGTCCACGTTGTCGTTGTACACCGCCTCCCAGTCGGGATAGCTGTCCTGGGTCACCACGCGAAGGTGAACCGGTGCCGTCGAAGGACCCGCGTCCGGGTTCGGTTCATCGTTGAGAAACACCACACCCGTAATAGGAGCTGGGGTTACACCGGCGCACTGTAACCCGTCCGGCTATCGGTTGGTGACCATCGAATCTTCCTTGTGGAGTCATCGTGATATCTCCAGTCTCACGCCGCGGCCTGCTGATCGCCGGCGGCACCACCGCGGCGGCTGTCGCCGTCGGCGCCACCGGCACCAGCTTCGCGGCCACTCGGACGACCAGCCGCGTCCCGTCCCTCGAATTGGCCAGCGAGCTCCGGGCCGGCGCCGACGTCGTGGTCGCGTGGAACCAGACCATGCTCCGGATCGTCCGTACCGCGGGCCTCCAGCCGCCCACGATCCATCCGACCCGGAGCTTCGCGCTGCTGCACGCCGCGATCCACAACGCCGTGGTCGCCACGACCGGGCGGGGTACGCCGTACCTCTTCGCCGTACCCGCGGCTCCGGGCGCGTCGCCGACCGCCGCGGCTGCGCAGGCCGGGCGCGACGTGCTGGCCGCGCTCTACCCGTCGCAGACGGAGAGCCTGGATCAGCAGCTCGACGCGGAGCTGCTGACCGTGCGACACGGGCGGGAGGCCGGGATCAGTGCGGGACGGCTCACCGCTCGCCTGCTCCTCGAGCTGCGCAGCAACGACGGCTCGTCGGCAGTTCCGCCGACACTGGACCCGGGGACCGAGCCCGGGCAGTACCGACCAACGCCTCCGGCTTTCGCTCCGGCCGTGTTCACCCACTGGCGGGCGGTGACGCCGTTCCTGATCAAGCGCGCCGACCGCTTCCGGCCTCGCGCGTACCCGGACCTCCGCAGCCGCCCGTACGCCGCGGCGATCAACGAGGTGAAACGGCTCGGCCAGGACACCAGCATGGACCGCAACGACGACCAGACCGAGCAGGCCAAGTTCTGGGCCGCGCCGATCTGGAACTACTGGAATCAGATCACCCAGAACGTACTCCGGGCCGACGGCAACGATCTCGTCGGCGCCGCCCGCGTCTTCGCGCACCTCAACCTGGCGTTCGCCGACGCGGTCATCGCGTTCTACGCGGCGAAGTACCACTTCCGGATCTGGCGCCCGATCACGGCGATCCGGCTCGCCGACACCGACAACAACCCCGGCACCACCGCCGATCCCGACTGGAACAGCCTGGCCACCACCCCGGCCGACCCGTCGTACCCCGGCGCGCATAGCGTGATCTCCCAGACCGCGGCAACGCTGCTCGGTCAGGAGTTCGATCCGCGGCTGCGCCTGGCTGTCACGTCGGAGACGCTGCCGGGCGTCACGCGCAGGTTCCGGTCCCTGCAGGCGATCGCCGACGAGGCCGGCCTCAGCCGCATCTACGGCGGCATCCACACCAGACTCGACCACTACGCCGGCCAGGACCTCGGCCACGACCTGGCTCGCGCGGTGAGTCCTTTCCTGGCCCCCTGACGGCAACTAGCCCAGCTCAGCTAGCGCATTCCACGCAGGTGCGGGCCGTCGGCCTCGCTTGCAGCCGGGCCTCGGGGATCGGCTGCCCGCACACCTCACAGATCCCGTAGCTGCCGGCTGACAGGCGGTCGAGTGCGGCCTCGACCTCTGTCAGCTGGCCCTGGACCTGTTGGACGAGGGCCGCGACCTGGGAGCGCTCGAACGCGATGGTCGCGCCCTCGGGGTCGTGCTCGTCGTCCGCGTTGGCGTCGTACGCGGCCTCGACCACCTGCTCGAAGTCACCGGTCAGGCTGGCGAGGCGGCGGATCGCCTGCCGCCGCTCGGCCGCGAGCAGTTCGCGCGCGTTCTCCATTCCTCAATCCTGACGCACTGCCGGGAGTTAGGACACTTTCGCGGCGGCGTGCAGGGCGAGGCCGTCCTGGGCGGCGATGTCGGCGCGGAACCAGCCGTTCGCGTCGACGACGTACGCCGGGCCGCTGCAGTGACCCGGGGTGTAGTCGCCGTGGAAGATGTCGCAGTAGGTGCCCGCGGGCAGGTCGGTGTGGAAGCTTCGGCCGGTGAGGGCGGTGCTTTCGTCGTTGAGGACGAGGTAGCCCTTGGCGCCGCGGCCGAAGGCGATCGCGTCGTTGCCGTTGTCCCACCACTCGGTGACCGCGGTCCCGCGGACGGTGTTGTGGAAGCCGACCATGTTCGCGATCACGCGCCACGCGTGCTCGCAGCGCCAGCGGTTGGTGAAGCAGGTCGTGTCGACCGTCTGCCCGGTGCTCGTCGACGGCGGGCCTTCGTCGTTCGAGCTGTACTCGTAGCTCGACATCACCTTCGGCGTCCCGTACGTCCAGGCCAGCATGAACGCGTTCGCCATCGCGTAGCGGCCGTTGTCGCGGAACGTCAGTACGCCGCTCCCCCGCTGCGTGTCGTGGTTGTCGGTGAACACGACCGCTTTGTCCGACGCCAGTGGCGACGCGAAGGTCCGCAGGTACGCCAGCCGCTCGGTGTTGAAGATCTTCGCGAGGTCCTTCCCGTAGCGGAACTCGAGCACGTCGCCGTTGCCGACGTACTCGTCCGGGGTGATCGGCTCGCCGGCGCCGTAGATGACCTCCTGGTACAGGTACGCCGGCCGCGACAGCCGGGACTTGATCGCGGCGATGTCCTCGGCCGGCATGTGCTTGGAGGCGTCCAGCCGGAACCCGTCGACACCGATCGACAGCAGGTCGTTGAGGTACGCCGCGATCCGGTCACGCACGTACGTCGTCCCGGTCGCGAGGTCGGCCAGGTCGACGAGCTCGCAGTTCTGCACCTCGTACCGGTCGCCGTAGTTGACGATGTCGTCGTTCCCGTTCCGCCCACAGTGGTGGAAGTCCTGCGTCTGGTACGTGCCCGGGTAGTCGTAGTGGCTGTACGGCGACCCTGCGCTGCCGACCCCACCGGACGAGCCGCCGGTCATGTGGTTGATCACGGAGTCGACGTACACCTTGACCCCCGCGGCGTGACAACTGTTGACCATGGCAACGAACTCGGCGCGGGTGCCGCGACGAGTCTGATCCAGCTTGTAGCTCACCGGCTGGTAGTCCTGCCACCACGGAAACCCGGCCACCACCACATGCTCCTGAGGCGGCGAGACCTGCACAGCGCCATACCCCTTCGGCCCGAGCACCTGCCCACACTCCCGCCCCACCGACGTCCAGTTCCACTCGAACAACTGGACGATCACGTCCCGCGGCCCGGCAGGCGCCGCCCCGGCAACGGGACTCACCGCCATCATCGCCAGCACCAACGGCAGCACCAACAGTTTGCGCATCATCAGAACTCCCTCGGGGGCGCGGAGGAGCTCTCATCAAACCATTCAGCACCGACGATGCGAACCCCTACGGCAGCAGACGTAACACATAGCCCGCGACCGACTCGGGGCAGTCGTCGCGGCGGGCGAGGCGGAGAGCGACGTCGCTGCCGTTGGTGACGACGCCGGACAGGGCACACTCGGCAAGGGCTCGCTTGTTCGACTCGGCGGCCTCGGGCCAGGCAGCTTCGAACGTCGTCCAGGCCTCCGGATAGGTGCGGACGACGCTGGTCAACAGGTCGGCGAGGTTTCCGCTGGCGGCGGCGCCGATGGGGCCGGTATCGAGGTCCCGCAGCAGCGCAGCCGAGGTGGAGATGAGATCTGCGGCCGGCAGGACTGTCTTGGCGATGTCGGTCAGCGCGGAACAGGTCTGCGAGTAGTTCGCCGGCAGATTGCGCGCCGCTCGCTTGGCAGCAGGCAGCGTCGCGCGATGCAAGGCCCGGTGGTAGACATCCAGGATCTCCTCGACATCCGCAACTGTCGGCGCAGCGGAACGGTCGCTGACCGAACTGTGCGCAGCTTCGGCGAGCACGGCGAGCAGACTGCCCGCGACCTGCGGATCCTCGTCCCGATCCACCGCTCCGGTGAGCCGATCGCAGACAGCCTCCGTGTGTGCTCGGGCCCAGGCCGGCCCCGCCGCATCGATGCGGAGCCGCTTGGCAAGCCTGGGTACGGCGCCATCGTTCTGCACGCGCAGGAGCTTGACGAACCAGCCGAGCCCCGTCGCCTGCCAATCCTCCGGCGACCAGTCGTCCGCGCGATCGAGTACGGCGGTGACCGCGTAGCCCCTGGCCCGCAGCCGCGGCGCGTCGACGACCCGATCGATCCAGTCCCGCGCCGCAGACGACGTCGGTACCCAAGCAGCCTGCAGCCGTGTCTCGAAGTTCGCAGCAAGACCGCCACACGCGACCACGACGTCGCTGATGCGATCCGCGTGGTGTGCCAGGGAAGCCGGGTCCGCCGAGTAGAGCAGCGCGTCGATGACGCCCTCCGCGACCACCCTCCACTGGGCACGATCGGCCTCGGGCGTCGACCGAGCCGTCGCCGTCAGCGTGTCGAGCCGCTGGGCGAGTACGGCGTCGTCGCCGACGCTGAGCTTCACCGCCGTGGGCCAGGCCTTCCGCGGCTCGAGATGCGCCAGCTCGACCAGCCGCGCGGAAAGCTCCAGGCGTTGACTTCGCGTCAGAACGGGTTCGACGGCCCGGACGAGTTGGCTGGCCGATCCGACCGTGTCGCGAGTTGGCGTGATCCCCTCGAGGAGGGCCGCGGCGACCGTCGCCGGATGATCCGCGGCGATCAGTTGCGCCGCGTTCGTCAGCCGGCCACGGTCGAGCGGTCCGTCGGCCGGAGGTCGCAGTACCTCCTCGACGAGCTCGTGCACCGTCGTCTCGTCGGTCGCCATCGTGTGCACCAGGCGGACCTGGCAGCCTGACCAGCCAGTCGGGTACGGCGCGGTCAGTACCGCTCGCCACGTGTCCCAACCGCGGGCGGTCCGGATGGCCGGGTCCGCCCGCTGCCGAACCATGATGGCGACACACTCGTCGCGAACTCCGTCTGGCCGGGCGGCCTGTAACGCGAGATCGAGGAGCGCGGTGTCGAGCTCGGGCTGATCTGCTTCGTGGACGAGACGGATCAGGTAGGCCTGGCCGGCTTGCGGCAGCGCGAGGTAGGTGCCGACAGCAGTGCGGAGCAACGCGGTTCGATCCGCGCGCAGGCCGGGTGCGAAGACGCTTGTGAGCAGCTGGACTACTTCGTTCGCGGCGATGGTCAAAGCCGTAGTGCTGCGGGACGCGATCGTGGTCAAGGCGGTCCTCAGCAGCTGCGAGGCGTCGGCGCGGGCCCGGATCAGCGTGGCGAGTGAACGCCTGATCGGTGTCAGGCTCGCTGACGTGCCGGCCAGAAGCTTCAGCAGGACCTCTGCTGCGGTCTGCGCATGCGCCTCGGGGGCGTCGGCCAGTACGTCAGCCGCGGAGGCGAGCAGGGAGGCATGCTCTGCGAGCAGCTCGGCCAGCACGGCTTCACGGTCGAATCCGGCCGGAGCGGTCAGCGCCAGTCTGACGAGCAGCCGCACGCCCTCCACCGAAGTACGCGGTATCGCTGCGGAGATCTCGGTCAGACGGTCGGCGTTCAGCTCCTCGCTGAGCAGGTGGTTCGCCACGCCCCAGTAGCCCGATCGGCCAACGGCCAGGCCGTCGGCCAACCGCGACCAGTCAGCTTCACCGCCGAAGCCGGCCAGGCGTTTCGCGACCGAGAACTCTGCGAACGTCTGGTGAAAGAAGGAGACGCGGAGGCCGGTCTCCTTGACCACGCCCTCGCTCAGCAGCTCGAGCAGCTGATCCGCGTGAGCCGCGTCGGGTCTGGGGACGTCCTCGACGAATCGCGCCTGGCTCTCGCGCCAGACGCCCGCCGCGATCTCGAGCGCTGTGGCCTCCTTACGCCTCGATCCGGCGGTGACTCGGCCCTTGCGGTCACTGCGCACCCGCCGCTCCCAGTACTGCCGGTAGAGCTGGGTGACCGTCAGGTCGTCGGGCATCCGTCCGTCGGCGGCGTACAGCGCGCAAGCCATCGCCAGACGCAGCGGTACGCCGAGGACGTCGAGGGCACGTCGACGGTCGAGAACGAGACTCAAGCTGTCGAGGAACGCACCCCTGGCCACCGTGGGGATCCGTGTGTCAGCGGCGAACCGAGCGGCCAGAGCCAGCACCTCCGGTTTGCTGAGGGCGGGCAGCGGCCAGGTCTGGGGGCGCCAGGCCGGTGCGACGAGATCGGCCCACTCGCGCTCGCGGCAGGTGATGACGAGATCGGCGATCTCAGCGGTCGACTTCAGGACCGCGACGATGTCGTCGACCGTCTCGTCGCGAAGGAGCAGATCGATCGTGTCGATGATGACCAGCGGCCGCCGTCCGTACAGAGCGGCCAGGTCCCGCAGACCGACCTCCAGCCCGGACCCGAGCCTGCCAAGGGCGGCATCGATGCGCATGGCCGAGCTGAGGTCAGCCGAAGCAGGCAGGTGGCTGCAGAGAATGAGCAGCGTGGGTCGCTCGACGGCGTACTGGTCGTAGAGCTGGCCGGCCAGGACGCTCTTGCCCAGCCCACCTTCGCCGAGGACCACCAGCGGAAACGCGACGCGGTCCGCTTCACCGATGACAGCTGCCATTGCCGCGAGGCGATTCATCGGTGGCAGGATCTCGGGCCGAACCTCGTCCCGGGCCTCGGCGGCGGCCTGACTGACGCTGATCGCGACCGCGGCCGGGTTGAGCGCTTCGGATCCGCCCTGCTGTGCCGCCTCGAGCCTTTCGATACCTTCGCGTACCTGAGCGAGATCGGCGAAGATCTCGCGGTGCGCCGCGAGCGTCATCAGCTCGTGCCAGGCGCCGCGCTCGGCCGCGCGGACGAGCAACGAAACCGTGTGCGCGAACAGATCCTCGAAGTACGCGATGCCGGAATCGCTGCCGATGTCCTGCCTGCGCCGGGTCGCCCGCTCGGTCATCACCCGGCTCTTCAGCGACTCCGCACCCCGCGCCGCCGCCCGCGCAACGTCGAACTGCGGCACCCACCCGAAGACGTCGACCAGCGCCGCCTCGGCAGCACTCGCATCAGCCAGCCGGCCGTTGTTCTGGGCGCGCCGCTTCCTTTCGTCGAAGTACGCGACGGATTCCTGCACATAGTCCGGTACGTCGCGCTCCCGCCCGTTGACGCTCGCCGCATCGGCCAGCCCACCGAGCCCCACGACGTACAGAAGCCGGAGCACTCCCGGCCGATACTTCTCGACCGCCTTCCGCCCTGAGCCCTCAGCCATCGTTGGACGTTTGCGGCCGGGGGGTTTCGGCGATGCCGGTGAGGAGGACGTGGAAGGACCAGGTGAGGCGGGCTGGGCCGGGGCCGGAGAGGAGGTCGGGGCCGAGGGAGGCGATGTGGGGGTAGGTGTCGGCGGAGGCCTCGCGGAGAGCTTCGGCCAGGGCGGTTTCCTCGGCTGCTGACTCGGCTGAGCGGTGGCGGGTGCTTTGTTCGGCGGCGGTGGAGGTGGCGTGGTGGAGGAGGAGGTCTACTCCCCATGCGGCTTGGGGTGGGGGGACCTTGCCAATGGACAGGAGGGCGAGGATCGCTTCGGCGAGGGCCAGGTAGGCGGGACCTGAAGGTCTCGTGACCAGGACCGACTGGGCCAGGCCGGGCTGGTTGAAGAGGATGAGGGTGTAGGAGGTCAGGATCTCGATCACGCGGTCGCGCCAGCCGCCTTCCGCGTGCACCGGGCTCAGGTCTACCTGCTCGAGGAGCTGCTCGAGCATGGCGGCGTGGAGCTCGGCGGTGTTGCGGACGTAGACGTACAAGGACGCGGGTCCGGTGTCGAGCTCCTGGGCGAGGCGGCGCATGGTGACCTTCTCGAGGCCCTCCGCCTGCATGACCGCAACCGCCGCGGCGACGATGCCCTCGCGGGTGAGCGCGGGTTTGGCGGGTCGCTCGCGGCGGCTGACGACAGGTCGGGTCATACGGCGATCGTAACGAACATGTTCGGCGCTACGACGCGGCTCCGCGGACCGTTGCCTGCTGCTGGGCGGTCAGGGCCAGCCGCATGGTCTCGAAGGTGTGCTCCTGCGGCGCGGCCGTCGTCGTCCGCTCCTGGACGTCGCGGATCAGGTCGGCGTAGTACGACGTCGTCACGTCCGAGCAGTCGATGTACTGCGTGCCCTCCTGGTTCACCAGGAACAAGTGGTCGCCGCCGTCCCGTCCGGCGATGTCGACGTACTTGCGGAGCTCGATGTAGCCGTCCGTGCCGAGAATCATCAACCGGCCGTCACCCCAGGTCCCCAGCCCGGCCGGCGTGTACCAGTCGACCCTGATGTAGCCCTGCGCGTTCTCGCTGCGCAGCAGGATCTCGCCGAAGTCCTGCAGACCCGGCTCGTCCGGGTTGCCGAAGTTGCCGACTGTGCTCGTCACGACCTCCGCCGTCCGCGCGCCGGTCAGCCACAGGAACTGGTCGATCTGGTGCGACGCGATATCGGTGAGGATCCCGCCGTACCTGCTCTTGTCGTAGAACCAGTCCGGCCGGCCGGCGCCACCGCCGAGGTGCGCCCGATCGCCGATGCGGTGCGGCCCGAGGCCGAGCGTCTGGACCACGGTCCCGATCTTGCCCGCGCGGACCAGCTCGCCGGCCTTGATCACGCTCGGCACCTCGAACCGCTCGGAGAACGTCACCGACCAGAACCGTCCGCTCTGGCCGACCGCCTTCTCGATCTCCGCCAGCTGCTCGAGACTCACGCAGCCCGGCTTGTCGGTGACGACGTCCTTGCCGGCGTTGAGCGCGGCGACGGCGATCGGCCCGCGGCGGTCCGGTACGGCGGCGGTCACGATCAGGTCGATCCCGTCCTGCCCGATCAGCTCATCCGGACTCGCGGCCACCGGGACGTCGGGGTACTGCTCCCGGACCCGGGCCGCGATCGCCACCTCCGGCTCGTCGGTCGCCATCCCGGCGAACTCGGCGCCGGCCGCGACCAGGCCCGCGATCTGACCGAAGATGTGTGCGTGATCAAGCCCGACGGCCGCGAACCTGACAGCGTGCGTGGAAGTCACCCGTACTCCTCCGACTCGGCAACGCTTCGACTCCCCTCACCCTATGCAGGTTGGCAAGCGCTTGCCAACCTGCTGCGAGTCGCCGGGCGCCGCCGGGCCGAACCCCGTGACGGTCAGTTGTAGAGGTAGTAGAGGTTGTTCCGGTCCCCGGTGCCGGCGTAGCTGTAGGTATTGGCGTTGGCGGTATTCATGATGTACGCATTGCCGGCGGTCTCGGTGAATTCGGCCAGCCCGAGGACGATGCCGGTAATTCTGGAGACGTGATTCGCCAGGTGCTGGTTCGAGGATTTACAGCTGGCGTAATAGTTGTTCATCTCGATGTAAACCTCGGTGGCCCAGATCTCCGGGGCACTTCCGGTGCGCTTGCCGCTCGCCTTGGAGCATCGGTTGTCGGCGGCGTTGTAGACCGAGTAGTGAATCGTCTGGTAGAGCGGAATGCTCGCCGGACAGTTCGCGCCCGGGCCGACGTAGGTCAGCACCGGATTGAGCGTGCCCGATTCGAAGGCGTTGCCGGCTGCCTCGATCGGCCACATGCTGCCGATGTTGTTGTCTTGACAGATCTGCTTGTTCTGGAACTTCCAGCCGGTGTAGTAGGTGGTCAGCACCTTGCCCGGCGCGGCCTTCTCGGCGACCTGGGTGTCCGCCTTGCCGTCGACCCGGGTGCTGATCCTCCCGTCGACGCTCAGCGAGATCTCGACGTTGTGCAGAGCCGGTCGTGGCGCCGGCTCCGGTGCCGCACTACTGGGCGCGGCCTGAAGTCCGGCCAACCCGGCCAGTGCTGTTGCGGCCAGCGCGGCGATCACATGGTGGCGCACGATGATTTCCCTCCCGAAGGCGATTCTGATCAGCTTGAAGATTCGTTTCTGGCCGCGGAGTAGTCAATCCGAAAGCCGCTTTCTGCAGGTTGTTGCAATATCCTTCGGGACGTTGCGGTAACTGATTTCACCGTCGCGGGATGATCCGGGCCGGGCGGCCGAGGTGTGTTCTCGGCGGGTTGGGGGAGGATCGCAGTACGGCGCCCTCACCGGCCCGCGTGATCCGCCCATCACCGGCAAGGAGTGACGTGAGAATTCCGATCCTGTCGCTGGTCGCCGCGGTCCTCGTGCCGCTGGCCGTCGTGCCGACTGCCGCCGGCACCTCGGCAACCTCCGCCGAGGCGTCCGAGAGCGTGAACCTGTCGCTGCTACCCGGCGCGGTCGCGTCCGCGAAGTCGCAGCGGATGACCGCGCCCGCCCTGACGTACGCGCCCGCCAATGCCATCGACGTGTTCGTCCACAACGGCTGGACCTCCAACTACGCGTCGGTCGGCGGTGGCTACGACCCGAGTCAGGACTGGTTCCAGGTGCGGCTTGCGACCCCGACGCCGGTGTACGAGGTGTTCAGCCGGTGGACCTCGCCGGCCAAGCCGACGGAGTACGACCTGCAGGTCTCGACCGACTGTGAGACCTGGTCGACGGTCAAGCACGTGGTGAATCCGGCCGACAAGGATTCCCAGGTGATCGACCAGCGGGACCCGGTCGCGTGTGTCCGGATGCAAGGGCTCACGACGACATCGACCGTTGGGTACACCCTCAACGAGTTCGAGCTCTGGTCCGGCCCGAAGCCGGCGGCGGTGGTCGGGCAGATCATCCCGGTCCCGGTGAAGCAGACACCCGGCAGCGGCCAGCCCTGGGAGCTCACCAGCACGTCCCGGATCGTCGTCTCCGATTCAGCCCTGACGGGCACAGCTGAGGTGATCGCCGGCTATTTGCGCCCGGCAACCGGTTTCGTCCTGCCGGTGGTGACAGGTACGGCGACAGCCGCCGACATCGCCCTGAGCACGGGAGCGGTTCCCGGCATCCCGGCAGACAAGACAGCCGAAGGCTACGCACTCACCGTCTCGGCCGCAGGCGTCAAGATCGTCGCCCCGCAGGCGCACGGCCTGTTCAACGGCGCCGAGAGCCTCCGGCAGCTGTTGCCAGCAGCAATCAACTCGACCGGCACCGGCGTCGGGCCGTGGAGCGTCCAGCCGATCTCCGTCCTCGACTACCCGCGCTACCCGCACCGCGGTCTGCAACTCGACCCGGCCCGCAACTTCCTCAGCGTCGCCGAGATCCGGTCCATGATCGACCAGCTCGCTGCGCTCAAAGGCGACCGCTTGCACCTGCACCTCAGCGACTCCCAGTCCTGGCGCCTGGAGATCAAGGATTACCCGGCCCTCGACGGCACCGGCTGCAACGGAACGGCCTGCATCGCCGGCTTCTACACGCAGGAGGACTTCAAGGGCCTGGTGAAGTACGCCGCTGACCGGTTCATCGAGATCGTGCCCGAACTGGAAGGCCCGGCCCACGCCACGGCCGCGGTCAGGTCCCTCGGCGGCGTCGCGGTGATGGGCTGCCAGGGCCAGACCCAGACGGACCGCTTCTGCACCAACCCGCTCGACCCGGCGAGCGGCCGCGCTCTCGACTTCTGGCGCGCCGCCATCGCCCAGCTCGCCGCGATCTCCCCGGCGCCGATCATCCACATCGGCGGCGACGAAGCTATCGGCATGCCGCACGAGGACTACAAGTGGTGGGTCGGCCAGATGGAGAGCATCGTCAACGCCAACGGCAAGCGGATGATGGGCTGGAACCCGGCGCTCGAGGGCTATGCACCGGGCTCGACCTCGATCAACCACTACTGGTCGGACTACACCGGCGGCGGCCCACCGCTGATCAAGCCCGAGTGGTTCAACCAGGGTCGCGCCGTCGTCACCACCCCGGAGTGGAACGCGTACCTCGACTTCGGGTACGACGGCTCTCCCGGCCGCACGCCGCGCACCGAGCTCGACAAGGCGTACGGGTGGGACCCGGAGTGGGTCTACGAGAAGTACCGCTCCGTCTGGGCGCAACCGGCGTACGGCGGCCCGAAAGCCGCGGACATCATCGGCATCGAGGCGCCGATCTGGGGCGAGCAGATGCGTGGACTGGCCGGCAACGAGTTCATGGTCTTCCCACGCCTGGCCGGGATCCTGGAGAAGGCGTGGTCCCCGAAGGTCCTGACCCAGGACTACGACGCGTACCGCGCACGGCTCGGCGTCGCCGGGGCGCGCTGGGCGTTCGCGAACGTGAACTACGGCTCGATCTCTCAGGGCGCCTGGACGCCGGAGGCGATGGGCACGATCGCGCGCTTCGGCGTCGACAGGACCCTCACGAACGCGCCGCTCGGACGGCTGGCCGCCGGCTCGCTTCCACCGGGCGAGTTCACCGCGACGATCGACTGGGGCGACGGATCCCCGGCCGAGGCCGCCACGATCGCGGCGCGCGACTACGTGACGAGCCAGCGCCAGGGCAGAAGCCTGATGACCGTCGGCGGGAGCCACACCTACCCGGTCGACGGCGTCTACCACGGGTCGGTCACCTACACCCGCCAAGGCCAGAGCTGGGTCGTGCCGTACGTCGCCACCGGCGTACCCGCCTGTACGACGATGCTGACCGGCACGCACCAGGGTCCGATGACCGTGTCCTCGGGCGTCGCGTGCCTCAACGGCGCGACGATCTCCGGACCTGTCACGGTATCGGCCGGTGCCGGGATCTACGCGTCCGGCTCAACCTTCCGCGGACCGGTGTCGGCATCCGGGGCAGGAACCCTCGTGTTGTGCGGCTCGATGGTGTCCGGCCCGGTGACGGTGACGGGCAAGACCCGCGTCTGGCTCGGCAACGCAAACGGTGCCTGCGCTGGTACGACAGTGAGCGGTCCGGTCTCGCTGCAGAACGACACGGGCTCGACAGTCGTCTCCGGCAACCGCATCAACGGACCGCTTTCCTGCGCAGGCAACTCCCCCACCCCCACCAACGCCGGCCGCCCCAACACAGTCTCCGGCCCCAAGTCCGGCCAGTGCACCGGCCTCTGACAACCATCACCTGAAACGACGGCCCTGCGCACGATACGCAGGGCCGTCGTCAACTCAATAGGCGCCGTGGAAGTACCACTGAAAGATGAAATACGGTGGTTCACCGAGCGGCACCGCGAAGCACGGGTGGCTGACACCGCCTTGGTTGTCCCAGCCGTACCGGATCTCTTCACATTTCGCCTGGGTCGGGTACGGCCCGAGCGTCACGTTGGTCTCGACACTCGCCGACGCCGTCGCCGGTACGGCAGCCGCGATCGCAACCCCCACGGCAGCCGCGACGACGGTTCCACGAACTCGCATAGGCATCTCGTTTCTCTGGAAGGAATGCCCAGATTTCTATCGAGGTGCCGTCCTCCTCTCAATCCATTCGACCCAGCTGCAGGTGCTGTGGCTAGGACGGATGAAGGCCGTTGAGTAGGGCGGTGAGGCCGGTGGTGAACTCGTGGTCTGGGCCTAGGGTGGCGACGGCTTCGGCGATCTGGGCGAGGTGGGCGGCTTCGGGTGACGGGTCGGGTGGCCAGAGGATGGCGCTGCCGTCGCGGGATGCTTGCTGCTCGAGGGTCGCGCCGATGGTGTAGCGGGACACTGCGATGAAGGCGAGGACCGCGTCCGTACCGCTGAAGCCGTGGCCTTCCAGGAACGTCACCTGAGCGATCGCATGGTCGAGCGCCGGGCCGCGCGGGCCGGCAGTGGCCAGCAGCCGGGCGCCGTCCCGTACGGCGAGCATCGCGCGGCGCAGACTGTGCGCATTGCGGTCGAGGAAGTCGCGCCAGCCCTCGCCCGGCTCCGGCAATCGTTCGGTGTGCCAACGATCGAGCACCTCGGCCGCCACCGCGGCGAGCACCTCCTGCTTGTCCCGGAAGTGGTGGTAGAGCGCCGGCTGCCGCACGCCCAGCCGCGCCGCGACGGCGTGCAGCGAGAGACCGTCCAGGCCGCGTTCGTCGAGTACCTCGATGGACGCGGCCACGATGGCCCGCCGATCCGTCCGACGCTGCTGAGGCACCCACGCACGGTACCGCCTGCACTGAAACTTATCGATGATAAGCTTCCGGCGACGTGACCGACAGTGTTCAAGGAGTGACACGGATGAGCGACAAGGACGTCTGGGCCGGCACCGTGGTCAAGAAGTCGCGGGGCCTGATGGACGGCTCGAACATGTACCGCCGGCTCAAGGTCGAGCTCGACGGCGGCAGCGTGGAGAAGGTCCGCGTCCCCCGGAACGTGTGGGACGAGGTGGCCGTCGGCGACCGCGTCGTCAAGGAAGCCGGCACCGACCCCCGCCGCGCCTGACACCAGGCAGGCACGCCGGGTCCGCGGCGTGTTCGGGCCGTGCCGGTCAGTACGGCCCGAACACCCCCACCGTGACGACGATCCAAGGTCCACCGCGCCCCACCCCCAGGCGTAAATAGTCCTGCTGTTCAGCTCGTCGGCTGATTGCGGGCTTCGATGGACTTGATGGTGCGGGTGAAGGCTTTGCCGAGGAAGGCTTTGCCGACGAGGCCCAGGGCTACTGCCAGTAGGCGGCCCTTGAGGTTCTTGCCGTCTCGGACTACGACGGCGTTGATCTGGGTGCGGCCGTCGGGCAGCTGGTTGAAGGTGTAGGTGTGGCCGGAGGCGCCGCCCCAGAGGTTGGAGTCGATGGTCGTGAGGACGACGCGTTCCGGGTCCGACCAGTCGTAGCTCAGGCGCTCCCAGATGCCGCTCGAGCCTTCGGTGACGTCGGCGTGACCGGGGCTCTGGGAGTGCACCGTGAGGTTGGCGTCGGTGCTGTTCGGGAAGAGGTCGGACCGGCCCGGTCCGAAGTCGGTGAGCCCGGCAATGAACTGCTCGGGCGTCGCGGTGGTCGTGGCAGTGAGATGAATCGTGGACATGATTGCTTTTCCGTTTCTTCAGGGGTTCAACTACCTCTACTGTCCGGCGCGCCTCCGCCGCTCACGCCAGTCGAACACCCTGGTCGTCACAGCAGAAGGGCCACCATGAACGCGATGCAGAAGTTCTCTCTCGAGGGCAAGGTCGCTCTCGTCACCGGCGGCAACCGTGGGCTCGGGCGCGCGATGGCCGAAGCCCTCGGCGACGCGGGGGCGGCCGTCGCCGTCAGCGCGCGGACACTCGCAGCGGCCGAGGCCGCCGCCAAGGAGCTGACCGAGCTCGGCATCCGCGCGTACGGCGTCCAGCTCGAGGTGTCGGACGTGGACGACGTCGAGCGCGCGGTCGAGCAGGTCAGCACCGAGTTCGGCGAGATCGACGTACTGCTGAACAACGCCGGAATCGGCGTCGCGGGCCGCGCGTTCGAGACGCCGGACACCGCCTGGCACGAGGTGTTCTCGGTCAACGTGGACGGCGTCTGGTACTGCAGCCGCGCGGTCGGACGCCGGATGGCCGAGCGCGGCGGCGGCACGATCGTCAACGTCGGGTCGATGTCGGCCGAGATCGTCAACCAGCCGCGGTGGCAGGCGTCATACCTATCGTCGAAGGCTGCCGTCCACCAGCTGACCAAGGCGCTGGCGGCCGAGTGGGCGCCGCACGGGATCCGCGTAAACGCGATGGCGCCGGGCTACTTCCTGACCGAGATGTCGCCGGTCGACCAGCCGGAGTTCAAGGAGTGGTGCGTGGATCCGGCCGCGATGAAGCGGTACGGACTGCCGCCGGAGCTCGGACCGGTCGCGATCTTCCTCGCCAGCGACGCGTCCAGCTTCATGACCGGCTCAATCGTCACCGTCGACGGCGGCTTCACCCTCTTCTGAGCCCCGCGCCCAACCCCGCCCTGAACCCTGCTCCGAAAGGTTGCTCATGGTAACGATCGGGATCGTCGGCGCCGGTCTCCGCGGCCGGCTGTTCGCCGAGGCGCTGCAGGGACAGCCGGACGTCGAGGTAGTCGGCTTCGCCGAGCCCTCGCCCAAGGTGGCCGACGACGCCCGAGACGCGACCGGTCTGCCCGTCACCGCATCACACACCGAGCTGCTCGAGGCCCACAACCCGGACGCGGTGATCGTGGCGACGCCAGACTTCGCGCACCGTGAGATCGCGGTCGACGTCGCCGACGCCGGCAAGCACCTGTTGATCGAGAAACCTGTCGCCACCACGCTCGACGACGCCGAAGCGATTGCCGCAGCGGTCCACCGAGCCAACGTGCGCTGCCTCGTCGGCTTCGAGAACCGGTGGAACCCGCACGTCGTCCAGGCCAAGGCCGCGATGGCCACCCTCGGCGAGCCGATCACCGCGTCGGCCACGCTGAGCAACTCGTACTTCGTCCCGACCACCATGCTCTCCTGGGCGGCGAAGTCGTCGCCGGCCTGGTTCCTGATGCCGCACACCGTCGACCTCATCCTCTGGCTGACCGGCACGAAGCCCGTCTCGGTCAGCGCGGTGGGATCGCGGGGCGTGCTCGCGAAACGCGGCATCGACACCTGGGACGTGGTCCATGCGCTGATCACCCTCGACGACGGATCGACCGCGTCGCTCTCCTCCGCCTGGACGCTGCCGGACGCCGGTGACGGCATCGTCGACTTCCGCTTCCAGGTGGTCGGCACCGAGGGTTCGGTGACCGCCGACCTGTCCCACCAAGGCCTGACCGTGGTGAGCGACAAGTTGCGCTCGGCGTGGCCGGTCGGCGGACGGATCGGCCGCTCCCAGGTCGGCCCGGCCGTCTGGATGGTCCAGGACTTCGCCGCCGGCCTCGTCGACGGCGGCGACCTTGGTCCGGACATCGATCACGGCGTACTGGTGACCCGAACCATCTGCGCGATCGAGGACGCGATCACCACCGGGCGGGCCGTGAGCTGCTGACGGGCTATTGGGCGAGGACGTCGCTGAAGGCTTCGGTGGACGACGGGTGGGTGTAGATCGAGTCGCGGAGCTCGGTGGCGGTGATGTGGTACCGCATGGCGAGGGCGACCGTGTTGATCAGCTCCTGCGCGTCGACGCCGAGCAGCGCGGCGCCGAGGATCTCGTCGGTGCGCGAGTTGCCTGATCGGACGCTCCGGCTGTCCGCCGGGCAGGCAGTCCTGCTGCCCCGCAGCCCCGAAGCACACGATCCGTACGCCGGGCTCCGCCTTCACCCGCGCCTTCCGAGCTGCCACTGGCACAACCCCGGGCCACTACAGCCGCACCCGGACCTGAGCCTGCCTCTACTGCCCCGGCGCGGCGGCCAGGCGGACCTTTGCGCAGAGTCCGCCGCCTGGGCGGGGGGTGAGCGTGAGGGTGCCGTCGTGGGCCTGGGTGATGCTATTGACGATGGCCAAGCCCAGGCCGACGCCGGCGTGGTCAGTGGCCCGGACGCGGTCGCCGCCGCGCTGGAAGGGCTCGGTCAGGGTGGCCACCAACTCCGGGGCGAGTTGCTCGCCGGTGTTCTCGACGGTCAGCGTGACGGTCCTCGGTTCGGCCGCGGTCGTGACCAGCACCGTGCCCTGCTCCGGCAGGTTGTGCACGATCGCGTTCTGGACGAGGTTCGTGGTCAGCTGCAGCAGCAGCGCGCGAGACCCGGTGGTGGCGGCAACGTCACCGGCAGTTTCGATGGTGACGCCGCGTTTCTCGGCCAGCGGGAGGAGATTTTCGGTCGCTTCTTCCGCCAGCAAGGACAGATCCACGTGTTCCCGGGTGAAGGCACGCCGGTCGACGCGGGTGAGCAGGAGCAGCGCCTCGGTGAGGTCGATGGCTCGAACATTGACGGCGTGCAGGCGCTCGACCAGGTCGTCGTCGCGGTCCTGGCTGTTGCGGGCCACTTCGAGCATCGTCTGCGTGATCGCCAGCGGCGTCCGCAGCTCGTGGGAGGCGTTGGCGGCGAAACGACCCTGCTCGGCGACGTGCGCCTCGAGCCGGGCGACCATGCTGTCGAAGGCGTCGGCGAGCTCGCGGAACTCGTCCGTGCGGCCCGGCAGCCGGATCCGGTGCGACAGCGACCCGGTCGCGGCCAGCCGGGTCGCGGCGGTGATCCGGTTCAGCGGAGCGAGCATCCGGCCGGCGAGCAGCCACCCGCCGACCAGGCCGAACACCAGCAGGAAGAGCATGATCCCGGCCGCGATCGGCGCGAAGGCCTTGATCAGGCTCGGGCCTGACGGCGCGATCACCACCCGCATGGTCTGCTGCGCCAGCGTCTGGTACCGCAGCAGGAAGATACCGATCGCCACCAGCAGCACCGTGCCGGCGAGCATCAGGAAGCCGGTGTAACTGAGCGTGAGCTTGAGCCGGGCACTCGGACCCGGTTCCCTATCCATCGCCGTCCGGCCCACTCTCCGGCTTGCTCTCCTGCCCGGCGTCGATCCGGTAGCCGACGCCGGTCACGGTGGCGATGATCCAGGGCTCGCCGAGCCGCTTGCGCAGCGACGAGACGGTGATCCGGGCCGCGTTCGTGAACGGATCGGCGTTCTCGTCCCAGGCCCGCGCCAGCAGCTCCTCGGCGCTCACGATCCCGCCCTCGGCCGCGACCAGCACCTCGAGTACGGCGAACTGCTTCCGCGTGAGCGCGACGTACCGCCCGTCGCGGTACACCTCCCGCCGGAACGGGTCCAGCCGCAGCCCGGCGATCTCCCGCACCGGCGGCCGGTGGTGGACCCGCCGGCGGTCGAGCGCCCGCAGCCGGAGCACCAGCTCGCGGAGCTCGAACGGCTTGGTCAGGTAGTCGTCGGCACCGAGCTCGAAGCCGGAGGCCTTGTCGTCGAGCCGGTCGAGCGCGGTCAGCATCAGGATCGGCATTCTGCTGCCGGAGGCAACGATCCGGCGGGCGATCTCGTCGCCGGACGGCCCCGGAATGTCCCGGTCGAGGACGGCGATGTCGTACTCGTTCAGGCTCAGCAGCTCCAGCGCCGTACCGCCGTCACCGGCGATATCGGCCGCGATCGCCTCCAGCCGCAGACCGTCGCGGATGGCGGCCGCCATCTCCGGCTCGTCCTCGACGATCAAAACCCGCACCATGCAATGGTACGAGGTCGAACTTATCGTCCGTATATCCAAAACCGGATACACGCCGGCAACATCGTCTTCTCTTCACTGGAAGCATGTCAGCCACCGAACCGGTCCGCACCGCGGGCCGCCGGACCAAGTGGGCCTTCCGCGCGGCCTTCGTGGTCGCCAATGTTGCGCTCGTCGCCGTCTTCGTGCAGCAGTCGCTGACGTCCTTCACCCCGTCGTCGTCCGGTCCCACCAGCACCACCAGCCACGGCGCGCTCGGCACCGACGACGGCTATGTCCCCGACGGTACGACGGTCTTCGACGACGAGATCCCCGCGGTCGCGAACCTCGACGCCGGCCTCCTCACCGCCCTGCGCGCGGCCGCGAAGGATGCCAAAGGCAACGGCGTCGAGTTCGTCGTGAACAGCGGCTGGCGCTCGCGCGCGTATCAGGAGCAGCTGCTCGACCAGGCGATCTCGAAGTACGGCTCGCGGGCGGAAGCCGCGCGGTGGGTGGCGACCCCGGACACTTCGCCGCACGTCGCCGGCCAGGCGATCGACATCGGGAAGGCGGCCGCGGCCTGGCTGGCCAAGCACGGCGCGAGGTACGGCCTCTGCCAGATCTACGACAACGAGCCCTGGCACTACGAGCTCCGCCCGCGCGCCATCGAGCACGGCTGCCCACCCCGGTACGCCGACCCGACCCACGACCCGAGGATGCAGCAGTGACCCTGACCGTCCGGCCGATCAGCGCCGCGGAGCACCTGGCAGCAGTGCAGTCGCAACGGTCGGTGAGCTTCCTGCAGACACCGGCCTGGGCCCAGGTGAAGTCCGAGTGGCGCAGCGAGTCGATCGGCTGGTTCAACGGCCGGCAGCTGTTCGGGACCGGCCTCGTCCTGCACCGGCCCGTACCGCGGATCGACCACTTCACTCTGGCCTACCTCGCCGAAGGCCCGGACATCGACTGGACCGGTGACCTCGACGTCTGGCTCGACCCGCTGGCGTCGTACCTGAAGGCGCACGGCGCGTTCGCGATCCGGCTCGGTCCGCCGGTGCGCACCGACACGTGGAGCGCCGCGCAGGTCAAGGAAGGCATCGCCGACCCGGCCGTCAAGCGGCTCACTGACCTGCCCAGCCAGGTCGACCCGGTCGGTGCCCGCGTCACCAGGCAGCTGCGCGACGCGGGCTGGCTGCCGCAGTACCCGGAGGACGGGTTCGGGACCGGGCACCCGCAGTACAACTTCGAGATCCCGCTCGCCGGCCGGTCCGAGGACGACGTACTCGGCGGCATGAACCACCTCTGGCGGCGCAACATCAAGAAGGCGGCCAAGGAAGGCGTCGAGGTGACCGTCGACGCGACCGACCTGAAGGCGTTCCACGAGCTGTACGTGCACACCGCCGAGCGGGACCACTTCACGCCGCGCGGCTTCCCGTACTTCGAGACCATGTTCGCGGCGATGTCCGCCGAGGACCCCGAGCGGATCAGCCTGTACCTCGCGCGCCACCAGGGCGACCTGGTCGCCGGCGGCATCCTGGTCCGGGTCGGTGCGCGGGCCTGGTACGTGTACGGCGCCTCCTCGACCCAGAAGCGCGACGTCCGCGGGTCGAACGCGTGCCAGTGGGCGATGATCCGCGACTCGCTGGCGGCCGGCTGCGACGTCTACAACCTGCGCGGCATCACCCCCACCCTCGACGCGGACGACCCCCACGTCGGGCTGATCCAGTTCAAGGTCGGCACCGGCGGTGAGGCCGTCCGGTACGTCGGCGAGTGGGACCTGCCGCTCCAGCCGGTGGTGTACCGCGCCTTCAACCTCTACCTGCGACTGCGCGAGTCCCGGAGAAAGCGAGCCCGCTCATGACGGACCTCCGCACCTGGCTCACCACGTCACCACCCGTCGGCATCACCGTCTTCGGCTGCGAGCCCGACGAAGAACTGCTGTTCCGCGAACTGGCGCCGCGCCTCGGCGTACTGCCGACCATCACCGCGGAGCCGGTGTCCGCCGAAAGCATCGCCCTGGTGGCCGGCAACCGCTGCATCAGCGTCGGGCACAAGGCCCAGATCTCGAACCCGATGCTGCTGGCGCTCAGCCAGGCCGGTGTGCAGTACATCTCGACGCGGAGCATCGGCTACAACCACCTCGACGTGAACTACGCGGACAGCGTCGGCATCCTCGTGGAGAACGTTGCCTACTCCCCCGACAGTGTCGCCGACTACACGGTGATGCTGATGCTGATGCTGCTGCGCGACATCAAGTCGGTCCTGCAGCGCACCGACGTGCACGACTACCGGCTGAACGACGTCCGCGGGAGGGAGCTCCGCGACCTGACCGTCGGCGTCGTCGGGACCGGGCGGATCGGCGGGGCGGTGATGGATCGCCTGCGCGGCTTCGGCTGCCGGGTGCTTGCGTACGACACTCAGCCCCGGACATCAGCCGACTACGTGTCCCTGGACGAGCTGCTCCGGGACAGCGACCTCGTCACCTTGCACACGCCACTCACCGCCGAGACGCACCACCTGCTCAACCAGGAGAGCGTCGGCACGATGAAGCCCGGCGCGTTCGTCGTCAACACCGGCCGCGGTGCCCTGATCGACACCGAGGTGCTTCTCGCAGCCCTGGAGAGTGGCCACCTGGGCGGTGCGGCGCTGGACGTCCTCGAAGGCGAAGAAGGCGTCTTCTACGCCGATCGCCGCAGCGTCCCCATCGAGAGCGACCGCTGGCTCCGGCTGCACAAACTCCCGAACGTGCTGATCAGCCCGCACACGGCGTACTACACCGACCGGGCCCTCAGCGACATCGTCGAGAACTCGCTCAGCAACTGCCTCGAGTTCGCACGCAGAAAGCAGGAATGGATATGAAGCTCGGAATTCTGTTCGGCGGCCGGGGCGAGGAGCACCCGATCTCCGTGAAGTCCGCCCGCATGGTCGCGGACAACCTCGACAGCTCCAAGTACGAGCCCTACTGGATCGGAATCACCCAGCGCGGCGCGTGGGTGCTCTGCGACGGCCCCGCCGACGGCTGGGAGGACCGCGGCCGCCCGGCCGTGATCTCGCCGGACAGCAGCCGGCCCGGACTGCTCGTGCTGGACGGCGATCGGCACGAGACGCTCGAGCTGGACGTCGTACTACCCGTCCTGCACGGCAAGACCGGTGAGGACGGCTCGATCCAGGGGCTGCTCGAGCTTTCCGGCATCCCGTACGTCGGCTGCGACATCCCTAGCTCGGCGCTGTGCATGGACAAGTCGCTGACGTACCTCGTCGTCCGGAGCGCGGGGATCGCGACGCCGAACTTCTGGATCGTGTGGGCCGACGAGCCAGTCGACGCCGGCCAGTTCGTGTATCCCGTCTTCGTCAAGCCGGCCCGCTCCGGCTCGTCCTTCGGCGTCAACAAGGTCGACAGCCCGGAGGACCTGCCGGCCGCGTTGGAGGCCGCTCGGCAGTACGACTCCAAGCTGCTGATCGAGGAGGCGGTCGTCGGCAGCGAGATCGGCTGCGCCGTCCTGGGCAACGACCCCGACCTGGTCGTCGGCGAGGTGGACCGGATCGCCCTGACGCACGGGTTCTTCAAGATCCACCAAGAGGCCACGCCGGAACAGGGGTCCGACAACGCGACCTTCATCGTGCCCGCGGACATCCCGGCCGAGGCCCGCTCGCGCGTCCAGGAGACCGCCAAGGCCGTGTACCGCGCGCTCGGGTGCCGGGGACTGTCCCGGGTCGACCTGTTCCTCAAGGAGGACGGGCAGGTGGTTCTCAACGAGGTCAACACGATGCCCGGCCTGACGTCGTACAGCCGGTACCCGCGGATGATGACCGCATCCGGCATGACGCGGACCGAGATGATCGACCGGCTGATCTCACTGACACTGACTGGCAAGCAGCAGTGAAGACAGCACTCAAGTCGGACTTCGTGTATGTCGACGAGGTCACGTCGGGCATTCGCTGGGACTCGAAGTACGCGACCTGGGACAACTTCACCGGCAAACCGGTGGACGGCTACCTGGCGAACCGGATCGTCGGCACCCGGGCGTTGTGCGACGCGCTGGAGAAGGCGCAGGCCGCGGCCGAGCCACTCGGTTTCGGGCTGCTGCTGTGGGACGGGTACCGACCGCAGCGCGCCGTCGACTGCTTCGTGCGCTGGTCGCGGGAGCCGGAGGACCACCGGACGAAGCTGCGGCACTACCCGAACATCGAGCGGTCCGAGATGTTCGAGCTGGGCTACGTGGCGATCAAGTCGGGGCACAGCCGGGGCAGCACCGTCGACCTGACGCTGTACCACCTGGCCACCGGTGAGCTCGCCGACATGGGTGGTGACCACGACCTGATGGACCCGATCTCGCACCACGGCGCGCCCGGCATCGGTCAGGTCGCAACCGCCAACCGCAAGCACCTCTGCACCGTCATGACCGACTCCGGTTTCAGCTCGTACGCCAGCGAGTGGTGGCACTACTCGCTGAAGGACGAGCCGTACGCCGACACCTACTTCGACTTCCCGATCAGCTAGGAGTACGTATGCAGATCCGACCCGCCCAGCCCGGCGACGCCGCAGCGCTCAACGAGCTCTTCGACCAGCTCGGCTACCCTCAGGACGACATCGAGGCGACGGCGGCCCGGGTGAAGGAGTACGCCGCGGATCCGACCAATGCGGCGTACGTGGCCGATGCTGAGGGCAACCTTCTCGGGATGATTGCCGTCCACGTCGGTCAGTTCCTGCACCGCGACGGCAGGTGGGGCCGGATCGACGCGCTGGTCGTCTCCGCGGACGCTCGGCGGCAGGGTGTCGGCGCCCGCCTGGTCGCGGAGGCCGAAGCCTTCGCGACCAGCCACGGCTGCGTCCGCATCGAGCTCAACAGTGCCGACCACCGCGAAGCCGCGCACAAGTTCTACGAACGCTGCGGCTACGTCAACCAAACCGGCTTCTCGACCCGCTTCCTCAAGGTCGGCTAGCCGAGCTCGAGCGGGTTGGCGGCGGCCGTGGCTGGTGTGTTCGGGAGGATCAGGGCGTTCATGCGGTCTATTCTCCGGGGGCGCAGGTAAGGTCCTGGCGTGGACGTTGGGGAGCGGATTCAGGAACTGGCCGATCAGATCGTCGTGCTGCGGGACGCCTACTACCGCGGCTCGCCGTCGGTGGCCGACGCGGAGTACGACGCGATCGAGGACGAGCTGCGGTCGCTGATCGAGGCCAATCCGGAGCTCGCGCCGGACCCGAACCCGTTGGAGCAGGTGGGCGCGCCCGCCGTGCTGCACGCCCCGGTCCGGCACTCGCGGCCGATGCTGTCGCTGGAGAAGGCGACCCGCCCCGAGCAGGTCGAGGCGTTCTTCGGCCGCTTCCCCGGTCAGTCGGTCGTCGTGATGCCGAAGCTGGACGGCCTGTCCCTCGCGCTCGTGTACGAGAACGGGCAGCTGGCCCGCGCGGTCACCCGCGGTGACGGTACGACGGGTGACGACGTGACACCGCTGGTGCGCGCGCTCGCCGACGGGGTCCCGGACAAGCTCGACGGACCGGACCGCGTCGAGGTCCGTGGTGAGGCGGTGATGCTGCGGTCGACGTTCGCCGCGTACAACGCCGCGCACCCGGACAAGCCGCTGATCAACCCGCGGAACGCCGCGGCCGGCACGCTGCGTGCGAAGGATCCGGCGACGGTGGCCGAGCGCCGGCTGCAGTTCCTGGCGTTCGACCTGCTGAGCGACGGCGCGGACGCCGATCTCGAGCGCGCGCTGAAGGAGATGGGCTTCACGGTCGCCGACATGCGGCACTGTGACGACGCCGCCGCGGCGCAGGCCGTGATCACGACCATCGAGCAGCAGCGCAACGACCTCGACTACGACCTGGACGGCGCCGTACTGCGGCTCGCCGATCGCGACGCCTTCGCCGCGGCCGGCACGCGGTCAAGCTCGCCGCGGGGTGCGCTGGCGTTCAAGTTCGCCGCCGAGGAGAAGACGACCGTCCTGCTGGAGGTGCGGTGGGACGTGGGCAAGACCGGCAAGATCGCGCCGGTCGCGTGGCTGGAGCCGGTTTTCGTCGGCGGGACGACGGTGACCCGCGCGACGCTGGCCAACCAGGAGGTGATCCGGGCCCGCGGCATCAAGATCGGCGACACGGTCCTGGTCCGCCGGGCCGGGGATGTGATCCCGTTCGTGGCCGGCGTACTGGACGCGTCGAAGCGGACCGGGGCCGAGCAGGACATCGTGCCGCCGGTCGTGTGCCCGTCGTGCGGATTTCCCTTGACCGAGCAGGGGAACAGCCGCGAGCTGTTCTGCACCAACGTGGCGTGTCCGGCGCAGACCGTCCGGCGGCTGATTCATTGGGCGTCGCGGGCGGCCGCGGACATCGACGCGATCGGTGGCGTCTGGATCGAGCGGCTGGCCGAGGCCGGGATCCTGGAGCACCCGTCGGACTTCTACCACCTGACCGCGGAGGGTCTGCTGGAGTTCGACCGGATCGGCGAGGTGTCGGCGGCCCGGATGATCGAGTCGATCGACGCCAGCCGGCAGGTGGGCCTGCGCCGGGCCCTGATCGGTCTCGCCATCCCGATGGCCTCCGAGGGCACGGCGGCCAGGTTGTGCCGGGCGGGCTTCGGCTCGCTGGAAGAGGTCGCCGATGCCGGTGTCGACGGGCTGGTTGCCGTCGAGGACATCGGTCCGAAGGTCGCGGCCTCGCTGATCGAGCACCTGACCCGGCTCCGGCCGGAGCTCGAGCGGCTCCGGGCGGCCGGCGTCTCGCTCGACGTACGCGAGGAGGACCTGCCGCCGGTGGTTGCGGCCGGTGCGCCGCTGGCCGGGAAGACGGTCGTCGTCACCGGCTCGATCACCAACCCGCGGTCCGGGGAGAAGGTCGCCCGCCCGGCCTTCCAGCGACTCTGCGAGAAGGCCGGGGCGACGATCGCGTCGTCGGTCTCGGCGAGCACCGACTTCCTGATCACGGGCGCCGACGTGGGAGCGTCCAAGCTGACCAAGGCCGAGAAGCTCGGCGTCGCCGTCGTCGACCAGTCCGAGATCTGGGCGCAGTTGCAGGCAGCCGATCTACTGTGACGGCGTCAGCGGCGTGCGGTTGAACACGTTGTCCGGGTCGTAGCTGCGTTTGAGTTGCTGCAGGCGGGTCAGCTTCGCCGGTGAGTACGCGCGGTGGACGGCGGTCGCGTCCTCGTCGGCGATCGTGTTGACGTAGCTGCCGCTCGTGTAGGGCTCGAGGCCGGCGGCGTACGCCCGCGCCGCGGCGATCCGCGCGACGTCCTCGGCCGGATCGGTCCAGTCGTCGCCGGTGGTGAACTCGACCAGCGCATCGCGGTGGCTGTACGCCGTGTCCGCGTCGGGTACGTCGAGGATCGCGCCGCCGTTGAGCGTCATCCGTGCGCCCGGATTGTTGTCCTGGGCAAGGAACGCGTCGATCGCGGCGTCCGGCAGCGTCCGCAGGTAGTGGCCTTTGCAGTAGCGGCGGAGGGCATGACGTTCGTCGTCGTCCGACTGGGTCTGCAGATCCAGGTAGGTGAGCTCGCGAACGCGCTGCTGCACCGGCTTCCCGATGCTTTGGTACTGCGTGAGCAACTGGCGACCCTCGTCGGGATCGCCGACCCAGACATATCCGATGCTGGCCATTGGCCTGCCGTCCCAGCGCCCGACCCGGGCAACCGGAGTTGCCTGGCGCGGCGTGCCGGGGAACAGATCTCGCCAGCCGCGCAACGCCGTACCCGCGTCGTCGAGGTCGTAGAAGAGGTCGGCGGTCAGTGCTTGCGTGCCCACTGGGTGCAGGCGGAACTCGAACGAGGTGACCACGCCGAAGCCTCCACCTCCTCCGCGCAGGGCCCAGAAGAGCTCCGGGTGCTCGGTGTCGCTGACGCGCAGGACGGCGCCGTCCGCAGTGACCAGCTCGTACGACGCAACGTTGTCGCAGGTCAGGCCGTGGGCGCGGGCCAGCCAGCCGATGCCGCCACCAAGGGTCAGCCCGCCGACGCCGGTGTGGGAGACGTTGCCGGCGGTGGTCGCCAGGCCGTACCGCTGGGCGCCGACGTCGAGGGCGCCCAGCAACGCGCCGCCGCCGACGCGGGCCCGGCGGCTGGCCGGGTCCACGTGGACGGAGCTCATCGGCGACAGATCGATCAGCAGGCCGTCCTCGACGACCGGCAGGCCGAGGAAGCTGTGGCCCCCGCAGCGGACGCCGATCTCCAGGCCGGCCTCGCGGCCGTAGCGGAGAGCCGCGACGACGTCCGCCGTACTCGCGCAGCGGGCGATCATCGCCGGGCGACGGTCGACCATCGCGTTCCACACCGTGCGGCCCGCGTCGTAGCCCGGGTCGCCGGGGCGGATCAGCAGACCTTCGAACGCCGAGATGGTCATCGCCGGACCACCGCTCGGACCTCTGCCCGCCGGAACCAGGCGATCGCCACGGCGACGACCAGGAAGGCGAGCGGGATGGCCGGGGAGATGCCCAGCACGACCACGTTGGTGAACGTCGCACCGACCATCAGGGCGGTCAGACCGACCGCGGCCAGGCCGCACAGCCGCGGGACCAGCAGCCCGATTGCTCCGGCCAACTCGAGGCCACCGACGAAGTACCGGAGCCACTGACCGGCGCCGATGGACCTGAACTGCTCGACCATCGCCGGGTCGCCGGACAGCTTCGGCAGGCTCGCCATCACGAACATCGCCGCCAGCAGCACCTGCACCACCCACAGCGCCACCGTGCCCGTCCGGACCTTGCGCGGCGTTGTCATCGTCGTACTCATCGCTACCTCCAAGGGTTGATCTGGGGGTTGATCTGGTGCGACGACCTTCCCGCCGGCGACCACGGAGCCACATCCGTGCCGACCACGGATCTCCCACGGATCTCCCGCAGATCTCCCACAGGCGCCCCGCGGATCGGACATGATGGGCGCGTGGACGAGGTGTCAGCGCGCGAAGCCGAAGTACTCGAGGCGGTGGCGGACCACCGGTCGAACGCACAGATCGCCCGCGCCCTGCACATCTCCGTCCGCACTGTCGAGAGCCACGTCTCGTCGTTGCTCCGCAAGTACGGCGTCGCCGACCGCCGCGAGCTGGCCGACCTCGTCGCCGCGCGCGCCGAGGTGACGCCGAGCGCGGGCTCAGCCCAGTCGACGCCGCAGGCGGGCCGTGCCGAGCCGGCGAGCGCCCGGCCGGCCATCACCGGACTCCCCGCGACGCGCACCACGTTCGTCGGCCGCGCCCACGACACGTCCGCCGTGCGCGACGCCCTCGAGCGGTCGCGGCTGGTCACCATCCTCGGCCCAGGCGGCATGGGAAAGACCAGACTGGCTGCAGTAGTAGCAGCCGACCTCACGACAGCTGCTGCCTCCGGCGCGGGCAGCGGGGGCGGTGGGGCTGGCGCGTCCGGTGCGTTTGTGGATCTGGTGCCCGTGCGGGGCGGGCTGGTGGTGCGAGCGGTGGCGTCCGCGCTGGGGTTGAGTGAGCGGCCTCCTCAGAGCCTGGAAGAGGTGCTGGTCGAGCAGCTGCAGTCCGGGCGGTGGTTGCTGGTGCTGGACAACTGCGAGCACCTGGTCGACGAGGTCGCCGAGCTGGCGGAACGGCTGCTGCGCACCTGTCCCGAGGTGACGATTCTGGCCACCAGCAGGGAGCGACTCGGCGTACCGGCCGAGACGACTGTCGTTCTGCCACCCCTGGACGCGGCCACCGAGTTGTTCGCCGATCGCGCACGGGCCGTCGATCCGTCCTTCACAGCCACCGACGAAGACCTCACCGAGATCTGCGAGCGGCTCGACGGCATGCCGCTGGCGATCGAGCTGGCCGCGGCGCGGATCGGCTCACTCGGAGCGGACGGACTGCGAGCCGCACTCGACGACCGACTCCGACTGCTCGCCGGCGGCCGCGGCATGGACGCCCGGCACCGGTCGCTGACCGCGGTCATCAACTGGAGCCACGACCTGCTCGACGTCCACGAGCGCCTGCTGTTCCGCCGCCTCGCCATCTACGTCGGCGGCTTCGACCTCGACGCCGCCACAGCCACCAGCCCCGACCTGACCCGAGGCGAGGTCGCCGACCTCCTCGGCCGCCTCACCGACAAGACCCTGATCGTACGCCGAGGCTCCCGCTGGCAACTGCTGGAAACCATCCGCGAATTCGCCCGCGACCAACTGACCCCCGACGAACTGACAGCCGCCCAGTCCCACTACCTCAACTGGGCCGCCACCACCGCCACCCACCTGGAATCCCAGCTGGACAGCGCCGACTGGCAGACGCCGTACGACGAGGTGGTCGCGGACCTGCGGGCTGCGTTGGGGGCCACCGGGCCGGGGCCGGATGCGACTGCGCATCGGTTGGCGCGGGCGTTGGGGCATTTGGCGTTTGCCCGGCGCGAGTTCGTCGAGTCTGTGGCGCACTACCGGGCAGCGGCGGAGCGGGCCGAGGACGGGGTGGCGGCCGCGCTGGATCTGCGGTCGGCGGCCGATGCGACGCTGGCGATCTCGGACGCGGAGACCGGTGTGGAGCTGCTGCTCGACGCCGCCGACCGGGCGGTTGCTGACGGCAACGTTCGGGCGACGATGCTGGCGCTGGCCGTCATCGCGGTGAACCGGTACCCGACGGGGACGCTGTACGCGGTACCCAGTGAGCGGACCGAGCAACTGCTGACCGACGCGTTCGCCGGCGCCCGGCCCGGCGACTCACAGGTGACCGCGCTGCTCGCGACCGCCAAGGCATGGGAAGGCGGCGGGCGGCGGATCGACGCGGATCCGAAGCTCGCGCAGGAAGCCGTCGATGCTGCCCGCCGCAGCGGTGATCCGGTCCTGATCGCGGGTGCGCTCGACGCGCTGAGCGTGGCCGCCGCGAACGGCGGCCGGCTGCGCGACGCACGGTCGTACGCCGTCGAACGGATGCGTCTCGTCGGCCCACTCCCCCGGCACGAGCCGTACGCCGCCGCCGAGATCATCGACGCCTTCCACGTCACGCCCACCACGGCGACCGCGGTCGGTGACCTGCCCGCGGCCTTCGCGGCCCTGAGCATGCCCGACGATCCGGTCGGCGACCACCCGTACATCTCGCTCCCGCGGCGGATCCGTGTCTGCGCGCTGACCGGCCGGTTCGACGCCTGCATCGAGTACGCCGACGCGCTCTGGGACCGCTGGCAACGCGCCGGCGCCCCACCGATCGAGTGGATGGCCTCCGCGATGTCCGCCGCCGCGATGGTCCACGGCCTCCGCGACGACGGCCTGTTCGACACCTGGCAGCAGCGCGCCCTCGAGGCCGCCCGCTGCGACGACCTCGACGACGCGCCCTGGCTGGTCGCGCCCTACCTCTTCGCCGAGGCCCGCGTCGCCACGCACCTCGCCGACACCAGGAGCGCCGACTACAGGGCCGACGACAGGGCCGACGAGATCGTGCGGCGGGCGTTCGGGGAGTTCGGTGAGCACTGGTGGGCGCCGTACGCACAGGCCAGTGCGGCGGAGTTGGCCGTGGTCGCTGGATTGCTAGGCGTACCGGAACTGCTCGCCGCTGCGGCGCCGGCGGCCGCGGAGAACGACTGGGCTGCTGCGTGTCTCGCGCGTGCCGCTGCCCGGCTCTCCGGCGACCACGAGGCCCTGACCGCGGCCGCCGAGGCGTTCGGCCGGATCGACGCCAGCTTCGAGCGCGAGGCCACGCTGGCGCTGAAGGTTCCGTAGTAGATCCGTGCTGACCACGGATGGCACGCGGTCGCCCGGTCGACAGGCTTGAGACAACCCCGCAGGGAGCGGGACTCGAGTATGGAGGAGTCATCATGGGCAAGGTTGCGTCAGCGATGTCGATGTCGCTGGACGGTTTCGTCACCGGGCCGAACGACAGCCGGGAGCACCCGCTCGGGGTGGGTGGCGAGGTGCTGCACGACTGGCTGGGGCCGGCGGCGACCGCCGAGGACAAGGAAGTGCTGCAGGAGATGGTGGCCGGCGCCGGGGCGATCCTGATGGGGCGGCGTTCGTACGACTTCTGCGTCGGCGAGGGCGGCTGGGGCGACGGTGGTCCGGCCGGTGACCTGCCGTGCTTCGTCCTCACCCACGAGCCGCCCGCGGAGGCACCGAAGGTCTTCACCTTCGTGACCGACGGCATCGAGAGCGCCGTCGCCCAGGCCAAGGCCGTCGCCGGGGACCTCACGGTCGGCATCCACGGCGCCACCGCGGCCCAGCAGGCGCTCGCCGCCGGCCTCCTCGACGAACTCCAGGTTCACCTGGTCCCGGTGCTGCTCGGCGACGGCGTCCGCTTGTTCGACCTGCTCGGCGGTGCTCCGGTCAACCTCACCCGCGACCGCGTCGTCGAATCCTCCAACGGCGTCACCCACCTCCGCTACCACGTCGACCCCCGCTGAGACAGCATGCGAGGTGGTTTCATGGTCGGGTGGAGCAGGAGCCGGAGGAGCTGCTCGAGGTCGGGAGCCCGAGACGCGTCTGGCGGATTGCCGTCGGCGGTCTCGGGCTGCTGGTGGCCGGGCTGATCGGCTTTCGGCTGGTGTCGGCTTCCGATCACCAGCCGAGCCCACCGCCGACCGAGGCGATCAGCGTGGCACCAGCCGGTCCCACGTGGTCGATGGGGACCGGGAGTTGCGGGACAGAGGTGCAGCTGCCGATCGTGGCCAGCGAACCGCCCAGGGAGAGCACCGGGCTTCAGGTGCTCGTCGGTGGCGAGCGGCTGCGGGTCGTCGACTTCGACAGCGGGCGAGCGACCGCGCTGGCCACCGAGGTGGTGAAGCCGGGTGAGTACGCCGCTGTGCTCGCCGGCGACCCGGTGACGGCGTACGCGACCACGCGGTCCTGCGACGAGACCGCCCACTACGCGATGCTCCGGATCAGCGTCGACCGTCACGTCAGCCTGGTCCGCTCGCTCGGTCCGAACGAATCCCTGCTGACCGACGCCAACCACGTCTGGATCGTGGCGTTCGCCGCCGACGTCGAGCACCCCTACGCGACCATCACGCCGGCCAGCGGCGGCAAGCGGGTCCAGCTGCCGCTCGGCTTCTACCCGTCCGCGATCGTCGGCACCACCGTTACCGGGATGATGCAGTCCGACCCGACCGGGCCGCCGACTGCGCTCGCTCTCGTGGACGCGCGGACCGGTCGTCTCCTGGGCCGTCTCGACGACCAGGTCTCGCCGCTCGCGGCCGGCGCGGGTCAGGTCGTCTGGACCGCCTCCTGCCAGGAAGGTCCGTGCCTGCTGCACCACCGCGCGATCAGCGGCGGCCCGATCGGCAAGAAGATCCTCCCCAACCCGGTCTGCTGCGGCGTCGTCAGCCCGGACGGCAAGAAGGTCGCCCTCGTCGTCCAGGGCGCCTCGGCCGCGCAGGTCGCCGTACTGCATTTCGACACCGGCCTGCTGGACGTCGTACCCGATGTCGAGCTGCCTGCGAAGTCGCAGCCCGGTTTGGCCTTCAGCCCCGACGGCGATTGGCTGGTGATCGCGCTCGATGCGGGCTCGCGGACCCGCCTGCTCGCCTGGCGGTCGGACCTGCCGCAGCCCTACGAGACCACCGCGCTGGAAGGGTCCGTCGAGGATCCGCCGACGCTGGTGGTCACCAGTCGCTGACCGCACCCGTCCTGTTCCTCTGCGTGACACGATTGTTCATCTCCCGAACATCTGGCTGCGGCTGTCGGCTCACACGATGAGTGATGGCCCGGACCGGGCCCCATCCTGTGAGGGAGAAATCGTGAAACGGAAGCGCATCGCAGCCGTGCTGACGGCTGCGGCGGTCGTCCTCGCTTCGGCCACCGCGATCACCGGCACCACGGTCGACGCACAAGCAGCGCCAACATCCCAGGCCGCTGCCGTGCCGGTGTTCGACCACATCGTGCTGGTGATGTTCGAGAACCACGCGTACTCGCAGATCAGCGGCAGCTCCAGTGCCCCGACGTTCAACAGCCTGGCCGGCCAGGGCGCCAAGTTCAGCCAGGCGTACGGCGTCACCCACCCCAGCGAACCCAACTACCTGGCGATCTTCTCGGGCAAGACCCAGGGCGTCACCGACGACAGCTGCCCGCACACCTACAGCGGCAGCAACCTCGGCAGCCAGCTGATCGCCGCCGGCAAGACCTTCAAGGGCTACTCCGAGAGCATGCCGTCCGACGGCTACACCGGCTGCTCGAGCGGCGAGTACCGGCGCAAGCACAACGGCTGGGTCAACTTCACCAACGTGCCGGCCACCAGCAACCTGCGGTACTCCGTCTTCCCGAGCTCGGCCAACTACGCGAGCCTGCCGACCGTGTCGTTCGTGACGCCGAACATGTGCAACGACATGCACGACTGCTCGGTCGGCACCGGTGACACCTGGCTGAAGAACAACCTGACCGCCTACGCGACCTGGGCGAAGACGCACAACAGCCTGTTGATCATCACCTTCGACGAGGACAACGGCGGGTCGTCCAACCACATCTTCACCGCGTTCGTCGGCGCGCACACCCAGGTCGGCACCTTCTCCAACCAGATCAACCACTACAACGTCCTGAGCACCGTCGAGAGCTCCTACGGGCTGACGCACCTGAACTCGGCCGCCGAGATCACCAACGTCTGGAACTGAACCTCCCCGCTCGCGGGCACGGCTCCGGCCGTGCCCGCGAGCTCCCCCAGCCTCGGAGCCCTCGGAGGTGACTCTCGTGTACCTGTCCACGATCGACCGTCCGCATGACGCGAAGCCGTCCCGCGGGCGCGCCCTGTTCCTGCTCAGCGGCAACGTGTTCGCGCTCGGCGCGGTCAGCCTGGTCACCGACATCTCGTCGGAGATGGTGACCGCGGTCCTGCCCGTCTACCTGATGATCGGCCTGCACCTCAGCCCGGCCGCGTACGGCGTCGTCGACGGCACCTACACGGGCGCGACCGCGCTGCTGCGGCTCGTCGGCGGGTACGTCGCGGACCGCACCCACCAGCGCAAGTTCGTCGCCGGTCTTGGCTACGGTCTGTCCGCGGTCGCGAAGCTCGGCCTGCTCGCCGCGGGCAGTGCCGTCGGCGCGATCGGCGCCGTGATCGCGGTCGACCGCACCGGCAAGGGTCTACGGACGGCACCGCGCGACGCGCTGATCACGCTTTCGACTCCCCCGCAGCTGTACGGCCGCGCGTTCGGCGTACACCGGATGATGGACACCGTCGGCGCGTTCGCCGGTCCGCTGGTCGCGCTCGCGATCCTCGGCGCGACGGCCCAGGCGTACGACGCGGTGTTCGTCGCCAGCTTCTGCATCGCGACGTTCGGCGTACTGCTGCTGGTGCTCTTCGTCCGTGACCGCCGCGACGAACAGCCGAAGAAGACCGCGGTGGAACCCTCGCGGCTCAGCGACCTGCTGCGGATGGCGCCCGTACGGCGGCTCGTGCTCGCCGCATGCCTCGCCGGCCTCGTGACGATCGGCGACGGCTTCGTCTACCTGCTGCTGCAGCGACGCGAAGGGCTCAACCTGGCCTGGTTCCCACTGCTCGCCGTAGGCACCAACCTCTCCTACCTGCTGCTGGCCGCGCCGTTGGGAGTGCTGGCCGACAAGGTAGGCCGGTTGAAGGTGGTCATCGCCGGCTATCTCGCGCTGCTGCTCGTATACCTGCTGCTGTTCGGTCCGCTCGGTGGCTGGCCGCTGCTGGTCGTCGTGCTCGCGTTGTACGGCGTCTTCTACGCGTCCACCGATGGCGTACTGATGGCGCTGGCCGGGCCGGTGCTGCCGGAGAGCTTGCGCACGACAGGACTCGCGCTGATCCAGACCGGACAGGCCTTGTCCTACCTCGGATCGTCGGTCCTGTTCGGCGTGGCGTGGACCGTGTGGGGGCCGGCCAGCGCGAGCAGGGTCGCCGCTGGCCTGGTCGCCGTGGCCGTCGTCCTCGTCGGCGTGCTGCTCCGGGGAGTTGGTCGGAAGTGACCCGCCGGGTTCTGGTCGCGCTGCTCGGGGCCGTGGTCCTGGCTGCCGTCGCCGTGACGTACGGCGTGGTCGTCACCTCCCGCGGACACGTGGCCACCGCCAACGAGCTGAGCCTGGCGGCTGGTCCGCGCATCATGTTCCGCAGTACCGCACCGGACAGCAAGGGCCGTCTGGCGCTGGTTCCGAAGGACAACCCCGGCGGACCGCGGTCCGTGTCGGCGTTGAGCTGCCTGCGGGTCTACGCGGCCGGCGGCACCGGCACGTGTCTGCGACAGGACGGCGCGCTCACCACGTTCCAGATCGCGTTCCTGGACCAGAACCTGAACGTGACGAAGGCGATCCCGCTGGTCGGCGTACCGAACCGCACGCGCGTCTCCGCGGACGGCCGGCTCGCGGGCTGGACGGTGTTCGTGGCGGGCGACTCGTACAACCACGGCCGGTTCTCCACGCGGTCCGGGCTCATTGATCTGCAGACGTCGGACATGATCGACTCGCTCGAATTCCTCAAGGTGACGCTGGACGGCCGCGCGTACACGGCTCCGGACCTCAACTTCTGGGGGATCACCTTCGCGGACGACGACCACTTCTACGCGACGATGTCGACCGCCGGTCGCCGCTATCTCGTTGCCGGAGACATCGCGGCCAAGTCGGTCCGGACCATTGCGCAGAACATCGAGTGCCCGTCGCTCTCCCCCGACGGCAAGCGGATCGCGTTCAAGGCGGCAATCGGCAACGACCCGGCGAAGGGCTGGCGGCTGTCCGTCCTCGACCTGGCGAGCGGCACCCGCACCCCGCTGGCCGAGACCCGCAGCGTCGACGACCAGCCGGCCTGGCTGAACGCTCGGACCATCGGGTACGCCGTACCGCACGGCAAGGGCGACGCGGACGTCTGGGCAGTGCCTGCCGACGGTTCGGGCAGTCCCCGGCTACTGATCCCTCACGCTGAGTCACCAGCCGCACTCGGTTAGTAAGGTGCTTCAAACTTGTCGGTGGACGCGCGTAGTCTCGGGCCTGGTTATCCGTGCGCGAGGGGGGACCCCACCGTGAGCCAACCGGCCGTCAACAACTCCGACCTACCCGAGTACCCCGACAACATCGATGCCGCGGTGCTGAAGATCGCCGGCGTCGTGGTGCTCGGCGCCATCATGTCGATCCTCGACATCACGGTGGTCAACGTCGCCCTGCCCACCTTCCAGGACGAGTTCGGGACACCGCAGAGCCCGATCGCCTACTCCACCGTCGCCTGGACGGTGACGGCGTACACGCTGGCGCTCGCGACCGTGATCCCGCTGACCGGGTGGGCCGCCGACCGGTTCGGCACCAAGCGGCTCTACATGACTGCGATCTTCCTCTTCACCGCCGGGTCCGCGCTGTGCGCGACCGCGACCAGCATCGACATGCTGATCGGCTTCCGGGTCCTGCAGGGCCTGGGCGGCGGCATGCTGATGCCGCTCGGGATGACGATCATGACCCGGGCCGCCGGGCCGCACCGGATGGGCCGGCTGATGGCGATCCTCGGCGTGCCGATGCTGCTCGGCCCGATCCTGGGCCCGATCCTCGGCGGCTGGCTGATCCAGGCCGCGAGCTGGCACTGGATCTTCCTCATCAACGTGCCGCTCGGCGTGATCGCACTGATCTACGCCCGGCTGGCGCTGGAGAAGGACCACGCGCAGAAGTCGGAGTCGCTCGACTATCTGGGCGTCGCGTTGATGTCGCCCGGCCTCGCGCTGTTCCTGTTCGGGGTGTCGTCGCTGCCCGCCAAGGGCGGCGACTTCGGCGCGCCCCGGGTCTGGGTCTCGATGCTGCTCGGTGTGCTGCTGATGGGCGCGTTCGTCTGGCACTCGTTCCGGCCGAAGCACCCGCTGCTCGACCTCCGGCTGTTCCGCGACCGGAACCTGACGGTCTCGATCATCACGATGTTCCTGTTCGCGGCCGCGTTCTTCGGCGGGCTGCTGCTGGTGCCGACGTACTTCCAGCAGATCCGCGGCGAGTCGACGCTGCACGCGGGCCTGCTGGTGGCACCGCAGGGGCTCGGCGCGATGGTGACCATGCCGATCGCCGGCCGGCTGGTGGACAAGATCCCGGTCGGGCGGATCGTGCCGTTCGGGATCGCCGGGATCGTGATCGGCATGTTCGGGCTGACCCAGATCACGGCCACCACGTCGTACGGCCTGATCATCGCGATGCTGGTCGTGATGGGCTTCGGGATGGGCGGCACGATGATGCCGCTGTTCACCTCCGCGCTGCGGACGCTGTCCAGGGCCGAGGTCGCCCGCGGTTCGACACTGCTCAACATCAGTCAGCAGATCGCGTCGTCCTGTGGCGTGGCGACGATGTCGGTCGTGCTCACCAACCAGCTCAACAACTCGCCGGTCATCCCGGGGACGCAGAACATCCCCGGGCTGGGCTCGGGTCTGCGCGAGACGCAGGCGGCGATCCTGTCCAACACCCGCCCGGAGAATGTCGCCCCACTCCACCTCGACCCCGCGGCCATCGCTCGTGGGCTCGTCGACGCGGCGACGGCGTTCGCGCACACCTACTGGGTCGCGTGGGTGCTGGTCCTGCTCACGCTGGTGCCGGCCTTCCTGCTGCCGCGCAAACGGTCCGACACGCGGACCGGCGAAACCGCACCACCCGCCGTGGTCGACTGAAGGGCATGACGTCGAAGGATCTCGAGCGAACCGGCTTCCAGGAGCAGGCGCCGTACGACGCGTCGATCGACCTGCGCACCGACTTCGTGATGGTCTACGGGCTGAACGACACGACGCCGGAGCGGATCGCGCGGTGGCGGCAGGCCGGGTACCGGGTGCACCTGATGACCGGGATCTCCTGGGGGACGTACCAGGACTATCTGGACGGGCGGTGGGACGGCTCGGACCACTGGGCCGACGCGCAGACGGCCGGTGACGGGTCGCCGATCCTGCACGGGTCGAGCACGGACATCCCGTACATGGTTCCGACCTTCCGCTTCACGGAGTACCTTGTCGAGAAGCTGCGGCCGATCATCTCGCTGGGTGTGGAAGGCATCCATCTGGAGGAGCCGGAGTTCTGGGCGCGGGCCGGCTACTCCGAGTCCTTCAAGCGGGAGTGGCAGGCGTACTTCGGCGAGCCGTGGCAGCCGCCGCACAGCACCGCCGAGGCGCACTTCCGCTCCGGACAGCTCAAGCAGCACCTGCTCTCGCGCAGCCTCGACCGGGTCACGTCGGTGCTGCGCGACGAGGCCCTGCAGCAAGGCCGGCAGGTCCGGTTCTACGTGCCGACGCACAGCCTGCTGAACTACACGCAGTGGCAGATCATCAGTCCCGAGTCCCGGCTGCGGACGCTGCCCTCGATCGACGGCGCGATCGCGCAGGTGTGGACCGGTACGTCGCGGACGCCGAACGTGTACGCCGGGAAGGTCGCGGAGCGGACGTTCGAGACGGCGTACCTGGAGTACGGCATCGCGCAGGACCTGACCCGCGGGACCGATCGGCGGATGTGGTTCCTGCACGACCCGATCGAGGACCACCCGGACCGGACCTGGGAGGACTACCTGGCCAACTGGCAGCGCACGCTCATTGCGTCGCTCCTGCACCCGGGCGTCGCGCGGTACGAGGTGGCGCCCTGGCCGCACCGGATCTTCAACCGGCCTTATCTGCGGGAGGGGTCCGGCGAGCGGGAACCGATCCCGGCGGACACGGCGACGAGTTACTTGATCGCGATGAACAGCCTGCGGGATCTCGATCAGCCGGACGTGCGGTGGGCTCACGACGGACCGCGGATCGGTGTCGCGCTGTCGGACACCGCGATGTTCCAGCGGTGGTCGCCCGGGGGTGAGAGCGGCCACTACGACGGTTTGCAGGACGCCCTGGCGTTGGAGGGCCGCGAGCAGCTGCACTTCTCCGACTTCTACGGGCTGGCGTTGCCACCGTTGTGCGAGGGGCAGCGCGTGTCTCCGGTGCAGCTGGAGAACGTGCTGGACGCTCCGGATGCGCTGGACGACATCGACGTACTCGTCCTGAGCTACGAGTTCCAGAAGCCGCTGGCGCCGGGGATCCACTACGCGCTCGCCGGGTGGGTGAGCCGCGGCGGCAGCCTGCTGTACGTCGGTGACGGCGCCGACCCCTATCACTCGATCCGCTCCTGGTGGACCGGTCGGTACGCCACCTGCGCCGACCACCTGGCCGAGGCGCTCGGCGCGAACCCGACCGTGGACGGCATCCAGGCGGTCGGCAACGGCCGGGTTCGCTTCCTCCCAACTCGCCCAGCCGACTTCACCAAGTCACCGGACGAACTGGTCGCCGCGATCCGCTCGCTGGCCGAGGCCGCCGGCCACAGCTGGCAGTCCACGAACTGGCTGTCCGTCCAGCGCGGCCCCTACCTCATCGGCGCCGTCCTGGAAGAGGCCGGTGGCACCCACTCCGTCGAGGGCACGTACCTCGACCTCCTCGACCCGCACCTCCCCATTGTCCGGCAGCGCGTCTTGGGCCCCGGCCAGCTGACCTGGCTCCGCGACCTCACCTACGACGAGGAGCCGCTGCTGGCCTCCGCGGGCCGCGTCGTGGACTGGCAGCAGGACGACAACAGGATCGCCTTCACCTGCGAAGCTCCGCGTGGCGTCGAAGTCACCACCGCCATCCGAGTGCGCACCGAGCCAACCACAGTGCAGGTAGACGGCACGGCGATCACCGACCACCGCTACCAAGACGGCATCCTCTGGCTCCGCCACCCCGGCGTACCGTCCGGCACGCAGCTCGAGATCCAGCTCACCTGACGAAAGGCGGCACCATGGAATCGTCCGATCATTTCAAGACCGACTCCTCGCAGCAGCCGGCGGCGCCCGGGCGGTTCTTTCACGTTGACGACATCAAGCCGGTCGAGTACGTCGCGGGGCTGTCGTTCCGGCCCGTGCTCGGCGAGCAGACGCTGACGAACTTCGTGCACTACGAGCCGAACACCGAGGCGCCGCTGCACAACCACGTCGAGGAGCAGGTCGTCGTGGTCCTCGAAGGCGAGCTCGAGTTCGAGATCGACGGCGAGATCCGGACGATGCGGCCGGGTGACGTCGCGGTGATCCCGCCGTGGGTGCCGCACCGGGCGCGGACGTACGACGGGACGTGCACGCAAATCGACTTCTTCAACCCGCCGCGGAACAACCTGGTGGAGTACGCGCGGACGGCCCGGGACGCGGTCGGCGAGATCGCCGGGAGCTGACCGTGCGGAGCATCGTCGTACGGCAGTTCGGTGGGGCGGACGTGCTGCAGGTCGAGGAGGTCGCCGACCCACAGCCGGGGGCCGGCGAGGTGGTGGTCCGGATCGAGGCGGCGGGGGTCAACCCGGCCGACACCTACATCCGGACCGGGGAGTATGCGTTCTTCAAACCGGCTGTGCCCTACACGCCCGGGTTCGACGGCGCCGGCGTGGTGGAGTCGGTCGGGTCCGACGTGACCGGGTGCGCGATTGGTGACCGGGTATTCGTCGCGACGCTCGGGCCCACCGGGTCGGGCACGTACGCGGAGCGGGTGGTGTGTGCGGAGGACGCCGTACATCCGCTGCCCGACGAGCTCTCGTTTGCCGAGGGTGCCGCGATCGGTGTGCCGTGGCTGACGGCGTACCGGGCGCTGTTCCAGCGGGGTGGGCTGCAGGCCGGCGAGGTCGTGCTCGTGCATGGAGCGAGTGGCGGCGTCGGGCTGCCGGCGGTGCAGATGGCACGCCGGGCGGGCGCTGTCGTCATCGGGACCGCGGGCACCGAGGCAGGCCAGGACCTGGTGCGGTCAGTCGGAGCGCAGCACGTGCTCGGGCACGGCGCACTGGACGACATTGCGTCGCTGACCGACGGCCAAGGGGTCGACCTGGTCGTCGAGATGCGGGCCGAGCTCAACCTGGAGGCCGACACCGGCGTCCTCGCTCCGCGCGGCCGGATCGTGGTCGTCGGCAGCCGCGGCTCGCTGCCGTTCACTCCTCGGGCCCTGATGTTCCACGAAGCAGACGTCCGCGGTACGGCGTTGTGGAACATGAGCCCGGGCGAGCGCACAGACGGCTGGTCCGCGATCCAGCGCTTCCTCGCCGACGGCCACCTCACGGCCCCGATCGGCGCGGTCTTCCCGTTGGAGGACGCCCGACTGGCCCACGAGCACGTGCTCAACCACCCGGCCACCGGCAAGTGCATCCTCGACTGCCGCTGATTCCCCCCAACTGCGAGGAGCAGGCCCACAACTGGTACACAAGGGTGCGTGAGTTCCACGGACACCGCGGCCAAGGCACGGCCGGCTTGGTACCGGCGGGCATGGACCGCGTTGTCGATCCTGATCCTGGTCGCCGTCGTCGAGTACGTCGTCCTTCCCAAGCTCGCGATCGCCCGGCAGTCGCTGGACCGGGTCGGTCATCTGAACCCGATCTGGGTGGTCGTCGCCATCCTGCTCGAGGCCGCGAGCCTGGTCTGCTACTCGTTCTTCACCCGGGCCCTGCTCGGCCGCGGCCACCTGCCATACTCCTGGATCCTCCGGTCCGACGTCACCGGGTACGGCGTGAGCCACGTCGTACCCGGTGGTGCCGCGACCGCGAGCGCGCTCCGCTTCCGGCTGTTCGTGGCCGGCGGCGCGCAGCCGACCAATGTGACCGCGACCGTCACCGCCGAGGCGATCGGGTCGCCGCTCGCGCTGGTGTTCCTCGCCTGGCTGACGTCGATCCCCGCGGTCGTGTCCCGCGACGCGACTCCGGCGTACCTGACCGGCTTCCTGATCGGCCTGGCCGTCATCGCCTGCGGCATCCTCGCCGGCGGTTCCCGGTCGACCGTCGAGCGGTACGCCGCCCGCCTGGTCCGTCTCGTCGTCCGGTACCTCCCGCAGCGGACCCGGCCCTGGTTCGAGGACCTCGCGCGCCGCTTCCGTGACCTGCTGCGCGACCACGAGGTCAGGAAGGCCTTCCTCATCTGGGCCACGCTCAACTGGGTGCTCGACGCCGCCGTGCTCTGGACCTTCCTGGCCGCCTTCTACCAGCCGGTCAACCCGGTCCCGCTGCTGCTCGCGTACTGCGCCGCCAACCTGGCCGCCGTCATACCGCTCACCCCCGGCGGCATCGGGGTGGTCGAGGGGATCGCGATCTCCACGCTGCTCGGGTACGGCATCCCCGGCCAGAGCGCCGTACTCGCGGTCCTCGCCTGGCGGCTGATCCAGTTCTGGCTGCCGGTGCCGGTGGCGGGCCTGTGCTATCTGAGCCTGCACGCCCAGAACGGCTTCTTCGGTGGGCGACGGACAGCCGCCAGCCCCTGATCATTCACCTGCACCTGCCAGCCTCTGCTGAGCCTCTGGTCAGCGCAGTGACCTAGGGTGGCGGCATGGCGAGCAGTGTCTATGTCGCGTCCGTCGAGGGCTCGACCGGCAAGTCCACGGTCGCGCTCGGCGTCCTCCAGCAGCTGTCCCGACGGGTGCAGCGGGTAGCGGTCTTCAGGCCGATCGTTCGGCGGGACGCGGCGGCGCACGGCGGCCGTGACTACGTGCTGGACCTGCTGACCGCGCACGACGCGGTCGAGCTGGCGTACGAGGACTGCGTCGGGGTCACGTACGACGAGGTGCACGCCGATCCGGACGCCGCGCTCGACGTGATCGTGCAGCGGTACCACCGGGTCGCCGAGCAGGCGGACGCGGTGGTCGTGGTCGGCAGCGACTACACCGACGTCGGGACGCCGACCGAGTTCTCGTACAACGCGCGGATCGCGGCCAACCTGGGGACGCCGGTGCTGCTGGTGCTCAACGGGTTCCGGCGCAGCCCGCGGGACCTGCGCGCGATCGCGGACATGGCCGTTGGTGAGCTCCTGGCGAACCACGGTTCGCTCGCGGCGCTGGTCGCGAACCGCGTCACCGACTCCCTGGACGAAGCAGTCACCGCCCTCACCGGAGTCGGCGCAAGCCCCGGCGGCTCCCGGGGCTTCGCCCCTGCCTTCGCGCTCCCCGAGGAGCCGCTGCTGACACAGCCGACCGTGGCGGACCTGATGGCTCCGATCGACGGCCGCCTGCTGTCCGGCGACCCCACCCTGCTGACCCGCGAAGTGACCGGTCTGCTCGTTGCCGGGATGACGATGCCGAACGTGCTCGACCGGCTCTTCGACGGCGCGGCCGTGGTAACAGCCGGCGACCGGCCCGAGGTCGTGCTCGGCGTGCTGACCGCGCACGCCTCGCTCGGCTTCCCGCAGATCTCGGCGATCGTGCTCAACGGCGGTTTCACCCTGCCTCCACAGATCCAGCGGCTGCTCGACGGCGTCGGCGCGACGCTGCCGATCCTGGAGACCGGCCTCGACACGCAGGCAACGTCGGCCGCGCTGACCGCCGTCCGCGGCCGGCTCACCAGTGACTCGCCGCGCAAGATCGACGCCGCCCTCGCGCTGGTCGACAAGTACGTCGACGGCGAGGCGCTGCTCGACCAGCTCGAGGTGGCGCGCAGCAGCGCGGTCACGCCGCTGATGTTCGAGCACCAGCTGATCGACCAAGCCGTTGCCGACCGCAAGCACATCGTGCTGCCGGAAGGCACCGAGGAGCGGATCCTGCGCGCCGCCGACGTCCTGCTCCGCCGTGGCGTGGCCGAACTGACGCTGCTCGGCAGCCCGGTGACGATCAGCGCGAAGGCCGCCGCCGTCGGCGTCGACGTCTCCGCCGCTCGCGTCATCGACCCCGAGCACGACGAGCTCGCCGAACAGCTCGCCGCCGAGCTGCACCGGCTCCGGCAGCACCGTGGCGTCGACCTCGACCGGGCCCGTGAGCTCGTCAAGGACGTCTCGTACTTCGGCACGATGATGGTGCAGCTCGGACTCGCCGACGGGATGGTGTCGGGCGCCGTGCACACGACCGCGCACACCATCCGGCCGGCGCTCGAGGTGGTCAAGACCGTACCCGGCGTGTCCGTCGTCTCGTCGGTCTTCTTCATGTGCCTGCCGAACCAGGTCCTGGTGTACGGCGACTGCGCGGTGAACCCGGACCCGACCGTGGAGCAGCTCGCGGACATCGCGATCTCGTCGGCGACCACCGCGGCGGCCTTCGGGGTCGAGCCGCGGGTGGCGATGCTGTCGTACTCGACCGGCTCGTCCGGGTCCGGGACCGACGTCGAAAAGGTGACCAAGGCAACGGCTATCGTCCGGGACCGGGTGCCGGACCTGCCGGTCGAGGGCCCGATCCAGTACGACGCGGCGATCGACGAAGCCGTGGCGCGGACGAAACTGCCGGACTCGCCGGTGGCCGGCCGGGCCACCGTCTTCATCTTCCCGGACCTGAACACCGGCAACAACACGTACAAGGCCGTGCAGCGGTCGGCGAACGCGGTGGCGGTCGGGCCGGTGCTGCAAGGTCTGCGGAAGCCGGGGAATGACCTGTCCCGCGGGGCGACCGTGCGGGACATCATCAACACGGTCGCGATCACCGCGGTCCAGGCACAGCAGGGTGGCCGATGAGCAACCATGTCCTGGTCATCAACGCCGGCTCGTCGTCCTTGAAGTACAGCCTGATCGACGCCACGACCGGCGAGGCCGCCGCGTCCGGGCTGGCCGAGCGGATCGGTGAGGACGAAGGGCGGCTGGTCCATCGCGGGCCGGACGGCGAGACCTCGACGGAGAAGGCGATCCCGTCGCACGAGGACGCGCTGCGTCGGGTGATCGACGCCTTCGAGTCGCACGGTCCGGCGCTGTCCGAGGTGGACATCGCGGCCGTCGGGCACCGGGTGGTGCACGGTGGCGCGAAGTTCGGCGTACCGGCGCTGATCGACGACGCGCTGATCGCGGAGGTCGAGGAGCTGGTGCCGCTCGCGCCGCTGCACAACCCGGCGAACCTCGAAGGCATCCGGGTGGCGCGGCAACTGTTTCCCGACCTGCCGCAGGTTGCGGTGTTCGACACCGCGTTCCACCAGACGCTGCCGGAGCACGCGTACACCTACGCGGTCCCGGCGGCCTGGCAGGAGCAGGGCATCCGCCGGTACGGATTCCACGGCACGTCGCACGCCTTCGTCTCGCACGAGGCGGCCCGGCTCCTGGGTCGCGATCCTGCCGAGGTGAACGTGATCGTGCTGCACCTCGGCAACGGGTGCTCGATCTCGGCCGTCCAGGGCGGCCGCTCGGTCGAAACGTCCATGGGACTCACGCCGCTGGAGGGTTTGGTGATGGGCACCCGTTCGGGCGACCTCGACCCGGCGATTCCGGCGTACGTCCACCGCGAGCTCGGCCTTTCCGTCGACGAGATCGACTATGCCCTCAACCACGACTCGGGCCTGAAAGGCCTCAGCGGACACAACGACTTCCGCGAGCTGACCCGCCTGCGCGCTGCCGGCGACGAGCGTGCCGCACTCGCCTTCGACGTCTACTGCCACCGCATCCGCAAGTACGTCGGCGCCTACTACGCCGTCCTCGGCACCGTCGACGCCATCGTCTTCACCGCCGGCGTCGGCGAGCACTCCCCCGACGCACGCGCCACCTCGCTGGCGGGCCTGAACCGCCTGGGCATCACCATCGACCCCACCCGCAACGCAGCCTCCGCCCGCACCATCTCCCCCGACGACGCCGAGGTAGCCGTCCTCGTCATCCCCACCAACGAAGAGTGGCAAATAGCCCGCGAAACCATCACCGTGCTGAGAAGTTGACAACCGGAGGTGATGTTCGCGCGTCCTTGTCGTGTGTTGGCGGCGGAGACCCGCTGACCTCGACCAAAGGACTCGTAGCTGATGTCAGTTCTGCCTCGTGCACTTCTGTCGATTGTTGCTTCTGGTGGGCTTGTTGCGGCGGCTCCGCTCGCAGCCACCGCCGGTGGTACTGCGTTCGGCGGGCTGCGGCTCGACCCGGTCGGCCGTGGCCTGTTCCTCGCCAACCTCGACGACGACTCCGGCCGCTGTCAGGCCCCGGCGAAGAAGATTGCCGCCGCTGCGGTCGATCGGGAGGCGGCCAACGACGAGGCGTTCCAGAAGCGTAAGGAGGAGTTGGACAAGGAACCGGACCGGGAGAAGGCGGAGCGCGAGTACCAGGAGCTGGTCCGCGCGCACCAGAAGCACCAGAACCTGGCCGATCGTGAGCTTGCCGCCTGCAACGATGCCGCGGACAACGTGGTGAACGGCGCCGCCGACGAGCGCGATCTGGCCCGGATCCGCACGATGCCCTGGGCAACCGCTCCGCACGATGCCGTCGGCACGCTCAGCGTATCGGTGCCCGACCGGGTCCATCTGTTTGTCAAACGCACCACTTGGGAGCCAGCCACCCGCCTCAGCGCGCAGGAGCTGCGCCACGGCGCCGAGCTCGGCATCGAGGGCCGTGACGTCATTCGCGACTCCGCAGTCTGGGACGGTACGGCGAAGGTTACGCTCACAGTCGCCGGTGCGGGCTCGAGCACGGTCACGATGCGCGAGGCGCCGGTCCTGACCCAGCTGAACACCCAGCGGCTGCAGCAGGTGCTGACGGCAGCCACCGGTGATGAAGATGCCGAGGGCAAGCAATGGCGGGCGGACGCGGAGAAGCTGATCAAGTCCACCGGCGCACCGGGTGGGCTCCGGCGGCTCGACCAGAGCGGTGACGAGTGGACGCAGGACATCTTCGAGCCGGCGTACACCTCGATGCCTGGACCCGACGGACGACCGCAGGGCATGAAGGTGCTGATCGGATCGGCGAACGACGACCGTCGGGTCGCATCCCGGGTGATCTTCACCGAGTTGGCCGGGCCGGGCGTCGCGGCCGTGCACGTCGAGCACGTGCCGTCGCCGGACGAGAACAGCAGCTACGACTCGATGGGGAACCTGGAGACGATCCCGGCCACTCCGCAGTACCCGAACGGCCGGATCGTCATCGGTGGTGACGGTACGCCCGCGCACGGGCCGGCGCCCGAGATGCTGACGCTGCTGAAGTCACAGGGTGTGCAGGACCCGATCTCGGTCGACACGTCGTGGCTGACGATCGGGCACGTCGACGAGTTCATCCAGTTCGTCCCGGTGCCGGGGAGCCGGCTCGGCTGGCGTGCGGTGGTCGCGGACCCGACGGCAGGCTTGAAGATCCTCGACCAGGTACGGCGTACCGGCCACGGCGCCGACAAACTGCACGGGAATCTGCCACCGCTCGAATGGCCGTACGACGAGCGGATCGACCAGCGGAGCGTGAACGAGTTCCTCGCCGACAAACAGTTCGTCGGGACCAACGAGCAGGCGGCGGCGAAGATCTCCGCGAACCTCGCCGTACTGAAGGCCAGGGGCGGGCTGAAGGCCGCGGACGTCGTTCGGGTCCCGGCGCTGTACACGGCCCGGTCGCTGGACTGGGCGATCCTCGAGACCGAGGTCAACTCGCTGCCGGCCGGGCCGGAGCGCGACGCGAAGCAGGCGCAACTCGACGCACTGCGCGAGGGCGTTGCCGAGGTCCCCGGGACAGTGAACGGACTCGTGCTGAACCCCGGTCACTACCTGGCGCCGACGCCGTACGGACCTGTTGTCGGGGGCAAAGACCTGTTCGCGGCGGCGATCGACAAGGCGCTCGGCCGCATCGGTTACCAGGTCACGTATGTGAGCGACCTGATCAGCACGCACGTCTCCGAGGGCGAGCTGCACTGCGCTACCAACACCCTCAGAGACTCTCTCAGCAACCGGTGGTGGACGAGCTGACCCGGCTGCTGTGGGACTCGAGGACCTGACGGAGGGCCGCCGCGATCTGACCGTCTCCACGGGCTTCTGACTTGGCGATCGCGTCGAGGAGGATCCGGCGGCCCGCGTCGTAGTTGCCTGAGGCAATGGCGAGGTCCGCCTCCGCGGCGCGGAGGTGGACCTCGACGGCACGGGGTGGATCCTCGAACCAGGCGTTCACGTCACCGATGAGCTCGGCGGCGTCTTCCAGGCGGTCGCGGCGGACGGCGAGTCGGGCCAGGAGAGAGGTCGGCCAGGCCAGGTGGTAGTAGCTGGAGACGGCGCGGAAATTGTCGGCCGCCCGGCGGAGCAGCGCTTCGGCTTCATCCAGCTCCTCCAGCTCCAGCTTGATCTCGCCGAGGATGGCCAGGTCGACGCCCTCCATCAGGCTGCCAGGCACGCTCAGCTGCAGGATCTGCTCGAAGCGGACCTGCGCTGCGACATAGTCCTGCTGATCCGTGTGGGCCGATGCCAGGGTCCGCAGCACGATCGAACGGGTCGACTCCGGACCACCCGGCCGGTCGACGATCGCCAGCGCCTGGTTGCCGTGCACCAAGGCGAGCTCGGGATCGCCACTCAACCGCGCCGCGTTGCTCAGCTCGATCAGCGCCCGCACCTGCAGGTACGGCGACTCCGCCCGGTTCGCGAGGTCGAGCAACCGCTCCCCCGCGACCAGGTCCTCCGCCGGGCTCCGGTGGTACGCCGGGGCGAGCGCGATCTCCGTCCGCACGAACAACTCGAACGGCCCGGTCACCTCCAACGCGTCGCGGATCGCCTCGAGCAGCTCGATCCGCGGCTCGACCAGCTCCTTGATCAGGTGGTACCCGTTCAGCCGCAGCCCCAGAATCCCGGCAAGCTCGGTCTCGCCCGCGTCCAGCGCCGCGTACGCCGCCGCCGTCACCAGCTGCCACGACCGCCCGAACCACACCGCGGCATCCTCGACGACCTCGCCCTCAGCGACCGGCAGCACCGGCTCGTCCGGAATCTCCAGATGCGACGCCAGCGTCATCCCGTGCTTCAGCTCCACATCTGCCAGCGCGGCCAACCGGTGGACCGTCGCCAGGTACCGCCTCCTCGGCGCATCGGGATCCGTCAACAACTCTGTCGCGTACTCACGCACCAGGTCGTGCATCTTGTAGTCCTGCCCGCCGACTAGCTCAACCAGTCCGAGCTCCACCAACCGCCCGAACGTCGTCGCGCCCGTCGCCTCGTCGCAGTCCAGCAACGGCGCCGCAACCCACGCCGGAAACTCCGTCACCCCGACCAGCGGCAGCCGCTCGAACACCAGCCGAGCCTCGGGATCGGCCAGCGCCAGCGTCCGATCCAGACTCGTCCGTACGGCGAGATCCCCCGCCACCATCGAGTCCAGCCCGACCATCGTCGGCAGGGCGTCGGCACCCGAGAACGCCAGCCGCGCCCCGACGATCCGCAACGCCAACGGCAACCCCGCGCAACCCGCCACGAGAGCGTCCACCTGATCGCCGAGCGACTGCCCGACCAGCCGGTTCAACAGCCCGCGACTCGTGTCCCGGTCCAAGGGCAACACCTGCCGATGCACCGCCTCGGTGGCGAGCGGCCGGCGCGACGTCAGGATCGCCGCACACCGAGCCCCGCGCGGCACCAACAACTCGACCTCATCGCCATCAGGTACGTCGTCCAGCACGACCAGCACGCTCCGCTCGGCCGTCTCCTCCTGAAAACGCCGCGCTCGCTCCTCGACGGAATCCGGAATGGCTGCCGGCACGACCCCCAGCGATCGCAGCATCCGCCCGAGCAACGTCCGCGCCGGCACCGGCGTACCGCGCACGTCCTGCATCCGCGCGAACAGCTGACCGTCCGGGAACGCCTCCGCGACCAGATGCCCGATCCGCGTCCCGGCCGCGGACTTCCCCACCCCGGCCGCGCCCCACAAGCAGTACACCGACGCCCGATCCCGGTCCGCCTTGAGCACCTCCACCGCTTCAGCCAGTACGTCGTCCCGGCCGACCAGCACCGAGATGTCGACCGGCAGCTCCCGCGGCGGATCGTCCGCCGGACTCGGACCGCGCAGGTCCTGGTCGTCACGCACGATCGCCTCGCGCAAGCGCCGTACCGCGGGCGCCGGATCGAGCCCGAACTCGTCGGCGAGCCGCTGCGCCAGGTCGTCGTACGCCGTCAAGGCCGCCGCCTTCCGGTCAGCGCGGTACAGGGCGGTCATCCACGCGATCACCAGCCGCTCCCGCAGCGGATCCGCCGCGACCAGCTCGGCGAGCTCGTCCGCCAACGCCTCATGCCGCCCGGCGGCGAGGTCAGCGTCGATCCGCTCCTGCTCGGCCGTACGGCGTTCCTCGGCCAGACTCGCGCTGTACCGCTCCGGCAGCACGTCGGCCACCGCCGGCCCGCGCCAGAGGTCCAGCGCCGCCCGCAGCCGATCCGACCGCTCCACCGGATCGACCGTCCGCCGTCCCTCGGCCACCAACCGCCGGAACCGGAACGCGTCCACCGCCTCCGGTTCGACCACTACGGCGTACCCGTCCCGAGTCCCGTCGATCCGCACGCCCGCCTTCCGGAGCCGGGACACGTAGACCTGGACGGCGCCTCGGCCCTCGACCGTGCCCTCCGGCCAGACCAGGTCGACGAGCTCGTCGACCCCGACGACGTCATTTGCCCTCAGCAACAACGCGGCGAGGATCACCCGCTCCTGCCGGCGCCCGATCCGGATCTCGCGGTCGCCGTCCCAGATCTCGAACGTCCCCAGCAGCCTGAACTCCACCCGCGCACGATAGCCGGGTTGCCAAGGCTCTTACGATGCCAGGTATGGAGCGACTGGAGCTTTCCGACGGGCGGGTACTGGACTATCTGGTGGAGGGCCCGGCCGACGGGCGTCCGCTGGTGATGCACCATGGCACGCCGGGCGTCGCGCTCAGGCTGCCGCCGGTTGCCGAGGCGGCGGCGCGGCACGGTCTGCGGTTCGTGACGCACAGCCGGCCGGGGTACCGCGACAGCACGCCGCACCCAGGGCGGACAGTGGCAGACGTGGCGAGCGACGTCAGCGCGCTACTCGACGCGCTCGGGGCTGACGACTTCGTGACGATCGGATGGTCGGGTGGCGGGCCGCACGCGCTCGCCTGTGCCGCGCTGCTGCCGGACCGGTGCCGGTCCGCGGCGATCCTGGCCGGCGTCGCGCCGTACCGGGCCGAAGGGCTCGACTGGATGGCCGGGATGGGCGAGGAGAACGTGGCCGAGTTCGGCGCGGCCGCGACCAGCGTCGAGGCGCTGGAGAAAGTTCCTCGGCGAGATGGGCGGCGCCCTGCGGACGGTTCAGGCGAGCGACATCATCGGGGCGTTCGGCGACCTGCTCTCCGAGGTCGACAAGCAGGCCGTCCGGGATGGTCTCGCCGACTACCTCGCCGAGTCCTGCCGCAACGCCGTCTCGACCGGGTACGCCGGCTGGCGCGACGACGACCTCGCCTTCCTCGCCGACTGGGGTTTCGACCTCGCGAGCATCCGCGTCCCGGTCTCGATCTGGCAGGGCGACCAGGACCGCATGGTCCCGCACGCCCACGGCGCCTGGCTGAGCGAGCACGTGCCAACCGCCACCCCACACCTCGTCCCCGGCGAGGGACACGTATCGCTGGTCAAGAACATCGAGACGATCGTCGCGCAGCTGGATCTGTAGGTTGCGTCTCAGGCTGGGACTCTTAGCCGAAGGCGAAGGTGAAGGCTGAGACGCCGGCGGTGTAGGTCAGCGTCATCGTGCTGCGGTGCACGTCCGGGGTGTCGACGAGCTGGTAGGCGTTCGGTGTGCCGTCGACCGTGATGGTTCGGTCGGCCTGGCCCGGGATCGAGACGGTGACCGTGCCGTGGCCGGACAGCACGTGGTAGACCTTCGCGGCGTTGTAGTTCAGCCGGGACTGGGCGCCGGTGGTCGACGTGACGCTCTGCGTACCGACGACCCACCGGCCGCCGAGGCTGTACGTGTCGTTCGGCTGCTGCTCGTTCAGGACGAACGAGGTCGCCGTGGGCCGGGGCGCGAGGGCACCGGTGCCTTTGAAGTTCGCGGACCGGGAATAACCGAGGTACGTCTCGTTGGTCCGGCCTGCCACGCCGGTGTCGGCCTTCACCGTCCCGTCGACCGGCGCCGGCAGTTGCAGACCTGGCCTGGCCTCGGTGAGCAGCTTGCGGAGCTGGTCCTCGGTCTGCCCGTAGGAGCCCTCGCCGAACTTGATCGACCGTACCGTCCCCTGCGCGTCGATCAGGTACTTCGCCGGCCAGTACTGGTTCCGGTACGCCGTCCACGTGGCCAGGTTGTTGTCCTGGGCAACGGGGTACCGGATGCCTTCGGAGCGGATCGCGGCGGCCAGGTTGCCGGCGTCCTTCTCGAACGCGAACTCCGGCGAGTGCACGCCGACGATCTCCAGGCCGAGCTCGCGGTACGCCTTGTCCCAGGCGAGCAGGTGCGGGGTGGCGCGCTGGCAGTTGATGCAGGAGTACGCCCAGAAGTCGACCAGGACGACCTTGCCCTTCAACTCCCCCAGGCCGACCGGCCTCCCGCCCGGGGTGTTGAACCACTTCTGCGTGCCCTGGAACTGCGGCGCGGGGCCACACTCGGCCAGCTCGGCGGCGCCCGGCGTGCACTTCGAGAGCTCGGTCGACGCATTGCCGATCGCCGGCGCGAGGGCGCCCTGGACGGTCTTGTTCTCCGCGACCTTCTGCTCCAGCCCGCTGGTGTACGACGGGATTGTGCGCTGGATCAGGTCCGTGAGGTTGAACGCCAGTCCGACCGCGAGCGCGAGCATCACCACACCACCGGCGATCCGGAAACCGCGAGCACGCTCCCGGTACGCCTTCACCCGCTGCGAGATCCGCGATCCCGCCGAGGCGAAGATCAGCAGCGGCAGCGCGGCGCCGATCGCGAACGACACCGTCAGGACCACGGTCCGGGACCCGACGTTCCCGGTCGCCCCGGCCACCGTGATCGCGGCGAGCACCGGTCCCGCGCAGGGGACGTACAGCGTCCCGAGCCCGAGACCGAGCACGAACGCGCCGTTGTCCGGGCGGTTGATCTTCGGCAACCGGTAGAACGGCTTCTCGATCAGGTGCCCGAGCGCGGGCACGATGAGTCCCAGCCCGACCAGGCCGAGCACCACCAGTCCGACCCAGCGCAGGAAGTCGTCGGGCAGTCCGAGCGCGGACAGGATCACCGAGCCGAGCAGCGTGAACACGCTGAAGCTGACCACGATCCCGGCGATGATCAGCAACGGCCGCCGCCTGCCGCCGCCTGCCGAACCGGCTGACCCGGCTGACCCGGCTGACCCGGCTGACCCGGCGAAGAAGATGATCGGCAGCATCGGCAGCACACACGGCGACACCCCGGTGATCAATCCACCCAGCAACCCAATCAGCGCAAGCGTCAACATGCCGGTACTCCCAAGGTGGTACTCCAAACGGACATCAAACCTTCGCCACCAAGCACCTACCGGATGGGTCGCCCGCTCAACCCCCTGCCGGTGGAATCGCCTCCGCCCGGCCCTGAAGGAACTGCCTCGCCGGCTCCGAGCGAGCCAGCTCGGCCGCTCGCGCGTACGCCGCGGCGGCCTCGGACTCTCGACCCAGCGATCGAAGCAGCGCCCCGCGCGCAGCATGCAGCGGGTGGTACGCCGCGAGCTCTCCGGCGACCTCATCGATGAGACGCAATCCCGCGGCCGGCCCGTCGACCTCCCCGACCGCGATCGCTCGGTTCAATGCGACCACCGGCGTCGGCATCACCGCGATCAACCGATCGTAGAACCACACGATCGATCGCCAGTTCGTGTCCTCGTACCGCGACGCGGCGCAGTGCATCGCCTGAATGGCCGCCTGAAGCTGGAACGGCCCGAGCTTCCGCTGACGGAGACACGCCAGCACCAGCGCCTGTCCTTCGCCAATCAGCCTGAGATCCCAGAGCGATCGGTCCTGATCCTTCAGCAACACGAGCGTCCCCTGTGACTCACGCGCCGGGACGCGGGCCTCACTGAGCAGCACCAGTGCCAACAGCCCGGCCACCTCAGGCTCGCCAGGCATGAGCGCGACCAGGAGCCGGGCCAGTCGCAAGGCCTCGGTGCGGAGCTCACTCCGCGCGCGGTCCTCGAGGCCCGCGTTGTACACGAGGTAGAGGACCGAGAGCACCGCGCGCAGACGGCTCGGCAGCTGCGTCTCGTCCGGCACGCGGTACGGGATCGCCGCGGCCTTGATCTTGTACTTCGCGCGCACCAGCCGCTTGGCCATCGTCTCCTCGCTCACCAGGAACGCTGCGGCCACCTCGGCGACGGACAGGCCCCCGATCAGCCGGAGCGTGAGCGCGACCTGGTGCTCGACGCCGAGCGCTGGATGACAGCAGGTGAAGATCAGCCGGAGCTGGTCGTCGTCCTCGTCCGGCGACCCGTCAGCGTTCAGGGCGGCCCGAGCGGTGCTGACGGCGAGCTCACGGCCGCGCCGGTTCCGCCGGACGACGTCGACGGCCCGGTTCCGCGCGGTGGTGACGATCCAGCCGGCTGGATTGTCGGGCAGCCCGTCCCGCGGCCAGCGCCGGACAGCCGTCACGAACGCATCCTGTACGGCGTCCTCGGCCAGCGAGATGTCGCCGTACAGCCGGATCAACGTGGCCACGGCCTTCCCGCGGGACGCGCGGAACGTCCGCTCGACCTCCTCCGCGTGCTGCTCCACCGGCCGATCCCGCTCGTCTCCTCAGCGTCCGTCCTGGACGCGTCCGGTGGCCCGGAACGGCCGGACCTCGATGTCGTGATCGATGGCCTCCACCACCTTCTCCGCCCAGGCCAGCGCCGCGTCGAGGTCGTCGGCGTTGATGATGTAGAAGCCGCCGACATGCTCCTTCGCCTCGACGAACGGGCCGTCGGTCGTCACCTTGTCCAGCCCGGTGCCACCGCGGACCACCGTGGCCGCGTCCGGACCGTGCAGCGCACCACCGAACACGAAGGCGCCGGCGCGGTCCATCTCTTCCTCGAGCGCGATCACCCGGCCCATGAACGCCCGCATCTCCTCGGGCGTGGACGGCACCCGGTTGGGCTCGCCCGCTACGTCGTACACGGACAGCACGTACTGATTCATCGACACTCCCAGGATCGGCGGGCTGGTCCCGCTCTCACCAGATGACGAAAGCCGAGCGCCCGATCAGGACAGCCCGGGCAACTCGATCCTCGTCTCTCATACTGTCCCTGAACTTGTCTCTGGACTGTCCATGGGCGCGGCTAGCGTGCGGGTATGAATCGGACGGACAGGCTGTATGCGCTGGTCGAGGAGCTTCGGGCTGCGGGTGGGCGGGGGCGGACGGCGCGGCAGCTGGCCGCGCGGTTCGAGGTCAGCGTGCGGACGATCGAGCGTGATCTGAGTGCGCTCGGGCAGGCCGGCGTACCGCTCGCCACCAAACAAGGGCGCACCGGCGGCTACAGCGTTGACCGGTCGATGAGCCTGCCGCCGCTCAACTTCACACCGCGCGAGGCGACCGCGATCGCGGTGGCGCTGAGCCGCAGCGAGCATGTGCTGTTCTCCGGCGACGCCCGGAGTGCGCTGCAGAAGATCGTGGCCGCGATGCCCGAGCGGGCCCTCGAGGAAGCCAGGGCGACGGCGGCGAAGGTCCGCCTGCTCGTCCGAGAGGTGCCGGATCCGGACGCGGAGGTTGCCGAGCGCATCTGGCAGGCGGTGCGCGACAACCAGGTCCTGCGCATCAGCTACATCGATGCCGGCGGCATCACGACCGAGCGCGACGTGGAGCCGCAGCACGTCGTCGTCGGACCGAACGGCTCGTACCTCACCGCCTGGTGCCAGCTGCGGCAGGAAGAACGCGTGTTCCGGATGGACCGCATCACCGCGGCCGAGCACTCACCGCTCCGGCGGCTGTCGGCGGCGGCCGCCGACCCCCGGGTCGACGGCCATGCGACCAAGCTGCCCGAGGCCGCGCTCCGACCTGAAGACCTCCTGCCGAACCCAGTGCCGAACCCAGTGCCGAACCCAGTGCCGAACCCAGTGCTGAAACCGGTGCCGACACCCCGGCCGGCGCAGCTCTCACATCCTGCGTCGAACACCGACATACGGGTGTCGCGAACGCCTGCGACGGTGGGTTCGATCCGCCGCTCCGGTGGATGATCGTCACGACGAAGGAGTTCCGATGACCACACCCGCTCCCGGCACGCTCGGCTGGTTCGAGGTCGCCACCAGCGACCCGGACGGTGCCCAGAAGTTCTACGGCAGTCTGTTCGACTGGACCTTCGACGGCAGCTCGGTCGCGACCGGCGACCTGGACTACCGCAACATCAAGGCCTCCGGCGCCGATGCTCCGATGGGCGGCATCTTCGGCACCGGCGGGCAGGTCCCCGACCACGCGGTGTTCTACATCCTGGTCGCCGATGTCGCGGCGACCTGCGCCGACGCCGAGCAGCTCGGCGGATCGGTGGTCAGCCGCCACCTCGACACCGCCCCTGGCGCGCCGACGTTCGCGTACCTGCGCGACCCGTCCGGCAACCAGTTCGGCATCTTCGCCCCACCGGCGGCCTGATGCAATGCTCCTCGCCGGACCCGTCCGGCGAGGAGGTCGCCCGTACCCTCAGGCTCGGTCGGCGGAGAGTTCTTCGGCGATGCGGTCGCCGATCATCAGGCAGGCTGTGGCCGCGGGTGAGGGTGCGTTGAGCACGTGCAGGGCGCGGCCGTCGCGCAGGAACAGGAAGTCGTCGACGAGTTTGCCGTCCCGGGTGACCGCTTGCGCGCGGACGCCGGCACCAGAGCGCCGTACGTCGGCGACCCGGAGCTCGGGGAGCATCCGCTGCGCCTCGCGGACCAGGGCGCGGCCGGTGAGCGAGCGGGCGATCTCCTTCGCGCCGGTCCGGGCGTACCGGCGGGCGAGCCGCCACGAGCCGGGGTACGTCGCGGACTCCCAGACGTCGCGCGGCACGATCTTCCCCCACGTGTACCCCTCGCGGGCCAGCGCGGGGACGGCGTTCGGTCCGACGTGTACGCCGCCGTCGATGCCGCGGGTCAGGTGCACACCGAGGAACGGGAGGTCCGGATCCGGGACGGGATACACAAGTCCCTTCACCAGGAAGTCGCGCTCCGGCACGATCTCGCTGAACTCACCGCGGAACGGCAGGATCCGGACCCCCGGCTCGAGACCCGACGCCCGAGCCAGCCGGTCGCTGTGCAGCCCCGCGCAAACCGCGACCCGCTCCGCCTCGATGACACCGTCGGTGGTGTGCACCCGGACCACGTTCCCCGCGTTCCCGGCGTTTCCCACGTTCTGCACCGAGGTGACCGTGACGCCGGTCCGGATCTCGCCGCCGGCCGCGCGGACGTCGTCCGCCAGCGCGCTGCCGACCAGTTTGAAGTCCACACGACCGGTGGACTCGACGGCGAGCGCGCCTTTCACCCGGAGGTGCGGCTCGCGCTCGGCGACCTCCTCGAGCGAGAGTCGCCGGACCGGTACGCCGTTCTCCTGCCCGATCCCAGCCAGCCGGTCGAGCTGCGGCAGTTCGGCCTCGGTGGTGGCGACGACGAGCTTGCCGGGGACGTCGAGCGGGATGCCCTTGCTCTCGCAGTACTCCCGGAGCGCGGCGCCACCGGCGACCGCGAAGCGTGCCTTGAGCGAGCCGGGCCGGTAGTACAGCCCGGAGTGCACGACTCCGGAGTTGTGCCCGGTCTGGTGGGCCGCCACCGACGGTTCCTTCTCCAGGACGATCACCGGCGTACCGGGGTCGCGCCGCTGCAGCGCCCGCGCCACGGCCAGCCCGACAATCCCGCCACCAACGACTACCGCAGTTCCCATCGACTCTCCTCAATGCTCGTCCAAGAGAGCCGGAAGCCGGCCCGGAAATACAGCTACTGTCGGGGGCATGGCCCAACTCGTCGTGGATGCTCCCATCGTCGCCGTGTCTGTGTACCCGGATCGAGCCAGGGTCACCCGGCGCGGCACCCTCACCGTGCCGGCCGGCGACCAGACCGTGTACGTCGAGCCGCTGCCGCTCGCGCTGCAGGACGACTCGGTCCGCGTCGCGGGCCGTGGACCGGCGACCGTGCTCGGGGTGGAGCTGGCCATCCAGCAGCACGCGCAGGCGCCGGACGAGACCGTGGCCGACCTGGAGCGGCAGCGCCGGGAGGCGGAGGCGGAGGTCGCCGAGCTCGCGGATGCCGACGACGTCCAGTCGCAGCTGGACGCGTTCTTGGCCCAGCTGGCTCGACGCGCCGGTGGGACGTTCGCCCGGACGCTGGCGGGTGGTGAGGCCGAGGCGGAGCTGGGCGGGTTCACGGAGTCGCTCGCTGCCCGGCTCACCGCCGTACGGTCGGCTCGGCGTGATCTGACCGGGCGGCGTCGCGATGCCGACGATCGTCTGGCCGCGGCTGAGCGGCGGCTTGCGGCCGTGTCGCAGCAGCGGCAGCCGGATCGGCGGTCCGCCGCGGTGTCCCTCGTGCTGGAGGCCGAGGCTGAGGTGGAGATCGAGATCTCGTACGTCGTGGCAGGGGCCGGGTGGACCAGCTCGTACGACGTGCGGCTGAATGGCGACCGGCTGACGCTGAACTGGTACGGGCTGGTCACCCAGCACACCGGTGAGGACTGGCCGGAGTGCGACCTCACGCTGTCGACGGCCCGTCCGACGGTGAACGCGAAGGTCCCCGAGCTCGATCCGTGGTACCTCGATCGCTTCCGCCCGCCGGTCCCGCTGGCCGCCGCCGCACCTGCAGGCATTCCGTCGGCCGCGCCGATGATGGCGGGCCGCGGCCGAGCGGACGCGGTCGTCCACGAGCAGGCGGCCTTCAAAGAGTCCGCCGCCACGGTTGAGCAAGGCGTGGCCGCGGCGACGTACACCCCGCCGCGGCCGATCGCCGTCCCCGCCGACGGTGCCTCGCACCGGGCGACGATCGCGGCGATCGACCTCGAGGCCAAGCTCGACTACGTGACCGCGCCGGTGCGGTCGACCGACGTACACCTGCGCGCCACCGTGGTGAACTCGTCGGAGCACACGCTGCCCGCCGGGAAGGCGTCGGTGTTCCACGAGGCAGAGTTCGTCGGCTCGGCGGTGCAGCCGGTGTGGGCGCCGGGCGAGGACGTCGAGCTGGCGCTCGGCGTCGACGACCGGATCCGGGTGGAGCGCAAGCTGGTACGCCGTACGGCGACCAAGGCGACGCTCGGATCCACGCGCCGGCGCGAGGTCGAGTACGAGACGAAGGTCGAGAACCACACGCCCCGCGCGGCCCGGATCACGGTCCTCGACCAGCTCCCGGTCTCCCGCGACCACGAGATCACCGTGAAACCGTTCGCGACGGACCCCGACCCGGCCGAGACCACGGAGCTCGGGGTCGTCACCTGGAAACTCGACCTGGCTCCGGGCGCGGAACGCACGATCAAGCTCGGCTTCCGGGTCGAGACCGGCAAGACCGTCGACCTCGCCGGCTGGCGCGAGTAGCCCCGAGTATCCCCCAGCGGCTCAGTCGATCGAGACCAGGAGCCGGAGCGTGCGCAGCAGGTTGAGGGGTCAGGAGCGGTCGTAGTGGCTCGGCGGGAACGGGTGCCGGTCCGTCAGCGGGTAGATCTCGCCCTCCGACTCCTCGCGCCGTACCTCGGCCTCGACCTCCTGGTACTCCTCCGACTCGGTCACGTCCGTCGGCACCGGGTCATCGGTAGCCGGCGGTAGGTCGTCCGGGTCGTAGTCGTCGACCCCAGCCTCGACCCGCTCCTGCTCGGTCCGGCGCGCCAGCGCGTCGTCGTCCGGGCTCTGCGGAGCGCCACCGTGCTCGCGCCGGTCCCGTCGCGCGTCTTCGGACGTCTCGAACGGCTCTTCGCTCATCGCTCCTCCTCAGCCGGCGCACTCCGATCGCCCACCACAGTACTCACTCGAAACTCACTCGAACCGCCGGTCAGGTGATCACTTCACAAACCGCTGGATGAAGTCGAGGGCGGTCTGCGCGACCTCCTGCCAGCCGCTGTCGATGGTCAGGGAGTGACCGCGGCCCGGGATCTCGGTGATCTCGGTGACGGAGTGCGTGTTCTTCTGCTGCCGGTGGTACGTCGCGTTCGCGATCGCCCACGGGACCTGGTGGTCGTGCTCGCCGGAGATGATCAGCATCGGGCCGCGGTCCGGGTTCTCGGCGTCGGCCTGCAGCTCGGTGCGCGGGTTGAAGTTCGCGAACGCCGCCTGGAACACCGGCACTCCCGAACCGGCCACGTGGAACTCGTCGTACAGCGCCCGCGCCTCGTCCTCGTCGACGGCGTTCGCGAACCCGTACCGGAACTGCTCGAACGTCAGTGCCACCGCCCGGTGCCGGTTCGCCGGGTTGAGCAGCACCGCCGACGACGCCTTCAGCGCGGACAACGGCAGCGGCAGCACGCCGCGCGACGGCGCCGGGTCGATCGCCACGGTCGCCGCCGCCAGCCCGCGGCCGGCCAGGATCTCGACCAGCAGCCCACCGAACGAGTGCCCGACGAGTGCCGGCTTCTTCTCCAGCCGCTCGATCACCGACTGCTGGTACGCCGCGACGTCGCCGATGCTCTTCCCGGCGAACACGTCCGGCTCGACCCGAGCTTCGCCCACGGTGGCCGGGTCATCCGGCCAGCCCGGCGTGACCGCGGCATACCCGTGCTCCTCGAAGAAGGCCGCCCACCGGTCCCAGCTGGTGTCGAGCAGCCACAGCCCGTGGACGAAGACGACAGGCGTCTTCCCGGACCGGTTGGCGGCTTCGACCTCGGCGAGTTCCTTCGCGGTCGGTGCGTAGGTAGACATGGGTGGTTCCCCTCCAGAGTGATGGTTCAGACGGTGGTGATGAGGCCGCCGTCGATGACGAAGTCGCTGCCGTTGACGTTGCCGGCGCGTTCGCCGGCCAGCAGCAGAACGATGTCGGCGACCTCCTGCGGAGTGGTGAACCGGCCAGTCGGGCTGTCGGCGGCCGCACCGGCCGCGACGTCCTCCGGCTTCACTCCCTGCGCGCGGGCGATGGTCTGCGCGACGCCGTCGGCGCCGAGCCAGAGATCGGTCTGCACGGGTCCCGGACTGATGGTGTTGATCCGGACCCCCCGGGGACCGAACTCCTTGGACAGCGACTTGCACAGGTTGCTCAACGCACCCTTGGCCGCGCTGTAGTCGACGACCGGCGGATCGGGCAGCCGGGCGTTCACCGAGCTGATCGTCACGATGCTCGGGTTCGGACGGCCCATCAGGTGCGGCAAGGCGGCCCGGATGCTGCGGACGGCGGCGAGGAAGTTGATGGTGAGCGTCGCGTCCCAGTCGTCGTCGGTGATCGCGAGGAACCCGTCCAGCCGGGGCCGGACCGCACCGACGTTGTTGACGAGGACGTCGAGCACCCCGTGCCGCGCGACCGCCTCGTCGATCAGGTACTGCGGTCCGCCCGCCTCGGTCAGGTCCACCTTGACCACCTGCACCGGGAAGCGGTCCGCGAGCAGGTCGAGCTCCTCGCTCCCGTGCAGTGCGCCGGCGACGACAACGGCCCCCTCTTCGGCCAGCGACCGGGTGATCGCGAGGCCGATGCCCTTGCTGGCGCCGGTGACCACGGCAACCTTGCCGGACAGGTGCAGCTCCATGACCGACTCCCTTCGTCGGCTCGAACGCTAGGCGACGGCGGCCCGGCGTACCCCACGTGAATGCGTAGTTCGCTTGCGACCCGCCTCCCCAGCAACGACCATGAGGGCGAGGTGGAGGGCGCACATGGGAGATGCGGGTGCCGTGCAGCACGTGCTGGACCGGCTCGAGGACGGCGGCCACGGTCCGGGAACCGTCTCCGACGCGATCCAGCTGTCCTGGCGGCGTTCCGCCGACGCCGGGCTACCGCCCGATCACGTGGCGGTGCCGTTCGACCCGGACGTCGACAACGAGAGCCGCCTGCGATGGGCGGCAGCGCCCGCGCTCTCCACGGTCAGCGCGGACCTGTCCGACGTACCGGTCGCGCTGCTGCTGAGTGACGGCAGCGGACACCTCGTCGAGCGCTGGGCGGGGTCAATTAGGACCTCGGACCAGATGGACGGCATCGGCGCTGCACCCGGCTACCTCTGCCGCGAGGAGCTGGTCGGCACCAACTCGATCGGCCTGTCCCTGCTGACCGCCGCACCGACGGTCGTTCTCGGCCACGAGCACTACGCCGACAACCTGACCGGTGTCTCGTGCGCCTCCAGTGCAGTGATCCACCCCGCCACCGGCAAGCTGCTCGGCGTCATCAACGCCACCTGTCCCGCCGACGCCTACCACCCGTTCCTGCCCGCACTGGTCGGCCGCGTGGTCGCCGAGACCCGCCAGCGGCTCCTCGACGACGGTCCGGTGCCGTCACCCGCTCTCCGCGCGGCCTTCGTCACCGCGCGACGCAGAGCCAAGGGTCCGCTGGCCGCGGTCAGCGCGAACACGATGTTCTTCAACACCGCCGCCGGACCGATCCTCACCGCGCCCGGAGATCGCGCGCTGTTGTGGGAGTGGGCCGAGCGGGCGATCCATCAGCACGACGGGAGGCTGCAGGCCGTCGTCACGTTCAGCTCCGGCCCCCGGACGACGTACTGCGAACCCGTGTACGAAGGCATGGTCCTCGCCGGCGCCCTGGTGCGCCTCGGCCCGGCGACCGCGAGCACCGCGAGCGGCTCGCTCCAGACCGACTTCGGCTGGTCGAAGCTCACCGACTCCGAGCGGAGCATCGCCGCACAGGTCGCTCGCGGACTCACCAACCGCGAGACGGCCGCCCTGCTGTTCATCTCGCCGCACACCGTCGACTACCACCTCCGCCAGATCTTCCGCACCCTCGGCGTGCAGTCCCGCGTCGAGCTGGCCCGCATCGTCGAGCGCAACCGCTGACGAGTGCCTCCCGGGAATCAGCCGAGGCTGAGGCCGTACTTGCGGAGCGCGGGGGCGAGGTTGCCGGCGTTCTGCGCCTCGACGAGCTCGAGGGCGAGCTGCCGGAGCTTGATGTTCTGGTCCTGCGAGCCGCGCTTCAGGACGTCGAGGGCGACGTCGGAGGTGATGCTGTAGCGGTGCATCAGTACGCCGGCCGCCTGGCCGATCACGACCCGGGTCGACAGCGCGGTCCGCAGCTGGTCGACGAGGGTCCGGCTGTCGTTGAAGAGCTGCACATTGTCGAAGGCCACGCCGGCGTGCAGCGCGAACAGCAGCACGACGTCGTACGACGTACTGTCGAAGGCGCCGGCCGATCCCGAGAACAGGCCGAAGGCGGCCGCTTCGGTCGCGGCCGGCAACGGGAGGAACAGGCAGCTGCGGTACCCCGCGTCCGCCGCCGCGGACGAGAACTTGGGCCAGCGGCCGTCCGACGCCAGATCGCCGATCCGGCGCGGTTCGCCGTACGCGAGCGTGTCGTGCAACGGCCCCTCGGCCGCCGACAGTTGCTCGTCGAGCACAGCCCGCAACGCCTCGGCGCCCTCCCGGCCGGAGAACCGCTCGAAGCGGGACGCGATCTCGGTCGTCTGCGCTGTCTGCACAGCGATCAGCGCGGCGTCGCACTCGGGCACCGTATTCACCACGCGCTCGACGAAGCGACCGAGCGTCGTCGCGACGTCGTCGTCCTCGACGAGCCGGCTCACCTCGGCAAGTTCGCGCGCCAGATCGAGAATCATCGCGTCCATGCGCACATCATCCGTCCAGGACCGACCGGCTGCCACCTCCGGCACGCACTCGGCGTAAGTCATCGGGTTAGGGTCGAGTATGCGGATCTCCGTCTCGTCGGACATGGACGCGCCAGTGGCTCAGGCACTGGTGACCGAGCTGCGCACGCGCGGCCACGACGTCATCACCCACGGTGCGTTGAGCCCTGGTGACGACCCACAATGGGCTGTCTGCTCCGAGAAGGCTGCCCGTGACATCCAAGCGGGTACGGCGGACCAGGCCGTGGTCTGCTGCTGGACCGGCACCGGTGCGTCCATCGCCGCCAACAAGGTGCCAGGTGTCCGCGCAGCTCTGTGCACCGACGCCTACACCGCCGACGGCGCCCGCCGCTGGAACGACGCGAACGTCCTGGCGCTCAGCCTCCGTCTGACGTCCGAGCCGCTGCTGACCGAGATCCTCGATGCCTGGTTCGCCGGCGAGCCCAGCCAGGACGCCACCGACCGCGAGAACGTCGCCCGCGTCAACGGGCCGCAGGCCTAGCACACCAGCTCAGGGCGTGACCATGATCTGGGCGGCGTGGATCTTCAGCGAGGCGTTGGCCCAGCGTAGCTGCCGGAGCGTCTGCGGATGCGAGGTCTTGGTCAGCTCCAGAAGCTCTTGATCCTTGAGCGCCTGCGCGGTCTGGGCAAGGATCTCCCAGTCCAGCGAGACGCCGGCCGCCTTGAGGTGGATCTCCCGGAGGTCCTTCAGCAGCAGCAATGACGGGTCGTGGTGTCCGTCGAGCAGCTCGGCGCCCTTCTGCCGCATGGCGGCGATCGGACCCGGCTCCTCCGCGGGCTCGGCGTCCAGGTCGACGCCGTAGTTGCTGCCGTGCTCGGCAAGCTGCCGGACATGCTCCTGCGACCACTTCGCCAGGTCCCGTCCGAGGTAGAACAGGTCGTGGTCGGTCTGGTGCCGGTCCGATGCCCTCAGCAGCGCGGCAGCGAGCTCGTTCTCCGACCGGTGCAGCTCGCGGATCGCCAATCCGACTTTGTTGCTCATCGCGGCCCCATCCACTCCTCGTGCACGACAGCGTCGGGACCGCCAACGGTTTCCGGTACGCCGGCCGGCACCGGCTTCGATCCCGTGGTCGTTGGTGCCCCCGACGGTCCGGCCGCGGCGCTGATCCGGTCGACCCGGGCGGCCGCCGTCTTGAACAGCGGCTGTTTCGACGCCGGATCCCAGTCGGTGACGGTCAACTCGTTCGCCGCCCGGTGCTGGTCGCCGTCCGGCGCGTCCCAGTACCCGTAGTGGAACGGCAGGAACAGCGTCGACCGGCGGATCCCACTGATCCGCAGGTGTGCCTCGACCACGCCGCGCGGCGTCGAGACGCGGAGCAGGTCACCCTCGTTCCAGCCCTCGCGCTCCGCGTCGTACGCCGACAGCTCCACCCACACGTCCGGCGCCGCCTTCTGCAACTGCGGTACACGACCCGTCTTGGTCCGGGTGTGGAAGTGGTACAGCGTCCGCCCGGTCGTGAGGGTGTACGGGTACTCCGGCGACGGCTGCTCGTGCGGCGGCAGGTACTCCGCCGCCTTCAGGACCGCCTTCCCCGAGGGGTTCATCGCCTTGTACTCGACCGGATCCAGCGGCGCACCTGTCACCAGGTCCTTGCCGTAGTCCTCGCAGTACGACGGCATGCTCCAGAACTCGCCGTTCTGGTAGAGCCGCTCGGTCCCGTCCGGGTGCTCCTCGTTGCACGGCCACTGGATCCCGCTGCCGCCGCGGAGCTTCTGGTACGACAAGCCGCTGTAGTCGCACGGACGGCCCTTGCTGCAGGCTTTCCAGCCCTCGAACGCGCCCTCGGCGTCCGTCCACTTCACCAGCGGCTCACCGTCCTTGTCCTTCAGCCCCAGCCGATGCGCGTAGTCGATGAAGATGTCGAGATCGGGTCGCGCGTCCCCGGGCGGCTCGACCGCCTTCTCGGACAGATGGACCGTCCGGTCGGCGTTGGTAAACGTGCCGGTCTTCTCACCCCACGCGGCGGCCGGCAGGACGACGTCGGCGAGCTGCGCGGTCTCGGACAGGAAGATGTCCTGCACGACCAGGAACAGCCGCTCCTGGGACAGGATGTTCCGGATCCGGTGCAACTCCGGCAACGACACTGCCGGGTTCGTGCCGCTCACGTAGAGGAACCGGATCGACCCGTCCTCGACGTACCGCAGCATCTGCATCAGGTGCGTCGGCGGTGCGTAGTGCGGGATCTGCGCCGGCTCGAGGTTCCAGACGCGGGCCAGGTCCTGCACGTGCTCGTCGTTCGCCCAGTTGCGGAAGCCGGGCAGGTCGCCGTCGGCGCCGCACTCGCGGGTGTTCTGTGCGGTCGGCTGCCCGTTCATCTGCAGGATTCCGCAGCCGGGTTTGCCGAGCATGCCCCGGATCACGTTCAGGTTGTTGACCTGGACCGCCGCCGCCGTCGCCTGGTGCGACTGGTAGAACCCCTGCAGCACGGTCGACAGCAGCGCCTCGGCCTCGCCGAGCAGCCGTCCGGCCGCGCGGATGTCGCCGGCCGGTACGTCGCAGATCCCGGCCGCCCAGTCCGGGTCGCAGCCGACGACCTGCTTCGCGAGCTCGTCGTACCCGACGGTGTGCTGGTCGACGTAGTCCTGGTCGATCCAGTCGTGCTCGATCACCTCGTGCAGCAAGGCATTCATCAGCGCGACGTTCGTCCCGGGCCGCGGCGCGAGGTGGATCGTCGCGGCCTCGGCGACCGGCGTACGGCGTGGGTCCACGCAGAGGATGCGCGGTGGGTTCGGGCCGGCGAGACGATCCAGGATGCGGGTCCACAGCACGGTCTGGGTCTCGGCCATGTTGTGGCCGAAGAGGGCGATCACGTCGGCGTGGTCGATGTCGGTGTACGAGCCCGGCTGACCGTCGCTGGCGAAGGTCTCCTTGAGCGCCTCGGCCGCCGTCGCCGTACAGAGCCGGGTGTTGCCGTCCAGGTGGTTGGTCCCGATGCCGCCGTGGGCGATCATGGCGAGCGTGTAGTACTCCTCCAGGAACAGCTGGCCCGTCGTGTAGAAGCCGACCGAGCTCGGGCCGCGCTCCTTCAGCAGCTCCTTGGTCCGGCCGGCGACCAGCGCCATCGCGGTCTCCCAGTCGGACTCGACCAGCTTCCCGTCCCGGCGGACCAGCGGGGTCGTCAGCCGGTCCGGCGAGTGGTTCGCCTGATACCCGAACAGATCCTTCGGCCCGAGCCGGCCGTGGTTGACCCGGTCGACGGCGCGACCCCGGACGCCGACCATGCGTCCGTCCTTGACCGCGATGTCGAGACCGTCGCCGTTGGAGTGCAGGACGGCCGCGGACTGCACCCAGCGGTCGACGTCGGCCTCGCTGACCCCGTCGTCGAGCCGGGTGTCGACCCGGACCGGCCAACTCTGCCCTTTCCCGTACGGCGTACGGCTCCCCCACGGTTCCGCGATCCGGTCGACGGTTCTCATGGGTTTGCGGTACCCGTGACCTGGGGAGACTAACTAGCCCGATTTGCGAGGTGGCTCCTGGGGAACCTGCCCCGGTATGGCGACCAAACAGCACAGAACACGTGCGGCCAGAGCGCCGCAGCTGAGGTATATCCGGACACTGGCCTGTGACGCCGACCGCCTCTGGAAGCTCCTCACCCGGCCGGAGTTGCTCGGCGAGTGGCTCGGAACGACCGTGCTGAGCGATACGCAGTACGGCGGGTTCACGGTGGCGACCGACGCCGGCAGGCAGCACACCGGCATTGTCACGACCTGCGAGCCCCCGCACTACTTCCAGGCCAGCTGGGACGACCCGCCGCACCCGCCGAGCACCCTGCTGGTCGACGTTGTCCCCGGCCGGCAGGACACGCACCTCATCCTCACCCAGGCAGGTCTGCGGCCCGCGCTCGTGGGCGACCACGACAGGCTGTGGAAGCGCGCTCTGGACCGGTTGACGCAGTACGTCACCAGGCAGGGGTGATCCGCGGGACCAGGGAATCTCACTGGTGTAAAGCCGGGCAAAACCCGGCAGAGTCGGTGGCACAGAACGAAAACCCCTCTGGAGGCACCGATGAGCACCCCCGTGGACCTCAAGTTCGAGGCCGTCGTGATCCCGGTCGCGGACGTGGACCGCGCCAAAGACTTCTACGCCGGCCTGGGCTGGCGGCTGGACGCGGACTTCGCGTTCGACAACGGTTTCCGCGTCGTCCAGCTCACGCCGCCGGGCTCACCGGCGTCGGTCCAGTTCGGCACCAACATCACCTCGGCGGAGCCTGGCACCGCGCAGGGTCTCTACCTGGTCGTCTCCGACGCGCAGGCGGCCCGCGACGACCTCGCCGGACGCGGCGCGAAGGTGAGCGAGGTCTTCCACCCGGGCGCACCGGGTGCCCAGTTCGAGGTGGCCGACCCGAGCTCGCGCGTGCCCGGCGTGGACGACAGCCACTCCAGCTACGGCTCGTTCGCGACCTTCGCCGACCCGGACGGCAACACCTGGCTGCTGCAGGAGGTCACCAAACGGCTCCCCGGCCGCGTGGACCCCGAGTCGACCTACTCCTCCGCCAAGGACCTCGAAGAGGCGCTGAAGCGTGCGGCCACCGCGCACGGTGAGCACGAGGCCCGCACCGGCGAGGCCGACGCCAACTGGCCCGAGTGGTACGCCGCCTACATGGTCGCCGAGCGCACCGGCACCGAGCTCCCGCAGTAAGACTCACCGAAAGACTCACCGAGGCCCGCCGGCTCCGGCGGGCCTCAGCGCTGGACGAGCGGTTCAGGTGAACCGTTTTACCGCGCCGCCGGACGGGTACCGAGGTGATTGATCGGGGGGTCGAGGAGGAGCTGTGGCAACTTTTGCGCCCGGCAACCAGGACGACCTGATCAGCGTGATCATTCGGGGCCATCGAGCGGCCGAGCAGGCCTTCCTCGAGCTGGCCTCGGGCCACGGTACGCCGCAGCACCGACGCGACCTGGCCGACCGGGTGACCACCGAGCTCACCCGGCACTCGGCCGCCAAGGCGCTGTACCTCTACCCGTCCGCGCGGAAGCTCCTGCCGGACGGCGACCAGCTCGCGGACGACGATCTCGCCGGGCACGCCGAGCTCGAACGTTCGCTCGAGAACCTGGCCGGCGTCGAGGCCACGAACCCGGCCTTCGCCGGTCTTCTCGGCACCGTGATCGCGGCCGCCCGGCACCACATCGACGAAGAGGAGCAGCAACTCCTTCCCCGCCTGCAGCAGGCCTGCGACGACGACGAACTGCTGGCTCTGGGCCGCCGATTCACTGCCCGCAACCACAGCTGACGAGCAGCATGCCGGGCGTTGCCCGGGCGATCCAGCCGGACGGCTCGATCGCCGAGGACGGCGTCCGGCGGGTGATCGACGCCGTGCACCGGGCGGCGACCGCGGCGCGCGATCTCCACGTTGACCGGCTCTACGCCTGTGCCACCTCGGCGATCCGCGATGCCTCCAATGCGACCGATGTCGCGCTCCGGCTGACCAACGAGACCGGTGTCCAGCCGCGGTTCCTGACCGGTGAGGACGAGGCCCGGCTGACTTACCTTGCCGTCCGCCGCTGGTACGGCTGGTCGGCGGGCCGGCTGCTGGTACTCGACATCGGCGGCGGTTCGATGGAGATCGCGCTCGGCCGGGACGCGCAGCCCGACTTCGCGGTGTCGCTTCCGCTCGGCGCCGGCCGCCTGACCAGGGCTTTCCTGCCCGAGGACCGGCCTGGACATCAAGTGCATCGAGGTGTCCCCGTGGGCGCTCCGCGAAGGCATCCTGCTGCACCACCTGGCGACGGTCACCAACCTGGAGCAGCCGCTCACCGTCGAGTCCTTCCAGCCGGTCGCCACGGTCGCGCCCGATCCTGCGGTGGTCACCAGCATCAACCGCTGAGTGAGTTTGGAGCGGTGAAGGTGGGTACCCGGAGGTGAGTCCGGTTCGTGGTCGAACATCCTGCCGCGCATCGCCGGACTGATGGCAGGCAGGACACCGCGGACATGCTGAGTGTTCCAGGACGCACCGAACGGACCGACAGAGCTGACGAGGCCGCGACGCTGGAGCGCTTGCTCCGGACCGCGCACGCGGCGAGCGGGCCAGAACGCACGAAGTACGTCGAGCAGGCGATCGTGGCCGGCGTACCACTCGCCCAGACGCTCGCGCGGCGCTACCGCCGCCGCGGGGTGGATCTCGAGGATCTCGAGCAGATCGCTTTCGAGCACCTGGTGAAGGCCGTGCACAACTACCGACCGACCGAGGGCTCCGACTTCCGGTCGTACGCCATACCGACGATTCGCGGCGGGATCCGGCACCACTTCCGGGACAACGCGTGGGCGGTCAAGCTCCCCCGCCGGCTCCAGGAGACGCAGGCCCGGGTGAACGCGATCTCGGCCGACCTCGCCGCCGAGCTGCAGCACTGGCCGACCCACGACGAGCTGGCCGCGGCACTCGGGGTCGAGACGCGCGAGATCACCGAGGCCGAGCAGGCGCGTGGTTGCTTCCAGCCCACATCCCTGGACACACCGCTGCACCGGGCGGGCGACGATCGCACCCTCGGCCACCAGGTCGCCGATCCGAGCGACACGTACGCGCTGATCGACCAGGTGCACTCGCTCCGGCCGGTGGTGAACGGGCTGCCGGAGCGCGACCGGTTCATCCTGCACCGCCGGTTCGTCGACCACTGCACGCAGGCCGAGATCGGTGCCGAGATCGGCGTCAGCCAGATGCAGGTCTCCCGCCTGCTCCGCGACATCATGGCCCAGCTCCAGCTGGCCCTCTCGGCCTGACGGGGGTCGGAGGGTCAGCTGGCGGGATCAGTACCGCGCCATCTCCTCGAGCCGTTTCAGGTCCGACCGGCTGGAGCGGATCATGACGTGACCGTCGGTGATCCGGTCGACGTCGGACCACGGGAGGAACCAGACTTCACCGAGCCGGGAGTGGACCAGGCGCCGGAGCAGCGCGGGACCGACGTGGCGCTCGTACCCGAACAGCCTGGTCGCGCGGTTCTCCACCAGGATCAGGCCGTCGACGCGCAGGACGCCGGGGGCCTCCTGGACCAGGCGTACGTCGGCGACGCCGCCGATGTCGTTGCCGTCGCGGTCGTGGACGCGGTGACCAAGGAGCTCATTCAGTCGCATCGCCGGCTCCGGGGATCTTGTCGATCACGTGCTTCTCGATCCAGTCGTCGTAGTAGTCGAGGTCGAGGCCCTCGGCATCGATCGTCACCGCCGAGTCGATCTCGGTGATCCGGTCGGCGGTGATCCGCTCGCGGCCGGACACCAGCGCGACCACGAACGGCGGGTCGGCGTCGAGGTCGAGCTCGACGTCGTCGACCTTGCCGGCCAGGTGGCCGTCCGCCCGGTCGATCAGCTGCCGGTCGAGGAGGTGCAGCTGCGCGTGGAGTACTCGTTCGTCCGGCATGGCTACTTCCCCGCTTTCGTGATGATCATCAGCGGAATGGCCGCGGCCGACGCCACCGTCAGCAGCGCGAGGTAGAACAGCGAGATGCCGTTCCGGATCCGTCCGTTCGTCTCCTTGCCGACGTAGTCCGGATCGTTGGCCACGATCAGGATCGGGAAGTAGGTCAACGGCAGCGCCATCGCGGCGAACACGACGGAGTACTCCGTCACCAGCACCGGGTCCACCGCCGTCAGCAGAGTGAGCACCGCCAGCACCAGGCAGACGATGATCACGACGTGGAACCGGGATGCCTCGCGTGGCCGGACGAACTTGCCCCACTGCCAACCGCGGTACTGCGCGATCGTGTAGCCGCACGACAACGCGGTCTCGAGCGCCGCGCCGAACGTGGCCGCGAACACCCCGAGCAGCACGATCGCGAGCCCGATCTTGCCCAGGGCAACGGCCACCGGGAGGGCGACCTGGCCGAGGGTTCCGACCTGGATGCCGGCCGGCAGGAACAGCACCGCCGCACAGCCCATGATCGCCAGCGACAGCAGCCCACCGAGCGGGAAACCGATGAACACGTTCGCCCGCTCGGTCCCGAGATCCTTCCGGTCCCACTTCTCCTCGACCCCGCCGGAGGAGAAGAAGAACACCTCGTACGGCGTCATCGCGGCGCCGAACAGTGCGATCCCGTAGTACGCGTACGTCGCCCAGCCCTCGTGACCGGTCGGGTGCGGCGCGGTTGCCTGGTGCAACAGCTGTCCCCAGTCCGGACCGAGCTTGAACAGCGCGACCGCGAAGACGATCAGCAGCAGGCCGAGTAACCCGAAGACCTGCTCCAGCCGGGAGAACTTGACCAGCCAGATCACCAGCCACACCGCGAACGCGACGAACGGCATCCAGAGCAGGTAGCTCACGCCGCTGGCCAGCTCGAACGCGAGCGCGACGCCGCCGACCTCGGCGATCAGCGTCAGCAGCGTGACGAGAAACGACGCGACGAGCGCCACCAGACCGGTCTTCGGGCCGAGCCGTTCCCGGATCAGGTCGAACACGGGCCGGCCGGACATCGCCACGACCCGGCCCGACATCTCGGCGTACAGGCAGATCCCGACGACGCCGAGCACGACCACCCAGGCCAGGTGCATGCCGAACCGGGCGCCGACGAGCGCGTTGGTGACCAGGTCCCCGATGTCGACGAACCCACCGATCGCGGTCAGGATCCCGAGCGTCACCCCAAGGACTTTCTTCACTTGGCCAGCTCCCCGATCCGCTCGAGATCCGTTCCCGACGTCCGCAGCGGGTCGAGCTGCCGCTCGGCGGCGGCGAGGTCGTCGTTCCCGAGCGCGATCCGGACCGCGGTCACCGCGTCCTCGGCATCGCCCAGCGCCTTGGTCGTCTGCTCGTAGAGCCGGGTCGACTCCCCGGTCGTGGGTTGCTGGGACGAGAACCCGCTCGCTGCCTTCCCCAGGCTCTTCTCGGCGTCCTTCACGATCTGCCCGGCCGGCTGCGGCCAGAGCCGGTGCGACCGCAGCTGCTCAACCGCCAGCCGGGTCGTGTTCACCTCGGACAGCGCCTCGCGCGCCGTCTGCGCAGCGTTGTCCCGCAACTTCTGGTCCGGGCTGCCGCAACCGGCCAGCACGAGCACCATCAGCAGTCCGCCAGCCATCCACCGACGCACGTTCACCACCTTGGTCCGATTACCGTACGAACCCCCGGTGCCCTTGACCATTCATGCCCGGGTCATGCCCGGGCGTCCTGGTCCAGCACCCGGTTGACAGCGCGCTCCAGGGCGGCGCGGGTCTTCTCGTTGTCCAGGTCCGAGCCGACGCGGTCGACCGCGGCCGCGATCGTGTGGCCGTGCTCGTACTGCTCGACCACCCGCGGATCGACGTACGAGCGGCGCGCGACCGCCGGGGTGTTGCCGAGGTGGTCGGAGACCTCCTCGAGCATGTCCTTCACGGCCGCGTTGAGCGCCTTCTTCGTGGTCGGCGGGTCCGCGTTCGCGAGCTCGATCGCGGCGTGCACGGTCGCGGTCCAGGTGCGCAGGTCCTTCACCGTGTACTCGTCCCCGACGAGCTCCTGGAACCGCTCGTTGACCATCGCGGCATCGATCTCGTGGTACTTCCGGCCCTCCCGGTAGACGAGCAGCCGCGGGCTGTGACTCCGTCCGCGCTTGAGTGCTTGGACCGCGGAGACGAGCCGTTTGTCGTCCAGCTCGATCCGCCGGTCCAGTCCACCCTTCGCGACGAAGTCGAACACCAGCTTCCCCTTGCTGATCCGTACGTCGTCGCGCAGCAAGGTGGCCGCACCACGGCTGCCGTGCTCCTCGGCGTACACCGTGTTGCCGGTCCGGAAGACGCCGTAGTCGAGCATCCGCAACGCGACCGCCAGCACCCGCCGCCGGTCGAGGCCGCGCAGGCACAGGTCCTTGTCGACCGCCTCGCGGAACGCCGGTAGCTTCCGCGCCAGCAGCCGGACCCGGTCGTGCTTGTCCGCGTCCTGCGACGTCCGCCAGTCGTCGTGGTACAGGTACTGCCGCCGCCCGGCCTCGTCCGTGCCCATCGCCTGGATGTGGCCGTTCGGGTACGGGCAGATCCACACGTCGGTCCAGGCCGGCGGGATCGCCAGCGTCCGGATCCGCTCGAGTACGTCGGTGTTCCGGATCGCCTTGCCCTTGGTGTCCAGGTAGCTGAACCCCTGCCCCCGGCGCCGCCGTGAGTACCCGGGCTCGTCGGTCTTGCTTCGCCGCAGTCGCACGCCCCGTCGGTACCCAGGTCCTACTCATGGCTACGCTTCGACCATGTACCCGGTGATTGCGGCGCTGGCCATCGACTGCCTGGATCCGGCGCGGGTTGCCGCGTTCTGGCAAGCATTGCTCGGCGGTGAGCTGCGGCGGAACCCGAGCCAGGACGACGTGCTGTACGAGTTGCGCGGAGGCGCGATCCGGCTGGACTTCGCCGGCGTCTCGGAGGGCAAGCAGACCGTGAAGAACCGGCTCCACCTGGACCTCTACGTGCGGCCCGAGACCAAGGAGCAGGCGATCGACACCGCGCTCGAGCTCGGCGCCTCCCGGGCCGACGACATCTACGACGGGCCGCTCTGGCAGGTCATGCGGGACCCGGAAGGCAACGAGTTCTGCTTCGTCTGGGGCGCTGAGGGTTCAGCCGAGGGCTAGAACGCCGCGCGGACCGTGGTCAACTCGATGCCGTGGGCCTCGATCGCCGCGCGGATCTCCGGGTCGGTGACGATCGCCTGGTCGGAGAGGCGGTACTCCTCGGCCCAGCGGTACGTGTAGTTGCCGGGGCGATGCAATGCGGCCAGCTCCGGCTGCGCCGCGGCACAGTGGGTGACCAGCAGGTGCACGCCCGGCGTGAGCTTGTCGAGGTAGTCGAGCACCCACGGCTTCTTCTCGGCCGCGTCCCGGTCGCTCAGCGTATTGATCGACGCGAGCCGCTTGGACTCCTCCGGTCCGTAGATGAACGGCTTCCCGACCGCCGCCGACACCTCGTCGTACGCCGAGGGTGCCGACTGGCCCATGTGCACGTCGAGGTAGTCGATCTCCACTCCCTCCGCCGCGAACTTCGCCACCTGGGCGGACAGCTCCGCGACCGCGTCCGCGTGCGTCACCGACGCCTTCGCCTCGTCGATCGTCCGGTAGAACGTCCCGTCCGGCCCGACCAGCGACGTACCGTCCGTCAACGGCCGCCAGCGCAGGAAGTCCCACTCACAGGTCAACGTCTGATGCACGCCCAACGGCAACCCCACTTCCCGCGCCAGCGCCGCGGCCTCGGTGAACCACGGACACGCCGCCATCGTCGACGCCTGCGTCAGGATCCCGTCCCGGAACGCCTCGACGGTCCCGACGTTCACCGCGTGAATCATCCCGAAGTCGTCACCCTGCACGATCAGCTTGACCTCAGCCACACCCAGCTCCCAACCATCAGCCGACAGAGACCCCCGACTGCGACCGTACCCCGGGAACCCCAACGACAGACCCGCGCGCCCGGTCGAACGTCCGGTCCTTGTCGATCGGTAGAGTGATAGTCACGATTCTTGACAGGCGGGAGGCTTGACTTGGTCAGCCGGGCGGAGCGGAACGCGACGGATCCCGACCTCGGGGTGCTGTCCGGTCGACTGCTGTTCGCCGTGCAGCAGGAGCTGTTCACCACGCTGTCCGCGCAAGGGTTCGACGACCTGAAGCCGCGGCACGGCGGTGTCCTGGCGTACCTCGATCCCGGCGGCGTCCGCGCGACCGAACTGTCCCGGCTCTCCGGGCTGCACAAACAGATCATCGGCACGCTGATCGACGAGCTCGAAGCCCTCGGGTACGTCGTCCGCGAGCCGGACCCGGCCGACCGGCGGGCCAAGCTCGTCTGCCCCACCCCGCGCGGGCTGAACCAGATGCGCGCCGCGGACAAGGTGATGGCGGCGATCCAGCGTCGGCACGCACGGCGGCTCGGGCAGCAGAACTACCAGCAGTTCAAGGTGATGTTCCGTGACATCGCCGAACACCAGCGCCAGGCGGTCACTCCGTCAGCTGACGGCACCTGACCTCCGGGCCCTTCAGCGGCGCACCAGCTTGCGGCCGAGGTCCTGCTGCAGGTGCACCTCGATGAACACCCGCAGGTAGGGATCCTTCGCCATCGACTCGAACCCGGCCGCCAGCTCGGGATCGGGAGCGTCGGTCAGCAGGACGATCCGCCACAGGTTGAGCGGGTCATCCTCGGGACCGGCGACGGAGTGTTCGACGTGGAAGAGCGGCTGTCCTGTGCCGGCGGTGAACACCCGTCCGTCCGGCGCCTCGAACCGCTCGGCGCCGACGAAGAACGCCTGCCGCTTCTCGTGGTCGAGCCGCACGTGCTCGATGACCAGCTCGTAACGGTCGGGGTCGGCCCACAGCCGCTGCTCGGAGATCCGGGTGAAGTCTTCGTAGTGACCGTGGCGCTCACTCGCGAACTTCTCGGCGCTGCCCGGCTTCACGACGGTCGGGATGTACTTGTCCGGCGCGGCAGCCTTGCGCGACTCCATGTCCCACAGCTGCGCACCGGTGTACGCGAACGGCGGCTGGACGTCGTACCGCTCCCGCAGTACTTCGTTGACACGGACCGGCGGGAGCTCGAGCTTGGTCGTCCGCGGATCGGCCCAGGCCTGCTCGAGAACCGTTTGGTGATCAATCTTGATAGTCATGATTCATGACTATACGCTGACCGGCATGGATCTTGACCGAGGAGTACAGATGCACGAGCTGCGGTTCGGGGTCTCGCTGACGCCGACCACCGACGTCGAAGCCAACCGGGCGTTCGCGGTGGCGGCCGAGGACGGTGGTCTGGACCTGATCGGGATCCAGGACCACCCGTACGTCGCCGGCTTCCTCGACACCTTCGTCGTGGCCGGCGACGTTCTGGCGAACACCAGCCGGATCAGCGTCTTCCCCGACGTGGCCAACCTGCCGTTGCGTCCGCCGGCAGTGCTCGCCAAGACCGCCGCCGCGCTCGACATCATCTCCGGGGGCCGGTTCGAGCTCGCGCTGGGCGCCGGCGGCTACTGGGACGCGATCACCCGCATGGGCGTCCCGAAGCGCACCTCGCGGGAGGCCAACCTGGCCCTCCGGGAAGCGGTCACGATCCTGCGGTCGCTCTGGACTCCCGGTCCGCGCTCGGTTGACGTCGACGGCGAGTACTACCAGGTCTCGCACCTCCAGCCTGGCCCGATCCCGGCCCACCCGATCGAGATCTGGTCCGGCGCCCAGGGCCCGAAGGCCCTGCAACTCGCCGGCGAGATCGCCGACGGCTGGGCCGCCCCGATCCCGTCGTACCTCCCGTACGAGCAGTGGCCCGAAGCCAACCGCATCCTCGACGAAGCGGCCACGGCTGCCGGTCGCGACCCGTCCGCAGTACGCCGGATCGCGCAGGTCGTCGGCACCGTCACCGACGCGCCCGGGCAGATCGCAGTAGCGAACGGCGACGCCCCGGTCCGTGGCACGGCCGACCAGTGGGCCAACGTGCTCGCCGACCTCGGCAGCAAGCAGCCGTTCACCACGTTCGTGTTCTGGCCGGAGCAGCAGACCACCGAGCAGGTCACCGCGTTCGCGGAGGGCGTCGTACCCGAGGTTCGTCGTCACCTCGGGTGACGTACTGCGAGCTTATTCGCTGACGCCGCGGCTGAGGAAGACGGCGGCGATGAAGGTCCGGTACAGCTCCAGCGGATCGTCATTGCTGATGGCAACCACCTTCTCCTCCCGGCGCTCGACGTGCTTCAGCGACTCGGCGAGGTCCGCGAAGGCGCGGTGGTGGTACCGGACCGTCAGCTCGGTGGCGGGCGTCGGCAGCGGGCTGCCGTCGAGCCGTCCCAGCGCGCGGCGCGCACCCTCGTGGATCAGCTCGCGCGCCCGCTCCGGGTGGATCGAGAGCGCGGCGTTGTGCGAGATCGAGTCCTTCACGACCACCGACTCGGTGGCGTGACAGAACGGTTCCGCCTCGTCGATCGTCACCTGGTCGCCGGAGATGAGCACGACGGGTACGCCGTACGACAACGCGACCAGCGCGTTCACGCCGGCCTCGCCGGTGATCACGCCGTCGAGGCGGACCTCGGCGATCGCGCGGGGGTTGTAGGTGTGCGGGAGGACGGACCGCGACGAGCTCGCCGAGCCGTGGTAGGAGATGAAGAAGACGGCGTCGAACGACGCGTCCAGGCCCTCCATCATGTACATCGGCTTGTGCTTGCCGGACAGGTAGCTCGCCTGGCCGTGCAGCTCGTCCGGCCGCAGGTTCTGCATCGTCGAGTGCGAGTCGTTGACCAGGAACTCGGTGGCACCGGCCACGATCGCGCCGTCGATGGCGGCGTTCACCTCGGCCTGCAGCTGGCCGCGGTAGTACTCGTACTCCGGCCCCGGCCCGCGGCACTGGCTCCAGTCGACGACCCCCGCCGTACCCTCCATGTCGGTCGACAAGAACACCTTCATCCTGCGACTCCTCTGCTCGATTCCTGCGCGTTTCGGTTCGTGCACAGCTTCGCAGGTCTCGCTTCGGACACGGTCGTCAACTTTTCGGCCCTGGCCGCGATCCAAGCCGGTGACGAAGACCAGAGGGGGTCTTCGACCAGGGGAGGACGGTCCAGATGTTCCGAAAGACCGCAAGTCTGGCTTCGGCCGGCGCGCTCGCTTTGACGCTCGGCGCGGCCGCGGTTGCGCCGGCCCGGGCTGCGCAGTCCGCCGGCACCACCGAGTCGGCCACCAGCGCGACCTGCGCACTCCGGCTCGGCTCGGTGACCAGCACGGGGGCACACACCAGCAGGATGATCAACGCAACCGCACCCATCACCATCGGGGGCGTCCGCGGGACGGCCGGGGTGTTCCCGGCCGGCGCGGTGCAGCACACCAGCACCTTCTTCGGTACGCCGCTGGGCAGCGAGGAGTCCCGGTCCGGACTGGTGGTGACCGGCGGGACGCTGTTCTCGAGGTCGTACGTCGTCGACGGTCAGGTGCAGGTCGACCCGAAGTACCCGAACAACACGCTCCGCGTCGGTGGCGGCTGGGCCGGCTACCGGTGGATCGAGCAGTCGATCAAGCCGGCCAGTGCGGGTTCGCCGGCACGGACGCTGCTGTACGGGCAGGAGACCAACGGGCTGCTGCGGCGCTGGGAGTCCAACGGGTCCGGCTGGCGCTCGACGGGTGGCGTCGGTGGGTTCAGCCAGGTGAAGTCGATGACGCTGATCAGCCGGGGCGCGGGGTACGAAACGTTCCTCGCCAACACCCGGACCGGGATGCTCGAGACGATCACCTGGCCGACCGGCTACCTGGCCGTCCCGAAGCACGCTCTGGTGCGTGGTGACACGTGGCAGGGCTTCGAGCAGCTGATCGCCACCAGCTGCGGCGCGAACGGCACCTTGCTGCTCGGCATCGACCGCGACACCAAGTCCGGGTACCTCTACGCGGTCGGCCACGCGGCCAACGCGAAGACGGTGATCCGGAGCCTCGGCAAGGTCCCGATGACCTTCTCCGACCCGCAGTACTTCCGCTGGGCCCCCAAGAACGACACTCTCAACGGCGCCTGACCTCACCAGCCGCCACCCGCGCCTCGCTCGGCAACTGCCGAGCGGGCGCGGTCACGTCCGAGGTCAGCTCTGACTCACGACCTCGCCCAGGAGCGCGGCTTCGGCCGTGCGGCGGCCGGTTTCTACTGCTGCTTGGAGTGGGATCGGGCGGCGTTCGGTGCGGGTGATGGTGACGTTGCCGGCCGGGGGTCGGATGACGAGCGCGGCTGGGTGTTCAGCCAGCAGCCGCTCCTCCTCGGCGCGGATCTCGACCCGCCGCAGCCACGGATCGAGCGCGCCGGGTCGTGCCGCAGGAACCACCGCGTCGTCACCAACCGCTCGGCCCGCGACGGCGCCGCCGGCACCTCGTCCATCCGGCGAGTCCGAAGCGGCACGACGTGCGTCGCACCCTGCGCCAGCGCCGTACGGATCGGCGTACCTTCACTCACCCCTGCATCGACGTACCGCCGACCGTCGATCTCCACCGGCTCGCCCGCCAGCAACGGCATCGCCGCCGACGCCCGCAACGCCGCCTGCAGACTCGCCTGATCATGGATGTGCGGATGCAGATCGACGCCCTTCCCGGTCAGAGCGTCCGTGGCCACCGGATGGATCGAGACCGGATTCTCCAGCACCTCCTGGAACCCCATCGGCATGATCTCGGTATACACGGTGTGACGTTCTCGTTCACGTGAAGAACGTACAAGACTTGGCGCGGTTGCACAGCTGATCATCAGAGGTATCTCCCCAGGCGTTTGCCTCTGACAACGATCAGGAATCACATGTCCGACCAGTCCGCCGACGGCGCCACGCCGTACGTCTATCTCCTGCTCACGATGATGCTGTTCGGTACGGCGTTCACCAGCTCGAAGGTCGTCGTCGCCGAGCTCCCCCACCAGGTCGCCGCCGCTCTGCGCTTCGGGGGCGCGGCCGTCGCGCTGATCCTGTTCCTGCTGATCCGGTCCCGGGGTTCCTGGACGTTCGTACGACGTGAAGTGGTAGTCGCGGGTGGTGCCGGCCTGGTCGGCGTGTTCGCGTACAACCTGTTCTTCTTTTGGGCCATCGCCCACGCGCCGGCCATCGACGGCAGCCTCATCGTCCCCGTGCTCAGCCCGGTCCTGACCACGGTCGCCATGCTCGTCGCCGGCCGCGACAAGGCCACCAGCCGCCGGATTGCCGGACTCACGATCGGCGTCGTCGGCGCGGCCGTCTTCTTCCTCGGTATCGGCGGCGGCGGTGAGGTGAGCGGCGCCCGCCTCGCCGGTGACTTCGTCTACCTGGGCGCTGCCGCGTGCTGGGCGGCGTACAGCATCATGTCGAAGAAGATCCTCGCCGGCATGGACCCGCTCCGCGCCACCACCTACGCGACCACCGCCGGCGCGCTGGCCCTCGCGATCACCGCGATCCCGTCCGTCCAATCGACACACTGGGACGCCGTCAGCAGCACGACCTGGGCGAACGTCAGCTTCCTCGCGATCGGCCCGACCGCCATCGCCTACCTCTTCTACTTCCGCGGCCTGCGCGCGGTCAGCCCGGTCACCGCCACCATCACGATGTTCACCGTCCCGGTCTTCGGCAGCATCTCCTCGATCGTCTTCCTGCACGAATCCTTCACACCGCTCCAGCTCACCGGCGCCGTGATCACCACCGCAGGCGCCCTCCTGGCCGTCGTCGTCGCTCCCACCCGCCGCGGTAAAGCGGGCCCGCGAGGACGCACGCCGATTCTCTCAACTCGGTGAGATCCGCCTCGCGGCGTGGCATGCTTCGGGGGTGAGTTCTGGAAGCGACCAGGCGACGGTCGAGGACCAGGGAACGCAGCGGCCACCGAGGCGGTCCCCCGACCTGCACCCGCGGCGCATCGCGGCCTGGCTACGGCGGCGCGACCAAGGCTTCGCTGCAACCAGGCGAGCCGCCCGCACGGCGCTCGTCATGCCGTCACTCTTCGCGATCTGCGCGGGCGTCTTCCACGCGCCCGTCGTTGCGACCTTCGCCGCGTTCGGCTCGTTCGCGATGCTGCTGCTCGTCGACTTCACCGGCAGTACCGTCCAGCGACTCCGCGCCCACCTTGCGCTCGCGGTCGCCTGGCTGGTCCTCGTCTCGCTCGGTACGCTCGCCGGTCAGTCGGTCTGGACAGCTGTCGCGGCGACCGTCGTCGTCGCGTTCGTGATCCTGTTCGCCGGCGTCGTCAGCTCGGTCCTCGCCGGCGCCAGTACGTCGCTTCTCCTGGCCTTCATCCTCTCGGTTTCGACGCCCGCGCCGGTCTCGGCCATTCCCCAGCGCCTCGCCGGCGTCGGCATCGCGGCGATCGTCGCCATGCTGGCCGTCTGGCTCCTCTGGCCGCGGGCTTCCACCGATCCGCTCATCGCGCCGGCCGCCAAGGTCTGTCGAGCCGCGGCGCTCCAACTCCGCCTCGACGCCGAGCACTTCGCCGCCACCACGGGCGGTCCGACCGTCACCACCTGTCGTCTGCACGCGAACGACACCGCGGCCGCGACCGACGCCCTCCGCAGTACCTTCACGGCCACGCCGTACCGCCCGACCGGGCTCTCCACCGAGTCCCGTTCGCTCGTGCGGCTGGTCGACGAACTCACCTGGCTGAGCACGATCCTGGCCGGATCCGGACCGACGGCCGAAATGGAACACCTCAGGGACCCGGATTCGTCCGCCGTCCGATTTGCCGCCGCGACACTCCTGGAGCTCTGCGCCGACGCTCTGGAGAACCCGCGGTTGAGCCTCGACCAGCTCCAGGCCGCGGCGACGGAGCTCCGGACGTCCGTGTCGACGCTCGAAGAGAGTGCGGTGGCGCGGCTCCCACCGCTGGATGCGACGGATCCTGATCTGCACCAGTTCTTCGGCCGCCTGAACGTTTCGTTCCGGGCCCAGGAGATCGCGTTCGGTGCGCTCCTGATCGCCCAGAACATCGGAGCGTTCCGGATGGCCGGCCAACGCAGCTGGCCGGATCGCCTCCTCGGCCGGGAACCCGGATCGCTGACCAAACCGCTGTCCAGCGCCGTCGAGCGCGCCACCGCTCACCTCGAACCGCACTCGGTCTGGCTGCACAACAGCATCCGCGGTGCCATCGGTCTCGCAATCGCCGTCGGCCTGGCCGATCTCACCGGCGTCGAGCACTCGTTCTGGGTCGTTCTCGGAGCTCTGTCGGTCCTGCGTTCCAACGCGCTCAACACCGGGCAGAACGCGTTCCGGGCGCTCGGCGGCACGGTCGCCGGCTCGATCGTCGGCGCCCTCCTGCTCCAGCTGATCGGTCACAACACCACGCTGCTCTGGGTCCTGTTGCCGATCGCGGTCCTGATCGCCGGGATCGTTCCGGCCGCGATCTCGTTCGCGACCGGCCAGGCCGCGTTCACGGTGACGCTGGTGATCCTGTTCAACATCGCGCAGCCCGAGGGCTGGTCGCTGATCCTGTTCCGGATCGAGGACATCGCGCTCGGGTGCGCCGTCAGCCTGCTCGTCGGCCTGTTCTTCTGGCCGCGCGGTGCGTCGTCAGCGATCGACAAGGCCCTCGCGGAGGCGTACGCCGACAGCGCGCAATACCTGCTGAACGCGGTCGACTACGCCGTTTCCTGCTGCGCACCCGGGATCCCGATCAGTCCACAGAACGGTCGCCGGGCGGCCGCGGCGGCTCGCCGGCTGGACGATGCGTTCAGAACGTACCTGGCCGAGCGGGGCGCGAAGTCGGTTCCGCTCAGCGAGATGACCACGCTCGTCACCGGCGTCGTCGCGGTGCGCATCGCGGCCGACGCCGTACTCGAGTTGTGGGAGCAGTTCACCGACGATCAGCTCCCGCTCAACGACCGCGCAGCGGCTCACAGTCAGCTTGTCGCGCTGGCCGAACGCGTGCGCCAGTGGTACGCGACGCTCGCCGGCTCGTTCGAGCAGCACAGTCAGGCGCCCGATCCGCTCACGCCCGATCACACGATCAAGGCGCAGCTGATCGAGGCCGTACGCCGCGACCTCCACGACTCCGCCGGCCGCGCGACCCCGACCGCCATCCGCATCCTCTGGACCAGCGATCACCTCGAGGTACTCCGCCGCCTCCAACCGACCCTCGCCACCGCCGCCCGCCGCACCCGCGCCGGCGCCCCGTCTGCCTCGTAGGCCCGCCCGTCCCCTAGTGGGTGAGGATCGCGAGCAGCTTGTCCGGCGCTTCGAGCATGACGTTGTGTGCCGTCGGCAGCTCATGGACCTCCCACGCCGGGTCGACGCGCAGCCGTTCGTACTGGCCCCGGAATGGCGTCTCCTCCCACGCCGACGCGTAGATCAGTGTGCGCCGCTCGACCCGATCGAGGCCGTCTCCCAGCTCCAGCCGCTGGAGGAACGACGCGACTGGATGCGGCCTGGTCCGCGGGTCCGCGCCGACGCGCGGAGCGACTGTCCGTCCGTCGGCTTCGGCTCCGGCGATGATCCGCTGCCGGTACTGGTCGTTCGCCAGCGCCCACCACGAGTCGCCGTCGGCAGGCACGAACGCATCGCAGAAGACCAGCCGCTCGATCGTCCGCGCCGACCTGTCGGCAGCCCCCGCGACGACGAACCCCGCGTAGCTGTGACCGCACAACGTGATCGGGCCGGGTCCGCACTCTTCCAGCGCCGCCAATGCCCGATCGATATGGGTGTCCAGGTTCGCGGTCGCGCTGCCCGGTGCCGGCTCCTCCTCCAGACCGTCCAAGGTCACCGCCACCGCCTGGTGCCCACGAGCACGCAGGCCCTCGGCGATCTCGTCCCACACCCACCCGCCATGCCAGCCGCCCGGCAGCAACACGTAAGTCATCGTCATGCGCACCACTGTCACCGAGGCGTCCGGTGACTGGCTACCGATAGAATGCCAACTTATGCCCGCTCGCCGCCAAGCTCCGCGCTCCGCTGAGCTGTTTCCGACCGGTGGCGTGCACCTCTGGCCGTCCGGTGGGACGAGTACGACGTACGTCCACGACCGCGGCCATCTCGTGTACGCCGCTCGCGGGGTGCTCTCGGTGCACACCGAGAGCGGGATCTCGATGATCCCGGCCAACCGGGTCGGCTGGACGCCTGCCGGTTTCTCGCACTACCACCGCGCCCACGGGAACACGGACATGCGGATCCTGTTCCTCCCCGCGTCGCTCTCCCGGCTGATGCCCACGCATCCCGCTGTTCTCACCGCCAGTGGTCTGGCCCGCGAGGCGTTCCTCACGCTGACCACGAATCGCCGGCAGACCGCGGCGATGAATCGCGTCCGCCGCGTCCTCGTCGACGAGCTGCACGACGCTCCCGAGCAACCGCTGCATCTGCCGGAGCCGAGCGACGACCGGCTGCAGGCCATCGCCCGGCTGCTCCACGAGAACCCGGCGGACAACGCCACCCTCGCCCAGCTCGCCCGGCAGTCCGGTGCGAGTGCTCGCACCCTCAGCCGCCTGTTCCACGACGAGCTGGGCATGACCTTCTACGAGTGGCGCACGCAGCTCCGGATCTACCACGCGCTGGTACTACTCGCCGCCGGCCACGACGCGACCCGGGTCGCGAACGCCTGCGGCTGGGCCAACCCCAGCCACTTCATCACCGCGTTCACGAACCTGATCGGCACCACCCCGGGCCGCTACCGGGCCGGCTACGGGTAACTCACGGGTAACTCACCACGTACCGCTGCTGGTTGGCGGCGTTCGCCGTACCGCCGGTGTTGTTGATGACGTTCGAGATCGTGCCCACGCCGCCGAGCGAAACCGAGACGAGGTCGTGGAAACGCACGCCGGCCGTGTCCGGGACCTCGAACGAGCGCGACGCCACGATCGAGGTGTTCGGGCTGAAGAAGCAGTAGCTGCCGACGCCCCACGCCTCGTGGCTAGTCACGGAGTTCGCGACCTTGTACGCCGCCCAGCCCTGGGTCCCGCCGCCGCTCGACCACGATCCCTGGTCGGGAACGTCGTACGGGAACTCGTTCTGGAAGAAGTACGTGCGGCCGCCGTTGCCGTTCCAGAGCACCTCGTACTGCTGGTAGTGCTCGACGAACAACCCGTACATCGTCACGTTGTTGCCGTTGACCACCAGACCGTTGGCGGCGGTGTTCACGTTCCACCCGACACCGTCGCCGTGGTCACCACGCCACAGCCAGAGGTGGTCACCGATCACGTCGTTGCTGTTCACCTGCAGGCTGACGGTCGCCTTGCCGACGTGCGCGCCGCCGACCCGGACGTAGACGTCGTGCAGCGAGGTCGGGTTCGCCGCGTGGCTGGTCGTCGATCCCGGCGTACCGACCTGGATCAAGACCGGCGAGTTGATCGCGCCGGCGTCGACCAGCAGACCGGCGAGCTTCACGCCGTCGACGTCGGCCACGGTGATCGCGGCCTGTCCGTTGTCCGGGATCAGGGTCGCCAGACCGAGTCCGAGTACGACGGTGTTCGGCTTGGTCACGCGGATCGTGTCGCTCAGGTGGTAGACACCGGGCGTGAACAGCAGGTGCTTGCCCTGGTCGAGCGCCGCGTTGATGGTCTCGATCGGGGAGCTCGGTTTGACCAGGTAGAAGTCCGCGAGGCTGATCGAGGATCCGGCGGCGGCGCCGTGCGACCAGCTGGTTCCGGACGAGTTGCTCCGGAGCGCGGGGACGAAGACGTTGTACTTGCCGGCGGCATCGACGTACAGGAACGGCTTCTCCCGGACCTTCGGGGTCTGGGCGACGACCGTGTGCGAGGGGTTCGGGAAGTGCTGCGGCGGCGCGCCGGTGGTTCCGGTGAACACCATGTTCCAGACCGAACCGTTCCACCCGCCGAACTCCGAGTTGCGGGAGAACCACTGCTGCTGCGATCCGGAAACGACCGTGTTGTCGATCTTGGTGTCCGCGAAGAGCCCGCCGCTGGCCCAGCCGTCGCCGCCGTTCCAGAGCTGGATCTCCGGAGCGCCCTTGAGGTGCATCCGGCGGTACGACGCCGCCTGCGACACGGCCCACCGCTCGATCTGGCCGGCCGGAGGGGTGACCGCGAGGTTCTCGGCGGCACGCCAGAAGTTCTGGGTCGCGTTGCCCTTGTTGTTCGGGTTGTCGCCCTGCTGGAGCCAGTCGGCCTCGACCCGGACGTGGCCGTTGAGGTTGACGTCGTCCGGGGAGAGTCCGAGGCCGGCGGCCTGGGTGTAGAAGCCGAGGTTCACGTCGGCCGTGTAGGTGCCGGGCTTCCACAGCACGGCGTACCGCTGGGTGCCGAACTGGTTGGTATGCATCTCCGCGGCGATCTGGTTCAGGCGGTTCTGCATGTCGGCCTGCGGCGTGCTCGGGGTGAACACCGAGACGTTCGGGCCGAAGTCGGGGTCGGCCGGGTCCGTGGGCGGGACCACCGGACCGGTGCCGCCGTCCGAGGTGCGCACCGAGACCTCCCAGAGCGAGTAACCGTAGCCGGTGCCCCGCTGCGTGCCGGTGATCCGGAGGTACCGGCCGCTGCCGGAAACGTCGAGATTCTGCGTCCCGCCGGTACCGGTGGTGGTCGAGTAGAGCGGCCGCCAGTCGGTCGCATTGTCGGAGAGCTCGATCCGGAACGCCTTCCCGTACGCCGCTTCCCAGGTCAGGCCGACCTGGCAGACGGAAACGCTCGCGCCGAGGTCGACCTGCCACCACTGCGGATCGGAGAACGCGCTCCCCCAGCGTGTTCCCGGGTTCCCGTCCACTGCCGCGGACGCCGGCAGACCGGCGTTCTCGACCGACGACGCGGTGGCGGGGCGGTTCACCGCGACGTTCGCCGACCCACAGGCCGCGACGGCCGTAGTGGCAGCCGCAGCGCCCCCCGCACCGATACCACCCGAGACCAGCAGGAGCACAACGAAGTACCGCAACATCTTCCAGGACATGGGCGAGACCAATCAGTAGGGGCGGGTGCTGAGAGAGCGCTCTCCCTGCAGGGTGATCGCGCTCTCATGGCAAGTCAACCCGCTGCCGCTTCCGGAACTTCTAGGCGGACTCGCGGACGACCAGTTCGGGTTCGAAGATGACCGACGTCAGCTCGCCGGTGGGCGTGCTGATCCGGTCCAGCAGGATCGCGGCCATCCGCGCGGCCATTTCCTCGACCGGCTGGGCCACAGTCGTCAACCGCGGTCGTGAGAGCCGGGCAGGCTCGCTGTCGTCAAAGCCCACCAGCGCAACGTCATCGGGCACTGCCCGGCCGTGTTCGTGCAGCACCCGAAGGGCGCCGACAGCCATCAGATCGTTCGCCGCGAAGACGCCGTCCAGGTCCGGGGCCGCATCCAGCAGCTGCTGCATGGCGTGCTCGCCGCTCTCGGTGGTGAAGTTGCCGCGAGCAACTTCCACGTAGGGGACGCCGCGACGTTCCATCGCGCGCTGGAAGCCCGCCAGGCGGTCGGTCGCCGCCGGCAGGTCGGCCGGACCGGCAATGGTTGCCACCCGCCGGCAGCCGCGATCGGCGAGGTGCCGGGCCGCCAGCGCGGCACCGGCCTCGTGGTCGAGGTCGACGAAGCTGATCGGCACCGGGACACCCGGCCGGGCGAAGAGCACGGCCGGGATCCCGGCATCGACGAACAACCGCGGCAACGGGTCGTCGGAGTGCGTCGAGACCAGCAACGCGCCGTCGGCGTTCCCGCGGCGGACGAAGTCGAGCGCCACCTGGCGGGCGGCGTCGGAGTCCGCGAGCAGCAACGTCGGGTGTACCGACTCCGCGCGTAGGTGCTGCAGGACTCCCCCGGTGATCCGCCCGAAGAACGGATCCCGGAAGAGCTGGTCCGCGGACCCGTCCGAGCCGGAGATCACCAGCGCGACCGTCCCGGTTCGGCGGTTGACCAGTGAGCGGGCCGCCGCGTTCGGGACGTAGCCGGTGGTTTCTATCGCTGCTGCCACGGTGGCGCGGAGCTGTGGATCGACGGTGGACTTCCCGTTGACGACCCGAGACACGGTCGCGCGTGACACCCCCGCCGCTCTGGCGACGTCTTCCAGAGTAGGAGTTCGGGATCGCAGCTCGGACAACGGAAGACCTTTCAGCGTTTGTAGATTCCGAATTCGTACAGGGAGTAGCCGTAGCCGGTGCCGCGTTGGGTGCCGGTCAGGCGGACGTAGCGGCCCGAGCCACCCGTGACATCATCCACGTCGCCGTTTCCATCAGTGGTCGCGTAGATCTGTCGCCAGTTGCTGCCGTCATCGGAGACCTCGACGCGATAGGCGCGGGCGTAGGCCGACTCCCAGATCAGCTGGATGCGATCGAAGGCGGTGACCTGGCCGAGGTCGACCTGGATCCACTGCGGGTCCGACCAATCGCTCGCCCACCGGGTCGTCGGGTTGCCGTCGGTCACGTTCGAGGGTGGGTACGGCGCTCCGTTGCCGACCTGCTGGTACGACGACGCTGTCACAGGCTTGCCGCGCGCGACGTTCGTACCCTCGACCGGCGGCGCGACCACGCGGAAGGACCGCGTCTCGATCGACACGTTCCCGTGCCCGTCGCGGACGTAGTCGTACAGCTTCCACACGCCCAGCCGCTGCGGCACGGTGACCGTGAACGGCCCGTTCCCGCTCGACGGTGTGGTGACCAGCGCCCCGCTCCCGTCGACGTACTTCCCGCCGACCTTGAACTCGTGCGACAGCGCGTCCCCGTTCGGGTCGCTGACCGCGACGTTCACCGAGATCGTGCCGCCGGCCGGAACGTCCGTGGTCCGGCTCAGCGTCATCCCGGAGATCACCGGCGGCGTGTTGCCCCCGGACGGACCGCCGTACGCCTGCCGGATCGCGTACCACGCGAGGCTCTTCTCGTTGCCGGGCGTGATGTTGAACCAGACCGCGCCGAAGTCGTTCTCGGACCCGTAGTGGAACAGCGTCGCGCCGAGCGCGACCCCGGTGTGGCTCATCAGGCAGTTCCACGCATTCGTGTAGCCGTCGCGTTTCTGGACGTCGGTCGGCTGGTTGGGTACGCCGTTCGCGTCGTTCGGGACCTCCCACTCGCCGGCCGGTCCGCCTTCGGTGAGGATGTACGGCTTGGTGTAGTGCCCGTTGATCCAGTCCTGCTTGACCTGGCACACGCTGCCGTAGGAGTTCACCGCGAGCAGGTCGAGATCCGGTGCGTACTGCGCGAAGTACGGCCAGGCACCCGTCCACGCGTCGGTCGAGGTGACCGGATGGTTCGGGTCGATGGCGTGGATCGCCTTCGCCGCGTCGTTCACGAACGTCGCGTACGCGATCCGCTGCTGCTCGAGCTCGGCGCCGGAGAAACAGTTCTGCATACCGAGCACGGACTCGTTGCCGACGTCCCAGATCAGCACGCCCTGGTTGTCCTTGTACTCCGTGGTCCAGCGGCGGATCTCGCCGAGCATCGTGGTCTTGTAGTTCGTGTCGGTGACGTAGTTGACGCAACCGCCGCTACCGGGACCTCCACCAGGCTGGAGCCAGTAGCCCGCCACGACCCGCATCCCGTTCGCCGCCGCGGCGTCGAATAGCGGCTTGGAGCTCGCGTCGGTTCCCCAGGTGCGGACGGTGTTCACGCCGATCGACTTCAGTTCGGGCAGCCGTTGCGCGGCTTCCGTTGCCGGCGGCCCCCAGGTTAGACCCTTCACGACCCAGGGCGCGTTGTTCACCAGGAGCTGCCAGTTTCCTTGACTCCCGGCAACGCGGACCGTGCCGTTTCCTTGCGGCGGGCCGCCGTCTCCCGCGGTCCCGTACACCTGGAACTCCCAGAGCGAGTAACCGTACCCGCCGACGCGCTGCGTTCCGTAGAAGCGCACATACCGGCCGGATCCGTTCACTGCAAGGGTTTCGGTGCCACCGTGCCCGGTGGTGGTGCTGTAGAGCTGGTTCCACTGCTGGCCGTCGGCCGACACCTCGATCCGGTAGCCGGTCGCGTACGCCGCTTCCCAGCGCAGCACGACCTGGTCGACGGTCGCCGTCGTCCCCAGGTCGACCTGCAGCCACTGCGGGTCCTCGAACTTGCTCGACCACCGGGTGCCGAGATCACCGTCGACGGCGGCGATGGCCGGCGTACCAGCACCCTCGGCGGACGACGCGGTCACCGGTTTGCCTTGGGACAGCAAGGTCCCGGTCGCCGCGGCAGCCGCCGGTGTGGGTGGTGCGAGCAGGCCAAGGCTGCCCAGCAGTAACAGACCTGCCGTGGCCACAGCCGTGAACGAGAAGAGCTTCATCGGGGCGGACTCCTTCGGGGAGAGAGATGAGAGAGCGCTCTCTCGCCGCCCCGATAGTCCCCACCCGCCGGAGCGTTGTCAATGCCTCGCGCACGCTCAGGAGGTTCCGGAACCGGCAGAGGGTTGACACCGTTCCGGGGCCGGATCATGGTTTCTCAGAGAGCGCTCTCCCGCGATGTCCAACCGCGGGCTGCCCGATCCACCGCCCCCGCGGAATCTCTTCGACCGGAGGAGTTCCGTGTCCACGATGTCATTCAGCATGTTCACCAGAAAGAAGAGAGTCCTGCTCGCCGGCACCACCGCCGCAGGTATCGTCACGGCCCTACTGACCGGGCCGGCCGGTTCGTCCGCGCACGCCGACGACCTGGTCACGCACCACGAGTTCCAGGTCAACTGCACCGTCCACCACCGCGCACCCGACGACCCGATCGTGTTCCCGAACCTGCCGGGCGCCTCCCACGAGCACAGCTTCGTCGGCAACACCACGACGAACGCCGCCACGACGCTCGCCAGCCTGAACGCGGCCGGCGCCTACTCGACCACCTGCCTGAACCCCGACGACCTGTCCGCCTACTGGTGGCCGACGATGTTCCGCGGCGACCAGCCGGTGATCCAGACCTGGGCGCAGGTCATCTACTACAAGTCCGGGATCCTGAACTACCAGGACGTGCGGCCGTTCCCGCCCGGTCTCCGGTTCGTGGTCGGCAGCCCGGCCGCGACGCAGGACGCGTTCCGCACGGCTCCCGGTGCCGTCGAAGGCTGGGAATGTGGAGACAGCTTCCACAACTGGGATTTCCCGGCGAACTGCCCGGCCGGAACGCAGCTGAACATCCGCTACCAGGCACCGAGCTGCTGGAACGGGCATGATCTCGACAGCGCCGACCACAAGAGCCACATGGCGTACCCGGTGAACGGCGTCTGCCCGGCGTCGCACCCGAACCCGGTCCCGATGCTCGAGTTCAAGATCGCGTTTCCCGCCGACGGTGACATGACCGGAATCCACCTGGCGAGCGGGCGCGGGTACTCCTGGCACTACGACTTCTTCAACGCCTGGGATCCGCCGACGCTGGCTGCCCTGGTGAGCCACTGCATCAACGGCGGACTCCAGTGCAACTCGAAGGGGTTCGACCTCTACAAACCCGACCGCGGCCAGGTCCTGGGCGACAACTACCGCCTCCCCGGACGGCCCTGACCCATTCCCCCTGCGGTGCCGGGCCCGGGCAGATCCCGGCACCGCAGGCTCACTCCCGGGAAGCCCCATGCCGAAGTCGTTCCTCGCCGCTGGCCTGCTCGTCGCAGCGCTGACCGCGTGCGGCTCGCAAGTAGCCGCTCAGCAAACCCCACCCAGCACACCACCCGGCATCCAGGCCGCCTTCAACCCCACCGACGCCGCCTGGCTCGAGCTGATGATCCCGATGGACGAACAGTTCCTCCAGATCCTCGCCCTGGCTCCCACCCACTCGGCGAACCCCGCCGTACGCCGCTTGGCCGCATCCCTCACCGCCGCCCACCAGGCCGAGCTGACCCAACTCAAGGCCATCCGCACCGAAGCCGGGCTCCCGACGACCAATCCGCACGAAGGCCACGACATGCCAGGCATGATGACCGCCGACGATCTCCTTGCCCTGAGCAACCTCCACGGCGCCGCCTTCGACCGTACGTTCGAGACGGAGGCGAAGGATCATCTCGCGCAGTCCGCGCTGGTCACTCGCAGCGTCCTCGCCGCCGGCCAGGCACCGGCGGTCAAACACGTCGCCGCCCAGATCCAGCAGGCGCGCACTGAGCAAACCACCAGCTTGACGACGCTCAGGCAGGGGTGAAGCGTTGCTCCAAGGTGTCGAAGAGGGCTTCCAGCTGGCGGTAGGTTTCGGAGCTGTAGGCGCCGATGCTGCGTTCGGTGATCAAGGCGTCCCGCATGGCGTCGAGGTAGCGGCGGGTGATGACGAACATCTGATCGCGGTTGTCCGGTCGGGCATCGCGGGCCTGCTGGCTGCCGGAGACCAGGCCGGGGACGATGCGGTCCTTCAGGGTCCTCACCACCTCGGGGTCGAGTGGTGCGCCGTCGACAGTCTGTTCTTCCAGCGGGCCGAGGGCGTCGATGGCGGCCGCGCCAACGCGGCGCATCAGGGCGTGGACGGAGTCGCGTTTGTCCTCGGCGCTCTCGGCCTCGAACTTCATCCGCGCGATCACCATCGGCAACGTGAGCCCGAACAGGACCAGCGTGATGAGCGCGACCAGGAACGCCGCGAGTACGACGGTGGCCACGTGCGGGGTGTCTCCTGGGATGGTCTGCACCGCGGCGACCGTGACGACGCCGCGCATCCCGGCCCAGCCGAGGACCAGGAAATCGCGGGCGGTGATCGGTTCCCGCTCCTCGAAGTCCACGTCGGCCTGACTTCGGGCCAGTCGCTTGCGCGCCCAGGCCAGCCGGTTCTCCTCGCGTTCACCGGACGGTGACATCGAGTCGAGCCGTCCCGAGGCCGCGTCCAGTCTGGCCCGCAGTTGATCGGCCCGGTCCAACGGTCCGAACCGGCCCACGAGCGCGGGCCAGAGCAGGCCGAGGAACCGCAGTACGACGAGCAGCGCGACCACGATCAGCACGAGGCCCGTGATCTCACCGATGGTCGTTTCCGCGCGGGCCGCGTCCACCAACTCCGGGAGCTGGTAGCCCATGGCAAGGAAGACGGCGCTCTCCAGGATGAAGCTGATCGTCGTCCAGGTGGTGGCCTGTGTCGCGCGGTCCCGGGCCGAGAACCGTTTCCCGCCGAGAGAACCGGTGACCAGGCCGGCCAGCACGACGGCGAGAACGCCGGACGCGTGGACCTCCTCGGCCGGGAAGTAGGCGAGAAACGGGATCGCGAACGAGATCGTCGTGTTGAGGACCGGATCATCCAGGCGTTGCCGGAGAAGTACGGTCAGCCAGCCCACTGCGCCACCGATCAGCACGGCGCCGACGACGGCCCAGGCGAAGTCGAGCAACGTGTGGCCCAGGTGGAACCCGGCGGTTGTCGCGGCGATGGCGGCGATCGCCGTCCGCAGCACGACCAGCGCCGACGCGTCATTGACCAGACTCTCTCCCTCGAGCACAGTCATCACGCGGGGCGGCAGGCCGACCCGGTGCCCGATCGCCGTCGCCGCCACGGCGTCCGTTGGGCTCACCACCGCACCCAGCGCGGTCGCCAACGCGAACGAGATGCTCGGGAACAGCGCGTGCACCACCGCCCCGATCGCCAGCGCCGACACGATCACCATCACGATCGACAACCACGAGATCAGCGACAGGTTCCGCCGTACGTCGAGCACCGGGAGCTGCACCGCCGACGAGTACAGCAGCGGCGGGAGCACGCCGGCCAGGATCAGCTCCGGCGCGATGTGGATCTCCGGCGTGCTCGGCAGATAACTGGCCCCGATCCCGAGCGCCACCAGCAGCAACGGCGCCGCGACCCCGGTCCGGCGAGCGAACACGGAGGCCGTGATCATGATCGCGAGCCCAGCCCCGGCCACAAGAACAAACTGATGGTCCACGCCCACGGAGTCTAGGAGGGCGTCCCCGCCCGGACCCGCACCCCGCAGGCGCGTCGCCTCCTCACTCGAACCAGTAGTCCACCTCGATCGTGGCGTCGGCGCCCAGGTTCGCCCGAAAGCCGCCGGTGCCGCGCAGCCCGGCCAGCTCACCCGTCCCCGACCCCGGTACGACGAACCACGAACCGTCCACCACCCCGTCCGCCACTGTCCCCGCGTCCTGCAGTACGAACGTGCCCTCCTTCCCCGCGACGCTCCCCCGAACCCGCTCCACGCCGACAAAGCTCGCCGCACCGTCGGCCTGCGCCGTCTGCAGGAAGGTCGCCGTACCAGTTCCGACGATGTCGCCGGCGAAACTCTCCTCCACGTGGACCCGGACCAGGTCGGGCCCGCCGGCGACAGTGTCGTAGGCCTCGGGCGAATACGTGTGCACAGTGATCGTGCCGACAGCCTTGGTAGTCATCGGGTGGGTCCTTTCGATGGGGAGAGGGAGCGGAAGTGGTGGCCGAGGAAGCGGTGGGTTCGGGGTGGTTCGGCGCCTGTGTGGTAGCGGGTGGCGAGGGTGAGGGCCGGGCCATCGGAGACGACGCCGCGGCTGGAGAGGCGTTCGAATTCGGCCCATGAGGAGACCAGGTAGTTCTCGATGTGAACGTCGGGGTCGCTGAGGCTCTGGAAGATGCCCCAGTGCATCGCGCCGTCGCGTTCGCGGATCGAGCGGACCGCGCGCATCGCCTCCCGGAACCCCGCTTCGTCCTCGACCCGGTACTCGACGGTGACGAACACCGGCCCGTCGTCCGGATCGATCCGGGCGTCGACGTACGGCGTCTCGGCGTACAGCGGCGCGCTGTCGACCGACTCGGCCACCGACAACCGCAGCAGCCGGCCGAGCAGCAGGTTCACGACCATGCCGGCCGCCGCCGCGACCAGTGTCGTGGTGAGACCGAACCGCCCGGCCACGAATCCCCAGACCGCCGAACCGGCCGCCATCGCGACCGCGAACACCAACTGGTAGACCGCGAGCCCACGCCCCCGCACCCAGTTCGGCAGCACGGTCTGCGCCGCGATGTTGAACGTCGACATCGTCGTCATCCCGGCGAACCCAGCCACCGCGAGCACCAGGAAGCCGACCCACAACACCTGCAACTGCGACAGCGCCAGCAAGACCACCGCATAGAGCGCCAGCGCAACCATCACCAGATGCTCATGGTCGAACCGCCGCCGCAACCGCGGCAGCAGCAATGACCCCACGACGCCGCCGACGCCCAGACTCCCCAGCAACAGCCCGAACTGCCCGGCATCCGCGCCCAGCCGCGTCCGGCTGACCACAGCCAGCAACGCCGGCACGACCGTGAAGCACAGCGCATAACCGGCGCACCGAGCGAGTACGACGTTCAACGCCGGCGCATGCCGCACATACCGCAGCCCCGACCGCATCGCCCCCACCACATGCTCGGCGGGCAGACCGGCAACCGGCGGCGTACGACGCCACCAGAACGCGACCGCGACCAGTCCGAGGAACGAGACCGCGTTGAAAGCAAAGGCCGAACCAGGGCCGAAGACCGCGACCAGCAAGCCACCCAGCGCCGGCCCGACTGCCTGCGACAGCGTGAACGACGTCGAGTTGAGCGCGATTGCCGACGGCAACAGCTCCCGACCGACCAGATCCGGAGTGATTGCCTGCAGCACCGGAGCGCCCAGCGACGAACCGACCGACAGCAGCAGGGTCAGAAGCAGCAGTCCACTCGGCCGCGCATGCCCGGAGAACGCCAGCCCCGCCAGGACGGCGGCCACCACAGCCTGCAGTGCCTGCGTCACCACGATCAGCCGACGCCGATCGACTACATCCGCCAACGCGCCGGCGGGCAACGAGAGCAGGAACGTCGGCACCGAAGCCGCCGTCAGCAGCAACGCCACCGGCGCAGCCGACGACGTCAGCGACGTCATCAGCCACCCGGCCGCGACCAGATGGATCCAGGACCCGAGGTTCGAGAACAGCCCGGCGATCCAGAACGCCCGGAACGCCGGAGCACGCAGTGGACTCATCAGCGACCGAGCGCCTCGATCACCAGCCGCGCGGCCGCGGCGCCGGAGTACTGTTGCTGGCCGGTCACCAGCAACCCGTCCCGGACGGCGTGCGCGCGGAAACGGCCCTGGACGATGAAGTTGGTGTCCGGCAGCGCCTTGGCCTCGTCCTCGATCCGGAACGGCTGGATCCGCTGCCCGACGAAGTCGTCCGCGAAGTCCTCCTCCGAGTTCGCGAACCCGGTCCAGGTCTTGTCCTTGACCAGCAGCTCGCCGGTCGAGAGCCGTGTCTTGAGCAGCACACAGGTCGCGTGACAGACGATGGCCGTCACCTTGCCCGCCTCGTAGAACGCCGCGACCACGTCGTGTACGCGCTTGTCGTCGGCGAACGTGTACATCGGACCTTGCCCACCGACCAGGAAGATCGCGTCGTAGTCGTCGACCGAGACCGCCGCCAACGGCTTGGTGTCGGCGATCAACGCGGCATGCTCCGGCGAGCTCACGAACCCGAGCGAGATCAGGTCGGCAGCGGAGTACTTCGAGTCGTCCCGCGGATCGCTCCACGAGTCCGCCGCCAGCGCGCCGCCGTCCGGGCTGACCACCTCGACCTCGTACCCGAGCTCGGTGAACTCCCACCAGGCATGCGTGAGCTCCGCCCACCAGAACCCGATCGGCCATCCCGTCTGCTCGGACGCAGCGGGGTTCGAGCACACCATCAGGACCTTCTTGCTGGTCAACCGGTCGACCTCAGCGGTCATTTCTTGATCCCTCCCAGGAACGAGTCACCGCACGATAGGCACCCCCGGCGGGCGCCGTAATGTACGTTCTTGCGCCGTCCCGCCCGTCAAGCCTTTTCACCTGTGAGCAAAACCGGCCCCCACCGGAGTTACCGTCGGTATGACAGGTCCGATGGGAGGGACGCCCATGCCCGTGAACGCGCACGGCCAACTGCTGAACGGCGTCTTCCTGGAGTCGTACAGCTACCCACCGGGACCGGCCGGGACCACGCCGAGCCATTCGCACGACGAGTACCAACTCTGCGTCGGCGACCCACCGAACCGCTATCGCTACCGCGGCGGTTGGCACGTCGTCCCGCCCGCGACCCTGTCGGTGCTGATGCCTGGCGAGGTCCACCTGGCCGTCGAGACCGCGGACCGCACCGAGACCAGCGGCTACCAGGTCCTGTACGCCGACGCCCGGCGGGTGGAGGACCTGGCCGCCGAGCTCGGTCCGGGCCGGGGCGGGTCGCCGGACTTCGCCGACGTGGCGCTGTCCGACCGGGACATCGTCGCCTGCTTCCGCCGTCTGCACCACTGCTTCGCGCACTCCTCCACCCAGCTGCGGCTCGACTCCGAGGTGCTCTCCTTGTTCTTCCGGCTGATCGCCCGGCACACCCGTCACTCGGTCGAGGACGAGCCGCCCGTCGGCCCGCGCGGCGCCGTACAACTGGTGCGGTCGTACCTGGAGGAGAACTTCGCCGCGAACGTCTCGCTGGAGGAGCTCGCCGCGCTGTCGAACCTCAGCCCGTTCCACCTCGCGCGGGTGTTTCGGCAGGAGGTCGGGATGCCGCCGCACGCCTACCAGCTGCAGGTGCGGCTCACCCGCGCCAAGCGGTTGCTGCTGCAAGGAATGAGCGTCAGCGCGGTCGCCACCGAGACCGGGTTCTTCGATCTCAGCCACTTCACCCGGCACTTCAAACGCCACGTCGGGGTGTCACCGGGCAGCTACGTCGCGGGAGCGCAAGAACGTACATTACGGCCGTCGTAGCCGGCGCCTACGCTGACCGGCGTGGGTCCGACACCAGAACAGTTGACCGAGCTGCACGACGCCGTACTCAACCTCCGCGACAAACTGACCGGCTCCGAGACGGCCGAGGCGCTGACCAACTCGGTCCTGCGTCCGTTGCAAGAGCTGATCCCTGACCGGTCGGCACCGACAGCTGCCGCAGGCACGCTGTGGGAGCTGACGCTCAAAGCCACGCAGCTGCGCGTGCTCCCGGGAGCGCCAGCTCAGTTGCTCGAGGCCACGGCCGGCCTCCAGACGCTGGCATGCGCCGAGGACAGCGACCGCGTTGCCGAACTCCAGCGGATCCAGGCGGACCTCCCCGGCGAGATCCGGACCGCCACCAACGGCCCGTACCTCGTCACCAACGTCGGCCAGCTCCGCGACTACCTCGGCTACCCGATCGCTCCGCAGCCGCAACTGGCGCTGTGCCGGTGCGGCGCGTCGAAGACCAAGCCGTACTGCGACGGCGCGCACGCCGAGACCGGGTTCGTCGACGCGAAGAGCCCGGACCGCGTGCCGGACCGCCGGGACGCCTACGTCGGGCTGCAGGTGGAGGTGTTCGACAACCGCGGGATCTGTCAGCACTCGGGCCTGTGCACGGATCGGCTGGCGACCGTGTTCCGGCAGGGCAAGGAGCCGTTCGTCGCGCCGAGCGGCGGCCGGATGGACGAGATCGTCCGGGCGGTCCGCGACTGTCCGTCGGGTGCGCTCAGCTACGGGATCGACGGCGTCGAGGCCCGCGACGAGGTCGACCGGCACGGGACCCGCGAGCCGGCGATCGAGGTCACGAAGGACGGACCGTACCGGATCACCGGCGGCGTACCGTTGCACGACAACGACGGTGACGACGTACCGCGGAACGAAGGCGCGTCGCTCGAGCACTATGCGCTGTGCCGGTGCGGGCACTCGCAGAACAAGCCGTTCTGCAGCGGTATGCACTGGTACGTCGACTTCCACGACCCGCTGCCGTCCGACGAGCCGACGATCTTCGAGTGGTGCGGCGGGCTGCCGGCGCTGACCCGGATGGCGCGGTTGTTCTACGAGAAGCACGTTCCGCAGGACCCGTTGCTGGCACCGTTGTTTGGGTCGATGTCCGCGGACCACCCGCAACGCGTCGCGGCCTGGCTCGGCGAGGTCTTCGGCGGACCGAAGGCGTACAGCGGTCCGTACGGCGGGTACTCGCGGATGGTCAACGAACACGTGGGCAAGGGCATCAGCGAGGAGCAGCGGGCCCGCTGGGTCCAGCTACTGTTGCTCTCGGCAACCGAAGCCGGCTTGCCGAACGACCCCGAGTTCCGGGCCGCGTTCAGTTCCTACGTCGAGTGGGGCTCGCGGCTCGCGGTCGAGAACTCGCAGGCGAACTCGCGCCCACCCCAGCACATGCCGATGCCCAACTGGCACTGGACCACCGCCGCCGGCCCACCCGGTAGCCGCATCTCCGCCCTCCCCTCCGACGAGCCGGCCGAGAAGCACACCCCCGTCCTCCCCGCCGCCGACGAACCGGTCAGCTTCGAGCACCACATCCGCACCCTCTTCCGCCCCTTCGACCGCAAGTCCATGAGCTTCGCCTTCGACCTCTGGTCCTACGACGACGTCCGAGCCCACGCCGACGCCATCCACACCCGCCTCCAAGCCGGCACCATGCCCTGCGACACCCCCTGGCCCCCCGAGTACGTCGCCACCTACGAGCGCTGGCTGGCGACCGGCACCCGGCCGTAAGCATCCAAGGGGTGGAACGGTCCTGCTGTTGAGGGGGTGGGGAGCCTAGGGTTCGGGGGTGATGCTGGAGAGGCATGAGTCTGTGGTTGGGCTTGTGTTTCGGTCCCGGTTCTATCGGGCGGCGTTCCTGTCGTTGCTGGTGGCTGGGATCGGGCTTTCGGCGGCTACTCCGCAGCTGACCCTGTCTCTGGTTCGGGATCTCGGCGCTCCGCTTCCGGTCGCCGGGTTGTACTACGTCACCAACCTGGCCGCGCCCGTGGCCGGGTACTTGGTCGGGCGGTGGTCGGACCGGAGTCCGGACCGCTTGTTGTGGTTCCGGATCTGTTCGGTGGTGGGCGCCGCCGGATGGCTGGTGATGGCCTCGGCGCACGCGGTGTGGGTTCCGTTCGTGGTGAGCGCGGTGGCCCTCAGCATCGCGGGTGGGTCGATGGCGCAACTGTTCGCGGCCGTCCGGGACGAGTTGAGCCGGCGCCCGACCAAGGCCGAGAACCGCGTCATCGCCACGATCCGGATGGCGTTCACCGCGGGCTGGATTCTCGGGCCGGTGTTCGGCAGCTGGTTCGGTGGCGTGTTCGGGCTCCGCGCGCTGCTGGTCGCGACCGCGAGCTGCGTGTTCCTCCAGATGCTCCCGCTCGGCCGCCAACGCGTCGAGCGGTACGACGTACCGCAGGACGACCACCACGAGCGCCGGCACGGGCTGGACCACATGATGCCGCTGCTGATCTTCACCGCGGTCTGTGTGCTCGCGATGACCGGCGACACGATCAAGTTCGGCTACCTGCCGATCTACATGGCCGAGCAGCTGCACGTCTCCGACTCGGTCCGGGGTCTGGTCATCGGCATCCAGCCGCTCCTCGAGCTGATGCTGCTGCCCGTGGTCGCCCGGTTCGCCGATCGGTTCGGCCCGATCCGCGCGATGACCGTGGGCGCCGTACTCGGCCTGTCCGGAAACGTCGCCTACGCCCTCAGCACCTCGGTCGCCGGCCTCTTCCTCGGCCAGGCGCTCACCGCCGGCCTCTGGGCCTGCGTCGGCGCACTCGGCGTCTCGATCGCGCAGAGTCTGTACCCCGAGGGCGTCGGTACGGCGTCCGGTGTCTACCTCAGCGCGATCCCGCTCGGCTCGGCGATCGGCGGCACCATCGGCAGCATCGGCGTCGCTGCCATTGGTCTCCCCCACGTGTTCTTCATCCCGGCATCGCTGACCGCACTCGCGATCGTTGCCTTCATCATCCTCGGCAACCGAACCGCCCGAGCCTGAAGACCAGCCGCGCCTCAGTCTCCGCTGGTGATGATGCGCTCCGCAACGTCCCGGAGCTTGACGTTACCGTCCTGGGACACGCGGGTGAGGAACGCGAAAGCACGGTCGTCGGACAGCTTGTACCGCTCCATCACGATCCCGACCGCGGTACCGATCCGGCCGCGGGTGCGGACCGCCTCCTGCAGGTTCTGGATCTCGCGGGCGTAGTCGATCGCCATCGTCGCCTGGTGCCGGAAGAGCTGACCGAGCGCGCCGAGATCGGCGAACGAGCCGGCCTCGCGCGAGTAGAGGTTCAGCGCACCCCGCGACCTAGGCGCTTCGAACAGCCTGATCCCGACCTGCGCCTCGATCCCGGCGGCCACCGCGGTCGCGGCGTACCGCCGGAACCGCTCGTCCTTGGCGAGGTACGGCGAGGCGATGTGTACGTCGTCCGCCGCGGCCTGGTAGCAAGGCCCTTCGCGAAGCTCGTACTGCGCGGCGTCGACGCCCCACAGCAGGTCGTCGGTCGGCGCGACCGTCTCCAGCCGGCCGTCCTCGTGCAGCACGGTGATGCTCGCGTAGTCGACGTCGGGAAGCGCCTCGACGGCGGCCTCCGTGATCCGCGCCAGCGTATGGTCGAGGTCGCCGGACGTTAGCGTCCGCGCCAGCCGGCCGGCCAGCTCGAGCAACTTGTCGTCAGCAGTCATTTCAGCCCGGTACCCGGGCGGTGCGCGTCGCATCCGCCCGGGTCTCCACTCGGTGGTCAGTCCTTGAACGCGTCCTTGACCTTTTCGCCGGCCTGCTTCAGGTCGGCCTTGGTCTTCTCCGCCTGGCCCTCGGCCTGCAGGTCGCGGTTGTCGGTCGCGTCGCCGGTCTTCTCCTTGAGCTTGCCCTTGGCCGACGCGGCCGCGTTCTGCAGCTTGTCCTTGTTATCCATTGGGTGTCCCTTCCCTGTGCCGACGCTCGGCCAGCACCTTCAGCCGGCTCAGCGTCTCGCGGTTCCGTGGCCAGAGCATCAGGTCCGCCACGGCTTTCGGTACCAGCGACCACGGGCCGCTGGTGGCTTGCTCGGTCATCACCACCCGGCATCCGTCCGGTGCCTCCTCGGCCCGGAACTCGACCTCACCGTGGCCGGCCGGCCAGATCCGGATCCGGAGCTTCATCCGGCGCAGCGGCTCGTAGTCGAGCACGGAGGTGGTGTCGTTGACGAGGAGCGGCCAGGCCCCGACCGAGTGGTGGATCCGGCCGCCTGGCTCCGGCCAGGGCGGGTCGACGTCGCGGATCTTCGACGCGCCGACCACCCACGCGGAGTACAGCCAGCCATCGGTCAGGACCGCGAACACGTCCTTCGCGTCCGCCTCGATCAGGCACTCGTTCTCACTCACAGGCCGCCGGTACCCGGGACGCCCCGGATCACACCGGATCACGCCAGATCACACGAGATCACACCAGATAGCGGTCACCGGGCCGGACGATCCGGAGCCAGCGGCAGCCGTACCCAGCGAGGTCGAGCGACGCCACCCCGTCATCGCCGACGGCCGGCTCGTCCGCCGGGTTGACCAGCAGGTCGACGGCCCGGAGCCCGGCGCCGCTCTCGGCGACCGCCAGGCTGATCTTCACCGGCTCCGCGGAGAAGTTGTGTACGGCAACGATCGAGCCGCCCTCGTAGTCCGAGCGGTGTGCGAACACCGCCGGCGCGCCGGTCTCCAGGATCGTGCACGTCCCCCAGGACAGTTCGGGCGACTCGCGGTACCGCAGGATCAGCAGCTTCATCCAGTTGAAGAGCGAGTCGGGATCGCGGCGCTGAGCAGCCACGTTCACGTGCTCCGGACCGTACTCGCCACCCGGGAGCGGCGCGACCAGGTCGGCCGCCGGCGCGGTCGTGAAGCCGGCCTGCGGATCCGCGGACCACTGCATCGGCGTCCGTACGGCGCTGCGGCCCTCGACGTCGAGGTTCTCCCCCATGCCGATCTCCTCGCCGTAGAAGAGCACCGGCGTACCGGGCAACGAGAACAGCAGGCTGTAGACGAGCTTCAGGCGATGGATGTCGTTGCCCAGCATCGGCGGCAGCCGCCGGCGGAGGCCGCGACCGTACAGCTGCATGTTCTTGTCCGGCCCGAACGCGTCGAAGACCTCCTGCCGCTCCGCGTCGGACAGCTTGTCCAGCGTGAGCTCGTCGTGGTTGCGGACGAACGTGCCCCACTGGCCTTCCTCGGGCGGCTTCGGCCGTTGCCGCAGCGCCTTCACCAGCTCGGCGGGGTCGTTCCGCGCCAGCGACAGGAACAGCCGCTGCATCCCGATGAAGTCGAAGCACATCGTCAGCTCGTCGCCGTCCTCGTCGCCGAAGAACCGCCGGGTGTCCGGGTACGGCAGGTTGACCTCGCCGAGCAGCATCGCCTGGCCGGCCCGCCGGTCCAGGAAGCTCCGCAGATCCCGCAGGTAGTCGTGCGGGTCCGGCAGGTTGGCCGCGTCCGGCGCCCCGCCCGTGTCGAGCAGGAACGGTACGGCGTCCACCCGGAAACCGGACAGCCCGAGCTGCGCCCAGAACCCGATCACGCGCTGGATCTCGGCCCGGACATCGGCGTTCGCCACGTCGAGATCCGGCTGGAACTTGTAGAACCGATGCAGATAGTACTGCTTCGCGGCCTCGTCGTACTGCCAGAGACTCGTCTCCTGGTCCGGGAAGACCACGCCCTTGTCCGCGTCCGGCGGCGGCTCGTCGGCCCACACGTACCACCCGCGGTACGGCGACTCCCGCGACGCCCGCGCGCTCTGGAACCACGGGTGCTGGTCCGAGGTGTGGTTCACCACGAGATCCGCGATCACCCGGATCCCGCGGTCCCTGGCGAGCGTGATCAGCTCGACCAGGTCGCCGTGCGAGCCGAGCCGCGGGTCGACGCCGTAGAAGTCGGTGATGTCGTACCCGTCGTCCCGGTCCGGCGTCGGGTAGAACGGCATCAGCCACAAACAGGTGACGCCCAGCTCGGCCAGGTGGTCGATCCGCTGACAGACTCCGGTCAGATCCCCGCGCCCGTCACCGTCGCTGTCGAAGAACGTCTCGACGTCGAGGCAGTAGATCACCGCGTTCTTCCACCAGACATCCGCTGTTTCGGTCAGCCGCATCCCTTACTGCCCTCCTACAGAGCGTCGTGGTCGAGGTCTCCCCAGACGGCGGCGATCCGGCCGTCCGGGACGTGGTACATCGCGAATTCCCGGGTAGTGACCGCCCGGCCTTCGGAGGTCGTGCCGGTGTCGGTCAGCCGTACTGCGAGCCACTGGCCGTCGGCCAGGACCTGTTCCACGGTCCAATGGAAGTCGGGGAACTTGTCGACGACCTCCTGCAGTCCCTCGGCGTACCGCTGGAAGCCGTGCTGCTCGCCGTTCACCACGACGTCAGGCTCGACGAACTCGCTCAGGTCGTGGAACCGGTGCTCGTTGCAGCGGCCGATGTAGCGGCGGTAGAAGTCGTTCATGGGGTCAGCAGCACCTTCACCGCGCCGTCGTGCTTCTGCTGGAACATTCGATAGGCGGCCGGCCCGTCGGCAAGCGGGACGTGATGGGTCGCGAAACTGTCGACCTTCAACGGGTCCTCGTCGGTCAGCAGCGGCAGGATCTGGTCGGACCAGCGGCGCACGTTGGCCTGGCCCATCCGCAGCTGGAGCTGTTTGTCGAAGATGGTGAGCATCGGCAGCGGATCGGCCGCGCCGCCGTAGACGCCGATGATCGAGATCGTGCCACCACGCCGTACCGCGTCGACCGCCAGCAGGAGCGCGGCCAGGCGGTCGACGCCAGCTTTCTGCATGAAGGCGCGCTGGATCGCGTCGGGCAGGTAGCCGGACACCTGCTGGGCGATGCGGGCGGTCGGTGAGCCGTGGGCTTCCATCCCGACCGCCTCGATCACCGAGTCCGGTCCGCGGCCGTCGGTCAGGGTGCGGATCGCGTCCGCGACGTCGTCGCCGTACTCGAGCGTCTCCACGCCGTACGCACGAGCCCGGGCCAGGCGCTCCGGCACCAGGTCGACGCCGATCACCCGATGCCCGCGGTGCAACGCGATCCGGCAGGCCATGTCGCCGATCGGACCCAGCCCGAGCACCGCGACCGTGCCGCCGTCCGGGATCCCGGCGTACTCGACCGCCTGCCACGCCGTCGGCAGGACGTCGGACAGGTACACGAACCGGTCGTCCGGCGGCCCTTCGGGCACCTTGATCGGGCCGTACTGCGCCTGCGGCACGCGCAGGTACTCCGCCTGGCCGCCGGGCACCTGCCCGTAGAGCTTCGTGTAGCCGAACAGCGCCGCGCCCATCCCCTGCTCGCGGACCTGAGTCGTCTCGCACTGCGTCTGCAGACCCTGACCGCACATGTAGCAGGACCCACAGGCGATCTGGAACGGGATGACGACTCGATCGCCCGCCTTCAGCCCCGGTACCTCGGGACCGGTCTCCTCGACGATCCCGATCACCTCGTGGCCGAGGACGTCACCGGCGTCGAGGAACGGGCCCAGCACTTCGTACAGATGCAGGTCGGACCCGCAGATGCCGCTCGAGGTCACCCGCACGATCGCGTCCGTCGGCTGCTCGAGCTTCGGGTCCGCGACGTCGCCGTACTCGATCGTGCGTTTTCCCTGCCAGGTGAGAGCCTTCACCGGTCAGAGCTCTCCCTCGCTCTGGACCTTCTGCTGCAGCTCGTCCTTGGAGAGCCCGGACGTGCCGGAGATGCCGGCGTTCTGCGCCTGCTTCGCCAGCTCCTCGCGGGTCATGTCGCCCGGCTGCTCGCCCAGGTGTTGCTTGCGGCTGGCAACGAACGCCTCGCCGAGCTCGCTGCGGCGTTCCTCGGACAGGTGCGCCTTCATGCCGGGGAGGACCTTCGACTCCTCCTCGTCGACGTGGTGCGACACCGCGTCGATCAGGTTCTGCAGGACCTTGTCGAAGTCCGGCGACTCCGGATCGGTGCCGGCGAGCTTGGCGAGCAGCTGGTCCGCCTCGATGTGCTCCTGCTGGCTGTGCGAGACATCCTCCTTCTCGCCGGCCTCGGACGCCGCGACCGGGTAGACCTCGGCCTCCTCGGCGCGGCTGTGGGCCGTCAGCAGCGTGGTCAGGACCGGCAGCAGGGTGGGCCGCTTCTCCGGGTTCTCCTTCAACTCGTCGAACAGCCGCTCCACCTCGCGGTGGTCCTGCATGATCAGGTCGACAACGTCCATGCTCATTTCCCGTCCTTTCGGCTCTCAAGCGTGGTCGCCCGGTACCCCGATCCATGCGCTGTATCCACACTGGATCTGGGCCGGAGGACCCGCTCTCTCACCGGTAGCGACGGGAGACGTTCTCGGCCTTCGACTCACCCGGCTCCCACTCGGCGATCCACGGGCCGGTGCCCTCGGACACGTCGACGACGCCGTCCTCGAGCCAGGTGTAGGCGCCGTCGAGCACCCGGGACGCGAGCTGCCGATCGCTGTCGTCGGTGTTCGCCCACAGCCGGTCGAACAGCTGGTCGACGCGGAGCCGGGACTGCTCACAGAACACGCCGGCCAGCTCGTACGCCGCTTGGCCGCGGACCGCGTCCTCGCGCCGCAGCATCTCCGCGCGAGAGCACGCCGCGGCCATCGCGAACAGCTCCGCGCCGATGTCCACGATCCGCCCGAGGAAGCTCTGCCGGTACTCCAGCTTCGCCTGCCAGCGACCCATCCCGTAGAACGTCTGCCGGGCCAGCTTCCGGGACGCGCGCTCGACGTACCGCAGGTGCTTGCCGAGGGCACCGAACTCGCCGTACGAGCGCGGGTCGGAACCCTTGCCGACGGCAAGCTTCGGCAGCCACTTCGCGTAGAACCCGCTCGCGCCGACCGCGGCCTTCGCCTTGGCCTGCAGATCGGCGTCCGGCGAGGCCAGGTCGCCTGCGGCGGTCAGGTGCGCGTCGACCGCCTCGCGGGCAATCAGCAGGTGCATGATCTCGGTCGAGCCCTCGAAGATCCGGTTGATCCGCAGATCCCGGAGCACCTGCTCGGCCGGTACGGCGCGCTCGCCGCGCGCGGCCAGCGAGTCGGCGGTCTCGTACCCCCGGCCGCCGCGGATCTGCACCAGCTCGTCGGCGATCTTCCAGGCCATCTCACTCGCCCACAGCTTGGCCAGCGCGGCCTCGATCCGGATGTCCTTGCTGCCGGCGTCGGCCAGGTTCGCAGACAGCGTCAGCACCGACTCCAGGCCGAACGTGGTCGCGGCGATGAACGAGATCTTCTCCGCCACCGCGCCGTGCTTGCCGACCGGCCGGCCCCACTGAATCCGTTCGGCGGACCATTCCCGGGCGATCTTGAGACACCACTTCCCGGCCGCGGTACACGTCGCCGGGATCGAGAGCCGGCCCGTGTTCAGCGTGGTCAGCGCGATCTTGAGACCCTCCCCCTCGCGGCCGAGCCGGTTCCCGGCCGGCACCCGGACCTGGTGGAACCGGGTCACGCCGTTCTCTATCCCGCGCAGCCCCATGAACGCGTTCCGGTTCTCGACCGTGATCCCGGGGGAATCGGCCTCGACCACGAACGCACTGATCCCGCCGCGCTGCCCGTCGTGTTCCGGGACCCGCGCCATCACCACGACCAGCTCGGCGATCAACCCGTTGGTCGTCCAGAGCTTCACGCCGTCGAGCAGGTACGCCGTACCGTCCTCGGTCGGTGTCGCGGTCGACGCCAGGCGGGCCGGATCGGATCCGACGTCGGGCTCGGTGAGGAGGAACGCGGTCACGGCCCCGGCGGCGCAGCGCGGGAGGAAGCGCTCCTTCTGCTCGTCGGTCCCGAACTGCTTCACCGGCTCGGGTACGCCGATGGACTGGTGCGCGGACACGAGTGCGCTGAGGCTCGGGTGAACGGACGCGACCAGCATCAGCGCCTCGCCGTAGTACGACATCGGCAGGCCGAGGCCGCCGTACGCCGTCGGGATCTTGATGCCGAAGACGCCGAGCTCGGCGAGCCCGCTCAGGTACTCGTCCGGGATCTTCGCCTCGCGCTCGATCAGCAGCCCGTCGAGCGTCTCGCAGTACGCGCGGAGCTTGCCCAGGAACTCCTCGCCCCGGGCCAGGTCCTCGGCGCCGATGCTGTGCGGCTGCGGATGGATCAGTGAGAGATCGAAGTCCCCCAGATACAGCTTCTTGGCGAAGCTGGGCCGGGTCCACTCACTCTCCCGGGCCGCCTCCGCCACCGACCGCGCTTCCCGCTCACTGACATCCGGCACGCCGCTCCTCCGTCCAGAGGCAAAACCTTACCGACCAGTCTTACTCGCAAGTACCCGTCTGGCCAGGTCTCATGCGACCTGCTGCCGCGACACACTTGCCGTCGTGCTGGACAGGTACGGGCCATGAGCAACCAGTCGGAGGAACGGTTCGTCACCTTGTACGAGGCGACGTACGGCGAACTGTTGCGGTTCGCGCAACGGCGGGTGGCGGGGCCACAGGCCGAGGACGTCGTCGCCGAGACGTTCCTGGTCGCCTGGCGACGGACCGCCGACGTACCGGAAGACGCCGACGACGCGCGGGCGTGGTTGTTCGGGATCGCCCGGAACGTGCTGCTGAACAGTCATCGCGGGGCAAAACGCCGCCAGGCGCTCGCGGTACGGCTCGCCGCCGTGAGTCCGGCGGTCCGTACCGACGACGCGGAACTGATCAGCCGGCAGGTCGATCTCGCTGCCGCATGGGAGAACCTCTCAGCGGTCCACCAGGAGGCGCTCGCGCTCGCCGTCCTCGACGATCTCACGGCACCGGTCGCCGCGGCCGTGCTCGGCATCTCCCCCGTCGCCTTCCGCCCCCGGCTCAGCCGCGCCCGCCGCGCGCTCCGGGCGCTCCGGGCGCTGCTCGACCACCAGCCTGCTCGCACCACTGAAAGGCACCTGTCATGAACACGATTCTGGAAACCATCAAGTCCCTCGACCCCGCCGACCCCACAGCCGGCTCCCACACACCCCGAGCCCACGCCGACCTGCAGCGGATTCTCCACACGCCACGTGACCTCCCGGCGCGGCCTCGGGTGCGCAGGCGGCGGCTGGTTCTGGCTGGTGGGGTGGCGGTGGTGATGGCGGCCGGGGCGTTTGTGGTTCCGTCGGTGACCGGGGGCGACAAGGCCTTTGCGACCTGGACCGCGCAGCCGACCGGCATGGCTGCGGGCGAGCGCGCCGACGCGGCAGCCTCGTGTCGTAAACATCAAGCGTCCGGCAGCCCGGAGTACCGCGAGCAGGTGGCCGGCGCGACCGCCGCGATCGCGGAGCGCCGCGGCAACTGGACTTTGGTCGCGCTCGCCGGGCAGAACGGGTTCTCGGCGCTCTGCATCACCGACGATTCGCGGCCGATCTTCCGCAGCATGATCGGCTCGCTGGGCACCACGACCCACCAGCCGGGTCCGCGCGGGCTCACCGCGGTCAACCTGGGCATGGGCATGCTCAACAACCGCTCCCTGTCCGTCGCCGCAGGCTTTGCCGGGGCGGAGGTCGCGGCAGTCAGCTACCTGAGTCCCACCAAAGGAAAGGTCGCCGCGACTGTTTCCGCGGAACAGTTCGCCCTGTGGCTCCCGGGCAACGACCTCGACCACGCCAGCCGAACCGGCGTCCCACTCCAGGTCAGCTACCGGGACGGCACCACCGCAACAGTCACCGTCAAACTCTGAGTGTCACCGGAACGGGTAGCCCGGGTAGCGGTAGCCGGGGACCCAGAACGGCGTCATCCCGTAGTAGCCGTAGAGCTCGTCGAGGTTGTCGAGGGGCTCGATTTCCTTCAGGGTCGGGTCGTAGCCGGGGGCCTGGGCGATCTCCGCCCGGGTACGGCCGATGACGACCTTCCGGTCGGCGACGGACACCACGGCGTCGACCGGGATCAGGCGGTGCTCGGCGCCCAGGCCGAGCAGCCCGCCGGACTCGACGTCGAGCAACCGGACCCGGCGCTCGGGCTCGTCGACGTACAGGCTCGCGACCTTGCCGATCTCCTCGCCGTCGGAGCCGACGGCGGTGTCACCGCGGACGTCGTCCTCCATCCGCGCCAGGGTGAGATCCGTGTCGTCGATGCGTACCAGCCCGACAGGCTCTTCCTCGGTCATGCGGCACCGGTACCCCCGGCGGTGACTTTTACGCCTGCAAGGCGATCACCGTGAGCAGGCCGGCGACCGTGACGCTGCAGATGAACAGCAGCGCCGTGATCAGCAGCAACCGGCCGGCCGCCGGTGGCCCGGTGTCGCGCGGCGTGTGCGCCACGCGCCCGGAGCCGGGATCGGGACCCCAGCCGAAGGGCGACATCGGTGGCCCTCCGCCCGCGGTCCCCGGCAGCGGGTAGCGGTCGTAGGTCGGCATCGATCCGTCGGGCAACGCAGGCGGCGGCTGACGTCGTTCGTGGCGCAGCTCCGCCCGATCCTGAACAGGCACGTCGTTCCTCCCTAACGGCGGCGCCTTCCCCAGTCCTCACGGCGCAGCTGTCAGACGACTTGGCAGCACTCACTCTGCCGCACAATCCCGCGCACCGGAACCCTCCTGACCAACACCGGCCCAGTCCAGTCCCCGTCCGGTCCCGGCAATTCACGAAGCGTCAATCTGCCGGCACACGGCGTATAGGTTCCGGTGCCCAGGTGCTGGCATTCTCGTCTCGCTGTCGTTGTTTTCCGCCCCCCTTTGACGTTCCCGAAGGAGCATCGATGAGTCTTCGCCGTACCGTCGGCGTTGTCCTCGGCACCACCGCGCTGATGGTCACCTCGGCCGCCGTCGCGTTCGCCGCCCCGCCTCCCCACCTCCCACAGAACGCCAGCGGTTACGAGCAGTCGTTCTCGCCGGCCTACGACTACGACACCGATGGGTGCTACGCCGTCCCGGCCATCGGCCCGGACGGCACGCTCAACCCAGGCCTCAACCCGACCGGCGCGCTGAACGGCAACTGCCGCGACCAGTCCGACCTCGACAACTCCCAGACCTACTCCCGCGAGAAGTGCAACAACGGCTGGTGCGCGGTCGTGTACGCCAGCTACTTCGAGAAGGACCAGGCGTTGCCGGGCAGCAGCCTCGGCGGCCACCGGCATGACTTCGAGCACGTCATCTCGTGGATCAACCAGGCCTCGAACCAGGTCGAGTACGTGACCACGACCCAGCACTCCAGCCAGGTCACGTACCCGCGCGCGCAGGTTCGGTTCGACGGCACGCACCCGAAGGTCGTCTACCACAAGGACGGCGCGAGTACGCACTTCTTCCGGCTCGCCAACAGCAACGACGAGCCGCCGGAGAACCACTACCATGACTGGCGCTACCCGCCGCTGGTCGGCTACGACGGCTGGCCCAGCGCGACCCTGCGCACGACGCTGATGAACGCCGACTTCGGTGCGGCCACGATCAAGATCACCGACAAGGACGACCGGTTCCGCAACCTCCTGAACGCGTCCAAGCCTTCCGGGATCCCGTTCGACCCCTGGGCCTGAGCGCGACCGGCGCACGGCCCGGCCTCAGTCCGGGCCGTGCGCCTCGTCGTCAGGGGTCGTGAGTGACTTCGCGACCAGGTCGATCATCGCCGCGTGCCGTTTCGCCGCCGTCGCCGCCTCGCCGAGCGCGACCACGTCGAGGAACACCCGGCTGACGACCAGCTCCGCGGCCGCACGCACCTGCTCCGGGTCGACCACCACGTCGTCGGCATCCCGCAGTACGCCGGCCACCGTCGCCGACGCCTCCGCGAACAGCTCGGCCGCCCGGGTCGCGATCTCCGGCCGCGCCTGCGCCTCCCGGAAGATGATGATCCGGGCCGCCCGGTTGTCCTCGAGCTCCCTGGCCATCGCGACCACCATCGCCCGCAGCCGGCGCCGGACCGTGCGGCCGCGCCCGGCGGACCGCAGTACCTCGGCCGGCGTCGGACGCTCCTGCACGATCGCGAGCAGCAGGTCGAGCTTGGTGGCGAAGTGGTAGAACACCAGCCCGGACGGTACGCCGGCCTCGTGCGCGATCCGCGCCGTCGACGTCGCGTCGTACCCGTACTCCGCGAACAACCGCTCGGCGGTCTCCACGATCAGCTGCCGTTTGCTCGGCCGGGCGTGCGCGTCCGCGGTCATGAGCGAGCCCGGTCGTCACCCTTTCGCGCCGCCGCCAGCTCCGCCGCTCGCCGGAACGCCTTGAAGACGTAGTCCGGCACCCGCAGCCCACGCCGGTGGGCGAACATCAGCTCGAGCTCGGCCCGGCCGATCTGCCGCGCATGCTCGCGCAACGCCTCCTGGCCGCGGATGTCCAGCTGGTACAGCACGTCCCCCAGATCGGCTACCTGCCGCTTGTTGTAGGCGCCGACCACCTCGAAGGTCCGCTTCCGCAGCGCCCGGGTCAGCCACTTCTGCCAGCTCGACAACTGGTCCCAGAGCTGGTTCGCGGCCAACTGGTAGTACGCGAAGTGGCCCGGCTCCTGGCGCCGGATCGGCGCGACGACGGTCCGCGCGATCGCCCGCTCCCCCAGGTGCAACAGCCCGCTGTGCAACCGGTTGTACGCGAGGACGGCGGATCGCTCGGTGGCCAGACCGGTCAGGTAGTAGAGCATCCGGCTGATGTCCTGCACGCCGGGAATCTTCCCGAGCGCACCGAGGATCTTGAGGCTGAGGTCGATGTCGTCCAGGTTCGGCTGGGAGGCGTCGAGCCCGGCCTCCTGCTGGAGTTTGTCGAGGATCAGCCCGTGGTGGGTCTCCTGCGGCATCCAGACGTCGTTGTAGAAGTGCCGGTCGACCTCGGGCGCGTCCGGCAGCAGCAGGTTGAGCTCCAGCACGTTCCGCTCGACCTCGAGCTCGACCCGGGTCATGTACGCGACCACCGGACCGAACTGCTCGGCGAACGCCCGCGGGTCCTTGATCGTGTAGTCGACGCTGTCGAGCCGGATCGGCGGATGCTCCTCGCCGAGCCGGTCCACGTGGTCGGTCAGCTTCGAGTCCTCGCGCGGTGCGCGGCTCTTGCGCCGGAACCGGCGTGGGGCGGTCACTTCGGTCAACGACATCGCGGCACCTCGCTCCTCGACAGGGATGCCAGCTCGATCCCCCGACCCGATCGTAACAAGTACCTGACTGATCAGTCAGTCAGATTTCCTGTGACCCCGATGACAACAGGCTACGGCCGGGCGGCAAACATTCCGTGCTGACGCAACTGTTCGGAACCCATTCAACGGCAGATGGGTGGTGGCCGCAGGAGAGCGGCCACCACCCATCTCAGGGGGTGAGGGTTATTGGCTTTTACTAGGCGGTGGTGTACCGGATCACGTCGTTCCGCAGCGCGTCACCCGAGACCTTCACGATGCGCACGGTGTGCTGGGCGTTCCGCAAGCCGGTCGCGCTGAAGACCTGCTTGTTCGTCACCCGAGTGTCGTTGTGCAGGTTCACCCGCTTGATCAGCTTGCCGTCGATGTACACGTCGGCGTCGCCCTGGTCCGGACCGAGAGCGGTCAGCCACTCGATTGCCGTACCGGTGAAGGTGAAGTTGACCCCCGCGCCGTTCGCCGTGGTTGCGTGTACGTCGTCGCGGTAGTCGCCCCGGAAGCGGAAGTCGAGGGACGCGTTCCCGACCGGCAGCGTCGCGAGGTACGTCTTGCTGAGCGTCACGGTGTTGCCGGTCAGCGTGTAGTCCTTGCCGTTGACCAGGTCCACACCACCCTTCGAGATCCCGGCCAGCTCGCCCGGGTCGCGTCCGACCACGATGCTGACATCGGCCGGCGCGCCCTTGTCGAAGGCTGCGGTGTCCGGGTTGAGCAGGCTCTCCTGCCGGATGTTCAGCTTGTCCAGCAGCATGAACTGACCCGACTTCTTCACCGCACGGATCGTGTGGTTGCCGTTCGGCAGGTCCGAGATGCTGTAGACGACCTGCTGGGGCTTGTTGTGGCCCTGCGCCGGATCGAGGTACGTGCTCACGGTCTGCTTGAACTGGCCATCGATGTAGATGTCCACGTCACCCTGACCAGGATCGGTCTCGGTCACGTAATCGACGCCGTTGCCGACGAACGAGTACGAGAACGAGTCACCGTTGCCCTCGGTCCACTGCACGTCGTCCTGGTAGTCGCCGAGGCCACGGCCCGAGCTGTAGTTCCACGAGCCGCTGTAGGTGATCAGCGGGTTGTTGTTGTTGATCTCCACGGTCCGCGTCGCCAGGTCGGCGGCCCGGGCTGAAGTCCTGGCAGACTTCGCCGACGAGTCGGTGACACCGACCGTCAGGGCCTGCGTGGTGGCCGGTACTTCGTAGTTGTTGTTGCGCTGCCACGGGCCGTCGTACGTGACCCGCAGGTCGTCGTCGTTGACGCGGATCGACGAGTTCTTCTGCGGCGTCACCTTGAACAGCCGGACGCCGTGGATCGGCACGCTCTGCGCGGTGTAGCCGGCGGCGAACGTGCCCAGGTCCTTGCGGGCCCACAGGTCACGGACCTTCGCGGAGCCGTCCAGGCCGAGGTCGGACCAGTTCACCGTCATGTTCGCGTCGGTCTGGCCGAGGTTGAACAGCGCGACGGTGTAGCTGTTGTCGGGGTTGAGCGAGAACCACACCTGCCGGTTCGTCTTCATCGACAGCGGCTGCGCGGGCCGGCCGGCCTGGTTCACGCCGATGACCTCGGGGTTGGTCAGCAGGCTGAGGCCGTAGTCGTCCAGCCGGGTCAGGTCGTTGCCGACGTACATCGGTGCGGCCGAGACCGCCCACAGCGTGGCCGCCGTACGCCGCTCGTCCTTGGTCAGGCCGTCCATCGAGCCGTTGCCGACGTCGAGCGAGTCGAGGTCGTTCCAGCCGCCCGGACCGGCGTGCCGCCACCAGTCGGCCAGCTTCGGGAACAGCCGGTTCACGTTCTGCCACTGGGTCAGCGCGACGCCCGGGCAGTAGCACTCGACGTCCCACTCGATCCGCCAGCCGTTGGCGTACTGCTTCCAGGTGTCGGCGTAGTTGATGTCGAGCGCCCAGGACAGCTCGAGCCAGATCTTGTGCCGGGCCAGCGCCGACGACCAGGCCTTGACGTCGCCACGGGCGTCGACGGACAGGTCGCTGATCCCCGAGCCCGGCGTGACGCTGTCGAACTTCAGGAAGTCCAGGCCCCAGGAGCCGAACAGGTCGGCGATCGAGTCGATGTACTTCTGCGCGCACGGCTTGGCGAAGTCGATCTTGTAGCCGATCCCCCAGTAGTCCGCCTTCTGCAGCGGCTGCACCGGCAGGTCACCGGTCCTGCACTCCGGGGCGCCGTAGACCGGCAGGTTCGCGTCGATGACCTCCTTGCCGATGCCGGGGATCGCGTAGAGGCCGACCTTCTGCCCGTTGGCGTGGATGTGGTCGAACACCGTCTGCAGACCGTTCGGGTAGAGCTTCTTGCTCGGCACCGGCCGACCGTAGCCGTCGAACCCGTCGTTCCAGCCGGCGTCGATGTTGATGTTGCGGTACCCGGATGCCTGGAGCTTCTGGTGCATGGCGTCGGACTGCTTGATCAGCTGGTCCGCCGAGATCCAGTTCCCGGCCCCGTCGTACACCTGCATGCTGTAACTGCTCCACCCCAGGTACGGGTGCAGCGCGGCGTCCCCGGCCGGACCGGCAAGAACGTCGGTCGCGGCAGCGGGCGCCTGCGCGACGGTCCTGGGTGCTGCAGGTACGGCGGAAGACGTAGCAGTCAGTCCTGCCGGCAGCAGCCCGGCGACGACGAGCCCGGCAACCGCGGCTCGCAACACCCTGCTCCGAACGGATCTGGTCATGGCGGTGACCTCTCTGAGAAAACCGAATCGGATAGGATATTGGAACTATTTACTTAACCCTGTCAAGATTCTGGCTCAGATCCGTTCGGAGTGACGCTCAAACTCGCCAGTGCGCGGGGCCGTCGGAGCCGGCCTCGTACTCCTCCAAGGGGGTTTCGGCGGACCGCCAGGCCTCGAGAACCGGCTCGACGATCTCCCAGCAGCGCTCGGCGACGTCGCCGCGGACGGAGAGCAGCGGGTCACCGCGGAGGATGCCGCTGAGGACCTCGCCGTACGGGAGGACCGAAGACGACGGCAGCGTCGCGTCCAGGAAGACCTGGCCCATCGTGTACGGCCCGTCGACGCCGAGCGCCGGGACGGAGAGGGAGAGTTCGCCGGGGTTCAGGCCGATGCGGAGGGTCTCACCGTTGCGGCCGCCGTGGAGGCCCGAGGGCAGGTGACGGAGCGGCTTGAAGTGGACGACGATCTCCTTGCGGGCGACGCCGAGCGCCTTGCCCGAGCGGAGCGTGAACGGCACGCCGGCCCAGCGGTTCGTGTCGACCTCGACGGTCACCTCGGCGAGCGTCTCGGTCTCCCGCTCCGCGTCCACCCCGGCCTCGTCGGCGTACGACGGGACCACCCGATCGTTGGCGATCCCCGCGGTGTAGCGAGCGCGCCGACCCGCCTCGACCCCGGAGTTCCGGAGCAGGTGGGTACTGCGGAGCGCGCGAGCCATCTCGCTGCGTACCTCGACCGCGTCCATCGTGGCCGGCGCGTCCATCACCAGCAGGGCCAGCACCAGCAGCAGGTGGCTCTGGATCATGTCGACCAGCGCGCCCGCGTTGTCGTAGTACTGCGCGCGTCCCTCGAGCCCGAGAGTCTCGTCGTACACGATCTCGACGCTCTGGATGTGCTCGGCGCTCCACACCTGCTCGAACAGCCGGTTCGCGAACCGCAGGCCGATCAGGTTCAGGACCGCGGTCCGGCCGAGGAAGTGGTCGACGCGATGCACCCGGTCCTCGGGGACCAGCGAACCGACCAGCTTGTTCAGCTCCGCGGCCGACGCGGAGTCGGTGCCGAACGGCTTCTCGAACGCCAGCTCGGTCCCGTCCGGCAGCTTGACCTGACGCAATGTCTCGACGATCTTCGTCGACACCGCCGGCGGCAGGGAGAAGTACAGCACCGGAGCCGAACCGGCCAGCTCCAGCAGCCTCCGCAGGTGCGCGGGGTCCGTCGGGTCGCCCGCGACGTACTCCGTCGTAGCCAGCGTCTCGGCCGCGACCGGCCCGAGCTCGCCATGCACCTCGAACGCCGAGCGGACGCGGTCCGTCCACTCCTCGGCCGCAAGGTCCGACCGGCCGGTGCCGATGATCCGCACGCTGGTCGCGCGCGGGCCGGCCAGCAGGCTGCCCAGACCGGGGAGCAGCAACCGAGAGCTCAGGTCGCCGCTGGCCCCGAAGATGACCAGGGTTCGGTGGTCCGTTCCGGCCGGTCGGCCCTCGACCGGCAGCAGGGCCGCTTGCGTAGTGATGTTGCCTCCCAAGTCCATGCGTCCACGGTGGTCCATGTCGGGAACCACCCGGTGAATCTCAACCACACAACCGGGGAACCGCATTCCCGTCTCAGCGTGCGGACGTGCTGTCCAGCTGCGGGTACGGCGCGTCCGGCAGCCCGAGGTTCCGCCAGACGAACCGCGGGATCCGGGCCAGGAAGCCGCGCACGAACGCCGAGCAGTGCGCGATCGCCTGGTGGCTGTGCTCCCCCGGCGAGAACCACACCCAGTCCTCCTGGATCCGGAACGGCGCCGGCGGGTTGGCCATCAGGTACTCGAGCTGCCGCGGGTGCATCACGTCGTACGCGAACTTCTGGTCCTGCGCGCTGACCGCGAACCGCTCGTTGAACGCCGCGCTCTCGAAGCTGATCCCACGCCCGTTCCGAGCCACCTGCAGCCACGGCATCCGGATCGGCAACTGGAACCCGAGGATCTCCTCGCTGTGGCTGTCCTCTACGGTCCGGGTCTGGGTCCGGCCCTCGCTGTCGGTGGTGGTCTCGGTCCGGGTGGTCTTCCAGTGGTGGCGGAACGCGACGAACGGCGGACCGTCACCGTCGCGGCCGCGGACGAGCTCGCTGGTCCGGTGGGCGTGGCCGCTGCTGGTCACCGGGGTGTACTGCAGCACGCTGTCGTCGACGTCGATCCAGTGCCAGTCCGGATGGTGGTAGAAGCTCATCCGCGGCCCGAGCTCCGGCAGGATCCACCGGTCCAGCGGCGCAGCGTCGAACGCAGCCGCGACTCCGGCCAGCTGTTCGAGCCAGGGCGCGAGCAGCTCGGGGTCCTTGCGCGGTGGATCGAGGACGACGAGTTGGTCGCCGTCGATGTTGGCGTTCAGCCCGGGCAGGCCCGCGGTCATCGCGTTCAGCTGCGCGCCGACCTGCGCGGTCAGGGCCTCGGCAGCGAACGCCGGATCGGTCGCGCCGATCTGCCACCCCGGCCCGAGGTGTCCCGGCGCGGGGACGACGGAGGCCTCAACGCCGTACCGCGGTCGCGTCTCCCCAGCGGCCATCCACAGCTCGGGGAGGCGGCGCGACAGCGTCACCATCCCGACCCATCCGGACCACTGCTCGGCCTTGTACTCGATCACCTGGAACGGCCGGCCGGCGCTGGTCCGCCCGGTGATCTGGTCGTCCGGGGAACGCCGGAAGCCCAGCCCGAACGGCGGATTCTCCAGCCGGGCGATCGCATCGAACGACGGGCTGCCCACGAACGTCCAGCCACGGTCCCGCAGCGACCTGATGTACCGCTGCCGCTGGATCAGCGCAACGATCCCCCAGACGACACCGGCCGCGGCCAGCACGATCAGGGCGATCGCCCAGAGCCCAACCCCGTTCACACAGCCTCCTCAGCTCCCGCCCGACGATAGCTGCGGATCAGCTCAGCATTGACGGCAGCGGCTCGGCGTGGACGATGTGCAACCGGCTGACGGCGCGGGTGAGAACGACGTACAGGCGGTGCAGGCCGCGCGGCTCAGCGGCGACGATGCGGGCGGGTTCGGCGACGATGACCGCGTCGAACTCGAGGCCCTTGGCGAGGGTCGCCGGTACACAGACCAGCCGGGTGGTGTCGATCTCGTCCTCGGTCTCGCCGAGCAGGGCCGCCTCGAGACCCGCTGCCGTCAGCGCGTCCCGCAGTACGGCGACCTGGTCGTCGGCGGCGATCACGGCCACCGAGCCCTCGCCGGCGAGCGCGGCCCGGCAGCCCGCGACGACCTCGCCGACGAAGGACGGCTCGTCGGTCGCCACGATGCTCAGCGCGTCGGCGACGGTCCGGACGCCGCTCGGTGTCGACAGCGTCGGCGCGATCACCGGCAGCAGCTTCGCGGCGAAGTTGATGATCTGCGCCGGCACCCGGAAGCCTCGATCCAGCTCGGCCACCAGCCCGTCGGTCTTGTCCAGGTGCCCGAGCACGCGGTCCCAGGAACCGGCCGCCCACGGGGTCGTCGCCTGTGCCAGGTCGCCCAGCACCGTCGCGGAGCCGGTCCGGCAGCGGCGGCCCAGCGCGCGGAGCTGCATCGCGGACAGGTCCTGCGCCTCGTCCAGCACGAGGTGACCCAGCGAACCGGTCCGCCGCTCGATCAGGTCCTCGAGCTCGTCGAGCAGGACGGTGTCCGCGAACGACCACTTCGCCGACTTCCACGACCGCGGCGGCTTGGACCAGAGCAGCGCCGTACGCTCCTCCTCGGTCAGGTCCGCGGCGGCCTCGGCGAGGAAGTCGGCGTTGGAGAAGAGCCGGTGCAGGACCTGCTCGGGGACGACGCGTGGCCAGACAGAGTCGAGCACGTCCTTCACCGGCTTCGACCGGGCGACGGCGTTCTGCACGCGGTCGTCCGGAGACTCGGCCCGCTCCTCCATCCGGACCAGCACGACGTGCGCGATCCGCTGGGCGAGCGCGTTCCGGCCGGGCGCGTACCGGGTCGACTCGCGCAGGTCGGAGACGATGTCGACGACCTCGTAGTCGTGCACGCGGTAGCGCCGGGATCCCTTGCTGTACAGGACTCCCTCGGTCGGCGTACCGACGTACGACCACAACGCGCGACGCAGTACGCCGGCCATCCGCGCGTCGCCCTTGATCCCCGCCGACGTCGCCTCGTCGGCCGCGTCGGTGGGCCGGGTCAGCAGCTCGTCGATGGTGATCTGCCGGACGTCGACCTCGCCGAGCGCCGGCAGCACCTTGCGGATGTAGGACAGGAACGAGCGGTTCGGGCCGACGATCACGACGCCGCCGCGGCCGAGGCGCTCGCGCTCGGTGTAGAGCAGGTAGGCGACGCGGTGCAGGCCGACCGCGGTCTTACCGGTGCCGGGCGCGCCCTGGACGCAGACGCTCGGGTGCAGCGGCGCCCGGACCAGGTCGTCCTGCTCCGGCTGGATCGTGGCCACGATGTCGCGCATCGGGCCGGTGCGCGGGCGCTCGATCTCGGCCCGCAGGAACGCGTCAGCCTGGTCCACCTCGACCACGCCGGTGAGCGGCTCGTCCTCGAAACCGGTCAGCTCGGCCGCGTCCGAGAACCCGTAGCGGCGGCGCATCAGGACGCGCTGCCGGTCGCTCGCCGTCGCTCGGTAGAACGGCACGGAGACCGGCGCGCGCCAGTCGATGACGAGCGGTACGCCGGTCCCGTCGTGGACGTGCCGGCGGCCGATGTAGATCTGGTCGAGTCCGTCGATCCCCTCGATGGTGCCGTGCTCGTAGTCGAGCCGGCCGAAGAACAGCGGTACGTCGGGCAGGTCCAGGAGCGCGTGCGTGCGCATCTCCTTGGCCCGCTGGTTGGCCTCGTTGGTGAACCGTTCGTCGTTGTCCTCGCCGCCGATCACCTGGACGTCGCGGTCGACGACCTCGGCGTACATCCGGCGGAGCGCGGCGCGGGCGGTGGTCAGGAAGGCGCGTTCGGCCTCGAGTTCTGCTGCGGCCATGCGTAAGAGCCTCGAATCGTGAGCACTGGGTCCCGCCCCGGAGCAGATCCATCCGGTTCGATTCGATCCCGAAAAGACAGACCGGCGACGCTACCAGCAGCCCCAACCGCTCACAACCGAATTACGGGCGCATCCAGACCGGCACGTTCTCCGGGTCCCGGGTGAATGTCGAGAGGTCCTCGGTGTAGATGCGTTCGTCCACGGGCATCGACCAGTCCGGCACGCTGTCGTAGTCGAAGTCGGTGGCGAAGTGCCCGTCCGCGGTGATCGTGATCCGCGCGGTCAGCCAGGTGCCCTTGCCCGGCTGGTACATCTCGCGCCGCAGCTCCTCGAAGTCGTCCTCGAGCCCCTCCGGCAGCGGGTCGAGGTACCGACCGTCCACGGTGGCGTCGAGCTCGGCGTACGACGAGGCCGAGCGGTACACCCCGCGGACCTCCCGCCAGCCGGCCGGCAGCTCGGCCACCAACGCGCGCGCGATCCGGTCGATCGTGCCGATCTCACTCATTCGTATCCTCGGGACGGCTGCGGACTGGTCTCCCTGAAGATACGTCGCGGGGAGGGCTTCCCGTCGGACCGCGACACGACGGTGCGTTTCGACGGCCTTCGGGTGCGCAGGTTCGGGTGCGTGACGTCGATCGCCGCGTGCACCTGGATGCCGGCGGCCCGCAGCGCCTGCCAGCTCTCCTCCATCCGGCGCCAGTTCGAGCTGTCCTTCACCGCGCGGTTCTGGGTCCGCGACTGCGCGGTCAGGTTGACCGATTCCCCCGGTCCGTCGAACTTCGTCGCGAACAGGTGCCCGCCGTCGTCACTCGCCTGCCGGTCCGGCTCCCCGGCCTCCAGCTGCGCCTCGAGGTTCCGCCGTTCGACGTTCTCCTCGGCGGACAGCCAGCCCAGCCACCCCTCCGCGTGCTCGACCCGGCCGACGGGGTCAGTGACGTACACGTACCGCTCGTCGACCACGTAGACGGCCGACGGTTGCGGGTCCATCAGCCGCGGGTTCCAGACGTCTGCCCGCCCCGAGGTCTCCTTGTGGACCGGCATCCCGGCGTACCGCGCCGGCACCTGCGGGACGTCGTCCGGCCCGTAACCGACCGCGCGGACGTCGGCCGGATGAGCAGGTTGCTCGATCCGGACCGACGCCCGCGACGGATCAGTCATTTCCAGATGCTAGCCGTCTCAGCCGTCGTTCTCGCTGGACGGGATGACCGCACCCGGTACGTCGTTCGGGGCCACGATCTTGGACTCGCCCGGGTAGGGGGTCGCCCAGTTGTGTGCCTCGTACCAGTCGTAGTGGTTCATCTGGGCCGGGTTCGCGAAGTCGGCCTTGGCGTTCGGGCCGGTGGTCCGCTGCTGGTCCTTCCACGTCGACCAGGTCGTGGCCATCGCGGTCATGTTCGCCGGAACGGACGCCGTGGGTGCCGGCGCGACGTTCGGGTTCTGCGCCGCCGGAACGTCCGCGCCACAGGTCGGCAGCGGGTTCACGCCACCGGTCAGCGAGGTCCGGTTCGGCAGCGCGGTGAACGGTGCGAAGTTCGGCTTGTCGGTGAACGCGCCGAACATCGGGGTGGCCGCGGTGTCCTTCTGGTTCATCGGGTGGATCCCGAGGATCTGCTCGATGGTCCGCATCATCGTGATCTGGGTGTAGTAGTGGCTGTCCGTGACGCCGTGCTGCGCGTACGGGCTGATGATCTGGATCGGCGCCCGGTGCCCGTCGATGTGGTCGAGCCCGGCCTGCGAGTCGTCCTCGACGATGAAGATCGCCGAGTCCTTCCAGTACTTGCTGTGCGTGATCGCGTCCACGGTCCGGCCGACGGCCAGGTCGTTGTCGGCCACCTGCGCCGGGCCGTTCGCGGTCCCGCCGGTGTGGTCGTTGGAGTACCAGAACATGTTCAGGTTCGCCGGACCGTTCTTCTTGAAGTCCTTCTCCCAGACCTGTTCCTTGTAGATGTCCGGCACCGTGGTGTCGAACTGCGGGAAGCCCTGGACCGCGACGTTGTTCAGCGACGGGATCGCCGAGCCGACCTGGATCGGGTACTTCGTGTCCGCACCGGTCTGCATCTGCTTGGTGTCGCAGTACAGGTTCTGCCAGCTCGCACCGGTCGGCTTCTTCTCGATCGACAGGAACTCGCCGTAGTCCTTGACGGTCTTGCCGGCCGCCTGGGCACCGGTCCAGATGAACCCGCTGGCCTGGTGGCCGAGGGCATCGTTCTCGGTGTCGTAGCTGCGCAGGTACTCGCCGGCCGAGGACTCGGTGTACTCCGGGTTGTCGGCCTGCATCAGCCAGTTGTGACCCTCGGCGGAGTTCGTGCCGACGTCGTAGGTGTTGTCGTACAGCCCGAACTGCTTGGCCAGCGCGTGCTGGTTCGGCGTCACGTTCTCGCCGTACTGCGTCAGCGCCGGGTTGCCGTTGCCGGTCGGGATGTCGCCGTACACCTGGTCGTAGGTGCGGTTCTCCTTGACCAGCAGGAAGACGTGCTTGATCGTCGACGGGTCACCGAGCTTGGCCGGCACCGCGACCGGGGCGCGGTGCCCCTTGTCGGTGGCCAGCTGCGCCGAGTGCTTGGTCCAGCCGTTCTGCGCGAAGACCGTCGCGGTGTACTTCGAGATCGCGTGGTCGTCGGGCAGCTGGAACTTGGTCAGGCTGGACGTCGTGTCGTGCGTACCGTGGCCGGCGGCCGTGGTGTCGCGACGGGCGTCGACACCGCGGGTGTTCGAGACCACGATGTCCTTGCCGACCTGAGCGAGCTCGGCCGGGAAGTAGTCGGTCGGCAGCAGACCCACGTAGCTGACCGGCTCCAGCGCGTTCCGGAACTTGTACACCGCGACCGCGTTGGCGCGGCCGAGCGACACCAGCAGGTGGCCGTCGTCGGTCAGCGTGATGCCGTCCGGCTCGTAGCCGACCTTGGCCTCGGCCCACGGCTGGGTGGTGATGGTCTGGGCGACCTTGTCCCACTTGGTGTTGATCACCGAGACCGTGTTGCTGGAGGTGTTCGCGACGAACACGGTGCCGTTCTTCGCGTACACCGCGGTCGGGTGCAGCCCGACCGGGATGCTGCCGACGGCGGCGCCCGGGTTCGAGGTGTCGATCACGCTGACCGTACCGGTCGTGGTGATCGAGTTCTGGTTCGCGACGACCGGCGTGCCGTACGAGTCGAGCGTCGTGTCCCCGGCCTGCGCGGTCCGGCCGCCCTCGTTGCTCACGTACAGCTTGTTGCCGACCATCACGAGGTCGCGCGGCGCGTTGCCGGTCGCCCAGCTCCGCGCGATCGCGCCGGTGGCGGTGTCGATCGCGACGACCCGGTTCTGGCCGTTCACCGCGGCGTACGCCGTCTTGGAGTCCGCCGAGAAGACGACCTCGCTGGCGAGCGCGTGCTTGGCACCGTCGGCGGCGATCGTGACGAAGGTCGGGTTCGCGAGCGAGCCGTCCGCGTTCACGTCGAACCGGCGGTAGCCGTCGGTCTGACCCAGCCACAGCTGCTTGCCGTCCGGCGAGTACGTCGGGCCTTCCTGGCCGATGTCGTTGCCGGGGATCTTCAGGTCCGCGGCGGCGTTGTTGCCGACGTACTGCTGGACCTTCCAGTTCTTCAGGTCGACGATCGCGAGGGCCATCCCGCCGTCCGTCACGCCGGCGGCCAGGTGGCTGCCGTCCGGGCTCGTGGTGGACGACATGATCTTGCCCTTCTGGAGGACGAGACGGTCGCCGATCGGCTTGATGTACTGGTCGGACGAAACGACCTGACCCTTGTCCGTGACCTGGCCGACCTGGTCGTGACCGAATCCGGTCGTCGAGGCGACCGCGGTCCCGGCCAGGGCCACCGCGACGGCAGTAGTACCGGCTGTCACCAGTGGTACTCTGCGTCGCAGGGGGCTGGACGGACCCTTTTCGTCACGCCTGCGGCGGCGTGTTACCTGCATGGGATTGATCCCTTCGGGTTGGCCTTACTTGGCAGGTAGCAGTTCGATGTTGCCGTCGAACTGCCACAGTGGGTTCGGTTCGTCCCCGGACGGGGTCCGGACCAGGAAGAAGCCGTTCACTTCTTTCGGTCCGTCCCCGTCGGCTACGTACCGACCGAGCGGGTTGATGTCGATCTGGTAGATGGCCGATCCGGCCGCCTCGACACCAGGGAGATGCCACGTCACCACGCAGCGCCAGTCGTTGCCGGGCCCCTTGGCGGCGACCTGGTCGCCGCCCTTGGTGCACTCGGCCGAGCTCTGCAGCTGTGCTTCGGTGACCGCGGCGCGGTTCAGCTGCTTCGTCTGCAGCCGGTAGAGATGGGCGAACGACGTCGCCACCGACCGCTGCACCTTGTCCTGGTCGATCCCCGAACCGACGCCGGCGATCGGCGCCAGCACAGCGGTCGAGACCAGGAGCAGTACGACGAGGGGCAGCAAGCCGGCCGTGACCGCGCGGCGGCCGGAGCCGTCGTGCACCGGGTTGGTGAAATCACGGCGTACGAAGAGGAAGTAGGCGAGGCCGGTGGCGAGGATCGCCCAGACCAGGCTGACCGCTGTACCGATCAACAACGGACCGCGTTGTGTTGGAGCGGTGAAGAGGCCGTTCCAGCTGATGAACGCGTAACCGGGGAGCGCGTAGCGGAAGGCCACCGGGATCGGGAGCTGCTGGACGATCTGCATCGCCAGCGCCACGACCGCCGGCAACAGCAGACCCATCGGCGAGCGGCCGAGCGCGACCGAGCCGAGGAGGCCGATCGCGGCGAGCGCGAGGGTCGGGGCGAGCGCGCAGAGCCAGGCCAGCATGACCCGGCCGGCCGCGTCGCCCGGTGAGAGCACGTGCCCGTCCAGACCGATCAGCTCGCGGCTGCCGACGACAAGGATGCCGCTGAGCGTGCTGGACACGACCAGGCCGATCACCAGCACGAGGATGACGGTCAGGCTGGAGAGCGCCTTCGAGAGAAAGATCCGGCGGGGCGAGCGGACGGCGACCAGGAGGTGCCGCCAGGTGCCGAGGCGGTCCTCGGAGGCGAAGACGTCACCGGCGACCAGCGAAGTCAGCAGCGGCAGCGCCCACGATCCGGAGAAGCCGAGCAGGACCAGCGGTCCGGCCCAGCCGGTCGCGTGCATCCATCGGCCGAAGAGCGTGTCGACCGGGAGCGAGGCCTGCTGGCTGACCACCGCGATGAAGACAGCCGGCGCGAGCCAGCACGCGACGACGAGGACTCGGACTCGCCACTGGCTGAGCAGCTTGATGAGCTCGAACCGGTAGCCGCGGGCCACGGAAACACTGCGGGCCGGCGCGTTGGCGACCGGCTCGGTCAGGGTCGCGGTCATCCGTTGGACTCCTGCTGTTCGGTGAGGGCGAGGAAGGCTGCTTCGAGTGGTGACACGACCGGGGCGAGCTCGCGGACGGCGATGTCTTCTTGGACCAGCCGCTTCACGAATTCGTCCATCCCGGCGACCTGGCCGGAGACGATCAACAGGTGACCGGCGTTCTCGTCGTCTGGCTGTCCCTCTGCTGCTCCGCCGAGCTCGTCCACGACGCGGATGCCGCGGATCTCGCGGGCGAGGCGGCGAGCGGTCATCGGGTCCGAGGTGAGGACGCGGTAGTCGAGCTCGCGGTTCTCGGAGGCGAGCTTGCTGAGCGGGCCGGAGAAGGCGACCCGGCCGGTGGCGAGGATGGTGACCTCGGAGCACAGCGCCTCGACATCGTCCATCCGGTGGCTGGAGAGCATCACCGCCGTACCGTTCGCGGCCAGGCGCTTGAGTACGCCGTACACGTGCTTCTTGCCGGACGGGTCGAGGCCGTTGGAGGGCTCGTCGAGGACGAGCAGGCGGGGCTTGGTGAGGAGTGCCGCGGCGAGACCGAGGCGCTGGCGCATGCCGAGCGAGAAGCCGCGGACCCGGTCGTCGGCGACGTCGGTCAGGCCGACCTCGTCGATCGCCTCGTCGATCCCGAGGGTGTCGCCGCGGAGCGTGGCCAGGGCAGCCAGGTTCTGCCGGGCGGTCATCGACGGGTAGAGGCCGGGGCCGTCGACGAAGCCGGCGACTCCTTCGGGGACCGCGAGTGCGCGGCCGACCGGCGTACCGAGGATCTCGAGGGTGCCCTTGTCGGCGACGGCGAGGCCGAGCAGCAGACCGAGCAGCGTGGTCTTGCCGGCCCCGTTCGGTCCGACCAGGCCGTGGATCTGACCTGGTGCCACGTCGAGGTCGACGCCATCCAGGGCAACGACCTCGGCGAAGTACTTGCTGATGCCGCGGGCACGGACTGCGGGCGGTGCATCCATGGTGAATAGATTAGAAAGCAATGTACGGACACGTGAAGACCGAAGGTTAACTATTGGCCAACTGAAGGCGGATCCTTGAATCCGGCCACTCAGCCGGCTCTCAGGTCCGCTGGTCCGGTGCGACGTACCGGAAGGTGGGGCCGGCGGTGGTGCCGTCACCGTCGGTGAGCTGGAACAGCGCGACGGCCGTCGCCCTGAGCCCGAACATGGCGCGCACCGCGTCCCGCAGTTGCTGCGGGTCACCGGTGAAGGCTTGCTCGAGCAGGTACAGCAAGGTGCAGTAGGCGGTGTCGAACGCTTCCTGAGCATGCCGGATCTCGGGGTCACCGGAGCGGACCGGGTTCGGCCGCATCGGGAAGACGCCGGTGTAGTCCACCACGACCGGCTCACCGGTCGGGCCGGATTCCGGGGTGTCGCCACGCTGGAACCGGCGGCCGAGCTCGAGTTCGCGGAACCGGTAGTAGTGGGCGACCTCGTCGCGGTCCGGGTGGAAGATGTCGTGGTCGCCGTCCCAGACGACGCCACGGGCGGTACCTTCGCCCTGCTCGACGATCTCCTCCAGCGCGTGCAGAGCGGTGGCGAGATCGGTGACCGGCGCGACCAGGCCGGCGCTGTGGCGGAACGGACCGAAGGTCACCTGCCGGGCCGGGTCACCGCTGAACACCTTCTCCTCGCCCAGCTGCTCGGTCAGCGTTGTGAGCCCGTCCTCGATCGCGTCGTAGAACTGCGCGATCGTGTCGTACCCCTCTCCTTCCGGGACGGCACCCGGCGGCTCCGGCTTCTCGAGCTCGAGGAACATCTGCAGGGCTTCCGGACCGAACGGCAGCAACGACAACTCCGGATTCCCGTGCGGCAGCCGCAGCGGGTATCCAGGCAGCAGGTCGGGCGAGTCCAGCCGAGGCTCCCCCCCAACCGCATTCAACAGATTCGCCGCCAGCGAGAGGTGGATCATCTCCTCGACGAACACACTGCTCACCAACTCCACCGCATCCGGATTCTTCGCCGGGTCCAGCGAGTAGAGCGCCACCAGATACGGCGGCAACGTCGCATGCTCCAACTCAACCGCCCACTGCAGATGCTGCCGAAGACTTCCCAGGGTGTCGATACGTCGCGTCATACCTGGTGAGACAGCACAACGCGATCGCTTGTGACCGTCACAGCACCCGGCCGTGACCGGTCTTCCTCTGTAGACCAACGGAAAGGTGAGACCGATGACCGACACGACCGCACGATCCACCGCGTGGCAGACCGCGCTGACGATGCTGCAGGAGGTCGAGCCGCCATCCATCCCGCAGGGTGCGCACGTGATGACGGTGGTGATCGAGTATCCGCCTGGCGACCCGGGCGCTCCCCCGCACCGGCACTCCGGACCCGCCTTCGGGTATGTCGTCTCCGGCGAGATGGTGTTCGAGCTCGAAGGCGAACCGCCGCGGTTACTCAAGGCCGGAGAGGCGTTCTGGGAGCCGGGCGGTGACGTCATCCACTACCAGGACGGAAACAACCGGTCGGACGTCCCGGTGCGATTCACGGTGACCATGCTGTGTGCGCCGGACCAGGAGATGTTCGTGCTGGTGCCCGCGGACGAGCTCGAGCAGCGGAAGGACCGGCGAGCCAAGGGCTAGCGGTAGGCGCGGGCCTGGAGTTCGAAGAGTTCGGCGTAGCGGCCGCCGGCGGTGAGGAGGTCGGTGTGGGTGCCGAACTCTTCGACGCGGCCCTTGTGCATGACGACGATGAGATCCGCCATCCGGACGGTGGAGAAGCGGTGGGAGACGAGGACGGTGATACCGCCGGTCTCGGAGGCGGCGATCTTCGCGGCCTCGGCGTACTGCTCGTAGAGGCGGTGCTCGGCCTCAGGGTCGAGCGCGGCGGTCGGCTCGTCGAGGAGGAGCAGGAGTGGACGCTCGCGCATGAACGCCCGGGCGAGCGCCAGCCGCTGCCACTGGCCGCCGGAGAGCTCGACGCCGCCGGTGAACTTCTTGCCCAGCTGGGTGTCCAGCCCGTGCGGCAGTCCGGCAACGACCGACTCCGCGTCACCGCGGGCGACGGCGAGTCGTACGGCGTCCTCGTCGGCGGCTCGCCGTACGTCGCCGATCCCGACCACCTCGCGCGCGGTGAACTCGAACTTCACGAAGTCCTGGAAGCCTGCCGATAGTTGGGACCGCCAACTGTCGGGGCCGATCGTGGCGAGATCGGTCCCGTCGACCAGGATCCGCCCGGTGGTCGGGTCGTACATCCGCGCGAGCAGCTTCACCAGCGTGGTCTTGCCGGCCCCGTTCTCCCCCACCAGCGCAACCGCCGACCCGGCCGGCACGGTCAGGTTGATCCCGCTCAGCACCGCGGACTCCGAACCGGGGTAGGCGAATCCGACGTCCCGCAGCTCGATCCCGGACGTCAGCCGCGCCGGCGCGGGGGTCTTGCTGTCCTGCCACGCGTTCTGCTTCGCGTACTCGCGCAGCCAGTCGTACCGGCTGAAGCTCCGCACGATCTCGCCCACCCAGTACACGTTCTGCGCGATACCCCCGGTCATCTGATCCACCTGCGGAGCGAGCAGCAGCACGAGCACGACGTCCCCGGCCGTCTGCTCGCCGTGCCGGGCCCGCGCGACGACCCACACCACCGCCAGGGCGTAGACGACACCGAACACCAACCGCACCGAACCGTCCACCTTGCCGCTCCACCGCGCCGCCGCGACCCGCCGGTCGAACCGCTGGGTCTGCAGCGCGAAGATCCGCTCCAGCAGCACCTTGCTCAGCCCGAACACGCGCAGCTCCAGCCCGGTGCGCGGGTCCTTCGCGACCTCGATCAGCCGGTCGACCAGCCGGTCCTGCGGCAGCGACTCCTCCCACGCTTTCTGCTGCCGGTTGCTGCTCAGGTACGCCGACCAGATCCGCGCTGTCCCCAGCAGCGGAAGGATCAGGAGCACGGGATGCACCGAGCCGAGCAGCGTCAGCACGGTCACGGTGTTGGTCACGGTCGCGAACGCCCAGAGCAGGACCTCGGCCCCGACGCCCATCCGCCAGGCCCGCTCGCGCACCAGCTCCAACCGGTCCGCAACGTCCGGCCGCTCGTGGTGGGACAACCCCGGGATGCCGGTCGTCACGTCGAGCAGGTCGGCGTGCACCCGGCCGGCCATCTTCTCCTGCGCGGTGTCCTGCAGCCATCCGCTGGCCGTATCCGCGATGAACGAGACCGCCAGCCCGCCCACGATGATCGCAATCCCCAGCCAGATCGTCCGCGACCGATCGCTCGCGATCCCGTCGACGAGCCGGCTGATGCCGTACGTCGCGGTCGGCGCGGTCACCGCCCGCGCGGCGACGAGCACGGCCGAGAGCGACATCAGCACCGGCGCCGCGCGGAACGACGTGGCGAACCACAGCCAGAGAATCCGGAAACTACGCATCGACAGCCTCCGGCCCGGTCACGTACCGCTCCGCCTGCAGCCTGAACATCCCTGCATAAAGACCGTTTGCGGCGAGCAACTCCTCGTGGGTGCCGTCCTCGGCGATCCGGCCGTCGGCCAGTACGCAGATCCGGTTCGCGTTGCGCACGACGGAGAAACGGTGCGAGATGATCAGCGACGCGACTCCCGAGGTGAGCTCGAGATACCGCTCGACCAGCTCCGCCTCGGCCCGTACGTCGAGGGCCGCGGCCGGCTCGTCCAGCACCAGCACACCGGCGCCGGCGTGGACGGCGAACAGCGCCCGCGCCAGCGCGACCCGCTGCCACTCGCCGCCGGACAGGTCGACTCCGCCGGCGAACGACTTGTCCAGCACGGTGTCCCAGCCCTTGGGCAACCGCCGGACGACGTCGTCGATCCCCGACTCGCGCGCGACCCGGGCCAGCGTGGCTGCGTCGTCGGCGCGCTCGACCGCACCGAACACGACGTTGTCGGTCACCGACAGCGGGAACCGCAGGAAGTCCTGGACAATCGCGGCCACCCGGCGCTGCCACGCCCCGAGGTCGAGGTCCGCGAGATCCACACCGTCGACAGTGATCCGGCCCGAGGTCGGCTGGTACGCGCCGCCGAGCAGTTTCACCAGCGTGGACTTGCCCGCACCGTTCACGCCCACCAGCGCGAGTGCCTCGTGCGCGTGGATCGTGAGGTCGAGGTCACGCAGTACGTCGACGTCGGACCCCGGGTAGCGGAAGGTGACCTTCTCGAAGCGGATCTCGCGGGCGGGCATCGTCTCGACCCGGTGCGCACTGCTGGTCCCCAGCTCCGGGTGCCGCTCGGCAATGATCTCCGGCAGCTGCTGCATCGCCCGCAGTGCCGACAGCCCGCGGCGCACCTGGACGACCCCGAACCCGTTGCTGGACTGGCCGATCGCGAGGACCGCGGGCACGGTGGTCGCGACCTCGGTCAGCGCCACGTCACCGCGCAGCGCGGCGCGGCCGACGAGCAGGATCGCGAAACCGTTGACGAGCAGGTGCGCGGCGCCGGTGGCGGCCAGGCCCTTAGTGTTGCGCCGGCGGCGGGCCCAGACCGTCCGGAAGCCCGCGGTCCAGTCGTCGACGTACCGCTTGACCAGCCAGTCGTGCAGGCCGAAGACGCGGAGCTCCTTCGGCGCGTCGCGCATGCCGAGGTCGAAGAGGTACCCGGCTCGGCGCTGCTCCTCGGTGTTCCCCCACCAGACGTCGATCTCGCTCGCGATCAGGCGTCCGAAGTACCACTCCATCAACGCCGTCGAGCCGACCAGGAGCGCGGCGACCCACCAGGAGAACATCACGCCGACGAGCACCGCCGAACCGACCACGGTGACCCGGCTGGCGAGCAGCCACGGCAGGTGGGCGAGCCCCTGGGAGAGGTGGAAGCCGCCCTTGCCCTTGGCCCGGTCCTGCACGTCGAGCACCTCGGAGTCCTCGAGGTGGTGGATCCGGCGCGGGTCCAGCAACGGCGCGGTGATACCGGTCCCGATGGCCCGGCCGGCCCCCGCGTCCATGATCAGCGTCGCCACCTGGAACACCGCCGGCCGCATGCTGTCCAGGACGAACACCACCAGCAGCGCGCCCAGCAGCCAGCCGAAGGCGCCGACCGACATCGCCCCCGGGCGTCCGTCGACCACACCTGGCACCGCCCCCACGACCCGACCGGTCAGCAGCGTCACCGCGATTCCCAGCAACGATCCGAGAACCGCGAGTCCCATGGTCAGCAGGGTGCTCCCAGGTGCAACACGTACCCCATAACGAAGCAGAGTCAGCACCCGACCGACCGTAACCGCAGGCACCGACAGAATGCACCCGCTTTTCCGGACGGGTCCGGAAAAGCGTGGTCAGAGGATGCCGCGGGCCGCGAACGCCTGTTGGACGACGGCGGCTTGGCTTGCGCCGTACAGCGTTCGCGCGGTGGCCACGGTTTGGCGGGCCGCTGCTGCGAAGCTCGTGTCCGGGGCGAATCCGAACTGCGCGTCGATGATGATCCGGTCGGCCACCGCCGGTCCGAGTGCGGTCCGGACCTGGAACAGCGCCTGCGACCAGATCTCGCCGTCGGCATGCACCTCGCCGACCACGTCGGCCGGGTAGTGCTTGCCGCGGTCCAGCCGGCGCAGGCAGTGCGGCGACGTCGTGGTGTACGACGTGGAGTCCCAGTCCATCACGCAGGCCAGCGGCGCCTTGACCGGTACGCCGTACTGCTTCGCCACCCAGTCGCCGACCGTGACCGCGAAGTAGTCGCCGAACGCCTCGCCGATCGACCCGGCCTCCAGCGTGGACCCGAAGCCCGGGACCTGCGCGTCGTGTACGGCGTGACCGGTCTCGTGCACGATCACCTCGCCGTCCTCGGCGTCGTCCACGCCGCCCTTGCCAAGGGTGATCGTGTCGTGGTCGTCGCGGGAGAACGAGTTGTCCTGCCCGTACTGGTCGACCTTGTAGTCCTGGCTCTCCGCGTTCACCGGCGGCAGGTCGCGGCCGAAGCCGAGGGACTGCAGGTACTTCTGCGCCTGCGTTCCCCAGAAGTACGCCATCACCTGCTCGAACTGGTCGTCGTGGCGGTTGTAGAAGTAGGTGCCGTCGGTCGTGTACGCCGGAGTACCGGTCGAGCTGCGCACGTTCGCCCAGGTGCCCTTCAGGTAACCCGAGCCGTCGAGGTCGGTCAGCGTCACCTCGTAGTAGTCGCCCCGCGGGACAGCCGTCGCCGAGTCCTTCTGGTCGGTGAGCGATTCGTCACCACTCGACTGCACCGGGTTCGGGATGAAGACCAGGGCCTTGGCCGTGCTGGCACCCGTCGGTGGCTTCGCGGTTGCAGCGGGTGCGGTCACGCCGGCCACCAGGGCCAGCGCGGTGGCCGAGGTCAAGGCAACGATTCTGGTCTTCACCGGCATGGCTGACTCCGGGTCACTCGCAGGGGCAACAGTTCCCACACGCTAGATCGTTGCCCTCGCCTACGGAAGATTTCGTCAGCCGACAATGGGTTCGGCGTGCGCTTCGGCGTACCCGGCGGCGGCCAGGCGGTCGAGGGTGCGCTCCAGGACCGCGGTGTCCTCGAGCGTGCGGACCTCGGTGATCTTGCCCCAGCGGATGCGCAGGAACTGGTGCACGACGTTCTGGTACGTCGATCCGTCCACGACGCCGACGCGGACCGTGACCGCGGTCGCGACCTGGGTGTTCCACGGCCAGCCGCTGACGAGTACGTCGTTCACCTCGAACCGGCTGTCCGGCAGCAACCGGAAGACCCGCTCCCACCACCGGCGCAGCGCGTCGTGGGTACGGCGTTCACCGCCCAGCGCGTGGTCTCCGTAGAAGCGGTAGGTGAACTGCGGTGCCATCTCGGCCACCATCGCCTCCCAGTTGCCGGCAGTGATCTGTGCGAAGACGTTGCGCACCTTGCGCTCGACGATCCGGTGGTACATGACCCAGCTCCTCTCGACGGTGGTCCCACCGTAGTGAGGCTGAGTTCAATGACGCAACTGACTAGAGTGGTGGCATGCGGAACACCAGCTTCGCCTCGATGCACTGTTCGCTCGCCCAGTCGCTGGAGCTGATCGGCGACTGGTGGACGCCGCTCGTGCTGCGTGACCTCTACCTCGGGCTGGACCGCTTCGACCAGTTCGTCGGCGACCTCGGGATCAGCCGCAACCTCCTGACCGACCGGCTCGCGACGCTGATGGACGGCGGCCTTGTACGGCGGACGCCGTACCAGGAGAACCCGGTCCGGTACAGCTACGCGCTGACCGAGGCCGGGCAGGAGCTGGTGCCGATCCTGATGGCGCTGACGGCCTGGGGCGATCGCTGGGCCACTCCCCCGGCGGGTCAGCCGATCCGCTTCACCCATAGCACCTGCGGCAAGGTCACCACGCCGGCAGTGTGCTGCTCGGAGTGCCACGAGCCGCTGCGAACCGAGGACGTGATCGCGTCACCCGGTCCTGGCGGTCGGACCGCGCCCGGGACCGCCCTAATCGCTTCCGTGCTGGGGCATCCGAAGCCGTAGCAGATCCGCCATCGGGATCGACTCGCCGTCCCGGCCACCCTGACCGACGATCAGCGGCGGGTCGGACGGCAGCACCTTCACGCCGGACAGCCGCGCCTTCAGGCTGGCCGGTACGCCGAGGATGTAGAAGTTCGCGTCGACGTCCACGGCGAGCGACTTGTTGTTGCGCAGGTACCAGCCGGTGAGGTGGGTGCGGTAGCTGGCGGATGAGCCGACCACCTGCGCACGCAGCGGCTCCGGCTCGACACCTGCCTCCCGCATGTCCCGGACGAAGGCGAGCAGCAGTTCGCGAGCCTTGGCGCTCTCGAAGGCCTTCTTGCGCTCGAGCGCGGCCGCCTGCTCGGCGGCCGCCGCTCGCCGCTCTTCCTTCCAGCTGCTCACCCAGCGAGCTTAGGCGACTCAGTCCACGCAGAGGCAGAACGGGTGCCCGGCCGGGTCGAGGAACACGCGGAACGTCGTACCCGGTTGGTGCTCGGCCTTGGTCGCGCCGATCTCGAGCACCTCCTTCTCCCCTTCGTCCAGGTCCCGGACCATGACATCGAGGTGCATCTGCTGGGGCACGTCCTGCCCCGGCCAGACCGGCGCGGTGTAGTCCTTGACCTGCTGGAAGCAGATGCAGTTGCTCCCGTCCTCCGGCCGGACCTCACCCCACCCGTCGTCCACCTTCACCTGCCATCCGAGCAGCGCACCGTAGAAGTTCGCCAACGCCCCGGGATCCGGACAATCCATGACAAAACTCGGATACATCGCAATAGCCATACCGGCACGCTACTAGCAGTTCCGGACACTTTGCGTCCGGAAATCACACCCGGCCGGTGAGGTATTGCCAGGCTCGGTCCAGGCCGGAGGAGAGGCAGCCGGCGACTACGCTGTCGGCGCCCAGTTCGGTGACCTTGACCTCGGGCATGACCGGGGACATGCGGCGGAGTTGACGGGTGACGGCGGCGCCGAAGCCGGGGGCCTGGCCGATGCCGCCGCCGAGGACGATGAGTTCGGGGTCCACGACGGTGATCACCGTGCAGATGGCTTTGGCCACGAGCAGTGCTTCCTCGGTGACCACCTCGACAGCCAACGGATCGCCGGCGGCTGCGAGGGCGAAGACCTTGGCGGCGGTGGACGCGCCGCGCAACCCCCGGCGGCGAGCGGCGCGGACTACGGCGGCGGCCGAGGCCGAAGCGTCGAAGCCGCCGCGGCGACGGGCGTCGCGCGGATCGCTGCCGCTGCCTTCGGTGAAGGGGAGGTACCCGATCTCGCCCGCGACACCGTGCGACCCGTGCCGCAGCTTCCCGTCGAGCACGAGCCCCATACCGATACCGGTACCAACGTGGACGAAGGCGAAGCTGTCCACATCGCGACCGTGTCCGTGCACCCGCTCGGCCAGCGCCGCGGCGTCGACATCGTTCTCGATCAGCAGGGCCGGACCCAACCGATCGCGCAACGCGGCCAGCGTTGCCGGCGAGTCCCACCCCGACAGCCGCCCGGTCAGCGTCAGCGCGTCGAGCCCCGGATCGTAGACACCTGGGCTGCCCAGCACGGTCTGCGTCAACTGCCCGGCCTCGACCCCCGCCTCCGCGCCGAGGCTCGCGCCCAGATCCGTCAGCTCCTGGATGCGCGCCATCGCGTCGGCCGCCCTGGTCCGGATACTCATCCGGCTCCGCACGTTCCCGGCGAGATCCGAGATTGCCCCGCGCAGGAATTCCCGCCCGACATCCAGCCCGAGCACGAACCCCGCCTCCGGCCGTACGTCGTACAACACCGCCGCCGGACCCGGTACGCCGGTCCGCTGGCCGATCGCGTGCACGAGACCGGCCCGCTCCAGCGACGCCAGCGCGGCCGACACCGTCGGCTTCGAAAGACCCGACAGCCCGGCCAACTCGGTCCGTGACACCGGACCAGACCGCCTGATGTGGTCGAGCAGCACCTGTTCGTTGATCTCCCGAATCAGCTGTGGACGTGCCGCGGAACCACCACCGGCAACAACCGTCACGATTCGACCCCCTCGCTCGCCAAGTCCGGCGCAACCCGCGACACCCTGCCAACCACAACCTGCCGGCGAGCCAGGTCACAACCCTGGTAACAACTCGGCCGACAAGTCGGAGTTAACCCTTGTGGTGCGGTTGGTAGTTAAGTTAGTTTCCTATCGATTCTATTGCTCGGCACGTGGAGGTGCCAGCCCGTGATTTCCAAGCCGGTCGTGGCCGGACTCGACTTCGGTGGGACGAAGATCGCCGCTGCCGTCGGCGACCTCACCGGACGCCGGCTCGGCACCACGACCATCGACAGCCGCGTCGAGTCCGGCGGGGCTACCGAGGCGATGCGTCGCGGCCTGACCGCGGCGCGTGAACTCCTCGCCGAGGTGGCACCCGACCGCGAGCTCGCCGGTGTCGGTGCGGCCACGCTCGGCATCCCGTACGACGACCGCGTCGAACTCGCGCCGACGTACCCGGGCTGGGGCGAGCTCCCGTTCGGGCGGCTGATCCGCGAAGGCTTCCCCGGCGTACCGGTGCGGCTGGCAACGGACGTGAAGGCCGCCGCGGAAGCCGAGCTGCGCTGGGGCGCGCTCGTCGGCTGCGACCCGGGGCTGTACGTCAACCTCGGCACCGGGCTGGCTGTCGCAATAGTTGCCGGAGGCACCGTCATCACCGGCGCGCACGGTGCCTCCGGTGAGATCGGGTACAACCTCCGGGTGGCCGCGGACGTCGGCGTCGACGCCGCGGAGCGGACGATCCTGGAACACGTCGTCAGCGGTCAGGCGCTCGAGACCACCGGCAGCGCCCGGCTCGGCCGCCCGGTCACGGCCGCTGACGTCTTCACGATGGCGCGCACGCAACCGGACGCCGCCGTCCTCACCGACGAGTTCACCCAGGAGCTGGCGATGCACGTCGCCAACCTGGCCATCGCCCTCGACCCGGTCCGGATCGTCGTCGGTGGTGGGCTGGTCGGTTCCTGGGACCGGATCGAAGGCAGTCTGCGTCGCGCCCTCGACGTGGCCGTCCCCTTCCCACCAGAGCTGATGGTGGCCCGCTTTCCTTCGGACGCACCGCTGATCGGGGCGCTCGCCCTTGGCGTCGAGGCGGCGGGAGTCGTCCTCGGTGCAGAAGCATTCGCATAACCGCGGAAGTACACGCAGTACCGGAACTCCAGTAGCGAAAGGCAGAAGACGATGAGGGGCATCAAACGGATCGCCGGCGCCGCAGTGGTGGTCGGCGTACTGGCCGCCGCCGGGTGCGGCGGCGGCGACAAGCCGATCGGGGGCGCGGCGTCGTCGAGCAACCCGTCGTCCTCCACGAGCAGCAGCGGCGGTGCGGCCGGGCAGTACAAGAAGGGCGGCACGGTCACGATCGCGAACGTGGGCGGGCAGACCTGGCCGTGCCAGTTCAACCCGTTCAACCCGTCGGTCTACCAGGAGTCGCTCGGCTTCGTCTACGAGCCGCTGGTGTTCGTGAACGTGCTGAAGAGCGGCGCCAACACACCGATGCTGGCCAGCGACTTCACCTGGTCGCCGAAGAAGGACTCGATCGTCTTCACCATCCGCGACGGGGTGAAGTGGAGCGACGGGCAGCCGTTCACCGCCGACGATGTGGTCTACACCTTCAACCTGATGAAGCAGCAACCGGCCACCGACCTGTACGCGCTGTGGACCGGCGCCGGCCTGACCAGCGTCACCGCGGCCGGCAACAAGGTCACGCTGAAGTTCAAGGCCGCGGCCGAGCCGTACTTCTTCAACTTCGCCAACCAGGTCGGCATCGTGCCGAAGCACATCTGGTCGACCGGTGAGGCGGCCTCGAAGCCGGCCACCTTCGCGGACCCGAAGCCGGTCGGCACCGGGCCGTTCACGGTCGAGTCCTGCACCAGCAACAACATCTCGTACGCCGCCAACCCCGCCTACTGGCAGCCCGGCAAGCCGTACGTCGCCAAGGTGCAGTACCCGGCGTACCTGGACAACAACCCGGCGAACCTCGACCTGGCCAGCGGCAAGGCGCAGTGGGGTGGTCAGTACATCCCGAACATCGACAACTTCTACAAGAAGAAGTCGCCGGAGAACAACTACTGGTTCCCGCCGACCGCGAACGTCGCGCTGGTCCCGAACAACGACCCGTCGCGCCCGGCGACCAGCAAGCTGGCGGTCCGCCAGGCGCTCGCCTACGCGCTCGACCGGGAGCAGATCTCCAAGATCGGTGAGAGCGGCTACCAGCCGGCCGCGAACCAGACCGGCGTCGTGTCGCCGACCTTCGACAAGTACTTCGACAAGGACGCGCTGACCGCGGCCGGGTACGACAAGCCGAACCTGGACAAGGCCAAGCAGCTCCTGCAGTCCGCGGGCTACACGGACTCCAACCCGCTGAAGCTGAACGTCATCACGGTCACCGGGTACACCGACTGGGACGCGTCGCTGGCGGTCATCAAGCAGCAGCTGGCCAAGGTTGGCGTCCAGCTGACCATCCAGGACCTGCAGCAGCAGTCCTACAACCAGAAGCTGTTCGGCGGCGACTACGACCTCGCCTACTCCAGCCTCTCCGGCGGCCCGTCGCCGTACTACGAGCTGCGGCAGCTGCTGTACTCGAAGAACACCGCGCCGATCGGCAAGCAGGCCAGCAGTAACTACTCGCGCTACAGCAAGCCCGAGGTGGACAAGCTGTTCGACGAGTACGCCGCCGCGGACCCGGACACCCAGGTCAAGCTGATCAAGCAGATCTCGGGCTACATGATCAAGGACGTCCCGCTGATCCCGACCACCGAGTCCGTGGACTGGTACCAGTACAACACCAAGGACATCGACGGCTGGCCGACGCAGGAGAACCCGTACGCGCAGCCGGCGCCGTACAACATCCCCGACGTCGGGCAGGTGCTGACGAACCTGTACTCGAAGTCCGCGCAGAAGTAAGGAACGCATCGTGAGGAGAGTGGGCAGGAGGTTGTCGTGCGGTACCTGATCCGTCGTCTCGGGTTCTTCCTGCTCACTCTCTGGGCGGCGATGACGCTGAACTTCTTCATCCCCCGGCTGATGCCGGGGAGTCCGGAGGAGGCGCTCCGCGAGCGGCTCAGCAAGGGCGGCGCCGTGGTGACGCCCGAGCAGCTCCGGACGGTGCTGGCGGAGTTCGGCTTCGACCCGGACAAGAACCTGCTGGCGCAGTACCTGGAGTACCTGCGGTCGATGGTGACCGGGCACTGGGGCGTGTCGATCGGCAGCAGCCTCGGTGTCCCGGTGACGCAGCTGATCGGTGACGCCCTGCCGTGGACGCTCGGCCTGGTCGGCATCGCGACCGTGTTGGCGTTCGCGCTCGGCACGCTGATCGGTACGGTGGCCGGCTGGCGCCGCGGCGGGCTGATCGACGGCATCGTGCCGCCGGTGTTCATCGTCACCTCGGCGCTGCCGTACTTCTGGGTGGCGCTGCTGCTGATCTCGCTGTTCGCGATCGGCGACCACCCGGTGCTGCCGAACGACTTCAACTACGACCAGGGGCTGACACCGGCGTTCAGCGGCGAGTTCATCGGCAGCGTGCTGAAGCACGGCATCCTGCCGGCCTCGACGATCCTGGTCACCGCGGTCGGCGGGTGGATCCTGACCATGCGGAACAACATGATCACCACGCTGGCCGAGGACTACGTCCGGATGGCCCGGGCCAAGGGCATCCCGAACTCGAAGATCATGTTCGGGTACGCCGGCCGGAACGCGTTCCTGCCGAACCTGTCCGGGTTCGCGATGTCGCTCGGCTTCGTGATCTCCGGCACGATCCTGGTCGAGTACGTCTTCAACTACCCCGGCCTGGGTTACATGTTCTACAACGCCACGGTGAGCACCGACTACCCGTTGCTGCAGGCCCTCTTCCTGCTGGTCACGCTGGCCGTGCTGATCTGCGTCCTGATCTGCGACTTCGCGGTGTTCCTGCTGGACCCCCGCGCCCGGACGAAGGGGTGATGCCATGAGCGCAATCGTTGCTGGTACTGCGGCACCCACCACGGGTGCGACCCGGCGTCCCCGCGGCGGCCTGATCCGGGCCGTGCTGAGGAACCGCAAGGCCATGCTGGGGGCGGTCTTGCTGTTCCTCTTCATCCTGCTCGCCCTGTTCCCGGGGGTGTTCGTGCCGGGCGCGCACCACGATCCACAGGCGATCGGCGACCTGCCGCTGCAGCACCCGTCGGGCAGCCACTGGCTGGGCACGACGGGGCTCGGGCAGGACGTCTACGCGCAACTCGTCTACAGCACCCGGGAATCGCTCGTGATCGCGATCGTCGCGGGTCTGGGTGCCACCTTCTTGTCGGTCATCATCGGCGTCTCCGCGGCGTATCTGGGCGGGTTCGCCGACGACGGGCTGTCGATGCTGACCGACATCTTTCTCGTCCTGCCGACGTTCCCGCTGATCATCGTGCTCGCGACGTACGCCGGTAAGGGCAACCTGACCGTGATCGTGATCGTGCTGATCCTGACCGGTTGGTCGTACGGCGCGCGGCAGATGCGGGCGCAGGCGCTGTCGCTGCGCAACCGCGACTTCCTCGAGTCGGCCCGGGTCCGCGGCGAGCGACGCTCGTACATCATCGTGGTCGAGGTGCTGCCGACGATGATCTCGCTGATCGTCGCGAACTTCCTCGGTGCCGCGCTGTACTCCGTCCTCACCGCGGCCGGCCTGCAGTTCCTCGGCCTCGGCGACCCCAACTCGCTGAGCTGGGGCACGATGCTCTACTGGGCGCAGAACCAGGGCGCCCTGGTGAACGGCCTGCCCGCGTGGGCGCTCTCGCCAGGTCTGGCGGTGGCCCTGCTCGGCGTTTCGTTCGCCCTGCTCAACTACGCGTTCGACGAGATCAGTAACCCGGCGCTACGGCCGGTTCGGAGGCGACGTGCCAAGTCAGTCTGAAGGCCGGACCCTGCTCGAGGTCCGGGATCTGACGGTCGAGTACGACACCGGGGCGAGTCCGGTCGTCGCAGTCGACAAGGTCGATCTCACCGTCCACGCCGGCGAGTTCGTCGGCGTGGTCGGTGAGTCCGGCTGCGGCAAGTCGACGCTGCTGTTCGCGATCGCACAGCTGCTCAGCTCGCCGGCCGCGATCACCGGCGGCAGCGTCACGTTCCTCGGCCAGAACCTGGTCGCGATGAACGAGAAGAAGCTGTCGGCGCTGCGCTGGCGGGACTTCTCCGTGGTGATGCAGAGCGCGATGAACGCGCTGAACCCGGTGAAGAGCATCGGTGCGCAGTTCAAGGACACGATCATGGCGCACGACGAGCCCGTCGACGACGACCGGCCGGCCGAGGTACTGCGGCTGGTCGGCATCGACCCGATCCACCTGCAGAGCTACCCGCACCAGCTCAGCGGCGGGATGCGGCAGCGGGCGATGATCGCGATGGCGCTGCTGTTCACGCCGGACCTGATCATCATGGACGAGCCGACGTCGGCGCTGGACGTGGTCGCGCAGCGGTCGCTGATGGTGCAGATCAAGCAGCTCCAGCGGCAGCTCGGGTTCGCGGTCATCTTCGTCACCCACGACATGTCGCTGGTCAGCCATTTCAGCGACAAGCTCGTGGTGATGTACGCCGGGCAGGTGGTCGAGTTCGGCGACACGCGCGCGGTGTTCGACCACCCGGAGCATCCGTACAGCGAAGGGCTGCTGGACGCGTTCCCGTCGATCCGCGGGCCGAAGGTGCCGCTGACCGGGATCCCCGGGAGCCCACCCAACCTGGCCTCGCCACCGCCGGGCTGCCGGTTCCAGCCGCGCTGCCCGAAGGCGTTCGAGGACTGCCCGAAGATCGAGCCGGAGTTGTACCAGGTCGGGGCGGTGCAGGCGCGGTGCCTGCTGCATGCTCCGTCGGTGAAGCCGGTCAGTGAGGTGAAGTCATGACGTCGGTGGATGTGGACGCAACCGCAGCCGTCCAGGCGGAGTCGGGTCCGTTGCTCGAGACGAAGCAGCTCACCCGGCACTTCCGGGTCGGGCGTGGGTTCTCGCGGCAGCTGCTGCACGCGGTGGACGATGTCGACCTGACCATCGGGCGGCAGGAGATCGTCGCGCTGGCCGGTGAGAGCGGCAGCGGGAAGAGCACGATCGCGCGGTTGCTCGCGGGGGTCTACAAGCCGACGAGCGGCGACATCCTGTACCAGGGCCGGTCGCTGGCCGAGTTCCGGTCGCGGAAGCAGTACCTGTCGTACCGGGCCGAGGTACCGATGGTGTTCCAGGACCCGTTCAGCTCGCTGAACCCGGCGTTCCGGGTGTCGCACGGGATCCTGCGCAGCCTGAAGCTGCACCGGCGCGATCTCACCTCGCGCGACCAGCTGATGACCGAGGCGGAGCGGGTGGTCGAGGCGGTCGGGCTGTCCCCGGCCGGCGACGTCATGCACCGGTACCCGTACGAGCTGAGTGGTGGCCAGCGGCAACGAATCGGGTTCGCGCAGGCGCTCGCGCACAAGCCGAAGCTGATCCTGGCCGACGAGCCGGTGTCGATGCTGGACGTGTCGATCCGGATCGGGCTGCTCAACCTGATGGCGGAGCTGCGCCGCTCCGAAGGGGTGTCGTTCCTGTACATCACGCACGACATCGCGAGCGCACGGTACGTCGCCGACCGGTTGGCGATCATGTACGCCGGGCACATCGTCGAGTCCGGTCCGACCGAGGCGGTGCTCTCGAACCCGAAGCACCCCTACACGGACCTGCTCCTCGGCGCCGTCCCCGACCCGCGCGCACCGCTGACAGCCGCGGTCGAAGGCGACACCGGCGAACCGCCCAAGGTCATCGACCCGACCCCCGGCTGCCGCTTCCGCTGGCGCTGCCCCCTGGCCATCGACAAGTGCCACGAGGTCACGCCACTCCCCCGCCTCCTCGGCGAAAACCACAAAGCCGCCTGCCACGTCGCCGAACCCGACCCAGGCTTCACCCCCTGATGCACCTCCTCACCTCCCACCTCGGCCACAACACCGAGGCAGGCGGTGCTGTCGTGCTAGTAGCTGCCGAAGGCCCCATCACCGCACTCCTCGAGCGAACCAACCCAGACCCCGTGGAGGGAACGGGCCCAGAACTCCCGGAGGGAACAGACTCAAGACTCCCGGAGGGAACAGGCCCAGGATTCGCACCACTGCTTTTGAGTCCTGGGCCTGCGGTGCAGGTGCCTGGGTGGAGCATTCGTCCGTGCTCGCGCATTCCATTACCTGATGACCTCCCGCCCGGCACTTACACGGTCCGGGTAGGTTCAGTGCGCTCGGCCCCGTTCGTCGTACAGCCCGACCACCTCCAGCGCCGCACAATGCCCGACGTCCTCGCGTACTTCAAAGCCATGCGCTCCTCCGGCGAGATCGACCGCAAGGACCGAACCGCGCAGTTGTGGGACGACAAATCCGGTACGACGGTCGACGCCCGCGGCGGCTGGCTGGACGCGAGCGGCGACACGAGCAAGTTCCTCTCCCACCTGACCTACACGAAGACCATGAGCCCCCAGCAGATCCCGCTCTGCGCCTGGGCGATGCTCTCCGCCCGCGACCAGATCACCACTCACCACCCGGCGCTGACCCGCCTCCTGAGCACGAAACTCCGCGACGAGGCCCTCCACGGCGCCGACTTCCTGGTCCGCTTCCGCTCCCCCGACGGCTACTTCTACACCGGCATCTTCGACGCCCTCACCAAACAACTCGACGAGCGCTACATCACCGCCCCGCTCCAAAACTCCGTCCGCACTCCCCGCTACCAGGCCTCCTACCGCCACGGCGCAGGCCTGGCGATAGCCGCGCTGGCCCGCGCGTCGACAACGGACGACGACGGCGACTTCCCAAGATCCACCTACCTGTCGACTGCTGCGGACGCCTTCCAACACCTCGAACACCACAACCACGAGTACCTGTTCGACGGCACAGAAACAATCCTCGACGACTACTGCGCCCTCCTAGCTGCGGTCGAGTTGATTGCTGCCGGCTACCAACCGGCCGCCGAGGCTGCTCATCGGCGTGCGGCCGCTCTCGTTTCGAGATACTCGGGTGGCTGCTTTCGGGCGGATGGGGATGGGCGGCCGTTTGTGCATGCGGTTGAGCCTGGGTTGCCTGTGCTTGCGTTGCTTCGGTATGCGGAGGTGTTTCCGCAGGCGTCGGCTGCGCGGGAGACTGCTGTGCGAGCGATGGTCGACGTGGTGCGGCGTACGGCTGGTAATCCGTTCGGTTATCCCAGGAATGCCGCCGGCACGTTCTTCTTCCCGCATGAGAACGAGACCGGGTACTGGTGGCAGGGGGAGAACGCGGCGATCGCGAGCCTCTCGGCCGCCGCCAGTGCTTGTGCTCGGGTCAGTGCGGAGCATCGGGCGCAACTGCAGGTGTTCGCCGATGACCAACTGGCCTGGATCCTCGGTCGGAATCCGTTCGACGTTTGCATGTTGCAAGGCAGCGGCCGGAACAACGTGGACTACCACTCGGACTTCCCCAACCTCCCGGGCGGCATCGTGAACGGGATCACCTCAGGGTGGAGCGACGAGGACGACATCGCGTTCCTGCCGGCCGACGCGCCACCCGGTGAGGAGTGGCGCTGGGCCGAGCAGTGGATCCCGCACACGGGCTGGTTCCTGCTGGCGGCCGCGTCGGCCAGGTGAGCGTCGGCCAGGTGTCGGCTAGGTGAGCGTCACCTCCAAGTCTCGGTCCACGACCACCGCGCGGGACAGCGTGACGACGACCCGGTCGCCAGTGGCAACTAGTTGAGCAGGGACCCGGACGTGTCCGACGCGGACCTCGACGTGACGAGGTGGGCGGGCCGTCTCGAAGGAGAGCGTGTTCAGGCGAACCTGTCCGGAGCGAACCTCGAGCGAGGCGGTCAGCGAGTGCGAGGTACGACGCTGCCGGTAAAGCCCCCAGCCCTCAGCGGCCGTGAAGGCGCAGCGGAAGTCCTCCGGGTTGAGCCGAGGAGCAAAGCCCAGGTGACCGCGCGGGCCGTGGTACTCGTAGCCGCACGCGGCCAGGTACACCCCGAAGCCCATCATCGCTCGGGCGTAGTGGTCGCTGGCCTCGATCTCGTTGTAGGGATTGCGTTTGGTGGCGGAGTAGCGGTCGTACATGGCCCGGGTGACCGCGAGCGCCTCCATGGTCATGCCCTCGGAGAACAGGTGCGCGGCGAACTGGTACTCCTGCCCGGTCCACACCTCGTTGAAGTAGACCAGGCCGTGCGTCTCGTCCGATCCGCCGTGCGGCCAGGTCGCCATGATCACGCCGGACTCGTTCGCCGACGTGTACACCCGCCCCGGCCCGATGCCCGGCGGGTGGTACGTCCCCGGGTCCGCGCGGAAGTTCGACTCGTACAGCTTGCGCAGCGCCGTTCGCGCCTGGTCCGCCGGGAACACCCGCGGCAGCCCGAGCTGAGCGGCGTACGTCTGCCCGTACATCTGGTCGATGAACAGACCCCGGTTGCTGTTCTCCGCCGGGTGCGCCGGATCCACCTTCTGCACGTAGTACCCGTACTCCCGGTTGAACAGCGACGACGAGAGGTACGCCGACCCGCGATCGGCGATCCGCGCGTACCTGGCCGCGACCGGATCCCCCATCTCCGTGGCCATCGCCGCAGCTGCACGCAATGCGGCGACGTACAGACCGCTGATCCACGGGATCTCGCCGAACCACTCGGTGTCCAGCGTGTTCCATTGGGAGCCGCGGAAGATCCCGTCCTCGTCCAGCCCGTCCCGATGCGTGACCAGGAACTCCACGGCCGTCCGCACCCGCGGCCAGACCCGCTTCAGGAACGCGGAGTCCTTGCTCATCTGATGCTCGCGGTAGATTCGGAGCACCGTGCCCGGCTGGCCGTCCGCGAACGAGCTCGACGCGTCCCCGGATTCGCCCCGGTTCCCGATCTCGCCCGTTGGCCGGAACGCGATCCCGAGATCGACGCGTTCGCGGGTGTCCCGCTCCAGCTCGGGGAACAGCCGCGCGATGGCCTGCGCGTAGTTCCAGACGTGCTCGCAGGTCCCGGCGCAGCAGTACACGCCCTCCCACGCGTAGAACCGGCCGTCGTCCCACCGGTAGCAGGTACTCGTGGCCAACGTCGACGCCGTCGCCAGCGTCCGCTCCAGGAACCAGTGCGGAAGCGACGAGTCGTCGTACCACGTCTTCGCCCAGAGCTTCGTGTCCCGTTCGAGTCGATCGACCTCGCGGCTGACGTACGAGACCACGTCACGAGCTGACGAGAAACGTGTCGCGTAGTGCCGGCGGAAGGTCGCCGCGCCGACCAGCTCGGAGAACAACTCCCGCTCTGGATTCGGGAAGAACCAGCCGAACGCGAAGCGCACGGTCCGGGACTCACCGGGAGCCAGCGAGACAGTCGCCGAAACGGTGCCCGCCTGCGACTCGCCCGTCTCGACCGGCCCGGTCGGTGCGTCGAAGAGCTCGTCGACGTTCGTCCAGGAAGCGATCGACGGCCGCGACACCGCATCCGGCACCAGAGCGGCCAGCGCGAACGTGCCGCCATCGGGCCGCTCCACCACCGGCTGCCGGCGGATCGGCCGATCGCTGAAGATGATCCGGTCGACGTTCACATGACCCCAGCCGCCGGTGTTGGTATCGACGATCTGGATGTGCGCGGTCCGCCCCGCGTACTTGCCGACATCCATCGACACCGCAGTCAACGGCTCGATGTCCGTCCCGGCCGTACTCGCGACCACTACCCCGTCGACCACGACGTTCAGGCAGGTCTCGCCCAGGTGGTGGCCGCCGCCGACCCACGCCGTCACGAACCGTCGCTCGATCACGAAGTCCCGGCTGGTCAGCGACCCGGTGTACCTGTCGGGATCGCCGGTCCCGCGGAAGTTGTACGACGTGACGAACCGGCCGCTCACGTTCAGGTCCGTCCGCAGCCCGAACGCCCGCCGGAACCCGTCCGGCGTCTCGGCCGCGGTCACCGGCCCGGCACCGAACGCATCGCCGGTCACCGTCCAGCCGTCGTACGTCGTCCGGTCCCAGGTCTCGAACACGATGTCCGGCCGGTCGGTGAAGACGATCGCGTCGCAGTTGATGTGCCCCCACCCGCCGGTGGACGCGTCGACGATCTCGATCCGCGCGGTCCGGCCCAGGTAGGCACCGACATCCAGCATCTGCCCGACCAGCGGTTCGCTCTCCGCCCCGGTCGCGGAGGCCACGACGTTGCCGTCGACAACGACATTCACGCAGGTCTCGCCCGGGTGCGCCCCGCCGCCGACGCCGACCACGACGTACCGTCGCTCGATCGTGAACGATCGACTGGTCAGCTTCCCGATCGATCGATCACCAGCGGTCAGGTTGTACGACGTGACGAACCGGGTGCCGGAGACGTTGAGATCGCCGAACCGCTTCATCAGGTTCGGCAACTCGAACTGCCGGACCGGTCCGGCGCCGAACGCGTCGCCGGTAACCGTCCACCCCTCGTAGGTGTCCTTCTCCCAGTCCTCGAACAGGATGTCGCCCGGCCCGGTGTCCAGATCGTCGACCGCGCCGAACTCGATCCCGCCGCGGAACCCGCGCGCCCGCAGCTTGGTCGGCTGCCGCTCCCGGCTGTCGATGCAGACCGGGTTCTCGGAGTACCCGAGCAGCGTCGCCCGGACCCGGCTCGACGACGTGTTCCGCACCGTGAACGCCATGATCGTCGTCGGCAGCGTCGAGTCCAGCGTCGCCAGCGGCACGAACGGCGAGAACGCCTCGAGCGACACCTGCACCGGGCTCCTGGAGTCGGCGTACGAGACGCGTCCGATCGGGTACGACCCCGTGAACCGGACATCGTCGAAGCCGGCGGCGTCGATCGTCCGCGTCGTCGTCCGTCCCCAGGCCACGGTCCGCACCGCGAACCCCTGCCGGAACCGCCCGGCCCCCGGATCGTCGGCCGACAACGGAAACGCATAGTGGTGACCGGAGAAGTCGGCCCCACCCAGCGGGAACGACGACGGATTGAAGACGTCCCACGCCCACAACCGCCCATCCCCACTCAGATAGACCTGCCCGGTCGTCCCGCCGCCGACCGGCATCCCGATCCGCGCCAGCGAGGCTCCGGAGTATTCCGTCGGCTTGCCCCGCCCGTACAACACCCCGGTGTCCGGCACCACCGGAGCAGCCAACGCCCGGCCTTGCATCGCCAACGCCCCAACCGCGGACGCACTCAACGCGACGAAGGTCCGGCGGCTCAACGCGGCACGCGGACAGTCCCCCGCACAGGCCCGATTCGTACAGCCGGCGGGCAGCACACTGACATCCATGACGTTCTCCTCGAATGGGCGGTTACTGCAGGAGAAATCGATTTCCGACACCGTAAGCAGCGCCGGGCGCGAGGTCAATGGCTGAGATATTGTTCGACCTGGATCAAACAATGATCTAGAATGTGTTTCATGCCTGTCGAACATCGCCGATCGGTCGTCGCGCTCGCGCTCATCGCGTCGTTCATGGTCTTCGTCGACGGCACGATCGTGAACGTCACCGTGGCGCAGCTCGCCGCGCACCTGAACGCGACCCGGGCCGAGCTCGAGTGGTCGCTCAACGCCTACACGCTGTCGTTCGCGGCCCTGATGCTCGGCGCCGGCGCGATCGCCGACACGATCGGCGCGAAGCGAGCCTTCATCACCGGCCTGGTGGTCTTCACCGGGGCCTCAGCGGTCTGCGCAGCAGCCACCTCGATGCTGATGCTCAACCTGGCCCGCCTGGTCCAAGGCGCCGGCTCCGCACTCCTCCTCCCCAGCGCCCTCGTGCTCGCGACCGCGTCGGCGACGGACGAGCACGCACGGCAGCGTCTGGTCGGCTGGTGGGCAGCGGCCGGTGGCGCCGGCATGGCAGCGGGACCGCTGCTCGGCGGCGGCCTGGTCGCCCTCGCGAACTGGCGAGCCGTCTTCGCGGTCAACGTCGTCCTGGGCATCCCCGCCCTGATCTGGAGCCTGGTCTCGATGCCCGCCGTCGTACGCCGAGTCCGCCGCCTCGACCTGGCCGGTGTGGCCACCGCCACCGTCTTCATCGGCGGCCTGGTCTTCGCGCTGATCGAAGCCCCCGGTCGCGGCTGGCTCGACCCGGCGATCATCACCGCGGCCGGTCTCGCCATCGCCGGAGCAGCCGCCTTCATCGGCATCGAGCGCACGATCCGGCAGCCGCTGCTGCCGCTCCAGCTGTACGCCGACCGCGGATTCACCGCGGCCGCCGCCCAAGGCACCCTGCTCAACTTCGCCTTCTACGGCGTGCTGTTCACGATGAGCCTGCTGCTCCAGCAGGGCCGCGGCCTCAGCGCACTGACCACCGGCCTGTTGTTCCTCCCACTGACCGGCCTGATCTCGATCGCCAACCTCCTCTCCGCACCGATAACCCGCCGCATCGGGCGCCCGCGGCTCCTCGTCGTTGCCCAATCCGTCTTGATGCTGGCGCTCCTCGGCCTTGCCTGGGCCAGTACGGCGGCCGCGGTCTGGCCGATGATCCTCGCGCTGGTCCCGATCGGTATCAGCTCCGGCCTGCTCGTCCCGACCATGACCGCGCAGTCCATCGCCGCGGTCGAACCCGGCCTGCACGGCGCCGCCTCGGCGGCTTTCAACACCTCGCGCCAGATCGGCGGCGCCATCGGTGTCGCCACCTTCGGCCCGCTCCTCGGCACGGCGCAGAACCTGACCCGAGGCTTCATCACCTGCGCGCTGGTTGCCGCCGGGGCCAGTTTCCTCGGTCTGCTGGTGGCAGCTGCCAGGCTGAAAGCGGTGCCGGATGCAACTTTTCCGCCCCCAAGCGTCGTCTATGGTGAAGAGAGCTTGGGGCCGAGTGGGGGTAGTGAGTGTCGGCGCAGCAGCGAAGGCGGGTGGGCACGACCGTCGCACTGACGGTCGTCTGCGTCCTTGTCTGCGGTATCGCCTTCGCGGGCGCCGTCCGGGTCCTGATGCCGGGCCACCGCGACGCGGGTACGCCGGCCGCCGCCACCGGTCAGCCGGAACCGAGCGTCCCCAAGCCGAGCTCGACCGCCGCCAAGGCCGTCGCTCCCAGCGAGGATGAGCCGCTCCCCGGCGTCGACACCCCGGCGACTCCCCCGCCGGAGAAGCCGGTCGCCAACACCAACAGCTATGCGTGCACCGGCTACAGCGGGATCGAGTCCCGCGTGCCGGTGTCGATGATCTACCAGGACACGTTCGTCTGGGGCGACGATCCGCCGTACCAGGTCGGCGACGGGAACGGCGACGTCAACTGGAAGTCCGACCCGTACAAGAAGCCCAGCTGGTACATGTGGCTGCACTCGCTCCGCTGGCTCGGGCAGGGCATCCAGGCCGCCGAGCGCGGTGACCGTAAGGCGCTGACGCACGTGATGGCGATCATCCACGACTGGGTCCAGGACAACCCGTACTCCTGGAAGGTCGACGTCGGCGCCTGGGAGTCGACGATGCACCGGACCAACGTGCTGCTCTGCGCCCGCCAGGCCGTGCTGGCTGGGATGCACGTCAGCTCGCTGCCGTCGCAGTACGCCTGGCTCGACCAGGCGCTGGTCGACCATGCCCAGTTCATGATCGCGAACTGGAGCGGCCCGTCGAACCATGGCACCGACGAGAGCATCGCGATGTTCGGCGTCGGCTGCACGCTGCACCGGACGCCGCTGAAGCAGCTCGCCGTCGAGCGGCTCACGCAGGCGATCACGCAGGCCATCGACCCGCAGGGCTCGACCAACGAGCAGTCGATCGGGTACGCGATGTTCAACTACACGCTGTGGGGCCGCGCGGTCTCCACCCTGCAGCGCTGCGGCTGGGATCCCGGACCGGTGATCAACCAGCGCCGCGCCGCGCTCTCGGAGTGGCTGGCGCTGGCGACCAAGTCGACCGGCGACCTCAACCAGGTCGGCGACGCGGTCCGGCAGCGACCCGGCACGGCCGAGGGCACACCGCTGGAGTACGTCGCCAGCCTCGGGAAGAAGGGTCCGGAACCGGGGCGCCGGGCCGCGGTCTTCGACGCCGGGTACATCTTCGGCCGGACCGGGTGGGGCAAGTCGCGCCCGTTCACGCAGGAGTCGACGTACGCGATCCGCTTCGGCCCGTCGCGGCGGTACCACGGCCACGACGACCACATGTCGATCACGTACGCCTCGCACGGGCGGGACATCCTGATCGACCCCGGCCACTCCGGCTACCAGCTCGACAAGTGGCAGGCGTGGACGAAGAGCGCGACCGCGCACAACGTGATGACGATCCCGTCCGCGGCGACCACCCCAGTCGACACCCGCCTGGTCCGGGCCACGATCGCACCGACCTGGGAGTCGTACTCGTTGACCGACTCCCCCGCACCCGGCGTCAACCGCAGCCGCGACGTGCTGGTGCTGAAGGACCCCGACCTCGTCATCACGCTCGACCGCGGTCAGTCGGCGAGCGACCAACGGTACGAGACCCTCTGGCACCTCGCCCCGGACCAGAAGGTCACGGTCCAGTCGGGTACGACGGCCGTGGCCGCCAAGCCCGGCGACAAGTCCAAGACCTACCTGCTCCAGATCCCCTACCAGCACGAGCTCCCGGCCGACGCCATCAGCGTCGTACAGGCCCAGCAGGATCCCGTCCAGGGCTGGTACTACCCGGACATCTTCCACCGCGAGCCCGCACCGGTGGTCAAGTTCAACCGCAACGGCAGCTCGGCCTCGATCCTCTCCGCGATCGTCCCCACGGCCGCGACCGAGACCGCCACCTTCAGCACCCGCACCATCGGCGACATGTTCTTCGTCGACCTCCAGGTCGGCGCCAAGAAGGCGACGATCCGCATCCTCGCCGACGGCCGCATGACCCGGATCAAGTAGCCGTCACCGGGCGGTCAGGCGGATGATCGGGTACTCGCGATCGGACTTCTGCTGGTACTTCGCGTAGCGCGGCTGGGCGCTGGTGATGAGCTGCCAGGCGCGGGCGCGGTCCTCGCCGGTGAGGGTTTCGGCGACGGCCGGCTTCGCGTCCTCGCCGGGGAGCCCGACCTGCACCCGATCGGGGTGAGCGGCCAGGTTCGCGTGCCAGTCCGGGTGCTGGCTGCCGCCGCCCGAGGCCACCACCAGCCACCCGTCGCCGTCCGCGAAGCGGGCCAGCGGTGTCTCGCGGAGCTCGCCGCTGCGCCGTCCGACGGTCTTCAGGACGAGGAGGTCCATCCCCATCAGGCTCGCCTTGCCGCGGCGGATCTTGGCGCTGGTGCGCGCGTTCATCGTGCGCTGGAACCAGCGCGAGAGCGTCCCCGGCGTACCGGGCTTCCTGGTCTGCTGCTCCGAGGTTTTCGTCATACCCAGAACGCTACGAGCGGCGGCCCCGGGCACGCTTCTCGATTCCTGACCAGTCACAACTTGGGCGGCTGTGCTGTCCTTGTTCCTGGGTCCGAGACGACAGGAGAGCAACCGGATGAGTGCGCACCCCGCAGGGCAGGATCATTGCTTGAGCTTGGCGCGGTCCGTCGACCGGCCGACCGGCGGCGCGCGGTACGGGCGGATGTTCCGCGGGCTGCCGCCGCTGGGCACCGACCCGCACGTGCTGATGCGGGCGGGCGGCGACGGCGGGATCTGCGACGCCGCGGCGGAGCTGGACCTCGGCACCGGCGGCGACGACTCGACCGAGGCAGCCGGCTGGCCGTTCTTCGGGCAGCTGGTCGCGCACGACACCACCGCGGACCGGTCGCCGATCACCGGCGGCGTCGAGACCGAGGCCCTGCGGAACGCGCGGTCGCCGAAGCTCAACCTCGAGATGCTGTACGCCGACGGCCCGGTCGGTACGCCGTACCTCTTCGACCTCGACGACCCGGCCAAGTTCCTGCTCGGCCCGGACGGGTACGACGTACCGCGCAACCAGCAGGGGGTGGCGCTGATCGGTGACCCGCGCAACGACGTCCACCTGTTCTCGCTGACGCTGCACGTGGCGCTCCTGCGCGCGCACAACCGGATCGTCGACCACCTGCGGGCGCACGGCGTACCGGAGCAGGACGTGTTCGAGAAGGCGCGGATCACGCTGATCTGGCACTACCAGTGGATCGTGGTGCACGACTTCCTGCCGCGGCTGGTCGGGCAGCCGCTCGTCGACGACGTGCTCGCGAACGGCGGCCGGTGGTTCGCGCCGGGGCCGAACCAGGCGTTCATCCCGCTGGAGTTCGCGGATGCGGCGTACCGCTACGGGCACGGGCAGATCCGGCACACGTACCGGCTCGTCGAGGACGGTCCCGAGCTTCCGCTCTTCCCGGACCTGGTCGGCTTCGGTCCCCAACCGGCCGGCCGGCGGCTCGACCTCACCCAGGTGTTCGACGTACCGGGCCGTCCGGCCGCGCAACGGGCGAAGCGCCTCGACGGCCGGCTCGCGGCGAGCCTGATCGGCCTGCCCGAACGGGTCACCGGCGAGGTCGACGAAGCGGCGTACAAGTCGCTGGCCGTCCGCGACCTGCTCCGCGGCGACACGACCGGTCTGCCGAGTGGCGAGCAGGTGGCCGAACTGCTCGGCGTACCGCCGCTGGTCAAGGACACCTGGCCGGACGGTACGCCGTTGTGGTTCTACATCCTGAAGGAGTCCGAGCAGCTCGGCGACGGGACCCGGCTGGGCCCGGTCGGCGGGCGGATCGTGGCCGAGGTGCTGATCGGACTGCTCCGCGCCGACCCGGTCAGCTACCTCAGCCTGGAGCCCGACTGGCAGCCGGTCCTGCCTGCTGCGGGTCCGCGCTTCGACCTCACCGACCTACTCATCCCGGGTGGGTCACACTGAGCTTCTCCTCCACCTTCTCACCGGCCCTCTCATCAGCTTTCGTCACGCCGGCCGCGGACTGGAACGCCTCGCGCGGGCTCTGGACCGAGGCCAGCGAGACGATGTCGCGGCCGTAGAAGAACGACGCGACCCACACCAGGAACACCCGCACCTTGCGGTCCCAGGTCGGGACCGCAAGGACGTGGTAGCCGCGGTGCATCAGCCACGCCAGCACGCCCTTGATGACGAGCCCGCGGTACTGGAAGATCCCGGTGCCGAGCCCGAGCGTCGCGATCGCGCCGAGGCTGTGGTGCACGTAGTTCTTCGGCTCCTTGCCGCGCAGCGACCGCTTCAGGTTCTTCGCCAGCAGCTTCCCCTGCCGTACGGCGTTCTGCGCGTTCGGGACCGTGTACCCGGTCGGGCTCTCCGCCGAGAGGTCCGGCACGGCCGCGTCGTCGCCGGCGGCCCACGCGTCCGGCACGATCTCGTCCTCGGTACCGATCCGCAGGTCGGCGCGCACCTGGACCAGCCCGCGCGCGGTGTGCGGGAGGTCGGTGTGGTTCTTCAGCAGCCGGGTCGCCGCGTTGCCGGCCGTCCACACGATCAGCTCGGAGTCGAACTCGCTGCCGTCCGAGAGCACCACGTGCCCGTCGTCGGCCGACACCATCGTGGTGTTCAGGTGCACGACCGCACCGCGGCGCTCGAACATCCTCACCACCCACTCGCCGGGCTTGTCGCTCACCTCGGGCAGGATCCGCCCGGTCGCCTCGACCAGGTGGAACGCGAGGTCGCCCTCGGAGAGCTCCGGGTACTTCTTCACCAGCGCCGTGGCCAGCGAGAGCAGCTCCGCGCATCCCTCGACACCGGAGAACCCGCCGCCGACGAAGGTGATCGTCAGCAACCGCCGCCGCGCGGGCCCGGGCTCCAGCCCGGCCGCCTCGTCGAAGGCCGTGAGCAGCCGGTCCCGGATCGCGACCGCCTCCTCGACGTGCTTCATCCCGATCGCCCGCTCCGCCACCCCCGGTACGTCGAACGTCCGCGTGACCGCGCCCGCGGTCACCGCGATCACGTCGTACGTCATCGTGTAGTCGGGCCCCTGCGACGGGTGGATGGTGACGGTCTTGTCGGCGTGCGAGATGCCGGTGACCATGCCGGCGACGATCTTCGTCCGGCGCAGGTTGCGCCGCAGCGAGACGGCCGCGTGCCGCGCCTCGACCGAGCCGGCGACCACCTCGGGCAGGAACGGCTGGTAGGTCATGTACGGCCGCGGGTCGATCACGACCACCTCGGCCTCGTCCCGCCGCAGCTTCTTCTCCAGCCGCCATGCCGTGTAGAAACCGGCATACCCACCACCGACCACCAGGATCCTGCGCACCACGGTCCTCCGTCCCATCGCTCATCGCCCCCACAAGAGGCTAGAGCGCAACGCGATCCGGGTACAGGACCCGCGGCGTCTGGTCCGGACCGGGCGCTGGTAGCGGGCGAAGACTGGGCGGAGGCAAGCTGGAGGTCGGGTTGGGGCGTGGAGGTGGGCGTGGTGACTGCGGCGGCGATGGTGGCTGAGTTCGATGACGTTGCTGCTTGGACGGCTGAGGCGGTGGAGCACCTGGGGGGCGAGCACGCGATTCCGGCGGCCTGCCGGGGTAGCTCGAGTCCAGCCGCGTTGGCCTGGCTTGCGGAAGCTTGTGAATTGTCCGCCGGGGATCGGCTGCTGGATGTTGGGGCCGGATCGGGCGGGCCGGCGGCATGGGTGGCGAAGCACTTCGGGGTGAAACCGGTGCTGCTCGAGCCGATGCCGGCCGCCGGACGAGCCGCGGCTCGGCTCTTCGGCCTGCCGGTCGTGGCCGCCGCTGGCCACCAGATCCCGCTGCGATCGGAGTCCGTGGATGCCGCTTGGTGCCTGGGAGTGTTGTGCACGGTCGAGGACAAGCTGTCGATCCTCCGCGAGATCCATCGCGTGCTCGTCCCGGACGCGCCGCTCGGACTGCTCGTGGTGGTGGCCGACCATCCGGTCCTGCGGCCGCCGGACGGCAACTACTTCCCCACGCAGGACGAGCTGGTTGCGTTGCTCAACGACGCCGGGTTCGACCTGATCGAGCAGATCGAGCGGCCCGCGGGCGTGCCGCTGTCCTGGACCCGTCGGGCCGACGCGGTGACCGCGCTGGTGCAAGCGCGGTACCGCCGGCACCCGGCGTACTCGCTCGCCCTTCGCCAAGGCAGTCGACTGACCCAGCTCTTCGATCGAAAGAACATCTCTGTTCAACTGATCCACGCCGTCAAGATGCAACGTCCGGCACAGCTCGTCACGTAATCAGGGCGACCCACCCTGCTCGTCGTGGAGGTGCCCTGTGCCGGTTGCTCGTACCTGGTTGGCTTTGGTCGTAACGACGGCCCTGCTCATACCTGGAGTCCCAGCAGCAGCTGACCCGCCACCCACCCCGGGCCGGGCAGAGCCAAGGACGGTGACGAAGACGGTCACGCTGATCACCGGCGACCGGGTCTCGCTGACCGGTTCAGTGCCGTCGATCCAGCCTGGTCCGGGCCGGACGAAGCTGTCCTTCAGCGCAACCAAGGTGAAGGGCCGGCTCACCGTCATCCCGTCCGACGTCCGCCCGCTCGTCGACACCGGCCGCCTCGACCGCCTGCTGTTCGACGTGACCGGCCTGATCGAGTCCGGGTACGACGACGCGCACACGGCAGCCGTTCCGGTCATCATCGGCTACTCGAAGAGGAAGACGCGACCGGCGCTGAAGGCACTCACCACCACGCGATCGTTCACCTCGCTCAACGCCACGGCCGGCAAGGTGAGCAAGCAGTCGGCAGCCGCCTTCCTCAGCACGGTCGCGACCAGTCCCGCAGTACAGCACGTCTGGCTCGACGCGAAGCGCCATCTCCTGCTCGACCGGTCGACCAAGCAGATCGGCGCACCCGCGGCCTGGGCGGCCGGGTACACCGGCAAGGGCGTCCGGGTCGCCGTCATCGACAGCGGGATCGACAAGCACCCCGACCTGGCGCCACGGATCGCCGGCGTGAAGACGTTCGAGGGCGACGTACCCGGCGACCAGCTCGGCCACGGCACCCACGTCGCCTCGATCATCGCCGGCAGCGGCGCCGCCTCCGACGGTCTGTACCGCGGAGTCGCACCGGACGCGACGCTGTACGACGCGAAATCCTGCAGCGACGTCGTCTGCGACGACTCCAGCGTCCTGGCCGGGATGGAGTGGGCCGCCCGCGACATGCACGCCCAGGTCGTGAACATCAGCCTCGGCTTCCCCGGCGAGCGCCCGGACGACCCACTCGAGCAAGCGATCAACACGCTCACCGCGGAGACCGGCGTCCTCTTCGTCGTTGCCGCTGGCAACATAGGACCAACCGGCACGATCCTGTCGCCCGGCCGCGCCGCGGCGGCGCTCACCGTCGGCGCCGTGGACCGCGACGACACCCTCGCACCCTTCTCCAGCCGCGGTCCCGCGGGCGCAGAGCTCAAGCCCGACGTCACCGCACCCGGCGTCGGCATCGTGGCCGCGCGCTCGTCCGAAGGCACGTGGGGCGAGCCGGTCAACCAGTACTACACCCGCCTCTCGGGTACGTCGATGGCCGCGCCGCACGTCGCCGGCGCCGCCGCACTGCTGCTCCAGCAACACCCGGACTGGAAGGCACCCGAGCTCAAGAGCGCCCTGATGAACTCCGCCAAGCCGGGCCCTGACCAAGGCATCTTCGACCAGGGCGCCGGTCGCATCGACGTCGCTCGCGCGGTCGCGCAGCCCGTCATCGCGGGTCCCGCGAGCATCTCCTTCGGCTCGGCAAGCTTCCCGCACACCGACGACCAGCCGGTCACCCGAACCCTGACCTACCGCAATACCGGAACGACCCCGGTGACGCTTGCCGTCAGCACCGAGTTCACCGCCCCGAACGGTACGCCGGCGCCTGTCAGCGCGCTGACCGTCAGCGCCGGCCACCTCACCATCCCCGCCGGCGGATCGGCACCGCTCCAAGTCACCTCGAACACCAACCACAACGGCGCCGACGGTCGTTACGTCGGCCAGGTCGTTGCCACCTGGCCCGACGGCGGCAAGGTCCACGTCCCGGTGACCGTGGTCAAGGAGATCGAGGCCTACGACCTCACCGTGAACGTCACCGGTCCGGACGGCGCCCCGGCCAGCAGCCCGAGCGTGAACATCTGGCCGCTCGACGGCTCCACCCCGACGTACGTGCTCGCCGACAACGGCACCGCACGGGTCCGGCTCACGCCGGGCGACTACGCGGTCGACGCCATCATCGAAGGCGACGCGACGTACGGGCTGGTGCAGCCGACGGTCCACGTGACCGCAGACCACACCCTCACCTTCGACGCCCGCCAGGCCCGTAAGGTCGCCATCTCCGTACCGCAGCGCGGCCTCCATCGGTCGCTGCAGATGGCCGACTACATTCGCACGTCGCCGGACGGCGCAATCCGCATCGACCAGTACCTGGGCGCTTTCGACGGCAAGGACCTCTACACCCTCGGGCTCGGGCCGGCGCTGCCTGCGAACCAGTTCTCGTCGGTCATCGCCTCCGACTGGTACGGTCCGTCGACCGCGTACCACACGGCCGACAAGGTCGACGGCCGCTACCCGACCGGCTTCCAGCGCACGGTCCGCGACCAGGACCTCGCGACGATCACGACAACCCTCAACCGGGTCGGCGGCGACGGCTTCCAGCTGACCACGGCTCCGACGATCAACGACCACCAGCCCTTCACTCTGCCCAGCACGCTCGGCGCACCGGCGACGATCGTCCAGCACGTCGATGCCGGAACCGCGAAGTGGAACCAGCTCGTCGAGGAAACGACCGCCGGCGACCCGGTGACCGTGCTGACGTCCGCAGAACCGACGACCTACCGTGCCGGCCAGACCTACCGGGAGCGCTGGAACGCGGCGGTCCGCAGCATCGGCGCGGTATCGGCAACCCGTGCGGACGCTGACCTGCAGGTTTCGCTGACCAGGCTCGCGGATGCGGACGGGCACCTCGGCGACGCGGCCACCACAGCCGAGTCGGCGAAGCTCTACCGCAACGACACGCTCGTGACACAGTCCGACAACTACAGCCGCGTGGACGCCGACGGCCTGCCCCCGGAGCAAGCGACGTACCGTTTCGAGGCGTCGGCAACTCGGGTGGGCGGGCAGCAGCTCGACTACCGTGCCACCTTCAACTCGCAGGCTGGCAACGCGACCATCCCGTTGTGGGCGATCGGCTACCGACCGGCCGTCGACAACGCCAACACGGCGCAATGGACCCCGACGACGAGACTCCCGGTGCTCGCCACCGGCAGTACCTCGGCCGTGCGGTCCCTGAACGTCGAGTACTCCGGCGACGGCGGTACGACGTGGCACGCGGCCCGCGTCGACTGCGTCGGCGTACGCGCGTGCCAGGCGACCTTCCCGACACCGAAGGGATCGGTTTCGCTCCGGAGCACGATCACCGACGCGGCCGGGACGACCGCCACCGAGACGATCATCAACGCCTATGCCGTGACAGGAGGCTGAGCAGGAGCGCGAGGGGCGCCCATCCGCCCCGCCCGCGGCGGATGAGCGCATGCGCCCGCAGCCGCGGCTCGGGATCGCGCAACCGGCGTAGGGAGATGCCCGCCGTCTTCGGATAGGCGGCGGGCAGTAACGCGACGCCGAGGCCGGCGATGATCATCTGCAGCACCAGTTCGAGGCTGTCGGCCCGTTGGGTGACGCGCGGTTCGAAGCCGGCCAGCGCGGCGATCGTGCGGATCACCTGCTCGTCCGCGGTGTGCCGGGAGTTCACGATCCAGTCGCTCGTTGCGAACTCCGCGAACACGTCGACCGCCGGACCGGACACCCGGCGCGACGGCACCGCGAGACTCCACCCGGCCTCCCACAGCGCGGTGGCTTCGAACGCCGGATCGATCGCCGCCGGCGCGAGGTTGTAGTCGTAGCTCAGCACGAGATCGACCTGGTCGCGCTCCAGCAACGCGATCGCCTGCGGCGGCTCCTGCTCCTGAATCTCCAGCCGTACGGCGGGATACTCGACCGCCAGCTGGTGAACGACCGGCAGCAACGCGACCCGGATCGCGGTGTGAAACGCGGCGACCCGGACCGTCCCCGCAGGCTCGGCCGACGGATCCAGATCGGCCCGTGCCGCCTCGTGCGCGGCCAGGATGTGTACGGCGTGCGCCGCCAGCCGCTGCCCGGCGGGAGTGAGCCGGACCCGTCGGCCGTCCGGTTCCAGCAGCGGGGTCCCGACCTCTCTGGCCAACGCGGCGATCTGCTGCGAGACCGTCGACGTAGTCACGCCGAGCGCCTCGGACACCGCGCGCATCGAGCCCAGCCGGGACAGGGCCAGCAGCAACTCGAGACGTCGGGTGTCCACGAAGCCATTGTTCAGCTGGGATGAACGATATGTCCACGATTCTCACGTGGACCCGAAGAGATCCGCGAGCTTCACTGGACCGTATGCGTACCCGTACCGGCGTGACCTTCGCCGTCCTCTCGATGACGCTGGTCCAGCTCGGCCTGGCCGTCTCGGTCGGTCTCTTCGACCGGGTCGGCCCGGAAGGCGCCGCCTGGTTGCGGCTCGCGGCTGCCGGGATTCTCGCGCTGGTCCTGTTCCGGCCGCGGCCGAGCTCGTTCGACCGTGGATCGTTCCTGGCCGCCGCCGGTCTCGGCGTCGCGACCGGCGGGGTCACGTTGCTGTTCATGGCCGCAGCCGCGCGATTGCCGCTCGGTACGGCGAGTGCGCTCGAGTTCCTCGGTCCGCTGTCGGTCGCCGTACTGCGCAGTCGGGGCCGGCTGATCTGGCCCGCGCTGGCGTTCGCCGGAGTACTGCTGCTGACCCAACCGTGGCACGGTGCGGTCGACGGGCTCGGCGTCCTGTTCGCGCTCGGTGCGGGCGTCTGCTGGGCGGCGTACATCGTCCTGACTCAGCACGTCGGCGAGAACGTCACCGGTCTGCAAGGCATGGGTGTGTCGATGCCGGTGGCCGCACTGGTCGCGACCGCGGTGGCTGGGCCGAGCACGATCCCGGTGGTGACCTGGCAACTGGTCGTGATCGGGTTCGGTCTGGCGTTGCTGGTTCCGGTGGTGCCGTTCACGCTGGAGTACCTGGCGCTGCGGCGGCTGGACGCCGGCGTGTTCGGGACCTTGATGAGCCTCGAGCCGGCGATCGCACTACTAATCGGCTGGCTGCTGCTTGGTCAACCGCCGGGCTTGCTCGCCTGCCTCGGCATCGCCTCCGTCGTCGCGGCCGGCATCGGCGCCGAGCGCGCTGCGAACCATCGCGAACAAGAAGCTCAGAGTCACGAGCCCGCCGGCGCCGTACCGCTGCCGGCCGACGCCTAGCCCGATCGGGGCCGGCGGCACCTTTCGACCGTGCTCGAATCTCCTACTGCCTGACCCTCTGGACCCTCGATTCTGTTCGTCTTCCGGCCTAGTCCGGTCCGGATGCATTGAGGAGGGGAACGATGAGAACACGAGCGCTCGTGTCTTGTGCACTCGCCGCGGGCGTCGTCGTCACTGCAGGCTGCAGTGCGGACGCGACCGGGAGCAAGGAGCACACGGTGGTCTACAAGGTGAGCGGTACGTCGAAGAAGGCGGACCTGACCTACACCACGGACGGCGCGACCACGACCGAGCAGACGAACGACACGGCCATCCCCTGGACCAAGACGTTGAAGATCAAGACGGCGCTGCCGGTCTACCAGGTCTCGGCGCAGTCGAGCATCGGCCAGAAGGGGACCCTGACCTGTGTGATCGAGGTGGACGGCAAGCAGGTGAAGACCGCCACCGCGAAGGGCGAGGCAGCCATCGCCAGCTGCACCAGCTGACCCCCGGTGGGGCCGCCGGGTGATCCCGCGCGGCCCTACCGCCGACTCAGCCGAATCAGCCGGCTGGCGTAGTCGCCCGTCAACACCAGCGAGAGGCCGCTCGCCATCAACACCGAACCCGACAGCACCTCGCCCTCGACGTCATACGTGGCCTCGGCGTCGAGGCCTCGCAGGCGGAGCGGCCGGGGCGCGCTGTCATACTGCTGGGCCTCCTGATACGCCAGTACGACGGACTCTCCGTCAAGCACGTACTGCACGGCGGACAGCCCACGTCCCGGCTCACCCAGCCGGTACTGCGCGCCGAGCTGCACGACGTGCCGAAACTCCTTGTACTCGGCAACCAACGCCCGGGCCAGTGCGAGCTCGTCGGCCGTCCACTCGGTCAGGTCACCACCGATACCGAGCACGCCGGCCATCGCCACGTGGAAGCGGTACGTCAGCGGCACGGTCCGCTTGTTGATGAACGTCGGTACGTCGGTCACCCAGCAGGACATCGTCCGCGCCGGGTACAGCTGGCTGAACCCGTGCTGGATCGAGCGCCGGTCCAGCGCATCGGTGTTGTCGGACGTCCAGAACTGGTCGGTGCGCGCCATTATCCCGAGGTCGACCCGCCCGCCACCGCCGGAGCAGGCCTCGAACGCGACACCGGGGTGCTTCGCCCGCAGCGCGTCCAGGATCGCGTAAACCGCCGTCACGTGGTCGAACCAGATCCGGCTCTGGCGCGACGGCTCGGCCGGCCAACCGGTGTCGGCGAACGGGCGGTTCATGTCCCACTTCACGAACTGGATGTCGTTGGCCGTGAGCAGTTCGTCGAGCGTCTCCAGGACCCACTGCGCGACGTCCGGACGGGCTAGGTTGAGGACGAGCTGATTGCGACGCAGCGGCGGCTCGCGGCCCTCGAAGTGGTAGACCCATTCCGGGTGCGCGCGGTACAGGTCGGAGTCCGGGTTCACCATCTCCGGCTCGACCCAGAGGCCGAAGCCCATGCCGAGCGCGTGCACCTTGGAGATCAGCGGCTGCAACCCGTTCGGGAAGCGGTCCCGGTTGACCCACCAGTCGCCGAGTCCGGTCGTGTCGTCGACCCGGCCGCCGAACCACCCGTCGTCCAGCACGAACAGCTCGCAGCCCAGCTCGGCCGCCTGCGTCGCGAGCTCGACCTGACTCGCCTCGTCGACGGCGAACCCGGTCGCCTCCCACGAGTTGAACAGCACCGGCCGTACCTCGGTTGCCCGCGGCAACACCTCGCGCAACGCGTAGGCGTGCCAGGCGCGGCTCGCTGTACCAAAACCACCGGACGTGAACAGACCTGAGGACACCGGGGTGATCAGCTCCTCGCCCGGCTCGAGCGGACGCGGGCCGAAGTCCTCGTGGCCCCAGCCGAACAACGCCTGGACCGGCTCGTCGAGCTCGTGCTGCGCAAGCATCCGCCACGACCCGCTCCAGTGCAGGGCCGCGCTGTAGACCTCGCCGTACTCCTCGGTCGCTGTTCCGTCGTCGATTGCGAACCACGGGTTCACGTGATGGCTCGTGATCCCCCGCCGGCTCTCCAGCACGAACCGTCCCTCGGCCAGCTCGTGCCGGCGCAGGCGCGTCTCGGCCGCCCAGCGCCCGGTCAGCGTGGAGATCCGGTACGCCGCCTGCTCCGGCAACACCCAGGCCGCGGAATCGAGCCGATGTACGTCGACCGACGCCGTCGACTCGTTGCGCACCGAGACCCAGCGGTCGATCACATCGCTGCCCTCGTGGATCCGGTAATGCATGATCACTCGAACACCGCCCGCATCGAAGTGCAACGCAAGCTCGCGCTCATCCTTCGAATGATCAACAAACGACCAATCGGCACTCCGGACCTCGCCGACGGCCAGCGCCAACGCCGCCCGCCCGAACTGCAGCCCTCCCTCGAGCGGATACTCCTCATGACCGTTCGTCGCCGACCGGAAGCTCTCCCACTCCCTTGCCAACCGGTCGGCGGTCGTCCGGGCGAGGTACTGCGCGTCGGCCGGCGTGATCCGCGCACCCCAGTGGGTGTGGATCGGGATGTCGTCGTCGCCGAGGTACGCGGAGTACGACGTACCCGGTGTGCTGATCAGCAGGACCCGGTTCTCGAACGAGATGCTCACTTGACCGCCCCCGCCGTCAGCCCGGCGACGAACTGTTTCTGCAGCGCGACGAAGAACAGCAGCACCGGCAGCGAGGCCAGGAACGAGAACGCGTAGAGCGTCCCGAAGTTGGTCGAGTACTCCCCCACCGAGCGGTAGACGCCGACGGTGACCGTTGTCCCGGCCTCGGGGCCGAGCACGATCAGCGGGGTGAGGAAGTCGTTCCACACCCAGACGCCGAGGAAGATCATCACGCTGGCCGCCGCCGGGCGCAGCGTCGGGAACACCACCTGCCAGAACAGCCGGAACCGGCTCGCACCGTCGATACTCGCAGCCTCCTCCATCTCGACCGGGACACCACCGATGAACCCGGAGAACACGAACACGCCGAACGGCAGATAGTAAGCGACGTTCGCGCAGACCACGCCGACCACGGAATTCATCAGCCCGACCGCGCTCAGCACCTGCGTGATCGGCTGCAGGATGACGGCCGGCGGGATCATCAGACCGGCCAGCAGCATCAGCAGCGCCGGCCTGGTCCAGCGGGCCGGCGAGCGCACCAGGTAGTGCGCCAACATTGCCGAGAGCAACGTCAGCGCGACGACCGAGAGCACGGTGATCTGGACGCTGTTCAGCAACGCCGACCAGTAGAGCCCGTCATCCCGGCCGAGCACCGCGCTCAGGTTCGCACCGGTCGGCGGGACGGGCAGGCCGAGTGGCGACGACTGGATGTCCTTGACCGGCTTCAGCATCCCGGTCACGACGACGTACACCGGGAAGAAGAACACAGCGGCCAGGGCGATCGCGGCGATCGGCCGGAGGGTCCTCACAGCTGCACCTCTCGTCGTTGGAGCAGCCGCAGCACGATCCCGCTGAGCGCGACGATGATCGCGAGCATGACGGTCGCCTCGGCCGCGGCGTACCCGATCCGGTCGCCGCGGACGCCCTTCTCGATCACGTCGAACGCGATCGACGCGGTGGTGTTCCGGCCCGGGCCGCCGTTGGTCAGCACCAGGATGTGCTCGTAGACCTTGAAGCCGCTGATCAGCAGCATCACCGTGTTGATCGTGACCGAGGAGGCGATCATCGGCCAGGTGATCGACCCGAACCGCCGCCACCACCCGGCGCCGTCGACGATCGCGGCCTCGTAGAGCTCCCGCGGTACGCCGTTCAGCCCGGCCAGGTAGACGACGACGCAGAAGCCGAGCATCTGCCAGCAGAGGATCCCGGAGATCGTGTAGAGCGCCTTGCCGGGATCCGCCAGCCAATCCACGTTCCCGAGCCGCAGCACGCTCTGCCAGATGACGCTGACCACGATGCCGCTCAGGATCACCGGCGTGAAGAACACCGATCTCAGCAACCGGTAGAGCAGCGTGTTCCGGTTCAGCAGCAACGCGATCGCGAGCCCGAGAACGTTCGGGACCACGACCACGATCACGGTGACCACAAACGTGTTTCGCAGGACCAGCCAGAACTGGTCGTCGGTGAAGAGTCGGTGGAACTGGCCGGTCCCGACCCAGTGCGTCGCGGCCGCGAACCGGTTCCGGTCGGTGAACCCGAGCACGAAGGTCCAGCCGATCGGAACCAGCACGAGCACTGCGTAGAGGAACAGACCAGGGAGGGCGAAGCCGGAGAACTCCCGGATCGCCTGGACGGGCGGTCTACTTGAGCGACGCATATTCCTTGTTCAGTTTCGTGACCGCTGCCTTCGCATCGGACTTGCCGTTCAGGAGCTCGACCGCGATCTGCTGCACCGGGACCGTCATGTCCGCGGGCAGACCGTTGTCGCCCTGCTCGATCGACAGCGCCGGCGTGACCGTTCCGTCCTTCACCGCCTGGTTGTAGATCGCCAGCGTCTCCTTGAACAGCGGTCCCATGTCGGCCGGCGGCTGGTAGCCCTTGATCGTGTTGAACGTCCCGTCCGCCTTGGTGAACGCGTCGGACGTCTCCTTGTCCTTCGTCCACTCCAGCGCGAACTTCTTCGCCAGGTCCACGTTCTCGGCCTTCGCGCTGACGCTCAGCCCACCACCGGTCAGGTTCGGTACGACGGCCTTCCCGTCGTCGGACGGCCAGGCGAACACGCCGACGCCGAACTTGGGCTTGTCGTTGTCCGCCGACGTCGCGAACCACGACCCCATCGGGTACATGGCGGCCGATCCGGCCCGGAACGCCTTCTCGTGGTCGGCGTACGACCGGCTGGTGCCCTGTTTGTCCAGGTAGCCGAGCTTGGCGAGCTGCGCGACCTTGTCGGTCGCCTTCACGAACGCCGGGTCGTCGAACGTCTTCGACCCGTCGGTGATCTCCTTGGAGAACGTCGGATCGGACAGGTAGACGTCCGTGCCGACGGTGCCGACCCAGGTGTACATGCTGGCGAAGGTGTCCTGGCCGCCACCGCCGACCGCGATCGGCGTGATCCCGGCCGCCTTCAGCTTGGCGCAGGCGGCGAGGAACTCGGTCCACGTCTTCGGCGGCGCGCTGATCTTCGCCTTCGCGAAGTCGTCCTTGTTGTAGTAGAGCAGCGACTGCGGCTGCGCGTTCGTCGGCAGCTGGTAGATCTTGCCCTTGATCGCGCCCGAGGTCGGGTCGGCGAAGTCCTTCAGGTCGTCCTGGGTGAACTCGGCGAGCTGACCGCCCTCGGCGAAGCCCTGCGGGTTCACCGCGATCATTACGTCCGGCAGCTGACCGGAGCTGGCCAGCTGCTTGGCGTACGTCGTCCGGTCCACGTTCGGCGTGACCAGCTTCTTGATCTTGACGCCGGGGACCTTCTGCTCGACCCGGGCGATGGCGGCGTCCCAGAGTGTGGCCGGCAGGTTCGGGGTCTCGAAGGTGAGCATGGTCAGCTCGACCGTTCCGCCCGGACTTTGGCCGGTACTCGCCGCCTTGCCGCCTTGCGTACAGCCGGCGAGCGCTAACGTCAGAAGGGCCGCCAGGGTGACCGTCAACCGCGATCTCATCAGGGTTCCTCTCGACGGCGGTACGATGCGATGGAATATGCAGGCTAGTTAGCAATATCGGCGCGAGCATAAGGACGATTCGTCGGATGAGTCAAGATCGAGCGGCCGGTGGGCGGATGGGCGATTCGTCGCTGCTGCGCCGGCTCAACCTGGCGGCGGCTCTCGGCGCCTTCCTGGAAGCCGAGTCGCTGACGCTGCGTGAGCTCCGCGCAGTGGTCGGGGTGTCCCGCCCGACCGCCGAGGACCTGCTCGCCGAGTTGCTCACCGAAGGCCGGGTCGAGGAGACCGCGGCCCCGCGCAAGCCGTCGTCCTCGCGCGCCGCCGGGCGGCCGGCCCGGCACTTCCGCTTCCGGGCCGAGTCCGGGTACGTCGCGGGACTCGACATCGGGGCGCACAAGGCAATGGCCGTGATCACCGACCTCCGCGGCAACCCGCTGGCCACCCAGCGGGTCGAGCTCGACCCGGAACTCGAGGCGTCCGAGCGGGTGGCGGCCGCGATCGAGGTCGCGCGGAGCAGTTGGGCGCAGGCGAAGGTCGATCCGGCCGATATCAGCGGGATCGCGTGCGGGGTGACCGGAGCGCTGCGGGCTGCCGAGGGTGTGCACGACGTTCGCGAAGGGCCGGTCGGCTCGGCGTTGGCGCCGTACTCGCTGCCTGGGTTCACCGAGATCGACGTGGCCGGGGAACTCTCGGCGGGGTTGGAGAAACCGGTCGCGGTGGCGAACGACGTGAAGCTGGCCGCGCTGGCCGAGCACTGGAAGGGCGCGGCGCGGGAGCACCGCGACATCGTGTACATGTTCGCCGGCCACCGCGCGGGCGCCGGAGTCCTGATCGACGGCCAGGTCCACCAGGGCCGCCACGGCGCCGCCGGCGAGATCGGCGTCTTCCCGGCCCTCGGCTGGGCCGCGGCCATGGAGCGGCTGCACACCCGCGGCGCCGCCCTCGCCGCAGCCGAAGGGGTGGGTGCGGGCAAGGAGGGTGAGCTGGTGATTGCCTCGGCGGCTCGGCAGGATCCGGAGAGTCTCGAGGTCCTGATCGAGTTTGCGGAGGTGCTGGCCCGGGGGGCTGCGGTGCTGGCGTTGGCGGTGGACCCGGAGGTGGTTGTGCTCGGGGGCGGTATGTCGCGTGGCGGGGCGATCATCGCGGAGCCGTTCAAGCGGGAGTTGGCCAACTTGAGCCTGGTACCGGTCGAGGTGATCACCTCGACGATGGGCGCCGACTCGGTCGCGCTCGGCGCGGCCCGGATGGCGCTGGACACCGTACTCGCGGAGCTGTTGGCGGTCCCGGGGTCTTGACCAACCGGCGCGGGCGATGAAAGATCGGATCTCTGAATAGGCAAGCTAGTTGCCCTAATTCTGCCGCCCAGCGGAAGTGAGAGACCACCCGATGCCCTGGCCCATCCGGCGGCGGCTCGCCGTCGTCGCCCTCGTCCTGACCGTTCTCGCCGCCCTGATCGCGACCACCTCCGCCCGGGCCGAAGTGGAGAACCCCCGCCAACAGTGGTTGCGCGACTCCACCGCCGGCCTGTTCCTGCACTGGGGCATGTTCACCGCACCCCGGCATACCGACTGCGCCACCTGGGAGCACGACGTCACCGCGGGTGGCTGGGATCCGAACTACTGGGTCGACGAGGCCCTCAAGCTGCACGCGTCGTACCTCGTCCTCGCGACCTTCCACAGTCGCCTCGGGTACGCGCGGCCGTGGCCGTCGAAGATCCCCGGTAGTTGCGCGACGCAACGCGACTTCCTCGGCGAGCTGATCGCCGCAGGCAAGGCCAAGGGCGTACATGTGCTGCTCTACATGACCGACGACCCGCAGTGGCACAACGAGGTACCCGGCCTGGAGACGCTCGACTCGGCGGCGTACTCGGCGTACAAGGGTCAGCAGGTCGACCTGACCACGCGGAACGGGTTCGGCATGTACAGCTACGACCTGTTCCACGAGGTGATGGACAACTACCCGGACCTCTCCGGCTTCTGGATCGACAACGACAACGAGTACTGGGAGCAGCACGGGCTCTACGAGCAGATCCGGCAGCAACGGCCTTCGTGGTTGCTCAGCAACAACAACGAGGACACGCCGATCATGGACACAGTCAGCAACGAGCAGAAGACCGGCATGACCCCGGCGTACGACTATCCGGCCGCGACGTTCACGCCGATGCCGCGGCTGACCGAGGCGGACTACAAGCTGCCGACCTCCGGCCAGTGGTGGTACGACGGCAGCGACAGCAAGGTCGACTACGGGCTCAGCGTCGGACGGTACATCGCGAACGCCGGCTCGTCGATCAAGTCGCTGATGGCGGAGACCGCGATGGTGAACGGCACGTTCCCACCGCAGCAGACCGCCTTCAACAACTTCATGGCCGGGTGGCTGCCTCCGATCGCAGAGTCGCTGGCGAAGACGCAGGGCGGCGGCTACCTGTACGGCGGCATGCAGCCCGGCTTCTGGAACGACGGCGCGCATGGAGTGATCACCCTCTCCGGCAGCACGCAGTACGTCCACGTGCTGACCAAACCGGCCTCGCAAGATCTCGTCCGGCTCCGCGACAACGGCTATGTGGTCAAGTCGGTCACCGACGTCCGCACCGGCCAGCAGTTCGCCTTCAACCAGTCCGGCGGCTACCTCACGATTCTCGGCATCACCACCTGGGACACCTACGACACCGTCTTCAAGGTCACCACGGCTGGACAGTCCGGGATCTACCCGAACCGTCTCCTGAAGGCGTCAGCTTCGTCTGCTGCCCCGGGACATCCCGCTTCAGCATTGGTCGACGGCAGCTACCCCAGCTACTGGGACGCCGACGGCAAGTTCCCCGCCACGATGACGCTGGACCTCGGCCGGCCGCGCGCCGCGACGTACCTCGCGGTCAACCAGACCGAGTGGTCGCCCACCCACGCCCGTGAGTCGTTCGGCCGCCCGGAGGACTCGGCCCGGATCAAGGACTACAAGGTCTCGGTCAGCGTCGACGGCCGGCACTGGAAGCAGGTCCGCGCCGACGCGATGCCGAGCCGGCGCGGGGTCCAGTTCATTGACCTCGGCAACCAGTACGCGCGGTACCTCCGGCTCGACGTCCTCAACACCTGGGCCGGCGCGCAGTCCCCGACGTACTTCGGGAAACTCAAGATCGACGAGCTTCACGTCGGGTATGCCTATCCGCAGGCCCTTCACAATCGTCTCCCGCTGGAAGCCGAATCGGTTCCCGGGGCCCATGTCCGCAAATGCCTTGCGTGCTCAGGATCCGCTGCGGTGGTCGGTGGGGTGACCTATCGGAACGTGCAGGCACCGGCCGACGGATCTTACAAGTTGGAGCTGACCGCACTGCCGACCCGGGACCGGGTTGTAAAGGTGCGCATCAACGGCGGCGAGCCGGTGGGAGTCACGCTTGACCCGGGCAACCCGGACGTGCCGACGAGTATCGCTCTTCCGGTGCAGTTGCGGGCCGGCGCCAACGTCGTTCAGATCACGGGTGATTCGCCCGTCGACCGCATCAAGGTCGGCCCGCTGCCGCCCGCGTCGTACGTCCCGAAGACGACCATGACGGTAAAGCCTTCCGGCATCGTCTGGGTCGGTCCGGGTCAGCAATCGGTGACAGTCACCGCGACCCTCCGCCTCGACGAAGACGCGGTAGACAACGTGCGGATGGCCCCGACAGCCCCCGCGGGCTGGACGGTCACCGGTGAGCCGATCACGGCCAAGCGGCTCCGGCTGGGGCAGACCATCACCGGCACCTGGACCCTCACCGGATCATCAGCAGCGCAGGTCCCGGTCGACGTCACCTTCGACACCGTTGGTCTCCCCCACAAGATCACCAAGACGGTCCCGATCCAGGTCCGTCCCGCCGACCGCGTCTTCATGCGCGAGGCCGAGAGCTCGCTCAACCAGATCGGTTCCGCCGGTATCACCAGCTGCGGACCGTGCTCCGGCGGCCAGAAGGTCCGCAACCTGGGCGGCTCGCCCGACGCCCATGTCGTCGTCCCCGACGTCACCACCCCGACGGCGGGTCCACACACCCTCTATCTCGACTACACCGTCAACGGCACCAAGTCGTACTTCGTCTCCGTCAACAACGGCCCCGCCACCGAGGTCTCGGTCACGGACATCGGCAACAACACCGTCCGCACCACCCAGGTCCCGATCACCCTCGAGGCCGGCGCCAACACCATCCGCATCTTCAACGACGACGACGCGGCCCCGGACCTGGACCGCATCTCGATCAGCTAGGGCCGGGCTGGTCAGGAGGCTCGGGCTTGCGCCACTTCCTGACCGCGCACCGTCTCCGGGTACCGGGCGATCATCGCGCGGAGCCCTTCGGCGTCGACATTCGCACCGAAGGGCTCCGTGCCCGGCTCCAACTGCTTGCCATCGGCAAGCGAACCGAGCAGCACCGGATCGAAGCCGAACGCATCGACGATCTCCGCCACCCGCGCCGCGTCGGCGGGCGCGCCGGCGACCGCGATCGCCCGGCGGCCGGGGGCACCGGCAGGCCGGGCACCCTCGTCGAGGTCGTGGTACCCCATGTGGTTGAAGGCCTTCACCACGCGCGATTCCGGCAGGAAGGCCTGCACGATCTCGCTGGAGGACGTCCGCGGATCGGTGAGGTCGTCGCGGATCCCGTCGACCTCCCACCAGTAGTTCATCGCGTCGATCACCAGCTTGCCACGCAACGCCTCGACCGGGATGCTCTGGTGCTTGCCCAACGGCAGCGCCAGCACCACCACGTCGGCCTCGGCGACGGCTTCGGCCGCCGTCGTCGCGATCGCGCCCGGGGTGACCACCTCGACGATCAGGGCGATCTTCAACACGTCACCCGAGCCGGCGATCAGCACCCGGTAGCCGGCCGCGACCGCGAGCCGAGCCAGGACGGTGCCGACCTTCCCGGCGCCGAGAATCGCGATCGTCACTTGGACTCCTCGGCGAGGATCTCCCGGACCATCGGAATCACCTTCGTGCCGTACAGCTCGACAGCCCGCGTCCGCGCACTCACCGGCAACGCACCGCCGGAGTAGATCAGGTCGAAGCGGCCGACACCGAGCCTCTGGACCGCGGCGGCGATCCGGCGCGCCACGGTCTCCGGCGAACCGACGTACATCGAGCCGTGCAGGATCTCGGACTCGAACTCCTCCCGCTTCAGCGGCGGCCAGCCGCGCAGCGCGCCGATCCGGTCCCGCATCACCTTGTACGGCTCGTAGTAGATCTCCTTGGCCAGCTCGTCCGTGTCCGCGACGAAGCCCGGCGAGTGCATCCCGACCGGGTGCGCGACGGTCCCGAACTGCTCGGCCGCCCGCTTGTACAGATCGAGGTACGGCGCGAACCGGTCCGGCGCCCCGCCAATGATGGCGAGCATCAACGGCAACCCGTAGTACGCCGTCCGCACCACGGACTGCGGCGACCCGCCGACTCCGACCCAGGTCGTCAGCCGGCCGGACTCGGTCTTCGGGTACACGTCGGCGTTGTCGAGCGCGGCCCGGACCGTTCCCTCCCAGGTCACCGGCTTCTCGTCGAGCAGCCGCACGAACAGCTGCAGCTTCTCCTCGAAGAGCTTGTCGTAGTCCGCGAGGTCGTACCCGAACAGCGGGAAGGACTCGGTGAAGGACCCGCGGCCGAGGATCACCTCGGCGCGCCCGTTCGACAGCGCGTCGACGGTCGAGAACCGCTGGAACACCCGCACCGGGTCGTCCGAGCTCAGCACCGTGACGCCGGACCCGAGCTTGATCTTCGAGGTCTTCGTCGCGATCCCGGCCAGCACGGTCTCCGGGGTGGAGATCGAGTACTCCGGCCGGTGGTGCTCGCCGAGCGCGATCGCGTCCACGCCGAGCTCGTCGGCCAGCACCGCCTCGTCGACCACCTGCCGGATCGCGGCCGCGTCGGTCAGCTGCACGCCGTCGTCGCCCACCGGGATGTCCCCGAAGGTGTCGAGCCCGAAGGCCACCTCGGTCATCTGTCCCACTCCCATCTGTGTGTCACCAGAAAAGTCTAGGTTGACACGTCAACACGCCGGGAGGTGGGGTTCATTCCCGCAGCCGGATCAGCCGAGCACGGCCATCCGCCGCCGCGCGGCAGTCAGGCTCTCGGCAGCCCGCTGAAGGTGTTCGTACGCCGCCACGAGGTCCGCATCCGCACCCTCGACGAACTGCCGCGGCGTCAGGTCGGCCGGGTTGTCCGGCTCCCCCGCCGGCCCCCACTTCACCAGGTCGCCGTACCTGGTCAGGTCGAACGATCGCATCATCTGAGCGGCGGCGGACATCAGACCGCGCAGCTCGTGGATGCCGGAAGCAAGGAGTGACTGGTTGAACCCGAGACTTTGTTACCGGCCTGACGCCAACAAGTCCGCGGTCGACCGGCTATAGTTTGACGCAACCGTGTGGTTGCCATCTTTCGGAGGGGTGTTGTGGCGTTTCCCGATCGGGCGCACGTCGAGGCGATCGCGGAGCAGGTGTTCGTCGCCCTGGCCGACCCGAGCCGGCGCAGCATCCTGTCCAGCCTCGCCGCGACCGGTCCGGCCACCGCGACCGATCTCGCCGACCGGCTCCCGATCACCCGGCAGGCGATCGCCAAGCACCTGAACCTGCTCTCCGACGCCGGCCTGGTGACCGCCGAGCACGGCGAACGCCGCCGCGTCCGCTACCGCCTCCGCTCGGCCCCGATGCAGGTCGCCCAGCAGTTCCTCGCCGCGCTGGCCCGCGACTGGGACTCACCGCTCGACGCGCTCCGCACCCACCTCGACAGCTAGACAGCTCGACAGCTCGACAGCTCGACAGCTAAACCCAGTGCCGGAGCTTGTCCGGGTTCAGGACCATCCACACCGCGGACACCTTCCCAGCAGTGACCTTCAGGCTCGCTACGGCCACCACCGCCTCGGCCGACCGGAGGACGACCCCGGCCGCGCCGTTCACCGCCTCGACGGTCAGCGCCATCCCGGACTCGAGGCTCAACCGCTCGGCGACGCACCGAGCGACCGCGTCGGCGCCGCGCACCGGACCGAGCTCGGCCGGCACCTTGCCGCCACCGTCGAACAGCGCGAGGGCGTCGTCGGTCAGCAGGCTCCGCAGCGCGCCGGCACTGCCCGCCCGGCACGCGATCGCGAACCGGTGCACGACCGACGACTCGGCCCGTCGCATCCGGGAGCCCACGGGCCCTCCCTCGGCTCAGGCGACAGCAGTCAGCTTCGCGGGGTTCATGATCCAGAGCACCTCGTCGATGCCTTCGTCGGACACGGTCACGGTCAGCACCGTGAACGTCTCGCCGTCCTTCTTCAGCAGCGCCACCGCGCGGCCGTTCGCCGTACCGAACTCGATGTCGACGCCGACCCAGAAGCGGGTGTGGAACGCGCGCAGGTACTTCGCCACCCGCTCCCAACCGACCACCGGGAACTTCGACGCCCGGGCCGCGCCGCCGCCGTCGGCGTAGCTGATCGCGTCCTTCGCCAGCAGCTGCTCGAGCGCGTCCAGATCACCCGACCGGGCCGCGTCGACGAATGCCTTGAGCAACGTTTGCTGCTGACTCCCGCTGATCTCGGTCCGCCGCTCCGCCTTGATCCGTTTGCGCGCCCGGCTGACGAGCTGCCGCACCGCCGGCTCGGTGGACTGCAGCATCGCGGCGAGTTCGTCGTACGGGTAGTCGAACGCCTCCCGCAGGATGTACGCCGCCCGCTCGGTCGGTGACAACCGCTCGAGCACGAGCAGTACGGCGAAGCTCAGCGCCTCGCCGCGCTCGGCACCGAGGAGCGGGTCGGCGCTGGTGTCGACCGGCTCCGGCAGCCACGGACCCACGTACGTCTCCCGCCGGGCGCGCGCCGACTGGCTCACGTTGATCGCGAGCCGGGTCACCGCGGTCGACAGGTACGCCTTCGGGTTCTCCACCTTGCTGCGGTCCGTCCCCTGCCAGCGCAGCCACACCTCCTGGACCAGGTCCTCGGCCTCGGCGTGGCTGCCCAGCATCCGGTACGCGATCCCCATCAGGCGCGGCCGCACCTCGGTGAAGATCCGCAACGCGTCCGCCAACTCGCGGTCGAGCTCAGTCTCGGACATCGGCACCATCCATCAGCTCGGGGATCAGCCCGAGGATACGGCCGGTCCGGACGCCTCCCCCGAGCCACCCTCCAGCGCGACGATCGCGCCGTGCAGGCTTTCCAGCTCAACGGCCTCGATCTGGGCCTCGACCGGGTCGAGCAGCCACCCGTCCGGCGATCCGAGGTCGTCGTACGGCTCGCTGCCCTCGGCGTTCAGCTCGATGTCCGCGTCGACCTCGACCTCGAGGTCCCGTAGCGCGGGGTCGCCTGAGTAGTCGTTCGTGCTCATGATCACTTGCCCGCCTGAGCGGCGTACCACTCGTCGTAGTGCCGCTCGCCCTTGGTGGCGTCGCCGATCGGGACCAGGCTGCGCTCGCTCAGCTCGGAACCGAAGTACCGGGCGTGCTCGTCGCTGATCACCTCACGGTGGTCGCCGTGCGCGGCCAGCACCTTGCGGAAGAACTCGTCCATCCGGAACTCGTCCGGCCCGCAGATGTCGACCCGCGCGTTCAGCGGCGCGCCGACCGCGACCTGGCCCAGGTTCTTCGCCACGTCCTCGCCCGCGATCGGCGCCCAGGCTACCGGCGCGATGTGCACCTTGCCGTCGTCCCAGGTGCCCTCGTCCGCGATCGCCGGGACGAACTCGAAGAACTGGGTCGCGTGCACCAGCGAGTACGGGACGCCGGAGCCCTTGATCAGCTCCTCCTGCGCAATCTTCGCGGCGAAGTACGCGTTGTCCGGCATCCGCTCGGTGCCGACGATCGAGATGCCGACGTGGTGCCGGACGCCGGCCGCGTCCTCGGCCGCGAGCACATTACCGGTCGAGGTCTTGAAGAACTCCATCACCGGGCCGGCCTCGAACGACGGCGAGTTCGCCACGTCGATCACGACGTCGGCGCCCTGCAGGACGTCGGCCAGGCCCTCGCCGGTGAGGGTGTTGACGCCGGTGCTCGGCGCGGCCGGCACCGCCTCGTGCCCGTGCTCGGTGAGCGCGCCCACCAGCTTGGTACCGATCAGGCCGGTGCCGCCGATCACGACGATCTTCATCGCAGAACCCCTTCGTTTGCAGATTGTGGTGGTGTCATCGGGTTAGACAGGGCAGGCCCGCGGCTTGTGACAGTCACATCCGGGACGCGTGCACTGTCTTTCTGGATGAGGACTCCTGGAGAAGGGAACCGCTGTGCCCAACACGACCGTCCGGATCCGGGTCCGGATGACCGCGCGGCCGATCGACGAGCCGCACCGGGTGTCGAGCCAGCTCGAGCTGCTCTTCGACCTGACCTTCGTAGTGGCGGTCGCTGCCGTCACCGAGCAACTCGCGCACACCATCGCCGCTGGTCATGCCGACGTGCTGCCGTTCCTCCAGGTCTTCTTCGCGATCTGGTGGGCCTGGATGAACTTCACCTGGTTCGCGTCGTCGTACGACACCGACGACATCGCCTACCGGGTACTGACCCTGGTGCAGATGGCCGGCGTGCTGCTGCTCGCGGCCGGTGTCCCGGCGGCCGCGGACCACGGCGACTACACGGTCGTCACGACCGGGTACCTGATCATGCGCCTCGGGCTGATCTCGTTGTGGCTGCGCGCGGGCATCGAGGACCCGAAGTACCGGCGTACGGCGTTCCGCTATGCGATCGGGATCGGGGCGCTACAGGTCGGGTGGTTCCTGCGGCTGTACCTGGCCAACACCGGTGCGTCGGCGAGCGTACTGCTCGTCGCCTTCATCGTGCTGGCGGCGCTGGAGTGGTCGGTGCCGCTGTGGGCGGAGCGGCCGCGGGCGACGACGTGGCACCCGCATCACATTGCCGAGCGGTACGGCCTGTTCACGATCATCCTGCTCGGTGAGGCGGTCCTCGCATCGTCCAACGCGGTACGGCGAGCCGTCGAGGAGACGCACGTCAGCGTCGACCTGATCGCGGTCGCGGCGAGCGGTCTGGTGATGCTGTTCGCGCTGTGGTGGCTGTACTTCCTGCACCCGGCCGGGCCAGGGCTCGAGGATCGCCGGAATCGTTCGTACCGCTGGGGGTACGGCCACTACGTCATCTTCGCGTCGCTTGCCGCCCTCGGCGCCGGGCTGGAGGTCGCCGTCGAGCAGACCGGCCACGGCCTGCACCTGTCGGAGACGGCCGCGAGCTACGCCGTCGCAGTACCGGCGAGCTGCTTCCTCGCATCGCTGTGGGCGGTGCACACGATGATCGCGGACTCGTCGCGCGTGCACTTGGTGGCGGCGAGCGCCGGCGTGGCGGTCTTGCTACTGCTGCCGCTCGGCACGCCCTCCGTCGGACCGGTGGTGGATCTGGCGCTGATGGCCGCGACGTGCGTCACGCTCGTCGGCGTCGCCTCGTGGCACGAGAACTTCAGGCAGTCAGACCGGACAGAGTCTTCAGTGTCGACCGAATGACGTCCGCGAACGCGACGCCGTCCGGCTCGGTCAGCCAGCGCTCGAACGCGACCCGGAACACCGCGACCCCGGTCTCGGCCGCCAGTGCGGCGACATCCTGTTCGACGCCGCGCTCGCGGAGCGCCTTGGTCAGCCCGGTGGTCAGCGACGCCATCTTGATGAGCTCGCGCTCGAGCAACTCCGGCGTCGCCTGAATCACCGCCGCGCGCCGCCGCGAGTAGTCCCGGCGGATGTCGTCGAAGAACTCCGCCGACGAGAGGACGGCGGCCGTGACCGCGGCCATCGGGGTGGCGTCCGCCGGCGCCTCGCTGAGCGCCTTCACCATCAGCACCTCGAGCTGCTCGGAGCCGGCGAACAGCACCTCGCGCTTGTCCGCGAAGTGCCGGAAGAAGGTCCGCGCGGTGACACCGGCCCGGTCCGCGATCTCGGCGACGGTCGTGCCGTCGTAGCCGCGCTCGGCGTACAGCTCCATCGCCGCCTCGCGCAGCCGTCCGGCCGCCCCGGGTTCCCACCGTGTCATACGGTCGATCTTAACTGATGTCATGGAATGACATCATCGGGTGTAAGGTTAGTGATGTCAGTTGATGACATCACTCCTTGAAGGGACTGCACCATGCGCGTCTTCATCACCGGAGCGTCCGGACACCTCGGCTCGGCCGTCGTCCCGGAGCTCCTGCAGAACGGTCACTCGGTGCTCGGCCTCGCCCGGTCCGACGACTCGGCGAAGAAGCTGACGGACTGGGGTGCCGAGGTGGTCCGTGGCGACCTGGACGACCTCGACCGGCTGGGCGCGGCGGCCGCTGCCGCGGACGGCGTCATCCATCTCGCGTTCCGCCACGACCTGCTGGTCAGCGGCGACCTCGCCACTGCCGCCGAGTCGGACCTGGCCGCACTGCGGGCCATGGCCGAGGCTCTGGTCGGCTCGGACAAGCCGTTGGTCAGTACGTCGGGCACCGGCATGCTCGCCGCCTTCGTCCACGGCCGGACCGGGACCGAAGCGGACTTCGCTCCCGGCGGCGGCTACCGCATCGACGCCGAGAACTACGTCGTCTCGATGGCAGACAAGGGCGTCCGCTCGTCGATCGTCCGGCTTCCGCAGGTCCACAGCGAGCTCGACCACAGCGGTTTCATCCCGTCGCTGATCAGGTTCGCCCGGCAGAACGGCTTCGCAGGCTACATCGGCGACGGCAGCAACCGCTGGCCGGCCGTGCACACCCTCGACGCCGCACGGCTCTACCGCCTCGCCCTCGAGTCTGCGCCCGCGGGCAGCCGCCTGCACGCTGTCGGCGACGAGGGTATCGAGCTCCGCGTGATCGCCGAGGCGATCGGCCGCGGCCTCGACGTACCGACCCGTTCGATCACGACGGACGAAGCCCCGCAGTACCTGGGCTTCCTGGCGACCTTCGCTGCCTGGGACAACCCGACCTCCGCGACCCGGACGAGTGAGCTGCTCGACTGGCACCCCACTCACCCGGGTCTGCTGGCGGATCTCGCCGCGGGGTTCTACTTCGGCTAGACCGTGGGGATCGGGGCGATGGTCTTCAGCCGCGAGCCTTCGTAGGCGGCGAGGAGGATCCCGAGGACGGCGATGCCTTCCTCCTCGGTGTGGATGGGGCGGGTCTTGCCGGCCAGCGAGTCGGCGAAGTGGGCGATCTCGGCGACGAACGTGTCGACCGGTTCGAAGGTGAAGGTCTCGGACTCGCCGGAGCGGAGGGTGTAGGAGAGCGTCGTACCGTCGCTGGTGAGCGAGCCCAGCTCGCCGACGGCGGAGAAGCGTTCGGTGGACGTGGCCGGCTCGTAGGCCCAGCTGGTGACGAGCTGGCCGACGACGCCGTTGTCGAAGCGGATCAGCACCTGCGCGGAGTCCTCGCCCTCCATGAACTTCAGGCGGTGGGTCGAGAGCATCGCGGTCGCCTCGACCGGCTTGCCGCCAGCCAGGTGGAGCATCAGGTACGTGGGGTGGTAACCGGTATCGATGAGCTCGCCACCCCCGCTGGTCCTGGCACTCGCCCGCCAGCCCATCGTGCTCGGGTCGAAGTCGTTGTAGAAGCTGTCCGTGGTCCGCACTTCGTAGACCGGGCCGAGCGTGCCGGCCTCGAGCAGCTCCTTGGCCTTGGCGACGGCCGGCATGAACAGCTGGTTGTGCGCACACATCAGCGTCACGCCGTTCGTGGTGACTGCCTCGCGCACCGAGGCCGCCTCGGCGGCGCTGAGGCAGAGCGGCTTCTCGCAGAGGATGTGCTTGCCCGCCTCCGCCGCGGCGACGATCGCGTCGCGGTGCAGGTGGTGCGGCAAGCAGATGTCGACCGCGTCCAGCTCCTCGTTCGCGAGCATCTCGCGGTAGTCGGTGTAGTGGCTCGCGTTCAACTCCTCGCCGCGCTTCTTCGCCGTCTCCTCGACGGCATCCGCGACGGCGGTGACGCTGATCCGGTCCGCGTGCTGCTCGTATCCCTTGATGTGCGCCGACGCGATCCCGCCTGCACCGATCAGACCGACTTTGATCATTTGCTCCTCCTCAGCTGTAGGCGATCACGCGATTGGCCTCGGCGGCCGCATTCGCAGCCACGACGAGGCGGGTCAGCTCGACGGCACGCTGGATGTTGTCGTCCGCGCGGGTGCCGTTGGTGATGTGATCCACCCACTGAGCGAACGCGTCCGGCGCATGCTCTGGCACAGGCACTTGTTCGCCGTTCACCAGCAGCACGTTTCCGCGGTCGGTGTACGTCAGTGTTCCTTCGGTCCCGAACAGTTCGATCGTGAACGGATTGTCGCTGGCGAACCCCGCTTCGATCACGCCGATCGTTTGATCGCCGTACCCGGCCACCACGACAGCGTTGTCTTCGAGCCCCAGCCCGGCCACCGAGCGGTACGTCGCACTCACGGTCTCCGGCGTCGCGCCGAGGAAGAGCTGAGTCAGGTACACCGGATGGCAGCCGAGGTCGGTCAGCGCGCCGCCGATCGCGGCCTTCGGATCGAAGAACCGGTGCGGCAGCCAGCCATCCTTGCCGTCACGGCCGATCGCGCCGTCGTGGCTCAACCGGACCCTGCCGTAGGTCAGCTTGCCGAGGGTGCCGGCGGCGAGCACTTCTTTGATCGCTTGTGTGTAGCCGTGGTAGAGCCGCGGCAGCGAGACGATCAGCTTCACGCCGGCCGCATCCGTCGCGGCGACGATCTCCTTCGCCTCGGCCACCGTCGGGGCGAGCACCTTCTCGGTGAAGATGTGCTTCCCGGCCTCGGCTGCCTTCACCATGATGTCGCGGTGCACGTCGGTCGGGGTGGTGATCACCACGCCGTCGAGGTCTTCGCGGGCGAGCAGCGCGTCCAGGTCGCCGGTGTACTCCGTGCCGAACTGCTCCGCGCCGGCCTTGCCGCGCTCGGCGTTGTCGTCCCAGACGGCGACCAGCTCGGTCCCCGGGTGTTCCTGGGCCTGCCGCGAGTAGTCGCCGGCGTGCACGTGCCAGAAGCTGAGCGTCGCGATCTTGAGTGGGTTGGACACTGTGGTCCTCCTCAGTCGGAAACGTTTCGGTGGAGCCGCCGACATAGCACGGTACAACGTTGTCAAGGAGCCTGGGGAGGGGTGCGGCGCGGCTGTTCACACGGTGAGACCCGTGCGCAGCCGGGATGCTTATAGTTATCCAGGAGTCCACGATTAAGCGAGGTACCGCATGACGGAGGAGCCGGCCGGTGGGGACCTGTCCCGGTTGCGGCAGCTCAACGCGGCCGCCGTACTGCGGGAATTGCGGGGCGATCAGCCGCTGACGCTGACCGAGCTGTCGAAGCGGACCGGGCTGTCGCGGGCATCGACCGAGGACGTGGCGCGGGACCTGCTCGGGCGGGGCTGGCTGGCCGAGGTCGCGCCGTCGGTGGGGTCGGTCGGGCGGCCCGCGCGGCGGTACCGGTTCAACTCGGGGGCCGGGCGGATCCTCGGGGTGGATGTCGGCGGGCACAAGGTGCTGGCCCTGGTCACCGACCTGGACGGAACCGTGCTCAACCAAGCACGCATCCTGCTCGATCCGGAGCTCGGGCGGCGCGGGCGGCTCGCCGCGGTGGACAAGTGCGTTGCGCAGGCGCTGGCCGGAGCCGACGTCCGGGCCGACCAGATCTGGTCCACCGGCGTCGCCAGCACCGGGCTTGTCGACGGCACCGGCAAGGTCATGCTGTCCGACTCGCTCCCCGAGTGGACGGGTGTCGACCTGACCGCCCACTTCCGCCGCCTGGTCGGTGGCCCGATCCGGGTCGAAAACGACTGCAAGCTGGCCGCCCTGGCGGAAACCTGGCGTGGCGTCGCCCGCTACGCCAAAGACGTCGTGTTCCTCCTCGCCGGCCTCCGCACCGGCGCCGGCCTGATCATCAACGGCCAACTCCACCGAGGCTTCGCCAACTGGTCCGGCGAAATAGGCGCCCTCCCAGCCGCCGGCTGGCAACGAGCCCCCGAACACCTCAACAACTGGCTGGCCGGGGCCAAGCACCCCACTCCCCCGGTCGGCGCCGCGCAGGCTGCTCCCCCACCAGAGCTGGAGAGTGTGTTTGTGGCTGCTCGGCGGGGGGATCGGGAGGCTGGGCGGGCGGTTCGGGGGTATGTGCGGGACCTTGCTGTCGGGGCTTCGGCGTTGGTGCTCACGCTGGATCCGGAGTTGGTGGTGATCGGGGGTGGGTTTTCGCGGTCGGCCGACGTGATGGTGGAGCCGTTGCGGCGGGAGCTGGACCGGTGGTGTCTCAGGACTCCGGAGATTCGGGTGTCGGCGTTCGCGGACGAGGGGGTGGCGCTGGGCGCGGTCCGGCTCGCTCTCGAGGAAGTGGAGTCGACGATCACGGCAGGGCTGAGGCCTTGACATAATTTCCCTGGACTCCATGATTATTCCTATCGCCCCGCCCAGCGAGAGGAAGCGTCATCGTGCGTTCGTTCCGCCTGCTCGCCGCCGCCCTGGCCGGCGTACTGCTTGCCGCCCTGCTCGTCTCCCCCGCCGCAGCCACCATCAGCGGCGCCACCGCGACCAACACCGCCACGACCGTCACCTACCGCTTCTCCTACACCGGGACCCCACAGTTCCTCCGCGTGTACGTCGACACCGACCGCGATCCGTCGACCGGGTACGCCCAGGCCGGGACCGGCGCCGACTACCTGCTCGAGAACGGCAGCCTCTACCAGCACACCGGCACCGGCTGGAGCTGGTCCCTCGTCAGCGCTGTCACCTTCTCCAGCACCGGTGGCGTCGCGCAGTGGACCGTGAACCGCTCAGCCATCGGCGAGACCGCAACGCCGGGCGACGCGGACCTCGTCTTCCAGGTCGAAGCCCCGCTCGAGACGTCCGCGAAGTACACCCAGACCTACACCGGCGGCAGCGGCTCCGGCACCGTCACCTACACGGCCGCGACCGACAACTTCGCGAACCCCGAGCGCGGTCTCTACCACCACACCGGCGACTGCGACAAAGCCGACTTCTCCCTGTCCACCCTGCAGAGCTACCGCACCGGCGCCGGCATCTCGCTGGTGATGTGCGTCTTCTACCTGGCCGAGTACAAGAACGGCCCGATCGCCCAGGCCGCGCTCGACCAGCTCCAGCAGCAGATCGACACGGTCCGCGCGGCCGGCCTGAAGATGGTCCTCCGGTTCGCCTACACCACCTCGACCGCGGGCGACGACACCACGAAGGATCGAATCCTCGCACACCTCGACCAGCTCGCGCCGTACCTCAGCAGCGGTCAGGACGTCATCGCCGTCGTCCAGGCGGGCCTGATCGGCGCCTGGGGCGAGTGGTACTACACGCAGAACTTCGGCAACGCCGGCACGATCAGCGCGACCGACTGGGCCAACCGCAAGGCCGTCACCGACAAGCTGCTCAGCGTCGTCCCGTCGAGCCGGATGATCCAGCTCCGTACGCCGAAGTTCAAGCGGACCCTCTACTCGACGAGCCCGGTCACCTCCGCGAACGCCTACAACGGCTCGGCGCTGTCGCGGATCGGTCACCACAACGACTGCTTCCTCGCCAGCGCGGACGACTTCGGCACCTACGAGAACACCTCGGTCGAGTACCCGTACCTGCAGAGCGACACGACGTACGTCGCCATGGGCGGCGAGACCTGCGGCTCGAACCCGCCGCGCTCCAGCTGCCCGACCGCGACAAGCGAGCTCGCGCAGTTCCACTGGTCGTTCATCAACACCGACTACGAGCCGTCCGTGCTCAACTCGTGGAGCACCGGCGGCTGCCTCGCGACCATCACCAAGAACCTCGGCTACCGCTTCCGCCTTGAGTCGGGTACCTACCCGGCCACCGCGACCCACGGCGGCTCGCTCCCCGTCAGCTTCACCGTCCACAACGACGGCTACGCGACGCCGTACAACCCGCGCAACCTCGAACTGGTACTGCGGAACACCTCCACCGGCACGAACTACAGGCTCGCCCTGAGCTCCGACCCGCGCCGCTGGACCGCCGGTACGACGACCACCGTCACGCAGACGCTCACGCTGCCCGCCACGCTTCCGGCAGGTTCGTACTCCCTGATGCTGAACCTGCCGGACCCGCTCCTGTCCACCCGCCCCGAGTACTCGATCCGTCTCGCGAACCAGGGCACCTGGGACGCGGCGACCGGGATGAACTCGCTCCTGCACACGCTCACCGTCAGCTAGTTCGAGGAGAAACGTTCGATGCGACGTCTCATCACCGCGCTGGTCGCCTTCGGCCTGCTGCTCCCGGCCCAGACCGCAATGGCCCACCTCGGTCCCCCAGCCACCACCGTCACGTACACGACCTCCGACGAGGTGATCTCCAACCAGGAGCGCGGGTTCTACCACCACGCCGAGACGCACTACTACGCCGACAACTCCGGCTACGTGCCGCTCGACGTCACCAAGCTACGCAACTTCCGGACCCAGGAGCACATCACCCAGATCCTGCGGCTGTTCTACCTGGAGAAGTTCGCCAAGCAGGACGTGATCGACCAGCACTACCTCGACCTCATGCAGGCCGACTTCAACACCGCCCGCGCGGCCGGCGTGAAGATGATCGTCCGGTTCGCGTACGCGCTGCCAGGTGACGGCTGGCCGCCGCCCACGCCGTACGGCGACGCTCCGGTATCGCGCGTCCTGAAGCAGATCAAGCAGCTGACGCCGATCCTGCGCGCGAACTCGGACATGATCGCTGTCGTCCAGTCCGGCTTCATCGGCCTCTGGGGCGAGGGCTACTACACGGACTACTTCTCCGACCCGGCCGACCCGAGTCAGGTGTCGGACCAGAACTGGGCCGACCGCAAGGCCGTCATCGACGCGCTGCTCCAGGCGCTGCCGAAGGACAAGATGGTCCAGGTGCGGACGCCGTACATGAAGCAGCGGATGTACGGCGTACCGACCGGGACCGCGGGTGGGCTGACCGCGGAGCAGGCGTACGACGGCTCGGCGGTGGCCCGGATCGGCCAGCACAACGACTGCTTCCTGGCCAGTCCGGACGACTTCGGGACGTACCTGAGTGACCCGCTCCAGCTGGACAAGGATTTCGTTGCCCAGGACACCAACTATGTGCCGGAGGGTGGCGAGACCTGCGCGGTCAACCCGCCGCGGTCGGAGTGGCCGTCCGCGTCGGCCGAGATGGCGCAGCTGCACTTCTCGTTCCTGAACATCGAGTACCACCCGGACGTGCTCGCGAGCTGGGGCGACAACATCACCATCGCGAAGCAGAAGCTCGGCTACCGCTTCGCGCTGACGCAGAGCACGGTGTCGCAGTCGCACGGGAAGGTCCAGGTCAAGGTCCAACTGCGGAACGACGGGTGGGCCGCGCCCTACAACCCGCGGCAGGTCCAGCTGGTGTTCCAGAACAGCCGGCACACCTACCGGGTCAACGTGTCCGGCGATCCCCGTCGCTGGGGCGCCGGTACGACGACGACGCTGAACTGGAATGTGAAGGTTCCCGCCGGCAAGTACAAGGTGTTGCTGAACATCGCGGACCCGAAGCTGCAGTCGCAGGCCCGTCTACCAGGCTCCGCCGAAACCTACAACGCCGTCTACGCGGTCCAGTTGGCGAACAACGGGACCTGGCAGCCGAGCACTGGTTACAACGATCTCCAGCAGACGGTAACCATCCGCTAGGGCCTTCTTGATGAGGCGGGACGGCGTCCTGAACGCCGTCCCGCCTCATCCGCGTCTACTGAGCGTCCCGCGGTGCTGGTGCGGGAACGGGCGCGCTCGTGTGGGTGTCGTGCGCGATCCCCGCCGCGGCATAAGCGTCTGCCTCGTCGAGGGTCTCGTGCAGCAGCAGCTGCTCGGCGATCGAGTCCAACCGGCTCCGGTTCTCGGTCAGCAGTCGTCGCGCTTCGGCGTAGCACTCCTCGATCAACCGGCGTACCTCCTCGTCGACCGTGTTGAGCAGCTGGTCGGACACACCCGCCGACCGGGCGTCGCCCTCCACCGGCAGCACCGACACCGGACCGATCGCCTCGGACATACCCCATCGCCCGACCATCGACCGCGCGATCCGGGTCGCGTTCTCCAGGTCGCTCTCGGCACCGGTCGTGACCACGCCGAGCACTTCCTGCTCGGCCGCCATCCCGCCGAGCGCACCGATGATCCGGCCGCGCAGGTACTCGACGTCGTACCCGTACCGGTCGCCCTCCGGGGTCGACAGCGTGACACCGAGCGCCCGCCCGCGCGGGATGATCGACACCTTGCGGACCGGGTCCGCGCCGACCTGGATCATCCCGAGCAGCGCGTGCCCGCCTTCGTGGTACGCCGTCCGCCGCCGCTCCTCGGCCGGCATCACCACGCTGCGCGCCGTGCCGAGCTGGACCTTCTCCAGCGAGTCGGTCAGATCCCGCTGGGTGATCTGCGACTCGCCCTTCCGGGCCGCGGCGAGGGCCGCCTCGTTCAGCAGGTTGGCCAGGTCGGCGCCCGTCATACCCGGCGTCGAGCGCGCCAGCTGGCCGAGGTCAGCGCCTGGTGCGAGCGGCTTGCCGCGGGCGTGCACCCGCAGGATCGCCTCGCGTCCTTTTTGATCAGGTGCGTGCACTGTGATCGTTCGATCGAAGCGTCCAGGCCTGAGCAGCGCCGGGTCGAGGACGTCGGCACGGTTGGTCGCGGCGAGGACGACGACGCCCTCGGTGCCGGAGAAGCCGTCCATCTCGGTGAGGATCTGGTTCAGCGTCTGCTCGCCCTCGTCGTGCCCGCCGATCGAGCGGGCTCCGCCGCGGGCGCGGCCGATGGTGTCGATCTCGTCGATGAAGATGATCGCCGGCGCCACCTTGCGGGCCTCACCGAACAGCTCGCGGACCCGGCTCGCGCCGACCCCGACGATCATCTCGATGAACTCCGACGCGCTGGCGGAGAAGAACGGTACGCCGGCCTCGCCCGCGGTCGCGCGGGCCAGCAGCGTCTTACCGGTACCGGGCGCGCCTTCGAGCAGCACGCCCTTCGGCGCCCGGGCCCCGAGCCGCCGGTACTTGTCCGGATCCTTGAGGTAGTCGACGACCTCCTCGATCTCCGCCTCGACCTCGTCGATCCCGGCGACGTCGGCAAACGTCACCCGGACCGTACTCGGGTCGACCGGCTTCTTCTGCTGGCCGCCGCCGAGCAGACCACCCAGACCGCCGAGACCGCCGCCGGCGCGCTGCCGCCGGAACAGCCACCAGTAGAACGCCGCGATCAGGATGAACGGGCCGAGCGAGATGAGCAGGTTCCAGATCACGCCGCGCTGCTGGACCACCGGGGTGGCGCGCACCGTGGCGCCGCCCTTCTGCAGGTCGCCGTACAGGTTGTCGTTCGCGAAGGTCGGCCGCTCGGTGGTGAACTTCGTGTACGTCGCGTCGCTCTTGCCCGGGATCGGCGCCGCCTGCTTGAGCTTGCCCTCGATGGTGTCGCCGCGGGAGAAGATCTCCGCGACGTTCTGCTTCTGCACCTGGGCGGTGAAGTCGGTGTAGGCGATGGTCTGCTCGCCGCCGGCCATCTGGTCCTGCATGGTCGTCAGCAGGAACAGCACCAGGTACCCGCCGATGATCCAGGCGATCCACCGCCCCCACCGCGGCCGGCGCGGCTTGTCGTCGCCGTGCCCCGGCGGCAACCCTTCGGTCCGCCACGGCTTGTGCGGCGGCCGCTGGGCCCCGTCACCATCGGCCCGGCCGTTCCCGTCGGGACCGGCGCCCCGGTCGGCCCGATCGACCGGGGTCCCCGCCGGCTTGTCCTGCGGCGGCTGTTCCTTCTCGCTCATGCAGCCCAACATAGGTCCCCGGGCCCCCGATCAACAGCAATTCCGCTCGGCCGTGCCCGTAGCCTGTGCGCCATGGCCGTCCCGCTGATCCTCGACTGCGACCCCGGGCACGACGACGCGATGGCCCTCCTGCTCGCCATCGCCGATCCCGCCGTCGACCTCCTCGCCGTAACCACGGTCGCCGGCAACCAGACCGTCGACAAGTGCACGCTGAACGCCCGCCGCGTCCTGTCCCTGGCCGGCGCGTCGCACATCCCGGTCGCCCGGGGCGCCGCCCAGCCGCTGGTACGCCGGCTCCGCATCGCCGACGACGTCCACGGCCAGACCGGCCTCGACGGCCCGCTCTTCACCGACGAGCCCTCCGTCCCGGAGTCGCCGTACTCCGCGCACGAGCTGCTGACCGACGTACTGCGAACGCACCCGACGCCGGTCACCGTCGTCGCGACCGGCGCACTCACCAACGTCGCCGCGCTGCTGGCCAGCGAGCCGGTGCCGAACCTCGCCGAGATCGTCTGGATGGGCGGCTCGACCGATCGCGGCAACATCCAGCCGCTCGCCGAGGCCAACGCCGCCGTCGACCCGGAGGCGGCGGACCAGGTCGTGCGCTCCGGGGTGCCGTTCACGATGTGCGGGCTGAACGTGACCCACCAGGCGCTGGTGACGGACGAGATCGTCGCGCAGTTCGAGCGGATCGGGACGCCGTTGGCGCGGGTCTGCGTGGAGTGGATGACGTTCTTCGCGTCGACGTACCGGGACCTGTTCGGCTTCGCGGCGCCGCCACTGCACGATCCGGTCGCCGTGGCACGGGTGATCGACCCGGCGATCGTCAGGTGCGTCGAGGCGAACCTGGTGATCGAGACACAGGGCGAGTGGACCGCCGGGGCGACCGTGGTCGATCTGGACGGATACACCGGCCGGCCGGCCAACGCGCGGATCGCGGTCGAACTGGATCGCGGAGCCTTCTGGAGCAGGATCGTGGCCGCGGTCGCTGCCCTGGGCTGACCGGGTCCGTCTGCTGGTAGCGGAAGGGGCTTCTGCTCCTGGGGGACGAGGCGCAGGCTGGGTGTCATGCACCTGAACGAAACTGCCGCAACCTGGCCACCCGGACGCCCGGAGATCCCGTCGCCGTGGGCACCGCAGCCCCCGTCGCCGGCGCCGCAACCGATCCTGCCGTCGTGGCTGGAGCCCACTGCGATCACGCTCGAACGCGAGCTCGCCGACCGCCTCCTGCAACAGCGCGTCATCCTGGTCAGCGGTCACCTCGACGACCCGCTCGCCAGCCACGTCGCCGCCCAGCTCCTGCTGCTCGATGCACACAGCAACGACCCGATCAAGCTCCACCTCTCGGCCACCGACGCCGAACTGGAGCCCGCGCTCGCGCTGGCCGCCGCGATTGACCTGATCACGTCCCCGGTCCATGTCGTTGCCCGGGGCACCGTTCGCGGCCCGGCCGTCCTCGTACTCGCCGCGGCAGCTCAACGCGAGGCGCACCGGCACACGACCTTCGTCCTGTCCACGCCCGACTACACCGCCGAGGGCACCGCCGACGAGCTCACCGCGCTCGCAGACCAGCACGAGCATCAACTGGCCCGCGTCCGCGACCTGATCGCCACCGCCACCGGCCGCGCAGCGACCGAGATCGCCGCGGACCTCGCGACCGGCAAGGTCCTGTCCGCGGACGAGGCGAAGGAGTACGGCCTGGTCAGTCGTTTGCTGTGATTGTCAGCACGAGACGGCCCGCGGTCTCGCCGGCCGCCTGCCGTTTCCACGCGTTCGCGACGTGCTCGAGCGCAACGGTCTCGTGAGCGACCGCGATCTCGCCGGCCGCGGCGTGCCGCAGTACGGCGGTCAGCGCATCGCGACGCTGCTCCGCGGTGAGGGCGTTGTTCGTGTAACCGAGCACGCTCGCCGCCTTGCTGCGGAGCACCGACGACGAGAACGTCGCCGCATCACCCGACGATCCACCGAGGTTGACCAACCGGCCACCAGGCGCGAGCACCCGCGAGGCGGCCGTCGCCGCCACCCCGAAGACCGAGTCGACCACCACGTCGTACGCGGGCGCGCCGAGCCGTTCGGTCAGCTCGTCGACGTCGGTGCTCAAGGCAACCACCTCGTCGGCTCCCGCCGCCAGCGCGCGCTCCCGTGACGCGTCCGATCGCACCAGCGCGACCACCCGCGCGGCCTCGAGAACCCGGGCCGCCCCGATCGCGACCTGACCCACCGCACCACCGCCACCCATCACCAGCACCTGCTCCCCCGGCCGGAGCTGGGCCCGCGAGGTCAGGATCATCCACGCCGCCACTCCCGACAACCCGATCGCAGCCACCGACGCGTCCGGAACGCCCGCATCCGTGGCCGGCGCCTCCAGCGGGATCAGATCGGCGTCCGGCACGGCAGCGCGTTCCGCGAAACTCCCGTCGCCCGCGGCCATCCCCGCCGAGGTTGCGAAGAAGACTCGCGTCCCGGGCACCAACGACGCCGACTGCTCGACGACGCCGACCCCTTGAACGCCCGGCACGTACGGCAGCGCCGGCGGCCCGAAGTACGACGTACCCGACGCACAGAGCAGGTCGAGCGGGACGACCGGAGCCGCAGTCACGCGGACGATCGACAGCCCCTCCGCCGCGGCAGGCACCGGACGGTCACCGTGCGACGGCGGCTCACCATGCGTGTGGACGACAGCTGCTCGCACCGATCCTCCTCAGGTGGCGACGTCCGGATAGGGCAACGAAAGGTGTTGCAGCGCCCGGCCGTAGGCCTTCTGGTACTCGAGCGGATCGTGGTCGCGCTCGAACATCGCGATGAACAAGGTCAGTGTCAGGAACGGGTGCGCCCCGAGCTCGAACAACGCGACATGGTCGTGGTCCCGCAGCGCGCGGCGCTCGTCGTCGGTGAACTCCTGCCAGGTCGAGCGCTCGGCCACCGCGCAGTTGAGGAGCTGGTTGGCCAGCTCCTGCTCCCACCAGTCAACCGTCCCCACCGGATCCTCGCGGTAGCGCTCGACCAGCAGGGGATCCCGGTCGACGGTGTAGAGGAACTTGTCCAGCAGGTACTTACTCATGCCGGCGCTCCGTTCGGGTACCAGGTGAAATAGGCCTCCATGGTGTGGAACAGGTCGAGCGAGTCGACGTGGTCCGCCTTCGCCCCCGCGCCGGCAACGCCCATCATCAGCATGAAATCCATGAAGCCGTGGGTCGCATTGCCAGGCTGGTGCAGACTGTCCAGCGTGACCTCGGACAGACAGCCGTCGAGGTCGCCGGCCGCGATCCACTCCACCGCCTTGCGATCGAACTCCGGGTCCGGCCCGTGCTCGCCGAACTGCCGCGGCCCGCCGAGCTCCAGCGACAGGTGCCCGGTGCCGATGATCGCGACCCGCTTGTCCACCGGCCACGACTCGACCAGCTGCCGGATCGTCCGGCCGAGCTCCACGAACCGGCCCGGTCGCGGCAGCGGCGGCGCGAAGATGTTCGTGTAAATGGGCACGATCGGCAGGTCCGCCTCCGGCCGGAGCGTGATGATCGGGCAGGTGATGCTGTGGTCGATGCGCAGCTCGTTGCTGAAGGCAAGGTCGAAGCCCGCGTCCAGGCCGTTGCGCAGGATGTGCGCCGACAGGTCCTCGGCACCGGCCAGCCGCATCCGCGGGAGTCCGAACTCACGCTCCTCGTTGTACCAGTTCGCGTCGAAGTACGGCGCCTTGCCGACCAGGAACTGTGGCATGTTGTCCAGCCAGAGCTGGTGGAAGTGGTCGCTGCCGACCATCACCAGAATGTCCGGCCGGGCCTTGGTGAGGGTCTCCCGGAACGCCTCGATCTTGGCCACCCACTCGTCCGCGAACGGCGGCCGGTCAGCACCGGTCGCGGTACTCGCGCGGTAGTAGAACGGATGGTGGGTGGAAGCGATCACCGCGGCGACTGTGGCCATCTGGTGCTCCTTCAGGATTCCGGATCGACGTAGACGGCGTTGCGGTCGACGGTCAGGTAGGCGTCCATACCGATCGGCCGGCGGCGTTCCTCGGCGAGCTGACCGAGCAGGCCGGCAGCCCTTGCCAGCAAGGCGAAGCCGCGGAGCAGCTCGACCGGCAGACCGAGATCGGCCAGTGCGGCACCACACACCCCGGCGCCGTTCAGCGGGAGCTTCCGGCCGAGCACCTGCTGATGGACCCGGCCGATGGCCTGGAACAGCCGCAGGTGCGGACCCTCCAGCTGCTCCTCACGAGCGATGCCGATCAGCACCGGCGTCCGCGGATCCTGCACCTTGTGCACCGGATGCCCGAGCCCCGGGATGTACGTGCCGTTTGCTCTGGACTGCTGGACGACCTCCAGCGCGAGCTCGTCCCAGCCGGCCTCGTCCGTCGGCGGTTCGCGGCCCTCCAGCGCTCGGTGCAGGAAGATCCCGCAGTCCTCGGTCACCCCGAGGAACCGCGATCCGCCACCGAGCAGACCAGCGGCCAGCGCGCCTTGCAATGAGTCGGGCGCGGACAGATAGGTCAGCCGGGCGGCGATCGCGGTCGGAGTGAACCCGTGGTCGGCGAGCGCGACCAGGACCGCCTCGAACAGCCGCGTCTCGGCCGGTTGCGGCCGGCGGAGTGCGACCAGCCAGAACGCCAGTTCCCCGAACCCGACCTTCCCCATCAGGTCGGCGGTCAGGTCCTGACCCAGCAGGCGGATCTCGTCGGCTGTCGACGTACCCAGCGAAGTCGGAAAGCTCATTCGGTCAGCCACTTCCTCAGCTCGGCGCCATGCTCGTCCAGCTCCGGCGGCGGCAGCCGGTACGACGCGGCGCTGTCGGAGAACGTGAGCGGGTTGCGAACGGTCGGTATCGAGCCGACTGTCACCACCGGGTCGAGTCCGATGTCCGCCGCGAACGCGATTCCGCCGTCGACGGTGTTGATCGGGCCGCACGGCACCCCGGCCGCGATGATGTCGGAGAACCAGTCCAGCTTCGTCCGCGTCCGCAACCGTTCGACCAGCAGCGGCCGCAGCTCCGCACGGTTCGCCGTCCGCTGCTCGTTGCGGTCGAAGCGTGGGTCGTCGGCCAGCTCCGGCACGCCGAGGACCTCGACCAGCTTGCGGAACTGGCCGTTGTTCCCGGCCGTGATGATCAGGTCCCCGTCGGCACACGGCAGCGGCTCGTACGGGAAGAGACTCGGATGGCTGTTCCCCATCCGGTGCGGTACGACGCCGCCCGCGACGTACGCGCTCGACTGGTTCACCAGCCCGGACAGCGCCGAGGAGAGCAGGTTGGCCTCGACGCGCTGACCGCGACCGGTCTCGTGCCGGACGTTGAGGGCGGCCAGCACCCCGATCGTGGCGTGCAGGCCGGCCATCACGTCGAAGACCGAGATCCCCGCGCGGAACGGCTCGCCGTCCGGGTCGCCGGTCAGGCTCATCAACCCGGAGATCGCCTGGACGATGAGGTCGTACCCGGGCAACGCGGCACCCTGCGGCCCCGAACCGAACCCGCTGATCGAGGCGTAGATCAGCCCCGGGTTTCCGGCGGCAACGGTCTCGTAGTCGAGCCCGAAGCGGGTCAGGCCGCCGGGCCGGAAGTTCTCCACCAGGATGTCCGCGCGCCGGGCCAGCTCCTGCGCCGCGGCCAGGTCGCCGGAATCCTTCAGGTCGAGCGCGATCGACCGCTTGTTCCGGTTCACCGCGAGGTAGTAGGTCGAGACACCGTCGCGGATCGGTGGTTGCCAGGAGCGGGTGTCGTCACCGCCAGGCGCCTCGACCTTCACCACGTCGGCGCCAAGGTCGGCGAGCAGCATGGTCGCGTACGGGCCGGCCAGGATCCGCGAGAAGTCGGCGACCAGCAGCCCGGACAACGGACCGTCCACACGGCCTCCCAGAGTTTTGCGGACAACTGTCCGCCGACTCGGACGGCCTCAGTCTCAGCCGCCCTTGCGCTGCTTGTCAACCGTCCGGCCCGAGCTCTTGACACCGCGTCGCAGCGCTCAGATAGTGAGCCGCATCGCCCCGTTGACCGTCATACGGACGTATGTCCGGGTAGAGCTGGAGGGGATCAATGACCACTGCTGAGACGCCGGCCGCCGAACCTGTCGCCGGGCGGCCGCTGGTGCTGCGCGGCGCGACCGTGCTGACCATGGACGACCACCACACGGTCGTCACGGACGGCGACGTACTCGTCGACGGCGACCGGATCGCGGCCGTCGGCCGGGCCCTCGAGCTCCCCGAGGGCACCCAGGTGATCGACGCGTCCGGCGGCATTGTGATGCCGGGCATGATCGACACCCACCGGCACATGTGGCAGACCGCGATGCGTGCGTACGGCGCCGACTGGACGCTGACGCAGTACTTCGTCTGGTACTACCTCGAGCACGGCAAGCGCTTCCGGCCGGAGGACATTCGCGCCGGCAACCTGACATCGGCGTGGGAGTCGCTCGAGGCCGGTGTCACCACCACCGTCGACTGGTCGCACGGGCTGCAGAGCGTCGACCACGCCGAGGCCGCCGTGGACGCGTTGCGCGCTGTACCAGGCCGGTTCGTGCTTGCCTACGGCAACATTCAGGCCGGTCCGTGGGAGTGGACCGCGGACCCGGCCGTCCGCGCGTTCCTGGAACGGCTGCGGGACGAGGCCGGGCTCGGACTTCAGCTCGCCTTCGACGTGACCGGCGATCCCGCCTTCCCCGAGCGGGCCGCCTTCGAGGTGGCCCGGGAGCTGGGGCTCGGCGTCACCACGCACGCCGGCGTCTGGGGCGCGACCAACGACGACGGCATCCGGCTGATGCACGAGAACGGCTTCATGACACCGCAGAACATCTACGTCCACGCAGCCACGCTGAGCACCGACTCCTACCAGCGGATCGCGGCGAGTGGTGGCTCGATCTCGGTCTCTACCGAGTCCGAGCAGAGCGCAGGCCAGGGGTACCCACCGACCTGGCAGGTCCGCCGGCACGACATCCCGGTCTCGCTGTCGATGGACACCAGCGTCTGGTGGAGCGGTGATCTGTTCAGCGCGATGCGGAGCACGCTCGGCGCCGACCGGGCCCGCGAGCACCTCGAGGCGCACCTGAAGGGCGCCACGGTGACCCACAGCCACCTGCGCGCCGAGCACGTCGTCGACTGGGCCACTAGGGGCGGCGCGCGGGCGCTCGGCCGCGACGACCTCGGCAGCCTCGAGCCCGGCAAGAAGGCCGATGTCGTCCTGATCAAGAACGACGCGTCGCCGGTGTCGTTCCCGGTCGTCAACCCGTACGGGCAGGTCGCGTTCCAGGCGCAACGCGGTGACGTACACACGGTGATCGTTGACGGCCGCTTGGTCAAACACGACCACAAGTTGATCGGTTGCGACCTGGCCGCCGTACGCCGGGACGTCGAGGCGACTGTCGACTATCTGCGGTCGTCGCTCGGCGAAGAGGCCTGGACGAGCGGGATGAACCCGGAGCTGCCCGAGGGCGAGGTGCTGGACAACCCGTACCAGTACACCGAGTACAAGTCCGGCTCGACCCGCGACGCACGTGGCACCATCTTCGGTGAGTAGCCGACCAGCAGGAGGATTCATGGCAGGGCGTGGCGCGGGTCCGGATTTCGTCGAGTCGCTGGCTCGCGGGCTCGATGTGCTCGCCTGCTTCGACGCCGGCCACCGGACGATGTCGCTCACCGAGGTCGCGACCCGGGCCGGTCTGGCCCGGCCGACCGCGCGCCGCCTCCTGCTCACCCTGGCGGAACTCGGTTTCGTCCGCAGCACCGACGGGGCCTTCCAGCTCACCCCGAAGGTCCTGACGCTCGGGATGGCGTACGCCGGTTCGCTCGGGCTGTGGGACATCGCCAAGCCGCACCTGGAGGCGCTGGTCGCGCGCACCGGCGAGTCGTCGTCGATGGCGCAGCTCGATGGCTCCGACATCGTCTATGTCGCCCGCGTGTCGGTGCCGAAACTGATCGCGCTGCGCGTCGACATCGGGACGCGCTTCCCGGCCGCGCAGACCTCGCAGGGCAAGGTACTGCTCGCCGCGCTCTCCCCGTCCGAGCTGGCCGGGGTGCTCGCAGAGCCGAGTCGCGCCGGACTTCCGCCGTACATCGGCCGGAGTGCCGATCAGCTGCGCGACGAGCTCACCGAGATCCGCGCCCGCGGCTGGGCGCTGGCCGACGAGGAGCTCGCGCCGGGTGTCCGTTCCGTCGCGGCGCCGGTCCGCGACGGCAGTGGCACGGTCCGGGCCGCGATGAACGTGACCGTGCACGCCGCCGAGACCTCTGTCGACACGCTGCTGCACGACCATCTCCCGCTGCTGCTCCGCACGGCTGGTGACGTCAGCGCCGAGTGGGCGCTCTGGCAATCCCGTCCCCATGTCGAGGTCGAGCAACGCCACGAGACGACTGCTTGAATGACTGCATGACCGCTCTCGGCTCTCCTGTCCCCCGCTTCCACCTGGCGATGCCGGTCGACGACCTGGCGGCCGCCCGTACGTTCTACGGCGCCGTCCTCGGCCTGCAGCAGGGTCGGAGCTCCGATACCTGGATCGACTGGAACCTCCGCGGCCACCAGTTCGTCACCCACCTCGCGCCGGCCCGCCCGCAGCAGATCCACAACCCGGTCGACGGCCACGACGTGCCCGTCCCCCACTTCGGCTGCATCCTGACCGTGCCGGACTTCCAGGCCTTCGCCGAACGGCTGAAGTCCGCGGACGTCCGGTTCGTAATCGAGCCGTACGTCCGCTTCGAGGGTGAGCCCGGCGAGCAGTGGACGATGTTCTTCCTCGACCCGGCCGGCAACGCGCTCGAGTTCAAGGCCTTCGCCGACGACAGCCAGGTGTTCGCCGTCTAGGGTGTGACCCAGCCGGTCAGGATCGTTGTACCGGACGCGGTTGAGCAGACCAGCCGGTACGGCGTGTCCGGCGGCGGGCGGAGCGCGAAGAACCCGAGCTCGTCGATGTCGGAGCTGACCAGCTTCCCGGCGTCGTCGCGCGCGCTGACCGTCCCCGGCTCCGGCGGGTCGAGCTGCCCGAGGACCGCGTCCGGCGTCAGCTCGATCTCGATCGTCCACTCGTCGGACGCGAACGTCAGCGACCGGAGTACGGCGCTCTCGGAGCGGACCGCGAGCGGTTCCAGCGCCGAGTCGAAGGTGAGCTCGGCCAGCTCGGCGTCGATGGTGCGCCACGAGTACGCCGCCTTACCGGCCTCGACGAAGGCCTGTGGTACGTCGTCCGGGACCAGCGCATCCCGCAACGCAACGAGCAACTCGTCGTCCGTCCAGTCCGGGTCCACCATCCTGCTCACCCCCTCGTCCGTTCTAGTTCTCTTCTAGCTCTCTCTGAGCAACGCCATCGCCGGCGTCTGCCGCAGCCTGTTCAGGCACCGGGCCCGGTTCGGCCCGATACTCCCCATCGGCAGCTCGAGCCGGACACTGATCTCGTCGTACGGCGCCGGCGGGTCCTGCATCAGCATCCCCAGCAGCAGCTGGCACTTCTTCGACAGCTCCGCGAACGCCCTCCGCAGCACGGTCTGCTGCTCGTGCCGCAGTACCTCCTCCTCCGCGATCGCGTGCACCGGTACGTCGTACGACTCGGCGGACTCGACCGGCTCCACCTTGCTCGTCGCCCGTAGCAGCCGGAAGCACTCGCGCTGGGTCGTCGTCGCGATCCAGCCCGGCAACGCGGCCGGCTCCCGCAGACCGGGCAGGTGCTCGATCAGCCGCAGCCAGACGCTTTGCCCGATGTCGTCGACATCGGCCTGCGCCAACCGGTACCGGCGGCAGACGGACCAGACCAGCGGTGCGTACCGCTCCACCAACTCGTCCCACGCCGACTTGTCACCGTCTCGGGCCCGGGTGACCAGGTCGACGACGCTCGGATCGTTCCGCACGCTGTCCCCTCTCCCACCGGACCGCTCACTGGTACGGAGCGGACCGGACGATTCTTGATACACCGTTCAGGCACCGAGCGCGACAAATGAGCGCGCCGCGGCGACCGCCGCCGGATCGTCGCGCGCCACCGCCTGCGCGGCAGCAAACGCTTCAGCCAGCGACCGGCCGGCTTGCAGGTGGTCGTGCAGCGCGACCATCAGCGGCGCGGTCGCCGGATCGTTCACCGGTACGACGCTGGCCAGGATCCCCGCCGCACCCAACGGAATCAGGCTGCTGCTCAAACCGAGCAGCTCGTCCGCCCCGACCGGCTTCGCGAGCCCGGAGTCGCAACTCGACAACACCATCCGGTACGGCGCCCGCCGCAACCGCTCGAAGTCGTACACGGTCAATGGCCCGTCGTCGAGCCGCAACGAGGAGAACAACGGGCTGTCCGACCGGAACGTCCCGTGCGCCGCGACATGGGCGATCCACGCGCCGTCGAGCTCCCGCAGTACGTTCTCTGCGGTCGCATCGCCGTCCGCGAGCACGGTTGCGTCGGGGTACTGCTTGGCGAGATTCATCACCTCGGTCCGCCCGGCCGACAACCCTGGCCCGAGGACCAGCACCACCCGTCGCTCGGTGGGCGGCCGGACCTGCCGCGCCCGCAGCCAAACGGCCGCCGACGGTACGACGTTCACCGCGCGATCCGTCAACGCCGGCACCAGGCCCCACGGCAGCGCCTGCAACCGGCTCGGCGGCACCATCACCACCGGCCGATCACCGAGCAGCTCCTGCGCTTGTCCAAGGATCGCGTCACCCAAGCGCGCACCGATGACGTCCAGCGACGGCCCACGCTGCGACCGCCCGTGCGCCAACCACCGCAACCGGAACCGCGACCTCTCGACCTCGACCGCAGCCGCCTCCAGCGACCCCACCGGATGCCGAATGATCCGGCCGTCCCGCACCACCACCGCATGCAGTACGCCGTCCACCTCGATCAGCTCGACCAGCACGGACTCGCCCAACGCCCCGACCAGCTCGTCGACATCGAACCGGTCGACGGCACCCGTCGCGCCACCCTGCGCGCGGTGCGTGCGATCCCGCACCGCCTTCTCCAGCCGCCGCCGTTCCTTCTCCAAAGCAGGATCCGGATCCGCGTCCAACCGCCGTACGACGTCTCGCAGGGCCGCGAGCTCACCGACGAACTGCTCGTCGTCCGACGGCCGAACCGGTGGTACGCCCAAAGCTGTGGCCCGCCACCGCTCACCCCAGACCAGCAACCGCCGCGCATCGTCCCGCCGCAGGGCGTCCCGCAGCGCCAGCGATGCCAGCTCCACACCATGCCCGGTCGCCAACGCCCGCAGCTCGGTCGCACCCATCGTCAGCCGGTGCTCGTCCAGTGCATCCAGACCGCGCGCACAAGCCGTCAGCATGCCGCGGACATCCGACCGCGCCTCGGCCCGCAACGCCTTGCCCAGCCAGGCCGCACTCCGCGCCATCGGCTGCGCGTCCTTGCTGCTCCGGCCAGCCAACTCGAGCTGACGATCCGCCGTCTTCGGCCGCCCGGCAGCCAATGCGAGTCGCCCGGCCAGGAGATGTGCAGCGGACGCCTCGGATGCCCCGACAGCATCCAGCCGCCGAGCCACCTCCTGCACGCGCCGCAGCAGCCCGTCGCCCCGCTCACCGGACTGATAGCGAGCCTCGAGCGCCACCATCGACGACCGCACCGACCACCAAGCTCGCCGCTGCGCCGAGAACAACCGCCGCGCCCGCAAAGCCCGATCCTGCGCGGCATCCAGGTCGCCGGCCGCCAGCGCGGCTGTCGCTGCCGCGAACCACAACTCGCCGCGCTTGGTCGCCGTGGCTTCCAGCTGCGCAACGGCCTGGTCCATCTCCGCCTTGGCCTCGGCAGTGAGACCGGCCGCGAGCAGCACGCCACACCGATCGATCGCCAGGTCGGGCCACACCACGCCGACCGCCGCAAAGCGCCGTCCCGCCTCGTCCAGGTACCGCAGCGCCGCCGGCAGATCTCCACGCGAGTACGCGACCAGTCCCCGGTTCTGCCGGGCCTCGGCGTACTCGAACTCCTGACCCGTTGCGGCGTACAGCTTCTCCGCGACGGCGAAGTCCGCGTCCGCCCGTTTGGTGCCACCGAGCGCGAGCTGGATGAAGCCGCGGTAGTTCCGCGACCGCGCCTCCCAGACCTGATCGCCCGACCGTCGCAACCGGGTGATCGCCGACCGCAGATCGTCCAGCGCCTCGTGATGCCGGCCGAGCACCAGCAGTACGTCGGCCCGCCGCAACAGCACCCGCCCGGTCAGCGCGCCCCGGCTCAGGTCCACGGCCCGGTCGAGGCTCGCCAAGCCCTCGCGGCTGCGACCGGCCCGGCCGAGCGTGGCGCCCAGCGTGGCAAGGACATCCGCTTCGCGTTCCGGCCGGCCACACTCCTCGGCGAGCCGCACCGAGGTCTGCAGTTCGCGCACCGCCGCCGGAATGTCGCCGAGCTGGCGTAAACCGATTCCCCAGGCCTGATGTGCGATCGACGCCTCGGCCGGAGCGGGATTTTCGGACAGCAGCGAACGCGCCGACGCGATCGCGTCGTGCGGGCGGGACAACGCCAGCGGCAGCAGAAATTCGGCCCCCTCAGCTCTCCCCCCAGCCACCGGCACAGTGGAATGATATCGGCCGGTTTGCACCATTTCACCGGTTCGAGGGGGCTGGAAAAAGAAATGCCAGAACAGATGTCCGAACAGGGATCCGAACGAAAGTACATTGCACAGATCAAGCTGATTGTCGAGGCCTTCGGGAAGAACGTCGAGATTTTTCCCGAGGATTGGGAGAAGCGCCCGGAAGGCGCCGACTATCTGTACCGCACCGGAGTGGTCCTGGTCCGCGACGAGGACCTCAGCAGAGTCGTCGAGTTGTTCCAGGGCGGCCGCCCGGGCGAGGGCGGGATCGGCGGGGTGACCCGGCTGCTGCTGCCGGAGAAGCTGCCGCCGGACGCGCCGGAGCGCGGGACGCTGACCCAGCGCTTCCTGCAGTACGCCGACCTCCGGCTCGGCCGCGGCGTGGTCACGCCGGAGCACTTGTTCTACGTGTGCCCGAGCGTCAGCCCGTGCCCGGCGACGGAGCCCGAGGAGGTCCCGCCCGGCAGCCCGCCGGAGCCGTTCCTGCCGACGCCGTTCACGTCCGCGGGCGCGGCCGACGGCCGCGGGGTGAAGGTCGTCGTACTGGATGTCGGCTGGTCGGACGCACCGGCGGCGTACTGGCTGAACGGGGTGACCGGTGATCCGGAGAACGCGTTCGACGGGTCCGGGCGGATCCGGCCGTACGCCGGGCACGGGACGTTCATCGCGGGCGTGATGCGGGCGATCGCGCGGAACGTGGAGATCGTGGTGAAGAGCTACTTCACCAGCGCGGGCGCGATCTGGGAGTTCGACCTGGCGCAGGCGCTGGACGAAGTACTCGACCTGGCGCCGGACATCATCAGCCTGTCGGCCGGGACGCGGACGCGCTTCGACCTGCCGGCGCTGGGTCTCGACGTGTTCATCCAGACGCGGCTGGACAGGGTCGGCGGCCTGACCCTGGTGGCGGCAGCCGGTAACGAGTCGACCCGGGACTTTTTCTGGCCGGCCGCGTTCCCGGAAACCGTCGCCGTCGGAGCGCTCGCCGACAACGGCCACGACCGGGCGTCGTTCAGCAACTTCGGCGGCTGGGTCGACGTCTACGCACCGGGTGAGAACCTGGTCAACGCGTTCCTGACGGGCGAGTACGAGTGCACCGAGCCGCCGAACGCGGGGCAGCTGCGCGAGTTCGCCGGGATGGCGCGCTGGAGCGGTACGTCGTTCGCGACGCCGCTCGTGGCCGGGCTGATCGCCGGCCGGATGTCGGTCACCGGTGAGAGCGCGAAGCAGGCGTCGGACGCGCTGCTGGCGTTCGCGCTGACGCAGCCGGAGCCCGGAGTCGGCCCGGTACTGCGGGCCGGTGACGCGCTCGCGTCCCTGCCGTAAGGAGGCAGAACGCGCTGACGCGGTGTGGACTACCGGCCTGACCAACCGGACCCCCGCACCGCGTCAGCCCTCCCCCCTGCGTGCCCCCTGCTGCCGTCCCCCCTCGCGGCGGCCCGAAGGCGGTTCCCCCACTTATGCGGAGTCCGGGCCCGCAGGGATTGATACACCCTGTGACCAAGGAAGATTCAGAAAGTTTTCAACCGGTCGGCGGCTTCGGATGCTCACAGAGGAACGGAGCCCGGCGGCCGCCCGAGTGGTAGCTGTACCGCTTGCCGGCGGCCTCGAGGACGGTCCGGTGCCCGGGCACCAGCGCCTGGGTGTACATCATCCCCGGCTCCGGGCAGCCGAGGCTGCCGTCCGGCCAGGTGACCTCGTCCGAGCTGACCACTTTGATTTGCGACGAATCTATTCCGAGCCGTTTGGCGAGGTCGGCCCGGGCCTGGTCCAGCGGGCTGCCGGACGGTTCCGGGCTGGCGGAATTCCCCGGCGTTCCGGGACTACTGGTGCTCGGCGTCATGGACGGTTGCCCTCCGGTCGCAGTTTCGTTGCCGCACGCAACCAGCATGACGGTTGCCACCGCTACGATCATCACCCTCAGCATTGTGATCACCTCCCACAGTAGACGCTGCCGGAATCCGGTTCGTTGCAGCCTTTCTGTTCAAGTTGTGTTTGCCGCCTGTCAGCCCACGCCCTGAAGGATTCCGGAAAACCTCGGGGTACCGCCACTACTAGGAGTCAAGTCATGTCTGTCGATCGTCGTTCCGTCCTCCGCGGCGCCGCTGTGGGTGCCGCCGGCGTCGGGTTCACCACCGTCGGCGCGATGCCGACCCTCGCCGAGGCCGCGCCCGCGCGTCACGACGGGCCGTTCCCGCAGCACCGCCCGTTCCCGCCGCTGCTGGACGACCCGAAGGGCATCCTGGCGCTGCCACCCGGGTTCAAGTACCGGATCGTCACCCAGGCCGGTGAGACCAAGCTGACGAGCGGTCACCCGACGCCGACGCTGCACGACGGCACCGCGGTCGTCAGCAGCGGCCACGACCGCTACCAGCTGATCCAGAACCACGAGATCGGCTCCGCCAACGCGCTCGGCGTCCCGCAGATCGAGGGCACCGTGTACGACCCGGCGGTCGGCTCGGCCGGTGGCTGCACGGTGATCACCGTCGACTCCAGCGGCAACAACCTCGGCGAGTGGGTCGGCATCTCCGGCACGCTGACGAACTGCGCCGGCGGCCCGACCCCGTGGGGCACCTGGATGACCTGCGAGGAGACCGAGAACAAGGCCAACGGCACCACCCGGTCGAAGGACCACGGGTACGTCTTCGAGGTCTGGGCCGACGGCAAGACCGCGCACCCGGTGCCGCTGAAGGCGCTCGGCCGCTACGCCCACGAGGCGCTGGCGATCGACGAGGACCGGACCCACATCTACCTGTCCGAGGACGCCTCCGGCCCGAACGGGACCTTCTACCGCTGGTCGGCGCCGCGCGGCTACAAGCTCGGCCCGCGCAGCTGGCAGGACCTGCAGGACAAGGACTTCGGCAAGCTCGAGGCGCTGGCCATCCTCGGTGACGACGGCAAGCCGATCCCGGACGTCGCCTACCTGACCTCGGCCCAGCTGCTCCGCCCGTTCCGGGTGGCGTGGGTGCCGGTGCCCGACCGCGACGGCGCGACCACCTCGGTCCGCAAGCAGTTCACCGACGGCCAGATCACCCGCGGCAAGAAGTTCGAGGGTGTCTACGGCACCAAGCAGGGCGTGTACGTCGTCAACTCCTACGCCGAGTCCGGCACCGCCGACGTCCCGGCTGACGGCGTACCGCACGACGGGATGGTGTGGTTCTACAACTACGACGCCTGCACCATCCAGCTGGTCACCTACTTCCCGGAGAGCGCGGTCGCGAACAAGCCGCGCGGCGACGTGAAGTACGACGACCTGAACTTCGACGGCCCGGACAACGTCACCGTGACGCCGTGGGGCTCGCTGATCCTGGCCGAGGACGGGCAGGCCAGCAGTCACGTGCTGAGCGCCACGCCGGGTGGCCCGACGTACGCCATCGCGCGGAACATGCTGAACGACTCCGAGTTCACCGGCCCGACGTTCTCGCACGACGGCAAGGTGCTGTTCGTCAACATCCAGACCCCGGGCATCACGCTGGCCATCACCGGCCCGTGGCGCGACTACCTGGGCTGAACCCTCGGGCACAGATCGGCATGACGTCTTGACGTGGCCGCTCCCGGGCGCCTTCCTTGAGGAGGGGGCGCCCGGGGGTGGGTGCTGGAGGGGACCGTCATGGCGCAGCAGTATCCGAAAGAGCAGATCCGCTTTGCCGTCGTGCTGAACGGCGGCGTCAGCCTCGCCGTCTGGATGGGCGGCGTGGTGCAGGAGATCAACGCGCTGACCCGCGGCGACGGCGTCTACGGGGAGCTGCTCGACCTTCTGGACCTCGAGGCGCGGGCCGACGTCATCGCCGGTACGTCGGCCGGCGGGATCAACGGCGCCGCCCTGGCCCTTGGCCAGGCCAACAAACTCGCCGACGTCTCGCTGCTGCGGGACCTGTGGGCCGAGCAGGGCCGGATGGACAACCTGCTGCAGCAGCCGTTCCGTGGGGCGCCCGCGTCGCTGCTGCGCGGCGACGACTACTTCCTGCCCAAGCTGCAGGACGCCTTCAAGCACCTGGTCATGCCGTGGGACCCGGAGACGCCCGAGTACCGGCCGGTGGATCTCACCATCACCACGACGCTGCTGAACGGCGCCCGGACCGTGTCGGTCGACTCGCTCGGCCAGCAGCTGCCGCAGCGGCAGCACGAGGGCCAGTTCCGGTTCCGGCGGGGCGCGCCGTCGGAGGACGGCGAGGACGACTTCGCGCCGCACAAGGACCCCGACCTGGTCGCGGCCCGGATCGCGATCGCGGCCCGCTGCTCGGCCGGGTTCCCGCTCGCGTTCGAGCCGTGCTTCGTCCCGGCCGTTGCCAGCCGCAACCAGAACCTGGAGACCGCGGAGTGGAAGGTGTCCCGGTCGCAGCTCGACGTCACCCGGCCCACGCTGCGGCCCGACCTCGGCAGGTACGTGTCCTGGCGGGACGCCGGCCCGGCGGACGAGGTCCCCGACGACCGGTCGCGGTACGCCGTGGACGGCGGCGTACTCGAGAACACGCCGACGCAGCGCGCGCTGGAGGCGATCAGCCGGATGCCGGCCGGCGGGCTCGTGCACCGGGTGATCCTGATGGTCTACCCGCATGCACCGACCAACGACATCGATCCGCCGGACGCCCCGGGGACACCGCCCGACGTGACCGAGACGCTGGGCGGTCTGCTCGGCGCGTTGATGAGCCAGAGCAGCCGCACGTTCGTCGACGAGGTGGAGAACTTCAACCGGGCCTCGGCATCCCGTCGCGGTACGCGGCACGACGTACTGGAGACCGCGGCCGGCCCGGACAAACTGGAGACCCTGGCGGACACCATCTTCGCCAGCTACCGCCAGCTCCGCATCCGCCGCGCCGCGCGCGACCTGGCGCAACGCTTCACCCCACCCACGAACTGGTCGTACGAACGCATCCGCCAGGCCGCCGAGGACGCCCAGCGCACCTGGCTGGAGACCGGCCCGCTCCCCTACGTCCCGCCGGAGATCCCGGCGCGGCCACCGGTGATGTGGACCTGGGGCGTCACGGCAGGGGTCGACATCGCCGAGTCCGCCATCGACCTCCTCGACCGGCTGATCGGTGTCGCCCACGACGAGCAGATCAAGACCTGCGCCGACTCCCGCTCGCTGACCTGCGCGGCGCAGGAACGGCTCCGCCAGGTTCGCTGCGGCACCGACGACATCTGGACGGCGGACGGAGTACTCCGGAGGCTGCGGCCGAGCGCCGAGTACTGGAGCCTCCGGCTCGCCTTCTACGCCCACACGATGGTTGGCATGCCCGACGGGGTGCTGACCGCCGCCGCGGACGAACTCAAGGTCGCCGAGCTGGCCGCCGACGACGGAGTGCTGAGCCCCGCCGAGTTGGACTCAGTCGCCGGGACCCTGCTCGCGGCGAGCAGTCGCGGCGCCCTTGGCGTCGAGGCGCGACAGGCGGTCGGCGATGTGGTCAAGGCGGTGTACGACGTACTCGATCAGCTGCGGCTGCTCGGCGAGGACTCCGTTGCCATCGCGGGCCTCGAGCCTTGGCAGGCCTTGTTCGCGGGAAGCACCGGCCTCGACGACGTGTTCCAGCGGTTGCTGTGGCTGCACGTCGCGACCTGGACGATCGCGGACGAGTCGCCGACCGAGGCGACGCTTCCGATCGACCTGGTGCAGGTCTCGTTGCGGACGCCGAACGACTTCGCGAAGTACTCGACGACGCCCGACGACAAGGTGGGTGGGCTGTCGTTGCGGCGGTTCGGTGGGTTCCTGAAGCGGTCGTGGCGGATGAACGACTGGACCTGGGGACGGATCGACGCCGCGACGATGCTCTGCCAGATCCTGCTCTCGCCGCAGCGGATCCAGCGGCACATCGTGCTGCACGACAATCTCCAGGACGACAAGCGGGCCGCGCTGACCGCCGCCACCGCGTTCGTGACCCGGCTCGGCGAGAGCTTGTTCAACAGCGAACCCGAGCTGCTGGCGCCGCTCCGCCAGCAGGCCGCCGATGAACTTGTCCCGCTCTACCTCCGCAGTGCGACGAGCAGCCAGCTCCCGACGAGCCTGCCCAGGCTCGCCGCGCTCGCCGCCTGGGCCCTGCACCTCGGCATCGCCACGAAGGAACTGCCGGCCATCGCCGCCGCCGTCAAGGCCGACCGCGCCGACCGCGCGAACCGCTACTCCCGTGGCGAGCTCTTCATCGACCAGTACGACGACCTGCTGGCGGACCTGCGCACCGTGCAGACGGATCAGCCGCTGACCCTGCGCCGCATCGACCTCGGCCGGCAGGCTCTCGAGGCGCTCGACCGCGCCGGCATCGGGCGCGAGCCGATCACCGACGAGGCGCGGAGCGACCAGCTGATCCGGACCGCGACGACTGCGGCCAGCGTCGCGGTGACCGTCGCGGACAGCTCGCGGTCCGGCCTGTCCGCGATCAAACCCGTCACGCGGACGCTGCGCGGGGGCATGCTGTTCCCGTACTGGACCGTGCTCGGGCTGGCGTCGAGCGGACCGATCGCGCGCTTCCTCGCCCTGTGGCTGCTCGGCTCCGGGGCTGTACTGCTGGCGTTGCCGTTGCTCGGCGTACTGCATGGCTGGGCAGCCGCGCCGGCCACAGCGATCGGCGTCGGTGCGCTGCTGACCGCCTTTGGCTTTGCCGCCTTGCGGACCGGGACATTGCTGCATGGCATCGTGCTGCTGACGCCTCTCATCCCACTGATAGCGCTGGCCGCGCAACGCTGGAACGACCGGCCGGCCGAGGACGGGCAGGTCGTTGCCCTAGGCACCCTTGGCACCATCCTCGCGCTGGCGTTGACGCTCACGTTGCTCGGTAGCCTGCCGGCAAACCTCGGTACGCCGCTGGCCGGCCTGTACAACGCGCTCGACCGGACCGCGCAGCGCTACAACAGCACGATCCGGCCGAACCTCATCCCGCAGTCGCCGCAGTGGCGGCGCCGGCTCGAGACCCTGATCACCTGGTTCTCGTTCACGGCGCTGAAGATCGTCGCTCTGATCCTGGCGGTGGTCGCGATCTTCGTCGGGGCGGGCTGGGCCGACGTGCAGGCCAGGTCGTGGAAGTCGCACCACGTGCTACTGGTCCTGATCGTCATCGGGCTGGCACTGATCGCGTGGGTGCTCGGGTTCATCGCGGGCTGGTCGTACCGGCTCTGGTCGGAGTCGGCCGGCGCCTGGCGGACACGGCCGGTCAACCTGCCGAACGCGACCGCAGCGACCTGGTCCGTCATCTACGGCACGATCTTCCTGGTCATCGCCGCGTGGGTGATCTGGCACTGGCCGCAGCCCTCCAACTGGGCCTGGCGGGCCGCATTGATCACGTCGGTGGTGTTCGCCCTGTCACTGCTGTACGTCGTACCGGGCGTCGTCCTGCTGCACTCGCGCCTCGTCCTGCCGCGACGCCTGGCCGCCGAGGCAAAGGCCGGCGTGATCACCTGGCCGCAGCCGGTCCAGGCTTCGCCTGCCGCCGAGCGCGACGAGCAGCAGATGAAGGCGGTCATCGAGGTCCTCCATCGCCGGCAACTCAGCTATCGATGCCTGCTGCGCGCCGAGCGCCCCGAACGGACGGCCGGCACGGACACCTGGCTCAGCTGGACGCTCTGCTACGTAGTCGGCTGGAAGCGGCCTGCGGTCGACCAGCTGGTCCTGACCGGCCGCGGCCGGAAGCTCGCCGATCGGGTGACCAGGGTGACTGCTGAGACAAGGGGTTGAGACGCGGGGCTGAGACACGGGCTGAACTGTCGGTGCGGCGTGTGAAGATCGGAACATGCCCATCGACCAGCACCTCCTGCTCGCGTTCCTGCTGACGACGACGATCGCGATGATCACGCCGGGCCCGGACATGCTGTTCATCCTGGGCTGCGGCATGCGCAGCGGACCGCGAGCCGGGTTGCTGGCGACGGCTGGGGTGGCGACCAGCGAGGCGATCCACGTCGGGGTGGCGGCGGCCGGGCTGGCGGCGCTGTTCGCGGCGGTGCCGGTGGCGTTCACCGCGGTACGGATCGTCGGCGCGGCGTACCTGGTCTATCTCGGCGTACAGATGATCCGGCACCGGAACGATGTTGCCGACGAAGAGCCCGCTGCCGGTATGTCCGGGCGGAAGGCGTACCTGACCGGGCTGACGACGAACCTGCTGAACCCGAAGATGGTGACGTTCACGATCGCGTTCCTGCCGCAGTTCGTGGTGCCGGCGCACGGTCAGGTCGGGCTGCAGTTCGCGGTGCTCGGCGCGATTCTGATCGTGCTCGAGTTCCTGGTGGACGGCACGGTCGGGCTGCTGGCCGGGCGGATCGGCGGCTGGCTCCGCACCCGCCGCGCCGCCCGCCGCCGCATCGACACGGCGACGGGCGGGATCTTCATCGGTCTCGGCGTACGGCTCGCGTTCCTGCGCTAGCAGGCGACGTCGCTCATCGCTTGCCCATGCCGGCGGTCATGCCGGCGACGATGCGCCGCTGCATCACGGCGAAGAGCAGGAACAGCGGGATGGTCGCGAGCGCGACGGCCGGGAACAGCTCGGCGGGCTTGAACCGTCCTTGGCTCCCGATGAACGAGTACACCGACAGCGTGATGGTGGTTTTGGACGGTGAGCTGAGAAACAGCAACGGCAGGACCAGGTCGTTCCAGATCCCGATACTGACGAAGATCGCGATCGTCGCGGTGGCCGGCTTGAGCAGCGGCAGCACGATGCTCCAGTACGTCCGAAATACCCCGCAGCCATCGATCGCGGCGGCCTCCTCCAACTCGGTCGGCACCGTGCGCAGGAAGCTGGAGTAGAAGAACACCGCGAACGGCAGGTTCAGTGCCACGTTGCCGATGATGACCGCCGGGAAGGTGTCGAGCAGGGTGAGCTGACGCATCAGCAGGTACAGCGGGGTGAGCAGGACGAACACCGGAATGGTGAGGCCGGAGACGAACACGTGATAGGTGAAGGTCGTCCAGGTCCGGCCGTGCCGGGCGATGGCCCAGGCAGCTGCCGAGCCGGCCAGCACGACCACCACGATCGACACCAGCGTGATCGTCAGCGTGTTCGACAGGCTCTGCAGGAAGTTCATCCGCCGGAACATGTCCGCATAGTTGCCCCAGGCAAGGTGGCTGGGTAGGGACAACGCGCCCGTGCTCGTGTCGCCGGCCGGGCGCAGCGAGACGTTGAGGACCATCAGGATCGGGAGCAGCATGATCAGCGAGAACACCAGCAGCAGGCCGGCCGAGATCCGGCGCCGCAGCACGCGGGACGGCGAAGAGCTGCGTGCGGAGCGCCGCGACTTGGGCGTGGCCGGTGCTTGGCGGGGTCGAGTATCCACGGTTGCGGTCATCCCATTGCCACCTCCCGCCGTCGTAGCACCGTGGTGACCACCACCGCCAGCAAGACCGTCACCAGCAGCAGAACGGTCGCGATCGCGGTGCCGTAGCCGAATTCGAAGCTGGAGAAGCTGGTGTCGTACACGAACAAGCTGAGCGTCTCCGTCGCCCCGGCGGGGCCACCACGGGTCATGACCAGCGGGAGTTCGAAGATGCGCAGCGTCCCGATCACGGACAACGTGACGCTGACGGTGACGGCCGGAGCGAGCAACGGCCACTCGACCTGCCGGAACCGGCCCCATCCCCCGGCACCGTCGATCTGCGCCGCCTCGATGACCTCGCCCGGGATCGACAGGTAGCCGGCCAGATAGATGATCGCCGTGTACCCCAGGAACATCCAGATGCTGCTCGCCGAGATGGCGAGCAGCGCCGTCCGCTGGTCTCCCAACCAGACCTGTTGCAGCGATCCGAGCCCTAGCAGGCGCAGCATCGAGTTGAGCGGTCCGCCGAGAGGCGAGTAGATGAACGACCAGACGTACCCGACCGCGACAAAGGCCATCATGCTCGGCAGCAGCAGGCTGCTCTGGGCGACGGCGCGAACGCGGGGCTGGCTGCGCAGCCAGGCTGCGACAGCCAGCCCCCCGACGTTCTGGACGACGACGATGACCGCGGTGAACATCAAGGTGTTGCGCAACGCGTCGGAGAACGTCGCGTCGTGCAGCATCCGCCGGTAGTTGGCGAGACCGACGTACCGGCCGCCGGAGATGCCCTGCGCGTCGGTGAAACTGATGACGATTCCCCGGATCGTCGGGTAGACGGCGAACAGCCCGAAGACGAGCGCGGCGGGTAGCAGAAAGAGGACTGCCTGTCGGCCTCGCAGCCACATGAGCGACTCCCTGGTGTGTTCGGCGCGCCGTGTCGACGCTGTGTCGTCGACGCGCTGTGTCTTCGACGCGGAAGGGGCTACGGCGATCAGCTGAGCGGAGTCCGTGGAATCTGCGACTCCAGCGAGCTGAGCACGCTGCTCGTCGGCCGGGCCGGGTCGGCGAAGGCGAGCTCGATCCCCTTCTGCAGCTCGGTCTCGGCGTTGGCGAAGTTGAGCACCTGGGCCGGCGAGGGCATCGAGTGACCCGAGGTGTACGCCTCGAGCGCTGGTTTCGCCGCGGCGACCGCCGGGCTTTCGACGTCCTTGAGCGGACTGAACGCCGCCTCCGCCTTGAGCACGACGGTCGCGTTCTCCGGGCGCGAGAGGAACTCGACGTACTGCTTGGCCGCCGCCGGGTTCTTCGCGTGCGAGTTCACTCCCCAGCCCGCGCCGACAAAGGTCGCGAGCTTGGGTGCGGTCCCGGTCGCGCCGCCGGGAAAAGCATTGAAGGAGAACTTGAACGACGCGTTCTTGGCAATGTCGCTCAACGCCCACGCCCCGTTGATCAGGAAGGCCCACTTGCCGGCCTTGAACTGCGGTACGCCGTCGTTGTTCGGATCGAGGCCGAGCATCAGCTTCGGATCGACCGTCCCGGTGGAGAACAACTCCTTGATCCGGTCGACCACCGGGTTCCACGCCGGGGCGAACGACGCCTTCCCGCCGTCGTAGTCCTGGGCCCACGACTTGTCGACGAGGTTCGCCGCCAGCAGCAAGGCCAGCTGCTCGCCGGTCCAGCCACCCTTGTTCGGCAGCATGAAGCCGTTGATCTTCTTTGCCTTCAGAATCTGGAGGTCGCTGATCAGGTCGGGCCAGGTCTGCGGGACCTGCTGGATCCCGGCCTGCCGGAGCAGGTCGAGGTTGGCGTAGAAGCCGATGGCGATGTTCTCACCGTTCAGCTGGTAGGTCTTCCCGTTCATCGTGTTGAAGTACTTCAGATCGGGATTCATCCGGTCGACCCACGGCTGATCGCTGAGATCGGCCAGGTACCCCTGCTTTGACCACTTGACCATTTTCTGCCGATCGATCATCAGCACGTCGGCCGCGTCACCCGCCGCCAGCCGGGAGTTGTTGTACGTGTCGTAGTCCGGACTGACGTACTTGAACTCCAGCTTCAGGTCGGGATGTTCCTTCTGGAACTTCGCGTTGAGCTCCGGCAGCCCGGCCAACTCGGTGCCACCGCCCTTGAAGGCGACCACCGTCAGCCTCTTGTCGTCCGGTTTCGCACCTGCACCATTTCCGCAGGCCGTCGCGACGGCCGCCAATGCGGACATCAGGAGCAGTACTGCCAGCGCTCTGCGCATTTTCTCCTCTTTCGTGGGAATCCAGCAGTGAAAGCAGCCGATCCGGCGGCCGGGACTGATGCGCCCGCGGACATCAGCCTGCGGTCCGTACTGCACCGGCTTCGTCGTCGATCGCCCGGGCTGCCACGGTGTCGCGGATGACCAGCGTGGTGGGCTGGACCAGGACATCGGGAAGTGCCGGGCGTTGATCCAGCGTGTTGAGCAGGCAGCGGGCCGCCAGTTGCCCCATGTCGTGCAGCGGCTGCCGCACAGTGGTGAGACCGGGTACCGAGTCGCCGGCGTGCGGAAGATCGTCGAAGCCGACGACCGAAATGTCCCGCGGGACCTGCAGGCCGTGCGCACGGACCGCATCGATCGCTCCGAACGCGATCAGGTCGGAGGCCGCGACGATCGCCGTCGGGCGGTGCTCGACCAGCAGATCGCTGGCCTGCCGGAACCCGGAGCCGTAGCTGTAGTCGCACACCCGCCGCAGCGTGCCGTCGACCGCCCGCCCGGCCAGGCGCATCGCGTCGGCAAATCCGCGATCCCGCTCGGCGGCGCTGTCGAAGTCGGGATCACCGCCGAGGAAGGCGATGCGCTGGTGCCCCAGCCCGAGCACATACTCGGTCGCCCGGCGCATGCCGTCGTAGTTGTCGGCGACGATCCGTGGCAGGTCGACGTCCATCCGGCGCGGATCGACCACGATCGCCGGGCACTCTCGGTCGCGCAGCACCTCGACGCTTCGGTCCTCCAGCTCCGGCGCGATCAGCACGATGCCGTCGACCAACCCGCCGGCCAGGAAGCTGAGCCGCTCGTGCTCCCGGGTCGCGTCCTGGTACGACGCACAGATCAGGACCTCGTACTCGACGGTGGCGAGCTCGTCCGCGATCCCGCGCACGATCTCGAGCGCGTACTGGGTGGTCAGGTCGAGCATCAGGACACCGATCAGCCCGGTCCGCCCGGTCTTCAGCCCGCGCGCGGCCTGGCTTCGGACGTACCCGAGGCGCTCGACGACCGACAGCACCCGTTGCCGGGTCTGCTGCGATGCGCCTGGTCGCTTGTTCAGCACGTTGGAGACCGTCATCGCCGAGACCCCGGCCTCGCCGGCGACCTGAGCGATCGTGACCCTCGGGGACAAATTCGCCTCCTGCATGGGCGTAAACTTAACGATAAAGGCGTCGCTGTCAAGGCCTGATGAGGCGAAAAGATTTGTTGATGAGTCAGTCTTGACCAGATGTAACTTTATCGCAACACTAACCCTGAAATCCTGATCGGTGCCGGCGACCACGGCCGGCTACCTGCCGCCCGAACGCTGAGGGGTGTGGTCCAGATGCTGTCGCGCAGGACATCCAAGCTCGTGACGCTGCTGCTCTGCGTCAGCGCGCTCGTCGCCGGATCCATCGTTCCGGCGGGCGCGTACACCATTGCCGCGCCGTACACTTTCTCGCTCTCGGCGCCGACCCCGGTCGAGGACTTCGGTGACGGCGAGTTCACGGTCGTCAAGGACGGCACCGACCTGTACGTGATCGGCCTGGTCAGCCCGTCGTCCGCACCGCCGCAGACGCCCCGGATCTTCAAGGGCACGTCGATGGACAATCTTGTCCGGCAACCGGATGGAGCTCTCGACAGTTCGTACCCGACCGACCGCGGCGACCGCTACTGGTGGAACGCCGGCGCCTACGTCGACGCGAGCGGCAAGTGGTACGTCCCCACCCACGTCGAGTTCAGCTTCCCGGGCAACGGACTGGCGCCGTTGAAGCGGATCGGGCTGTCCACGAGCACCGACAAGGGCCGGCACTGGCACTACGAGGGCGACATCCTCACCTCGGACAACTCGTACACCTTCTCGGACTTCCACAACTACTACGACTACGGAGTCGGCGAGCCGGCGCTGTACGTGGATACCGCCGGCGGATTCTTCTACGTGTGGTACATGAACACCTGGTTCAGCACCACCGACAACGGCGAGTTCGAGAGCTCTCTTCGGGTCGCCCGGGCGCCGATCAGCGGCAAGATGGCCCCTGGCACCTGGCAGTACCTCTACAACGGGGCCTGGAGCGAGCCAGGCCTCGGCGGCCGGGCCAGCGACCTGCTGCCCAACGCCTCCGGAGTCACCGTTGCCTTCAACACCTCCCTGCAGAAGTTCGTCCTGATCTCGAGCAAGCTGTACTCGCGGCACGCGATCGAGGACGGCGCCTACATGGCGACGGCAACCGACCTGTCGCTGCAGAACTGGACCGGCTTTCACAAGATCAGCGACCAGCTCGACCACTACAACGTCATCACCACCAGCGACGGCACGGGGGTCGGAACGGTCGGCAGCACGATGCGCGTCTACTCGGGCGGCTTCGAGGGCGGCTGCTGCCACTGGGTACGCCGGACGATGACGTTCGGCGCCGGATCGCAGCAGGCGCTAGGCATGGCCGAGCAGCATCTGCCGCGGTACTCGATCAACGACGGCAACCCGTACTGGGACTGGGACGCGACACCACGGCCCACGAGCTACAGCGACAACTTCAACGACGGCGTACTCACCGGCTGGAAGACCTACAACGGAGCCTGGAGCGAAGCCGGCGGCACCTTGTCGGTGGATTCCGGCAGCGGGAACCGTGCGGCCATCGAGGACAAGTGGTTCGACGACTTCACCTTCGATGCGGACGTGCAGGCAACGACCCCCACCGGCAACGCGGGCGTCGTGTTCCGCAACGCGAGCAACGACTACGGCACCGACAACTACCGCGGCTACTACGTCGGATTCGACGGATCGCAACTCGTGCTCGGCCGCGCGGACAACAGCAGCGGCGTGGAACTGAACGCCAACCACGACATCGGCGACTGGACTCCCCTCCAGACTGCCGCCGTGAACGGGGCGCCGAACGTCTTCCATCATCTGCGGATCGTCGCGCACTCCGCGCGCATCCAGGTCTTCTTCGACAACGCCACCACACCGGCGATCGATGCGGTCGACTCGGCCTTCAGCTTCGGCGGGATCGGCGTCCGCACGTTCAACACCGCAGCCAAGTTCGACAATGTCAGCGTCACCCGGAACACGACGCTCAACGCGTACACGCTGTCGGACAACCTCTCCACCACGCAGGGCACCAAAGGGTGGCGGTACCAGCAGCTCAACGGCGGGACGTACACCGACCTGACCTGGAATCAGCAGCTCGGGCAGTGGAAGGGGTCAGCGCCGTACAACCTGGTCTGGGTGCCGTCCTGGATCCATCCTGACCAGAACGCCACGGCCGTCTCCTGGACCGCACCCACGTCCGGGCCGATCGTGATCAACGGTGCACCGCGCAAGGAGTCGGCGGCCGGCGACGGCGTCGACCTGAGGATCATGAAGAACTCGACGCAGATCTGGCCGGCCGGCGGGGTCCAGCATCTCACCGGCACCAGCGAAGTGGCCCACAGCGTCAAGACCACGGTCGCGGCCGGCGACGTCATCCATTTCGTCGTCGACAAGTCCGGTACCAACACCAGCGACGCGACGCTCTGGAACCCGACGATCGAGTACAGCAGTGGCCCGCCGATCGGACAGGTGATCTGGCTGCGGGCGGCCTCGAACGGCCTCAATGTCGTCGCCCGCGCCGACGAAACCGATGCCCCGCTGAAGGCCAAGAGCACGCAGCTCGGCAACTGGGAGAAGTTCCAGGTGCTCGATGCGGGCGCCGGCTTCATCGCCCTCAAAGCTCTCTCCAACAACAGGAACGTCGTCGCGTGGGCGAGCGTGACCGGAAATCCGCTCCGCGCCAACTCGGACGTGCTCGGCGACTGGGAGAAACTGCAATGGATCGACGTGGGCAACGGATCCATCAACTTGAAGGCGAACTCGAACGGGAAGTACGTCGTCGCCCGCGCCGACGAGTCCGAGTCGCCACTCCGCGCCAACAGCGACGTCCAAGGCGACTGGGAGAAGTACAGCTGGGGGCGGTACCTCACCGGAATCTCGTAACCGCGAGAGCCGCGCGGCAGGGCGTCCGTCTCAGCGATCGTCAGCGCTGAGACGGACGCCCCGCCGGCGGCGCCGTCGAACCGCGGACGATCAACTCGGTCGGCAAGGTCATCAGCTCGGGCAGGCCTGGGCGGCCGTCGATCCGGTTCATCAGGTGACGGATGGCCAGTTGGCCCATGTCGTGCAGCGGCTGACGGACAGTGGTCAGCGAGGGGAACGACTCGGCGGCTCGCGGAAGATCGTCGAAACCCACGACCGAAACGTCCGAGGGCACGTTGCCGCCCGCCGCGCGGACAGCGTCGACAGCCCCCACGGCAATCAAGTCAGCGCCCGCGACGATCGCCGTCGGGCCAGCGGCCAGGACTTCGCGCGCGGCGCGAAGTCCGGCCTGGTACGTGAAGTCGCACTCGCGCAGGAGTGTCTCGTCGACGGGCTTGCCGGCAAGCCGCATCGAGTCGAGGAAGCCCTGCCTCCGGGACGCGCTGCTGTCGAAGTCGGGATCACCACCGAGGTACGCGATCCGCTCGTGTCCCAGCGACAGCAGGTGGTCCGTCGCCTGCCGCATCCCGCCGTAGTTGTCCACGACGATCCGGGGGAGGTCGACCTGGAACCGCCGCGGGTCGACCACGATCACCGGACACGTCGCGGATCGCAGCAGGTCGAGTGTGGAGTCCTCGAGCCGCGGCGCCACCAGGACGACGCCGTCCGCAACGCCGACGACCAGTCGCGCCACCCGCTCCTGCTCGCGGGTGGCGTCCTGGTACGACGCGCTGATCAGGACCTCGTACTCGGCCTCGGCCAACTCGTCCGAGATGCCACGGACGATCTCCAGCGCGTACTGCGTCGTGAGATCCAGCGTCAGCACACCGATGAGGCCGGTGCGTCCTGACTTCAGACTCCTCCCGGCGAGGTTCGGCACGTAGCCGAGCCGCTCGGCCACCTTCAGCACCCGGCGCCGGGTCTGTTCCGACGCGCCGGACCGGCCGTTGACGACGTTGGAGACCGTCATTGCCGAGACACCGGCCTCAGCCGCGACCTGGGCGATCGTCACCCGCCGGGTCATGGCACCCCTCCCGCTGCTGAATTGGTCTAGCGCCAGGCGCCGGGCTCAACCTAACCCATCCCACTCCCGCTGGGTGCTCAGAAGCAGAGTCGGCACCAGCTCAACTTTACCGTTACAGTCGCGGCCGGCCGGGATGCGGTCAGACGAGAGCGAAGCCGCCGGTCCAGGCGACCTTCTCGCCGACCGCGAGGGTGAGCTGCAGGAAGGCGGCCGCCTCCAGCTCGCGGGCCCGCTTCAGGCCGCCCGCGTCGACCGCGCGCAGCCCGCCGGCGCTGATGATGCCGGCCAGCTCGGCCTTGGCGTCGACGTCGTCACCGGCGATCAGGACCGTGGTCGGCACGTCGCCCGTCCGGCCGGAGGCCACCGCCGCCGCGAAGGTGGTGTTGAAGGCCTTGAGCACCTTCGAGTCCGGCAGCTTCGCGGCCAGCTCGGCCGCGGCCGAGCTGTCGGCCGGAACCACCAGCGAGTCGAAGGTCTCGAAGTTGAGCGGGTTGGTGATGTCGACCACGACCTTGCCGGCCAGCTGGTCGGCGCGGTCCGCGAGCACCTGCGCCACCGACGGGTACGGCACCGCGAGCACCACCACGTCGCCGCTGACCGTCTTGTCCTTGTCGGTCGAGTTGAAGAGCTCGACCGTGTTGCCGCCCTTGGCGATGACGGCCGCGATCGCCTGACCCATGTTCCCGCTACCGATGATGCTGACGTGCGACATAACTGCTCCCTTTGGTTTGGTTGCGCGTTCAATCATCACCGTCGCGCAGGATGGTTGTAGCTACAACCTTTTGCTGCCAGAATGTTCGGGTGAGCACGCGATGGCTGGACGACGGTGAGATGACGGCATGGGTGCGGCTGGCCGCCGTACTCGAGCTGCTGCCCGGGGTGCTGGACTCACAGCTCCGGCGGGACGCGGAGCTGACCCACTACGAGTACTACGTGATGGCGATGCTGTCCGAGGCGCCGAAGCGGACGCTGCGGATGACGGCGCTCGCGCAGCAGACCAACGCGACGCTGCCGCGGCTGTCGCACGTGGTGAAGCGGCTGGAGGACCGCGGGTACATCGAGCGGTTCCCGTGTCCGCAGGACGCGCGGGCGACGAACGCGCGACTGACCGCCGAGGGCTGGAAGAAGATCCGGGCGACCGCGCCGGGGCATGTGGAGACGGTCCGGCAGCACGTGATCGACGTACTGACACCGGCGCAGGTCGGCGAGCTGGCCGAGATCTGCGGGTCGATCCTCGCCGCGGTCGACCCGGACCGGCGGCTCAGCGGGGTGTACGACCGCTGATCTCCAGCAGCACCTTGGAAGCGGCACCTCGATCCGACGCCAGCTCGAACGCCGCCCGCGCTTCCTCCAGCGGGAAGCTGTGCGTGACGATCGGCGCCAGCCCGATCCCCTCCACCAGCCACTCGATCGCGGTGTCGAACTCCTCGGCGAACCGGAAGGCGCCCCTCAGCGTGAGTTCGCGGGTCATCAGGAGGTTGCCCGGAAAGCCGGTGTCGCCGGGCGGGAGCGTCCCCACCTGAACGACAGTGCCACCACGCCGTACCTGCTCCAGACAGGTCCGCAGCCCACCCGCCGTCCCCGAGGCCTCGATCGCCACGTCGATATCCTCCAGACGCCGGCCGTCGCCCACCTTCACGGTCTCGTCCGCCCCCACCTGCGCAGCAAGCCGCAACGGCGTCTCCTGCAGGTCGGTCGACACCACATACTCCGCACCGGACCTCTTCGCCGCGGCCACGACCAGCAACCCGATCGGCCCCGCCCCGGTCACCAGCACCCGCTTGCCGTCGACCTCCCCGGCCTGCCGCACCGCATGGATCGCCACCGACAACGGCTCGGCGAGCACCGCCGTCTTCAGCTCCAGGCTTTCCGGCAGCACCCGCACCTGGTCCGCCCGGACGACGAGCTCTTGCACGAACCCACCCTGGATGTGCGGGGTGCGGGCCGCGCTCCCGAGATAGTTGCTATAGGCACAGATATTGCTGCGCCCGGCGACGCACTCCGCACAGACTCCACACGTTGTCGCCGGATGAATCCCTACTGCGGTTCCAGTTGACAGGTTGTCCACCCCCGCACCAACCGCAACAATCCGCCCGACCACCTCGTGCCCGAGCACCAACGGTTCGCGGACCCGGAAGTCGCCGACGCCGCCTTCGCGGTAGTAGTGCAGGTCCGAACCGCAGATCCCGCCGTACTCGATCCCCACCACGACCTGTCCCGGCCCCGGCTCGGCCCCGTCCCGCTCCTCGATCCGCAGGTCCCCGGCCGCGTGCACCACACAGGCATACATGGGCACAACCCTAACCACGCGCTAGCGGGACTCGAGCAGGTCTTTCAAGCGTGCCAGATCTCTGGTGTTGGCGCGGCGCATGGCGGCGACCATGACCGGTGCGGCCATGCCCGCGAAGCCGGACGGTTCGCCGCGGTTGCGCAGCGTCATCCGCGTCGCGCCCTCACCGGCATACGCCCACTCGTAGGTGGTCTCCATCGGGAACGGCCCCTCCGCCGTCCGCATCACCAGCCGCTTCCCAGGCTCCAGCGCGACCACTTCGTACGTGTACGCCAGCCGCCGCCCGAGGAACTGCGCGACGAAGTCCAGCTGCGACCCAACCGATATCGGCGGCTCGGTCCGCCACTCGACCGACCGAATGTTCGAATACCACTCCGGCGCGTTCCCCGGATCCCCGACGTACGCCGCCACCGTCTCGACCGGCCGATCGATCACAGTCTCGGTGATCACATCAACACCCATAACCCGACGCTACGCCCTCCGCGCCCTCAGCAGTGCGAGGGCGTCGCGGACGGCCGCGGCCTGGGCCGGGGACAGGTCGTCGAAGTAGACCTCGGCGGCTTGGTGGGCGGCGAGGTGGGACGGGAGGTGCGCGGCGAGGGTGTCGGGGAGGAGAGCGGCGAGCGCCGCGGCTGAGCGTCGTACCTGCGGGTCGTCCGGGTGAAGGTCGGCGAGGGCGTCGAGTACGGCGTACACCTGTGCGGCGTGGGGTCCCATCCCGCGCAGTACCGCCATCAGGTCACCGCGTGTCTCCTCGGGGAGGACGGTGTCGAAGTAGGCGAGGTGCTCGCGGTCCTTCGCGGCCATCGGTGAGTTGGACCGCTCGCCCAGGTCGGCCAGAAGCGCCGTGAGTTCCGGCGACAACGGGCCGTCCGCGGCGAGGTGACCCGCTCGTGCCTGAGCCAGCAAGGCGGCGAGGCGGGTCCGGCGCTCGCCCAGTACCGCCTCCTGCCGTCCGAGATCGTCGTCGAGCTCCTCCAGCACCTCGACCAGGTCGCGCCCTTCGGTGCCGGCGAGCACGTTGCGGACCTCGTCGAGGCCAAGTCCGAGCTCGCTCAGCCGGCGGATCCGGGCCAGCACGACGGCGTCGCGCAGGGCGTACTCGCGGTAGCCATTGCTGCGCCGCGCCGGCTCCGGGAGGAGCCCGAGTTGGTGGTAGTGCCGCACCGCACGCGGGGTGACACCGACCAGGGCCGCGAGCTCACCGATCCGCACGGTCCCAGTGAAAACCATGCCGTCGCGGCAAGGTCAAGCGGCTTGACCTTGCCGCGACGTCAGGGTTTTCACTCAGTCGCATCATTCCCCTGCTTGGAGAGGCGTTGCGATGACGACCAGCACCGAAAAGAATGTCCAGCTGCTACGCACGGCGTTTCGTACGCTCGAGACCGGCGACCTCGACGCCGCCGTGGCCATGCTGGCCGACGACTTCGTCGCCTACCTTCCCGGCAGCAACGAACCCCGCCGCGGCCCGGACATCTGGCGCGCCGGCGCCCAGGCCATGCTGACAGGCTTCCCGGACCTGACCGTCGAGATCCAGGACATCTTCGGCGCCGACGACAAGGTGACGGTCCTGCTCCAGTTCCACGGCACCCACCTGGGCACGTTTCAGGACCTGGAACCCACCGGCCGCAAGGTCACGTACCGAAGCCTCGAGCTCTACCGCATCGAGAACGGCAAAGTCGCCGCCGAGTGGGTCGCCCCGGACGTCATCAGCCTCATGCAACAGCTGACGGATGACGGCCGGTCGGCCTGACTCAGAGCATGCGCAGACTCAGAGCATGTGCAGCTTGTCGAACGGCGACATGACCCGCAGCAGCCGGCCACGCCCGAGATCGACCACGACCGCATACGTACCTTCGACGGCGGTGATCCGGCCGATCCCCTCCTTGTCGTGGGACACCCGGTCACCCGCCTCGAAGGTCTTGACCGGGCTTGCCACCCGAGGCTTGAAAGGACTCGTGGACAGATGACGACGCGTCGTCGCGCGAGAAGGCTCCATAACAAGCCCAGTATGCGCCCCTGGCCGCCCGAGTGCACGCTGACCCGGGGTCTGGCGCCCGGGAACCGTCGAGCTGCTGAAGGATTCCCCTCGTTCGGTTGCCGTTGCCGGCCGGGCGGTGGGTGAGTGCTGTGCAGTCGGTGTGTCCCCGGCGTAGCTTCGGTCGCGACACGATTCGTGCTCGTCTCGAGGAGACACCGCCATGACAGACTCGGGAATCACCCGTCGTGCGGCCCTCACCGGCGCCGCGGCCGCGTTGCCGCTGATCGGGGGTACGACGACGGCGCAGGCCAAGACGGCGTCCGACGGGTTCACCGGCAGACCTGTACCGGCCGACGTGGCCAGGATGCTGCGCGAGATCAGCCCGGCGAACATCCGGCGGACGATCGAGAAGCTGGTCTCGTTCGGGACGCGCAACACGCTGTCGTCCCAGACCGACCCGGACCGCGGCATCGGTGCCGCGCGGGACTGGCTGTTCGACGAGTTCAAGAAGGCGGCGCTCCCGTCCGGCGGCCGGATGACCGTCGAGCTCCAGTCGTACGTGCAGCCGGTCGCGTCTCGGATCCCGGTGCCGACCGTGATCACCAACGTGGTCGCCACCTTGCCCGGTACGGCGCCGGACTCGGTCGCCCGCACCTACGTCGTGAGCGGCCACTACGACTCGATGCCGACCGACCCGACCGACTTCGTCAAGGACGCGCCGGGCGCGAACGACGACGCCTCGGGCGTGGCCGCCGTACTGGAAATGGCCCGGGTAATGGCGACCCGGCAGTTCGACGCGACCGTCGTGTTCATGGCGGTCGCCGGTGAGGAGCAGGGAACCTACGGCTCGAACTTCTTCGCCACCCAGGCCAAGGCCAACGGGAAGAACATCGCCGGGATGTTCACGAACGACATCATCGGCAGCTCGACCGGGCCGGCGGGTGAGCGGGATCCGTTCAGCATCCGGGTCTTCGCCGAAGGCCTGGCGAACCCGGCGAGTCCGCTCGAAGCCGACTGGCGGCGGTTCGGCGGCGACGAGACCGAGTCCCCCTCCCGGCAGCTCGCGCGCTACATCAAGGAGGTCGCCGAGAACGAGGCGACCCACATGAAGGTGAACATCATGTACCGGCGGGACCGCCTCGGCCGCGGCGGCGACCACATCCCGTTCCTGCAGCAGGGGTACTCCGCGGTGCGGTTCACCGAGCCGAAGGAGGACTACCGGCACCAGCACCAGGACGTCCGCGTCGAGAACGGCGTACAGATCGGCGACCTCCCCGAGTTCGTCGACTACGACTACTGCGCCCGCGCCGCCCGGGTCAACGCCGCCGCCCTCGCCGCCCTGGCGCGCTCCCCCGCAGAAGTCCAAGGCGCCCTCATCAACGTCGCCGGCCTCCGCGCAGACACCGAACTCCGCTGGACCCCCAACACCGAGGCCGACTTGGCCGGTTACGAGGTCGTGCTGCGCGCACCCACCGCACCACAATGGGAGCACACGATCGAGGTCGGCAACGTCACCAACACAACCCTGAAAAACGTCTCGAAGGACAACTTCTGGTTCGGCATCCGCGCCACCGACACCCAAGGCAACCGAAGCCCCGTAGCCTCCCCCCGCCCCACCACAACCTAAACCTCCGCCAACGCCACCACATCAGCTCCGACGCGGTCCCCATGCCGGCGACCCACGACTGCTGATCCGCGACGCACCGCATGACCGCAGGCCTACACACAGGCTCGAAACCCAACCGAGCCATCGCCGCGGGCAGCTGGTTCCCCGCAGCCAGCTGATCGGCCGCACGTAAGGCAATGCGCGCACCCACAGCATCAACAGCCTCCTGAGGCCCCAGTTGCTGATGGCGCTCAAGGACTGTCACCAGGTTCATCGGGTCGCCCTTGCGCAGCGAGTGGAGGTCGTCGATCCAGCACACGAGGTCGGCCGTCCCGAGCACCAGCATCTGGTACGCCGGCGCCCGGTACAACACGTCCAGCACCGCGGCCCGCTCGACCATCTCAACGAGATCGAGCATGACCAGCACCGCGGAAGCATCCCGCCGTACATCAATGAAAGCCTCTGGCGTCGGCACGCGGCCCGACACCCGGTACGCACTCTCGGCCAACTGCCCGCTCAACCACCGATCCAGATGGCCGCGCAACCGCCGCACCCAGTACGCCGGACACCCCAAAACCGTGCTACGCAAGAGCTCCCGCAACGCCAGCACCCCCGGATGCCCGTTGCGCGCAGTCGACACCGAATCATCCGCAACAACCTGCCGCAGAGCCCCGACAAGCACCCCATCCTCCGCGACCCGCTGCTCATCGACAACACACAAATACCTGCACCAGTTAGCAACCAACGCCAACCCATGCAACGCAACCCCCGGACAAACCGCCCCCCACAACCCGCTCGCACTCCCCGCCCGCCCCCCACTCAACGTCAACCCGAACCGCAACCCCCACCCCTCACTCAACCGCCCCGCCACCCCCACCTGCAGATGCCTCCCTCCCCCAAACGGCAACCGAACCTCAGGAATCACGCACCCACCAATCCCGACGTTCGGCACCATGAACCCTCCTCCAGCCCAACAACCACGGGGCGACCAGAACGCTCCCACCCTCCGTCCGCACCCCCACCCCAACCACCCCAAACCCCTGTCAAAAACCGGCATGACAACTTCCCGCCCCCCACCGCACCATCAACCTGCCGCCGCGCCTCAGCGATCGATCCGCCGAAGCATGGCGACAAGAACCGGCCCGTCAACAGCCGGCTGCTGCGTACCGATCGACTCATAACCCCACGCCTCGTAGAGCCGCAGCACCTTGCCGTCGCCGTTCAACGCATTGACGAGCAACGAAACCTGTACCTCAGAACGATCACGAAGAAGCTCATCGTGAATCAGCCGCGCATTCCCCCGCCCCCGCCACGGCTGACGGACCATGATCTCCTTCACTGCCACAGTCGGCGTTTCTGTGCAGCCTTCGGGAAGCGGAGTGGCCATCCGTCGCCACCAGCGGTCGTCCGACGTCAACGTGTTCGCATAAGCGAACCCCACCGGCTCACCGTCGTCGTACCCCACGACAACTTCCCACCCAGGGTCGCCCGCATGCCGAGCAAACTGCTCCCCAAACCGCTCAACCGAGTAATGCGGCAAATGAAGCTGATCCGCCCGCACATCGGCATAAACCTCAACCAACGTGCTCCACACGTCATCGATCGCAATGAAGTGGCGCAGCGCAACCCCGTCAGAACTCATAGAACCTTCCTCTTACTCATCGGGCCAGTCGGGGTGCGCGAGGTCGCCGTCGTCGAACCACTCGGCCCCAGCGTCATCCCTGTGCGGCCCCTGGTGGTAGCCGAGGACACAAGCCATCTGAGTCCGTGGATTCCGTCCATCACACGCCAGTTCCTGCGCGGAACGCAGTACCGGCCACTCCTGCACGCGCTCCTTGCTCAGGTCCACTTCCCCGCCCTCCGTTCTCAGCATCGTTTGGAGCGGCCAGGGCGACGGGGCAGGAGAATCGCACACCGCTTGGCGCACGCTCGGGCTCACCCACCGCCCTGACCGTGCTCCAAATCTGCCGTCAACAGCGCGTACGAACCACCGCGAGAACCAGTGACCATTGGCTACAAAACTCCCCGTGCAACAGGGAGATTTGTGGCACCATGAAGATATGAGCAGTAGCGCCGGCACACGTGCTTCGGGGACGAGCAGTCTGCGCCGGGAGCGACGCGAGTGGTCCGCCGATCTCCGCAGCCACGGATCAACCTGGGTTGAGATCGCTGATGCCTTCGCTGACAAGTACGGCGTCAACCCGCGCGTGGCGCTACGCCTCGCACACGACTGGAGCCAGCGCGACGCCGCAGATCAATGGAACCGTCGCTGGCCTGACGAGCCCAAGACCTTCAAGAACTTCTCTTACTGGGAGCAGTGGCCGGCGCCGACCGGCTACGCCCCGTCCCTCGACGTTCTTGCCAGACTGGCCGAGCTTTATCAATGCGCGGTCGCAGATCTCGTCACTGATCTCGCCGACTACTCAGCCCTGGACACAGCTCGAGCCACCAGCGGCAACCTCGGCGGACTATGGCTCTCCCGCTACACCTACTTCTCCTCCGGCCGCGACGCGAACCTCCACGGCGAACACCCGATCCGCCTCTACCACCTCGGAAGCCGGCTCCACGGAAGCACCGACCCTGCCGAGGGCGAATCAAGGCTCACGCTTGACCTGTCCGTCCGCGGAGCCATCGCCACCGGAACCTGGAACGAGCGAACGGCCGCCACCGGCTACTACCGCGGCGCCGTCTACCACGGCACCGTCCAACTCGTCGTCAGCCCGCACGCCCGCGGCATGAACGGCCGTTGGCTTGGCTTCGGCAAGAACTTCAAGGTCAACTCAGGCGACTGGCACCTCGAATGGCTCGAGGCTTGACGATCACACCTCGGGCACGTCGCCCGACCCACTGATCAACGCCACAATCGTCGTACCGCGCGCGAACGTCCCGCGTGCCACCTGGTCGAACAACGCGTACATCATCTTCGCCTCGTACACCCAGTCCAATCGCAGACCGTGCCGGGCCTCGAAGTCGTCAACGAACGCATCCAACTCCGGACTCCGCTTCGCATAACCCCCGAAGTGGTAGTCATTCTCAAGCCGCCATGACCCTTGCCGCCCGCCGTAGACCTGCCGCTGCAACCCGACGATCTCCCCTTCCAGGAACTCGCCACCCTTCAACACCGGAACCCCAACTACAGACTGATCCGGACCCACCCCAGCGGCCACCCCCGCAAGCGTCCCGCCAGTCCCCACCGCACAGAACAAGACGTCGAACGACGACCCCAACTCCGCCGGCAGCTCCGCACACCCACGTACGGCTTCGGCATTGCTGCCACCCTCCGGGATCAGGTAGAACTCGCCGAACTCCGCACGCAACGCATCGACCACAGCATCCGACCGCTTCTCCCGGTACGTCGCGCGATCGAGGTACGTCAGCCGCATCCCCCGCGAAACCGCATACCGCAGCGACGGATTGAGTGGCAGATGCTCCTCACCCCGGATCACCCCAATCGTGCGGAATCCGCAGTACTCGCCAACTGCCGCGGTCGCCCGAACATGATTCGAATACGCCCCACCGAACGTCAGCAGCGTTCCGAAGCCCAGCTCCCGAGCAGTAGCGACGTTGTACTTCAACTTCCGCCACTTGTTCCCCGGCACCTCAGGATGAATGAGATCGTCCCGCTTCAACAGCACCCGAACCCCCGCAGCCGTCAGCCGCTCGTCACCAACCTCCACCACCGGCGACGGCAACCGAAGCCCCGCAATCACCCCATCCTCCACCCCACCACCATCCCACGCCCACCGAGCCGCTCCCTCGCCCCGCACCTCATCCACCAACTCGAATCGATCCGCACAACGGCGCCGAAGACACCCACCACCTGACCAACCTGACCCCAGACCTCGACCACAAACTCAAGCCCGCCCTCAAAGCATCTGCCAAGAAGCTGGCTTTGTAGCCGTGCCCGCCACCAACAGCTGCCTCGCGCGTGCTGGCCAAGTGCAAGTCCCCCGCGCCGCCTGACCCACTAGCTGAACGCTGGGGCGCGGTCGGTCGGAAAGTGTCAGGCGGACTGCGGTTGCCAGGATGTCGACGGTTCGGTGGCAAGTGCGGTTCTGATTCGACCGATCGACCATCCGTAGCGGCTGACGAGCTCGAACGACGGATGTGAGCGCAGCACGCGCGCGAGTTGTCTGCGCGCCGTCGTACTCAGGTGCAACGCATCACCAATTGCGCGCATCGAGGCGTCCGGGTGTCGCACCAGGTACGACGCAACGCGAAGCTCCAATCGACTTGGATCCGGCGTGAACACAAGTCGGCCATCCATGAGCGCGCGGTGAGCCAGGTTTCCAAGCTTGATGTTGGCATTCAGGCGTCCTACCACAGGGCCGATGCCGTCAGCGACACCCTGACGCCGCGTTGGCGAGGCAAGAAGCAGATAGGCACCGATGCCGGAAGCGAGCACGAAAGCTGTCCATACGATGGCGGGTCGGGCGTTGAAGCGAGCGGATGCCCACAAGACTCCGGCCCTGGCGCCGGCTCCAGTCAGCCCGATGGCGAGATAGCGGCTTGTTCGGACTCGCGGTGCACTGAGACCGCAGTCAGTTGCGCGATCCGTCGGTAGTAATCGGCCTTCGTGGCGGGGGCAAGGCGAGGATGGCGCAAGTGCCTGTCATGAGAGTAGATAGCTGCGGCTGAGACGAGTCTGGCCAGCTGTGCATGCGCAACGTCATCGGCATCACGGACGTCTGATGCATCAGGCATCCACTGCTCCGAACCATGCGGTGGGGTGGCCACAACCGCGATTCGAGGCAGGTACTCGTCGGTGATGAGCCGACGCAAAGCATCGTGGTCGACTCCGTGCCGGCGAGCGTTCGGAGCCGACATCCTGCCAACCTCAAGGAACGCCTGCTCTGACATCACACCGATCCCCGAACCGGCATCGATCGCACGCAGCCACTCCGAACGTCGGCCCGATGCCAGGACATAGCAGGCATCGTTCAGCAACGCGTCCGTGTCGACGACAAACACCTCTGGGCCCAATGCCCAGAGGTCATCCGGCAACACACTTGCAGCAGTCAGCACAAGCCGAGACTAGAGCCACCGACCGACACTTTCACCGATTTATGCGCACGACGCTCACTCAAGTGTTGACCTGACAGGCGGTGCGAGCCAGATGATCGGCGTCACACCCCGTCATCGAGCGAGCATGCCGCTTGGGGATCTGTTCGCTAGCGACCTTGTAGCTTGCGGTAGCCGACGTCTCGACTGCCGGCCGATCTGCTCACCTCGCTCTAGCGAGTCGAACCGGGGTGGGCAGCCTGATACCAGTCCGGGCCGCTTAAGAGGCTCGTGTCCCGCGGGTCCACCTCTTCAGGCAACGACGTACCAATGCGACGCCAGCGGCGGCCCTGAAGATCGGTGAAGCTGAAGATCGGCACCGGGGACCCACCGGCGCGCCAGCTCCGGATCGAGCGGAGGATCGTACGACACGTCGACCGGCAACCGGCCTTCGGCGCCGGATGGCGCCAGGTGATCCGGAACCCGATAGTCCTCCCACAGGTCGGCTGGGTCGTCGAACTTCCAGTCCGCGGTTCCGCCCTCCGGATGGAGAAAGGTCTCCAGCCGCGGGTGGATCACCGGATGAGCGCCATAGTTCTTCATCACCATCCACCACTCGGGGCTGATGCCGTTCGGATCATAAGGCGGCGCCTCGACCTCCCCGAGAACCAAGCTGGCCTCACGGATCCCTTGTTGCCGCGCTGCCTGCGCCTCGCGTTGCTCGCGCTCGAGGGCGTCGGCGCGGGCACGGTTCTCCCGCTCACGGGTCTCGACAATCTCGCGCTCCTGAAGTGCCAGGCGCTCGGCTATCGCTCGCTGACTGCGTTCACTCGCCTCGGCGATCGCGCGATTCCGGCTGGCCTCCGCCTCCCGATTCGCGATGTGCAACGCGACCATGACCGCGGCAACGGTCCCCGCGGCTCCGAGCCACTCGCCCAGCGCACCCCAGGCATCCGTGTTGATGCCCTGCCCGAGGAATATGCCGACTCCGAGACATACCATCCCGGCCGCTGCCGCAACCGCCCACCGAAACCAACTTTGCGCCTGCTTACCCACAGCCGAGGATCTCACGCCCGGCCCTGCGCTCAGGGGCGCCACTTCGCAAGCAGCGTGCACGTCGCGCCCCACAGAGTCCCGATGACCGCGGCAGGCAGGGGTTCGCCCAGCGCCGCCAGTGCGATCACGGCACCGAACGCGACCACGGTGACGACCAGTACCACCAGCGACAGTTGACCGAAGGGCGACCCACCCGAGGGGTGCGGACCGACGCTCATCTTCCTACTCCGTTCTCGATTCGTTCGAGGTCCAGAGTGAGCGATCCGTCCCGTAACCTCCAGCTCGGGCAAGCGGCCACCGAAGCGGTGTGAATCGACCAGCAAAGCGGTTCATATTCTCCTCCTAGGAATCTAATCTAGGTAGCACGTATGCACCGCTTCGGTGGTCGCCGCTTCAGTGGGGGAATTGGATGCCAGATTCACCGGACACGACCGTCGCGCGCCGCCGCGCGTGGGCTCAGCGAGTTGCGGACTCTCACCGAGAAGACCGTGCACATCGGGCCGACCAGCTCGCGAATCGCGCCAGGCTCGACCCGGCGCTCAAGCTCTACAAGGCCTCATTCGGACATCTCCACGACGTCAGAATCAGGACGGGCTATCTGCTACTGGAGAATGGACGCGATTTCGAACGCGATCCGGACCCAGCGCGCGCACCACGACTCGCCGCCGTGAACGAAGGTGTCCTGCGAGAGACGTTGCAGGACGATGTCGATACCCGGCCTCCGTTGACCGTCCTGTCCCGACGTGGCGAGCTGGCGCTACGCCTCCACCTTTCGGCCTTGTACGTCGCGTCGAACGTGGGCAGAGCAGGCCAACGATTCAACGCTGAGATCCACAACTACTCCGGAGCGCAGAGCTGGGCCAACCTGACCGCAGTCCCAGGTCACGACCCGGAAAATCGACGGCGACGAATCGTCCGAGCTGTCCGGCGGCTGGCGGACTTGCAACTCGCATACCAAGCCGACACAAAGTCGGCTGGCTGGGATCGCTGGGGCCCGCTCAACGAGACCCGGAACGACCAGCGATACCTCGTACCCCGCCCTAGCGAATCCACGCTAGCCATTCCTGCTGCGTTCTTCCAGAACGGCTGGCACCTCGTACTTCGTCCTGCCGAGATTGTCACACTGCTGATGTTCGCCAACCTCGCGCAGCGTCACTCAGCCACCCACCTGGAACGGGGAGTCGGTGCCGCGAACACGACCCGACGCCGGTACTACGGCGTCACTCCCGAGGTATACGAGACTCACAACGAACTCCGGGAGTTCGGTTTCCTTGACCTGCAGCCTGGCAGTGTGCACGCAGAGCGGCGCGCAGGTCGCGTACGAGCCGACATCGCCACCGCGCACCGCGAGGGACGCTCTCAAATGGAGGCACTTCGCTTCAAGGTCGTCTGGGAGGCAGCCCGGAACGACGCAGCCAAAACCGTGCGCAGAGCATTCCTCAGCCATCCGGTTCCCCCACGCCTCACCGAGTGGTCAGTACCCCGAACGGCCCAGAACAGCGTGGACATGGAGGGTTGAGGACCGCGCGCGAGTCAGGCGGTGTTGCGCATGTAGTCCGCGATAGAAGGTGTTCGGATCGGTCTCGTTCAGCCCCCGTCCCGCAGAAGAGTATCCACGAGGTCTGGATCGGCAGGGCGAGCGAGCCGACCGAGATCATGTCGGCCAAACCGTTCATGACGTCGTCGGCACGGTCGGGAAGGTCCACGCCGTGTGGCTAACGATTAGGGCCCTTCTGTCAAGTACCTCCACAGATTGATCGCCCTTCTAGACCAGGACCTCAATCGCTGGCGCGGAACGAACAGCGACAATACTTCTGCCCCTGCTTTTTTGCGGGTAAGCGACATTCACGCCAAGAATCTTCACCCGTCAAGGGATCCGATCGCCTCTTCACGGTTTGTTTGCTGTGTACCTTCGCGTGTGATCAGGTCAGGCGCCGCCGGAGGCGGCCGATAAGACTGCCGCCGCGAAGCGGTGTCCGGTCGCCTGTCCACAGTTTGTTTGCCGTGTACATGGGCGCGTGATCAGCTCCCGCGCCGCCGGAGGCGGCCAAAAGAACTGCCATCGCGGAGCGATGTCCTTTTTGCGATGTTCGTTATCTGAAGTCTCGGGACTTGAGGGGCGCGGTTAGGGGGAGGCGTTGTAGGTGGTCGGCGGAGAGGTTGGTTACTTCGCCGGCTCGTTCTACTCGGCCTCGGATGATCATGGCGGAGGCGTTGCGGGCTACGGTGGCGTGGCGGTGCCAGCAGCCGACGGTGATGACTATGTTGGCCATGCCGGTTTCGTCTTCCAAGTTCATGAAGGTGACGCCGGAGGCGGTGGCTGGGCGTTGGCGGTGGGTTACTACGCCGGCTACTCGGACGCGGGCGCCGTTGGGGGCTTCGCGGAGTTCGGCGGCGGAGAGGATGCCTTCGGCGCGGAGCTGGTCGCGGACTCGTTGCATGGGGTGGCTGGTGGTGGTGATGGAGGTGGACCACAGGTCGGCCATGTCGGCTTCGATGTCACTCATGCCAGGGAGGGTCGGCGGCGGGCCGGCGGCGGTGATTCCGGCCAGTTGGCCGGGGCGTTCCTCGGCGGCGCGGCCTGCTTCCCAGAGGGCCTGGCGGCGGTCGAGGCCGAAGCAGTCGAAGGCGCCGGCGGTGGCCAGCGCCTCAACCTGAGCCGCGGTGATTCCGGTACGGCGGACCAGGTCGGCCATCTCCGTGAACGGTCCACCCCGCTCCCGCTCCTCGATGATCAGCTTCGCGCCCTTCTCCCCCACCGTCCGTACCTCGGCCAGCCCCAGCCGAACCGCAAAAGCCCCGTCCCGCCGATGCACGGTCGTATCGAACGCCGCCTTCGGATCGAATGGCCCCACCAACGGCTGCGGATCCGCCAAACACCCCGGAGAACCGGTCGGCCCGCTCAGCTCCTGCCCCTCGACCAGGACCTCCAGCCCCGCGTCGACCCCGGACAGGTGCAGGTGCGGACGCCGTACTTCGACCCCGTGCCGCCGCGCGTCCGCGACCAGCGACTGCGGCGAGTAGAACCCCATCGGCTGCGCCCGCAGCAGCGCGGCCAGGAACGCGGCCGGATAGTGCAGCCGCAACCACGTGCTGGAGTAGACGAGCAGCGCGAAGCTGATCGAGTGCGACTCGGCGAACCCGAAGTTCGCGAACGCCTCGATCTTGGCGTAGATCTCGTCGGCCAGGTCACCGGCGATCCCGTTCCGCGCCATCCCGGCGTACAGCTTCTCGCGCAGCGACGAGATCTTCTCGATCCCGCGCTTCGAACCCATCGCGCGGCGGAGCAGGTCGGCCTCGTCGCCGTCGATCTCGCCGACCGCCATCGCCATCTGCATCAGCTGCTCCTGGAACAGCGGCACCCCCATGGTCCGCTCCAGCACCGGCCGCAGCTTGGGGTGCAGATAGGTGATCGGCTCCTCCCCGGTCCGGCGACGGATGTACGGGTGCACCGCGCCGCCCTGGATCGGGCCGGGCCGGATCAGCGCGATCTCGGTGACCAGGTCGTAGAACCGCCGCGGTTTCAGCCGCGGCAGCGTCGCCATCTGCGCCCGGGACTCGACCTGGAACACGCCCACCGAGTCGGCCCGGCAGAGCTGGTCGTAGACCCCGGCCTCCTCGCGCGGGATCGTGTGCAGCTCCCACGACTCCCCGAGCTGGTCGCGGACCATGTCCAGGCAGTACCGCAGCGCGGCCAGCATGCCGAGCCCGAGCAGGTCGAACTTGACCAGCCCCATCCAGGCGCAGTCGTCTTTGTCCCACTGCAGGACCGTGCGCTTCTCCATCCTGGCGTGCTCGATCGGCACCACCTCGCCGACCGGACGCTCGGTCAGCACCATCCCGCCGGAGTGGATGCCCAGGTGCCGCGGGAACTTCAGCAGCTCGGTCGCCATCGTCACCACCCGCTGCGGGATGTCGTGCTCGGTCGAGGTGATCTCGGGGCTCCAGCCGTCCACCTGTTTCGACCACGCGTCCTGCTGACCGACGGAGTACCCCAGGGCCTTGGCCATGTCGCGGACGGCGGACTTCGGGCGGTAGGAGATCACGTTCGCCACCTGGGCGGCGTTGTGCCGGCCGTACTTCTCGTAGACGTGCTGGATCACCTCCTCCCGTCGGCCGGAGTCGAAGTCGACGTCGATGTCCGGCTCCTCGGCCCGGGTGGTGGCCAGGAACCGCTCGAACGGCAGGTTGTAGAGGATGCTGTCCACCGCGGTGATTCCGAGCGCGTAGCAGACCGCCGAGTTCGCCGCCGAGCCACGGCCCTGGCAGAGGATGCCCTCGTCGTGCGCGAACCGGACGATGTCCTCGACGATCAGGAAGTACCCCGGGAAGCCCTTCTCGTCGATCACGGCCAGCTCGCGCTCCAGCCGCTGGTACGCGTCCGGCCGCTGCTCGGGCGTCCCGTACCGCTTCGCGGCGCCCCGGAGCGTCAGCTCCCGCAGCCACGACATCGGCGTGTGCCCGTCCGGTACGTCGCGCAGCGGCAGCTTCGGCTTCGCCCGCGCGAGGTCGAACGCGAGCTGGTCCGCCAGCGTCACCGAGCGCGCCACGGCACCGTCGTACCGCCGGAAGCGGGCGGTCATCTCCGCGCCGGACCGCAGGAACGCCGCCCCGCTCGGCGGCAGCCAGCCGTCCATCGCGTCCAGGTCCCGCCGGGCCCGTACGGCGGCCAGCGCGGACGCGAGCTTGTGCCGGTCCGGGGTGGCGTAGTGGACGTTGTTCGTGGCGACGACCGGGAGACCGCGGTCGGCGGCCAGGCCGGCCAGGATCCGGTTCCGGCTGGTGTCGGCGGGCAGGTGGTGATCGATCAGCTCGACCACGACCCGGTCCTGGCCGAACAACGCCGTCAGCCGGTCCAGCTCCCGGCCCGCGGCCGCCGGACCGTCGGCCTGCCCACCCAGCTCGAGCGCCTGCCGGACCAGGCCCTTCCGGCAGCCGGTCAGGATCATCCAGTGGTCGCGGTACTGCGCCAGCTCCTCCAGGTCGTAGACCGGCTTGCCCTTCTCACCTCCGGCGAGCTGCGCCTCGGTGATCGCGCCGGCGAGCTTGTGGTACCCCTCCTGCCCCTCCGCCAGCACCAGCAGATGACTGCCCTCCGGATCGGCCACACCGTTCTGCGGACCGGTCAGACCGAGGGACAGCTCGGCACCGAGCACAGTGGGCAGCGAGTACGCCGCCGCAGCCTCGGCGAACCGGGCCGCGCCGTAGAACCCGTCGTGGTCAGTCAGCGCCAACGCATGCAGCCCCTGCCGCACCGCAGCCTCCACCAGCTCCTCAGGCTGCGAGGCACCATCCAGAAACGAGAAGTTCGAGTGCACGTGCAACTCGGCATACGGCACCGCAGACTCAGGACGCCGGACCACATCCGGCACATACGGCCCCCGATGCTGCGACCATGCCGGACTGTCCCCACCATCAGCCGTAATCGGCCGCGCACCATGACTCCCCGGCCGCGACCGATCAGACAACTTCCGCTCGAGCTCCGACCACTTGATCGGCGGATTGTTGTAGCCCATGCCACATATTAGAACATGTGTTCCCATAGCTGCCGCCGGCTATCCACAGCACTCCCCTTGCTGCCGGGTCGGTCCGCACCCATCCTCGGACCATGGGAGGGGACATGGACGAGCCACGGGCGCTTCGGCGGGCGGCGTGGGCCGGGGCCGCTTCGGTTGTGTTGCTTGCTGTGGGGGTGGCGCTGGGGTATCTGGTCGGCGTCGACGACCCGAGCATGTCGGACTCCGACATCCTCCGGAGGCTCAACGACGACGGGCGGCAGGTCGCTGCGGGCTTCGCGCCGCCGGTGCTGGCTCTGGGGATCGCGCTGTTGTTGTGGTTCGCGACCGGTCTGCGGCGCGTGCTGGACCGGCTGTCCGGCGGCGACCCGCTCGCGCACGCGATCGTGCCGGCGGCGGCGCTCTTCGGCGGGCTGACAATCACCGGTGTCTCGCTCGATGTTGCGAGCGCGTTCGCTGCCTGGTCCAACGAGTTCACCGCCGACCCGAACACCGTCCGCGCGCTCGGCATGGCGGGGCAGGTCCTCGCGCTCACCGGCCTGATCGGCTGTGGGGTTGTGGTCGCCGTCACGACGCGGATCGCCGGGCAGGCCGGTGTCCTGCCGACGTGGGCGACGTGGGTGTCGTACGCGGTCGCCGTACTGTGCCTGTCCGGCTTCTGGAGCGGAGGCATGGCGTCCGCGGCCTTCGCGCTGTGGCTCATCGGCGCCGTCATCGGCGTACTGCGCGCAACACCAGCTCTGGAAGCAGTCCACCCGACCGACTGACGCCGGCAAAATCAATGGCCGGTGCGGCGATCGGCTTGGTAGCGTTTCGTTGTCCGTGACGTCACGCCTGGAGGTGATGCCCCCATGAACGCTGCACAGCAGTGGGTGCTCCCCTTCCCGTGGTCACGGCCGGGCGGCTGACGTAGGTGTCGCCGGGAGCGCCTGTAGACGCTCTCGGAAGGAAACACCTATGTACGTCAATCCAAGTCTTGATGCGGTGACTGTCGCACGCGTCGCCGACAATCAGTGGCACGCCATCGAGGACGACCTGGTCGTCGGGCGTGGGTTTGCCTCGCGCCGGCTCGACGGGCGGACCTTTCTCAGTATCGACACCTGGCGAACCGCCGTCTTCGACCGGCTCGCCGCGGCGATGCTGGTCGATCAGCCGGGCCCGCGGTACACGGTGGTCGATGAGGCCGAGCGCGACCTCACGGCGAGCTGGGAACGCGCCGGGTTCGTCGTCTGGCGTCGCGAGATCGAGTACGTCGTACCCACCGACCTCCCACAGACCGAGCCGCCACGAGGTGTAAGTATCACGGGCGACGCCGAGGTGGAGCAGTTGCGCGAGCTCGACCGGGCGATTCGCGCCGAGGTCGAGGCGACCGTCGGCTGGCACACCATGCCCGCCGAGGTGCTGTCCCAGCGGTCGCCGGTCGACCCGGCGAACTACACCGTCGCCGTGCGCGACGGCCGGTACGTCGGACTGGTGCGCGTTGCGACCAGGACCCGGAGGCCGCGCATCGGGTTGATCGCCGTCCTGGCCGCCGAACAACGGCGTGGCATCGGCCGGGCCTTGCTCGGACGGGTGCTGGGCGACCTGCGCCAGGCGGGCACGGTCGAGGTCACGGCGGAAGTCGACGAGAGCAACACTGCCGGGACGGCGCTCTTCAGCGGCGCTCGGCGCACCGGCCGCAGCCTGGAACTGAGGGCCTGACCATGCCCAAGACAGGTATCGAGATCGAGGGCACCGTCGTCGAGTGCCTTCGCAACGCACGCTTCCGGGTCGAGCTCACCAACGGCCACAAGGTGCTCGCCCACATCAGCGGGAAGATCCGGAAGAACTACATCAAGATCCTCCCCGAGGACCGCGTCCTCGTGGAACTGAGCCCCTACGACCTCGACCGCGGCCGGATCATCTTCCGCTACCGAAACTGACCTCCATCTCACACGCTACCCGTCGACATCAAGACTAGAACATCTGTTCGATCAGGCGTTAATCTGAAAACATGCTTGGTCGGTTCACGGTACGCCCGTCCGACGACGGATCCGAGGGGTTCGGCGTCTGGGACGGTGCGGTCAACGGGTGGCGTGCGACAGGTCTCGACGACGAGGAGAAAGCCAACGAGTTAGCAACCGATCTCGACGTCCAGTACGACGCCCACGGTCCGCGGGCGGCCGACAAGGTCCGCTACGTCGACCCGGCCCAGGAGGTGCAACGCGCCGCCTGGGCCACCGGGCAGCTCGACGTCTGGATCAACGACAACGGCGAATGGCTGGGCCGGTTCCGCGACAAGTCCGGCCACCTCACCTGGGTCCCCGGCACCGACCTCAGACCACTCTGACCCCGGCAAGCTGACCGGCAAGCTGACCGGCAAAGCCAACCGTCGGCCAGGCCGTCCTGACGCCGCCCGGACTAACGCCGGTGCGGCTTCGTCGGCTTGGTCGGCTTGGTCGGTTTCGTGGGCGTCGTGGGTGTCGTCGTCGGCGTGGTCGGTTTCGTCGGCTTGGTCGGCTTGGTCGGCTTACCGGTCTTGCCGGGCTTCGTCTTGTCGACCGGCGGCGGCGGGTTGGGGTCGCCGATGAGCCGCTTCGGCGGCGTCACGAAGTGCGGCGCGGGCATGCCCTGCAGCGCCAGCTGCATCGCCGACTTCCACAGCGGCCCCGCCGTCCCCGAGCCGGTCGGATCCGAGATGTCCACACCGTCCAACGTGTGGTGATACATCAGGTTCGTGTACGGCAGCGAAGCGTCCGCGACCACCGCCGCCGCGGCCAGGTTCGGCGTATAGCCGGCGAACCACACCGCCAGGTTCTGCTGAATCGTGCCTGTCTTCCCAGCCATCGCCCGCGTTCCGAACCGCAGATGCCCGCCCGTCCCGCCGGGGTCCATCACCGCGCTCAGCACCCGGTTCACGCCGTCCGCGACCGCCCGCGGCAGCACCTGCTTGCAGTCGAACCCGGGCCCAGGGATCGGCCGCCCCGACTTGTCCCGCACCGACGTGACCACGATCGGCTTGCAGTACTTCCCACGCGCCGCGAACGTCGCGTACGCGTTCGACAGCATCAGCGGCGTCACGTACCCGACGCCGAGCGTCATCGACACCACCTGGTCGAGCGGCTGCCCGTTCTGCGCGTTGTACATCCCCAGCCTGGCCGCGATCTGCGCGATCGGGCACAGCCCGGTCTTCTCCGACAACTGCAGGAAGTACGTGTTGGTCGAGAACCGCGCCGCCTCGACCATGGTCAGGTCACCGCTGTGGGTCGAGTTGTGCGGCTGGTACGTCGGATCGCGCGTCGTCCCGTGGCAGGTCCGGAACTTCTTGTCCCGCAGGTCGATCTGCTCCGGCGAGTTGATCCGGTAGTCCATCGCGATGCCCTTGGACAGCGCCGCCGCGATCGTGAACGCCTTCATCGTCGAGCCGTTCTGGAACCCGCCGTACCCGCCCGCGTACGACTTCTCGACGTTGTAGTTGTAGTTCGTGTGGTTCCGCCCGTTCCCGTACGGCTTGCTCTGCACCATCGCCTTGACCAGCCCGGTCCCCGGCTCGACGATCGTGATCGCCGCGGCCGCGGTGTCCGTCATCCGGCTGTGCTTGTCGATCGACGCCTGCGCGGCCGCCTGGATCCGCGGGTCGATCGAGGTCCGGATCAGCAGGCCGCCGGTCTTCAGGTAGTGGTCGCGGTCCTTCTCGGTCGGGCCGAGGGCCGGGTTCGCCAGCAGCTTGCTGACCACGTACTCGCAGTAGAACGGGTACCGCGAGTTCGCGCAGCCGTTCGGCACCGGCTCGACCATGGCCGGGTTGATCACCGGCGTCCGCAGTGCCTGGTTGGCCTGGCGCAGCGTGATCACGCCGAGTTCGAGCATCCGCCGGATCACGATGTCCCGGCGGGCCTTCGCCCGGGCCGCGTTGTTGGTCGGGTCGTAGCCGGTCGGGTTCTTCACCAGGCCGGCCAGCAGCGCCGCCTGGGGCAGCGTCAGCTTGGCGGCCGAGGTCCGGTAGTAGTGCTGCGCCGCGACCTGGATGCCGTACGCGCCGTCACCGAAGTTGGCCAGGTTCAGGTACCGCTCGAGGATCTCGTTCTTGGACAGGTCGCTCTCGACGGCGATCGCGTACCGCAGCTCGGTCAGCTTGCGCTCGTAGGTGACCGCGGTGGCCTTGGTCCGCTCGTCGGCGGTCCGGGCCTTCTCGACCAGGCTCATCTTGACGAACTGCTGGGTGATGCTCGAGCCGCCCTGCTGCACCGAGCCCTCGGTCTGGTTGCGCAGCATCGCCCGCAGCGTGCCCTTGAAGTCGAGCGCGCCGTGCTCGTAGAACCGCGAGTCCTCGATCGCGACGATCGCCTTCTGCATGATCGGGCTGACCGCGGACAACGGCACCGGGACCCGGTTCTGCTCGTACAGCGTCGCGATCAGCGAGCCGTCCGCGGCCAGGATCCGGCTCCGGACCGGGAGTGGATCCGTCGTGAACTCGCGCGGCAGGTCCTGCACCGTCGCCGCGACCTCGGCCGATCCCCGCCCGGCGAAACCGGCGAGCGGGATGATCAGTCCGGCCGCGAGCGCACCCGACAGCACGCTCACGCCGAAGAACGTGAGCAGCGACCGAGCCCAGTTGCGACCGCCCCTGTCGGTACGCATACCTCCAGGCTAAGGCACCAGCGGGCTCACCGACAGTCCGGCTCAGTGCACCGAGAGTCCGGATTTGATTGCCTCGATCAACTGTGGCCGCAGCTCGCGCGCGCTGATCACCGCGTCGACCGACCCGACGTCGCGGGCCCGCTCGATGCTGTGCACCCGGTCGAACTCGGTCGCCACCTCGCCCAGCTTCTCGGCCCGTACGGCGGTCCGCACCTCGGCAAGCTCGGTCGCCAGCGCGGCACGCTCCGCACCGGCCGCCTCGCCGACCCGCTCGGCCAGCCACGCGACCCGCGGGTCGGCCGCGGTCCGCGCGTCGACCTCGCCGGCGAACACCACCGCGGCCGCCGGCGCCCCGCCGAGCACCGATGCGAACGAGCCCTCGACCGCGAGCACGGTCATCGACGGGTTCAGCGACTTCGAGAACACCACGAACGCGCCGCCGTGGTACCGGGAGACCACGCAGAACACGATCGGGCCGCGGAAGTTCACGATCGCGCGGCCGATCTCGGCGCCGTACTCGAGCTGCAGGTTCCGCATCGAGTCCGGCGAGCCGTCGAACCCGGACAGGTTCGCCAGCACGACGAGCGGCCGGTTTCCGCTGGCCGCGTTGATCGCCCGGGCGACCTTCTTCGACGACCGCGGGAACAGCGTGCCCGCGGTGTACGTGTCCGGGCCGTCGGTGGGCGGGAAGCCCCGGCGCGGCACCGACTTGGACTCGATGCCGACGAGACAGACCGGGTACCCGCCCAGCCGCGCGTCCTGTACGACGGCGGTGTCGGCGTCGGCCATCCCGGCCCAGCGCTCGAGCACCGGGTGGTCCTGGTCGGTGACCGCCCGCATCAGCGTGCGGATGTCGAAGGCCTTCTTCCGGTCCGGGTTGGTCGCCGCTGAGAAGATCTCGCCGACCGTCTTGAAGTCACTCCCCGGCACGTCGTGCGGGTACGGCGTGACGTCGCGGTCGACCGGGTCCGTGGTCAGCGCCTGCCGCGGGCCGGGCTCGCCGGGCACGACGTACGTGTGGTCGTAGTGCGTCATCAGCACGTCCCGGGCCGCCTTCAGGTTCGGCGCCCAGTACTGCGCCTGGCCGTTCGGGCCCATCACCCGGTCGTAGCCGCCGATGCCGAAGTTGTCCTCGGCCGAGACGCTGCCGGAGAAATCCAGGGTCTGCTTGCCGGTCAGCACCATCGCGCTGTCCGGCGTCATCACCAGGATGCCCTTGGTATGCATCAGCATCGTCGCCTCGGCGTTCCAGTACGGCTGCGCGCCGACGTTGATGCCGGCGACCACGACGTTGATCTCGCCGCCGTCCTGGGTGAACTCGACGATCCGCTTCAGCGCCTTGGCGACCCAGTCCATGTTCTCGGTGCCGGAGTCCATCGAGATCCGGGCGCCGGCGGACAGCGAGTACCACTCGACCGGGATCCGCAGCCGCTCGGCCAGGTCGAGCGCGGCGATGATCCGCGAGCACTCCGCCTCGGCCACCGCACCGAGCGCCATCGTCGGGTCACCACTCATCGCGACCCGGGTGACGCCCTCGGGATACCGCTTGCTGGGCGTGGTGACGATGCCGACGATGATGCCGGCCTTGTTCAGGCCCTTCGGCCGGTCGACCGGGACCAGGTTGCCGGCGTCGTCCAGGTCGTGCTCGACGAACGAGCCGCCCTGGCCGGCCACCATGCCGCTGACCTCGTACGGGTAGATGGTGTTGCGCCGACGGGACCGCTGGACCTTCTGGGCGTAGTCGTCGAGCGGCATCAGCCGTCCGGTGGGCGGCTGCTCGACCGATGTGACCACGCCGGCGCCGTGCTGGTAGTAGAACCGGGCAGCGACCGGGTTGATCGTGCCGTCCGGCGCGGCGACGCGCCCCTGGACCAGGACCTCCTCGATGCCGGCACCAGCGGTCAGCGGCGCGATGTTGCGCTGCAGCGCGGTCACTTCGTCGACCTGGGCCTCGACCACCGGCCAGATCTGCACCCAGACGTGGTTCATGTCCAGCTTGGCCCCGGCCGCACCGCGCGCGGTCCGCACGCGGCGGATCGCCTCGAGGCAGTTGGCGATCGCCCGCTCGGCGTGCGGCAGCGAGGTGACCTGACCGTCCTCGTCCCGGACCACGGCGAACTGCCGGACCTGGGCGAGCGCTACGAGCCGCCGGTCCGCCTCGTTGTCCCGGGCGACGCAGTAGTACAGCAGGACGTCCTCCGGCGCCTCCAGACGGGTGATCCGGAAGTCCTTGAGCCGCCAGAGGTTCAGCCGCCGGCCGACCATCGGGTGGACGCCGCGGACGTTGTCGTCCTCGGTGACCGAGCCACCGGCCGGGCGGTAGGTGAAGTACGACACCGGGCGGTCCTCACCCGGTAAGACCGCGACGGAGATCCGGCGTACCCGCTGGGCAATCGGGAGGTCGGCGACCAGCCGCCGGTACCGGTCGGAGGCCTCCTGCTGCGTCTCCGGGAGCTCCGGGCCGTGCAGGTACAGCTCGACCACGGCCTCGTGGCCGGCGGGCCGGGCGTCGATCTGGGCAGACAGCGCGCGGGACAGGCCGCCGTCCGGGTCGACCAGCTCGTCGACGGTACCGACCGTCGTGACGAGGTGGCTCGGGCGGTCGTCGATGCTGTAGTCCGCCGTCGCGAACGGCCGGCCCTCGACCGCGAACTCGTGCAGGTCGTGCAGCTCGTACTCGCGGTAGTGCCGGCGGATGAGCACCTCGAGCATCGGCTCGCGCTCACCCCAGCCGTCCTCCAGCCGCTTGGCCAGGAACCGCACGATCGGCTCCGGGATGGCGGCCAGCGCGTCGATCCGCTCCTGCCGGTCCGTAGCGTCCGGATGCGCGGCCAGGTAGTCGACCTCGTCACTGACCCCACCGATCACCGTCGCCCGGTCCGCGTCGACCAGCGGCTGGTCGAACCAGCGGAACCGGACACTCCGGGCCAGGTCACCGACGACCGGGAACCGCAGCTGGGTCGCCAGCACCAGCCGGTCGAGCAGCTCGTGCGCCGACTCGTCCAGCGGCGACTCCGGCCGCGGCTCGGCGATCCAGCGCTGCAGCACGGACGTCACCAGCAGTACGTCGGGCGTCGACCGCTGCTGGGCGAGGAAGATCCGGAACACGGCCTCCTCGAGCTCCGGGCTCCGCTCCAGCCCGGTGACGCCGTAGTGGCTCAGCACCCGGGTCAGCCGGGCCTGGAACTCGGCCGGCAGCCCGCCTCGGTCCGGGTCGAGGCTCTGCAGGTACGTGTAGAAGTACTCGCGGGCGCTGTGCACCCGGTTCTCGATGGTGATGTCCGCACCGGCCGGCCGGTTCCGGCTCAGCTCGGCGAAGTCGGCGAAGACGGCCAGCAGCTCGACCTCAGCACTCATCGGCGGCTCAGCCAGCTCGGACCGAGCAGCCAGGTAGCCGGCCAGCGTCGCGCCCTCGTCCTGCGGGTCGATGTCGAACCCGAGCAGCATGCTGCGCAGGTCGTCCAACCCACGCTCGACCCGCTCAGCCGCAGACTTCTCCCCCGTCCCGTTCGGCAGGTCCAGCTGTACGCCGTTCTCGACCGGGGCAGCCTGCTCCGCACCGGCGTCGTCGGCGACCGGCTCCAGCCGGAGCAGCGGCGCACCGGTCTCCACCTGGCTGCCGGTGGACACGACCAGCTCCTTCACGGTCGCCTTGAACGGCGCGTAGAGGACGGTCTCCATCTTCATGCTCTCCAGCACCAGCACAGGCGCGCCGGCTTCCACCTCGGCGCCGGACTGGACAGGTGTCGCCACCACGAGCGCCGGTGCGGGTGAACGCAGTACGCCGCCCTCGTCGCGACTGACGCGGTGCGTGACACCGTCGACCTCGACCAGGTGCACCGGACCGTGCGTGGCGGTGACCAGGCGGAACCGCTGGCCGCCGACCACCAGGCGGCTGGTGTACTCGTCCAGGCGCTCCAGCTCGGCGTCCACCATCTTCAGGTGGTCGTTGCCGTTGCCGACACCGACCCGGAACCGCTCCGGACCGATCCGCGCGACCGTCACCCGGTAGCCCGCGCCACGGAGCTTCAGGTCGATCGCCCGGCCCACCTCGTGCTGCACCTGTGGCCGGCCGCCGTGCGCGGTCTCCAGCAGCCGGGTCCGCTCGACCTGCTCGGCGTCCTCGTACCCCTCGATCGCTGCTGCGACCAGCGCGACACCGGAGTGCCGGTGGGATACCAGTCGACCCTCGCCGCGGACGCGGTCGATCCAGCCGGTGTCCGCGCTGCCGTCGATCACCTCGGGCTGGTCGAGCAGCTCGAGGATGAAGCTCTTGTTGGTCGCACCGCCCTCGATCAGCACGGTCGTCGCCTGCATGGCGCGCCGCAGCCGCGCCAGCGCCTCCTCGCGGGTCCGGCCGTAGCCGATGATCTTCGCGATCATCGAGTCGAAGTCGGCCGGGATGCTGTCCCCCGCACTCACGCCGGTGTCGACCCGGATGCCCGGTCCGGCCGGGAGATCCAGGACGGCGATCCGCCCGGGCGACGGGGCGAAGTCGCGGTCCGGGTCCTCGGCGTTCAGTCGCGCCTCGACCGCGTGACCGCTCTCCACCGGCTTGCTGCCCTCCAGCCGGCCGCCGGAGGCGACGTGCAGCTGGGCCTTCACCAGGTCGAACCCGGTGGTCAGCTCGGTGATCGGGTGCTCGACCTGGAGTCGCGTGTTGACCTCCAGGAAGGCGAACGACTTCTCGCCCGGGTGGTACAGGAACTCGACCGTCGCGGCACCCTGGTAGCCGACCGCGAGGGCCAGCCGCTCGGCCGAGGCCTTCAGGTCCTCGACCTGGGACGCGGACAGCAGCGGCGACGCGGACTCCTCGATCACCTTCTGGTTGCGGCGCTGCACCGAGCAGTCGCGGACACCGAGCGCCCAGGCGGTCCCCTGGCCGTCAGCGATCACCTGCACCTCGACGTGCCGTGCTCCGGTCACCAGGCGCTCCAGGAAGACCACACCGCTGCCGAAGGCGCGGGCGGCCTCCTCACTGGTCCGCTGGTACGCATCGGTCAGGTCCTCGGCCGAGCGGACCACGCGGATCCCACGGCCACCACCACCAGCCGTTGCCTTGAGCATCAATGGGTACCCGATCGACTCGGCCGCGGCCAGCGCCGCATCCACCGACTCGACCGCGCCACGGCTCCACGGAGCGACGGGTACGCCGACCTCCTCGGCGATCAGCTTGGACCCGATCTTGTCGCCGAGCTTGCGCATCGCCTCGGCCGACGGCCCGATGAACGTGACCCCGATCCGCGCGCACAGCTCCGCGAACGCGGGGTCCTCGGCGACGAACCCCCAGCCAACCCAGGCGGCGTCCGCCTTGGTCTCGCGCAGCGCCCGCTCCAGGACGGCGAGGTCCAGGTACGGCCGCGCGGAGGCGGGCCCGAGCGGGTAGGCCAGATCGGCCTCCCGCACGAAAGTGGCGGTGCGCTCGCCCTCCGTGAACAGGGCAACGGTCTCGAGCTGGTCACCGCCCTCGGCGTTGACCTCCCGCACCGCGTTGATCAGCCGCATGGCCGCCTCGCCCCGGTTCACAATCGCGATACGCTTGAACATCGACCGCCTCCGTGTCTCATCCTGCTTGTACAGAAGGGATCGCCCTCTGCGGGCACAGGTTTTCAGCCCAAGGGCCTTACCGTCGAGTCGGCCCCCCTTTCAGGCGTGTTCGCGGGTCTGTCGGCACGTCTCGATGACCCTCTCGCGGGGAAAGACTGCCGGTGACTGGAGACCTGGGAGGGTTTGATGGGCGAGTTGGCCGAGCAGTTGCGTGGTGTCGTGGCCGGACCGGTGCTGGAGCCCGGGGACGACGGGTTCGCGGGCGAGGTGACCGGGTTCAACCTGGCGGCGACGCACCGGCCGGAGGTCGTGGTCGGGCTGACGTCGGAGGCCGACGCGGTGGCCGTCGTGCAGGTGGCCGCCTCGAGCGGCAGCACGGTCCACGTTCTCGCGACCGGGCACGGCGTACCGGATGTGACCGGTGGGATCCTGGTGACGACGTCGCGGATGACCGGGGTGAGCATCGACGGGCGCGTCGCGCGGATCAACGCGGGGTGCCAGTGGGCCGAGGTGGTGTCGGCTGCGGCGCCGCACGGGTTGGCACCGATCACGGGCGCGTCGGACGCGGTCGGGTGTATCGGGTACACACTGGGTGGTGGGCTGGGGCCGTTGGCGCGGACCTACGGGTTCTCGTCGGACTGGGCCCGTGGCTTCCGGGTGGTGACCGCATCTGGTCAGGCGGTGACAGCGAGTGCCGACGAGAACGCGGACCTGTTCTGGGCATTGCGTGGTGGCAAGGGCGGGTTCGGGATCGTCACCTCGATGGACTTCGAGCTGGTGGAGCTCAGCACGCTGTACGGCGGCTCGGTGTTCTTCGACGCGGAGTACATCGCGCCGGTGCTGACGGCCTGGGCAGCATGGACCTCGTCGCTGCCGGAGACCGCGAACTCGTCGGCGGTGATCCTGCGGCTGCCGCCGCTCGAGTTCATCCCGGCGCCGTTGCGGGGCAAGACGGTGCTGAGCGTGCGGTTCGCATTCGTCGGCGACCCGGCGGAGGGCAAGCGGCTGTTCCAGCCGGTCCGGGACGCCGGTCCGACGCTGATCGACGGGGTCGGTGAGATGCCGGCCAGCGACATCGCGCTGATCCACAACGATCCGAAGGAACCGACGCCCGCGTGGGATCGGGGGCTGATGCTGACGTCGCTTTCAGCCGAGTTCGTCGAGGCGTTCCTGGACGTGGTCGGGCCGGAGCGCGAGGTGCCGCTGGTCGCGGTCGAGCTCCGGCACCTCGGCGGGGCCACGGCGCGGGACGTGCCGGGCGGCAGCGCGGTCGGTGGGCGTGGCGGCGCGGCGACGATGACGATGATCGGCGTACCGGATCCGAGCCTGTTCGAAAAGGTGCTGCCGGCAACGGTCGACGGCGTGCTCGAGCGGCTGGAGCCGTTCGTGAGCGCGGAGACGACCGTGAACTTCGCGGGCGGGTTCGCGCTGCCCGGCTCGTACCAGGCGTCCTGGCCGCCGGCAACGTTCTCCCGGCTGGCCGAGCTCCGCGCTGCCTACGATCCGGACCAGCTCTTCCCCTACGGGCCCATGCCCTAAGGTCGGTGGTGTGAAGCTTGCTGGGCGGATGGAGCGGCTCGGGACCGAGTCGGCGTTCGAGGTTCTTGCCAAGGCCAAGGCGCTGGAAGCGGCCGGGCGGGAGATCGTGCACCTCGAGATCGGGGAACCGGACTTCGACACTCCCCCACATGTGGTCGCCGCCGCCCAGCGGGCCCTCGACGAGGGCCACACGCACTACGTGCCGGCGCCGGGGATCCCGGAGCTCCGGACGGCGGTGACCTCGTTCCTGGAGCGTTCCGGCCGGCTCGCAACGTCGCCGGACCGCGTTGTCGTCACGCCCGGGGCCAAGCCCATCATGTTCTTCACGATCATGGCGCTGTGCGAACCCGGTGACGAGGTCCTCTACCCGGACCCCGGGTTCCCGATGTACGCGTCGATCGCGGCCTTCGCCGGGGCGACGCCGGTCCCGGTGCCGCTGCGCGAGGAGAACGGGTTCGTCATCGATCCCGAGGAGCTGCGGTCGCTGGTCACCGAGCGGACCAAGCTGCTGATCCTCAACTCCCCGCACAACCCGTGCGGGAGCGCGTCGACGCCGGAGCAGCTCGAGGCGATCGCCGAGATCGCTGTCGAGCACGATCTCGTGGTGCTCAGCGACGAGGTCTACTGGGCCCTCCGGTACGACGGAGAGCACCACAGCGTGCTCGACCTCGACGGGATGGCCGAGCGGACCATCCTGCTCGACGGATGGTCGAAGACGTTCGCGATGACCGGCTGGCGGCTCGGGTTCGGCGTGTTCCCGGAGCCGCTGGTCGAGCCGGTGACCCGGTTGCTGATCAACTCGGTCTCCTGTACGTCGGCGTTCAGCCAGTACGCCGCGATCGCGGCGCTCGACGGTCCGTGGGACGCGGTCGACGAGATGCTGGCGGCTTTCCGGGAGCGGCGCGAGGTGATCGTTTCCGGGCTGAACGCCGTACCGGGTGTTTCCTGTGTCGAGCCCGGTGGAGCGTTCTATGCGTTCCCGAACGTCAGCGAGCTGGGTCAGCCGGCGTCGGTGCTCGCGGATCGATTGCTGGCGGAGGCCGGCGTTGCGGTCCTGCCGGGAACGTCGTTCGGGGAGTACGGCGAGAACCACCTGCGGTTCTCGTACGCGAACTCGGTGGAGAACATCCGTCGAGCCCTGGACGCCTTCACTGCGCTCGTCAGCTGACAGGCCTCCGGCCGAGCGAGAGGCCGTTGCCGACCAGGTAGTCGTAGCTGTCTCGCAGCGCTGTCATGACGTCGGTGTCACACCGGTCCAGCTCGACGATGTGCCATGCGGCCCACGGGTTCGCGGCGAGGATCGCGGGGATGTCCAGGCTGCCTTGACCGACCGCGACCATCGCGTCCTCGACCGTCTTCGCCGGGCCGTCCTTGACGTGCAGAAACCGGACGCGGTCACCGAGCTCGCGGGTTGCCGCAGCCGGGTCCACTCCGGCCAGCGCGGCCCAGTACACGTCGAGCTCCAGCAGGACGTCCGGGTCGAGCTGGTCGAGCAGAACGTCGTACGCGCGTCGCCCGTCGGGCAGCCGGGAGAACTCCGCGCAGTGGTTGTGGTACGCGATCCACAGGCCGTACTCCCGCGCGTTCGCGGCGCCTTCGTTCACCCGCTCCACCCCGCGCGCGATGCTGTCCGCGGTCGCGAACTCCTCTGCTTCCAGGCTCCACGCGAGCACCGGCGCGCCGAGCTCGCTTTGCTCGTCGAGGATCCTGTGGGCGTCCGGTCCGGCCGGGAACGGTGCGTGCGAGCTGCACAGCTCGAGGCCGAGCTCGTCGAGCAATCGCCGTACCGCGGTCGGCTTCAGGCCGTGCAGTTCGTACGCCTCGACGGCGACGTACCCGAGGTCGCTGATCTGCCGGAGTACGCCGGGAAAACCCTGCTGCGCCAACGCGTAGACCGACCAGAGCTGCACTGCGATCGGCCGCCTCACGCGAACCACTGTAGGAGCTGCTGCGACGGTTGTTAGAGTCGGGGACCATGAGCACGTCAGCGAATCAGCACGGGCACACGCATCGGCTCGACCTGGACGACGCGTCGGTCCGGGAATGGGATGCGACCGTCGTCGGGGTGGACCCGGAGCGCGGGATCGTGCTCGACCGGTCCGCGTTCTACCCCGGCGGTGGCGGGCAGCCGCCGGACGAGGGCGTGCTGCTGTGGGGCGGCGTCCGGACCCGGATCGTTGGTACGACCAAGGGTGATGATCTCTACCTGGTCCCGGCCGAGGGTGATCCGGTACCGCCGGTCGGTACTGCGGTCCGCGGCGCGCTCGACGACGAGCGGCGTACTCAGCTGATGCGGACGCACTCCGGGCTGCACGTGCTGACCGGCGTGGTGTTCCGCGACTTCGGTGCGCTGGTGACGGGCGGGAACATGGAGCCGCTGTCCGCGCGGATGGACTTCGACCTGGCGGAGGTCCCGCCGGACTTCAAGGACCGGGTCGCCCAGGCGGTGAACGCCGAGATCCGCACCGACCGCCGGATCACCGTCAGCAACCTCCCTCGCGACGAGGCGTTCGCCATCCCCGACATCATCCGCACGGCAACGAACCTGCTGCCCCCCGACATCGAGATCGTCCGCATCGTCGACATCGCCGGCCTCGACACCCAGGCCGACGGCGGCACCCACGTAGCCTCGACGTCCCTGATCGGCCGCCTGGAGGTCATAAAAATGGAAAGCAAAGGCAAAGGCTTCCGCCGCCTCCGCGTCCGAATCGTCTAAGCAGGTTTCAAGCACAGGAAGAACAAAGAAAAGCGAAGAGATTCAAGAAGAAGAAGAGAAAGGAAGAAAGAGGGGCTATTCAGAAGCCCGAGTAGGCCTTCAAGGAAGAGATCCAAAAAAGATCAGAGGAAAAGAGAGATTTAGAGTGATGGCTGGCTTCGGTGACCGACCGGAGATTAGCCACGCGACGTCAGTGTTTCAGAACGCACATCGACCCGCCGAGCTGCGGCGGCGCGTTCGTCGACCGTGAGGAGCTGGTCGACGGGACGCTGGTGCCGACCGGGAACCACGCGGACAGCAAACACAACTGCTCCGGTGAACGGCTGCGCTGCGCCAGGGCCTGAACATCCACACATCATCCGCATCACCAGCCGCCTCGAACCCTACCGACGCGACTGGTGACTTCTAACCCTCAAATCAGAGGCGTGGCTGGCGTCGGCGGGCGGCCGGAGCCCGCAGTAAGAGGGAAGATACGACTGACCAGTGCCCCGATCTCAATCCTTCCATTGCGGGTCGACGTGCGTTCTGACGCACTGTCGCGCGGCTGAGATCCAAGTCGGTCACCGCAGCCAGCCACTACCCTAAATCTCTTCCTTTGTTCTGTTATTCTTCTTCTTTAATCTCTTCCGTGAAAGCTCAGCTGAGACTTCTGAATGACCCTCAGCTCTTCTTCTGTTCGGCTTCCTGGCGGCGGACTTCGGCCTGGGTGGCGCGTTCGTGTTGGAGCCAGTCGGGGTTTTCGGAGCGGATCTGTTCGATCTCGGCGGTGGTGAGGGCCTCGGTGATGCCGGCGCGGGCCAGGCCGCTGATCGACACCGCGAGCCGCGCGGCGACCACCGACCGCGGGTGCGGGCCGTTCTTGCGGAGCTCGCGCAGCCACTCCGGCGGGTCGGCCTGCAGCGCGTTCAGTTCCTCGCGCGACACCACACCCTCCTGGAACTCGGCCGGCGTCGCGGGGAGGTACACCTCGAGTTTCTTCGCCGCCGTCGCCGGCTTCATGGTCTGGGTGGTCTTCCGCGCGTTCATGGCAGCAGCGTAACGCCCGGTAACCTGAGCCCGTGACCGGACAACCCAGCTTCCGCCTCGGGTACGTCCCCGGCGTGACCCCGGCGAAGTGGGCCCGGATCTGGGCCGAGCGCTTCCCGCGGATCCCGCTCGACCTCGTCCAGGTGACCGCGGCCGACGCTCCCGACCTGGTCCGGCGATCCGAGCTCGACGCCGTACTCCTCCGGCTCCCGATCGACCGCGAGGGCCTGCACGCCATCCCGCTGTACGTCGAGCAGACGGTGGTCGTCGTACCCAAGGACCACCTGGTCACGGCGGCCGACGAGGTCACGGTCGAGGATCTGGAGGACGAGCTCGTCCAGCACCCGCTGGACGACGAGCTCGACTGGGAGCACCCGCCGGGGCGCCCGGTCACCGACCGGCCGGCCACGACCGCCGACGCGGTCGCACTGGTTGCCATGGGCACCGGGCTGCTGGTGGTACCGCAGTCGCTGGCCCGGCTGCACCATCGCAAGGACCTGACCTACCGCCCGCTGACCGGCGTACCGGAGTCTCAGGTAGCGCTCTCCTGGCGCGAGGACCAGACCACCGACCTGGTCGAGCAGCTCATCGGCATCGTCCGCGGCCGCACGGTCAACAGCTCCCGCGGCCCCTCGGCCGAGGCACCGGCCAAACCCCGGAAAGAAACCGCCAAGAAGGCTCCGGCGAAGAAGAAATCCACCCAGCAGGCCGGCCCCCGGAGGAAAGCTCCCCGCCGGCGCTGGCAATAAGTTGAGGCTTCAACTACTATCGTCGTATGGCGATCTTCCGGTTGAACCACGCGGTCCTGTACGTGCGCGACGTCGCAGCGAGCGTCGCCTTCTACCGTGACGTCCTCGGCTTCGGCTACACCGAGTCCGGCGACACGATTCCGGGCGCCGCGTTCCTGCAGGCCCCGGGATCGACCAACGACCACGACCTCGGGCTGTTCCAGCTCGGCGCGCAGGCGGGTCCGTCCGGTGCCGGCCGTTCGACGGTCGGGCTGTACCACCTCGCCTGGGAGGTCGACACGCTCGGCGACCTGCAGGATCTCGCCACGGCGCTGAGCGACAACGACGCCCTGGTCGGCGCGTCCGACCACGGCACCACGAAGTCGCTCTACGGCCGGGACCCCGACGGCCTGGAGTTCGAGATCGTCTGGATCATCCCCGCCGACCTGCTGACCGACGAGGACCGCCAGAAGACCGGCGTCAGCCGCCTGGACCTGGCCGCCGAGCTCGCGAAGTACGGCCGCGAGGCCCGCAGCGGCGTCGGCATCTCCCGCGTCAGCTAACGCACCATTTGGCTCGTGATCCGGAGCGAGTTCGCGAGGATCGTCAGCACCGGGTTCACGCCGCCGTTGGTGACATGCAGCGAACCGTCAGCGATCCGCACATTGTCGTGTCCCCAGACGCGGCCGAACGGATCGGTGACGGAGTGCGCCGGATCGGTCCCCATCCGGCACGTCCCGGCCTGATGTTGCCCGGTGCTCGCATGATCGAGTGATCCCATCCGACCAATTGCGGTCCGCACGGCCCCCGCGGTCTCCAGCCACTCCCGCGCCTTCGCACTCATGAACGTTTGCGACCGAACGTCCTCCGGATGGATCGACCCGCTCGTCACCACCACCGGATTCCCGAACCGGTCCACGACCCGCGGGTCCACCCGCACCCGCGACTCGGCCGACGTGACCTCCTGGATCGGCCCGACGACGCGCAGCATCCGCCGTACCTCGCGCCGCATCGCCGCCTTGCCCGCCGCACCCGCCGGCGGGATCAGGCCGGCGCCGGTCAAATAGTCGTACGTCGACGCCGGGGTCGGAACGAACTCGTTAGCGAGCATCCCGCCGCCGACGATCCCGTCGTTCCCGTGCCGGAAGTCGCACGTCGCGATCGAAACGCCGGGCCCGATCAAGTCGACGATCTCGTCCTCGAAAAGCCCGACCGCACCGGCGTACACGTGCGCCTGCAGATGCCGGCCGACCTGGTCGTGGTTGTTCCCGAGGCCGTCCGGTTCGCCGTCGTGTGCACTGTTCAGCAGCAACCGCGGCGTCTCGGAGGCGCCCGCGGCGACCACGACCTCCGCGCAGGCGACGGTCTGACGCCAGATCCCGCCGTTCCCGTCGCTCGCCACCAGCGCCACCCCGGTGACTCGGCCGGCGGAGTCGGTCACGAGTCGCTCGGCCGTCGTCTCCGTGATCAGCGTGCAGTTTCCGGTGGCGAGAGCGGCCGGGAGCGCGGTGTTGTGCGTTCCCGACTTCGCCGCGACCGGACACGCGAACCCGACGCACATCGCACACCTGACACAGCCCGACCGCCCCTGGTAGTCGACCGAGTTGATCAGCAGCGGTACGTCGAGCGTCCCCCACCCCAGCCGCTCCGCGGCCTCCGCGAGCAGCTGCGCCGGTCCGGTCCGCGGCATCGGCGGCATCGGCAACGGAATCGATCGCGGCTCATGCCAGGGATCCGTCCCGCCGCCGCTCACCCCGAACCGTTGCTCGGCAAGCGAGTAGAACGGCTCCAGGTCGTCGTACGTGATCGGCCAGTCCGCGAGAGCGCTCCCGGGCGGTACGCCGTACGTCGTCGCCATCGTGAAGTCCCGCGGGACGAACCGCCACGCCTGCGCGCCGTACACCCGGGTCCCGCCGCCGACTGTGAACGCGTTGTTCCCCCAGCCGCCGTCCGCCGGGTAGACCGTGCTCCGGACACCGTCGACGACCGAGATCCGCGGTCTCCCGGCCGGATCGGGATCGGTCGGAGCGGGCAGACCGACCACCGAGCGCGGGTTCCGGAGGTGATCCGTGGCGAGCGCTCTCGTGCTCGGATACGCCCCGAGCTCCACGACCAGGACCGACCGCCCCGACTCGGCGAGCACCTGAGCCGCCGCTCCCCCACCGGCTCCGGAGCCGATCACGACGCAGTCGTAGCGATCGGCGAGGGCCGATCGCGGCGTCAGCGTCAGCTCGGTCTCCACCGGCGTGAGGTCCTCCGTCCGCCAGCCAACCGAAGCCCAGGTCGCCGGCGCCGCGTAGTAGCCCTGTGCCACGAGCCGGATCAGCCAAGCCCCGTCCACGTCCGCCAGCACCGGGTCCAGCACCGGGGCCAGCCCCGTGCTGTGGGTCACGAGGGGGGCGGCAACACTGAGGGCTCGTTCCACTCGGGGGAACCAGTCGGGACGGTCGGCGGTCAGGACCTGTTCTACGAAGGCGACCGCGCCCGCCTGAGACGCGGAGGGATGGTCGTCGACGGGGACCACCAGGTCGGCGAGACGTTCCAGCGTGATCCGTTGCTGTTCAGACAAGCGCACGTCGAGATCCTTTCACGCAGCACCGTTTCGCGGCGGAATGTACTTGCCGGTCCAAATTTGTCGAGCAACGCTGAAGCCATGGCACTTGACGACTACTACCTGCTCGGCCGGTCCGGCCTCCGCGTCAGCCGGCTCGCCCTCGGCACGATGAACTTCGGTACGGCGGGATTCCACGCGCCGTATGGGAAGACCGAGGACGACGCCAGCGCGATCTTCAGCACCTACGTCGAGGCCGGCGGCAACTTCATCGACACCGCCGACTTCTACACCGCCGGCGAGAGCGAACGCATCCTCGGCAAGCTGATGACCGGGATGCGCGACCGGATGGTCCTCACCACCAAGGCGACCAACAGCATCGACCACAGCGACCCGAACGCCGGCGGCAACAGCCGCAAACACCTCATCCGCGCCCTCGACGCGTCACTTCGCCGCCTCGGCACCGACTACGTCGACCTCTTCCTGCTGCACACCTGGGACCGGATCACCCCGGTCGACGAGGTACTGCGTACGTTCGACGATCTCACCCGGGCCGGCAAGATCCGGTACGCCGGACTCTCCGACGTACCGTCCTGGTACGCCGCCCGCGCCCAGAGCCTCGCCGACGCGCACGGTCTGCCGCCGATGATCAACCTGCAACTGCCCTACTCATTGGTTGAGCGAACGATCGAAACCGAACATGTCCCGATGGCGCAGGACCTCGGCCTCGGCATCACCGCCTGGAGCCCGCTGGCGGGCGGGTTCCTGACTGGCAAGTACCGCCGCGACGACCAGGGTCTGAACGGCGACGGCCGGCTCGCCGGTGACGGTACGCCAGGCTGGACCTGGAACGACCGGCAATGGGGGCTGTTGGCAACAATCAAGGAGGTCGCGGACAAGCTGGGCGTCACGATGGCACAGGTCGCGGTGAACTGGGCGGCGACGCAGCCCGGGATCGCCGCCGCCATTGTCGGCGCGAGCCGGCCGGAGCAGCTCGCGACCAGCATCCAGGCGCTCGAGTTCGAGATCCCGGCCGAGTTGCGTTCTGCCCTCGACGAGGCGAGCGCCGTGCCGCCCGAGTCGGTGTACCGGATGTTCACACCGCAGTACCAGAGCTGGATCGTGACGCCGGGCGCGAAGGTGGCCGACAAGCCGGCCGGATATCAGCCGCCGGTGCTCAACTGGAGATAGTCGAGGCAGGAGTCCAGCGCGTACTCCAGGTGGGTCGACGATCCGGACGACATCAGGATCGCGACCCCGCCCTGGATCGCGGCCATCAGCAGCGCGGATGCGCGGGCGGGGTCCACGTCGGAGCGGATCTCACCCGCGGCCTGCATACCCTCGACCCCGGCCCGGATCCGCTGCTCCCACTGGGCCAGCAGCTTCCCCGTCACCGCCTGCGCGGCCGGGGCGTGCCGTCCGACCTCGGTGATCAGCACGCCGAGCGGGCAGTTCACGCCCTGCCGCCGGTACCGCTCGACGAGGACATCGCGCCACTCGCGCCAGGCGGCCCACGAGGTCAGCCGGCCGAGCTGCGGCTCCTGGTCCTCGAGCACCCGATCGGCCTCGCGCTCGGCTACCGCGAGCAGGAGCTGCTCCTTGCCGTCCGGAAAGTAGTGGAACAGCTGGCTCTTGCCGGTCCGGCTCCGGCGGCCGATGTCGTCGAGCGTCACGGCGGTGATCCCGCGGTCCCGGATCTCGGCCGCGGCGGCGTCGATGATCCGCCCGCGGGTCGCCGTACCTTTGGCTGTCAGCACCCGGTTAACTGTACCGGGTGGTCCAGTCAGACCGTGGTCCGCAGCGGACCGCCGTTGAACTCGATGGCGTCGCGTAGCGCAGCCATCAGGCCGACCTCTCCGCCGGTGGCGAGCGCGTACTCGCGGTGCAGGTTCAGCACCAGACGCTCGCTGTCGGCCCACTCCGCGAACTCGCCGAGATCACGTTTCCGGGCCGCCTCCAACGGGCTGAGACCCTCCCGCCGCCCGCTCTCCGCGGTCTCCAGCACCAGCCGGTAGTAGCTCTCCAGCTTCCCGAACACGTCCGGAACGTCGGCTCCCGGCAGCAACGGCCCGTGCCCGGGTACGACGTACTCCGCGCCGAAGGACCGTAGCCAGTCGAGAGCACGGATACCGCCCTCGGCAGAGCCCATTGCGACCAGCGGGGTCAGGCCGTTGAACACAAGGTCGCCGGTGAACAACACCTTCTCCGCCGGCAACCACACGATCACGTCGCCCGGCGTGTGGGCCGGGTATCCGGGGTGGTGGAGCTCGATCCGGCGGTCACCGGAGTACAGCGTCAGGCCGGCGTCGATCACGACGTCAGGCAAGCGCCGGGAGACCGCGCCCCAGTCCGGAACCGGCGACCACGCCGGCGGGCACTGGTCGATCATCGGGTCCGTCGCCAGCGCGGCCCGCATCGCTCGATGACCGATCAGGACCGTTGACTCCGGCAACAGGCTGTTCCCGTAGCTGTGATCACCGTGCTGGTGCGTGTTCACCGCCCACCGCGGTACGTCGACCCCGGTCGCGGCCGCGGCCAGTCCGAGAAACCGGCTCGTCCGCTCCGCGGTCGCGCAGGTGTCCACGATCAGGACACCACCGTCACCGGCGACCACGCCGGCGTTGTTCACCCACCACGTGCCGTCCGGCTGCACATAGGCGTACACGCCGTCGACGATCTCGCTCAGTTCACCGCTCTCCGGTCCCATCCCGCGATCCTCCACGCTCCACAAGAGATCTCCACGAGTACCGGAGAAGGACGGTACGGCACTCCCGCCGTCAGGAGCGTTGCTGGTTCAGCTCGGCGAGCTTGCCGAAGACCTGTTTCGGTTGCCAGTGCCCCTCGTCGTCGACCGCGACCAGCCCGTACGCCGCCAGGTCCAGATCGTGCCGCGGGTCGCCAGGGCGGTGCGGCAGCTCGAAGCCGGCAAAGCTGAACCAGAATGCGGCTGCCAGGTTGAGCTTGTCGAACTCCTCGACGAGTTCGAGCAGGTACTCCACTTGTTCCTCCTCCCGCCGCTCGTACGTCCCATCGAGCGCCGGCGGATCGGTGCTGGCATCGACGATCATCCAGCCGATCCCGCCGCGATCGGCCGCGCCGCGGTACGTGCAGCAGCCGAACTCGGTCACCACCACCGGCTTCCCCCACTTCGACCGGGAGGCCAGCTCATCTGCGAAGGTCGCGGCGTTCTGCGCATCGCGGTACGCGTCGACGCTGACGATGTCGAACAGCTCCCAGTTCACGTCTTCCCACAGGCCGGCGGCGTACGTGATCCGGCCGGCGAACGCACTCCGGGCGGCGCTCACGAGCTCCTGCTGCACGGCGGTCCAGCGCTGCAGGCCGGCAAACAGCTCGGCCTGCCGCTCCGGATCCGACCAGGTCGCCGGATCAGTCATCACCGCGATCCGTTCCTTCGCCGTCTCCCCGGGCACGAAGCCCTTGCAGAACAGCGAGAGCTCACAGCCGAGCACCATCACGACCTCGCCCCGCCCGGACTGCCGCAGCGTCTCGGCGTGTCCGGCGCAGTCGGCCAGGTACGCGATGAACTCGGCCGGCTCCAGATCCATCGGCATCGGCGAGAACCAGACGTCGAGCCCTGCCGCCAGCGCCGCCTCCGCCGCGGTCACCAGCCGCTCCGGATCGTCGCCCGACACCCGCACCGCCGGAGCATGCAGCTGGTCCGCGATCACCGCCAGGTCGCGGCGCACCGAGTCGGCATCGAAACGCCGGCGGGTGTTGCGTCTGTCGTACACGAACCCGGTGTCATAGTTCACCCCGATCGAAAGCATGCCGGCAGGGTAGCAACGAAAATCATACTCAGTACATCTTTTTATCCAGTATGGAATCCTTCTATTCTGCCTGCGTGGACGAGGCGACGCCCGGGCGGCGGGAGCGGAAGAAGGCCGAGCTCAGAACGCGGATCTCGGACGTGGCCACCGCGCTCTTCCTCGACCGGGGGTTCGACGCCGTGTCGGTGACCGAGGTGGCCGAGGCGGCGGATGTCGCGCGGCCGACAGTGTTCGCGCACTTCGCCCGCAAGGAAGACCTGCTCTTCGACCGCTACCCCGAGGCCGAGGCGCTGGTCGTCGCTGCGATCACCGATCGCCCGGCCGGCACCTCTGCGGTTGCCGCGCTGTCCGAGTTGCTGGTTCGCCTTGCCGACGAGCGCCACCCGCTATCGACGATCCGCGGTCGTTTCCGGCGATTCTGGGTGGTCGTCGGCGAGTCGCGGGCGTTGCAGGCTCGGGCCCGCGAGCTCACCGAGCAGCTCGAGCAGGCGATCGCCGCCGCGATGCGGCAGACCGAAGTACCAGAGCCGGAGCTGACCGCCGCGCTGGCGGTCGCGGCCTACCGCACCGTCCACCTGCAATCGGTACGACGCATCCTGGCCGGCGACGACCCCGACCTCGTCGCCGGCGACCACCGCGACCGAATCATCACCGCTCTCGCGACCGTCGATCGCCTCGGCGAGCAAGCGATCAGCCCCAGCACCGAACGATCAGTCCCGATCGCAAGCGATCAACTAACGTAGCTGGCGATCGTTCGCGCACAATCGATCGACTCGGCTCGGGAGGTGTCGACCTCGACGTCGTACTTCACGCCCTCGTGGACGATCAGCGCCTGCCCGGCTGCCATCCCCCGCGCCCGGTCCCCACGAGCCAGCTCTCGACCGGCCGCGACCTCGGGCGCACACCGTACGCCGACCCACAGCGTCTCGACGTCACCGATCACACCCCGCCAGCGCTCCTGCGAGTCACCGCCGCCGAGGAACACGTCGTCCACGATCACCCGCGCCCCGGCCCGGCACATCGCGACGAGCCCGGTCCGCCACGCCGCCTCGAGCCGCGTGAACTCCGGCCCGACGGACACCGCACCGCCAGCCCCGACCTCGAATCCGGCCGTCGCCCCGTCTAGACCGGTCGGCAGCGCGGCCACAAAGTCGTCCACGCTGAACGCCAACCACGGCTCCTCCAGCACAGCCTGCAGGCAGCGGACGATGCCCGTCTTCCCCGAACTGGATCCGCCGTTGACGATCACCAAGCGCGCTGTCACGGCTGCAAGGCTAAGGCTTTCTCCGCCCCGGGCTCGACCGGTTTCCCGGTCCGCCGGGCCAGCAGCAGGAATGGCACCGAGAACAGCTGGATCCCCGCGGTCAGCAGGTACGCCTGCCCGTAGCCCCACAGATCCGCGGACCGCCCGAGCGCCGGCTGGATCACCACACCACCGGCGGAGCCGAGCAGGTTGTCCGACGAGAGCACAGTCGCCCGCTGCGCCGACGGGATGTGGCTGTTCAGGTACGCCTGCCGCACCGGGCTCATCGCCGCGAACATCGTCCCCCAGAGCATCAGCAGCCCGAGCGCCATCCAGAACGACGTGACCAGCCCCATCAGCGCGATCACAGTGCCCGAGGCAACGATCGCCCCGATCAGGATCATGATCCGGTCGGTGAAGATCCGCGCGACGTACGACGCCGACGCGCCGCCCGCGATCTGCGCGCCGGCCACGATCCCGGCCGACAGCCCCGCGATCCAGTAGGAGTCGGCGTGCCCGTAGAGCTGCAGCAAGTACGGCTGAGCGGCATAGAACCCGTACACACTCACCCCGGCGGTGAACGGCCCGGCCAGCATCACCCAGCGAACCCGCGGGTTCAGCAACCCGTGCTGCAGCGAAGCCCGGACGATCTCACCCATCTCCCCGCGCACCGAAACCCGCGGCTTCGGCGTGAACCCGATGTCCCACATCGCCCGGAAGGCGACGCCGAACGTCAGCGCCAGCAGCAGCGCACGAGCGACATACGGAACGCCGATATTCGTGAACTGGGCCAGGAACCCGCCGCCGATCGCGCCGGCCATCATCGCAATCCCGTTCGCCACCTGCCCCTTCGCGAACGCGGCGTCCAGGGAACCCTGGTACCCGGTCGCGTGCAACCCGTCGACCAGCCACGCCTCGGTGGCACCGCTGAAGAACGTGAAGCCCAGACCGAGCAACGCCGACACCACCGCCCACCAGACGAACGGTGCGTGAATCTGCCACAGCAGCAGGTAGAGCAGCGTGGTGGCGAACAGCGTCACGGTCCCCAGCAGGTACGACGTCCGCCGCCCGACCGTGTCCGCGACGACGCCCGTCGGGACCTCGAAGAGCACCATGCCGGCGGTGAAGAACGCGTTCGCGAGAAATGCCTTCCCGATGCTCAGGCCCGCGTCCAGCAGGAACAGCGTGTTGATACCCCAGATCAGGGACGACGCGCCCGTCGACACCACGGTCAGCGTGATGTAGGTCCGTAGTACCTGCTCCGGCGTCGTCGGTGTCGTCATGATCCCTGCCCTCTCTAGTGTCTCTCCTCCGTGTCCCACAGTCACCTGGAACGTCGGAGCGGGCCGCGGCGTCTCGACATGCATCGGCTAACCTCGCGGCCGGGGTATCGTCCGGTCCCGTGACGAATCAGCAGGAGCCGGGAACGGCCGACACTCCGGGCACGGCCGGCACGGCCGCGAGCGATCCGGACGTCAGCCCCGCGTCGGCGCACACGCCGCACGCCCACAACTCAGCCAAACTTGCCGTAGTCGTGGGAGCACTGGGAGTGGTGTTCGGCGACATCGGCACCAGCCCGCTCTACACCCTCCAGACGGTGTTCAACCCCGAGGACCCGCACCCGGTTCCGGTCAGTACCAATAACGTCTTCGGCGTGGTGTCGCTGATCTTCTGGTCGGTGATGATCATCGTCACCGTCACCTACATCCTGCTGGCGATGCGCGCGGACAACGACGGCGAGGGCGGCGTGATGGCGCTGATCACGCTGCTGCGGCGCTGGCGGTCCACGCATCCCAGTCGCCGGGCGGCGATCGTGCTCGCGTCGGTCGGCCTCTTCGGTGCGTCGCTCTTCTTCGGCGACGGCATGATCACCCCGGCCATCTCGGTGCTGTCCGCGGTCGAGGGGCTCAAGGTCGTCGAGCCGTCGCTGACCGACTACGTCGTACCGATCACCGCGGTGATCATCGTGATCCTGTTCATGGTCCAGCGCCGCGGGACGGAGTCCGTGGGTCGCGTCTTCGGACCGATCATGATCGTTTGGTTCGCCGTGATCGGTGCCTGCGGCATCAGTGGGATCGTCGAGCACCCGGGCATCCTGAAGGCGCTCTCGCCGACCTATGCGATCGGCTTCCTGACCGGTCACTTCCACATCGCGTTCTTCGCGCTGGCGGCGATCGTGCTCGCGGTCACCGGCGCCGAGGCGCTGTACGCCGATATGGGTCACTTCGGCCGCCGGGCGATCAGCCGCGGCTGGTTGTTCCTCGTGCTGCCGGCCTGCACGCTCAGCTACTTCGGCCAGGGCGCGCTGATCCTCGAGGACAACAAGAACATCAGCAGCCCGTTCTTCCTACTGGTCCCGGACTGGGGCCGGCTGCCACTCGTCCTGCTCGCGACCGCAGCCACCGTGATCGCCTCGCAGGCCGTGATCACCGGCGCGTACTCCGTCGCCTCGCAGGCCGCCCAGCTCGGGTACCTGCCCCGGCTCCGGGTCGCGCACACGTCGCCGACGACGATGGGCCAGATCTACGTTCCGTTCGTCAACTGGCTGCTGTTCGCCTCGGTACTGACGCTGATCTTCGCGTTCCGCAGTTCGGCCGCCCTGGCGTACGCGTACGGCATGACGGTGACCGGCACCATCACCATCACCACGTTGCTGTTCTTCTACGTCGCCCACTACCGGTGGAACGTGCCGAAGTGGCTAATCGCCCTCGGTGCCGTCCCCCTGCTGTCGGTCGACGCCCTGTTCATCGCCGCGAACCTCACCAAGCTGGTGCACGGCGCGTGGCTGCCGCTGCTGATCGCGCTGACCGCGTTCACCGTGATGACTACGTGGCAACGCGGCCGGGAGGTGGTCACCGCGGAACGCGAGCAGGCCGAGGGCCCGTTGCAGGAGTTCATCGACGAGCTCGGCTCCGGTGAGATCCCGGTCCGGACCGTACCGGGAACGGCGGTCTTCCTGAACCGCGGAAACGTGAGCGCACCGCTCGCCCTGCGTGCGAACGTCGAGCACAACCAGGTCCGGCACGAGCACGTCGTGATCGTCGCGATCACCACCGAGCCGGTCCCGCGGGTGGCCGAGGACCAGCGGGTGACCGTCAACGACCTCGGGTACGGCGACGACGGCATCACGCACGTGACCGCCAAGTTCGGCTACATGGAGAACCCGAACGTGCCGGCCGCCCTGGCCAGGCTGGACGCGGCGGCGACCGAGGGCACGATCGACCTCGACAACGCCTCGTACTTCCTGTCGAAGATCGAGCTCCGCCGGGGCAAGGCGCGGACCATGGCCGGCTGGCGCAAGCAGCTGTTCCTGGCCACGTCGCACATCACGGCGGACGCGGCGGAGTACTTCGGGCTTCCCCGCGACCGCACGGTCATCATCGGGTCACACATCGAGGTGTAGGTCGTGGAGCAGACGTACGACGAGAGCCCGCCGGCGCCCGCACTGGCCGGTCTCGTTCGTACGGTCTGGATCCAGCGCACGGGTTCGCGGCCGTACCCGCAGCGCAACCTGCCGACCGGCGGTGTCGAGCTGCATTGCCCGGTGGGCGGCGTACCGCGGGTGATCGGGCCGCTGACGAAGGCCCAGGTCCAGGTGCTCTCGCCGCGGACGACGATCGTCGGGGTTCGGTTCATGCCTGGAGCCGGTACCGCGTTGCTCGGCATGCCGGCCGACGAGCTCGTCGATCTCAGCGTCGAGCTCTGGGGCTGGGCAGCGGAGGTGATCGGCACGGTGGTCGCTGGCGCGCCGACACCGCAGGCGGCGCTGATGGGCGTCCAGCGGTATCTGGCGCTGCAGCCGCTGCGGCCGGATCCGCTCGTGACCGAGATGGTCCGGCGGCTGATGCCGTGGGATTCGACCGGGATCGCGACGCTCGCCGGCGATCTCGCGCTCTCCGAGAGCCAGCTGCGGCGGCGCTGCCTGACCGCGACCGGCGTCGCTCCCAAGGCGCTGCAACGGACCCTGCGTTTCCAGGGGTATCTCGCGCTCGCCCAGGCCGGGTTCGGCGGCGGTCTCGCCGATCTCGCGGCCGAGACCGGGTACGCCGATCACGCCCATCTCACCCGGGAATGCGTCCGGCTGACCGGGGTCACGCCGCGCGAGCTGCTCGGCGACAAGGCCGATCGCTGCGATTGCGGTCATGACCACTCCGCGTCGTACCGCCCGTTCCTCGCCGGCTGGTACGACCGTTTTCGTCAAGCCCAGCGAGCTCAACCGGCCCTAGCGTCGTCGCATGGAACTGATCGGCCCTGACCACCAGCTGTACGACGCCCTCCGCCGGCCGGCCTTCTCCCGGTACGACGAGATCCGCCCGGCCGCGATCGCCCGCTGCACCTCCGCCGAGGACGTGGCCGAGGTACTCGACACCAAGCTCCAGGTCGTCCCTCGAGGAGGTGGCCACTGCTTCGCCGGCCGCTCCTCGACCACCGGCTTGCTCCTCGACCTCTCCACGATGAACGCCGTCTCGCCGGACGGCCGACGGGTCACGATCGGTGCGGGCGCCCGGCTGGAGCACGTGTACCGCTCGTTGCACGCGCACGGGCTGACGATTCCGGCCGGCTGCGGGCCGACGGTCGGTATCGCCGGGCTCACGCTCGGCGGTGGGCTCGGGTTGATCGGACGTTCATACGGTCTCACCTGTGATCGATTGATCGAGGCAACCGTCGTACTCGCGGACGGACGCATCCTCACGACCAGCTCGACCGATCACCCCGAGCTGTTCTGGGCGCTGCGCGGCGCCGGGGGCGGCCAGTTCGGGGTCGTCACCTCGCTCGTCTTCGACGCCGTACTGTCGCCGGCCGCCACCCGTTTCGACGTCGTCTGGCCGCGCTCCCGGGCGGCCGATGTCATCACCGCCTGGCAGGCCTGGGCACCTGACGCCCCGGACGACCTCACCGCCTGCCTGACTGTCACGCCCACCGAGGTTCGGGTCTTCGGAGCCGCTCTCGGAGCCGTCGACCTCGGGCCGCTCGACGGCGAGGTGCAGCTTCGCGACGGTCTGTCCTGGCCCGACCTCAAACGCAGCCTCAACGAGCCCGAGGGGCCGGACGAGATCTTCAGCAAGTCCGAGTTCTTCTCCCACGACCTGCCGGCGGAGGCGATCGCCGACCTCCTCACGACTGGCGCGACCCTCAGCTTCACCCCGATGGGCGGCGCCTACAACCGGGTCGCACCGGACGCGACCGCCTTCCCGCACCGCCGGGAACGCTTCCTCCTCGAACACACCTCCCCCGACCCCGCCACCGCCCGCAGCTCCTGGCGCATCGCCCACCCGCACGCCTCCGGCCGCGTCTACGCGAACTTCCCCGACCCCGACCTCACCGACTGGGCCACCGCCTACCACGGTGAGAACTACTCCCGCCTGACCGCCGTCAAGGACCGCTACGACCCCGGCAACCTGTTTCACTTCCCCCAGTCCATCGAAGGAGCCACCCGATGATCGTGCTCGACATGTCCATGTCCCTGGACGGATTCGTCGTCGGCCCCGACGACAGCCGCGAGGAACCCATGGGCCGCGGCGGCTTCCGGCTCTTCAACTGGCTCGACGCCCGCAACGACGACGGTCCGAGCGGTCAGGTGTACCGGGAGGCGATGGCCACCGGCGCGCTGATCGCCGGCCGCCGGACCTTCGAGCATGCCAACCGCTGGAACGGTGATCACCACGACGGCGTACCGATGTTCATCCTCACCCATCACATCGACGAGGACGACGTCCCGCCGGGCTCGGCTCGCTTCGTCACCGACGTCGCAGAGTGCGCCGCACAGGCCAAGGCGGCCGCGGGCGACCGCAACGTCCTGGTGCACGGCGCCGGCGCCGGGCAGGCGCTGCTGCGCGCCGGACTCGTCGACGAGCTGGAGGTGCACGTCGTCAACGTCCTGCTCGGCCAGGGCCGTCGGCTCTTCGACAACCTCCCCGCCGAGTACGTCGAGCTGGAAGCGACCCGCCAGCTGTCAGCTCGGGACGTCACGCACCTGCACTACCGGGTCGTGCGGTAGCTCAGAGCCACGGCGGCAGTGGGTGCGCCGGGCGGCCGCCGACGGTGACGTCGGCGAAGGGGCGGCCGGCCAGGTACGCCGCAACATCCGGGAGCGCTCCCTCGGCTTCCGGGACGTCTCCGCGCATCGTGCGGACGTCCTGGCAGAGGTTCTCCAGGAACGCGTCGGGCAGATCGGCGAACGACAGGCCGGCGCCGAGGTCGACGGCGTGGATCATCACCTCACGCGCCCGCATCCACGGGATGTACGTCGCCGGGACCGCACGGCCCTGAGCGGTCCTGACCACGCGCTGCCAGTGATCGTCGGTGAGCTCGTCCATCGCCGCGTCCAGCGCCTCGGCCGAGTCGTCGAACCAGCTCCTGAGGTCGGCAGGCTCGCGGCGCGCATTCGCCTCGATATCCGCGTTCCGCGCCTCGGCGGACGGGTACATCGGCCGTTCCTCGCCGGTCCGCGCCCACGCGACCAGATTGCCGAGACCCTCGGCGTTGAGCGAGAGATGGGCCGCGACGTGCCGTCGCGTCCAGCCGGGCAGCAGCGACTCCCCGTCGAGGTCCACGAGCGCCTGCCGGCACAACGCAGTACCCTCATCCACCCACGCGCGAGAGTTCATGACGACCATCATGAGCGATCGGCGGACCGGCGAAGCAGCGACCTCGCCGCACGGCGCGGGTTCTTGCAGCCGTGGGGTGATCTGGTGAGACTGAGCCGAATGAAGGAGGGGACCCGCGCATGGTGACCACGATCGGAGTGGTGGGGCCGTCGGACCTGGTCACCTCCAGCAGCCGGATCGTCGGCCTGTTACGGGGCGTCGAGGTGGTTCCGCTGCGCTACCGGCGCGAGACGGACACACCGAAGGTGATGGCGTCGGCACCGCCGAGTGTGGACGCGTGGCTGTTCACCGGCGTCATTCCGTACCAGATCGCCGCGGCCGCCGAGCTGCTCGATCGGCCGGCGGCGCACGTCGAGTACACCGGGGCGACGCTGATGCGCGCGCTCGTGCAGCTGCTGCGCGAGGGGCGGGACGTGACCTCGATGAGCATCGACGTACTCGACGAGGCCGACGTACGGGAAACGCTCGACGAGGTCGGGCTGCCGACGCGCGGGGTCCGGGTCCTCCCGTACGAGCCAGGGCTGAGCCTGGACGACATGGTCGAGTTTCACCGTGCCGCTCGGGCCGATGTCGCGATCACGTGCCTGCGGTCGGCGTACGAGAAACTGCGGACCGAGCAGACCACGCTGCGACTCGCGCCGTCGGTGCACTCGGTGCGTACGGCGGTGAACAGCCTGTTGCTCGTCCACGACGCATTGCGCAGCGACGACGCGCAGATCGCGCTCGGACTGGTCGAGATCACGCCGGACGCGGAGAGCGCCCTCCGGCGCGAGGCCGGTTCGCTCGGCGGGAGCGTGATCCGGTACGACGAGAAGCGCTGGCTGATGATCGCAACCCGCGGACCGCTGGAGCAGGCGACCGCGGCGTTCACCGAGCTCGGGATGCTGAACCGGTTGAAGGAACAGTTCGGGACCGTGCGGATCGGGTTCGGCATCGGCGGTTCCGGGACCGAGACCGAGGCGCTCGCCCGGCGCGCCCTCGGTCGAGCGCGGACGGCCGGGCGGACCGCGGCGGTGGTGTCGCTGCGGAACGACATCGATCTGATCCTGGTCGGCGGCGCTGCGCCGAGGGCCCAGCAACGCTCCAAGCTCCAGTTGCTCGCGCAGCGCGCCGGTCTGTCGAAGGCGACGCTGGAGCGTCTCCAGGAGCTCGTCCACGCAACGCCCGAGGACGGGCTCACCACGCGATCCGTCGCCGACCACCTCGGCATCCAGCCGCGGACCGCCCGCCGGGTCCTCAACCGCCTCGAGCGCGCCGGTCTGGCCGACGCCACCGGCACGCAGCTCGGCACGGGCAGCGGGCGCCCGCTGGTCGTCTACCGCGTTCATCTGTGAGGTTCGTTGACGCCGGTAACCGGTCCCGGTAATTTCAGCCATGACCGTAATTCGGCGGAACCGCCCACCGATCTGAGGATGCCGCGATGGACAACAGTCAACTCGCCCGGGACGGCGGCCCGCCGGTGCGGTCGGATCCATTGCCGTCGGTGATGACCGCGAGCGGCCGGCGGTTCGGCGACGACGAGGTCAAGGCGGTGGAGCGGGTGCTCCGGAGCGGCATGCTCTCCGCGACCTGGGGAACCGAAGTACCGGCGCTCGAGCTGGAGTTCGCGGCCCTGTACGGCGCGGAGCACGCGGTCACCTGCAGCTCCGGTACAGCGGCGTTGCACCTCGCGGTTGCCGCGGTTGACCCGGAGCCGGGTGACGAGATCATCACCACGCCGATCAGCGACATGGGCACGGTGTTCCCGATCATGATGCAGAACGCGGTGCCCGTGTTCGCCGACGTCGACCCGATCACGGGAAATCTCACGCCGGAGACCGTCGCGGCCGCGATCACGCCGCGAACCAAGGCCGTCATCGTCGTTCACCTGTTCGGGAAACCCGCCCGCGTCCAGGAGTTGCGCGAGCTGTGTGACCGGCACGGGATCCTGCTGATCGAGGACTGCGCCCAGGCGTACCTCGCACCCGTCGGCGACACGTTCGCCGGACGGATCGGGCACATCGGCTGCTTCAGCCTGCAGCAGACCAAGCACATCAGCGCCGGCGACGGCGGGATCGCGATCACCGACGACGCCGGGCGGGCCCGGCGGATGCGGCTGTTCGCGGACAAGGGCTGGCCACGCGACACGGACGAGCGGACGTATCTGTTCCTCGCGCTCAACTACCGGATGACCGAACTGGTTGCCGCGGTCACCCGAGCACAGCTGACCCGGCTGCGCGGCGTGGTCGGAGATCGCCGGGCCGCGGCCGCTCGGGTGTCGGCCGGGATCGCGGATCTTCCCGGAGTAACGACTCCGCCGGACGGTGGAGATCACGTCTACTGGCAGTACCCGCTGATCCTCGCTCCGGCGGCCGGTGACCTGCACGAGTGGGCGGCCGCGCTCACCGCCGAGGGCGTGCCGGCGGTCGGCGGCTACCTCACCTCGCCGTTGTACGCCGCACCCGCCGTGCGCGAGCGGATCACGTACGGGACATCGGGTTTCCCCTTGCAGGACGTCGCGTACCCGGTCGGTCTGTGCCCGAACGCCGAGGAGCTGATCGGTCATCGCCTGCTCGTCCTGCCCTGGAACGAGAACTACACGGACCGGGACGTCGCCGACATCGTCGCGGCGGTCCGAAAAGTCCATCACGCCCTGGCCCGGGAGGCCTGATGCCCGAAACCCCGCTGCCTGAGACCTCACCGCCCGAGACCTCGCCGGCTGAGGATCCGGTGCTGCTGGACTGTGATGTGCTGGTCGGGCACGACGTGACCACGGGGCGCTGGGGACGGGCCGAGAACGTGCAGGAGGTGTTCAAGACCACCGGGATCTCCGGCGGCGTCGTGTCCTCGCTGCGGGCGATCCACTTCGACGTACCGTCCGGGAACGACGAGGCCCGGCAAGTTGCCGAGAGCATCGGTCTCGCGTTCTGCCCGGTGCTGGACGTGCGGGACGCGCTCGGCGCCGAGCGGGAGTTGGCGCGGCAGCTCTCCGGGGACGCGCCGCCGCGAGCGTTCCGGCTGGCGCCGACGGCTCAGAGTGTGGATCCGGCGTACCCGGCGTTCGATCACGTCGTCCGGCTGCTCGTCGACGCCGGGACCACGCTGTTCGTCGAGGGCGACGTCCGGAAAGTCGGACCTGCCCTCCGCGGCCTGGGTGCGCGGGTCGTCTTCCTGGACACGCACTTCTACTACCTCGGGGACTTCGTGATCCTGGCGCGGTCCGAGCCCGGGTTCTTCACCTCGACCCGGATGCTCACCGGTCCGGACTCGCTCGAGATCGTGGCTGGCGAGGTCGGCGCGGAGCGGCTGGTGCTCGGGTGCCGTACGCCGTTCCACGAGACCACCTCGGTGGTCCGGCGGCTGCTCTCCTCGAAGCTCAGCCCGGGTGAGATCGCGCTCGCCGGGAGCACGTCGCTCAAGAGCCTGCTGGAGCCCGCATGCTGATCGACGTCCACGCGCACTGGGGCCCGTGGTTCTTCTCGATGGACGTCGCGAGCATCGACGTGAACATCGACCTCCTGGACCGCTTCGGCATCGACCTGCAACTGGTCTCGGCGATCGAGGCCATCGTGTACGACGCTCCCGCCGGCAACCGCTCGCTCGCGGCGAACCTCCCGGCCGATCCGCGGCTGCGCGGGATGGTCGTGGTCGATCCGCGGCGGCTCGGTGAGGCACGGGCGGATCTCGAGGAGCTGCTGGCCGGCGACGGGCGGACGCGGTGGGTGGGCGCGAAGATCCACACCGAGTACAGCCGGACCCCCATCTCCTCCCCCGCGATGCAGGCGGCGATCGAACTGACCACGGAGTACGGGCTGCCGACGCTCGTGCACACCTGGAACGACAGCGTCGTGGATCTCGCCGACGTCGCAGCGCGAGTCCCCGGTGCGCGACTGATCGCCGGCCACATGGGAGCGTCCGGCTGGCCCCGGGTCCCGGAGGCAGCGGCCCGCTCCGACCGGATCTGGTTCGAGCCGTGCTGGTCGGCGCCCGACGCGAACCGCATCCGCTGGGTACTCGACCAGATCGGCCCCGAGCGGATGATGTTCGGCACCGACGCGACCCTCATCGACCCGTCGGTCGCCCTGGGCGCTTTCGAAGCTGCACACCTGACCACAACCGAACACGAAATGATCATGTGGCAGAACGCCACAACCCTCTTCGACCTCGACTGATCAAGCGGTGCCGGGGTCGTTGGGGGCGAGGAATACCAGGATGTCGCCCTCGGCGCCGCGGACCTCAGGTTCCTGCCAGCCGAGGTGGCGGTAGAAGGCGACCGTGTCGTGGGCCTGGTTCCAGGTGAGGAGCCAGGTGCGGGGGTGTTCCTTGGGCGCGAGTTCGAGCAGGCGGCGGCCCAGTCCGGTGCCACGGGCGGCCTGGGTCACGCCGAGCTCGTCGACCTCGTAGGCGCCGGCGAGCAGGTCCTCGGTCTGCTCCGGGCCGAGCCGCTCGAGCACAGCGCCGTACGCCCGGTCGGTCCGGAACGGCGACGAGGTCGTCCACCCGGTCAGGAACCCGGCGATCCTCCCGTCCGGGGAGCGCTCGATCCACGCGCCGAACCCGTCCCGGTGCGCATCCCCGTCGAGCCGTTTCCGGAACGCGACGCGCGTCTCCACGGGATCCCGGTGCGTCCACGGCGGCGCCGTGAACACCTCGACGTACGCCTCGGTCAGCTCGTCCGCGATCTCGAGTACATCCACCCCATACGTCTGCACCCGCCTCAACCTAGCCGCCGGTCAGGTCTCCCTCCGGGGCCGGCGATGCGGCGGGAGTGTTGACCAGCGGCGGCATCGGCGGGTCGACCATCGGCTCCGGCCGTGGCGCCGCGGTGACCATCGGCTCCAGGCCACCGGGCATGCCGGCGATCGTCTCCAGCTCCGCGCGGAACTGCGGAAGCATCCAGCGGAACGGCTGGTCCAGGACGCGAGCGATGGTGGACTCGTCAACCCGAAGCAGTGCCCCGATCCGGGCGAGTGCGTCCGGCTCGTCGGTGGCGGCGTACAGCAGGTGGACGACCTCGTGCCGGTGCGCGAACACGGCCAGCGCGGCGGTGGCCAAGCCGGCGTCGATCTCAGGCGGACTGGTGATTTCCCCGTGAACTGTCACGACACCTCAACCAATCAGGGCCCCGATCGGTTACGTGTCAGTCGTTTCACCGACAGAGCCGTACAACGTTCAATTCAAGCTTCAATCCAACCTTCAACTGTGCGGCAGCCAGGAAACCTTGCCCAGGAGGTACGTCGCGCCGATCAGCGCGACCGTGTCGATCAGCGTGTGCGCGACCACCAGCGGCATGATCCGGCCCCAGCGCCGGTACAGGTAGGTGAAGATCACGCCCATGATCACGTTCCCCACGAACCCGCCGAGGCCCTGGTACAGGTGGTACGAGCCGCGGACGAGCGCGCTGGTCACGGTCGCCCTGGACACCGACCAGCCGAGCTGGTCCAGCCGGTGGTTCAGGTACCCGAGCACGATCACTTCCTCGAGGATCGCGTTCTCGGCGGACACCGCGATCAGGATCGGGATCCGCCACCAGTAGTCCGGGAGCTGTGATGGGTCGACGGTCAGGTTCACGCCGGCCGCGTGGGCGCCGAGGTAGAGCAGCAGGCCGGCGCCGCCGATGATCGCGGCGATCGCCGTACCCCGGCCGAGGTCCCGGACCCGGTCCCGCAGGTCGAAGCCGATGGTCCGCAGCGACTCGCCGCCGCGCGCCATCAGGTGCCCGACCAGCGCGACCGGCACCAGCGCCGTGACCACGGCGAACACCTGCCAGGTGAGATCCAGCCAGGGCCGTCCGGGCGCTCGCGATCCGACGATCACGGCCGTCTGGCCGCTGAGCGGCTTGGCCGAGGCCAGTACGCCGAGAAACGAGATCACGGCCGCTACGCCCGATGCGCCCAGCGAGAGCGCCAGGACGAGCCAGACCTCCCGCGTGAGCACCCGCCGACTCGGAAGGACGGAAGCCCCAGCGGGAACGGGAGCCGGAACGAGACCGGGACCGCGAGCCGGACTGGGACCGGGAGCCGGACTGGGACCGGGAGCCGGGCGGGGAGCGGGAGCCGGGCGGGGAGCGGGAGCCGGACCGTGACCAGGAGCGCGGGCGGGAGCGTCCTCAGCCGAGGTCGTGGGGTCTTCGGCGGCGCTCGTCATGGTTCAACTATCTCGCGGGGCTCAACGGTTCTTCGGAGCGCCTGCCAGTAGGTCGATCAGGTGATTCATGAGATCCGCCGGGTCCGCGCCCAGCTGGTACTGCGACTGCACCTGCAGACCGTCGGAGAGCGCGATCAGCAGCGTCGCGATGCTCTCGGGATCCGCCTTCGGGTGGAACGTTCCGGCTGCCTGCCGCTCCCGGACCGCCGCTCCGAGCGCCGCCCGCAGCGCGTCGTACCGCTCGACGAAGTACTCGTGCGAACCGTGTTCCGGGTCCCCCGCCTCGGCAGAGAACGTCGAGTACAGCTGCACCAGGCCCGGGACCGTCCGGTTGTGCCGCACGATCGCGCTCAGCATCGCGATCGCGTCCGCCCGTCCGCCGGCACCGTCCCCCGAGACAGTGCCGGCGACCCGGGCGGCGTCGGCTTCGTCACGGGCCCGGAGTACCGCGGCGAAGAGCTCTTCCTTGGATCCGAAGTAGTGCAGCAGCCCGGCCTCGCTCAGCCCGGCCGCGGCGGCGAGCTCGCGGGTGGAGGTCTTGCGGTACCCCTGGCGGGCGATCACCTCGAGCGCGACCCGGAGGATCTCCTCGCGCTTGGCCACGCCCTTCGCGTAAGGACCTCTGGATGCCGCCATGGTCAAAACCTAGCATCACTCGGTTTTCAGTCGTACAGTCGTCGCCATGAACGTCGACGACCTGCTCAGCCGGCTCACGCTCGAGGAGAAGGTCCTGGTCCTCACCGGACAGGACTTCTGGTCCACCCATCCGTTGCCCTCGATCGGCCTGCGCTCGATGGTGCTCTCCGACGGCCCGAGCGGCGTCCGCGGGCCGGTCTGGGACGAGCGCGACCCGTCGCTGAATCTCCCGTCGGCCTCCGCTCTCTCGTCGTCCTGGGATCTCGCGATCGCACATCGGTACGGCGTGGTCTCGGCGCTCGAGGCGCGCCGGAAGAACGTGGACGTGGTCCTTGGCCCGACCATCAACCTGCACCGCTCACCGCTGGGCGGGCGGCACTTCGAGGCGTTCAGCGAGGACCCGGTGCTGACCGCGGAGCTGGCTGCGGCGTACGTCGCCGGCGTGCAGGAGCTCGGGGTCGGGGCGACTCCCAAGCACTACGTCGCCAACGACTTCGAGACCGACCGGTTCACGGCGAACGTGGTGGTCGGTGAGCGTGCTCTCCGCGAGGTGTACCTGCTCGCGTTCGAGAAGGCGGTCGTCGAGTCGAAGGCGTGGCTGGTGATGAGCGCGTACAACTCGGTCAACGGCGTCACCGCGACCGAGAACGAGCTGCTCGAGACGCCGCTGAACACGGAGTGGGGTTTCGACGGCGTCGTCGTCAGCGACTGGACCGCCGTCCGCAGCCTGGAGAGCGCGAAACACTCCCAGGACCTGGTGATGCCCGGCCCGAAGGGCGCCTGGGGTGACGCGCTGGTCGAGGCCGTCCGCTCCGGCGAGATCAAGGAAGAAGCCATCGACCGCAAGGTCCGCCGCCTGCTCGTGCTGGCCGACCGAGTCGGAGCGCTCGACGAGTCCAAGAAATCTGCTGCTGGTCAGCACGTCGATGGACTCGCGTTTGCTCGTACTGCCGCTGCTGAGGGGAGTGTGCTGGTTCGGAATGACGGGGTGCTTCCGTGGCGGGGTGGGGAGCTGACGCAGGTTGCGGTGATCGGGCACAACGCGAGAGACGCTCGGACGCAGGGCGGTGGGAGTGCGACCGTCATCCCCGAGTCGGTGGTCTCGCCGCTCGACGGGATCCGGGCGGCGCTCCCCCACGCCGAGATCACGTACTCACTCGGTGCTGTGGTCCAGGAGGGCGTCGCCGAGCTCCCGCCGGCCACCATGACCAATCCGGAGACCGACGGCCGCGGCGCGCGCGTGCGTTTCCTGGCCAAGGACGGTCGCGAGCTGTACGCCGAGGATCGCCTGTCCAGCGCGCTCGTCTACCTCGGCGGTGACGCGCCGATCGGAGAAACCGCGCTCTTCGAGTTCCGGACGACGTACACGCCGACCGAGACCGGGACCGTGCAGCTCGGGTTCGCGTCCGTCGGGCGCGGCCGGATCTTTGCCGACGGCAACCTTCTGCGCCAGGACGTCGCCGTACCGATCGGCACCGACCTCGGCGCGGCACTGCTGTCCCCGCCGTCGATCACGGCCCCGATCGAGCTGACCGCGGGTCAGCCGGTCGAGATCCGGGTCGAGCTCGATCTGCCGGAGCAGGTGAGCGCGATCGGGAACGCGTTCAGCCTCACCGTGGGCACCGAGCCGGCCGGTGGCAACCCGCGCGCGCTGATCGACGAGGCCGTCGCCGCGGCCCGGGCGGCGGAGGTCGCGGTCGTGGTGGTCGGTACCAACTCGAAGGTCGAGTCCGAAGGACACGACCGGACGACGCTGGCCCTGCCGGGTCATCAGGATGCGCTCGTCCGCGCGGTCGCCGCGGCGAACCCGCGGACAGTGGTCGTGGTGAACGCCGGATCGCCGGTGCTCCTCCCCTGGCGGGACGAGGTCGCGGCGGTGCTCATCACGTACTTCGGCGGCCAGGAGTACGGGAACGCACTCTCGGACGTCCTCCTGGGCCGGACCGAGCCCGGCGGCCGTCTCCCGACCACCTGGCCGCAGCGCGAGGAAGACGTCCCCGTCCTCGACGTGACGCCGCAGGACGGTGTCGTCCGGTACGACGAGGGGATTCACATCGGGTACCGCGCTTGGCTCAAGGCGGGGACGGAACCGGCGTACGAGTTCGGTCACGGGCTCGGGTACACGACCTGGGAGCTCTCCGATCTCCGCGCCAACGATCCGACGTCGGTCGCGCTGACCGTGCGGAACACCGGCGAACGCGCCGGCAAGCACGTCGTCCAGGTGTACACCGAACGTCCGGAGAGCGCTCTCGACCGGCCGGTGCGCTGGCTCGCCGGCTTCGGCGTCGTCCGGCTGGACGCCGGGCAGGCCCGCGAGATCACGATCCACCTGCACGAGCACACCTTCGAGCACTGGGCCGTTGCCGATGGATCGGCAGGCTGGTCGACCGAGCCCGGTGCTTTCACGATCCGAGCCGGCTCGTCGGTTTCGGACCTGCCGCTCACCACTGAGCTCCAGCTCCGTTAGCTGCCCGGCTGCACGAGCCTCGGCTCGGCCCCGCCGGCACCGGTCGCCTCATACGACCGGTGCCGGCACTCCGCGCTCAGCGGGCGGTGTGGATGAGTTGACGGCCGGTTGCGGATTGCCAGTAGAGCACCGATCGACCGGAGCGGCGGCGTTCCAGCAAGCCGGCCTCGGTGAGGATCTTGAGATGGTCGGAGACGGTGGCCAGCGACAGGCCGGTTGTTGCTACTAGCAAGGTCGTGCTGACCGGCTGGACGGCGGAGACCAGGATCTGGGCCCGGTTTCGGCCCAGGAGCTGCACCAGCGGCTCGGTGGCGGGCTCAGTCGTCGCGAAGATGCCGGTGACGGGATATGTGAGCGCGAAGCGGTCGGGCAGGCGCCAGGTGACGCCGACGCGTTGCGTGTGGGCGGCGATGAACATCAGGTCGCGGCCGCGGACGTCGGTGACCGGGTAGTCCCAGCGGTTGACCTGGATCCGGCCTTCGCCGAGCCAGCGGACGTCAGGCCCGAGACCGTGCAGTACGCCGGACCAGCCCTGCTCGCTCAGGCGAGACGTCCGCGACACGATGTCCGCCTGGAGCAGCCGCAGCCGGCGCGGCCAGTCCGCCTCGACCGTGGTCTTCCAGATCCAGCGCAGCAGATCCGCGGCTGCCGCGGCCAGGCCGTGGGAGGCGAGCAGGATCGGCGGGAGCGGCGTCCGGACGACGCTCAGGTCGGCGCGGATGTGGTCGTCGTCGAGCGAGGTCAGCAGGTCGAGCCCGGACTCCAGGTCGAGGTCCGGTTCGGACGGCGGGACGGTCAGGAAGTCGGCGACCCAGGACCGGCCGAAGGCGCTCTCCAGCAACGCGGACCAGAGCGGGTTCGCCGCGAGCTGCGCCTGGTACGCCGCGAGATGGGCGTCCTTCCACGGGCGGAACCAGGGCTCGACCGGCGCGCGCAGCAGCCGTAGCGCCGACACCGTCTCGACGAGCTGCGACGTACCGAACCGGGCGTTCGCCAGGGTGTCGGCATCGACCAGGAACTCGGACAACGTTTCGCCTCCATCCGAAACTGTAGGCGCGATCCGGCCGAGCGTCGATGCTCCCAGGCATGAGCACCTACCGGGAGATCTTCGCGAATCGTGAGTTCAGGAACCTGTGGATCGGCAGCGCCCTCGGCAACGCCTCCTCGACGATGACGAGCCTGACGCTGGCGATCGTGGTCGACGCCACGACCGGATCCGCGTTGCTGGCGGCGATGATCATGTTCGGTCCGTCGCTGGCACAGGTGCTCGGCGTTTCTACGCTGATGTCCGCCGCCGACACCGCTCGTCCCCGCAGGATCCTGACTGTTCTCGCCCTGCTCTCGACGGTGGCTGTCGGGACGCAGGCCGCCTTCGACCTCGGCGCCGGGATCCGGCTGCTGCTCGCGCTCGCGGTGGCGTACGGGTTGTCGATCGGCGCCGGTGTCCGGTGGGGTTTGCTGAGCGAGGTGACGCGTGCGGATCAGTTCGTCCTCGGGCGTTCCGCGATGAACCTCTCCGTCGGCGCCATGCAGATCGCGGGCTTCGGCATCGCCGGGATCCTGCTCCAGGCCGTGAGTCCGGGAACGGTTCTCTGGCTCGCCACCGGCCTCTCGGCGCTCGCGGTTCTGGTGATCCGTTTCGGTCTGCAGGATCGTGCTCCGCGACGGGTCGCGCGGACCGGCTTCGCCGAGACGTGGCGCGGCAACCGCCGGCTGCTCGAGCAGACCCGTATCCGTCCGTTGTTCCTGGCGCTGATGCTCCCGAACGGTCTGATCGTCGGCTGTGAGGCGCTCTTCGTGCCGTACGCCGGTGATCGCGCCGGCTGGCTGCTCGCCGCGGGCGCCGCCGGGATGATGACCGGAGACCTGGTCGTCGGCCGTTTCCTGACCCGCGCCGGTCGCCGGACCGCGGCGCGCTGGCTCCGCTTCGGTCTCGCCGTACCGTTTCTCGGCTTCGCCTTCGATCTGCCGATCGGCGTGCTGAGTCTGCTGGTCGCGCTCGGCAGCGTCGGGTACTCCGCGTCGCTGGCGCAGCAGGAGGTCCTGGTCGATCTCACCCCGGCAGAGCTGCGCGGTCAGGTTCTGGGGCTGGAGTCGGCGCTCCGGATGACGACGTTCGGCGTGGTCGCGATCCTGGCCGGGGCGCTCGCCGACCTGACCTCGGCCGCGCCCACGATGGCCGGGTTCGCCGCCGCGTCGCTGCTCGTGTCCGTGCTGCTCTCCCGGCCGCTGGCCCGGGTGATGACCCCTGAGGTCTGGATAGGCTCGCGGCATGGAAGCAGTGCGGCTGCGGAAGGTCTCCAAACGGTACGGGCGGCGGGAGATCCTGACCGACGTCGACCTGCAGGTGAGCTCGGGTGAGCTGCTGGCCCTCGTCGGTGCCAACGGATCCGGGAAATCGACAGCGCTGAAGCTGATGGTCGGGCTGTCCCGTCCGTCCGCGGGAACGGTCGAGCGCGACGCCCAGGTGGTCAGCTACGTTCCCGAGATCCTGGCGTCGCACGACCGGATGTCGGCAGCGGCATACCTGCAGCATCTGGGCCGGATCCGGGGACTGGGAAACGCGCGAGAGCGCGCTCTCGGGTTGCTGGAGCGGCTCGCGTTCACGGGCGGCACGGACACGCCGATGCGGAAGCTCTCCAAGGGCAACTCGCAGAAGGTTGCGCTGGCGCAGGCGTTGCTGGTGATCCCGCACCTGCTGGTTCTCGACGAACCGTGGTCCGGCCTTGATGCCGCCACCCACAGCACGTTGCGCGAGTTGCTTGTCGAGGCCGCGCACGAAGGAGCGGCGGTCGCGTTCACCGAGCACTCCGCGGAGACAGTCCGCACGACCGCCACCCGAGTCTGCGAGCTCTCGCATGGTCGGCTGACCACGACCCGGCGTGAACAACTGATCATGGAGGTTTCGTTGCTCGCCGGAGCCGAGATCGACTGGGCTCAGCAACCTGACGTTCTCGAGGTACGACGGCATGCCACCGGCGTCACGCTGATGCTGCCGAGCGGGCGGCACGACGCGGCCTTGCTGACCGCGCTCAACCACGGTTGGTCGGTCGCCGGAGTTCGGCAGGTGAACGGCGAATGAGCGCTCTCTACCGCTACCAGCTGACCAGCGTCCTGCTCTCGCAGCGCTACCTCCCGCCGATGCTGATCTTCTTCGGCGTGATGGCCGTCGGTACGACGTCCGACAACGGCCCGCTGCAGTCGTCGTACGCGTTCGGCGTCCTCGTGATGCTGGTGTGCTCGACCTGGCTGACGGTTGCCGTGGTCAACCAGGAGGACCCGACCCAGCACCGGATCACGCTGGTGATGATTGGAAGTTCGCTCCGTGTTCTTTCGATCACGATCGCGGTCGTTCTTACGTGGTGTGTGCCTTTGATCGTTTTTGGTCTGGTGATCCCGCTCGTGACCGGAGATCACGTGGTGACGGCCGGAAACCTCGCTGTCGGTGCGGTCGCGCAGCTGGCGTCCGCGATGGTCGGGATCGCGATCGGCGTGCTCTGCTCGCGCCTCGTGATCCGGCGGATCGGGATCGCCATGCTGACCGCGGCTACGGCCATCCTGATCATGCTGGTCCGCTGGATCTCTCCGATCCGCGCACTGATGAAGGTGCTCTCCGATGATCGTTCGGCCGGCCACAACGCCGGACCGATCGCGTCGCTGGCCGTCCTGTGTGCCGTGGTCCTGACGGCCGCCGTCCTCGCCACCCGATCGATCGCGGACCGGAAGGAGTAGTTAGTCAGGAGACCGCGATCGACAACCGCCCGTACGGCGCGGCCGAGCCGCGAACGATCAGCGTCGTCGCCAGCTCGACGTGGTGCGAAGCGACCGACTCTCCCGCTGCGAGCTGCAACGCGGTCCGGAGCGCGACCGCGCCCATCTCGCGCAACGGCTGCCGGACCGTGGTCAGCGGCGGTGAGGCCAGCCGCGCCACCTCGGTGTCGTCGAAGCCGACCAGGCTGAGGTCCTCGGGAACCCGCAGGCCGCGCGCCCGCGCCGCCTCCTGGATCCCGAGCGCGATCTCGTCGCTGCCGGCGAAGATCGCGGTCGGCCGGTCCTTCAGGTCGAGCAGGGCGGACCCGCCGGCCACGCCGTCGTCGTACAGGAAGTCGTGCAGCCAGATGTACTCCGGCGGCACGTCCGCGCCGACCGCGTCCATCGCGCTGCGGAAGCCACTCATCCGGGCCTGATTGCACCCGGACGTCGGCTGGCCACCGACGTACCCGATCTTGCGGTGACCGAGCGAAAGCAGGTGCTGGGTGGCCGCCATCCCGCCGGCGAAGTTGGTGGAGCCAACGCTGGTGACGTCCGGCTGCGGGATGTTCGCCGGATCGATGACGACCAGCGGGAGCCGGGCCCGGGCAAGGGCCGCCAGGTCTGCGTCGGCCAGCTGGCTGGTCAGCCCGATCACTGCGTGTCGGCCGTTCCCGATGATCTCGCGGATCCACCGGGCCGCGCGGCCACTGCTCGACGTCTGCGGGTGCGGCGGGTGCGCGTTGAGTACGACGTCGACGCCCGCGGTCTGGCCGGCCTCGACCACGCCCTGGATGACCTGGACCGAGTACGCGTTCAGGACACCCTGGTAGAACAGCTCGATCGTGTTCCGGGAGACCTGCTCCGGGCGGCGGCCGACGTACCCGTGCTTCTGGAGGATCTCCTGAACCCGGGCGCGGGTGACCGGGGAGACGTCACTGCGCCCGTTCAGCACCTTGGAGACGGTGGCGACCGAGACCCCCGCGGTCCCGGCCACCGTGGCCAGAGTGACGCGCCCTTTCAACCGCGACATGTCACCTCACCCTCCTCATAGCCTTCGGACCTCGACCGGCGTGGTCAGCACGCGGTCGTGCCCGACCACCCTCACATCCCCGGTGATCCGCACGATGTCACGACACGGCAGGTCCTGCGACGACGTGCCCACCATCACTTCCAGATCGCCGGGCTCGACGATCCGGCGCAGGTCCGGACCCGTGTACGCCGTGCGGTCCGCGTGCACCCGGAAGGTGACGTCGGCGGCCTCGCCGGGCGCGAGCGAAACCCGCGCGAAACCGGTCAGCAGCTTCAGCGGCCGGGCCACCCGGGCGACGAGATCGTGCAGGTAGAGCTGCACGACCTCGTCGCCGGAGCGTTCACCGGTGTTCTCGACCCGCACGGTCGCGGTGAACTCGCCGTTGCTGCCGATCTCCGGCACGCTCAACCGGAGATCGGCGATCGTGAAGCTCGTGTACGACGCGCCGTACCCGAACGGGAACAACGGGCGGGTCTCGAGACCACTGATCCCGGCGCTCTCGACACTGCCGAGCGCCGGCTGGAGGTAGGTACCGGGCTGCCCACCGACGTGCCGCGGGATCTGCACTGGAAGCTTCCCACTGGGGTTGATCCGCCCGCTGAGCACACCCGCGATGGCGGCCGCACCCTCCTGCCCGGGAAGAAACGCCTGGACCAGACCGGCAACGCGGTCTCCGTACTCGCCCAGTGCGTAGGGCCGTCCAGACACCACGACCAGGACCACAGGCTTTCCGGTGTCCAGCAACGCGTTGAGCAGTTCCCCCTGCACGCCAGGGAGCCGGAGGTCCTCCGCGTCACACCCTTCCCCGGACGTCCCATGCCCGAACAAACCGGACAGATCACCGAGGACTGCCACACAGACATCCGAGTCCTGCGCCAGCGCCACGGCTTCCGCAATCCCGGAGCGATCGGCGGCCATGACGTCGCAGCCCTTCGAGTACTGAAGATCCGCGCCCGGGAGTTCGTTGCGCAGGGCATCGAGAGCGGAAACAATGCTCACCCCGGGGCCGCGGTCCGGGTACCGCGGGAGCACGTGGTTGGGGAACGCGTAGCAACCGAGCAACGTCCGTACGTCGTCCGCGCAGGGTCCGATGACCGCGATCTTGCCGGTTCCGTCGAGTGGGAGCGCCGTACCCGGATCCAGCAGCACGACGGACTTCTCCGCGAGCTCCCGGGCGAGTGCCTGGTTGTCGGCGGAGTCGAGCTCGGGCCCAGGACTCCGAACCGAAGCTGCGGGTGTCCAGTCGGCGTCCAGCAGGCCGAGTTCCGCCTTCTGCTGCAGGACTCGCCGGGCGGCTCGGTCGATCAGCTCTTCGGCGATCTCGCCGGCGCGGACCTTCTCCACCAGACCCGCGAAGCCGATCGTGTCCGGGAGTTCGACATCGGTGCCCGCGGCAAGCGCCAGCGCTCCGGCGCCGGCGTCATCGGCAGCGACCCGGTGCATGGAAGCGAGGAACGGCACTGCCCAGTAGTCCGAGACCACCGTGCCTTCGAAAGCCCATTCGCCCCGCAGCACCTCGCCGTACAACCAGGGATCGACCGACGCCGGCACCCCGTCGACATCGGCGTACGAGCTCATCACCGACCCGGCACCCGCCGTCGCGATCGCGGTCTCGAACGTCGGCAGGATGATGTCCAGCAGCTCCCGCCGGCCCATCGACACCGGTCCGTGGTTGCGTCCGGCGCGCGAAGCGGAGTACCCGGCGAAGTGCTTCAGCGTTGCGATCACACCGGCGCTCTGCAGACCACGCACGTACGCAGATCCCAGCAGAGCAACGAGGTACGGGTCCTCGCCGATCGTCTCCTCCACCCGCCCCCAGCGATAGTCCCGCACGACATCGAGCACCGGCGACAGGCCCTGATGCACACCGACCGCGCTCATGTCCCGCCCGATCGCCGCCGCCATTCGCTCGACCAGCGCGGGATCGAACGTCGCACCCCAGGCGATCGACGTCGGGTACACGGTCGCGCCGTACGTCGTGAACCCGGTCAGGCACTCCTCGTGCACCAGCGCCGGTACACCGAGCCGCGACGACTTCAGCACGACCTCGTGCTGGCGGATCAGCTCCGCGACCCCTTCGTCGACCGACTGCGGGTAGCTCCCCCACACTCGCGTCAGGTGCCCGAGCCCGAACCGGCTCGCGTCCTCGAGCGACACCGACCCGCCGGCCGAGAACACGTCCTCCATCGGCGCGACGTTGAGCGACTCGTCCGCGGGCACCGAGGCGTCGGACATGTCGTTGCCCACCCACCGGCTGCCGAGCTGCCCGACCTTCTCCTCCAGCGTCATCGCGGCCAGCAGCAGGGCGGCCCGTTCGCGGGCCGGCAACGCCGGGTCGGTCCACGGCCGGTCGGTCGAGATGGACAAGAAAATCTCCCTCAACAACTCGATGCTGTCGTGACAAAGTATCGAAAAGTTTCGAAACCTTCCGGTGACCTTCCAGTGCGACCGGAGATTCTGGGAATCCCCTGCTCAGCAGGCGATTACGTGACCTCACTGTGACCCCGAAAAGGCTGCAGTTCAAGTCTTGACAGCACCAAGCCCGAAATCTATGTTTCGAAAACAAGTCATATCGGGGCAGCACGGAGTACGGAGATCACAGTGGATCCCATGACGACATCTCGGCGTACCTTCCTCGGCCTGGTCGGCGGCGGTGCCTTGGCGGCCGGGCTGGCCGCCTGCGGTAGCTCCGGCCCGAAGAGCACGCCCGGTTCCACCGGCGGCGCGGCCGCGGGCAGCGGAACGACCTACTGGTTCCTCACCGGACAGCCGCAGCAGGCCATCCGGGAGGCACAGGTCAAACGGTTCAACGACGCGAACTCGAACACCAAGATCAAGACCACCGAGTTCCAGAACGACGCGTTCAAGGCGAAGATCAAGACCGCGATCGGCGCCGGCCAGGGCCCGACGCTGATCTGGGGCTGGGGCGGCGGTGGCCTCAAGGCGTACGTCGAAGCCGGCCAGGTCGAGGACCTGACCGACTGGCTCACCAAGGAGCAGGCGGACCTGAAGAACTCGATCTTCCCGTCCGCGTTCACGGCGGCGACGGTGAACGGCAAGATCTATGCGGTGCCGGGCGAGACCGTGACGCCGATCGTGCTGTTCTACGACAAGCGCGCCTTCGACAAGATCGGCGCCCAGCCCCCGCAGTCGTGGGGCGACATCATGGACCTGGTACCGAAGTTCAACGAGAAGGGCATCGCGCCGTTCTCGCTCGGCGGCCAGTCGCGCTGGACGAACATGATGTGGCTGGAGTTCCTGTTCGACCGGATCGGCGGCGCCGAGGTCTTCCAGAACATCTTCGAGGGCAAGAAGGACGGCTGGTCCGACCCGTCGGCGCTGAAGGCGCTCGAGGAGATGCAGAAGCTGATCAAGGCGAACGGGTTCGTCAAGGGCTTCTCCTCGATCACCGCCGACTCCAACGCCGACCAGGCGCTGCTCTTCACCGGCAAGGCCGCGATGATGCTGCACGGCGCCTGGACCTACGGCAACATGAAGTCGTCTGGTGGCGACTTCGTGACCGGCGGGCACATGGGGTACATGAACTTCCCGCCCGTCGACGGCGGCAAGGGCGATCCGAGCGACACCGTCGGCAACCCGGGTCAGTACATGTCGATCTCCTCCAAGGCGAGCCAGGCCGACAAGGACACCGCGAAGAAGTTCATCGCGAACAACACCCTCGACGACGCCACCGTGGACGCCTGGGTGAAGTCCGGCAACATCCCGGTCGTGAAGAGCGCCAAGGACAAGCTCTCGTCGATCACCGACAAGAACGACGCCGCGTGGCTGAACTTCGTCTACGACACCGCAGCGAACGCGAAGAACTTCGCGCAGTCCTGGGACCAGGCGCTCAGCCCGACCCAGGCCGAGACGCTGCTCGACAACATCGCCAAGCTGTTCCAGCTGTCGATCTCCCCGCAGCAGTTCGCGAGCAACATGAACGCGGTGATCGGCCAGTGACAGTGCTGACACAGCTGACACCGCCGATGCCGAGCTCCAGCGAAGGCCCGGTGGCTTCATGACCGCGACCGCTCCGCCCGTCGCGCCGGGATCGCTGCAGACGCCGACGGCCCGAAAGCCGGTGCCCGGCGTCGGGCGGAGCGGTTCGGTCGCCTGGATGGTCCTGCCGGCGCTGGTGCTGTTCGTGGTCTTCGGGGTCGTCCCACTGATCGGTGTGCTCGTCCTGAGCTTCACCCAGTGGGACGGTCTCGGCGCGATCCACGCGGCGGGTTTCTCGAACTGGCGGTCCGTGCTCACCGACTCCGAACTGCCGCACAGCATCCTGGTGACCTTCGAGGTCATGATTCTGTCGTGGCTCGTGCAGACCCCGATGAGCCTGCTGCTCGGCACGTTCCTGGCCGGCCGGCAGCGGTACCGCGCATTCCTCGCCGTGCTGTACTTCATCCCGCTGCTGCTCAGCTCGGCCGCGATCGCGATCACGTACAAGGCGCTGCTGGACCCGAACTTCGGACTCGGGCCCGGCCTGCACCTCGGGTTCCTCACCCAGGACTGGCTCGGCAAGACCGATCTCGCCATCGGCGTGGTGATCTTCATCGTCTCCTGGCAGTTCATCCCGTTCCACTCGCTGATCTACCAGGGCGGTGTCCGGGCGATCCCGACCACGATGTACGAGGCGGCGTCGATCGACGGCGCCGGCCGGATCCGGCAGTTCTTCAGCATCACCGTGCCGCAGCTCAAGTACACGATCATCACGTCCTCGACGCTGATGGTGGTCGGGTCGCTCACGTTCTTCGACCTGATCTTCGTGCTGACCGCGGGCGGTCCCGGTGACGCGACCCGGGTGCTCGCCCTCGACATGTACAAACGCGGCTTCATGTCCAACCAGATGGGCCCGGCGAGCGTGATCGCCGCCCTGATCGTGCTGCTCGGCCTGGCGCTCGCGCTCCTGCTGCGCCGGCTCGGCGGCAGTACGACGGCCAGCCAGCAGGAAGGGGCGTGAACATGGCCCTGACGACCACCGAAACCAAGACCGCGGCAGTCCGGCCGGCCCGCAGCGGCGGCCCGGTCCGGGCACACAAGCTGCTCCAGCTCAACTGGCTGGGCGGCCTGGCCGGCTGGGTCTGGCTGGCGATCGTCCTGATCCCGCTCTACTGGATCGTCGTCACCAGCTTCAAGGACCAGAGCGCGTACTTCTCGCAGAACCCGTTCGCGTTGCCGAACGCACCGACGACGGCGAACTACCAGCTCGTCATCGAGTCGGACTTCCCGCGCTACTTCATCAACAGCGTGATCGTCACCATCGGCACGATCCTCCCGGCCGTCGCGATCTCGTTCATGGCGGCGTACGCGATCATCCGGGGCGCCGGCAGCCGGTTCCTGGCCGGCGTGAACGGTCTGTTCCTGATGGGCCTGGCGATCCCGCTGCAGGCGACGATCATCCCGGTCTACCTGCTGATCATCAAGATGCACCTCTACGACAGCCTGCTCGCGCTGATCCTGCCGTCGATCGCGTTCTCGATCCCGCTCTCGGTGCTGGTGCTGTCCAACTTCATCCGCGACGTACCGAAGGAGCTCTTCGAGTCGATGCGGGTGGACGGCGCCAACGAGTGGGGCATGCTCCGCGGTCTCGCGCTGCCGCTGACCCGGCCGGCCCTGGTGACCGTCAGCATCTACAACGGCCTCGCCGTGTGGAACGGCTTCCTGCTACCGCTGATCCTCACCCAGAGCCCCGACAAGCGAACGCTTCCGCTGGCGCTGTGGACGTTCCAAGGCCAGTTCAGCGTCAACGTCCCCGCGGTCCTCGCGTCGGTTGTCCTCACCACGCTGCCGATCGTGATCCTGTACGCCGTCAGCCGCCGCCAACTACTCAGCGGCCTGACCGCAGGCTTCAGCCGCTAGAGCTTCCTGTCTCCGGGCCCTGATCGCCCCGACGCCAACGCCGGTACGGCGGACGCGCCGGGGCGATCACCTCGGAGCACAGGCACTCGATCACGTTGCTCACCAGCCCGTTCTTCTAACGCCGTTACGCCTCTTTGCTGAGGGCGGTGATGACGAACTCGCCGCTCAGCGGCCCGTCCAGCCGGATCCAGCCACGGCCGACGGCGTACGTGAGCGCGCCTTCGACGTCTGCCTCGCCGGCGATCGTGCGCTCGGCCAGGCTGCTGACGGTTTGGCGGATGCCACCCCAGTAGGCGACCGACACGAGGTCCGCGGCGAACGAGCCGTACCGGGTGGTCGATTGGGCGAGCTCGAGCGTGGCCAGGTCGTCGGCCGGGATCTCCAGCACGTCCTGCGGCATCGGCGGCTCGGGCGCGAACCGGTAGCGCTCTCCGTCGTACAACAGGTAGCCAAGGGCAACGAACAAGGGCAGCAGTCCGCGCGGGGTCGTCGGCGCCGGCAGCTGGAGCTGTGCAGCGATGTCGGCGAGTGGCATCTGGCCTCGATGCGTCGACAGGTGCAGTTGTTCGTCCAGCCAGTTGTCGCCGCGCTGGTGAGCGACGCCCCAGGCCGCGAGTTCCGCGACGGTCGCGCCATCACCGTCGGACTGCGCGCTCCAGAGGCAGTCGATCGGGTCCATCGCGTGAAAGCTGACCAGGTGCCGCCAGTTCGGATCCACCCGCTCAAACACGGCCGGCCGCTCACGGTGGAACCACCGCGGCGGCTCTGCCTCGTCGACCCGCCAGAAGTCGAGCTGCCACCGGTCGACCGGCGACTCGTCATCGTCCTCGTCGACCTCGAGCGGCTGGTGCGCGATACGGACCCGGTGGTGGCCCGCCTCGCCGAGCTTCAGCTGACCGTTGTCCGCTCCCCCGATCAGGTCTGTCAGCACCACCTGGCCGCTCGTGCTCACGAATGGCAGCTCGAGCAGGGCGTCCCATGCCAAACCTTCCGGCTTGCCGTCGTGGACCTGCAGCAGCACCTCGCACGGGCCGTCGCCGGCGGCTGCCTTCAGCCAGCCGTGGCCGGTGCGGGCGATCGTGCCGATCGGGGACGGGTCCCCGTACTCGTCCTCGGGCCCCGCGGGATCGCGCACCACCAGCGTGCCGAACTCGGGCCAGTAGTCGCCGTCGCGTGCACTCCCCACCACTGTCATGCCGGTGACCCTAACCGCGGCAGGAGATCACTCCGGCCGGGTTTGCGCCGGTGGGGAAATGATTGCGGGAAAGGGTGGGAATTGCTACCGTTGGGTGTTTGTGTCAGGCAATAAAAAAGAAGCCCTCTCAGGCTTCTAAGTACAGATTATCAGAGCCGCGGGCAATCTGCAAGCATGATCGGGGGCAAGGTGACGGACCAGCTACTGGCCAGTGAAATCGCTGCTGAGCAAGGCGAAGTGACCACGATGTACGAACGACTCGACGTCCTGCGCGAACAGGCGAAGGCCGAGCTCGACCGGGTTCAATCCGAACAAACGACCGAGACCGATCAAGCGTTCACCGAGCGCGAATCGTTCACGGACCTCTTTTCCGGCCGGCACTCGCAGTTCTCGTCGGTGGAGCGCGGACTCTGTTTCGGCCGGATCGACGAGACCGGCGGGGACCGGTTCCACATCGGCCGGATCGGGCTGTTCGACGACGACTACGAGCCGATCCTGATCGACTGGCGGACGCCGGTCGCGCAGGTGTTCTACCGCGCCACCGCCGCCGATCCGCTCGGCGTCAAGCGGCGCCGGCACATCCGGCTGCACGGCCGGACCGTCGTCGGCGTGGACGACGACATCCTCGACCTCGACGCGCTCGGCGACACCGACCGCAGCACGCTGATCGGCGAGGCGGCGTTGCTCAGCTCGCTCACCGCGAGCCGGACCGGCCGGATGAACGAAATTGTCGCAACGATCCAGTCCGAGCAGGACGAGATCATTCGATCAAGCCTGCCCGGCGTCCTCGTGGTCCAGGGCGGTCCCGGGACCGGCAAGACCGTGGTCGCGCTGCACAGAGCGGCGTACCTGCTCTACACCTACCGCGAGCAGCTCTCTCGCAGCGGCGTGCTCGTGGTCGGGCCGAACAGTACGTTCCTCCGCTACATCGACCAGGTGCTCCCCTCGCTCGGCGAGACCGACGTCGTGCTGGCCACGATCAGCGAGCTGTACCCGGGCATCGTGGCGACCGCACCGGAGTCGGCGGAAGCGGCGCGGATCAAGGGTGACCTTCGGATGGCCGACGTCCTTGCCCAGGCGATCCGTGGGTACCGGCTCGTCCCGGCCAAGCCGATCCGGCTGAAGGTCGACCAGCACGAGCTCGTACTGCGGCCGGACGCCATCCGGAAGGCGCAGAAGGCGGCCCTCGAGGCGCGTGAGCAGCACAACCGGGCGCGTCCGCTCTTCGTCCGGCGGATCGTGCGGACGTTGTCGAACCAGATCATCGAGAGCATCGGCCGGCAGTACGTCGGCACCGACGACATCGAGGACATCCAGAAGGAGCTCGCCGAGGACGACCAGGTCCTCGCCCTGCTCGACCGGCTCTGGCCCGAGCTCACTCCGCAGGCGCTGGTCTCGGTCTTGCTTTCCTCGGCGGAGCGACTGGCCGCGGCCGCTCCCCACCTCACCGACGACGAGCGCCACGCCGTACTGCGACCACTCGGGGCGACCGCTCCCAGCCTCACCGACAACGAGCGCAACGCCGTGCCGCGACCACTCGCGGCGGCCGCTCCCCACCTCACCGACGACGAGCGCAGCGCCGTGCTGCGAACAGTCGCGGCGGGCTGGGCGCCGTCCGATGTCGCGCTGCTCGACGAAGCGGCCGAGCTGCTCGGCGAGACCAGCGGGGTCGTTGCCGGACGCAAGCGTCAGCAGGCCGAGGACGCGGCGGCCGAGGCGGCCAACCGGGAGTACGCTCAGGGCGTGGTCGACATCGAGCTGACCGCCGACCGGATCACGATCGAACCGTGGGAGATCGATCAGTTCAAGGATCTGATCGCGCAACGAACACGCTTGATCGAAAATCCGTTCACCCTGGCCGAACGCGCAGCATCTGATCGAACGTGGGTGTTCGGTCATGTGATCGTCGACGAAGCACAGGAACTCTCGGCCATGGACTGGCGGATGCTGATGCGCCGCTGCCCACGCCGCTCGATGACGCTGGTCGGCGACATCGCCCAGACCGGTTCGGCGGCCGGGGTCACCTCGTGGGCCGAACTGCTGGACCGTTACGCACCCCGCCGCTGGCAAAGCGCCGAACTGACCGTCAACTACCGCACGCCCACCGAGATCATGACCATTGCAGGCCGGGTCCTGAACGCCATCGATCCGGCGCTCACCCCGCCCACCTCGGTCCGCGAAACCGGCGTCGAGCCCGACCTCCAGAGCGTCCCGGCCACCGATTTCGTCGACGCTCTACGAACAACGATCACCATCGAACGCGAAGTGATCGGGGACGGCCGGCTCGCGGTCATCGTGCCGTCGTCGAGGTACGACGAACTGGCCGCAGCACTCCCCGACGTCGTCCACACCCACGACCCCGCCGTTCTCGACGCCCAGGTCGCACTCCTCGACGTACCGCAGTCGAAGGGCCTCGAGTTCGACGCGGTCCTGATCGCCGACCCCGCCGGCATCGTCGCGGAGTCCGACCGCGGCTGGTCCGACCTGTACGTCGCGATCACCCGAGCCACCAAACGCCTCGGCATCCTGAGCCCCGGCAACCTCCCCGAAGTCCTCGAGCAACCAAGAGGAACGACTACCGGACCGGACGAAAGTGGCCCGGTGGTCAAGGGATAATGACAGTTCGGCGGCCGCGGGAGCTGGTGCCCTGCCAGGCGGTTTCGATGTCGGTCAGGGGGACTCGGTCGATCATGTAGGTGAGCTTGCCGGTGCGGGTCCACTCGAGGACCTGGTGGTAGGCCTCGCCCATTCGCTCCGGGTTCAGGTTGCGGCCGGCGCCGTAGAGCTCCACGCCGGAGGTGCGGAGGGCTGACGCCGGTACGACGAGGTCTGGGCCGGCGACCTCGCCGGTCTGCACGATGCGCGTCGGCTTGCCGAACGCGAAGCTCTCCGGAGTGAGTGCCCGCAGCAACATCTCCGTCGGCCGCCCCCACAGGAAGTCGAGCACCACGTCGTACGGACCGGCGGCGACGTACGCCTCCCGCAGTACGTCGTCCACGACCGCAGTGTTCACAGTCGCGTCCACCTCGAGCTCCTGCAACTGCTCGGGATCCCGGCCGGACGCAACGATCCGGCCGGCCCCGAGCAACCGCGCGACCTGGATCGCGAGCCGCCCGGACACTCCGGTCGCGCCCTGGATCAGTACGGTCTCTCCCGGCTCCAGACCGGCCGCGGTCCGCATCGTCATCGCGGTGATCGCCGACGCCAGCACCGTCGCCACGGCGGGATCGACCCCGTCCGGGATCGGCGCGTAGGAGCCCTCGGGTACGACGGTCAGCTCGGCAAGCGCGCCGTACGGCGACCGCGGGTTGCCGAACCCGACCACGGTCCCGTCCGCCAGCCGCCCGACGCCGTCGAAAACCGGGATCATCGGCAACTCCGTGAGGTACTGCGCACTCGCATAGTGCTTGCCGGCGGCAACCGCCTTGTCCACGTTCTCGAGCGCGGCCGCGAGGACCTCGACCAGCACCTCGCCGGCCGCCGGAACCGGGTCCGGAAAGTCCTCGTAGCGCGGCACCCCGCCCACCTCGTGCAGAACTGCAGCCTTCATCACGACACCCCTCTCTCTAACACCGTTAGATCCACTCTAACACTGTTAGAATCCGCCAGGTGAGCCTGGACAAGACCCGGATCGTCGACGAGGCGGTCGCGCTGCTCGACGCCGAAGGGCTGGAGGGCGTCACGCTGCGGAAACTGGCCGCCCGCCTCGGGGTGCAGGCCCCGACGCTCTACTGGCACCTGCCGAACAAATCGGCCCTGGTCACCGCGATCGCGGAGGCGATCGTCCCCGACCCGACCCCGCCGGGGCCGGAGCAGCCGTGGCAGGAGTGGCTGACCGACTTCGCCGTACGGCTCCGCGCCGCCCTGCTCGCCCACCCGGACGGCGCTCGCGTGGTCTCGATCGCCCAACTGTCCCGGCAGACGGCTGCCTGGTCGGAGCTCGCCATGAGCACCCTCGCCGACCGTGGCCTGAGCCTGCGGGACGCACGGATCATCGCCCTGACCGTGGAGCGGTTCACGATCGGCCACGCGCTCGAGGAGCAGTCCCCCAGACCGGACCCGGCCGATTTCGACCTCGCGAGCTACACCGCGGCGTACCCGGTCTCCGTGCGCGCGATCACGGAGTACTTCGAGCCGGGCCGGACCGTCGACGACCTGTTCCGGGACTGCCTCGAGGTGGTCGTCGCGGGAGCCGGAGTGGTTGCCGTGCAGTGAGCGCGCGCCTACCCAAGGTGAGATCGGTGGGCAAATGTGTAAATTCCGTAACGGAAAAGCTGCCGGAGATCCTTTTCCTGACGTAATCTGCCCAACCATGCACAGAGGCGAGCGGGCCCGCCGGCCCAACGTCGTGATGTCGGTCTTCATGTTTCTCCTGGTCAGCGCTCTCGCCGGAGCGCTGGCAGCCGGTCTGGCCCTCCCCATGGCCGGTCTGGCCGGGGTGACAGCGAACGCCGCCCACGACAGCGTTCAGTACCTGCCGCAGGACCTGAAGACGGCCCCGCTGGCCCAGAAGAGCGTCATGGTGGCCGCCGACGGCACGACCATCGCCACGCTGTACCAGAAGAACCGGACGCCCGTCTCGCTGAAGGCGATCAGCCCGATCATGCTGAAGGCGATCGTGGCGATCGAGGACGACCGCTTCTACGAGCACGGCGCGCTCGACGCCAAGGGCACGCTCCGCGCGCTGCTGCGGAACAAGTCGTCCGGCGGCGTCCAGCAGGGCGGCTCCAGCATCACCCAGCAGTTCGTGAAGCTGAACCTGGTGAACAAGGCGAACACGCCCGAGGAGTACCAGCAGGCCACCACCGACACCTACGAGCGCAAGGTCGCCGAGCTGCGGTACGCGATCGCGGTGGAGAAGGAGCTCAGCAAGAACGAGATCCTCAACGGATACCTGAACCTCGCCTTCTTCGGTGATCGCTCGTACGGCATCGACGCGGCCGCCATGCACTACTACGGCGTCCACGCGAACAAGCTGAACCTGCCGCAGGCGGCGATGCTCGCCGGTCTGGTGAAGAACCCGAGCGGGTACGACCCGATCGACAAGCCGGCCAAGGCCAAGGCGCGCCGCGACGTGGTCCTGCGGCGGATGCAGGAGCTGAACATCATCACCGCCACCCAGGCCGCCGCGGCGATCAAGACCCCGGTGATCAACCCGGCCCGGGTACAGAACGTGCCGAGTGGCTGCGCGAACTCGCGGTACCCGTTCTACTGCGACTACGTCATGGCCAAGCTCAAGGCCAACCCGTCGCTGGGCAAGACGCCGGACGAACGCGAGAACTACGTCGAGACCGCGGGCCTGGTGATCAAGACCTCGCTCGACCCGAAGATCCAGGCGGCCGCCGAGACCTCGATCAAGAACCACACCAAGTTCGGCGACCAGGCGGTCGCCGCGATCACGATGGTCGAGCCGGGCACCGGTCTGGTCAAGGCGATGGCGCAGAGCCGGACGTACGGCAGCAAGAAGGGGTACACCGCGTACAACTTCAACGTCGAGAAGTCGTACCCCGGTGGGTTCGGCGGATTCCAGAACGGGTCGACGATGAAGGCCTTCACGATCGCGGCGGCGATCGGCAAGGGCGTGCCGACGACGTACCGGATCAACTCGCCGCAGCAGATCGACCTGAGCGGGAAGAAGTTCAGCACCTGCAACGGGACGACCTCCGACGACGACTACAACCCGAGCAACTCGACCAAGACGATCGCCGACCCGTCGATGGTGGACGCGGCGCGGGCGTCCACCAACACCTACTTCCTGCAGCTGTCCGAGCAGATCGGTCTCTGCCCGATCGCGACCATCGCGTCGCGGCTGGGGATGTACGACGGGCAGTCGCTGAAGCCGCTCGAGCAGGTGGTTTCGTTCACGCTCGGCTCGGCCGGTTCGATCACGCCGCTGATGCTGTCGAACGCGTACGCGACGTTCGCCGCCCGCGGGATGTACTGCACCCCGCAGATCGTCACGGCGATCACCGTCTTCAAGACCAGCAAGGCGATCCCGACGCCGGGCCCCGGCTGCCACCGGGTGCTCTCGCCGAGCGTGGCCGACGGTGTCAACTACGTGCTGCACCAGGTGATGCAGAACGGCGGCACCGGTGCCAAGGTCAACTTCGGCAAGAGCGACCTGGCCGGCAAGACCGGCACCATCCAGTTCAACCACGCGGTCTGGTTCTCGGGCTACTCCTCGCGGCTCGCCGCTGCGGCCGTGGTCGGTGACGCCGACCCGCCCGCCCAGGACCTGAGCAAGCAGGTCCTGAACGGCAAGAAGATCGGTGATCCGTCGGGTTCCGGTACGGCGGGACCGATCTGGGAGACGGCGATGCAGCTGGCCCTGCACAGCCTGCCGACCACCAAGTTCGTCCAGCCGAGCGACATCATCATCCGCGGTAACGTCAAGGACCTGCCGTACCTGAAGGGCATGCCACCGGCCGACGCGATCGCGAAGCTCCTGTCGATGGGCTTCCAGGCAGAGGTCGCTCCGGCACCGGTGGACTCGGACGCGGTGGCCGGCACCGTCGCGTACACCTCCCCCCGCCAGGAGGACGGCGCACCGGCCGGAGCGAAGATCACGATCTTCCTCTCCAACGGCAAGGACGCGCCGCCCCCAGTCACTCCGCCGGTCACCCCACCGATCACCCCGCCCGTCCCGCCGAACACCATCAAGCCCACCAACTGCCCACCCAAGTTCCCGTTCTGCCCCCACCGCTGATCGAGGGCTTGTCACCAGGTGGACGAACGAGGGGTGCGAGGCGACCGCCGCGCACCCCTCCGTTTACGCTTGGGCTCGAAGATCGAGCACTGTGTGAAAGGACTCCCCGTGAGTGTGGATGAGCTGACTGCCCAGCGTGACCGTGCGCGCCAGGACTACGAAGAGCTGGTGGCGAAGGGGCTCAAGCTGGATCTGACGCGGGGGAAGCCTTCGCCGAAGCAGCTTGACGAGGCCAATCCGATGCTGCGGCTGGGGACCGAGCCGGTCGGTGCGGACGGGACCGACCTGCGCAACTACGGCGGTCTGAACGGGCTCAAGGAGCTGCGGGAGATCTTCGCCGCCGACCTGCAGGTTCCGGTCGACCAACTGCTCGCCGCGGGGAACTCGAGTCTCGAGCTGATGCACGACGCCGTCGTGTTCGCGCTGCTCGGGAAGGTGCCGGGCGCCGAGCGGCGCTGGGCCGACGTCGAGGGCCTCGCGTTCCTCTGCCCGGTGCCGGGGTACGACCGGCACTTCGGGATCTGTGAGCGGTACGGCATCAAGATGATCCCGGTGCCGATGACGGCCGACGGACCGGACATGGACGTGGTCGAGCGGCTGGTCGCCGAGGACGCCGCGATCAAGGGCATCTGGTGCGTGCCGAAGTACAGCAACCCCGACGGCACCGTGTACTCCGACGAGACGGTCCGCCGGCTCGCCGCGATGGAAACCGCGGCACCGGACTTCCGGATCTTCTGGGACAACGCGTACGCCGTGCACGACCTCACCGACTCCCCCGCCGAGATCGCCGACCTGCTCGCGCTCTGCGCCGAGCACGGGCACGCGGACCGCGCGTTCGTGTTCGGCTCGAGCTCGAAGATCACCTTCGCCGGTGCCGGCGTCGCGTTCTTCGGGTCGTCGCCGGCGAACCTCGAGTGGTGGCTGAGTCACACGGTCAAGCGCAGCATCGGCCCGGACAAGATCAACCAGCTCCGGCACGTGCAGTTCCTGCGCGACGCCGACGGGCTGCACGCGCACATGCGGGCGCTGGCGGCGCTGATCCGGCCGAAGTTCGACGTGGTCGACAAGGTCCTGACCACCGAGCTCGGTGGCACCGGCCTGGCCACCTGGACCTCACCGGCGGGCGGCTACTTCATCACCCTGGAGGTGCCCGAGGGCTGTGCCCGCGAGGTCGTCGCCAAGGCGAAGGCGGCCGGCATCGCCATCACCCCGGCCGGTGCCACTCACCCGTACGGCGACGACCCGACCGACCAGGTCATCCGGATCGCCCCGACCTTCCCGGAGCTCCCCGAGGTCGAGGCCGCCATCACCGGCCTGGCCACCTGCGTCCGCCTCGTCGCCACCGAGAAGCTGCTCGCCGACCAGGCCTGAACAGCCGCGCTCAGCCCAGGCCGTGGTCCCGGGCGAGCAACGCGGCCTCGGTTCGGCCGTTGACGTGCAGTTTGGTGAAGACCGACGACGTGAGGTTGTTGACGGTCTTCAAGGACAGCCCGAGGTACTCGGCGATGCCGGCGTTCGACCGACCGGTCGCCAGCAGGCCAAGCACGTCCCGTTCCCGCGGTGTCAGCTGCGGGAACGGGTCGGCCGGCGGCGCACTCAGCTGACCGAGCAACCGGCCGGCGACCGACGGACCGAAGATCGCTTCGCCGGCAGCGACCGCGGTCACCGCGCGGCGAATCTCTTCCTTGGTCGCACCCTTCAGCAGGTAGCCCTTTGCGCCGGCTCGCACGGCGCGGCTCAGGGTCCGGTCGTCGTCGGTCATCGTGAGCACCAGCACCGCGACCTCCGGCGCGGCCTTCCCGATCTCGGCCGTCGCCGCGAACCCGTCCAGGTCTGGCATGCCCAGATCCATGATCACCACGTCCGGACGCTCGGTGACCGCCCCGCGGACGGCCTCCCGGCCGGTCGCGGCTTCGCCGACCAGCTCCATCTCCGGCAGCTGCTCGAACAACGCCCGAAGCCCGTCCCGGACGACCGGATGATCGTCGGCGACCAGGACCCTGATCATCTGCCTCCTCCCAGCGGGAGTACGGCGGCCACCCGGCCGCCGTGCGCCGTCGGACCCAGCTCGCAGGCCCCGCCCAGCTCGGCAGCGCGCGCCCGGATCGACTCGAGACCGACCCCAGCCGGCCAGGCTCGCTGCGATCGACCGTCATCGGTCACGGTGACCGTCAGCGCGCCGGAGTCCGCCGTCAACGAGACGGTGGCCCGTCGGGCCGCGGAGTGCCGGGCGACATTCGTGAGGGCCTCGCTGGCAATGCGGTACGCCGCGAGCTCGACCGGCGCCGGCAACCGCGGCAGCGAGTCCGGCGCTTCGACAGTCAGGGCGATCCGGCCGAGTCCACTGCTGTGCCCGCGGAGAGCGGCGACCAGTCCCAGCTCGTCCAGCACCGGCGGACGCAGCGCGTAGACGATCCGCCGGACGTCGGCGATCGCCGCCCGCAACTGCCCGGCCAGCTGGGTCGCGAGCTGCTCGGCGCGCTCCGGGTCCGACCGGGCCGCCAGTGCCGCGCCGTCCGCGGTGAACGCCGCGCCGGTGAGTACCGGGCCGAGGCTGTCGTGCAGGTCGCGGTGCAGCCGCTCACGTTCGTCAGAAGTTGCCGTCAGCAACCGATCGTGGGATTCCCGGAGCTGCTCCCGCAGCGCGGTCGAGTGCAGCGCCACCGCCAGCGGGCCGGCCAGTAGACCCAGGACGGCCGTGTCCGGCTTGGACAGCTGCCGCTCACCACGGCGAGCACCGACGACGAGCAGGCCGGCCACCTCGTCGTGGTGACGGAGCTCGACGGTGACGACGTCGTCCGGCCGGGTCCCGGAGACCGCGACGCACTCGGCTCCCCGTTCGATCGCGGCGTACGGCAGGCGCAAGGCGGCGCATAGCGCGTCCAGCACGCCGGTGAGGTCGTCACCGGCAAGTTGCCTCCCGACGACCGAGACCGCGCGGACCGGATCGCGGCGCGCGCCGTAGAGCCAGTGGTCGATCAGGCGCTGCAGCCGGAGCCGGACGGGGTTGAAGGCGAGCGCGACGGCCAGCGTGGCCAGCACGGGTGCGCCGGCGGAGCTGAGCAGCCGCTCGAGCAGTGCGACCAACGCCGTGTACGCCGCGATCACCGCGGCCGAGAGCGCGCCGTACAGGAGCAGCCGGGACAGCACCAGCCGAACGTCGAACAACCTGTACCTGAGCACCGCGACGGTCATCGCGGCCGGGATCAGCGGGAAGCTCAGCAGCAGGAAGATCTCCTTCCCGGTCGGCACCGAGAACCACGACGGGCTGTTGACCAGGATCACAAGCACGACCGCGACGACCAGCCAGAGCAGCTGCTGCCGGACGACTTCCCCGGCCTTTGCGAAGCGCACGATCAGGCTGATCACCGTCGCCAGCATGACCAGCGGGGTGAGCACGCCGCCGAGTTGCTCACCGGTCTGCCACCACGACGACACGAAGTACGACGAGGCGCCGTACTCGGGTGTCGGTCCAGTGGAGAAGCCGCTCACGACCGCGGTCACCAGCGTCAGCCACCCGAGCCATCGCCAGGCCGGAGTCACCGGACGTCCGGTGGGGAACAGCTGCAGCGCGAGCGGAAGGCAGCAGAACAGACCCCAGCCCCACGCGAAGTTGAGCACGGTGACGAGCAGCCGGAGGACCGGTTGTGGCCAGCCTGACTCGTGGCCGGCGGCGATCAGCGGCACGGTCGCGGCGGTCAGCAGCGGCGCGCACCCCAGACCGAGCAGCAACCACCCGATCGGGCTCGACGGCCGCCGGCGCGCGATCAGGAAGCCGCCCGGAGTCGCGGACAGTCCGATCGCGACGTTCGTGATCAGGTAGCTGGAGATCGCCGTACTCGCGTCCAGGCCGACCAGCAGCGTGCCGCACACCGCGACCGCGGCGAGCAGCAGGGCAACGGCCGCGACGACCGGCGCGAGATTTCCCCTCCGCATACGGTCATGATCACTCGATCTGCCGCTCCGCGACAGGGAGTCGCCTCCTGGGGCGGCCGGGCAGCCACCCGGGGCGACCGGGAGGTTCCGCTCTGCTTCCCCGGCTCCGCGTGTCCGAGGCTCGGAACGACACCGACCTTCGGAGGGGAAGATGACCACACTGCGCGAGACCCCGCACGGCACGGGGAAGACGGTCCGGGTTCACGACGTACGCCGTTTCCGGCGGTATGCCGCTGCGGTCCTGCTCCTGGTCCCGGCGACCAGCATCGGCATCGCCCGGCTGTTCCAGACCAACGACGACGACACCCGCCGCGCGCTCGACCAGATCGCCACCAACCCGGACCGGCAGTTCGTCTTCGCGCTGCTCGGCTACCTGGGCATTCTCACCATTGTCCCGGCGTTCCTCGCCGCGGCGCGGCTGTCGCGGCGGCGCCGCCCGGTGCTGACCACGATCGCGCTCGCCGTGAACCTGGTCGCGTACCTCGGCTCGTGGGCGCTGGGTGCGATCGACAACCTGTTCCTGATCGGCGGGCAGCTGCCGGCCGAGCAACGCGGTACGGCGGCCGTCGTGATCGACAAGCTGTATTCCTCGGGGCTGGCCGGTATCAGCGCCGGGGTGTTCGTCGCCGGTCACGTGATCGGCGCGATCCTGATGGGGTTCGCCTTACGTGGAAGCATTCCGGCCGTTGGCTGGCTGGCGATGGTGCTCACCACGCCGGCGCACGTAGTCGCGTTCGTGATTCTGCAGCAGCCGGTCGTCGACATGGCCGCGTGGTTGCTGATGACCGTCTGCTTCGCGTACTGCGCGATCGCGGTGGTTCGGACGTCCGACGACGACTGGGACGTGCCTCCGCTCAGGCGGTGAGGTCGAAGATCAGGCAGGTCGAGGTTGCGTGGGCGAGGAGTTTGCCGCGCTCGTCGTACAGGTGGGACTCGGCGACCGCCGTACGGCGTCCGCGGCTGACGATGGCGCCCACGCAGCTGAGCTGGCCCGAGTCGACCGTCACCGGCTTGATGAAGCGGGTCATCAGGTCGAGTGACGTGTAGCCGACGCCGGCCGGTAGCGTCGAGTGGACCGTGCAGCCCGCGGCGGTGTCGAGCAGGGTCGCGATGATGCCGCCGTGGACCGTGCCGAGCGGGTTGTAGTGGAACTCGGCGGCGGGCATGAAGACCGTGACCTTGCCTTCGTCGACCTCGAATCCGGTCGCGCCGACCAGCTGCAGGATCGGCGGGGCCGGCAGGTCGCCGTCCCGCATCGCCTGCAGCATCTCCAGCCCCGACGTGCTCCCGACCCGCGCGGCCGTCGCCCGCGGGTCGTCCCACGTGAAGGTCCTGGTGCGCTGCGTCTCCGTCATGGGTAGAGCGTCACACCACCAGCTGAGTCTGTCAACGAGACTTAGCTAACCGTCCGCCGTTCGAGGTCGCAAACGCTTGAAAACAAGGGATTCCACGAATTCGGGCCGTAGCCCTTCCCTTCCGCTCCGTGGTCGCTAGGCTGCGTTCCGGAGGCATGAAGTGCGCAAGTTCACCACACCACCGCAATGGCCCGATCCACCGACCCGAAGCTGGCGCCCACCCCGGCGCTGGCGCCCACCGGACTCCTGGCCGGCCGCGCCCGCGGGGTGGATCTTCTGGACAGACCAGCGCGGCGAACCCGTCCGCGGACCCGTCGGCCGGTACGGCGGAACCAGCCGGCTGAAGGTGACCGCGATCGCCGGCATACCGGCCGCGCTGATGGCACTCGTCGTACTGAACCCTTTCAACACCAGCGACCCACCAACCGCCGCGCTCGCCGTGTTCGCACCCACCGAAACACCGGCGCCTCCGGCCCGGCGCACCCAGAAACCCGCCCGGCTGGCAGAACGTGCACCGATCCCGACGACGCCGCCGAGGTACCGGACCTGTGCCGCAGTACGCGCCGCGGGTAAAGCACCGTTGCGCCGCGGCGACGCCGGATACTCGCGAGCGCTGGACCGCGACGGTGACGGCATCGCCTGCGAACGCGCCAACTCCTGATGCCCTGACCCTTCCGTCGGCCCGCGGGAAAGCTAAGCTGCCTGCCGGGGAGGAAGCAGAAGTGAGGCAGTTCAAAGCACCACCGGAATGGCCCGATCCACCGACACGAGACTGGCGCCCGCCGCGGCGTTGGCGTCCACCGGACAGCTGGCCGGCCGCTCCTGCGGGCTGGGCGTTCTGGGTCGACCAGCAGGGTCACGCCATCCGCGGCCCGATCGCCCGGTACGGCGGTCCGAGCCGGATCCGGATGACCGCGCTCGTCGCCGTGCCCGTGATCCTGATGACCCTCGTCGTCAGCCTCCTGCTGGTGCGGCCCGCGGGTACGCCGGCGCTCGCCCAGCCGACCGTGGAACCGCGATCGACGGTCGTGCCGACCACGGCCGTGTTCTACAAGAGCTGCGCCGAGGTCCGCGCCGCCGGGAAGGCGCCGCTGCACCGCGGCGAGCCCGGTTACTCGCGAGCGCTCGACGGCAACGGCGACGGTGTCGCCTGCGAGCGCGGCACATCCTGACGGATGCCTTCGTTCCACAGCTCCTGGGTCTGACTCAGCCAGAACGCGGCGAACAGCAGGATCAGCGCGCCCTCGATCCACAGCACCGCGTGGTCCCAGCCGAAGAGCGCTTTCCACCCGACCATCGCCGCGGGCCCGAGCACCATCGCGAGCGCGATCACGGAGTACCGGTTGGCCGGTGAGTGCGCGACGGCGTGCTTGCGCTGCTTGCGCCGGAACTGCTCGGCGTTGACCAGCACGACCACGACGATGCAGGCGAACATCACGATCGCGGCGGCATAGTGGGCGTGTCCGATGAATCCGTCGCGGTCCGCGAAGAACCAGGCCAGTCCCCCGCCGAAGAGCACCACCGCGACGGCCAGCCCGAGCACGTACATCGGCGTCCAGCGGTCCGGGTTCGTGATCCGGTCGCGGATGACGAAGATCGTGGTCAGCACCAGACAGGGCGCGCCGATCGCGAACAGCGCGCCCATGTTGTTCGAGACGTTCGCCGCCGCGTCGCTGATCCCCATCTGCACCGAGTGGCAGCGGCCCTGGCCCGGCGTAGGCACCAGCGCGACCACCGGCGCCAGGATGCCGGCGACATTGAGCAGGATGTCCTCCGGCTCGGTGTTGCCCTTCAGCACCACCATGCACACGCCGATCGTGATCAGCGCGCCGACGAAGATCGCGCGTACCGGCGTGTAGTAGTACGCGCTGATCGAGGTCTGCAGGCAGTGCGGATCGGTTTTCGACCATTCGATCACCAGTGCGGCACCGAGCAAAACGATCATGGCGACCATCGCCATCCGCAGATACCGATAGGTCTTGATCGAGTAACCACCGGGCACGGGCATCGTCGGCCCCCCTCGAGACGAGCTCCCCCTACATCTCGCAGTATGTGCTCGTCAGCGGCGGATGACGAGAGCCTGGAAGGCAGCCTTGATGGTCGCGTTGGTGGGGGCGACGTACTGCGTCGACGGGACATAGTCGTTCAGGTACGGGACGGACGTCGTGTAGTTCAGCCTCCGCGGGCACGACGAGCCGGCGATCTCGACCGTCGCCCCGTACACCTGCCGCCCGGTCCGCAGCTCGTACACCTTCACCGGGATCGCGATCTGGTGGAACGTGACGTCGGTCGGCACGGCACTCGGGTTCAACTCGGGCGTGTACGGGCAGGTGCGGACCGCCGTACCGTAGTTGGCCTCGCCGGCGCACAGGATGAGCGTGGCGCGGTACGGGTCGCTCGTCTTCCACTGGCTCGGCAGCCTCGAGGTGTACTCGTTGTCACCCAGGAAGAGCGTGGGATTGACGCCGCGGTGGTACGGCGGAGCCCCGCTGTACTGCGCGGGCGAGTCGCAGTACGTCGCACTGGTCACCAGGTCGCGCACGTTCGCCAGCTCGATGGCGAGAGTCGCTCGCTGGACGCCGCCGCGGGCACGAGCCGCCTGCTTGGCCTTGGGATACCGGCCGACGAGCTGCTCGTAGGTGCTGCGCGCACTCGGCCACTGCTGGGCCATGGCTTGGGCGTCACCGCAGCTGAGCAAGGCGTTCGGCTCGAACTTCGGCACGGCCGCGGCGGCCCGGTCGAGGGTGGTATGTGTCGGCGTGCGCGAGCGCAGCCAGCCGGTGACCTGGACGACCGCGCACGGCGTGCTCTTCGAGAGCTTGGTAAGGAACTCGTCCACCGCGCGACCGACGGTTCGATCCTGGCCGGGCCGGTTCAGAACCTCGGAGAGCGTCTTGAAGCCGGAGTCCAGCAACAGCAGGTTGCCGCGCGCGCCATCGGCCAGGTCGCTTCGGGCCTCGTCGATCCGCTCGCAGGCCGCGACGTCGCCTTCGCTGCGGACCGTCTTCGGCCCGTCGGTGAGCCGGTGCCAGAACCCGAGCCTGTCCGCCGTCCGCTTGACCTGCCCGCAGTCGCCGGCGTCGCGCGCGTCGATCACCTTGTCGTCGATCCGCGCAGTATCAATCCGCAGCAGGCCGGCAACTAGCAGAATCGGCATCGCGACGGCGAGGGCGATGATCCGCTTGCGCGGCTGGGCTTTCCGGTACGGCTTCGTCCGGGCGAGCAGCCAGCCGTGCACGACGACGAGCAGCCACCAGCCGATCAGCGCGAGCTCGCACCAGAGCTCGCGGACCGACACCAGCAGCACGACGAATGTCGCCGTACCGATCCAGTTGAGCACGGCGAAGCCCCGGCGGCGCGCCATCAGGTAGCCGAGCCCAAGCAACGAAGCGTTGCCCACGGCAACAGCCACCGGATCGTAGGCAACCGGCGGCGGACCCGGGTACGGCGTTGCGCCCGCAGCGGGCGGCGGCAAGTGGCTCATCCCATCAAGTCTGAGCCACCCCACCCGGGACCCTTCCCCAGCTGACCGCTTGCTGCCACCGGACCAAGCACTGAATGAAGAAAGAACGGAAAGGATTATTCAGCAACCCCGAGTCGGACCTCAGGAAGATACTGAAGGAAAGACCAAGAAAGGAAGATATTCAGAGGAGTGGTCAGTTCAGTGACCGCCCGCAAGTTTGCTGTCCTACATATCACCCCAGACAATGCCGTCCGATGTGCGCGGTCAGGCAGCCGACGGTAGCGAGGATCTACCGGCCGACCACTGAGGGCCAACCACCACTCTAAAGCTCTTCGGGGGTTGTTCAGACGTCACCAGCCAAGTCGGTCGGCCACGGAAGCCGGCGGTGAGGATTCACCAGTTCTTGAAGTGGCCGATGGCGCGTTCGACTGCGGATCGTCGCGTGGAAATTTTTCTGTTGACGGTTTGTTCGTAGCCCGTGAGGTCCCGGTGCTTGCTGCGTTTGTACGGGACGGTGGCGGTGATGCCGGTGTAGATGGCGTCGGCGTACCAATGTGGTCGTTCAGTACTGGCTCCCAGCCGCACTCGGTCATCGCTCAGCGGTCGTGGCGGCCTCCGGCGACCGGGATGGACACGGCCAGCATGGTGCAGCACCAGCTCCAATTCTTCTATTGCGGTGGGTCGATTGTGTGTTCTGACACGCTGACGTCGCGTCGCTAATCTACAGCCGGTTGCCGAAGCCGGCCACCACTCTAAATCTCTCTTCTTCCTCTGATCTTTTCTTTGATCTCTTCCTTCAAGGCCTACTCGGGACTTCTGAACAGCCCTCTTTGTTTCTTTCTTTGGGTTCTTTTTCCTTGTCTGGTTTACAGGCGGATTGACTTTTTGTTCATGAATTCTTCGATGCCGGCGGAGCCGAGTTCGCGGCCTAGGCCGGAGCGTTTGATACCGCCGAAGGGGAGGTCGGCCTGGGAGCCGCCGGCGCGGTTGAGGTAGACCATGCCGGCGTCGATCCGGTTCGCGACCCGGCGGTTGCGGGCGGCGTCCGTGCCCCAGACCGAGGCGCCGAGGCCGAACGGCGTGTCGTTGGCGAGCCGGACGGCGTCGTCCTCGTCCTCGGCCCGGAAGACGATCGCGACCGGCCCGAAGATCTCCTCGTAGTACGCGTCCATCGACGGCGTCACGTCGGTCAGCACGGTCGCCTCGAGGAACGCGCCGGGCCGGATCCGCCGGCCACCGGCACGCAGGGTCGCACCTTGCTCGATCGCCTTCGCCACCTGGCCGGCAACCTCGTCGGCCGCGGCGTCGGACGCGAGCGGCGGGAGCTTCGTCGCCGGGTCGGACGGGTCGCCGGGGACGTAGTACTCCGTGACCCGCTTGGTCAGGCGGTCGACGTACTCGTCGTAGATGTCGGCGAGGACGATCATCCGCTTCGGGGCGTTGCACGACTGGCCGCAGTTCCGCATCCGGGCGGTCGCGGTCGCGTTGACCGTCTCGTCCATGTCCGCGGTGTCGAGGATGATCAGCGGGTCCGAGCCGCCGAGCTCCAGCACGGTCTTCTTCAGGTGCTTGCCCGCCTCGGCCGCGACCGAGATCCCGGCCTGCTCGCTGCCGGTCAGCGAGACACCCATGATCCGCGGGTCCGCGAGGATCGCGGGGATCTGCCGGCTGGAAGCGTACGTGTTCACGTAGACGTCCGCCGGTACGCCGGCCGCGTGCAGGATCTCCTCGATCGCCCGCGCCGAGCGCGGGCAGATCGACGCGTGCTTGAGCAGGATCGTGTTGCCGAGCACCAGGTTGGGCGCGACGAACCGGGCCACCTGGTAGCAGGGGAAGTTCCACGGCATGATCCCGAGCAGCGGCCCGATCGGTTCCTTGGTGATCACCGCCTGACCGCCCTTGATGTCGATCGGCTCGTCGGCGAGCAGCGCCGGCCCCTGCTCGGCGTAGTACCGGAAGATGTCGACCACGATGCCGACCTCGCCACGGCCCTCGTTGATCCGCTTGCCCATCTCGACCGTCATGATCGGCGCAAGCTCGTCGGCCCGCTGCTCGAACAGGTCCGCCGCCCGCGCCACGATCGCGGCCCGCTCCGCCACGGACCGACTTCGCCACCGCGGGTACGCCGCGGCCACCCGCCCGATCGCCGCTCGCACCTCCTCCTCCGTCGAGTTCGCCACTTCCTCCACCAGCTCACCCGTCGCCGGGTCGGTGACCGAGTACATGGTTCCTCCATCCAAGGTCGAATACTCACCATACTGTATACAGTGAGCTGATCCGTTGTGGTACGGCGTCTCAGCAGGCAAGCTCAGGTCTTGTCTCGTTGTCCCCCTTCGTCGATCGGATACCCGCCCGTGTCTGAGCAACGGAAGCTTCGTCGTGTACTACGGCTGGTCGCTGTACTGGCCGCCGTATCCGTCCCGTCGATGGCGCTCGCCGCACCGAGCGCTCCACCGGACCCCGCCAACGCCTGGCAGTACCCGCACTGGCCGCAGAAGCAGCCGTGGCAGGAGTCCGGCCACGACCAGCGCATCGCCACAACAGCGTCGTCCGGCCTGCCCGGACCCATCGACCCGCAGAACTGGGAGAACCCGGACCACATGACGTGGGACGACTACGTCAAACCGCCGGGCACCAACTGGGCCGATCCGAGCGTGAAGGGCTCGACCCGGACGTTCAAGGGTGCGCTCGTCCTGCTCGACTACCCGAACCAGGACTTCGTCATCACCAAGCCGAAGGGCTCGACCGTCTTCGGCAACCCGAGCGCCGCCGCGAACGGCGTACCCCGGGATCAGGTCGCGTCCTTCTATCACGACTTCCTGAACAAGCCCGAGCCGCTGAACCACGGGCACACGCTGCACGAGTACTGGATGGAGGACTCCGGCGGCCGGTACGGCGTCGACCTCACCGCGTTCGGCCCGTACCGGATGCCCGGCAAGTCGCACGAGTACGGGATGGAGTTCCAGAGCCCGGCCGAGTGCCCGGCCGGTGACAACTGCAGCCGCGACATCCGCACCGACGGCAAGGCGGCCTGGGTAGCCGACCAGGGCGCCGAGGTACCGGCCGGGTTCGACTTCGTGTTCTTCCTCAGCGCCGGCCAGGACGAGTCGTCCACCTGGCAGGAGTTCGGAATGATGAAGTTCCCGACCAAGGAGGACGTCACCGACGACTTCGGCCCGCCGGACCCGGCCCTGCCGAACTGGTCCGACACGCGGTACGTCGACTGGACGTCGTGGGCCGCCGGTTCGTCGATCTGGCTGAACGCGGGTGGCGGCTCGTCCACCCAGGCGGAGAGCTCCGGGATGGCGGTCTTCGCACACGAGTTCAGCCACATCCTCGGGATCGGCGACAACTACAACAACCCGTACGGCGTGCCGGCCCGACGCTCCTACACCGGCATCTGGGAGATGCTCAGCCGCGGCAGCTTCAACGGGCCCGGTGGTCCGCACAGCCGCTGGATGATCCCGGCGACCGGTGGCGCGTCGATGGGCGCGCAACACATGCTGCGGAACAAGATCAAGCTGGCGATGGTCGACGAGCAGAACGTCCTGCGGCTGTCCCGCGAGGCGCTCGCCTCGTCCGGTGTCGTGATCGCGAACGTGACCGCGCGCAGCGTGAACCCGGGTACGAAGGATCTGTCCGGGATCAACATCGAGCTCGGCGGCGCGGGTGACCTGGACCCGGCGTGCGACGCGGCGACCGATCCGCTCTGCGACGGCCGCGGGTACCAGAACTACACGGTCGAGGTCGTGGACCGGATGGGCACCGACTCGTTCACCCCGGACGCCGGTGTGCTGCTCGCGAAGACGAAGAACCAGGACCGCGCGCCGTTCGAATGGGTCGTCGACGCGAACCCGCAGAACATCAACCTGACCGACTACGTGCTGCCGGACGGTACGAAGGTCCCGATCACGATCGGCGACTACCGGCAGCTGGCGGACGCGCTGTTCCACGCCGGCACGAACTCCGGCAGTGAGTACGAATACACCGACACGGCGAATCGGCTGCACTTCTACATCACCAACGTGCACCGCGACAGCAAGGGGGTTCTCGCCTACACGGTCGCGATCCGTTCGCTCGACGGCTCCGGCGCACAGAAGCGCGGCGTACGGCTCCTCCCGACCGTGGCGAAGCCGGGCGCGGGCGGCGTACAGACCTGCAACTTCCGGCTGACCAACACCGGCAAGGCCGGCGCGACCGGGAGCCAGCCGGAGGACGTCACGCAGTACCTCAAGGGCGACGTCTACCGCCTGTCGGCCAAGGCGGACGGCAACGACTGGCCGATCTCCTTGCCGAACGCACTGGCCACCGCGAACGCAGGCCAGGACGTCACCGTGCCCGTCTACACGAAGGCCGGTAGCGGCCCGCTCGCCAAGATCACCCTCACCGCGACCTCCGAGAGCGACCCGACCAAGCACGCCACCGCAACCTGCCTAGCTGTCAGGCGGTGACTTCGCCGCCAGACCGCTGAAAGGTGCTCCGCCCTAGCGTCGTCGGTATGACGCAGACCGTCGTAACGCTGGGGCGGAGCCGGTTGCGGGTGGTCCAGGTCGGGATCGTGGTTCTGGCCGGGATCATCCTCGCGTTCGCGGCCGCCCGACTGGTCAAGGACGTGCCGCACATCGCCAACGGCACGATGCCGCCGGAGGCGATCGACAAGGAGTACGTCGCGCACCCGTGGATCGCGTACTTCCACATCGCGCCGGCAGTGGTGTACCTGGTCGGAGCGCCGGTCCAGCTCGCGTACCGGATCCGGTCCCGGCACTACACGTTCCACCGCCGCTTCGGCCGGATCGTGCTGACATGTGCCTTGCTGTGCGGGGTGTTCGCGATCTGGTTCGGCCTGTTCTACAGCTTCGGCGGATGGGTCCAGGCCGCCGCGACGGTCGTCTTCGGCCTGTGGTTCCTGTACTGCCTGGTGCGCGCGTTCCGCGCCATCCGCGGCGGCGACATGGCCACCCACCGGAGGTTCATGATCCGCGCCTATGCCATCGGCATCGGCGTCGGCACAATCCGGATCTGGGTCTACATCTTCACCCTCCCGAACCTGTTGTCGTTCCCGGCCAGCTTCGCCGCGTCGTTCTGGATCGCGTTCGCGATGCACGCCGCCTTCGCGGAGTGGTGGGTGCGTACGACGCCTACTCCCCCAGGCTGAGGTAGTCGGCGATCCGCTCCTCGTCCCAGCCGTGAGCCTCACGCAGGCCGGTCCTGATCCAGTGCAGGTACGCCGGAGACGGCGCGGCCGGCTCGAGGTCCGCGACCGTGCCGTGGGTGACCGTGAACATCGGCATCCCGTCGAGCTCACCGAGCCGGACCACGGTCTCGTAGCGGCCCGGACCCAGCGTGTGGAGCTCCTCGACGCCGGGGAGGACGGCGGTCAACTGCTGCGCGAACTCGCCGCCGGGCTCGCGCCACATCTCCTGCGCCGCGACGTCGCTGAGCTGCTCCGCGGTCAGCAGGTACGCGCGGGCGGCGACCTCACCGGCGGCCGACCAGTGGTAGAAGGCGGAGCCGCCGCCCCAGGTCTTCGACGCGCCGGCGAAGACCAGCCGGCCGGGGATCATGACACCCTGTGTGCGGATGGGTGCTGTCGGGTTGCGGCAGCCGGGGTACATCCGCGCGCCACCGGATGGTTGACCGCCGGACACGTAGCAGCGGAATCGTTCCATCGCCAGGTTGGAGCCGTAGGCGACGTACCAGACCCGATCCACACGTTCACAATAGTTCGAAACTGTAGAGAAATGAACACAACGGTTCATCTTCCCTCGGTTTAATCGTTCAGCTATCGTGCCGGGGTCGTAGCGCTGGTCTTCATGACTCCATCCGCCTCATTGTCCGCCCGAGGAGACCCCATGCCAGACATCAACCGCCGGAGGTTCCTGCAGCTCGCCGGAGCCTCGGCCGCGTTCACCGCGATGGCGAACAGCATCGAGCACGCCGCCGCGATCCCGGCGTACCGCCGCAACGGCGACGTCCGCGACGTCGAGCACATCGTCGTCCTGATGCAGGAGAACCGCTCGTTCGACCACTACTTCGGCACCCTCAAGGGCGTCCGCGGCTTCGGTGACCCGCGGCCGGCGACACTGCCCGACGGCAAGCCGACGTTCTACCAGAAGAACGCCCTCGGCAAGGAGATCCTGCCGTTCCGGCCGCAGGCGGACAACCTCGGCCTGCAGTTCATCCAGGACCTCGCGCACAGCTGGCCGGACGCGCACCTGGCGCACAACAACGGCAGGTACGACCAGTGGATCCCGGCCAAGACGTCGACCACGATGGCGTACCTGACCCGCGAGGACATCCCGTTCCACTACGCGCTCGCGGACAAGTTCACCCTGTGCGACGCGTACCACTGCTCGTTCATGGGCTCGACCGACCCGAACCGCTACTACATGTGGACCGGCTACACGGGCAACGACGGCACCGGCGGCGGCCCGGTCCTCGGCAACGACGAGGCCGGCTACAGCTGGACGACGTACCCCGAGCGGCTGGAGAAGGCCGGGGTGTCCTGGAAGATCTACCAGGACAGGGGCGACGGGCTCGACGCGGCCGGTGGCTGGGGCTGGATCGACGACGCGTACCGCGGCAACTACGGCGACAACTCGCTGCTGTACTTCAACAACTACCGGAACGCGCAGCCCGGGAACCCGTTGTACGACAAGGCGCGGACCGGCACCAACGCGAAGGCCGGCGAGAGCCTCTTCGCCCAGCTGACCGCCGACGTCAAGGCGAACAAGCTGCCCAAGATCTCCTGGATCGCGGCGCCCGAGGCGTTCACCGAGCACCCGAACTGGCCGGCCAACTACGGTGCCTGGTACATCTCGCAGGTCCTCGACGCGCTCACCTCGAACCCCGAGGTGTGGAGCAAGACCGCGCTGTTCATCACGTACGACGAGAACGACGGCTTCTTCGACCACGTCATCCCGCCGTACCCGCCGATGGACGCGAACCAGGGCCTGTCGACGGTCGACACCGGCCCCGACCTGTACACCGGCTCGGCGGCCGCGCACGGTCCGTACGGCCTCGGCCAGCGGGTCCCGATGCTGGTGGTGTCGCCGTGGAGCACCGGTGGGTACACCTGCTCGGAGGTCTTCGACCACACGTCGATCATCCGGTTCATGGAGAACCGGTTCGGAGTGCACGAGCCGAACATCTCGCCGTGGCGGCGGTCCATCTGCGGTGACCTCACCTCGGCGTTCGACTTCGGTACGACGGGGACGAAGCCGTCCGGACTGCCGGACGTCAGCGGGTACGAGCCGCCGGACAACGACCGGCACCCGTCGTACGTCCCGACGCCACCGGCGGTCGGCGCGCTCCCCGCGCAGGAGCGTGGCTGCCGCCGGACCCGGCCGTTGCCCTACGCACCGGTCGTCGACGGAGCTGTTGCCAATGGCAAGTACAAGCTGACCTTCGGCTCCGGTCCGCAGCGCGGGACGCAATTCCTGATCACCTCGGCGAACCGTGCCGACGGTCCGTGGACCTACACGGCCGAGGCCGGCAAGACCGTCGCCGACAGCTGGAACCCGGTCTACTCCGGCGGCGTCACCGACCTCACCGTCCACGGCCCGAACGGCTTCCTCCGCACCTTCAAGGGCAAGACGACCGCCGGCCTGGAGATCACCGCCCGCGACACCCGCACCGGTGACGTCACGCTGACCTTCACCTCCGACGCGGCCCGCCGCGTCACGATCAAGAACGCGTACACCGGCGGCACCAAGACCCTGGACGTCCGCAAGGGCACGACGACGTACACGGTCACCACCACCAGCCGCTGGTACGACGTCTCCGTCACCATCGACAAGGACACGACGTACCTCCGCCGCTTCGCCGGCCACGTAGAAACCGGCATCCCCGGCATCAGCGACCCCGCCATCAAAACGGTCTGAGATTAGAGCGACTGTCTGGCGGTGACTACAACCCCGCCGCCAGGCAGGCTCTTGATCAGACTCCCTCAGTTGCCGAACAAATCGTCGCTCGACGGCGGCTTCGGCGCTTGAGTTGCCCACGACGGGATTGGCAGGAGGTGCGCGGACTCGAGGTCGGCAACGGTGATCAACGGGACGTTCATGATCCGCGCCAGTAACGCGTGCTGTACAGGCTCAAGAGCCACACAACGACCGATTACGTTCAAAAGTTCCAAGAGTTCTGTAGTCATTGCCGACGTCCAATGAGTGGCGACAATGTCGTTCAGAGGAGAGCCACGATTTCCTGCCGGCACCTTCCGTCGATAATCGAACCAGTGCTTCAGAACGAACATCCCCGACACCTGGTACTCGACCACTTCAGGCTCGACAGGCGCTACCTGGCCCGTCCCGACATGCAAGGTTTTGGTCGCAGAGTCGTAGCGCAACTGCGTCGGCATCTCATCCTCAGTATCTGGGATGCTCACAAGCACCTTCGGGCGATGAACCTGCATTCGCGGCGGCCCGGGTGGCCGACCCTCAGTCCGATTCGCCCCGCGCTCGCCGTAGGTATGAAGCCACAGCACCTCGCGACCCAGCCGGCAGGCCTGCCGCCAAAGCGCGGGATCGGCGGTCAGCGGAATCCTGATACCCGGTGAGACGAGAGATGCCGCGAATCGCGAAATGTACCCGCCGTGCGCAGTCGTCGCAGCAAGGTAAGCCAGCAGATCCTCGGCCCCAACCTTGCACTTGTAATTTGTCGAGAGGAAATCAAGCAGGCCTGGCGTAATATTCGGTATGTCTGCATTGATGTCCCGATAGAGCGGCAGAACTCGTCCACCACGTCCGGCGAAGTAGTGCATGTCTGGTATCAGCGCCGAAAAAACCAACGCTGGACCCGCTGTGACTGGGTGGGCGTGGTGCTCGACAACATAGATCTGCTGGTGAGAGTTCGTGAACCACAATGGTGGGCTTGGCCTGTGGTGAACCCGGGCGTCGGCCACCACCCATTTCCGGTCGAATGACCTGTGGCCGACTCTTCGCAACGGTGGGGAGGAGTGATTTTCCTCGCCCAGAGTTCCGCAGTGCGAAGTCATGCCAGGGAGTGGGGAGATCTTTGAATCCACGCGCGTCGAGGCCGTCTCTTTGAGCAACCCCGGCTTCTCTGCCGCAGTCGCGCTCACTAAGCGACGCCAGCGACGTTCCAAGGACTCTTGCTCAGGCGCATACACCCACGTGCGATTCGGCTTGATGCCCGGGGCCGACCACGGCATCAGGTCCGTCATCGCGGGCATGGACTTCCAGGTATCGTTCGATGCCTCAGCGAAGGGCTGGTCCCACCCCGTCGCACAGTCTGCCCATTGGTCCGAGTCGAGCGTGATACGGGTGAGAGCAGCCTCTTTCTCGCTGAGCGACCCAGCCACGCTCATGCGGTGGATCCGCGCGGGCACACCGATGTCGGCTCCTTCTCGCCGGATGAAGATCGCCACACAGATAGGCTGCTGATTGCCTTTGAAGAAGCGGGTGTTCATTGGCGGCTGATGTCCCTCTGGGGTCAGGTCAATCAGCCAGCCCTCATCGGACGTGCGTCGCAGATACTCACGCATCCCAGCGAAGCCAGGGCCGCTGGTGAAGCCTGCTGAGCAGACCATCGCCACGACGCCGGCAGGGTCGGCTGGATGGGCGTCGAACGCTTTCCAGGTTGCCCAGCGCCAGAAGTACACGTACTTGTTGGACAGTACGTACTCCAGTTTCCCGTTGCCTGGCTTTCGGAACGCGGAGAGGCTTGGTGACGCTGAGGTCTCCGCAGGCTTCTCGATCCAGCTGGACGAACCCTTCGCTTTGTCCTTGTACGGCGGGTTGCCGATGACAACCATGACCGGCTCGTCGCGCTTCACGCGATTGGCCCCGTGACGTGACTGCTCGATCGCCTCGTACATCCTGCCCAGAGGAAGAAGTTGCAGGCCCGGATCGTCGAGAGTATCGGTGAGAAACCGGCGTTCGCGGATCGGAACCTCTGCCCTGTGACGCTTCCTGAGAAGCGTGTGGATGCGCAGTTCCGCAACAGCGTAGGGAGCGGCCTGGTTCTCGAATCCGATCAGGCGGTTCGACAGTTCGCGCAGATGGGGGACCACCGCTCCAGGACCCTCGTCACGCGAGATGGTCTCCGCGACCGTGTTGACGACGTCCGCGAGGAAGCTGCCAGTACCCATCGCGGGGTCCACCACGATCACATCGGACTCCGCGAAGCCGAGCGGTCGATCGAGCCGCTCCCTGAGTATTTCGTCCACGAACCTGGTCATGAATTCCACGAGCGCAGCAGGCGTGTAGTAGACACCGCTCTTCTTACGCAGTTCCGGATCGTACCTTGCCAGGAAGTTCTCATACAGCAGGGCGTAAGAGTCGTCAGGGAACAAGCTCCAGTCCACGGCGCTGAGCACGCGAATCATCGTCGTCAGTGCGACGCTGTGCTCCTCCTCCGGCTGGTCCGTCAGCACAGTGAGTGCACGACCCATCAGGGAGTGCTTCTTCCCGAGCAGGCGTGCAATCTCACCGATCGACTGGTGGTCGAAGCTGACCTCTTCGACTCGCGCAAGCAGAAGAGCAAAGGTCACTGTCTGGGCGTACTGATCCGCGAATTCCGGGTCACTGAGGTTCGGAAACAGTACTTGTCGCCAGTCGGTTGCCAGTCGTGTGAAGTTCGGTGCTGCTTGCCCTCTGTTTTCGCGATCCAGCTCGGTCGCGATGTCGTCACGAAGCAGCCGGCACAGGTTCGCGACCAGCCGGATGAGGTCGTCCAGTGTCCGCGGGCGTTCCGGTTCCCACAGCAGGAAGCCGGTGATCAAGCGGGTGAAATCGGTGCCTTCCGCGTGCAGATTCCCCCTGCTGCGTGCACAAGACCTGGCTCCAGGCGGGCGACCCTGCCCTGCAGTCTGCCGAAGCTGTACCGAGCAAACTGCTCGCCGTCGGAGTACAGAACGTTGGGGAGTTGCTGAAAGCGCTGCCACTGGTCCAGATCATGCTTTCCAGGCCGTTGCCATGTTCCGGGGACACCGTGCCCTGGACGCTTCAATTCGACGTACCCAACCCGGGCGCCGGCCACGTCGACGGCGTAGTCAGGTCGAATGGAAAGATCAGGCAATCGGGTTTCGCCGATCATCGTGACGGTCAGGCCGCGGCTTTCGGCGATCGACCTGATCATTCGCTCGAAGGGACCCCTCAGGTGATCCTCGCCCGAGCCCTCCCCGGTCCGGAGCTTTCGAGACACCTCGCGACCGAAGCGCGTGATCGCAAGAGCGATCGCCACTTCAGACGGATTTTCGACAGCATTCGACCGAGGCATGAGTCCCCCCAGTTGTTCAAACGCCCATGACACCTCACGCCAAGCAGACTTTGAACTATTTTCCGGCGCGCTGAACCGCGCGGCGACTTGACTCGGCGTGCCGGAGAACTCGTGCCTCTTACTACAGGATCGGGGCTTCTGGCTTTGTGGTGTCGCCGGGGGTGTTGTCGTCGACGCGTTCGAGTTCGTCGACCTGGATGCGGGTGGTCCAGCGCAGGTCGGGGTCGGGGGACGGGATGGAGTCGAGGAGGAGTTTCGTGTACGGGTGGGACGGCTCGTGCATGACGGTCGACACCGGGCCGCGTTCGACGATCTGGCCCTTGGTGATGACCATGACCTCGCCGCCCAGGTAGTAGACGGTGGAGAGGTCGTGGGTGATGAAGAGTGTGGTCATGCCGTGCTCGCGCTGGAAGTCGAGCAGGATGTCCAGGAAGTGCCTGCGGACCTGGGCGTCCAGCATCGAGACCGGCTCGTCGGCGATGATGAAGGACGGCCTCAGCATGTGCACCCGGGCCAGCATGATGCGTTGCCGCTGACCGCCGGAGAGTTGGTGCGGATAGCGGCCGAGCACGTTCTCCGGCTCGAGCCGGACCGCCTCGAGCGACTCCTCGATCAGCTGCAGGCCCTTGGCGCGGGTGTCGGCGAGCTTGAACTTCTTGACCGCCTTCCAGAGCGCGCGGTCCACCCGGTAGAACGGGTTGAAGATCGCGTACGGGTCCTGGAAGACCGGCTGCACGTCCTTGCGGTACTCGTCGTACTCCGCACGGCTCAGTTTGAAGATGTCCTTGCCGCCGTACAGGACCTGACCATCGGTCGGCTTCTGCAGGCCGAGAACGTTGCGGGCGATCGTGCTCTTGCCGCTGCCGCTCTGGCCGACCAGGCTGACGATCTGCGGTGGGGACGCGGCCAGCGTGAAGCTCACGTCGTCGACCGCGGTCAGGTAGCCGCCGGCCACTCCGCGGGCGTGGAACCGTTGCTGGACGCCCCTGAGTTCGAGCTCCGACTTCACGAGGCCCTCCTTCCGACCCGCGGGATCGACTCGATCAGCTGCCGGGTGTAGGCATCCTGCGGGTTCTTGAACACCTGCCGTACGTCGCCGACCTCGACCAGCCGGCCCTCGTACATCACCGCGACGCGGTCGGCGAGCTGGGCGTGTACGCCCATGTCGTGCGAGATCACCATCAGCGTCACGCCGAAGTCGGTGCGCAGATCGGCGAGCGACTGCAGGATCACCCGCTGGATCGTCACGTCCAGCGCGGTGGTCGGTTCGTCGGCAATCACGAGGTCGGGCTCGAGCGCGACCGCGATCGCCATCAGGACGCGTTGCTTCATGCCGCCGGACAGCTCGTGCGGGTACATCCGGGCCACCCGCGGCTCCAGGCCGACCTCGCCGAGCAGCCGCGGGATCATCGTGTCCACCTCGCCCTTGCGGCCGGGAGCGTGTTCCAGGATCACGTCCTTGAACTGGTCCTGGACGCGCATGACCGGGTTCAGCGAGCTCATGGATCCCTGCGGGAGGTACGAGAGCGCGCTCCAGCGCAGGACCCGCAGTTCCTCGCCTTGAACCTGCAGGAGATCCACCGGCGAACGGCCGGCCGGGTGGAACATGGCTGTGCCGCCGGAGACCTTGCCCGGTGGCTTCAGCAGTCGGAGCAGCGCGACCGCGAGTGTGCTCTTGCCGCTGCCCGACTCCCCCGCGATCCCGAGGATCTCACCACGGCGGACGTCGAGATCGATGCCGCGGACCGCTTGCACGTCGCCGCGGTTGGTGGAGTAGATGACCTCGAGGCCCTTGACCTCCAACACCGACTCATTCACCGGCCACTCCCCTCAGCCGTGGGTTGTAGACCTCTTCGAGGCCGATGTTCACCATGTTCAGCGCCGCGAACAGCAAGGTCAGCAGGACGATCGGGACCACGAACATCGGCCAGGCGCCGAGCGTCAGCGCGCCGGTGTTGATCGCATTGAAGATGATCTGACCAAGGTCGATCACACCACCTGGCCCGAGCCCGATCACCTCCAGTCCGACCAGCCCGAAGATCGCGCCGAGCGCCGAGGACGCGAACCCGACACCGATGAACGGCAGCAGGTTCGGCAGCAGCTCGGTGACGATGATCTCGAGGTCCCGGGCCTTGCTGACCCGCGCGAGGTCGACGTACGGCCGGGTGCGCAGGCTGAGCACCTGGGAACGGATGGTCTTGGCCGCGAACGGCCAGGAGAAGATCGAGATCATCACCCCGACCTGGAACAGGCTCACGTTCTTCGCGTACGCCGAGAGCGCGATCAGCAGCGGGAACGTCGGGATCACCAACAGGATCCCAGTGAACGTGGAGAGCACGTTGTCGATCCAGCCGCCCTTGTACCCGGCGACGAACGCGACGATGACGCCGGCCACGGTCGAGATCACGCCGGCGATCGCACCGATCTGCAGCGAGACCGAGAGCGCCTTCACCACCATCGCGAAAACGTCCCGGCCGAACTGATCGGTCCCGAGCAGGTGGTCCGGACCCGGCACCAGCCATTTGTCGTACGCCGCCAGCTCGATCGGGTCCTGGCCGCCGCCGACGGCGTGGGCGATCAGCGGGCTGAACAGCGCCAGCAGGACCATCACGCCGAGGATGATCAGCCCGGTCGCGAGCCGCCGGCTGTTCCGGATCGTCCGCAGTACCGCTGTCAGGATTCTCATCGTCATCACTTCCAGTACTTGACGCGGGGATCGAGCAGCGGCAGCGCGAGATCCAGCAGCAGTACGGCGGTCAGCACCGAGAAGATCGCCATGTCCGTGACGCCGAGGATCGTGTTGAAGTCGAGCTGCTGGATCGCGGTCACCAGCGTGGTGCCCAGACCCGGGTAGTTGAACAGCTGCTCGACCAGCACGTTCCCGTTGAAGATGAAGCCGAGCGAGATCCCGAACGCGGTGATCTGCGGCAGGTAGCAGTTCCGCAGCGCGTACCGGGTCAGCACCCGCCAGCCCTTCAGGCCCTTCGCCTCGGCGTACACCAGGTAGTCCTCACCGAGGATCGGGACCATCAGCATCCGGGTGGACAGGATCCAGCTGAAGGTCCCGATGATCACGATCGACAACCCCGGCAGCAACCCGTACTTGAGCACACTGCCGATGAACTGCGGTGTGATCCCGGGACTGATGTTGGAGTCGTACGCCGATCTCGCAGGCAGCACACCCATCGAGTACGCGAAGATGTAGACCAGGATCAGCGCGATGAAGAAGTAGGGCACGTGCGACAGCGCGATCGACAGGTTGGTGGCGATCGACGAGCCGAGCTTGCCGCGCCGCCAGCCGGCGATCGCGCCGATCACGACGCCGAGCACCCAGGCCAGCACCGCGGAGATGCCGAGCAGACCGATTGTCCAGGGCAACGATCGCAGGATCACGGTCTGGGCCGGCGTCGGGTAGTTGATCAGGCTCGGCCCGAGGTCGCCGTGCAGGATCAGCTTCTGCATGTAGACCACGTACTGCGTGAGCAGGTTGCCGTCGAGTCCGAACTCGTGCTTGTAGCGGGCGATGATCTCGACGCTCGCCTGCTGGTTGTAGATGTAGTTCTGCTGCAGGCTCTGGATCAGGGTCTGGATCGGGTCCCCCGGCATCAGCCGGAAGAAGAAGAACGCGATCGTCAGCGCTCCCCAGAGCTCGACCAGGTACAGGCCGAAGCGGCGGATCGCGTACGCCGCCAGCGGATGCCGCGACAGCCAGGCCCGCACCCCCGAGACGGGTGCGGAGTCCTGGCTCTTGTCGACAGCGACCACCGGCGGGGCTTCCGCCGTCACGCCGGTCCCTTCTGCCCGGTGGGCTCGATCTTGCCGAGCACGAAGATGAAGTGCTGCCACCAGTTCAGCGGCACCTCGTACAGGTCGTCGTCGGTCGGCCAGCCCTTCCAGAACGCGGTGTTGAAGTACGACGGGTACCCGGTCTGGATCACCGCCAGCATCGGCAGGTCCTGGAAGTAGATCTCCAGCGCCTGGTCAAGCAGCGGCTTGGCCTCCTCGCTGTTCGGGTCGAGGCCGGCCAGCTGCTTGGAGATCGCGTCGAACTTCGGGTTCCGGTACCGCAGCTTGTTCTTGCCGGCCGCGTTCTTGCCGATCGGCTGGTACTTGTCGCTGGTCCAGTCGGTGTACAGCTGCTCGGGGTCGATCGCGATCCCGGCCCAGCTGGAGTCGATGTCGAACTCGCCGCGCTGGAACTTCTCGTCGTGCACGTTGCCGGCCAGGCTGCGCAGCGTCGCCGGGACGCCGACCTTGGCCAGCTCGGTCTTCAGCACGTTCGCGATCGCGTACTCACCACCGTCGACCGGCGACGGGGTGATGATCTCGAGGTTGATCTCCTTGCCCTTGTACATCCGTTTGCCGGCCGCGTTCTTGGGCGCGATCTCGTCCAGCAGCTTGGTCGCCTTGTCCGGTGCGAACTCGAACTTGTACTTGTTCGCGAGATCGTCGTTCTTCCACTTGTCGTTGGTCGGGTAGTCCGCCCACGGGTACTGCGCCGGCGGTACCGGCACCGGCCAGATCGACTTCCCGATCTTCTCCCGGTCCAGGCAGTAATTGATTGCCCAGCGCATCTTCGGCTCCGAGATCACGCCACGGGCCGGGTCGCAGTTCAGCCACATCACCCGCGGGTTCGGGTCGTGGAACTGGGTCGTCACCAGGTTCGGGTAGCCGGTGTTGCGCAGCTGCTTGGCGTGCTGCTCGTCCACCGAGCCGACGTCGAACTCGGCCCGCTCGAACGCCAGCGACGCCTGGTCGAGCTGCTTCGACGTGCTCTGGTAGACGACGTACTGCGGCTTGACGTCGAGCTTGTCCTTGTTCCAGTAGTTCGGGTCCTTCTCCCAGACGAACATCTTCTGGGCCCGGATCGCCTGCTTCAGCTTGTACGGCCCGCTGTGCACCGGCGGGTTGTCCTTGTACTTCGTCGGGTCCTGCGACTTCCAGATGTGCTCGGGCATGATCCCGAGCGGCGGTCCGGCGATCGCGGAGATGAAGTTGTAGTGGAACCGCGGCGTCGGCTTGAGCAGCTTGACCACGGCGGTCTGCGCGTCCGGTACGTCGATGGCCTTGACGAACTCCTTCAGCTCACCGCCACCGCCGAACAGGTCCGGGCGGTCCTTCAGCAGCATGATGGTGAACTTGAAGTCGTTCGCGCCCAGCGGCTGGCCGTCGTTCCAGTGCGCCTTCGGGTCGAACTTGAAGGTCACCTCGGTGTGGTCGTCGTTGTACTTGTACTCGGTCGCCAGCCACGGCGTGAGCTTGCCGGTGGCGAAGCTCAGGTAGAACAGCGGCTCGGTGCTCAGCTCGACGCCGGCGCCACCGGGCGAGCCGTTCGGGATCATCCCGTTGAAGCTGTCGAAGACCGTGTACTCGACCTGGCCGACGATCACGGCCTGGTCGCGGGGAACCGGGATGTTGGCCTTGCCGATTTGGATCGACTTGGTCGCGACGGGCTTGTTGTTGTTCGCCGGCTTGTCCGAGTACGAGCCACCGCCGGAGCAGGCGGCCAGGAACGCGGTCATCGCCGCCGCGGCACCTCCGCCGAGCATGCTCCGCCGGCTCACCTGGTAGCGGACCACCTCCGCGACATCTTCGTACTGCGGGCGCGTCGATTCATCCATGACGAAAGTCACCTCCGATTCCGTTGCGCGGACGGGCTGATCACCGACCGAGAGGTGTCACGGACTATAAGTAGGCCTGACAACGTTGGCAAGGGTTCGTTCCCACGTTGAAAAGATCAAGCTATATCCGCAGATCAGTCGATATACCAAGCCATGACAACGTTGGCTCGCTCTCCGTGACCCCCGCAGGCGGAAACGCTTCCATTTCCGGTCACACGCCGTACCGATCGGCCCTTCTCAGCCCTCGCTCGGCCCCTGGCCGACTCTGGACAGCCGGGCGGTGTGCAAATGGTGTGGAGCGAGACTTGGGAGGTGTGCGACGGTCGGTACGTGTCCGACCCATCGACCCCGTTCGTCGGCGAGCCGGCGTTGCTGAGGACTCTGGCCGCCGCTGGCCTGCCGGCCACCGGGCGCTTCCTTCCGAAGGGCGGCTGGGTCAGCCGCGTGTGGGTCGGCGACGAGTACGTCGTACGGCTGAGCAACGGACAGTTCCGCGACTCGTTCCGGCACGAGGCCACCGTCGCCGACCTGCTCGCCGGCAGCGAGGTCCCACACGCCCGGCACCTCGCCCACGGCGACGGCCCGGACGGGCCCTGGTCTGTCACCGAACGCGTGCCCGGCCGAACCCTGTACGAGGCCTGGCCGGAGGCGGACTCGCACACGCGCCAGACAATGATCGAAAGCCTTGGCTCTGCGTTGCGCGCACTTCACCGCGTTCCGGTCACCGCCGACCTGCTGCCGCCCTGGCTGGCCGACGCACTCGCCGGCAAGCCGTGGCCTGCGTTCCACCCACCCGTCGTGAATGCGACGCTCCAGGAGGTCGAGGCTGCCCGGCGACTGCCCGGCCGTGACTCGCGCCTGCTAACGGACGTCGCCGACTGGATCCAGGAGCGGCTGCCGCTGTTCGCGACCGACGTACCCGTCCTCGTCCATGGTGACCTACATGGATCCAACGTGATGGTCGACCAAGGACGCGTCACCAGCCTCATCGACTTCGCGGAGGCAGTGACTCAGCCGGCGGACGTCGAACTCGACACCATCCTGCGCTGGTGCGCGAAGGCGCGAGAGTACCCACCCACACCCTCCGATCAAGGACTCGACGAGACCACCCTCACAGAGGTCCCCCGATGGCTACATGGCGCGTACCCGGAGCTGTTTGAGCGTGAGCACCTGCGCGACCGGTTGCTCTTCTACGACATGTACGTGGAGCTCGCGCTCTATGCCCACCACCCCCAGCCCGACGTACGCCAGGTGTCGCAGAACCGCATCACTCGCCTACTTGCCGGCCACAACCATCTAGACGCACTCGCCTGGTAGATCGTCGCCGGGGCCGCACTCCTGTTCGCGCTTCGAGCCGGCAGCTCAGTCCGACCGGTCGTGACCGCGACGCCCGCACAGGACAATCGGCGCCAGGCGCTATCCGTTTCGCGCGAGCCCGGAACCCTCAGCGCAACCCCTCCCGCGCAACCACGACCCACACCAGGAGCCGCCTGCGCGAATCGCCTTCCTTCCCACACGTCCTTGACCGCCCGGGTCACCACGCCCGCCCCGCAACCACCGTCCGCACCCGCCGAAGGCGGCCAACAGACAGCCAGCGCGAAGCGCTGTCCATTCCACGTATCCACCTGACTGCCCGGGTCACCGCACCCGCCCCGCAACCACCGTCCGCACCCGCCGGAGGCGGCCAACAGACAGCCAGCGCGAAGCGCTGACCTTTGCGCGTATCCACCTGACTGCCCGGGTCACCACGCCCCGCCCGGCAAGCACCTTCCGCGCCCGCCGGAGGCGGCAACAGACAGCCGGCGCGGAGCGCTGTCCTTTGGGTTAGGTGTCGTAGGTGGCGTCGGTTTGGAGTTCTGTGGTTCGGGTGGGTTCGTTGAGGATGGCTCGGATCAGGTGGCGTTGGTGCCAGTGGGTGCTGGACCAGGCGAGGGCTTTCGCGAGGCCGTCGAAGGTGGCGGCGTGGGGAGCGCCGTCGGGGTCTACCCACCAGGAGACTTCCACGCCGTCGACGGTGAGTTCCTCGTGTTCCCACCACTCCGGTGGTACCTCGGGGACCAACTCCCGGACGATCGGCGGGACCTCGGCCACCTGACCCTCGCCGTCTATCTTGCCTTCAGCAACTTCTTGAGCGAGAGGTACGTCGAAGAGATCGCTCAGCCCGTCCGCGGCCGCGCCGGACGCGATGATGAAACCGCCCAGGTCCTCGCGCTGCAACCACATCGGCGCGTCGATCACGACCGCGGCGTCGGCGTCGACGACCCGCGTTTCCCCGTCGAGCCCGAGCACCCGAACCTGTTCCGGCGCGTCTCCGGGAAACAGCGACAGCGTTCCCAGCCGGCTCCAAAGGCGCAGGATCGCGGTCTCGTCCACCTCCCGCGCCGGATCAGCCAGCCGCTCCAGCACAAGGCCGATGCCGTCGGCATCGAGATCGCCGACGTCCCGCACCAGTCCGACCGCGGTCCGCACCTCCGGATCGAGCGCCGCGGTCCACTCCGGCGCCGGGTCCAGAAACGTTGCCAGCACCGGCTCGGCGTCGGGGTCGGCGCGGCCGGACAAAGGTTCGCCGTCGTCCAGGACCACGTGTTCGCGGATCCACCAGGCGGAGTACGACGGTACGCCGAGCGGCCGGTCGTCCGGCCCGACCACACGGACCTGCGTGACGAGGGCGCGCCGCAGTTCGGGCGAGGCGCCGAGAAGGTCGAGAACCCGCGGCCACGCGTTGTCGGTGATCCAGTCGAGGTCGCGGATCGCGGCCAGTTCGCCGACCGTCGCGCCGTACCGCGAGCCGTCCGGGGCGACGTCGTACGCCCAGTCCTCGATGCCGTCGAGATCCTGCAGAGCTTCCGGCAGCTGGTCGAGCGTCACATCGGACGCGGTCACAACTCCGAGCGTCGCAAGTACGCCGACGGCCTCCACCGCCGCGAGCCCGTAACGTTCGAGAACCTCGGTAGCGAGCGGGGCGACCTCGTCGGCGTCGAGGATGGCTTCGGCGTCGGAACCCGTGACCACCAAGGCGTTTGCGGGCACGAGCTCGCCGTCGGCGTCGCGCAGTACCAGGTCCGACAGCCACCACAAACCCTCCGCCTGCGACGGGTCCGCGGCGACGAGGCTCAGGACCGCATGGGCGATCGCGTCCGGATCGTCGGCGTCGGCGGAGTGCTCGACGGCAGTCCGTACGGCGCTGTCCTCGAGCAACGACCGCGGCGTCGCCGGGATCGCCCCGAGCCGCTCGAGCGCCGGATCCACTGCGTCCGGATGCACGACGCGTACGCCGTACTGGCCGAACGCAGCCAGGATGTCGACCGGGATCTCGGGCCCGGGCAGGAGCAGCCCACGAGCGCCACGGACCAACCGGCCATCGGCAAGCGGTACCGGCAAGGTGCCCAGCGATTCCCGGATCAGCGGGTCCGTGACCATCGAGCCGAGCGACGCGTAGAGCGCTCTCCACCACGCCGGCGACTCCTCCCCGCCGAGCTGATCCACGACCTCGGCCAGCTCGAGGCGCCTTGTTTTCAAGGCATCCAGCGCCAACCGATCCTGCCGACCGCCGCGAATCAGTCCGGGGAGAATCGGCGCCAGCACACGATTGAAGTCGTCATCCGCGCCTTCAACCACGACCGCGTCCTGGGGCCGAAGCAGCTCCCCGCCGTCGACCGGCCGAACTATCGGAGTCCCAGGCAAGACGCGCAGGATCTGCTCGCGCAAAGCCCCGTCCAGCACACCCGCGGCGAGCCCCGTCGGGACGAGCCGCAGGACGTCGTCACCGTCCTCCGCACGCTCCCGCAGCAGCTCACCGAAACCGGCCGCCGCTTCCCGCACCAGCCGGTTCGTCAACGCCCCCTTCGCCACGTGCCGCCGGGTCGAGTCCAGCGGGAAGGTTGCCAACAGCAACGCACCGAGGGACAGTGCTTCGTCGGTGGGCGTCGGTGCGTGCACGACCTCCGGCACCGCGGTGATGGGGTTCCGTGGGAGCGCCCAAACGACCGACCACGAAGGCCGAGCGCGTTCCTCGGTCGGCCGATCGGCGAACAGCTCGTCGCGTTCCTCCGGCGTGAAGACGCCGGCCGTGCGGTGCACCCACCAGCGCGATGCCGCGTCAGCGAGCGTTCGCTGGCCGTCCTCGGTCTCGATCTCAATCCGCTCCAACCCCGGCAGGGCGAGCAGCAACGCGTCATTGGTCTCGTCCAGCAACCGCCGTACCAGAGCCACCGCGGCCTCGTCCCGCAACGGCAAGAGGATCGCAGTGTCGTACCCCGCCGGCGGCTCTCCCTCAGCCTCGAACGGCAACCGCAGCACGGGTACGTGTCCGTCCCGGCGGCGTACCTCGGTGTCGAGCTTGCCCGACCCAACCGCAGCAATCGCCGCCGCCGTGTCCGCCTTCGAGAACCGCACCCCACCCGACCGCGACAACACGACCGGTTCGTCGCTCACTGCCAGCACAGCAGAGAACCCGACCCCGAACCGGCCTACAGCTGGTTCTTCGAGCTTCGCGGAGGCGCGGAGCGTTGCCAGCGACTGCACACCTTCCACAGTCAATGGAGCGCCGGTGTTTGCCACGACCAGGGTGTTGTTGCGCAGCTCGTACAGGACTCGGCCAGGGACGCCGGCGCGAGCGGCGGCGTCGGCTGCGTTCTGGGCCAACTCGATGACCAGGCGGTCGACATACCCACCGAGGGCCAGTTCTTCCTCGGCGTTGGCGTCTTCGCGGAAGCGGATCGGGGCAGCCGACCACCCGGCCAGGACCCGGTCGCGGATGCCCGTCGTACCGAACACGTCGTCGCTCACGCGGTGCAGTATGCCGCACCCCCGGAAGACTGCCTGCCGGGGCAGCAGTCTCTGCCCCGGCAGTCGGGACTACTGGAACGGGCAGCCCGGGTTCGGTGCGTCCTCGGACAGCGGCTTGCCGTGCGGGAGGACGTACAGGACCTCGAGCACGATCGGCTTGGAGCCGAGGTTACGGCCGAGGTGCACGTGGTTCGCGCCACTCGGCTCCGTGAACGCCGCCCCGGCCCGGTACACGCCATCGGTGGTGCAGTCATGGTCGGAGTGAGTCAGCGTTCCCGCCTTCACGAACGCGTACAGCGTGCCGTCGTGGAAGTGCCATCCGGTCGTACCACCCGGCTGGATGGTGATCTCGCGCAGTACGTAGTCGGTGCCGCCCACCGTTTCCTGCATCAGGATCGTGCCGGTGACGCCGGACCCAGGCGTCGCACTCGCCGTCGCCGGCATCAGGCCGGCCGCGAGTACGCCGGTGGCGAGAACGGCGAGCGCTCCCCGAGAGGCTCCGCGCATGAGTAGTTCCTTTCGTCGCAAGGGTTGTCGGCTCATGGTGACACCTCGACGTAGAGTGGGCGGAATGGTGCCCTCCGGAAGCAGGTACGTCGCCCTCGGCAGTTCGTTCGCGGCCGGTCCGGGGATCGGCCCGATCGTGCACGCGCCGGCCGGCCGATCGGGTAACAACTACGCGCACCTCGTCGCCGCCGAGCTCGGTCTGGACCTGGTCGACGTCACGTACTCCGGTGCGACCACGGCCCAGCTCCTGGACACGCCGCAGGACGAGGCACCGCCGCAGCTCGAGGCGCTTACCCCGGACACCGCGCTCGTCACGATCACTGCCGGTGGCAACGATCTCGAGTACGTCGGAACGTTTCTGCGCGGCAGCTTCCTGAACACGATCGCGAAGCCGGCGACGATCCTCGGCCGCCGGGTCGCGAACCGGATCCGGGCGCGGGTCAGCTATCTCAAGGACGAGGCGTCGTACCAAGCGGTCGCCGACTCGTTGACCCGCGTGGTCGAGAGCGCGAGAGAGCGCTCCCCGGCGGCGCGGATCGTGCTCGTCGACTACCTGAGCCTGGTCGGCCCCGGGACCAAGCCGCGGAAGGACGTACCGCTGAACGAGGAGCAGCTGCCGAGCGTCGCGATGATGGCCGACGGTCTCGCGGCCGCGTTCGCGAAGGCGGCCGCGGCGACGGGTGCCGACCTGGTCGCCGCGTCGGCGGCGAGTCGCGAGCATGCCATCGGGTCGGCCGAGCCGTGGACGACCGGGTTCACGATGCTGCCGCCGATGCTCGGCGGTTTCGTGCCGTACCATCCGAACGCGGCCGGCATGCGGGCCGTCGCCGACCTGATCGTCGAGGTACTGCGCTCCGAAGGAGAACCTCGTGCTGGTGCGTGAGGCAACCACTGCGGACGTCGACGCCGCGGCGATCACGTTGTCGCGCGCGTTGGAGGACTACCCCATGACACGCGCCTGCATCGATCCGGTGAACTACTTCGAGCGGCTCGTCCAGTACCACCAGCTCTTCATCGGGGCCGTCGCGCTGCCGCACGGCCGGGTCTGGGTCACGGACGACGTCACCGCGGTCGCCGTCTGGACCACGCCGGCAACCTCGTCCGACGCGTTCGCGCCGTACCGGGACAGGTTCCAGGAGATCTCCGGTTCCCGGGCCGCGATCGCCGCCGAGTACGGCCAGGCCACCGCGATCTTCCACCCGAAGGAACCCGTCTGGTTCCTGGGTCTCGCCGGCGTCGACCCCGACCATCAGCGCCAGGGCCTGGGCCGCGCCGTGATCACCCCCGGCCTGGCCGAGGCGGACGCCGCCCACTCCCCCGCCTTCCTGGAGACCCAGGACCCGGCCAACGTCGCCTTCTACGAGTCCCTCGGCTTCACCGTCACCGCCGAACTGGAACTCCCCCACCGCGGCCCGATCCACTACTCCATGTACCGAGCCCCCCGCTGACGCTCAAGCCGGCGTGTGGACGTACGGCGTGGTGGTGGTGATTGCGAGGAAGCCGAGGCGCTGCAGGATCGGGCTGCTGTTGTCGGAGGCGTCGACGTGGAGGTATTTGTAGCCTCGGGCAACTGCTTGGGTGGCCCGGGTGGCTACCAGGGCTTTGTAGATGCCTCGGCCTCGGAAGGGTTCGAGGGTTGAGCCACCCCACAGGCCGGTGAACTCGGTGTTCTGTTTGTAGACGGCCCAGGCGGCGGAGACGACGGTGCCGCCCGACTCCGCGATGTAGACGTCCGTGTGGCCGGTGGCGTGGCGGCGGACCAGGTCGTCCGGGAGCCAGGACCAGTCGTCGTTCCAGACGGCGGACTCCATCGCCGCGATGCGCTCGAAGTCGGCACGGTCGGACACCTGGCGGATCGTGATCCCGTCGACCGACTCACGGCCGCGGAGGCGCTCGACGATGTCGGCGCTCTCGGCGACGAGCACAGTCTCCTGGTCCTCAGGCACGAACCCCGCCGCCCGCAGGCGCTCCGGCAGATCCGCAGGCTGGTCGTGCCCGCGCAGCTTCCACTCGACCGACTGGCCCTTGGCCGCGAAATAGTCGCGCTGGCGGGCGATCAGCGCATCGACCTCAGCGCCGTCGAGGCCCTCGAGAGCGCGGTAGCTCACGAACCCCCGGTTCGGGTACTCGACCCGGATCACCGGCCCGTCGAGGCTCGTCGGTACGTCGGCGCTCTCGCTCGTCCCGCGCAGCTGGTCGTCGTACGCCGCCAGCAGTTGCCGGCCCTGGTCATTCGTCGAAGCATCAGTCACGAGCGGACTCTGCCATGGCTGTTGGGTCAGCGGGCCGAGACCGCGGTGCCGCGGCGGGTGAGTTGGCGGGCGAAGGTGATGAAGGTGGTGCGGCGGCGCGGCTGGGGGTCCGTGGGGCAGGTGGTCGGGTTGGTGCGGCGGGAGCGGCCGGCGGGGGTGCTCAAGCCGCGCTTGTTCGCCCGGTTCTCGCCGGCGAAGTGGCTCAGCGACACCATCAGGTTCAGCGGTTCCATGGCAGTGGTCCTCGGTCTCTGGGGCACCCTCTGGTGGGCGCCTTCACTGAGTACGTCGGAGCCACTCCCCCGTTCTTGACACCACGGGCTAGGAACTTTCCTCGGCGGCCAGGACGAGGTGCCGGAGCAGGTTGTCGAGACGCAGGCGGTCGGTCCTGGGCAACCGGTGGACCAGGTCGCGCTCGACCTGGATGATGTCGCCGATCGCCTGCTCCCAGACCTGGTCGCCCGCGGCCGTGAGCGTCGCGTAGACCTTGCGGCGGTCATCGCGGTCGTGCGTGCGGTCGACGTACCCGCGCCGCTCCAGCGCGTCGATCCGGTTGGTGAGAGCGGCGGCGGACATGCTCAGCTGCTTGGCGAGCTCGCCCGGCGTCGCGCGGTACGGCGGTCCGCCGCGGCGGAGCATGTGGAGCGTCTTGAACTCCCAGTGCTGCAGGCCGTACTCCGCGAGGACCGCTTCGCGGCGGCGCTCGAGGCACCGCGTCAGGACCTGCATGCGGACGGTGATTCCCTCGACCACCCGGTCGAGGTCGGGCAGTTGGCCGGCCCAGAGGTCGACGTGGGCGTCGATGAAGTCCTTCACCCGACTGATCTTTCAGCCACTGAAGGTTAGTTGTCAAATATTTCGACGTCGAAATACTGTGATCGACATGACTGAACTCGCAGCTGTAGACGTTGTCGCCGCCGCCACTCAACTGATGCGCGCGGCTCAGTGGGACGCCGCGACCAGCCTGCTGGCCGGGACCCGGACCGACGATCCTGGTGAGCGGCTCGCACTGGCGGTGGCTCGGGCGGTGGTGGCGATCGACCAGGACTTCTGGCAGCGGACCGACCACGGACAGGCTGCGCTGACCGCGGCCAAGCAGCTCCTCGACGGTAGCCCGGAGCCTGCCTGGGACCTCGAGTTCGCCGCATTCCGGAGGGACTACTCGGCGGTCGCCTTCACCAGCGCCAAGGAGCCGGGAGATCTCAGGGCGCGCTCGTTGCGACTCATCGAGAGTGCTCCCGACGAGGCGCGGCAAGCGGCGATCTCGTTCTGGGCCGGCGTGCTGGCCGACAACGTGCTCGACGAGCCCGAGGCGGCGTACGGCTACTACACCAGCGCGCTACAGCTCGGGGAGAAGAGCGGGGACGAGCTGACGATGTCGTACGCGCTCCGGCACCTCGGGGATCACGCACACACGGCTGGCGACCTCGAGCTGGCGAGAGCGCACTGGGAGCGTTCCACCGAGCTACGGCAGAAGGCCGGCCACGTGCCGGGAGCGCTCGCGCAGCAGACGCTGCTCGCCCTGCTCCTACGTGACGAGGACGACGCGGAGGGTTCCCGGGCGGTGGCGACCGAGGTGAACCGGTGGGCTCGTCAGCTCGACCTCCAGTTCATCGCCGCTGAGACCGCGGGCCTGTCGACCTGACCGACCGGCGAGCCACTCCGCGCACTCCGGCCCAGACCAGATCGTTGCTCAGGGCGCTGATCTGCCTGAAAGGGCATTGGCAGCCACCGAGTGGTTGACAGGTCTGCCGGGTGCGCGGACCGTCGGCTCTAGGTTGTCTCGGCAGGGGGCCGGGGGCCGGGGCCTGGGCTGGCACGGACAGCCCACGAATCAAGGGGGGAATTCGATGAGGCACGTCAGTCATGCCCGGAAACGCCGAGTGGTGTGTGCGGCCGGGGTGTTCGCTTTCACGGTGCTCGGAGCGGGGGTGGCACAGGCACAGCCCGCAAGCACGACCACGGCCGGAACCAGTACCGGCCTGACGAGCGCGGCCGCGCCGCGGAGCGCCGCGTCGAAGGTGCCGACGCTGGTCGCCCAACGGATCGCCAAGGTCGGAAAGGCCGCGGGCAACGGGCACAGCCTGGACGCCAAGCAGCGCAAGGCTCTCAGTGACGACCTGCTGTCGGTGGACACCGCGGCGAACCTCGACCTGGAGATCCACGCGCTCGGCCGGGTCGGCGGCAAGGAGCGGGCCGAGCTCTCCCGGCTCGGCGTGAACATCCTGAACGGTTCCGACCAGTGGGTGAAGCCGCAGCGGGTGAAGGCGCTCCCGGACGCCGGGATCTTCCACGCACTGGTCCCCTACGACCGGGTCACCCAGGTCGCGGCCCTGGACTGGGTCGCCGCGATCCGGCCGACGGAGTCGTCGCCACCGGACGCGGGCAGCTTCCTCAGCGAGGGCGTCGCGCTGCACCGCGCGGACGCCGCGCAGGCGGCCGGGTACGACGGTACCGGCGTCTCGGTCGGTGTCATCTCCGACGGCGTCTCGAACCTCAGCGCCGCGCAGGCGCTCGGCGACCTCCCGGCCGGAGTCACCAACCAGGCGACCGGTTCCGGCGACGAAGGTACGTCGATGCTCGAGATCGTGCACGACATGGCTCCGGGTGCGGATCTGTTCTTCCACGCCACCGGCAGCGGCGTCAGCGACCACGTCGCGGCGCAGAACGCCCTCGCCGCCGCGGGAATCGACATCCTCACCGAGGACATCCCGTTCGACTCCGAGCCCGCGTTCCAGAAGGGGCTCGCCGCGGTCAACGGCGAGATCCTGGCCGCTTCCGGCATCTGGGTGAGCTCGTCGGCCGGCAACCTCAACTCCTCGCACGCACCGCGCGTCGCGGCGACCGGAACCGGCTCCGGGCCGGACGGCGCGTCGCCGGCCGGCTGCGGCGTGGCACCGGCCAACACGGTCGCCTTCAACGGCGCCGACACCACGTTCGACGTCTCGGTCGCTCCGGGCGCGAGCATCGGTGCGACGCTGCAGTGGAGCGAGCCGCGGGCGATCTTCCCGACCGCCGGCGCCGGCGGTTTCACCAACCTCGATCTCTACATCCTGGACGCCACCGCCGCGAACTGCCTCGCGACGAGTACGGCCACCCAGGGCGGCGGCTCCGGCGACACGCTCGAGCAAGCTTCCTGGACCAACGGCGGTACCGCCGCCGTCACCGTCAAGCTGGCCGTCAACGTCACCGGGTCGACCGGCGCCAAGGCCACGCCCACGATCGACCTACGCTGGCGCGGCAACACGAGCGCAATCGACGCGACCGGCAACGCGGGCTCGATGAACCCGGACAGCAACTACACCGACCTCGCGACCTCCGCGGCCGCCGTCAACGCCGGCGCCGACCAGAACCCGGCGACCGTCGGCCTGGAGGGCTTCAGCGGCCAGGGCCCGGTCCGGTTGGTCAGTTCGACCGTCTGCACCACGTCGTACCCGTGTCCCGCCTCCGCGCCTGCCGGCAGCAACCAGAGCGTGGCAGGTGGAGCGGGCCGGACCGTGACGGCACCGACGTACTCGGCCGCGGACGGCGTGTCCGTGAGCGGGGTCGGCAACTTCGGTAGTGGCAACTGTCCCGCAACCGTCCAGGGTGAGTGCCGGTTCTTCGGTACCTCGGCCGCGACGCCGAGCTCGGCCGGTGTCGCCGCGCTGGTTCTCGACGCGGCGGGTGGTCCCGGGTCGCTCACGCCTTCCGCGCTGACCGCGGTACTCGCGGCCACCGCAACGGACCGCGGTCCGGCCGGACCCGACAACGCGTTCGGTGCCGGTGTCCTGGACGCGTACTCGGCCGCCGCCGGACGAGCGGATGTGGCGGTCGCCAAGAACTGCCTGCCCGACGGACCGGCTGCCGCGGGTACGGCGTACCCATGCACGATCACCGTGACGAACAACGGCCCGGCGATCGCTCGTGCGGTCACGGTGACCGACACGGTGAGCTCGAGCGGCACGTTCCAGTTGTCCACCACCTCGAGCGGTTGCACGGCACCGGCCGGCGACCAGTCCGGCAGCGCGTCGGCCACCTGCACCCTGAGCGATCTCGCGTCCGGACAGCAGGTGAGTGTGGTGATCAACGAGCGGGCGAACGAGGCACAGGACATCGCCGACACGGCGAAGGCCGGCGCCGGGACGGTGGACCCGAACCTCGGCAACAACTCCGCTTCCGACACCCTGCACGTCGTCGGCTCGGCGGACGTGAGCATCGACAAGACCGCTCCGGCGAACGCGACAGCGGGCGGCCAGATCACCTGGACCACCACGGTCTCGAACAACGGTCCGTCCACCGCGACGGCCGTGACCGTCCACGACGTCCTGCCCGCGCAGGTCACCGTGAACTCGGTCAGCGGGACCGGCGCGACCTGTACGGCGGGCGTACCTGGTAACGCGGCGCAGCCCACCACGTGTTCGTTCGGCAACCTGGCGACGGGCACGAGCCGGACGATGACGGTCGTGGCCACGATCAACCCGTCGTTCACCGGTGCCATGCACAACGACGCCAGTGTCTCGTCGACGACCGCTGATCCGGACCTGTCGAACAACACCGACACCGTCACCACGCAGGTCGGCGCGCAGGCGGACCTGTCGGTCACCTCGACCGACAGCCCGGATCCGGTGCTCGCGGGCCGCCCGCTGACCTACACGGTCCGGGTCACGAACGCGGGTCCGTCGACCGCGACCGGCGTCAAGCTCGTCGACGTCCTGCCGGGCGCGGTGGACTTCACCTCGGCGACCATCACGACCGGATCCGGTAGTTGCGTGCTGGTCACGATCCCGGTCGACCCGCCGTCGAAGCAGGTGGAGTGCGAACTCGGCACGATGGCGCCGGGCAGCGGCCCGACCACCGTCGTGATCGCGACCAAGGTCCAGTCCGGTACGCCGGCCGGCGCGATCGCCGACCAGGCCACGGTGACGTCCTCGACCGGTGACCCGGTGGCCGCGAACAACACGGCGTCGGCGTCGACCACCGTCGGGACTGCTGCCGACCTTGCGATGAAGCTGGTCGCCGACAAGGACGTCTACAAGCCGTCGTCGACGATCATCTACACGGCGACGGTCACCGACGCCGGCCCGTCCGACGCGCAGTCGCCGAAGGTGACGGTCGCGCTGCCGGACATCAAGCAGGCCGTGTACGTCTTCGACACCGCCAACTGCACCAAGTCGGGCCAGACGCTCACCTGCCTCCGTCCGACATCGCTCGCGGCCGGTGCGTCCTGGTCCTTCAACGTCCATCTGCTGGTGAAGGGCAGCAAGGGGGTCGTCACCACGTCGGCCGCCGTCACGTCGCCCACCACCGACCCGGCCACCGGGAACAACAGCCTCGCGCTGTCGGTGAAGATCGGGAAGTAGTCCGCAACGCGCCTGTGCGCCGCACCCTGCTGGGTGCGGCGCACAGGCGCGTCAGTGCCGCAGCGGGAGGCCGAATTCGGCTGGGACGCCAGGGCTGAACGCCAGGTGGTCGGGTGGGCGGCCGGGTGGGGTCAGGCCGACCGAGGACAACAGGGCGCCGGCGTCCAGGGTGGTGAGGGTGGCGGTGTGGAGGGTCCAGGCCGGGTGGTGGTTCGGGAGGTACCAGGTGCGGCCGAAGCGTTCGATGTGGAGGCCCCAGCGAGCGGTGAGGAAGTCTTCCAGCGGGCCGATGCTCAGTCGCGGGCCCATCTCGATGCCGATGGCGGTGTCGACCTGAGGTCCGCGGCGGCGGAGGGTCGAGGTGTAGGTGTGGTGGGCGCCGTCGCGGTGGTGGTGCATGCGGGCCCAGCGGTACGGCAGGCCGAACACGGTTCGGGCGGTGCTGACCACGGCCAGGCGGTTGGCGTCGAGGCTGCGGAAGACGACGCCGCGGCGGCCCGTTTCGTCGACGGAGTACAGGCGGATGTTCGTTTCCAGGAACGAGCCGAAGTACGGTACGCCAGGCCCGTGCGGGAGCCCGGTACCGACCATCCGGAACGGGACGAGACCGACGTACGTACGCCCTTCGAACGTGTCCGGTCGTGTGCCGGGCGGGAAGAACCGCGCGACCTCATCCGGTTCCACGGCCCAGTGCAGGAAGGTCAGATCCAGCCACCGCTGCCGCAGAATCCGCGGCCGCCGCAGTCCCGGCGCCGCCGGCCAGCTCGCCTCCATCAGTCCACCCACCTCGCGGTCCGGGCGGGTCAGCCCGCGGTTGGGTCGACCCGGCAGGTGGGGTGGCCGTTCGAGAGCGTGCAGGTGATGGTGGCCGCAGCACCGGATGTCGCCGCGCGCCAAGGCATCACCGCATCGCCGGACAGGAGTGCGTCCAGGGTCTGGAGCTCGGTGTCGCGCGGCTCGGCGTGGTGCTGGTAGCCGGCGGCGCCGAGCGCGAGGGCGATCGCCATACCGAGCAGGTTCACCTCGGTGGGCTGGTCCGGGATGGTGGTGCCCTCCTCCGGCTCGAGCTTGATGCCGCGGTCCGGGACCTCGACGATGCGCGCGACGTACTCTCCAGCGGTCATGGCCTGAGCGTATCCGTAGAGGTCAGCCACTGTCCGCTACCTCCCCTAGCGTGGGTCGCATGGAGTTTCGCGCTGAAGTCCCGCAAGCACACCTCGACGACCTGCAGCACCGGTTGGACGCTGTCCGATGGCCGGATCAGCTACCTGACGCCGGGTGGTCGTACGGCGTCGAACTCGGACGACTGCAGCAAGTCGTGAACTACTGGCGCACGTCCTACGAATGGCGAAGCCTCGAAGAGCGACTCAATGCGCACACCCAGAACCGGGTGGAAATAGACGGGCAGCCTGTGCATGTAATTCGGGCGGGCTCGTCGGGGGTGCCGCTGTTGCTGCTGCATGGCTGGCCTGGGGCGGGGGCTGACTACCTGGACGTGATCGACGCGCTGGCCCAGGACTTTCAGTTGGTGGTGCCAACGATGCCCGGGTTCGGGTTCAGTGGGCCGACGACGGCGACCGGGTGGGGTGTCGAGCGGATCGCGAAGGCTTGGATCGCGTTGATGGAACAGCTCGGGTTCGAGCGGTACGGCGTCCACGGGTTCGACTGGGGTGCGCGGATCGGACCGGTGATCGCGCGGATGGCGCCGGAGCGCGTGATCGGGCTGCACCTGGACGGATATCTCGCGTTCCCGCGGGGCGAGGAGCTGACCGAGGACGAGAAGCGGCGGCTCGGCGGGCTGGAACGTTGGCAATCCGAGCGTTCGGGGTACGCCTCGATCCAGAGCACGCGACCGCAGACGCTGTCCTATGCACTGAACGACTCGCCCGTCGGCCAGTTGGCCTGGAACCTGGAGTGGTTCGACGACTACGGGCATCGGGTGGGTGCTATCAGCAACGATCGGATCCTCGACTCGGTGACGTTGACGTGGTTGACGGGGACGGGCGGATCGTCAGGGAGAATCTACCGAGAAGCCCTGGACTCCTGGAATGCAAGCGCCGAGTATTGCCCGGTGCCGACGGGGTTGGCGGTGTTTCCGGGAGACAGTACGGTTCGGCGGCTCGTCGAGCGGGAGTTCGACGTCGTGCATTACACCGAGTTCGAGCGCGGTGGCCACTTTGCCGCCCTGGAGGTCCCCGAGCTCGTGGTCGAGGACCTCCAGGCGTTCTTCGGCAAGCTCTAGGACGAGAACGCCGCGTCGAAGGAGGCGGTCGGCGGGTCGAAGGCGAGCCGACGGACGAACTCGACGGCTTCGGCCGCGCCGACCAGGCGGTCCATGCCGGCGTCCTCCCACTCGACCGAGATCGGGCCGGTGTAGCCGATCGTGTTCAGCATCCGGAAGCAGGCCTCCCAGGGGACGTCACCGTGACCGGTCGAGACGAAGTCCCAGCCGCGCCGCGGGTCGCCCCACGCCAGGTGCGAACCCATCCGGCCGTTGCGGCCGTTGCCGACCTGGCGCTTCGCGTCCTTGCAGTCGACGTGGTAGATCCGGTCCTTGAAGTCCCACAGGAACCCGACCGGGTCGAGGTCCTGCCAGACGAAATGCGACGGATCCCAGTTCAGGCCGAACGCCTCGCGGTGCCCGATCGCCTCCAGCGTCGCCGTGGTCGACCAGTAGTCGTACGCGATCTCCGACGGGTGCACCTCATGGGCGAACCGGACCCCGACCTCGTCGAACACGTCGAGGATCGGGTTCCACCGGTCGGCGAAGTCCTGGTACCCGGCCTCGAGCATCGCCGGCGGGACCGGCGGGAACATCGCGACCGTCTTCCAGATCGAGGAGCCGGTGAACCCGACCACCACGTCCACCCCGAGCGCACGGGCGGCCCGGGCCGTCGTCTTCATCTCCTCGGCCGCCCGCTGCCGGACGCCCTCGGGATCGCCGTCGCCCCAGATGTGCCCCGGCAGGATCGCCTGGTGGCGCTGGTCGATCGGATCGTCGCAGACCGCCTGCCCGAGCAGGTGGTTCGAGATCGTCCACACCTTCAGGTGGTTCTTCTCCAGAATGTCCAGCCGGTCCTGGACGTACGCCGGGTCCTCGGCGGCCCGCCGTACGTCGAGGTGGTCGCCCCAGCAAGCGATCTCGAGCCCCTCGTAGCCCCACGAGGACGCCAGCCTGGCCACCTCCTCGAACGGCAGGTCGGCCCACTGGCCGGTGAACAGTGTGATCGGTCGAGCCATGGTCTTCTCCTCGTTCTGTGACTCGTCTTGTCGTACCTGTCTGGTCAGCTGGGGCGAGCTGAGGATCTGGGGGGAGGTGTCCCCGGCGGCGGTCCGGAGCGCGAGGTCGCCGCCGGGGACGGGTCGCCGCCGGAGAGAGCGCTCCCTGGTGACGCTCCGCATGGGGCCGAACCAGCGGAGACGCCGACCGAGGTACCGAACGCGCTCTCCCGCGGCGACGTCATCAGCCCAACCGCCCTCTCAGGTCCTGCCCGACGGCGGTCAGCAACATGCGCGTGGGCACGTCGCGAACCGTCCGGGCCTGGGTGAGATACAGGTTGAGCGCGATCCCGGCGACGAGCGGCTGCTTCCGCTCAACGGCCTTCTGCGCGATGCCCAGCTGGGCCTTCAGCACGGTGGCGGTTGCCAACGGCACCTTCCCGGCCAGCCGGAACCGGTCGACCAGCTTGATCGCCTCCGGGTACGACGCGAACACGGTGAACTGCACCGTGGTCGTGGAGCTGTTGCCGGCCAGGTCGAATGCCTGCGCGGTGAGAGAGTGCACTCCGAGTCCCAGGACTGCCCCGTCAAGCGCACCCGCACTGGGCTCGCCGTCGACCGTCAGCACGACCTTGTCGGGACCTGACTGGGCATCTCGGGAGGTTGCCTTCACTTGAGCAGTCGAAGCCACACCCAGGGCGGTGGGTAGTCCGGTCATGTCGGCGGTCGGTGGTGTCTGGTCGAGCTTCACCGTGACGGACGAAGGCTCCGAGACATTGCCGGCGGTGTCACTTCCCCGGACTGTGATGGTGTGGGTTCCGTCGGCGGTCAGCTGCACGGGGGTTGTGTACTCCGACCAGGTGCCGTCGGCGGCCTTCTGCTCCAGGTAGACCTGACCGCCTTGGTCGTCCGTGCCCAGCGCGGTGACCGTCACCGGTCCCGTCCACCATCCGGCTTGTCCGGACGGGGTCGACGGGTTGAGTCCCAGGCTGACGGTGGGAGCCGTGGTGTCGGTGATTCGTTTGAAGTAGTCGAACTTCGCGGTCTTCGAGGCGGTCTGGTCTACCCCGAAGGCGTAGATGCCGAACTTCGCGTTGCCGAGCGCGGTGTTGGTCACCGGCGGCAGAGCGGTCCAGGACAAGCCGTCAGCACTGTACGAACCTGTGAAGGTCGAACCTGATTTCGCCAGGCGGAGGTACCAAACACCCTGGACTGGAGAAGGAGCGTTGGGCTGCGGTGACTGGACGGCATCGGCGATCTCAGACCTGAGTTCGATGCCTCGGGCAACCGGTGTGCCGGGTGCGTTGGTGGTGAGGTAGTCGAGTTTGACGTAGTTCGCGTCGTCGGCGTACACCATCAGGCCGGCCTGCTGGAACGCCTCGTTGAAGGTCGAGGCGTCGACCTTCGTCTCGATCGTCCAGTCGCCGTCCGGTGCCGGCTGGAGCATCAGGTTGCGCGGATTCGTTGCCGTGCCGCCGTAGATGTCGCCCTTGCTGGTGTCGATCTCCAGCCCGCCGTCGGTCACCCGGTAGGCGGCCGCGTCGGGCCGTACGACGGAGGACCAGCGGCACGCGTCGAGCGTCGTACCGGCGAAGTCGTCGTCCGGTGCCGGCTGCTCGGCCTTGTCGTCCGGCGTGATCGTGAAGTAATCAAACGACGCCGTGATCGGCAGCGCCTCGGTCCGGTTCGCCAGGCCGAAGAGGCCGATCCGCGGGTTGGTGATGCCGGCCAGCTGCTTCGTCTCCGGCATCTCCGTGAACGTCGCACCGTCCGCGCTGTACGCCGCCTTCAGGTTCGCGCCGTCCGAGGTGAACCGGATCCACACGGTGTCCGGGTAGTCCGCCCCGAGGTTGGCCGTGTTCGACGCCGCGACCTCGTTCGGTACGCCGTTCTCCTCGCGGATGAACTGGAAGATCCGGTCGGCCGCGGACGCCGCGCCGGTGGAACGACCCTGGATCACCATCTTGGCGTAGTTGTCGTCGTCGCCGTAGATCAGCAGACCGGCCTGCTGGTAGGCAAGCCGCGCCGGAAGCGTCAGCTTCGTGGTCGCCGACCAGGCGCCGGCCGGGAGCGGCTGGAGGACGAGGTTCGGCGTGTTGGTATTGCCGGTGCCGTAGATGTCCGTTGCTGTCAGCGGTAGGTTGAGGTTGCCGTTGGCTACCGACAGCTCCTGGTTGCCTCGGACAACTGATGACCATCTGGTCGTGTCCAGGGACGTGCCTTCGAAGCCGTCGGAGCGGCCGGTGAGGCAGGTCGGCGCCGTCGGTGTATCGACCGTGATGTCTACCTTGGCCGTCCCGGTGGCGCCGCGCGAATCAACCACGGTCGCGGTCACGGTGTGCTTACCCGGGACTGTGAAGGTGTGGGTGGCGACGGGGCCGGTGGCGGTGGAGCCGTCGCCGAACGTCCAGGCATACGTGAGTGGCAGGTCGCCTTCGGGGTCGGTTGCGGCGGCGGTGAAGTCGACCTTCAGCGGCGCCTCGCCCTGGGTGGCCGACGCCGTGACGGTCACCGCGGGGCGTTCGTTCTCCGTGACGCCCTTGCCGATGAACTTGACCCAGTTCACGTTCAGCTGCCCGGTCGTCTTCACGAAGTACAGCGGTCCGCTCTCCAACGACGCACCGCTCACCGCGCCGGTGAAGTCGCCGTACGTCTGCCATGCCCCGGTCGGCGCGACCTGGATCGTGGCCACGACCGGACCGTCGGTCGGCGATCCCTGCCGCACCTGCACGGTCGCGCCGAGCTCCGGTGACGCCGCGCGGAGCTGCAGCTGGTTGATGTTGGTCAGGTTCGTCGGCTTCCACGCCCACCAGTCGCCGTCCTCGATGAACCCGATGTTCTTCCCGCCGCCGGCGGTGTCCCCGGTGTCCTCGACCTGCACGCCGCCCGTGGAGCCAGGTCCACCTGTCTCGGTGAAGAACTCGGCCTCGCGTGTCTTCGGCTGCAGCTGGATCACCTTCTGCGTGGTGATCCTGCCGGTTCCGGGCGCGCCCTTGTCCGTGTACGTCACGGTCACGATGCCGAAGATGTTCGCCCCGACGTGGCCCTGGTCACCCGGCAACGGGAAGTCGCCCTCACACCCGTGGTACTGCTCGTAGGGATGCGCGTGCTCGTCGTGCCCGAGCGCAGGCTGTGTGATCACGTCGTTGCAGTCGACCACCCCGTCCTCGGGATCGGTGACCGTCACCTTGTAGTGGATCGTGTCGCCGAAGTCGAAGAATCCGCCGTCGACCGGTGCCTGGACGGTGATCGTCGGCGCGGTGTTGCCGGCCGTGATCGTCCGGTTCGACACCGCCGTACGCCCGTCGGGATCGGTCACCGTCAACCGGGCCGTGAAGACGCCGGCCGTCGAGTAGGTGTACGCCGGCTTCGCCTCGGTACTGTCCGTCGTACCGTTCCCGTCGAAGTCCCACGCCACCGTCACCGGCTGCCCGTCCGGGTCGCGCGACCCCGTCGAGTCGAAGGCGACCGTCAGCGGCACCGGACCGGACGTCCTGTCGGTCGTGAACTGCGCGATCGGTGCCCGGTTCCCTTGCACGTAGTCGATCCGGTAGAGCCCGGAGTCGGCGTTGTTCCCGCCGAACCCGCTCCCCCACTCGATCACGTACAACGCACCGTCCGGACCGAACTGCAGCGCGTGCGGCCGGATGAAGTTCATCCCCTGCAGCATCCGCGACACGTCCGCGACACCCGAACGGTCGTCGTTCAGCTGCAGCGAGAACAGCCGGCTGTCGTTCCAGTCCGCGAACACCGCCTTGCCGTCGAAGTACGCCGGCCACTTCCGGTCCGACGGGTTGGCCGCGTCGAACTTGTAGGCGCCCGACGTCATCGGTGCCCCGCTGCCACCGATCTCCGGTACGCCGGATGTCGACTTGCCCATCCACAGCGTCGCCGGGATCGCGGCCGGCAGCTGCGTGATCCCGGTGTTGTTCGGCGAGTCGTTCACCGGCGCACCGCAGTTGAACGTCGGTCCCGACGTACCGGTCGCGAAGTCGTAGTCGTTGTACGGCGTGTTCGCGCCGACGCAGTACGGCCAGCCGTAGAACCCGGGCTTGTCGATGATGTTCCACTCGACCCGGCCGTCCGGGCCACGCGTCGGCGAGGCCGCACCGGCGTCCGGCCCGTAGTCCGCGACGAACAAGTGGTTCGTGGTCGGGTCGATCCCGATCCGGAACGGGTTCCGGAATCCCATCGCGTAGATCTCCGGCCGCGTCTTCGCGGTCCCGGGCGGGAACAGGTTGCCGTCCGGGATCGTGTACGAACCGTCGGCGGTCGGGTGGATCCGGAGGATCTTGCCGTTCAGCACGTTGCTGTTCGCCGCGGTCCGCTGCGAGTCCCACGCCGCCCGGCCGGGCCGCTCGTCGAGCGGCGCGTAGCCGTCGGAGTCGAACGGGTTGCTGTTGTCGCCGATGGCAACGAACAAGTTGCCGTTGCCATCGAATTCCAGCGCACCACCCGCGTGGCAGCACTGGTCTCGCTGGGTGTCGATCCGGAGCACCTGCTTCTCACTCGCGAGATCCAGCGTGTCCCCGGTCACCGTGAACCGGGACACCCGGTCGAACGGTTCCGACGACACCGGCGAGTAGTAGAGGTACAGGAAGCCGTTCGACGCGAACCCGGGATCGAGCGCGATACCGAGCAGACCGAACTCCTGGCCGGTGTACACGTTCAGCGTCCCGGCGGTCACCACGGATCCGTCGGGCTTGACGATCTTCACCGCGCCGTTGCGGTCGATGTAGAACACCCGCCCGTCGTCGGCGATCGAGAGCTCCATCGGGTTCGAGGTGTCGTCGTCGAGCGTCACCTTCTGGTAGCTGTCGCTCAGCGACGCGCCGCAGTCCGCCGGCTCGACGCCGGCGGCGGTCTTGATACCACCGAGGAGCAGCTTGCGGAACGTGGGATCGGCGTACGACTCGATCGTGTGGCCCATGCCCGTGTACCAGGCGCGGCCGCCGTCGTAGTCCTGGCACCAGGTGATCGGGTGTTCGACACCCATGTTCCCACCGCTGTACGTCGACTCGTCCAGCGACTCGAGCACGTGCACGGTCCCGCGCGGATTGGTGCGGTAGTTGTACCACTCGTCCGTGCGCTGCCAGGTGGTCGGCGCTTCGGCGGTCGAGGGGTGCGCGTGGTCCTCGGTCTTCACGGTCGCGGTCGGCGTACCGGCCGGGTGGCTGTCGAAGTAGCTGCCGACGAGCTTGCCGTACCAGGGCCAGTCGTACTCCGTGTCCGAGGCCGCATGGATCCCGGCGTACCCACCGCCGCCGCGGATGTACCGCTCGAAGGCGGCCTGCTGGTCCGCGTTCAGCACGTCACCGGTCGTGGACAGCCAGATCACCACCTCGTACTTCGCGAGCTCGGTGTCGGTGAACACGGACGCGTCCTCGGTCGCGGTAACGGTGAACCCGTCCTGGGTCGCGAGGTCCTTGATCGCCTGGATCCCGGCCGGGATCGAATCGTGCCGGAAGGCGGCGGTCTTGCTGAAGATCAGTGCGTTGAAGGTTTCGTCACCGTGGCCCGGATGAGCCTTGGCCGGTAACGGGGTCAGTAAAGCCGCGAACAGGGCGAGCACGAGAGCGCACACCAAAGTGCCGTGCCTGCGTAGCTGGATCATGCGGAGCTCCTCCTGGGGACGGACAAGGGGTGGCGCGCTCCATCACTACGGATCCCGTGCTCTGCCCTGCGCGGGATGTAACTACCTCACTACGTCTGGATCAGCGAACGCCGAGCAGGTGCTCCATCGCCAGCTGGTCCAGCCGCTCGAACCCGAGACCGCGCTCGGCCAGCGCCTCCCGGTCGTACGTCGCGTTGCGGAGGTCCGCCAGCGATTCACCCTCGGCCAAGGTGGGTTCTGACAGCTCCGCGACCCGCGCGGCGGCCAGTGCCTCGGCCACCTCCGGGTCGGCGCGGAACGCCTGCACCTTGTCGCGCAGGATCAGGTAGTTCCGCATGCAGCCCCGGGCCGTCTCCCAGACGCCTTCCTCGTCCTCGGTCCGCGGCGGCTTGTAGTCGAAGTGGATGTGGCCCTCGTACGCCGGGTAGCTGCCGGACCCCTGCAGTACGTCGACGGTCCAGAACGCCTCGCGCAGGTTGCCGGCCCCGAACCGCAGGTCCTGGTCGAACCGCGGACCGTGCTGTCCGTTGAGGTCGATGTGGTAAAGCTTCCCGTGCCACAGCGCCTGCGCGATCCCGTGGGCGTAGTTCAGCGACGCCATCTGCTCGTGCCCGACCTCGGGGTTGATCCCGACCAGCTCCGGATCGGCGAGATCGTTGATGAACGCGATCGCGTGCCCGATCGACGGCAACAGGATGTCGCCGCGCGGCTCGTTCGGCTTCGGCTCGATCGCGAACCGGATGTCGTACCCCTGCTCACGCACGTAGGCGCAGAGCAGGTCCATCGACTCCTTGTACCGGTCGAGCGCCGCGCGGACATCCTTCGAGCCGCCGGACTCGGCGCCCTCACGACCGCCCCAGAGCACGTACGTCGTCGCGCCCAGCTCGGCGGCGAGGTCGACGTTCCGGAGCACCTTCGCGAGGGCGTACCGCCGTACCTGACGGTCGTTGGCGGTCAGGCCGCCGTCCTTGAAGACCGGGTGCGCGAACAGGTTCGTGGTCATCATCTCGACGGCCATACCGGTGTCGGCGAGCGCCTTCTGGAACCGGTCCAGGGTCTGCTTGCGGGTCGCGTCGTCGGGTACGACGTCGTCGTCGTGGAACGTGACGGCGGCGGCGCCGAGCTCGGCCAGCTTCTCGACCGCGTACACCGGGTCCATCGCCGGGCGGACCGCGGTACCGAAGACGTCGACGCCCTGCCAGCCGACGGTCCAGAGTCCGAACGAGAACTTGTCGTCCTTCGTCGGGGTGTAGTCAGTACTGCTGCTCATTCAGGAATCTCCTGCCATTGTTTGGAGGTCGAGCTGGCCTCGACCGCGGCCAGCACCCGCTGGACGCGCAGCCCGTCGGCGAACGACGGCGCCGGATCGGCTTCTTCGGCGATCGCGGTGACCAGGTCGACGACCTGATGGGTGAACCCGTGCTCGTAGCCGAGCAGGTGGCCGGGCGGCCACCACGCGGCGACGTACGGGTGCACTGGCTCGGTCGCGAGGATTCTGCGGAAACCCGCGGTCCTCGAGTCTTCGGTGGCGTCGTAGAAGTGCAGGAGGTTCAGGTCCTCGAAGTCGAACGCCAGACTGCCGAGGCTGCCGTTGATCTCGATCCGGATCGCGTTCTTCCGGCCGGTCGCGAACCGGGTCGCCTCGAACACGCCGAGCGCCCCGGAACGGAAGGTGGCCAGGAACACGGCCGCATCGTCGACCGTGACCGGTCCGCGTTCGGTGCCCGCCGTACCGGCCAGGCCGGAGTGCTCGGCGGCCACCGGGCGCTCCTTGACGAACGTCTCGAGCCGGGCGCTGACCTCGCCGATGGTGTCACCGGTGATGTACTGCGTCAGGTCGATGATGTGCGCGCCGATGTCGCCGAGCGCACCCGAACCCGCCTTGGTCTTGTCCAGCCGCCAGGACAGCGGCGCCTCCGGATCGGCGATCCAGTCCTGGAGGTACTGCGCCCGGACGTGCCGGATGGTACCGAGCTTGCCTTCGGCAACGAGCTGGCGGGCCAGCCCGATCGCCGGCACCCGGCGGTAGGTGAACCCGACCATCGACCTGATCCCCTTGGCCCGGGCCGTTTCGGCGGCCGCGGTCATCGCCTCGGCCTCCTCGACGGTGTTGGCCAGCGGCTTCTCGCACAGCACGTGCTTGCCGGCCTCCAGGGCTGCGATCGCGATCTCGGCGTGGCTGTCCCCCGGCGTACACACGTCGACCAGCTGGACGTCGTCCCGGCCGAGCAGCTTACGCCAGTCGGTCTCGGTCTCCTTCCAGCCCAGTTTCGTCGCGGCGGCTTGGACAGCCTCGGCGTTACGACCGCACAGCACGTTCATCTGCGGGTCCAAAGGCAGGTCGAAGAAGCGCGGTGCGCTCCGCCAGGCCTGCGAGTGGGCCGCGCCCATGAACGCGTAGCCGATCAGGCCGATGCCCAGGTTGGTCATGACTCTCCTTCTGGCTCTCGAATGCCTCTAGCTCTCGAACGCGGTGGGCAGGTACTGGTCCACGTTGTCCTTCGTGACGACCGGCGCGTACAGCTGGACCGTGCGCGGGACCTCGACCTCCACCAGGTCGCCGAGGTTCTTCTTCTGCACCAGCAGGCGGGCCAGCCGGATGCCGTCGGCACCCTGCGTGGACGGGTAGATGACGGTGGCCTTGAGCAACGAGCTGCCGGACTTGATGTCCCGCATCACGTTCGCCGAACCGGCGCCGCCGACGACGAAGAACTCCTTGCGGCCCGAGTTCTTGATCGCGGCCATCACGCCGACGCCCTGGTCGTCGTCGTGGTTCCAGATCGCGTCGATCTTCGGCGCGGCCTGGAGCAGGTTCGCGGCGGCCTTCTCGCCGGACTCGACGGTGAACTCGGCCGCGACCCGGTTGCTCACCTTGAGACCACAGTCGGCCAGTGCTTCCTTGAAGCCGCGGCTGCGGTCCTGAGTCAACGGCAGCGAGTCGATCCCGGCGATCTCCGCGACCACCGCGTCCTTCTTGCCCTTCAGCTGCTGGCAGATGTACGTGCCGGCCGACACTCCCATCCCGTGGTTGTCACCGAGCACCGTCGTCCGGGCCGCGAACGGGCTGTCGAACTCGCGGTCGACGTTCACCACCGTGATCCCCGCCTGCATGGCCTTCGTCGCGACCGGGGTGAGCGCGGCCCCGTCGAACGGAAGGAGCACGATCGCGTCCATCTTCTGGTTGATGAAGGTCTCGATCTGGGAGATCTGCAGGTTGACGTCGTTGGTGCCCTCGGCCACGTGCAGCTCGACGTCGGAGTACTTCTTGGCCTCCTCCTGGGTCCGCTTGGTGATCGCACCCATCCAGCCGTGGTCGGCGGCCGGCGCCGAGAAGCCGATCTTGACCTTCTTGCCGGGTTCGTCGTTCTTCACCGCGGCCTGGTTGGCGGCGGCCTTGTCGGTGCTGTCGTCGGCCTTCGGGGAGTTGCTGGTACAGGCGGCGAGCGCAAGCACCCCGAGGCCTGCGATCACCACTGTGCGGGCGGAACGTCTGGACATCCTTGTCCTCCTTCTAGGAACCGGTCGCGCGACGCGCCAGCCGTTGCTGGAGGAGGACGGCGATCACGATGATCGCGCCCTTCGCCACCGACTGGGCGGAGATGCTCAGGTTGTTGAGGGTGAAGACGTTGTTCAACGTCGTGAAGATCAGTACGCCGATCACCGTGCCGACGATCGTGCCGCGGCCACCGGACAGCAACGTGCCGCCGATCACCACCGCCGCGATCGCGTCCAGCTCGTACAACTGACCGTGGGTAGAGCTCCCCGTTGTCGTCCGCGCCATCAGCATGACCGCGGCGATCCCGCAGCACAGGCCGGCCAGCACGTACAGCGCCACCGTGTGACGCTGAACCTTGATCCCCGCCAGGCGAGCGGCCTCGGCGTTGCCGCCGACGGCGAAGGTCCGGCGGCCGAAGGTGGTCCGGTTCAGCACCACCCAGCCGGCCGCGGCCACCAGCAGGAAGATCCAGACCAGTACCGGTACGCCGATCAGCGAGCCGCCGAAGAAGTCGACGAACCCGTTCACCGTGATGATCTGGGTCTTCCGGTCGGAGATGATCTCGGCCAGGCCGCGGGCCGCCGCCAGCATCGCCAGCGTCGCGATGAACGGCACGATCTTGCCGTAGGCAACCAGCAAGCCGTTGACCAGTCCGCAGGCCGCGCCGACCAGCAGCGCGGTCGTCACCATCACGAGCCAGTGCACGTCGGCGGCCAGCTGCTGGGTCGCCAGCGTTGTCGCCCAGACCGAGGCCAGCGCCACCATCGCGCCGACGCTCAGGTCGATGCCGCCACCGGTGATCACGAACGTCATCCCGACGCTGACCACGCCGATGACCGCGGCCAGCCGCAGGATCGTCAGCACGTTGGCGCCGGTGGCGAACGTGTCTCCCGCCGTCACCACCCCGACGATGCACAGCAGGAGGAGCGCCACCACCAGGCCGAGATTGCGGCCGAACCCGGAGTGCAGCAGGCCGGTTCTCGGGGCGGCGGGTGGAGTGACTGTCTCTTGAGTGGACTGTGTCGTGAGGTCCTCACTCATCACACGGCACTTCCTTCCATCACCAGGTCGAGCACCTGGTGCTCGTCGATGTCTTGCGCGGGCCCCGTGTGGACGGCTCGCCCCTCCCGCAGTACGACGACCCGGTCTGACAGACCGAGCACTTCCTCGACCTCACTGGAGACCAGCACGATCGCGACCCCGTTGGCGGCCAGCCGCCGAATCAGCGCGTAGATCTCCGAGCGCGCACCGACGTCGACGCCCCGCGTCGGCTCGTCGAGCAGTAGCACCCGGCAGTCCCGCAGCAGCCAACGGGCCAGCACGACCTTCTGCTGATTGCCACCGGACAGGTTGCGCACCGGATAGTCGACACCGGCCGGCCGGAGATCGAGCGACTTGGCCAGCTCCGTAGCGGCGGCCCGCTCGGCCCGGTTGTTCAGGAATCCGCCGCTGGCGAACCGCTGCAGCGTCGACACCGTGATGTTCTTGTAGACGGCTTCGTCCAGCAGCAGCGCCTGACTCTTCCGCTCCTCCGGGGCCAACCCCACGCCGGCGCGGACGGCGGCCTGCACCCGGCCGGGTCGCAGTAGGGCGCCGTTCACCCGGACCGTTCCGGTCGCAGCTTTCCGGGCGCCGTACACGGTCTCGAGGACCTCGGAACGCCCGGAGCCCACAAGCCCCGCCAGACCGAGGATCTCCCCGGCCCGCACCGAGAAGGCGATGTCGGCGAACTCGCCCGGTCTGGTCAGTCCGTCGACCTCGAGCACGACCGGCGCCGTACTCAGCACCTCCGCGCGCGGCGGGAAGACGTACTCGATCGAGCGGCCGGTCATCAGCCGGATCAGTTCCTTGGTCGGCGTCTCGCGGGCGTCGAGGCCGGTGGCGACGGTCGCGCCGTCCTTCAGCACGGTGACCCGGTCGCCGATCTGGCGGATCTCCTCGAGGCGGTGCGAGATGTAGACGACGGCGACGCCCCGCGCGGTCAGGCCGCGGATCACCCGGAACAGGTTGGCGACCTCTTCGGAGTCGAGGACCGCGGACGGCTCGTCCATCACGATCAGGCGTGCGTCGCGGGACAGCGCACGGGCCATGCTGACGACCTGCTGGCCGGCCGACGGGAGCAGGCCGACCGTACGGTTCGTCGGGATCTCGGCGTGGCCGAGGCCTTGCAGGATCTCGCGGGCTCGGACCGTTGCCTCGTGCGTGCGGCTGAAGCCGAAGCGGGCCGGTTCGTGGCCGAGGAAGATGTTCTCGGCCACGGTCAGCTCAGGGACGAGGTCGAGCTCCTGGTAGATCGCCGCGATCCCGCGCTCGATCGCGGCGGTCGGGCTGTTGAGCTGGACCTGTTCGCCGTTGATGTGGATGGTGCCGGCGTCGGGCTGGTGGGCGCCGGTCAGGACGCGGATCAGCGTGGACTTGCCGGCGCCGTTCTGCCCGAGCAGGCAGTGCACCTCGCCGGCACGGACGTCGAGGTCGACGCCGTCGAGCGCCCGGACGCCAGGGAACTCCTTGACGATGCCGGTCATCATCAGCAGGTCGGTCATCGCGCTGCCCCCGCCGCGGTCAGGGTCGGGTCGACGAACACCTGGTCGAGCGAGATCTGCGCGCCGCCCCGGACCGCCGCGGCGAAGCCGAGCTCGGACCGGACCACGCGGCAGCCACCGCCGTCGGGGGCGATCACGCGGTCGCGGATCGCCTTCTCGAGTGGTTCCTTCAGCCACGGCCCGAGGACGGCGAAGTAGCCGCCGAGCACGAGCACGTCCGGGTTCAGGATGTTCACCAGGATCGCTCCCCCAATCCCCAGCCAGGTACCGACGTCCTTCAGCGCCGACAACGTCCGCGCGTCCCCCGCTTCGGCCCGCCGGGTGATCCCGGCCAGCCGCTGCTCCACGTCCAGCGACGGGTCCCGCACCGGGTCGTCCCTGTCCGTTGCCTTGTGCAACAAAGCGGTCAGCCCGACCACGGTCTCCCAGCACCCGGTCCGCCCACACCCGCAGTCCCGCCCCGGCGGCGCGACCGGCATGTGCCCGACCTCCCCGCTGTAACCCCGTCCGCCGCGGAGCAGATGCCCGTTGGACACCACGCCCGCACCAACACCCACCGCGCCGGTGAGAAGCACGAGATCGTGCACCGGCCGGCTGTCCGCCCCGGTCCTCCCGCCCGCCGCGCCGGCCTGGCCGGCGGCACTGGCCTGGGCGGCGGCACCGGCCGGCTCCCCGGCGACGAATGCCGGTGTTCCGTCGGAGCCGGCGGAAGCTGCGTCACCTCGGCGCAGCTCGGCGTAGGCGGCGAGGGCTGCGAGGTTTGCTTCGTTGTCCACGTGGAGGGAGTAGGCCGGTTCGCCCAGGCGGCTGCGCATCTCTTCGGCAACCGACAGTTCCCCCCAGCCGAGGTTCGGAGCGAGCTTCAGTTCGCCGGTCTCGCCTTCGACCAGGCCAGGTACTGCGAGCGTGACGCCCACCAGCCGCCCGCCCCGGGCGTCCACAGCCAGCACCGCCTCCTGGACCAGCTCCGCCACGCGGTCCAGGGTCATGGCTGGGTGCAGGTTGGCGACGTCCACCGGGACGCGCTTCTCGAACACCGGCTCACCGGAGAGGTCGAGCGCTGCGACGGCCAGGTAGTCGACATTGATCTCGGCGCCGACGCCGCACACCCCGGACCCGTCCAGCTCGACCAGCTGACCGGGACGACCCAGCGCTCGAGTTGAGTCCGCCGAACCCTCGCGAAGCAGCCCGCGTTCAACCAGCTCGGCGACGAGGCTGCTGACCGTCGCCTTGTTCAGGCCGGTGTCCGCCGCGATGCGCGCCCGCGAGCGCGGTCCGAGGTCGCGGACGTGCCGCAGTACCACGGAGAGGTTGTTGCGCCGGAGCGAGACGTGGTCGGCGGCAACAGCCCGGCTGCCCGGGCGACGGCCGTCGGTCAACGTCATCGAACACCCCTCCCCGGACTTTGTCTGTTGGATCAACAAACTAAGTTTGGGCGTAGATCTCGTCAAGACCTTGCGGTCGTCAGTTTCTTGCACGAGTCTGTTCAAGATTTCCTAACCGCCCCCACTAGGAGTCTGCCGTGAAGATCTCCCGTCGTACCCTTCTCGCCGCGACCACCGCCACCGTTGTCGCCGGCACGCAAGTCGAAGCCGCCCTCGCAGCGAGCCCACCTGGAGACGTAGTCGGCAAGGTGACCGTCGGCTATCAGGGCTGGTTCGCCTGTCCCGGCGACGGCGCCCCGATCAACGGCTGGTGGCACTGGAGCAGCAACTGGGGTCAGCCGCCGTCGCCCTCGAACACGGCGATCGTGAGCTGGCCGGACGTGCGCGACTACAGCTCGACGTACCAGACGGCGTACGCGAACCTCGGCAACGGGCAGCCGGCCAAGCTGTTCTCGTCGTACGACCAGCAGACCGTGAACACGCACTTCCAGTGGATGCAGCAGAACGGCTGCGACACGGCCGCGCTGCAGCGGTTCAACCCGACCGGCGGCGAAGGGCCGACGCGGGACGCGATGGCAGCCAAGGTCCGGCAGGCCGCGGAACAGTACGGCCGCAAGTTCTACATCATGTACGACGCCACCGGCTGGACGAACATGCAGTCGGAGATGAAGGCCGACTGGACGAACAAGATGCAGGCGTACACCTCGTCACCGGCGTACGCACGCCAGAACGGCAAGCCCGTGGTGTGCATCTGGGGCTTCGGGTTCAACGAGGCGAACAAGGCGTTCCCGGCGTCGGTGTGCCTCGATGTCATCAACTGGTTCAAGGGCCAGGGCTGCTACGTGATCGGCGGCGTACCGACGCACTGGCTGCCGGGGAACGAGGACTCGCGGCCGGGGTACCTCGACGTCTACCACGCGTTCAACATGCTGTCGCCGTGGATGGTCGGGCGGATCAGCGACATCGCCGGCGCGGATCACTACTACAACAACGTGAACCAGCAGGACCAGGCCGACTGCAACGCCCATGGGATCGACTACCAGCCGTGCGTGATCCCGGGCGACCTGCAGTCCGGGCACCGCGCACACGGTGAGCTGATGTGGCGGCAGTTCTACAACCTGACGCGGGTCGGCGTGCAGGGTCTCTACATCTCGATGTTCGACGAGTTCAACGAGGGCAACCAGATCGCGAAGACCGCCGAGTCGGCCGCGTTCGTGCCGTCCGGGTCCGGGATCCGCGCGTTGAACGAGGACGGTACGGCGTGCTCGTCGGACTACTACCTGCGGCTGACGAACGACGGTGGCCGGATGTTCAAGGGCCAGGCGCCACTGACGTCGGTGCGGCCAACGGTTCCGATGCCGTCGCAGGGCGCCGGTGGCGTGATCTTCTACGAGCACGTGGACTACGGCGGCGCGGCCGGCACAGCGCTTGCCAAGGGCAACTACACGCGCGCCCAGCTGCAGGCCGCCGGCGTGCAGGACAACTGGGCCTCGTCGGTGAAGGTGCCGGCCGGGTGGACCGTCACGATCTACGCCGAGGACAACTTCGGTGGACAGTCCTGGACCCGGACCGCGGACACACCCAACTTCGTCGCGCTCTCGCCGAACGCGAACGACCAGCTGACGTCCTGCCGGATCTCCTAGTGTCCTGAGTCGGAGGTTGGGCGAGCGATTTCGGTGGTCAGGTGCGTGCATCGGGGTGCTTGGTCAGTGGCCTCGATGCGGAGCATCGTGGGCGCTGGGCAAGTGCCGCGAGGTGCGTGCCTGGGCGCCGAAAGCGCCGCCGAACCTCCGACTCAGGACACTAGAAGAGCTCCATCGAGTCCGAAGCGGCCGTGATCACCGGGTTGTCGAGGTAGAGACGGCACGCGATCGCGTGGCCGGCGCAGGTCAGCAGAGCTGGGCCGGCCGCGTCGACCACGCGGTACGCGACCGGGTGCTCGCAGCGCTCGATCTCGCCCTCGTTCGGCCGGCCGCAGCCGAGCACGTGGCAGGTGCCACCGGTCTCGCCGATGTTCATCAACGTCAGGCCGTGCTCGGGACAGACGCCCCAGCCGACGTTGCAGGCCTGGCCCTCGTTCGCCGCGAGGCGGACCAGCTTGCCGGCCGTGACCTCCAGCTTGGTCGCGAGCTCGCGGAAGGTGGTCGCGGCCTGGTCGAGGTCACGCCGGAACCGGCGCAGCTCGACGGAGTCCGGCATGCTCTGGGTGGCGGCGTGCAGGTCCTCGGCCAGCGTCATCGCGGCGACGGCGATCTCGTCGACGCGCACCGGGGTGTTGAACTGACCGAGCGCCGGAGTGACCGGCGGCCGGTCGCGTACCTCGGCGGTCCAGGCCCCAGGTGCCGGTGGTACCGGCTGCTGCTGGGGTGGCTCCTGCGGTGCCTGGTTCTCCGGTGCCTGGTTCTCCGGGGCCGGGTCGAGACTGATCTCGGCCACCTGCTGGTCCGGGCGCCACGAAGCCGACGGCGCCGTACCGGCGTCGTCCTTCGGGGCCTGCTCGAGGTGCGGCTCCGGTTGCGGAGCGTGACCATTGGTCCCGTTCGCCGCGGCCCCGTTCACCGGAACCCGGCTCTCCTGCGCTGTCCGCCCGTTCATACAGCCTCACATCTCGGTGCTTGGCACACGCTGCGCGCCCCCTGTCGTGCCTCCGGTGGACGATCGTGCCATGGCTCCGGTACCCAGGACCAGAGGAAACAAGGCCACATCACCCACCGCTCCCCCTCCCTTGCAGACCGCAACGAAACACCCCCAGGCATCAGCCTGATGCCCACTCCACGTGGAGCGAATCACACTCTGTGCATTCCTCAACGTGGCTTTAACATTTCCGCACGGAGGGTCGTCAGCCGGTCGCGGTGAGGTGCTCCCGGAGGAACTCGACGGTCCGGGCCCGCGCCGCGAAGGCGGAGTTCGGCGGGTTGTCCCGGACCTCAGCGGTGAGCACAGCGTGTGCACCCTTGGCGTACCCGTCCGGGTTGCCCGGTGCGGAGTCGAGCTGGATCACCTCGAACGCGTCGCCGAGCTGTGCACGCAGCGTGGCGAAGCGCTCCGGCGGCACCGCCCGGTCGCCGCTGAACCGCATCCCGAGCACGCACAGGCCGTCCGTGCGGGTCCGCTCCTTGACCACCTCGAGCTCCTGCTGGGAGACACCGGGATCGCGGCGCAGCTTGGGGGTCACCGGGAACGGTGTCGCCGGCTGGCTCAGCACCGGCGCGGTGACGACGTCCTCGACCGCGGTGGCGAGCGCGAACCCGCCGGTGAAGCACATGCCGATCACCCCGACCCCACGGCCGGGCGTACGCGCCGCGAGATCGGTCGCGACGGCCCGCAGGTACTTCGTGATCGGCCGCTCGGCGTTGGCGGCGAAGCAACGAAACTCCCTCGAGACGCAGAGCCGGGCCACGACGCCGACGACGTACCCCATCGACTCCGGGCGTCCCGGCGTACCGAACGGGGACGGGATGACGACGGTGAAGCCGGCGTCCACGAGGTGCTCACCGAAGGCGAGGACGTTCGGGGTGAGACCGGGAATCTCGGGGATCAGGACGACGCCGGGGCCCTGACCCTTCTCGAAGCAGTCGTAGGTGAAACCGGCGCCGGTGAAGGGCGTGCGCCGCCAGGAAGCCAGGTCGTCGCTCATGTCCGACAGCTTAGGGTCCGCGCTCGCGCACGACCTGTCGTCTGAATGGAAAGGGTTGATCTTCACCGCCGGGCGCCGTGGACTTGAAATCGATTGCCGCCCTCGTTTGTGAAGGACCGCCCCCATGCATCGTCTTCTTGCGTTGGCGACGGGCGCCACGCTGGCGTTACCCGTCGTTGTTCCCGCCCAAGCCCTGCCGGATCTGCGGACGGTGAGCTACCACGGGTACCAGGTCGCCGTACCGCGGTCCTGGCAGGTCGTGGACCTGTCCGCGGATCCGCGGGCGTGCGTGCGCTTCGATCGGCCCGCGGTATACCTCGGTCGTCCGGGTGCTCAGCAGGACTGTCCGGCGCATTTGGTTGGCCGGACCCAGGGTTTGATCATCGAGCCGCTGGCCGGGTCGTCGCCCCGCGCCGCTACCGTCGTGGCTGGTACGGGGATCGCGCCGTCGGTGGATCAGGAGATCCAGGTCGGGGTCGAAGACGCCGGCGTACTCGTGACCGCCGTCCACGGTCCGTCGGACGAGGCGGCGGTACGGCGGGTGCTCGGCAGCGCTCGGGTGGTGCGTGGCGGGTCTCCGGCGAAGCTGGAGAAGCCCGCCGCTGCGCGGATGGCCCCGGCGGCCTCGATCGTTGCTCCGGGCAACATGATCGACCAGCAGGCGTTCGACCAGTGCACCGCCCCGTCACTGGGCGCAATGAATGCGTGGAAGGCGTCGCCGTTCAAGGCCGTCGGTATCTACATCAGCGGTACGTCCCGGTCGTGCTCGCAGGCGAACCTGACCGCCTCGTGGGTGGCGTCGAACGCGAGCAACGGCTGGTCGTTCATCCCGATCGACGTCGGCTACCAGGCGCCGTGCGGCACCCGGAACCCGAAGATCTCGCTGGATCTCGGGACTGCGCGAGCTCAGGGTGCCGACGAGGCGTCGACGTCGGCTTCCGCGGCGGGGAACCTCGGGATCGGGCCGGGGAGCGCTCTCTACGCGGACATCGAGTCGTACCCGACCGGGAACACCGCCTGCCGCGAGGCGATCCTCTCGTACGTCAGCGGCTGGACCGAGAGATTGCGCTCCCTGGGGTATCTCAGCGGCGTCTACAGCAGCGCCAGCTCCGGCGGGCGGGACCTGGCCAACGCGGCCGGTGACTCGCGGTGGCTGATGCCGGACCACCTGTGGTTCGCGTGGTGGAACAACGTGGCGAACACCGACGGTGGGCAGTACGTCCCAGCCGGCCTGTGGGCCAACCACCAGCGGCTCCACCAGTACAAGGGCGACCACAACGAGACGTGGGGCGGCGTCACGATCAACATCGACAGCAACTTCCTCGACGTCGCCGGCAGCGCGCCCGCACCGATGACGGACGGCGTGTACCGGATCACGTCCGAGGTCGGCGGCTTCGACCTCGACGTCCGCGACTGCCAGTCGAACAACGGCGCCGACGTCCGGATGTGGGACCGCATCCTGACCAGCCCCTGCCAGCAGTGGCACATCGTCAACGTCACCGGCACGACGTTCAAGATCCTGGACGGCAACACCGGCAAGGCCCTGGACGTCATCGGCTGCTCCACCGCCGACGCCACCCCCGTCCAGCTCTACGACGACTGGGGCGGCGACTGCCAGACCTGGTCCATCGAACCGATCGTTGGAGGTGCCTACAAGATCATCGGTACCGGCTCCGGCAAGTCCCTCGACGTCGCCGGCTGCAACCCCGCCCGGGACGCCGACGTCATCATCTGGCCGTTCCACGGTGGCTCCTGCCAACGCTGGTACTTCACCCCCGTGTAGCCCACGCAGTAGGTACTCGATCGGTCACTCTCTGTCGGGTTGCGGATGGGGATGGTGGGAGCGGCGTTGCCGAATTGCAGCTATTGGCAGGAGTTCTGGTCTGCTGGTGGGGCCGAGACTCTGGCATACTCCGCAGGTCTATCTGTTTGACCCATGGGGGGTCCCTGTGTCTTTCCGCCCTGCTCATCTTGCACGTCTGGGGCTGCCTGCGGCGCTTGTCGCGGGAGCCTTGGTCGTGCTGACCAGCTCGTCCGGTACGGCGGCTCAGCCGCAGCCGTACCGGCCACCGTTCACCGCTCATCAAGGCGGCCCGCAGGCCGCGTTCGAGCCCAATTCCGTCCTGGTGAAGTTCAAGCCGAAGGCATCGTCTTCGGCCCGTCGCGCGACGATCTCCAAGGTCAGGGGGACCACGGAAGACTCGGTCAACGCGAAGGTCGTCGAGGTCGAGGGTGACCTGGCCGCGCCCGACCTGCTGAAGAAGGTCAAGGCCGACCCGGCGGTCGAGGAAGCCTCGCTGAACTACGTCCGCCGGATCTCTGCCGTACCGAACGACACGTATTACCAGACGGACCAGACCGTGCAGATGAACACGGTCCGTATGCCGCAGGCGTGGGACCTGTCGAAGTCGACGGGCACGCTGAAGATCGCTGTGCTCGACACCGGTGTCGACGCCGGTCACCCTGATCTGGTCGGTCATCTGTGGCCGGGCTACAACGCAGTCTCCAGCACCCGCCCGAACCCGGTCGACGACAACGGGCACGGCACGATGACGCTCGGCATCATCGCGGCCGCCGCCAACAACGCGGTGGGGGTCGCGGGAGTTGGCTGGAACGCGAAGGCGATGCCGGTCAAGGTGATCGGGGCGAACGGTTCCGGCAACGACGCCGACATCATCGAGGGCCTTAACTGGGCGGTTTCGAACGGCGCCAAGGTCGTCAACATGTCGTTCGGCTCGCTCGGCGACGACCCGTTGCTGCACCAGGCCATCCAGCAGGCGGTGGCCGCCGGCGTCACAGTGGTGGCGGCTGCCGGCAACGACGGCAACAGTGCGCTGCAGTACCCGGCGTCGTACCCCGAGGTGATCGCGGTCGCGGCGACCAGCCCGAGCGGCAGCCTGACCGACTTCAGCTCGTACGGCGACTGGGTGGACGTCGCGGCGCCCGGCTTCGACGTACTGACCACCGGACCGCGGGACAAGACTCCGGCGGCCAACGTGCCGTACTGGTACTGCACCGGTACGTCGTGCTCCGCGCCGATCGTCACCGGGATCGCGGCGCTGGTGAAGAACAAGTACCCGACGCTCACGCCGGCCCAGGTCGCGCAGCGGCTCGAGACACTGGCGCGGGACGCCGGACCGCGTGGTTTCGACCAGTACTACGGCTACGGAATCGTGGACGCGTACTCCGCGCTCGGCGGGCGCTTCACCGCGGACTTCCCGGCGGCCGGTGAGGACGGCAACGACCAGCCGGTGCGCGCGACGTCGCTGACGGTCGATGCGTCCAACCCGACCTCGACCACCGGGACGGTCGGCATCGAGGGTGACGTCGACTGGTACGCGGTGGAGTCCTCCGGCGTCCGGAACCTGTCGGTCTCGGTGACGGGTCCGATCTTCAGCTGCAACAACACGGCCAACTTCGGCCCGCAGGTCGACGCGTACAACCCGCAGCTGATCGCGCTCGCCCATGGCGTGAACGAGTACCCGGCCACGCCGATCGATCCCGCCACCGGTTGCCCGAAGCCTGTCGCGCTCACCGAGACGGTGGCCGTCAGCGCGGAGGCCGGTGCCACATACATCGCCGTGCGCAACGCCAACGGGTCAGCAGGCGGTCAGCAGTACACGCTGACGGTCAAGCAGGAAGGCGCCGGCCAGACGCCGAACGGGACCGCGTACCCGGTGAAGGACGTGAACCCGCACGACCTCGGCCGCAACGCCGCGCTCGACACGGCGCCGACGGTGCGGTTCGCCCGGGAGGTGGCCGCGGACAGCGTCAACGCGACCAACGTCCGGCTGGTCAACGGCAAGACCAAGAGCACCGTCGGTGCGACGGTCAGCTTCGATGCCGCGACCAACGTCGCGACCATTCACCCGAGCGCGCCGCTCCTCGACAACACGCCGTACCGGATCGCCGTGAGCGGCGTGCAGGGAGGCGGTGGCGGCACGGTCGCGCCGTTCACCAGCGTCTTCTCCACAGCGGACAACATCCCGGCAGCGCTCGGATCGTTCGACGCGAGCGGTCTCTACCTCGCCGCGAACCTGTCCTGGAAGATCCCGGTGACCGGTGACCTCGACCAGGTCATCGTCCGGCGGAACGTCGGCAGCAAGCCGCCGGCGATCAACACCGGCACGCTGGTGTACGCCGGCACTGGGTCCGCGGTGAAGAACACCGGGCTGGCGCAGGGCGTGACGTACACGTACGGCGCCTGGGTCACGGACCGGACCGGTCACAGCAGCCCGATCGCGACGACCCAGCTGCTCGGGATGAAGACCGGGATCTCCACCACGTCGACGCTGCTCACGTACGGCGGAGCGATCACGCTGCGCGGCAGCACGCTGCGGATCGACAACATCGCGTACGCCGGGTTGCCGACCAACCTGTACGTGCGGCCGAAGACCTCGTCGACGTTCAAGCTGCTCGCGGCGCTGAAGACGTCGGCGACCGGGACGGTGAGCTTCGTCGACAAGCCCACGGTGTCGTCGGTCTACATGATGACGTTCCCGGGGAACGCGGACCTGATGGGGACGCGGACGCCGGACATCACCGTGCAGGTCGCGCCGTCGATGGCGTCGGCGACGCTCGCTCCGGCGGCGATCCGGCTGGGTCAGGCGACCGCGTTCAGTGGGTACGTCGCTCCGGCGCACGCCGGCAAGCTGGTCTACCTGCAGCAGTACGGCAACAAGGTGTGGAAGTCGATCGCCTCGGTCAAGCTGAGCACGTCGGGCAAGTTCGCCTTCGGCATCAAGCCCGCCGTCCGGGGCCAGATCGCCTACCGCGTCTGGTTCCCGGCCGACGCGGACCACGCGCAGGCCTACACCGTGAACAAGATCCTGACGGTCAGCTGATCCGACGGAGTGGTGGTGCGCCCCGGGCCTCTGGGTCCGGGGCGTACTGCGTTCTAGGGGGCGTAGTGCTGGACGGCGCCGCCTTTCGAGAGGTCGACGAGGGTGTGGGCCAGGGAGCGGGCTTCGGCGAGCAGCTCCGGGAGATCCATCGTGAGGAGCTCGCGGTTGCGGACCACCACCTGGCCCGCGACCAGGACGGTGTGGACATCTGAGTCTCGGGCCGAGTAGACGAGCGCTGCCCGTGGGTCGTGGAGTGGCTGGTTGTGGGGTGCGCTGAGGTCGATCAGCGCGATATCGGCTTGGCGACCGGGCTCGAGCGCCCCCAGCTGCGTCGATTGACCGGCGGCGGTGGCGCTGGCGCGGGTAGCCAGGCGGAGAGTTTCGGACAGCGGCATCCATTCCGCGTCGTGCTCGCGTTGTTTCTGGGTCAGTGCGGTCAGACGGATGGCTTCCCAGACGTCGAGGGTGTTGTGAACGGCGGCTCCGTCGGTACCGATGCCGACCGGTACGCCGATCGTGCGCAGGGCCTTGATCGGGGTCACCGGGCCCATCGCGAGTTTGAGGTAGACCTTCGGGCAGCTGGCGATCGCGGTCCGGTCGGCGTACTGCTCGAGGATCGGCAGGTCGGACTCGCGGATCCCGCAGCCGTGGGCAATCAGCGCACCCGCGTCCAGGACTCCGGTCCGCTCCAGGACCTCGACCGGCGTGACACCGAGCTTGTCCAGCGATGCCTGAGTCTGGTCGTCGGTCTCCGCCGCATGCAGGTGGATCCGGAACCCTTCCGCCCGGGCAACCTCCGCCGTACGCCGAAGGTCGTCGTCGGACACCGTGTACGTCGCGTGCGGTCCGAGGCTCGCCGTGATCCGCGGATGCAGCCCGCTCAGCTGGCGCGCCGTATCGATCGCCGCCTCGATGGCCTGCGGACCGGCCGACGAGAAGAACGTGGGCGCGAGGTCAGCCCGGATTCCCGACTCGATCGCAGCCGCGGCGATCTCCTCGGCGTGGAAGTAGTGGTCGACGAACGTGGTGACACCGCCCAGCAACATCTCCGCGCAAGCGAGGCGTGCCCCGACCCGCACCCGCTCCGGCGTCAGATTCACCTCCATCGGCCAGATCCGCCGGTTGAACCAGTCGTCGATCCCGAGATCTTCCGCCGCACCCCGCATCATCACCATCGGACTGTGCGTGTGCGAGTTGATCAGCCCTGGCACCGCCAGCAACCCGGTCCCGTCAACCACCTCCCCCGAGCCGTCCCGGCGCTGCTCGGTGGTCGGAGCGATCCCGGTGATCCGGTCGTCCTCGATCTGAATGTCCTGCGCATCGTCGACGCGACCTTCGCCACTCTCCGGCACCACCAGGACGGACACGTTGCGGATCAGCACTCGAGCCATGGTTGAGGCTACTGTGCGCGAGAGGTCCTCCCTGTGATGTCGTTCCGGGAGCAGTCAAGGTCCAACCGGCTTGGAGAAGCACAAGTATGGCTCTGACAATGGACGGACATCCGACGCAGGAGCTGCACACGCTGATTGCGTCGGCACTGGGCAAAGATCCGATCGACTGGCATCGACCGCACACGGGGCGGTCGGCCGCGTCCTTCGTCGTTGGCTTTGCTGACGGCTCGAGCGCCTTCGTGAAGGCTGCGGTCGATGAGCAGTCAGCGAAAGGGCTCCGCACAGAGCATGAGATCGTCTCCAGTGTCGACAGCGACCTGGTTGCCCGGGAGCTGGCCTGGCTCGAGTACGGCGATCGCCCAGTCCTCGTGATGGAGGATCTGCGTGCTGCGCATTGGCCGGCCGACCATGACCCGGTGATGTGGAAGCCCGGTCAGTTCGATCTCCTGTTCGCGGCACTGCGGCGGGTCGCTGAGCTGCCCCCGCCGGCATCCCTTCCGTCAGCCCAGGACGGATTCCGGCCGCAGTGGCCGCTGATCGAGCGCGACGCGGATGACTTCCTGGCGCTCGGCCTGTGCAGCGAGGCCTGGTTCCGCGCTGCGCTGGATGGACTGGTGGAAGCGGAGGGCAACGTCCCCGTCGGGGGTGATGCGCTGGTGCACAACGACGTTCGGAGCGACAATCTGTGTTTCGTCGGTCGACGCGTGGTGCTGGTGGACTGGGCTCAGGCCGTTCGTGGGAATCCGCAGCAGGACCTCGCTTCGGCACTCGCTACGTTGCCACTCGAAGGCGGGCCGGATCCGTTCGACGTACTCCCTGAAGGAGGGCCTTGGGCGGCCCACATCGCCGGTCAGTGTGCTCGCCGGGCCGCTCACGAGACGCAGGCTCCGCAGTGGCTCCGCAGGGTCTTTCAACGGATCGCCGTGATCTGCCTCAGCTGGGCATCCCGCTCGCTCGACCTGCCCCCTTGGACCGGAGCCCACTGGACCGAGCTCCGCTGACTGGTGGTGAGGTCTCGTCAGGCGCGGTGGTAGCACGCTGCCGCGCCATCTGGGCAACTTGCGCTGAAGCCCTCGGAGAAGGCCGACGGACTCCGCGTCTGAGATGCCGGACGTGATCCGCCAGTCGAGGCCGGAGCCGACGACATCGCTCGCAAACACGATCTCGACTGATAGCAGGACTCGTCTCCAGTCGTCTGCTGTCATCGTCTGGCCTGCTTCGATCCGCTTCCAAAGCGCCCAGGCCTCGCTCGACAGGCTGTCGGCGCTTGTGAAGCCCATGGCGACGGCGAGTTCATCCGTGGGCTGCGCGGGGCCGCCCCAGTCCAGCAAGGCGGCCCGTAGAAAGCGTCGTTCCATGTCATCGAGCAGGACCGGCAAACGGGCAGCGTCGCTCACGGCGCCGATACTGCCAGGGATCGCCGCACGGGCGTACTCGTCGGCACGACTGCGCGGATCGCGGCAAATGAGTGCGTTTCCCGGGTCAGCATTTAGTAGCGCCACAGCAGCGCCAGGGTGGGCCAGGGCGTAGATCGAGGTGATCCCTGTTGATGATTGCGGCTACCCAAGCGCATTCTGTGGCCATGAACAAGGTTTCGCTGACGGCGCCGACCCCGGCGTTCGGGGAGCGGGTCGTGGGCGCGGCGGCGATCGCGTTGGTAGCGTCGTTGGTCATCCAGAATGCGGTGCTGGTCTGGGCCGGAGCGCCCGGCTACGGCGACCCGATCGAGAAGGTGCTCGCCTTCCACGCGGAGAACCGCGGCGCGGTCGCGATCGCGACCGGCTCAGAGGCGCTGAACCTGCCGCTGCTGCTCGTGTTCGTGACCGGTTTCCACGGGCTGGTCGGGCGTCGCGGGGGTGCGGGCGCCGACTGGTCGCGCCTCGCGGTGGCCGCGGGCGCGACTCTCGCGGCGGTCTTCGCGCTCTACGCGGTTCTGTGGAACGGAGTCGTATTGTCCGCCGGCGAGCTCGCCGAGCCGAGCCCGCTGTTCAAGCTCGTCTGGCAGCTGCATGCAGGAGCATTCGCTCTGGCGCTGCCGGCGCTCGGCACCACCTTCATCGGCGCTGCGCTGGCGGCGCATGCGAGTCGGCTGGCGGCGCCGTGGCAGCGTGTGCTCGGCGTGGCCGGGGGAGGCCTGCTGATCGCCGCCGGGGTGGCCAACCTCGCGATCGCTGACGGCTCGCCGATCCTGTTCGTGGGGCTGCTGGGCTACGCCGCCTGGCTCGTGTGGCTGCTGGTGACCGGGGTACGGCTGGTTCTGATGCCCAGGAAGGTCGGCGCTGCCTAGGAACCGTTCCCGCCACGCGGCAGCCCCGATACAAAGATTGCGTCAATCTGGGCGACCGAAGTGACACGACCGCTCATCGGCAGATCCGGAAGGACATGCCTTGCACGCCGGGCCGAAGAAGTGTCACCACCAAGCGCCCCGGAAGCGTCACCGATGTCCTGATATAGATTCGTCACCGATGTCCTGAGACATGACAACGAGGTCCTCCCGACCGCCCGGCGCAGGGGAACAGGCGTTCGAATGTCGGGGTATGGTGGGGGTATGGGTGCTGGACTTCAGGGCTCGTTGCTGGATGCGTTCGCGGATCCGGCGTTGGGGTCGTTGGACGGAATCGCGCGGACCGAGCTCGGGCGCGGGGCCTGGATCGACGTGCTGCCGGGGTGGTTGACCGGGGCCGATCAAGTGTTCGAGCGGCTGGCGCGGGACGTGCCATGGCAGGCGGAGCGGCGGCAGATGTACGACCGGGTGGTCGACGTACCGCGGTTGCTCTGCTTCTACGGGGAGAACGTCGAGCTCCCGTTGCCAATCCTGGACGAGGCCCGCGACGCGTTGAGCGCGCACTACAAAGGCGAGTTGGGTGAGCAGTTCCGGACCGCAGGGCTCTGCTACTACCGGGACGGCCGTGACAGCGTCGCCTGGCACGGCGACCGGATCGGGCGCGGGAACAGCGAGGACACGATGGTCGCCATCCTCTCGGTCGGCGAGCCGCGGGTGCTCGCGCTCCGGCCACGGCCCGGTGGCACCAGCGGTCCGGTGGCGTCGACGATTCGCTACCCGCTCGGCCATGGCGACCTGATCGTCATGGGCGGCTCCTGCCAGCGCACCTGGGAACACGCCATCCCGAAGGCCTCCGGCCGGATCGGCCCGCGGATCAGCATCCAGTTCCGCCCGCGGGGCGTCCGCTAGCCCGCTCATGCGGCGATCGCAGGTGCGTCGAGGGACGGCTGGTAGATACCGTCGCGGGCGGCGATGTAGAACCCGAGGAGACGGGTGTTGGTCGACCGGCAGATAGTCATGCTCGCGACAGCCCACTCGTAGTCGAGCTCAGGCCGCCGAGCCGGACCTGGACGCCCCAAGGCGAGCACCAGCCCTGTCCCAGGAGCGGTATGCACCGCCGGGATGATCGGCTCCAGCGCGGAACTGCACGCCTCCCCCGCATCCAGCCTCGCCCCGAACCCGGCCGGCAGGTCGATGGTCAGAGCCGCCCGGTAGTGGTCATCGGGATCACAGAGCAGAACGGTAAAGGTGCCGCGCTGACGATCCCCAAGGCTGACCATCAGGTCAACAACATCGGCCGCAACGGCAGAATCGGTAAGTGGCTGATCGGTCCAGGACGAAGGCAGTTGTTGGAAGCTCATGCCTGTAAATGTGCCGCGATCCCACCCCCCAATCCGACTTATCCACAACCCAAAACCACCACACCACCCGACTGCTTGCCCACCTTCCTCGGCGCGCCAATTGACGGCCGCACACCGCGCAGCGGTGACCTTCCCGCAGAGCAGTCCCTCCCCAACCAGCGAGCTGACGCGGCACCTCCACCCCCTGACCACGCCAGCTCACGCCAACCAGCCGCAGACGTCACCACGAGACGCGCATCCGCTGAAGGCGCCAACAGACAGCCACCGCAGCGGTGACCTTTCCCGCAGGCCAACCCTCGCAGGAGTACCGGGCCGGCGCCGGACCCCCACCCACCACGTCAGCTCGCGCCAACCACCTGCGGGCATCACCACCAGACGCACCCGCCGAAGGCGCCAACAGACAGCCACCGCGCAGCGGTGACCTCTCCCGCCGACTAACCCTCGCGGGAGCACCGGGCCGGCGCCGGACCCACTGACCACATCAGCTCGCGCCAACCACCTCCGGGCGTGACCAGGAGATGCGCACCCGCCGGAGGCGGCAACAGAACAGCCACCGCGAAGCGGTGACCTTTCCCGCGGACACATCAGCTCGCGCCAGTACCTCAGGGCGTGACCAGGAGACGCGCACCCGCCGAAGGCGGCAATAGAACAGCCGCGGCGAAGCCGCGTCCTTTGCGGGCGGTGACCTTTGCGGGCGGTGACCTTTGCGGGCGGTGACCTTTGCGGGCGGTGACCTTTGCGGGCGGTGACCTTTGCGGGCGGTGAGCTTTGCGGTGAGGGAGCAGCAAGTGGCCCATCATTTCGAGTGGTCAATGGATCTCACTGGTGGGCCGTTGGGCGGTTAGGGTCGGGGCATGAGCAGACTTGGGAATGTGCTTCCGCCGGCGGGGGCGCCGCGGGATCTTGCGATGGCGCAGGTGGCCAACTCGGTGGGGGACGGAGCGTTCGTCGTCACCTCGGCGTTGTTCTTCACCCGGGTCGTCGGGCTCTCCACGGCGCAGGTCGGGCTCGGGCTGACCATCGCCTGGCTGGTGGGTTTCCTGGCCGGCGTCCCGCTCGGCAACCTGGCTGACCGGCGGGGCGCGCGGGGGGTCGCCGTGCTGCTGGCGCTCACCACCGCGACCGGAGTCGGTGCGTTCCTGTTCGTCCGCAGCTTCCCGCTGTTCCTGGTCGCTGCCATCGTCTACGCGTGCAGCCAGACCGGACTGACCGCGGCCCGGCAGGCGCTCCTGGCCGCGCTCGTGCAGCCGGCCGAGCGCACTCGGATCCGCGCGTTCCTCCAGTCCACGGTCAACGCCGGTCTCGCGGTCGGCGCGCTGCTCGGTGGTATCGCGCTCCGCTTCGACACGGAAACGGCGTACCTGATCGTCTTCGGCATCGACGCGCTCAGCTTCCTGATCGCCGCCGCGCTGATCCGCAAGGTCCCCCGGGTCGCGATCAGCATCCGCGTCCAGGGCGAGCCGCGGCTCGCGGTCCTGCGCGACCGCCCGTACGCCGTACTCGCGCTGCTCAACGCGATCATGCTGCTCTTCATGCCGCTGATCAGCCTGATCGGCCCGCTCTGGATCGTCACCCGGACCAACGCGCCCAGCTGGGTCGTCGCCTCGCTGATGATCGTCAACACGATCGGCGTCGCGTTCTTCCAGGTGCGGGTCGCCAAGCGCGTCACCGACCTCCGCAGCGCCAGCCGCTCGGTCCGGTACGCCGGAGTCGCGATGCTCGCCGCCTGCGCCGTATTCGCGCTCACCGCCGCCCACCTGAGCCCCGTCGCCGCAGCCGCGACACTCGTCCTCGCCGCCGCGCTCCTCACTCTCGGCGAGATGAAGCTGGCCTCCGGCGCCTGGGAGATCAGCTTCGGACTGGCCCCCGCCGACAAGCAGGGCCAGTACCAAGGATTCTTCGGCTCCGGCCCCGCGATCGCCAGGATGCTCGGCCCCGCGCTGCTCACCACCGTCGTCCTCGGCTGGGGCCCGATCGGCTGGATCCTGGTCGGGGCCCTGTTCCTGGGGACCAGTTGTGCGACTGGTCCCGCCGTACGATGGGCAGCGCGGACGAGGGCCGTCAACGAGGACGCCACGCCGCCGCTGGTAGAGGAGAACGCCGCCTGATGGAGATCCCCGGACTGGTCGAGATCACGACGTACGACGAACTCCGCGAGGTCGTCCCGGAGCCGCTCGCGGCGGCCGCCGGCAAGACCCGCAAGGAACTGCACGACCTGGACCGGCAGTGGCTGGCGGCGTCGCCGTTCTGCCTGATCGCCACGTCCGCCGCGGACGGCAGCTGCGACGTCTCCCCCAAGGGCGACCCGGCCGGCTTCACCAAGGTCTTCGACGGCTCCACGATCGCCATCCCGGAGCGCGCCGGGAACCGCCGCGTCGACGGCTTCGGCAACATCCTCTCCAACCCGCACGTGGGCCTGATCTACTTCCTCCCCGGCCGCGGCGACACGCTGCGGATCAACGGCCGCGCCCGGATCGTCCGGGAGGCGCCGTTCTTCGACGAGATGGTGGTCAAGGGCAACCGCCCACAGCTGGCCCTGCTGGTCGAGATCGACGAGATCTTCCACCACTGTTCGAAGGCGTTCCTGCGCTCGAAGCTGTGGAACCCGGAGACCTGGGACCCGGAGGCAGTGCCGAGCCGGCCGCGGATCTCGAAGGCGCTGGAGCGGCAGGACGCCGACCTGGCCGAGCTTGAGCAGTACTACGGCAAGGCGTACGAAGAGAAGATCTACCAGGTCAAGTACTGACATACCGCAGCGGGAGCAGGCCGAAGTACTCCGTGGCGACGATGACACTCGCGCCGCGGCGCTCTACGGTTTCGTACTGTGAGCACGACTGAGCCGACCACCACACCGACCTTCGGGGATCGGGCGCGGCGGATCGCGCTGCCGCTGTTCATCTCGGTGATCGCGGTGGTCGGGTCGATCGGTGCGTCGCACAACGAGGTCGCCCGGCGGCCGGCGGACTGGTTCATGATCCTGCTGATCCTGAAGGGCTCGATCGCGCTCTACTGGCTGCGGACCCACCCGGTCCCGGTGCTCTGGATCACGGTCGTCTCGACGCTCGTCTACATGCTGATGGGGTACGCGTACGGGCCGGTCATCTTCGCCTTCGTGATCGCGGTGTTCACCACGATCCGGATGGGCCACCGCCTCGCCGGCTGGTCCGCTCTGACCGGCCTGTACATCGGCCACGTCGGCGGGCGGATGGTGCTCGGCCTCAACGCGCTCGGCGTCTACCAGATCCTCCTCGTCGGCACGTGCTTCGTCGTCCTCGGCTTCATCGCCGAGCTCTTCAGAGCCCAACGCGACCGGGTCATGGCCGCGGCGCGCACCCGGCAAGAGGAGGAGCTGCGCCGGGCCGACCAGGAGCGGCTGCGGATCGCGCAGGAGCTGCACGACGTCGTGGCGCACCACATCTCGCTCATCAACGTCCAGGCGGCGACCGCACTGCACCTGGTCGACCGACAGCCCGAGCAGGCCGCTCCGGCGCTCGCAGCGATCAAGGACGCAAGCAAAGAGGCACTGGTCGAGCTCCGCTCCATCGTCGGCATCCTGCGGCAGCCAGAGGAGGATGCGCCGCGCCAACCGGTCACTGGCCTCGACAACCTCGACCACCTGGTCAGCCGGACCTCCAGGGCCGGGTTGGCCGTGCACAAGGTCATCCACGGCGACCCCCGTCCGTTGCCAGCCGGCCTGGACCGAGCCGCGTTCCGCATCATCCAGGAGTCGCTCACCAACGTGGTCCGGCACGCGAAGGCCACCTCGGCCACTGTCAGGATCCAGTACGGCGAACAAGCGCTCGTGCTGCAGGTCGACGACGACGGCGAGTGCCTGGCCGCGCCGCCAACGGAGGGCAACGGCATCTCCGGCATGCGCGAGCGCGCGACCGCGCTCGGCGGCACCCTGACCGCGAGCCGCACCCCGTCCGGTGGCCTCCGGATCGTGGCGACGCTGCCGCTGTAGGTTTCCTGTGAGTCCTGGCCGCCGGAGACGACGAACAGGCGGGTGCCTCACAGAGTTCTCCCAGAACCTCACTCCGGACGCTCAGACCAGCAGTTCAGGCTCTGGAGCATGACCACCATCGAAGTCCGCGGGCTGACCAAGCGGTACGGCCCGGATCTCGTCGTCGACGACCTGTCCTTCACCGTCGAGCCCGGCCAGGTGACCGGGTTCCTCGGCCCGAACGGCGCGGGCAAGTCCACGACCATGAAGATGATCATCGGCCTGGCCGCCCCGACCAGCGGCACGGTCGCCGTCGGCGGCCGCCGGTACGCCGATCTGAAAGTCCCGCTCACCGAGGTCGGCGCGCTGCTCGACGCCGGCGCGGTCCACGGCGGGCGGACGGCGTACCACCACCTGCTGGCGCTTGCCCTGAGCAACGGTCTGCCGAAGCGCCGGGTCGGCGAGGTGCTGGCGCGGACGGGCCTGGAGAGCGTGGCCGGGAAACGCGCCGGCGGATTCTCGCTCGGGATGCGGCAGCGGCTCGGGATCGCCGCCGCGCTGCTCGGCGATCCCCGGATCCTGATCTTCGACGAGCCCGTGAACGGCCTGGACCCGGAGGGCATCCGCTGGATCCGCGACTTCATGCGATCGCTGGCCGCCGAGGGCCGCGCGGTCCTGGTCTCCAGCCACCTGATGAGCGAGATGGCGCAGACCGCGGACCACCTGGTCGTGATCGGCCGCGGCCGGCTGATCGCCGACACCGGGATCGCCGAGCTGATGCACGCCGGCGGCGAGGGAACGGTGCTCGTCCGGACTCCCGAACCGGCGTCGTTCGCCCGGCAGCTGACCACGGCCGGCGCGGTGGTGAGAGACGGCGTAGAGCGCTCTCTGGTCGTTTCCGGGCTGTCCAGCGCGGAGATCGGCAAACTCGCGGCGTACCACGGGATCGCGCTGGTCGAGCTCACGCCGCAGCGGGCGTCGCTCGAGGACGCGTTCATGGAGCTGACGAAGAACAGCATCGACTACCACGGAGCGGCGGCATGAACGCGATCCGGGCGGAGTGGGTCAAGCTCCGCAGCCTGCGCTCGACCTGGTACACCCTGGGCACACTTCTCGTGCTCGGACTCGGGATCACCACGTTGACGATGAGCTCGATGCACAGGCAGTACTTCGAGGCGTCACCGGCGGACCGGGCCGCGTGGGACCCGACCGGGCAGAGCCTCAAGACGTACATCGTCGCGCAGCTCGTGGTCGGCGTCCTCGGGATCCTGATCGTCACGTCGGAGTTCGCGACCGGCCTGATCCAGACCACGCTGGCGGCCAACCCCCGCCGGAGCCGGTTGCTGGCGGCAAAGTCCCTGGTGGCCACTGTGGTCGCCGCGGCGGCCGGGCAGCTGCTGATGTTCGCCGCGTTCCTGCTCGGCCAGGCGGTCCTCGCCGCTCAGGACGTGCCGTCCGCGAGTCTTGGCGATCCCGGCGTATTCTCCGCTGTGATCGGCGGCGGGCTGTACCTGTCCGCGATCGCCTTGCTGGCGCTGGGTCTGGGCGCGATCATGCGAGCAACAGCAGGCGCGCTCGCGACGCTGGTCGGGATCGTGTTCCTCGTTCCCGCGCTCTCTGGCCTGTTTCCGTCCTGGCTGCACGGGGTGCTCGCGTGCTGGCCGACGCTCGGAGCGGCCGCGATCTTCAACACCATCCCGGACCCGGCATACCCGCACCCGTGGCTCAACCTGGGCGGGTTGTGGCTGGGCGTTCTCGCCGTCCTCGCGGCCGCGTTCTTCGTGTTCCGGAAACGCGACGTCTGACATTCTGGCGACCATGACCCGGCTGCTCGTGGTGGACGACGAGGCGACCGTGCGCGAGCTGCTGTCCGCGACGCTGCGGTTCGCCGGCTTCGAGGTGACGTCCGCGGCCACCGCCACCGAGGCGGTCGCCGCGGCTGTCGCGGAGCCACCTGACCTCGTGCTGCTCGACGTGATGCTGCCGGACCTGGACGGCTTCGAGGTGGTACGCCGATTGCGGGACCAGCGGGCCGAAGTACCCGTCCTCTTCCTGACCGCCCGCGATCGCCAGGCCGACAAGATCACCGGCTTGTCTCTCGGCGCGGACGACTACGTGACCAAGCCGTTCGACCTGGAGGAGCTGATCGCCCGGATCCGCGCGATCCTGCGCCGTACCTCCGGGCACCGCAACGACGTACTGACCGTCGGCCCGCTCACGCTCGATGCCGAGGGCCACCAACTGACCAAGGCCGGACAGGCGTTGCGCCTCTCCCCCACCGAGTTCCGGCTGCTGCACTACCTGATGGAGAACGCGGGCCGGGTGGTCTCGAAGGGCCAGATCCTCGACCGCGTCTGGCGCTACGACTTCAACGGAGACACGAGCATCGTGGACACCTATATCTCGTACCTGCGCCGCAAGGTCGACGACGCGGACCCCAAACTCATCCACACCGTGCATGGTGTCGGCTACGTGATGCGGAAACCATGAGCCTGCGCGCCCGGCTTCTGCTGCTGACCACCGCGCTGCTGCTGGCCGGTCTCAGCCTGATCAGTGCGGTCGTCTCGAACCAGCTCGAGGGCTACCAGCTCAGTCGGCTCGACTCGCAGCTGAGGTCGTTCACCGAGATCATCTCCGGCGTCGCCCCGGCCGGACCGGACAAGAAGGCGCCGGCACAGCCCCAGCTGCTCGATCCGGCGCTCGACCTGATCGGTACGCCGTACCTCGCCTACCTGGACGCGAACGGCAAGATCATCGGCACTCTGCAATCGTCCCGCGTCGACGCCGCCACGTTCCCGACCGCGGACTCGCTTCGGACGTTGCCGCGCGACGGGTCGGCCGCAGTATTGCCCGCGTCCAACGGCGACGGACGCTGGCGGGCGGTGGCGCGGCCGTCCACCGGTCGACCGGGGACTGTGGTCGCCGCGGCGCCGCTGGCTGAGGTCGACGCGACCATTGCCAAGCTGCGGACCAGCAGTCTGGTGTCGGGCGCAGTGCTGCTCATCCTGCTGACTGGCGTTGGATGGTGGGCGCTGGGACGCGGGCTGCGCCCGTTGCGGCGGGTGGAGAGTACGGCGGCGGCGATCGCGGAGGGGGATCTCAGTCAGCGGGTGCCGGGGCTGGCGGCTCCCAAGACCGAGATCGGGCACCTGGCGGCCTCGCTCAACACAATGCTCGGGCAGTTGGAGCAGGCGTTCGCGGATCGGTCGGCAGCCGAGACGCGGATGCGGGCGTTTCTCTCGGACGTCAGTCATGAGCTGCGGACGCCGCTGGTCGGGATCAAGGGGTCGACCGAGCTGTACCGGATGGGTGGGTCGACTGTCGACGAGGCGATGGGGCGGATCGATCGCGAGGCGACTCGTTTGACCGCGTTGACCGAGGATCTGCTGTTGCTGGCGCAGCTGGACGAGGCGCCGGAGGGGCAGCTCGACCCGGCGCCGATGGATCTCCGGACGATCGCCAACGACGCCCGCCACGATCTCAAGGCGCTGGATCCGTCGCGGCGGATTACTTTGACCGGCCTCGATGCCGACGACCCGCCGGGGCCCGCTCCCGTGATCGGTGACGAGGATCGGCTGCGGCAGGTGGTCACCAATCTCGTCGGGAACGCGGTCGCGCACACGCCAGCGGGTACGGCGGTGCGGATCGGGGTGGGTGTGGAGGACGGATGCGCCGTACTGGAGATCGCCGACGACGGCCCTGGAATGACCGAAGAGCAGGCCGCGCGCGTGTTCGACCGCTTCTACAGGGCCGACCGGTCCCGTGCTGGGGCGAGCACGGGACTTGGGTTGGCGATTGCGCGGTCGATCGCGCGGGCGCACGGCGGGGACGTCGTACTGCGGACCGCCCTCGGGAAGGGCTCGACGTTCGGGCTGGTGCTAGGGCAGGCGGACGTGGGACGGGTTGAGGTCGGCGACGCGGGAGACGCCGAGTAGCGCCATCGTCCGCCGTACCTCCTTGGTCAGGATCTCCGCGGCGCGGGCCACGCCGCGCTGACCGCCGGCCATCAGGCCGTACAGGTACGCGCGGCCGACCAGGCAGGCATCCGCACCCAGCGCGAGCGAAGCGACGATGTCCGCGCCGGACATGATCCCGGTGTCGAGGTAGATCTCCGCGTCGGTGCCGATCGCCTTGCGGACGTCAGGGAGGATCCGCAGCGGCGTCGGCGCCCGGTCGAGCTGGCGGCCGCCATGGTTCGACAGCACGATCGCGTCGGCGCCCGCGTCGACCACGCGCCGGGCGTCGTCGACAGTCTGGATGCCCTTGACGATCAGCGGTCCGTCCCAGATCGAGCGCAGCCAGTTGAGGTCGTCGATCGTCATCGTCGGGTCGAACAGCTTGTCCAGCAGATCCGCGACCGTCCCTTGCCACGTGGACAGCGACGCGAACGTCAGCGGCCGGGTGGTCAGCAGATTGGCCCACCACGCCGGGTGCATCGACGCGTCCAGCACGGTCTTCGCGGTCAGCGTCGGCGGGATCGTGAACCCGTTGCGTACGTCGCGCAGCCGCGCACCCGCGACCGGTACGTCGACGGTCAGCATCAGCGCCTCGTACCCGGCGGCAGCCGACCGCTTCACCAGGTCCTCACCGGCGTCGCGGTCCTTCCACACGTACAGCTGGAACCACTTGCGCGCGTCCGGAGCGGCCGCCGCGACGTCCTCGATCGAGGTGGTGCCCATCGTGGACAGCGCGTACGGGATGCCGAGCTGCTCGGCGACCTTCACCACCGCGCTCTCGCCCTCGTGGTTCATCATCCGGGTGAACCCGGTCGGCGCGAACGCGAACGGCAGCTCCGAGCGGCCGCCGAGGATCGACGTACCGAGGTCGATGTCGGCGACGTTGCGCAGGATGGACGGCTGCAGCTCCATTTCGGCGAACAGGCGGCGGGCCCGGTGCAGGCTGATCTCCGCCTCGGCCGCGCCGTCGGTGTAGTCGAACACCGAGCGCGGTGTCCGGCGCTTCGCGATCCGGCGCAGGTCGGCGATGGTGAGCGCCTTCTCCAGCCGGCGGTCGGTGGCGTTCACCGTGATCGGCTTGGCCCGCAGCAGCGGCTTCAGCTCGGACCATTTGGGCAGCTGTCGATCGGTCATCGGGGTACTCCGGGCCGGGGTGGACTGTGTGGTCGGACCACAGCCTACCCTGTGGTCCGACCACACAGGTAGAGTCGTCCGCATGGAGAGCTGCGGGTGAAGAACTACGAGCTGGTTCTGCATCGAGTGGAGGCCGACCTGGCCGCCGGGCGGTTGCGGATCGGCGGCCGGTTGCCGGGTGAGCGGGCGCTGGCCGAGCAGCTGGGGATCAGCCGGCCGTCGGTGCGCGAGGCGGTCCGGGTGCTCGAGGCGATGGGCGTCGTCCGGACCGCGACCGGGTCCGGGCCGGAGGCGGGCGCCGTGATCGTGGCCGAGCCGGTGTCGCCGCTGACCGCCGTACTGCGGTTGCACCTGGCAACGAACCATCTGCCGATCGGGGATGTCGTGCAGACGCGCATCCTGCTCGAGTCGTGGTCGGCGCGAGAGGCGGCCGGTCGGGCGCCGGCGCCGGGCTCGTTGAAGGTTGCGGAGGATCTGCTGGAGCAGATGGATGCTCTGGGGCTGTCGCCGGAGGCGTTTCATCTGCTCGACGCGGAGTTTCATGTCGCGTTGTCGGGGCTGGCGGGGAACGTGCTGATCGCCGCGGTGATGGCGTCGTTGCGGTCGGCGATTCATGAGTACGTGCTGGCCGCCGTACCTAATCTGCCGGACTGGGAGGCGACGGCGGTCGGGCTGCGGGCCGAGCACCGCGCGATCCTGGCGGCAGTGCGGGGTGGTGAGCCGGAGCGCGCGGCCGGGTTGGTGGCCGCGCACATCCGGGGGTTCTACCAGGCCGCTCAGTTAGCACCGTTCGCGGGCGGCGGCGGTGCGGCGGAGTCCGATGATGACGGTGGCGCCGACGAGCAGGTGGAGCCCGGCGAGGCCCAGCTTTGAGTCCAGACCGATTCCACGGTCGATCGGGCTGCTGGTGGACGTGAGGCAGACGATCGTGGCGACGACGGTCCAGATGTCGCGGGCATTGCGAGTACGACGCTCCAGAATCGCCAGCAGCCCCCACCCGGCAAACGCAGCAACCACCGCAGCAACGAAAACGCTGACCGCACCGATGTGCACAACCGTCCCCTGCTGAACCCGCAGGTCGACCCCCGCGACCGGCTCAAGAACCACCCAACCAGCCAGAGCACTGGCCGCGGCCGCCCCAACCACTACCAACCGCAAGCCACCGGACACCCGCCCACGAAACAACCCGCCTCCCGAGGAGGCTGACGCATCCGAGGTGGCGGGGCGGGAGTCTGGGTAGTGAGTGGTCTCGGCGGAGCGGGTGTCCGTCGAGCGGGTGGTGTCCGTCGGGCGGGTGGTTGTGGGGTGGGTGGTGTCCGTCGGGCGGGTGGTTGTGGGGTGGGGGTTCTGGTGGGTGGTCATTGGGTCTCCCTGGCTTGTGGTGTGGGGATAGCGTCGGGGAGGAGCGGACCCACGGGCATCGGTCGGGTGGCTGGAGGGGTTCTACTTTGGTTGGTGGTTGGGGAGAGCGGGGCGGCTTAGGGTCGGCGGCATGGAGGAGATTTGTGAGCCGCGGAGGCCGGACGTGCGGGCTGTTGCCGCGTCGACGGTCGCGGTGGGGGTTTTGACCGCGACGACGATCGTCGGGCGCTGGTCCGATCAGGCGCACCACAAGTGGTTGTGGCTCGACCTCGTGGTCGGCCTGCTCTCGGTGGGCCTGATTCCGGTGCTCGTCCGCCGCCCGGTGCACAGCGCGGTCGCACTAGCGGCCCTGGCCGCGCTCTCCCCCGCGGGTACGCCGGCCTCCACGGTCGGCACCCTGACCGTCGCACTCCGCCGCCCCCTCCGCACCGCGGTCCTCGTCGCGCTCGCGGGCACCGTCGGTCACCTGATCCAAGGCATCTGGCAACCGATCCACGGCCTCCCCTACCTCTGGTTCGCAGTCCTCGACGTCGCCGTCCACGCCGCCCTGCTCGGCTGGGGCCAAGGCACCCAATCCCGCCAGCAACTGCTCGAATCCCTCCGCGAACGCGCCCACCGCGCCGAGGCCGAGCAGGGCCGCCGTGTCGCCGAAGCCCGCACCCTCGAGCGCACCAAGATGGCCCGCGAGATGCACGACGTCCTCGCTCACCGCCTCTCGCTGCTCGCGACGTACGCCGGCGCCCTCGAGTACCGCCCGGACTCGTCCCCGGAGCGTCTCGCTAAGGCGGCCGGCGTGATCCGTACCGGCGTACACCAAGCCCTCGACGAGCTGCGCGAGGTGATCAGCGTCCTGCGCGACACCGACATCGACGAACTGCCCGGCGGCCGTCCCCAGCCGACGTTCGCCGACCTCGCGGCGCTGGTCGAGGAGTCGCGCGAGGCCGGTACGACGGTCACGTACGACGACCGCGTGTCCGACGCCACGTCGTTGCCGCCGGCAACCGGACGAACGGCGTACCGGGTCATGCAGGAAGGCCTGACGAACGCTCGCAAGCACGCCGCCGGTTACCCGGTGACGGTGACTGTGACCGGGCAACCCGGTAGCGGGCTGTGGATCGAGCTGACCAACCCGGCGTCCAACGGGACCCCGCTCACGCCCGGCAGCGGAACCGGGCTGGTCGGGCTGACCGAGCGGGTGCAGCTCGCCGGCGGCACTCTGGACCACGGCCGGCAGCCCGGTGGCGGGTTCCGGCTGCAGGCCTCGCTACCGTGGCCGCATGAATGAGCAGATCATCCGGGTGCTGGTCGTGGACGACGACGCGTTGGTCCGGGCCAGCCTGGAGATGATGCTCGATGGCGCGAACGGGATCTCCGTGGTCGGCCAGGCCGCCGACGGCGCCGAAGTACCGGCGGCCGTGGACGCGCACTTCCCCGACGTCGTGCTGATGGACCTGCGGATGCCGCGGGTGGACGGGATCGTCGCGACGCAGCGGGTCCGGGCGCGGACCAACCCGCCGGAGGTCGTCGTACTCACCACATTCGACACCGACGAGAACGTGCTGCACGCGTTGCGCGCCGGAGCGAGCGGGTTCCTGCTGAAGGACACGCCGCCGGCGCAGATCGTCGACGCGGTACGGCGGGTCGCGGCCGGGGATCCGATCCTGTCGCCGGCGATCACCCGGCGGCTGATGGACAAGGCGGCGACGCAGGCCGATGCGCACACGATCGCACAGGAGTCGTTGAAGCGGCTGTCACCGCGGGAGTACGACGTGATGCTCGCGGTCGCGCAGGGCAAGGCGAACGCGCAGATCGCCGCCGAGCTGTACATGAGCCTGGCGACGGTGAAGGCGCACATCTCGCACATCCTCACCAAGCTCGAGCTCGGCAACCGGACCCAGATCGCCCTCCTGGCCCACGACGCCGGCCTGGCCTGAGCTTGCCGACGCGGACCGACCTGGACGCGCAGCGCTGGCCGAGCCGAGTGCGCGCTGCTGGCCTGAGTGATGCCTTAGCGTGGGGCGCATGATCAGGGTGCTGCTGGCGGACGACCAGGCGTTGGTGCGGGCCGGGTTCCGGTCGTTGCTGAACGCCGAGGACGACATCACGGTGGTCGGCGAGGTCTCCGACGGCGCCCAGGCGGTCGCCGCGGCACGGGCCGAGAAGCCCGATGTGGTGCTGATGGACATCCGGATGCCGGGGACGGACGGTCTGGACGCGACGCGGCAGATCGGCGCGGACCCGGAGCTCGCCGGCGTACACGTGGTGATCCTGACGACCTTCGACCTGGACGAGTACGTCTTCGAGGCGCTGCGGGTCGGGGCGAGCGGGTTCCTGGTGAAGGACACCGAGCCGGTCGAGCTGCTGCAGGCCGTCCGGGTGGTCGCCCGCGGCGACGCGCTCCTCTCTCCCGGCGTTACGCGCCGCCTGGTCGCCGAGTTCGCCTCCCGCAGCCGCCAGCCGCACGCCAGCAAAGAGCTCGACGTCCTCACCGAACGCGAGAAGGAGATCGTCGCGCTCGTCGGCGAAGGCCTGTCCAACGACGAGATCGCCGAGCGCTTGGTCCTGAGCCCAGCGACCGCGAAGACCCACGTCAGCCGAGCCATGATCAAACTCGGCGTCCGCGACCGCGCGCAACTGGTCGTCGTCGCCTACCAGACCGGCCTGGTCCGCCCCGGCTGGCTGGGCTGACTACTCCACCGGGGTCGGCGAGTACTCCGGGGGCGGTAGGTGCGGTCACTCCCCCGAGGCGACGCGGTGGGAGGGTGCTGAAAGCCACGCTCTAGGTATGGATGCGCTTGTAGAAGTCAGCGGATTGACGAAGAGGTACGGCGACACCGTGGCGGTCGATGGTGTCGATCTGAAGGTGCTGCCGGGTGAGGTCTACGGGTTCCTCGGGCCGAACGGAGCAGGGAAGACCACGACGCTCCGGATCCTGACCGGGCTGATCGCGCCGACCAGCGGCGACGTACGGGTGCTGGGCGGGCGGCCCGGACAGGCCGACGTACTCGGCCGGACCGGGTCGATGATCGAGTCGCCCGCGTTCTACCCGTACCTGTCCGGGCTGGACAATCTGCGGCTGCTGGCGGAGTACGCCGACGTGCCGCGGCTGCGGATCGACGACGTACTCGAGCTCGTCGACCTCGCGGATCGGGCCCGCGACCGGTTCTCGACGTACTCCCTGGGGATGAAGCAACGGCTCGGTGTCGCGGCCGCGCTGCTCAAGGACCCCGAGCTGGTCATCCTCGACGAGCCGACCAACGGGCTCGACCCGGCCGGTATGCGCGACATGCGCCGGCTGATCCGCGAGCTCGGGACCAGCGGGCAGACCGTGCTGCTGTCGAGTCACCTGCTCGGCGAGGTGCAGCAGATCTGCGATCGGGTCGGGATCATCAACGCCGGCCGGATGGTTGCCGAGCACAACGTCGAGGAACTGCGCGGCGAGCAGGAGCTCGTCGTCCGCGCCACCCCGAAGGACAAGGCCCAGGCGATCCTGACCCGGTTCGGCAGCGTGCACCAGTACGACGACACGCTGCGGGTGAAGGTGGCGCCGGACCGGGCCGCCGAGGTGAACCGGGTCCTGGTCGAGGCCGGGATCGCCGTCTCCGAACTGCACAGCACCGAGCGAGCCCTGGAAGACATCTTCTTCGAGCTCACCACCAACGAGGAGACGGCTCATGTTGGGTAGCTACCGCGCCGAGCTGCTGAAGCTGCGCAAACGATCCGCGGTCTGGGTGCTCTTCGGCGCCGGGCTGGTGCTGAGCCTGATCTTCGGCTACCTGCTGCCGTACCTCGGGTACGCGACCGGCGACGACAACCCGGAGACGACCGGCGTACCGCGCAGCGAGATCCTGCACGGGATGCTGCCGGAACGCGTGCTGGACAACACGATCGGCGGATACCCGATCTTCGCCGGCGCGCTGGCCCTGGTGCTCGGCGCGATCGTGATCGGCGGCGAGTACAACTGGGGCACGCTCAAGACGGTGCTGACCCAGCGTCCCGGTCGCGGCACCGTTCTCGGCGCCCAGTTCCTTGCCCTCGGCACCATGATCGTGCTCTGGGTGCTCGGCATCTTCACCGCCTGCATGCTCTGCAGCGTCGGCATCGCCGCCGCGGAGGACGGGTCGATGGCATGGCCAACGATCGGTGCACTGCTGAAGGGCCTGGCGGGCGGCTGGCTGGTGCTGATGATGTGGTGCCTGGCCGGCGCTGTCCTGGCCGTTGCCTTCCGCAACGTTGCGCTGCCGATCGGGCTCGGCGTGGTGTGGATCCTCGGCATCGAGACGCTACTCGCCGGCGTCGTCAGCAGCCTGCTCCCCAGCCTCAAGTGGCTCGCAAACCTCCTCCCCGGCACCAACGCCGGCTCCCTGGTGTTCGCCGTCACCGGCATGTCCACCACCGACGCACCCCCCGGCGTACGAGACGCCGTCACCGGAACCCGAGCCCTGCTCACCCTGCTGGTCTACTGCGCCACATTCGCCGCCGTAGCCACCTGGACCACCCGCCACCGCGACGTCACTTGACTCACGGTTTGCTGCCACTGGCGCGGCTCCTAGGTGCTCTCCACCCGCTTCACCACTGCGTCCAATGTCGGCCACGGAGGTCCTTCTCGCAGAATCCGCAGCAATTCCTCACCGAACTGGCGCCCGTTGGGGAACTGGTCCCCGCGATCCCACCGCCACACAGCAACCATCGCAAGCACCAACTGCCGACAGTCGTCCAGCAACGCCTGATCCACACCCCGGTAGTGCTCACACACAGCCTCCGGCACATGCGCCAGATCAAACTCCACCGGCCCGCGACAACAGGTCTCGAAGTCGATGAACAACGGACCGTGCGTCGTGCCGAGCAAGTTCCCCGGATGCGGCTCCCCGTGCAACAACTGCTCCGCGACCCCACGCCCCTCGATCGCTTCCCGCAGGTCCCTCAGCCGACCACCCAGAAACACCCGATCCGCCGCCGTCAGCTCCGGCGAAAGCTCCACCTCGGCGACGATCTTCTGAGCCTCCGCGACCCGATCCGTAAATCGCGGACTCGTCAGCTCCACCTTCCGCATACCGTCGTGCAGGCGCTCCAACGCCCGGGCGTACTCAACCGGCTCAACCTCTGATGCGACCGGCTCGTAGTACTCCCACAGCGTCACCACAAACCCGTCCCGCCGATAAACCTCGGCACTCCACGGCCGAGCCACGGGCGCCCGAATCTCCCCCAACTCCCGCGCGAGCTGTACCTCGAACTCCGCAACCTCCTCCCCCTCCGGAGCCACCCGAGCAAACACCCCACCCGGCACCAACCGCAGAGCCAACTTGTTCGAGTTGTGCAGCACCACCGCGTCCTCAACCACCACGCCAACCGACGCAGCAATCGCCCCCGCAGTCGCAACAGCCCGCGAAACCTCAAAAGCCTCCATGATCCCCGGAGGCTACCCTCGCACCCGCCCCCTGTCCTTCACATTTAGTGCCACCGATCGCCGAGTCAGCCTTCCTGGCCAGCCGACTCTTAACCCGTGCTTGTTCACCAGCTGAGCAGACTCTTGCTGAGATTCACCCTCGCCCCTGGGACGGAACCGCCTCCTGTGCGCGCCATAACCAGCCTGGTACTCCAGCCGTAGTTCGTGATCTGGGACGTGGCGGTCGGCAATGTCCCCGGCTGGTGGCGGGCTGTCGCCCGCAGGCTCACCTGGTGGTAGCCCGTGATCGACTTCGCGAGCAAGGCCCACAGGTCGCACTCCGGCGGCGCGACTTCCCCGCGGTGCGGACGAGTGATATCGAGAGGGGCATGAACCTCTCTGAGAACAAGGCGGTCGTACAGGAGTTGGACGAGCTCGGCAACGGCACAGGTGACCTGTCCCGCCTCGACGCGCTCTGCACCCCGGACCTCGTCAACCACGCGCTCGCCCCACACATGCCCCCGGGCATCGAGGGCACCAGGCAGTTCTTGACCGCGGCAGGCCGCGCTCGCCACCCCGGCCGTTGGGTGGAGTCGTTCGTTGTCGCCGAGGATGACATGGTCGTGCAGTTCGGCACGCGCGAACTGCACTGGCCCGGCGGCGCATTCCGCGGCTTCGACCTGGCCGAGGGCGTCTGCACCCGAGACGTCGCATTCGCCTACCGCCTCCGCAACGCCCGAATCGCCGAACGCTGGGCAATCCGAGACGACCTCACAATGCTCCACCAACTCGGCGGCCTCCATCAGTAACCCCCAAAGCAGCACCCGCGCCGTCTCCCGGGTGCCGGGTGCGGTGGTTCCTGCTTCCCTTGCTGGCCGGGCTGCCGCGGATCAACTGTTGAACGACCGCCGAGCATGCCGACGAGGCGTCGCCGGATGGCATGCAGCACCAGCCGGCACGGTCGGTCTGGAGCGCCGAGGCGGTGTCTACCTCGTCTACGCCGCTGAGAGACCGGGCACGCGTTCATCGACCGGGCTGTGTGTCTGCCGCAGTCGTGGACCACAGACCCCGATCGTTGCCGTGCTGCGGGAGTGCCCGCCGAGGTCAGGTTCGCCACCAATCGACGCTCGCGCGGGAGATGATCACCCGGGCGTTCGACGCCTGTATCCCAGCGTCGTAGGTGGCCGGCGATGAGGTCTACGGCGCCGAACCCGAGCCCGCGAGTGCCACCACCGCCAACGACAGCCCCACTCACCTGATCACGAACTAGGGCTGGAGTACTAGGGCGGCCACGTGACTGCTACTGGCGGATACCGCGCGACCCAGCCACGCACCAACCATATATCCTTGTTCTTTTCTCTGTTCTTTTCTACTTGATGCCGGCGTGGACGAGGGCTAGTTCGCAGAACATGGCGTTGGCCCAGGAGAACCATTCGCGGGTGTAGTGGGTGGGGTCGTCGACGTCGAAGCCTTCGTGCATGAGGCCGGTGCCGCCGGTGGTGTCGCGGAGGAGTTCGAGCAAAGCTTGGCGTTCTTCGGCGGAGGTGCTGGTGATGCCTTGGACGGCCAGGGCTATGTGCCAGATATAGCGCGGAGGCGTGTGCGGGCTGCCGATACCGGAGGCCGCTGAACCGCTGTAGTAGTAGGGGTTCTCGGGGCTCAACAGCAGCGCGCGCGTGGCCAGGTACGTCGGGTCGTCCGGTGCCGCGTAGCCGGTCAGCGGGATCCCCAACAGGCTTGGCATGTTCGCGTCGTCCATCAGCAACGTCCCGCCCATTCCGTCGACCTCGTAGGCATACACCCGCCCGTGCACCGGGTGATCGACCACGGCGTACTGCGCGATGCCCTCGTCGATATCCGCCTTCAACGCCTTCGCACGATCGGCCAGCGACGGGTCGCGTAGTACCTCGGTCGCGATCTCCTCCAAATAGCCGAGCACGACCGACGCGAACATGTTGCCCGGCACGTTGAAGCCGAGCTCGGTCGCGTCATCAGAAGGACGGAACGCGCTCCACGACATCCCCGTCGGCCGGGTCAACTGCCCGCGCCCCTCCCGCACCAGCGTGTCCGACGGCCGGTCGTCCAGTCGCTGGAAGCGGTACGGCGACTTCGCCTCGTGGTCCTGCTCCACGGTCCACAGCTCGACGATCGCCTCTGCCGCGGCCCGGTACCGTTCGTCGATCACGTCCGCGCGACCGGTGATCCGCCACAGCCGGTACGCCAGCTCGAGCGGGAAGCACAGCGAGTCGATCTCGTACTTCCGCTCCCACACCCACGGCGACATCTCGGTCTCGTCGGTGACGTGGCCCGCACCGTTCGGCGACTTGTTGAAGGCGTTCGCGTAGGGATCGAGGACGACGTACGACAGCTGCCGGTGCAGTACGCCGATCAGCACGTCCTGCAGACCCGGATCGTCCTTGCACAGCAGCAGGTACGGCCGGAGCTGCGCCGCGGAGTCGCGCAGCCACATCGCCGGGATGTCGCCGGTGAGTACGAACGTGGTCCCGTCCGGCTGCCGCTCGGCGACCGCGGGCAGGTTCTCGGCCATCGAGCGCCGGAACATCTCCGCGATCACCGCGTCGCCGCCGGCCCGCTGGACGGCCTCCGTCGCGCGGGCCAGGACCTCGGGGTCGATCATCAACACATCACCTTTCACCGACGAGCGCGCTGCTCTGCATCAATACGGAAGGATTCGGGGAGAACGTCTGGTCCAGGACCAGGCTGGCCGCGCCGATCGCGCCGACATCGGCACCGAGCGACGTCCCGGCGACCTCGAACGGATGCACCGCCCGGACCAGGAACCGGCCGTCCAGCGCCTTCCGGACCACGTCGACGAAGGTCGGTGCGAGCTGCTCCCAGTGCGGACCGCCGAAGACGACGCGATCGAGGTCGAGCAGGTTCGCGATGTCCTCGACGACCTTGGCGATTCGCTCGGCCAGCGCGGCCACGATCTCCCGCGCCAGCCCGGGCCCGGCGGCAGCCTGTGCGCACAACCCGGCGAACGCGACGTCCACCGCCTGCCGATCGTCGATATCGATGCCTTGGGCAATCACTCCGGCGTGCACCGCCTGTTGCACCAAGTATCGCGGCTGGCTGGTCTCCCCCACGCAGCCACGCCGGCCGCAGTAACAGACCGGCCCGTCCGGGTCGACGATCACGTGCCCGATCTCGCCGACGTTGCTGGACGCACCCCGAACGACCTCGTCGGCGATCACCAGCCCGGCGCCCACGCCGGTCCCGAGGTAGAAGAACACGAAGCTTCCGCCCTGCCCGGCCCACTTCTCCGCCGAGGCCGCAGCGGTCACGTCCTTGTCGAGGACGGTCGGCAGACCGGTCCGCTCCCGCAGCTCGTCGCGCAGCGGCACGAGGTGCCAGGCGGCCAGGTTCGGCGGGTCGACGACGACCCCGCGCTCGACATCGATCGGACCGGGCGCAGCGATGCCCACCCCGGTGACCCGGTCCCGCGGCGCACCAGATTCCAGCAGGACGTCCTCGATCGTCGCCGCGATGGCATCGATCAGTACGTCGGGCTTGTCCGCGTCCTCGATCAGCATCCGCCGGCGCGCGACGGCCTCGCCGGTGAGGTCGAGCAGTACGACGGTGACGACGGCCGGATCCAGATGCACGCCGACGGCGTACTGCCCGGCGGGCTCGAGCTCGAGCAGGGTCCGCGGTTTGCCGATCCCGGCACCGCGCAGCCGCCCGGCCTCGCGGACCAGCCCGGCGTCGAGCAGCCGGCGGGCGATGTTGGAGATGGCCTGGCCGGAGAGCCCGGTCGCCTCCGCGAGCTCGACCCGGCTCAGCTGCTCGCTGCGGCGGATCGCGTCCAGCACGACCGCGTCGTTGAAACCGCCGACCCGGTCCAGATTGGTGCCGCGGCGACCTGGACGAACTGTCACACCCTGCCCCCAGTCAGTTGATCGGGTCCGCACCCCACGGACGTGACCAGTCGTAGTGGATGGTCTCGCCGCCCGCTCGCCATGCGTTGGGTGTGGTGTTCTCGAGCCAGTCGAGCGGCTCGATCCCGGGCGCCTCACCGCCACTGAGCGCCAACCGTATACCGTCGCGCAGAGCCCTGTCCGACCGCTGGGTCCGTGCCTTTGGATCGATCGAGACGAACAAAGCCGTACCGGATCGGGCGATCAGCTGCAGAAACCGTTCGTTGAGCTCCCACGGCGTCTCCTGCGTACACGGCACGCAGTCCGCGTCCACGGTGAAGAACCGGCCGTGCTGCGGGAGCCGGAACGCGAGCGTGTTCACGCCCATCTTCCGGGTCCGCTCCCAGTCCCGGCCGGAGGTGTCGTCGCCGCTCCGCTGGACGTCGACCAGCCCGGCCGCTAGGTGGCCGACGGTGTTGCAGCCGATCACTACGGCGTCGGTCGCGTCCCGGATCACGCGGTAGAGGTCAAGGATCACTTCGGCTGTCGTCCGGGTGTTGTCGTGCAGCTGCCAGCCGTCGCCCGTGAGGCGAGAACCCATCGCTGGTCCGAAGCGTCCGAAGACGTCGAAGGTGCTGAAGTCGTGCTTCACGAGTTCGAATCCCCAGGACTGAAAGCGCTGGAGGTCGGCGCGGATCCCATCAAGCACCTCGGGGTACGTCGGGTCGAGCGCGCGGCCCGCGGCGTCGTGCGGGACCGCGGACGCCCGCGGCGACGGCTCGCGGACGAAGAGCGGGCGGAACCACAGGCCCGGGCGTGCGCCGAGCGACTTGATCGTGGCCGCCGTGCCGGCCAGGTCGTCGAAGACGCCCGGGATACCGCGGTCCCACGGGCCGCCGGAGCAGACTCCACCCGGGTACCAGCCGTCGTCGACGACGCTGAACGGCTTGACCGGGTGCCCGTCGGCGAGTTCGACGACGGTGGCGGCGTCCTGGAGGACCGCCTTCTCGTCGAAGTTCTCGCCGTACGCGTAGTACCAGTTATTAGCCCCGACTACCGGCGCGGGCTCAGGTCGCTCCGGTAGCCGGGTGCTCAGAGAGGCGACCGCTGCGTTGAGGGTCTGCCAGGGTGTACCGGCGTCTTTGAAGGGTCGCACACTCGCCGCGACGAGCGTCCGGCCGGCCAGCCGGGTCGGGCCGCCGCCGTTGCGGAGGTCGAGCCAGAGCGTGTAGCCGTCCGCATCGACGGTCCAGGAGCAGAAGGCATTCGGCTGCACGTCCACGCCGGCGCCGGTCGTCGTACCGGTGGCCGGGTCGTGGGCGAGGAAGTACCACGGCAGGAGACGGTCGGGTTGCTGGTGGCGCCACTGCAGGTCGCCGTACGAGCGTTCCCAGGCGTCACCGAGGATGAGCGCACCGGGCGGGAGTCGTTCGGACCAGCGGAGTGCGACGCGGGCGACAGCGTCGGCGGTGACCTCGACCGTGCCGTCGGCCCAGGCGATCTCGATACCCCTGGCGGACCAGGTCGCGCCGGTGCGGGGAGCGCTCGTCAGTCCGTCCGAGAGGTCCGTCTGGACGAAGACCGCGCTCGGTTCTCTCATTTCCCCACAGACTTTACTTATTCACCGCCAGCGTGGTCAAGGCGTCCACCAGGCGGTCGACATCGGACTGGTCGACGTACGGCGCGAGGCCGGCGCGGACCGCTCCGGCCGGGCCGAGGCCCAGGTGGCGAGCGGGTTCGTAGGCGTAGAACGAACCGGCGGGCGCGTTGACGCCCGCGGCTGCAAGGTGCGCGGCAACTGCGGCCGGCTCGTGGCCCTCGAGCCGGAACAGCAGGGTCGGCGTGCGATGTGCCGCGTGCCCGTAGAGCGTGACCCCGGGGATCGCGGCCAGCCGAGCCTCCAGATCGTCGCGCAGGCCGTCCTCGTACTCCTCGACCAGCTTCAGCGAGCTCAGGAGCCGCTCCCGACGGGTATCACCGCGACCGCCGAGGCCGGCGAGGCCGGCGAGGCCGGCGAGGAAGTCGACCGCCGCGGTCGTCCCGGCCAGCAACTCGTACGGCAGCGTGCCGAACTCGAACCGCTCCGGTACGACGTTCGTCGACGGCATCAGCTTGTCCGGCGTCAGCGTCTCGAGCAGCTCCGGCTTGGCGGTCAGCGCGCCGAGGTGCGGGCCGAAGAACTTGTACGGCGAGCAGACGTAGAAGTCGGCGTACGACGCATCGACCGGCGCGTGCGCGGTGAGGTGGACGCCGTCGACGTAGATCAACGCGCCGGCCGCGTGGACCTGCTCGGCGATCGCCTCGGTGTCCGGCCGTGTGCCGAGCAGGTTGGAGGCGCCGGTCACCGCGACCAACCGGGTGCGGTCGGACAGCAGCGGCGCGATGTCGTCCAGCTCGGAGGTCTGCGGTTCGAAGCTGAGCCACTTGATGGTCGCGCCGGCCGCCTCGGCGGCCTGGACCCAGGGGCGGACGTTCGCGTCGTGGTCGAGACGCGAGACGATCACCTCGTCGCCGGTCGACCAGGACTTGGCGAGCGTCCGGGAGAAGTCGTACGTCAGCTGGGTCATGCTGCGGCCGAAGACGACGCCCTGCGCGGTGGTCCCGAACAGGTCGGCCATCGCCTGCCGGGCGTTGACGACGATCTCGTCGGCGCGGCGCTCCGCCGGGGTGAGCTGCCCGCGGTTCGCGAGGGCCGAGGTCATGGTCTTCGCAACGGCGTCGGCGACCACCTGCGGGGTTTGCGACCCGCCGGGACCGTCGAAGTGCGCCGCTCCTTCCTCGAGTGCGGGGAACTGCTTCCGGACCGCCACCACGTCGAAGGCACTCATGACCGTCATCCTCTCTCGCCCCTGACGGTCGTCGCTACGTGCTGTTCATTACTCACCAAACTCTGCCCGATTGCGGATAAAGATCCCCGAAGTGTCCCCGGCGTAGTGCAAGATGTCAGGAGTGAGCGCACCTACGACTACTGACACGAGCAGCGACAAGATTCCGGTCGCGTCCTGGCTTCCGACCATGCTGGCCCTGGCTGCCATCTGGGGGTGCAGCTTCCTGTTCATCTCGGTCGGCGTGCGCGAGCTGCCGCCGCTGTACCTGGCCCTCGGGCGGGTGATCGCGGGCTCGCTCGTGCTCCTCGCGATCCTGGTCGTCAAGCGCGAGTCGTTGCCGCGGGACCCGCGGGTGTGGGCGCACTCGTTCGTGGCCGGCGCGATTGGATCCGCGATCCCGTGGACGCTGTTCGGGTACGGCGAGCAGCGCATCCCCTCGCTCCTGGCGGGCATCTGGAACGGGATCACCCCGCTGATCGTGCTGCCGATCGCCGTCCTGATCTTCCGGACCGAGACGTTCTCGGTGCAGCGCGTGCTCGGTCTGCTGATCGGGTTCACCGGGATGCTCGTCGTACTCGGCGCATGGCACGTCGACGGTGGCGCCGACCTGCTCGGTCAAGGGTTGTGCATGCTCGCGGCAATGTTCTACGGGCTCGCGATCCCTTACCAGAAACGGTTCCTGGCCGGGTCGTCGTTGTCGGGCACCACGCTGTCGGCGACGTTGTTGCTGTGCGCAACGGTTCAGCTGGCGATCGTGGCGCCGATCGTCACCCGGCAGGCGCCGCCGGTGCCGTGGTCGTTGTCGATCAAGGTCGTGCTGAGCGTGGTCGCGCTCGGTGCGCTGGGCAGCGGGCTCGCGTTCGTGCTGAGCTTGCGGAACATCCGGCTGATCGGTGCGAGCCGGTCGTCGATGGTGACGTACCTGATGCCGGTCTTCTCGATCGTGGTTGGCGTGATCGTGCTGCACGAGCACATCGCGTGGTACCAGCCGGTCGGCGGCCTCGTCGTACTGCTCGGCGTTGCCGTGTCGCAGGGTCTGCTCGGGTCGTTCCGCCGGAAGCCGTTGGTGGTGGCAGAGGCCGTCTAGGCGCTCCGCAGGTTGGGTACGGCGGCGACCACGACGGCGACGAGGGCGAGCAGGGTGCCGGCGACCACCGTCGAGGTGATCGGCTTGTCCGCCACGGGCAGGAACACGTCGATGAACAGGCTCGCGATGAGCTGACCGGCGATCGTACCGAGCCCGAGCACGAACACGCCGACCACGCGTACGACGGCGGCCGCGGCGCTGATGAAGACGACGCCGCACGCGCCGCCGAAGTACAGCCAGGGCTCGCTCGGCAGGTGCCGCGGCGTACCGCGGAACGCGAGGTCGACGACGAAAACGAGCAGCAACGCGGCGAACCCGACCAGGAAGTTGACGACGCCGGCGGCGACTGCGCCGTACCCGTCGGCGGAGGCGGTTCGTGCGACGCGTCCGTTGATGGCCTGCTGTACGGCGGTGCCCACACCGCCGAGCGCGGGCAGGACGGCGAGGAGCAGTCCATCGGGGTGGGCAAGCTGACCGGATACCGCCAGGGCGACCGCGACCAGCGCGACCGCGGCGCCGACGACGCGCAACGTGGTGAGTTGCTGGGGGCCGGCAGGTCCTAGACCGATCCGGTCGACAACGAGGCTGCTGATCGCCTGGCCGGCCACGCCTGCGACCAGGAACACCGCGACGCCGATCACCGAGACAGTGATCGACTGGGTGGCGACGAGGAACGCGCCGGCGAGGCCGCCGAGGCACTGGTACCAGCGCAGGCCGCCGTACCCGCGCATGGGGGTGCGGATCGTCTGCCAGACGTTCGCGAGGGCTTTGCGGACGCGTGGGATCAGGGCGGTGGCGATGAGCAGGAGCAGCAGGCCGGTGCCGAACGAGATCAGCGCAGCGGGTACGCCGTCGCCGAGGATGCCGCCGAGCTCGCCGTTGAGCCGCGACTGAACGGCGACCAGCATGCCGATCCCGAACGCCGAGGCCAGTCCGACGACCTGACGCCGCCGGGTCGCGGGGGCAGGCGGTGCGGCGGTTGTTGTCACGTCACTATCATGACCGACTCATGCATTAGGTGCTGACTGGGGTCAGGTTCTCCTGATCAGCGCGAGGTACATGGCGTCGGTTCCGTGCAGGTGCGGCCAGAGCTGTACGTCGGGGCCGTCGCCGAGGTCGGGCACGCCTGGGAAGAGTTGGCGGGCGTCCTCGAGCTTCGCATCTCCGCGCCGAGCGAGCACCGCGTCAACCACCGCGCGGGTCTCGTCGGGGTGCGGGGAACAGGTGACGTACGCCGTCACGCCGCCGGATCTGGTGGAGGTGATCGCGGAATCGAGGAGGGCTTCCTGGAGCGGACGGAGCTCCTTGACGTCCTCCGGGGTACGCCGCCAGCGCGCCTCGGGCCGCCTGCGCAGCGCGCCGAGCCCGCTGCACGGCACATCCGCCAGCACCCGGTCGAACGATCCGGCCGGCCAGGTCGGCTTCGTCCCATCCCCGACCAGCACCTTGTGCTCCCCCGGGATCGCCCGCAGGTTGGAGCGAACCAGCTCGGCCCGATGCTTCAACGGCTCAACCGCTGTCAGCTTCCCGTCGCGTTGATAGGCCAGCGCCGCCAGCAGAGCCGACTTCCCGCCAGGCCCCGCACACAGGTCCAGCCAGTTCGCGTCGTCCCCCTCGATGACCGCCGACGCCAGCGCAATCGCCACCAACTGCGACCCTTCATCCTGCACACCGGCCCGCCCAGTAGCCACAGCCTCGATCCGCCCCGGATCCCCACCCTGCTCCAACACAGCCGCATACGGCGACCACCTCCCCGGCGTCGCACCTGAGAGCTCATCCACCGATGCCACCCCAGGCCGAGCCACCAACGTCACCCGCGGCGGCTCGTTGTCGGCGTCGAGGAGTGCCTCCAGCTCGTTGGGGACAACGCGGTCGAACGCGTCAACGACCCAGCGGGGATGGGCCTTCGCGATGGCCAGGTAGGCCAGCTCATCGTCCTTCGGAGCAGTGGTCGAGATCCACTGGTCAAGGGTGCGTTGGCTGATTTTTCGGAGTACGGCGTTGACGAGGCCGGTGCGTTTCTGGCCGAGTTCGGATCGGGTGAGGGTGACCATCTCGTCGACGGCGGCGTACGAGTCGACGCGCATGTTGAGGAGTTGGTGGGTGCCGAGGCGGAGCATGTCCAGGAGCTCTGGGTCGAGGTCCGCGAGCGGCCGCGACACGCTGCGGGCCAGGAACGCGTCGTACGTACCCTGCCAGCGGAGCGTGCCGTGGACGAGCTCCGTACAGAAGGCAGCGTCCCGACCGCTCAGTCGCGCCTCGCGGAGGGCCTTGTTGAGGACGAGGTTCGCGTAGCCGCCCTCGCCGGTGACCTGACGGATGACCTTGTACGCGACCCGCCGCACACCGTCCGGCCGACGCTGCGGTCCACGATTACGAGGAGAACGATCACTCACGCGGCCGGACCCAGCCGATCCTCGTCGGTCAACCGGACCCCACGGGCCCAGTCCGCCGCCGCCATCGGCTTCTTGCCCTGCGGCTGCACCGTCACCAACTCGACCGCCTTGCTCCCGGTGCCGACCCGCACGCTCGACTTCGTCGCCTGCAGCTCACCCGGCTTCAGCTCGTCGTCGGTGAGCTGTACGGCGAGCACCTTCAACCGCTCGCCTCGGAACATCGTCCACGCCCCCGGCGCCGGGTTGCACCCACGCACCAGCCGATCCACCCGCTGGGCCGGCGCGGTCAGATCCAGCTCGGCGTCCTCGACGTTGATCTTCGGCGCGAGCGTGACCCCGTCACGCGGCTGCTCCCGCGCCTCCAGGATCCCGGACTCGATCCCGTCCAGCGTGTCCACGAGCAGCTTCGACCCCGACACCGCGAGCCGGTGCAGCAGATCACCCGACGTGTCCGACGGACCGATCGGCTCGGTCAGTACGCCGTACACCGGACCCGCGTCGAGCGCCTTCACGATCCGGAACGTGCTCGCTCCGGTGACGTCGTCACCCGCGATGATCGCGTGCTGCACCGGCGCCGCCCCACGCCACGCGGGCAGGACCGAGAAGTGCAGGTTGATCCAGCCATGCGTCGGGATGTCAAGCGCCGCCTGCGGCAGCAGTCCGCCGTACGCGACCACCGGGCAACAGTCCGGCGCGATGTCCCGCATCCGCGCGAGAAACTCCGGGTCGCTCGGCTTGACCGGCTTGAGGATCTCGATCCCACCCAGCTCCTCGGCGTACTGCGCCACCGGCGAAGCGACCAGCTTCCGCCCCCGCCCCGCCGGCGCATCCGGCCGCGTCACCACCCCGACCACCTCGTGGCGACTGGCAACAACCGCCTCCAACGCAACAACCGCAGCCTCCGGCGTACCGGCAAAGACGACTCTCACAGTCCAAATCCGTTCGTGGGGTGAGGCGAGACCTTGAGGCGGGGTGGGCCGCCTAGGCCGGTCCAGTCGGCTTCGCGGATGGCTTTCATGGCCTGTTTGCGGGTGGCGGTGTCGAGGCGGTCGACGAACAGGATGCCGTCCAGGTGGTCGGTCTCGTGCTGGAGCGCGCGGGCGAGCAGCTCGGAGCCCTCGATCACGACAGGGTCGCCGTACATGTTGAAGCCGCGGGCGACGACGGACAGCGCGCGGCGGCAGTCGAAGGTCAGGCCGGGGATGGACAGGCAGCCCTCCGGGCCGAACTGCTCGTCGGCGGACAGCGTCAGCTCCGGGTTGACCAGGTGCCCGAGGTCGCCCTCGACGTGGTACGTGAAGACCCGCAGCCCGACGCCGATCTGCGGCGCGGCCAGGCCGGTGCCGGGCGCGTCCTGCATGGTGTCGGTGAGGTCCGCGACCAGGCGGCGCAGCTCGGCGTCGAAGTCGACGACCGGGTCTGCCTTGGTGGTCAGGATCGGGTCGCCGAACAGGCGGATGGGTTGAACCGACAACAGAATCTCCACAGCGTCGCACCAGGCAGGACTGCGCAAGTCTAGTGCGCCGGGCGCGGGTGCCGGAGCCCGGAGGCCCCTGTCGTTTGTTGCCACAAGCACGTACTGTGGTCTCAGGCGTACCCTCAGTCACTGCCGTCACACGCCGCACGGGAGACCCAATGCTCACAGCAGCACGGGGGGCAACTCTGGTCCTCCTCGGTGCCCTGGTTACCCAGCTCGCACCGATCACCGCCCAGGCCTACGAGCGCGACCCGGAGTACACCGGCCGCCCCACCTCGGTACCGTCCGCCACACCGACCTCGGCGCCAACCGGCGTACCTTCGTCGCCGCCGTCCGACGGTCCGGCTGGTACAACTGGTACGCCAACGGCCCAGCCGGATCAGCCGGTCGGGGAGCCTCCCGCGGCCAAGTCGTGGAGCCAGGTGGTCGACCAGGTGACGGCTACGTCGCCCGGCGACGTGCAGGTGCGGTCCGCCAGCGCGTCCGAGCAGGCGAAGTCGATGCTGCGGTGCTTCAAGCTCGACTCGGAGAACTACTGCCTCGGACTGGGCTTCGTCGACCAGGTGCCGACCGGTGCGCAGGTGGAGGCGATGATGAGCCCGCCGAGCGTGCGGGCCGAGGGCGATGCCGGGGTTGAGCAGGACATCCCGACCGGGGATCTGACGCCGGCCGCGTTCGTCGAACAGCGGGCGGCGATGCCGAAGAGCGCCCGGGTAGGCGCCGAGCTGGACGAGATGCAGGCCGCCTGGGACGGGCGGGCGAAGGCGCGGGAGCTGCGACTGATGGCGGAGGCCCAGACGACGGCCGACCAGCGAGCTTCGGCCGCGCCGGCGCCGACTGCCAGTCCTACTGCTACGCCGACCCCGACTGCGACGCCGACCACGCCGGCCACCACACCGACTGCGACGCCGACCACTGCGCCGAAGCCGGTCGCTTATCCGGCGTCGGCGTACATCATGAAGGGGTTCCAGACCTCGCAGGAGAAGGGGTACTGGTGCGGGCCGGCCACGTTCCAGTCGATCGACTGGGCCGATGACAACCAGAAGGACACGCAGTCGTCGTGGGCCAAGGACCTCGGCTCGACGTCCGGCGGTACGTCGATCTCCTCGATGGTGAAGCAGACCAACGCGAAGACCGCGTGGTCCAAGACGGCCGGGACGTACGTCGTCCAGAGCGTCTCGGGCTGGAACGCGCAGACCTTCTTCACCGTGCACCAGAAGCACTTCGCGGTCTACAAGGCGCCGGTGATCGAGCACGTGCAGCTGCTGAAGCGGTACTTCCCGTACCTCGCGTTCAACCACAGCGGGCACTACCAGGTCGGCCGCGGGTACGACAAGGCGAACGGCACGATCGCGATCTTCGAGGTGTTCAACGAGCGCCGGTTCAACAGCCGCGGGAACGTCACCGACGGGCCGCGGAACATCCCGGCGAGTGCGCTGTTCAACGCGACGCTGGCCAACACCTTCCAGAACATCGGGCTGTGATGCGACGCCGTACCGTTGCCCTGGGCACCCTGCTCGTGCTGGCCGTCGCCGGCTGCTCGTCCACCAAGGACGGAGCCGCACCGTCGGGGACACCAACATCCGGAACGCCAACGTCAGTCGCGCCAACGTCGGGGATGCCAACGGTCGCGCCCTCGACCCCGCGGCCACCGACCGATACCGCGCTGCCGGCTTGGGCGAAGGTGCTACGGCAGCCGATGGACGGTCAGCACCTGGTCACCCAGCAACGCCGGTACGTCGTCACGCGCGGCAGTGACGAGGCCGGGACGACGACGATCGTGGACCGGACCAGCAAGAAGGTCGTGGTCCGGCATGTGCCCGCGGCCGGCTTCGTGGCCCAGTCGCCGGTCGTGATCGACGACCACTGGGCGCTGATCCAGGACATCCGCTCGGACGGGTCGGATCCGCAGATCAAGGTCTTCCGGTACGACCTCGCCACCGGCCGGGTCGCGAGTCTGGGCGCACTGCCGCCGGTGTCCGAGCCGGAGATCGGAGCGTACGACGGGACGTTCGCCTACAGCTCCACCGACGCGAAGAACCGCTCGTGCCTGATCGTGGCCGACCTGGCGACGCTCAAGGCTCGCCCGCTGACCTGCGTCGCCGCACCCGGTTACATCGCCGATCCGGTGGTGTCCGCGGACACCGTCACGTTCAGCGAGATCATCGCGCCGGAGACTGCGCGCCGGTGCAAGCGGGTGATGACGGCCGCGCTCGCGGGTGGCGCCGTACGGCCGGTGCCAGCGGCAACCAACTGCATCCAGTGGAGCGGCGCTTCGTTGGGCGGGGCAACGGTGTGGTCGGAGGTGAGCGCGTCGGACCCGGATCAGTACCAGAGCAAGGCGTACGTCCGTGAGTCCGGTGACTCCCCCGCTCGCCCACTCGGCCCGATCGTCACAGACACAATCCTTGCCTGCAACAACTGGATCCTTTGGGAGACACGAACAGTCGGCCCGACCGGCGACGAAACCTACTCAATCCAGCGTTGGCGCCCGGGCCTCCCCAAACCGCAACAGCTGTACGGCGGCAAACCCGGCGTCGCCCTCACCCCGATGACCTGCCAGGACAACACGATCTACGTCGAGGCGGCCTACCTCTCAAGCTCCCCGCAATACACGGAGACAATCTCTGCACCGGTCTAGCGCCGGGCGTGCCGGATGCGGAGTCTGCCGAAGCCTAGGGTGCCGGTGATGCGGATGCGGGGGCCGGCGCCGTTGGAGTGACGGGGTGGTTGGTACTGCGAGTCTTTCATCGCGGTGTGGACGCCGTCGACGTTGACGACCGCGTCGCGAGGTACGCGGATCGTGGCGCCGCCGGTGCCGAGCTTGAGCTCGATGTCCAGCTCGTGGTGCTCGAAGATCGCCCGGGTCAGGTCCAGCTGCACGCGGCCGAATGCCGACGCGACTGTCAGCCTCCGCGGCACCTGCCAGGCGCCGCTCCGGCGGATCCGACCGGTCGCCGCACCGATCCGGAGCGAGCGGCCGGGGTCCGACGGCGGCAGCGACGCGATGGCCCGGTCGATCTCGTTGTGGGTGGTCGCGCTCAGCACCTGATGCAGCCGCTGGTCCATCTCGTCGTGCGACAGCCGGCCGTCGGAGTACGCGTCCTGGACGCGCTGGACGGCGGCCTCACGGTCGATCTCCCGGATCACGGGCGAGTGCTCTTCCGGTGCGGAGTCACACCTCAAGCGTAGTACCGCCAGGTCGCGCGGTTCAGGCGGCGCGTTCGGTCAGACGGCGAGACCGCGGGCCTGGAGTTGGTGGCGGAGATTGGCGGCCGTGGTGAACTGCTCGGCGTCGAGGCCGACCGCGCGGGCGCCGTCGACGTTGTACTGCGTGTCGTCGGTGTAGAAGGTTCGCTCCGGGGTCAGCTGGTAGCGGTCGATCAGGATCCGGTAGATCTTCTCGTCCGGCTTCACGGTCTGCTCGGCCCCGGAGACGACCTCGCCGTCGAACCCGGTCAGGATCGGGAACGCGTCCTTCGCCACCTGCCACTTCTCGGCAGAGAAGTTGGTCAGCGCGTACGTCGGGACGCCGAGCGCGCGAACCTCCTCGACCAGGGTCGCCGTGTCCTCGAACACACCCTTGACCATCTTCAGCCAGCCGCTGTCGTACGCCGCGATCCACTCCGCGTGCTCCGGGTGCAAGCTGGTGAGCTCGGCAACCGCCTCCGCCCACGGGCGCCCCTCGTCCTGCTGGTGATTCCACGCCGGGGTGGCGACGTTGGTGAGGAAGTGCGTCCGCTGCTCCTCGTCAGGAATCAGGTCGCCGTACAGGTAGTCGGGGCTCCAATCCAGGATGACCCCACCGATATCGAACACCACCGCATCAATCGTCCGCTCCGTCATGTGCGCAACCCTACGAGACCGGGTGTGAAGGGCGCGGCCGCTTTCAATGTCCGGAGTACCGGGACCGTTTCGATGGACGTGATGTGCTCGATCGCGCCGACTCGTTCGATCAGGTACTTGTGCAGTGCCTCGGGGTTGGCGCAGAGGGCCTGGGTGACGAGGTTGGTCCGCCCGGTGGTCGCGGCGACGAACGCGAGCTCGTCGTGCTCGGCGAGGGCTCGGCCGACGCGGTCCAACTGGGCCGGCGGCACCGACAACCAGAGCATCGCGCTGGTCGTCGCTCCGAACACGCCGGGATCCACGTCCACATCGAAGAAGATCGCCCCACTCCCCTGCAGCTCCTCGATCCGCCGTGCCACCGTCGCGGTCGACCATCCGGTCCGCCGCGCCAGTTCCACCAGGCTCGCGCGCCCGTCCTTCCCGAGCTCCAGCAACAACTGGCCGTCCGAAGCCTGCAGCTCCCGTCCGGCTTTGGAGTCGGTGACCGAGAGAGCGGTCTCTTGGGTTGGGCTGAGGGTCTTGGCGCGAGCTCGCCAGGCGGTAGGACCGCCGACGTAGAGGTGGAGCAGGTAGTGGGCCGAGACGGAGGTGATGCCGGCCGTCCTGGGGATGTCGTGGAGGAGAAGGGTGTTTCCGTCGGTGGGCGTGGTGTGGACGATCGAGGACGATCTCGGTACCGCCGGCCGCGAGCTTGATCCAACTGGTGTCGGGACGCCGGGACAGCGCCGCCGCAAGATCCTGCGCGGCTTGCGGCGCTGCAGTGAGCCTCACCAGCCATAGCGAGCGCCCCGCGATCTGAGGATCCGGCAGTCCGACGACCCGCAGCCCCGCCTCGGTCCGCAGCCGGTTGAACCGCCGCGCCACCGTCTGCGTCGAGACCCCGAGCACGTCGCCGATCCGGCTGTACGACGCCCGTCCGTCCACCTGCAGCGCGTGTATCAACCCACGATCAATCTCGTCCAGCACGAGAAAATCATCACCTAAAGCAGGCCGTGATGGAAGATTCCGACGAATCTTTCCATCCAGATGGAACAGCCGAGCGCCCAGGACCGATCGTCGAGGCATGACAAACGAGCAGACGTCAACTGCCCCGAGGGGACGCCCACAGGACGCGGTAGAGCGCGTACTCACCCCAGATCCGCCCGTCGAAAACCGACCGACGCGGGACTGGGTGCGATGGATCGGATTGGTGGGGGTGTTGATCGCGGAGGGGATGAACTTGCTGGACGCGACGATCGTGCAGGTTGCGGGGCCGGTGATTCATGCGGAGCTTGGCGGGCGGGTCGGGGACATTCCTTGGTTCAGCGCGGCTTATACGTTGGCGTTCGCAGCGCTGCTGATCACCGGCGGCCGGCTGGGCGACATGTTCGGGCGACGCCGGGTGTTTGTGGTTGGTGTCGCTGGATTCCTGGTGATGTCCGCTGCCTGCGCGGCTGCGGTCACACCGGGGTTGTTGATCGGAGCTCGGGCTGTGCAGGGGGCGACGGCGGCGCTGGTGATTCCGCAGACAATTGGGCTGATCAGGGCTGGTTTCAGCGGTGCGGCGCTCTCCAAGGCCTTGGGGACGATCGGGCCGGTGATGGGACTTGCGGGCATCTCAGGCCCGTTGCTGGGTGGGTTCATCACCGACGTGAGTTCCTGGCGAGCGGTGTTTCTCGTGAACGTGCCGCTCGGGCTGATCGTTCTGGGACTGGCGAAGCTGCTCCCTGAGTCGAAGGCACCACACCGTCCGAGACTCGATTGGGTGGGGACACTCCTGCTGGCGGCCGGGACGGCGCTGGTGGTTTACCCGGTATTGCAGTCGCGAGATTGGTGGGTCCTTGGAGCCGGCGTCATCGTGCTCGGCGTGTGCGTGTTGCACCAACGCCGGCGCAAGGACGGTCGGCTGATCGAGCTGAGCCTGTTCGAGCATCGCGTCTTCGCGCCGGCATTGCTCACGTCGACGCTGTTCTTCGGCGTGATGAGCGGCGTGACGTTGGTCGTCGTACTGCACGAGCAGCTCACGCTGCACCACACCGTCATGCGGTCCAGCCTCACTCTGCTCCCCTGGTCCGCGGTCACCGGCATCGCGTCGCTGGTAGCAGGCCAGTGGCTGGTCACGCGGTTCGGTTCCCGGCTGATGTACGTCGGACTCGGCGTACTGCTGGTCGCCGTTCTCGTCGCGCCGTACGCGTTGCTCCCCGCGCTCGCAGCGGCTGGTGCCGGCGTCGGGCTGTTCACGACCGCGTTCTTCACCGAGGCGTTGCAGCGCGTCCAGCCGCACGAGACGGGCTCAACCGCTGGGTTGCTGAACGCGGTACAGCAGTTCGGCGGGACGCTCGGCGTCGCCGGGTTCGGCACGCTGTTTCTGCGGCACCCGGCGACGCTCGAGCGCCCCTTCTGGCTAGCGGCTGCGGCCGTGGTGGCGACCCTCGCGACCGCTCACCTCATGCGGATGCCACGCCCGCGTTGACTTCGGCCGCGGCAGCTTCGGCCGCGGCGGTTGCCTTGGCCCGGGCGTGGAGGGCCGGCGCCAGTGACCACTGGCCGACAGCGATCACCAAGCCGAGGACGGCGCAGCCGATCCAGGTGACGGCCGGGCCGAAGTGCTCGAGCGAGGTCGGTCCGGCGAGCGGACCGACCACCGTGCCGACGCCGAACGCCATCCCGCCAAGACCCATGTACCGGCCGCGGAGATCGATCGGCGCAAGATCCGCGAACACCGCACCGATCACCGCGGCGAACCCGATCTCACCGATCGTCCACACCACGACCGACAGCCCGTACCCCCACCAGCTGTGCACCACGGCACCGAGCCCGAACCCGAGCCCCACCACCAGCATCGACGTCGCCAGTAGCTTCGGCCGGTCGAACTTCGCCAGCCACCTCCCGAGGAACGGCTGGACCAGCACGATCACCACGCCGTTCAGCGCGATCACGAGCCCGTAGATCTTCGAGGAGAGCCCGTCGTCCGACATCGCCAGCGGCAGCGTCGAATACCCCTGGAAGTAGATCGTCGCGTACCCGACCTCGATCAGCATCATCAGCAGGAACACGGTGTCCCGCAGCGCGACGCCGAGGAAGTTCCGCTGCGGAGTGCTCTCGTCGAGCACCGGGCGGCTCTCCGGAACCATCGTCCAGATCACGATCCCGGCGATCACCGAGGTACCGGCGTTCAGCCAGAACAGCAGGCCGTACCCGAGCGCCGCGAGCGCACCCGCGCTCACGGTGGAGACCGAGAAACCGAGGTTGATCGCCCAGAACAGCAGGCCGTACGCGCGGACCCGCTCGGCCGGCTTGAGCAGGTCCGCGACCGTCGCCTGGACCGCCGGCCGGAACAGATCGCCGAGCAGGCCGACGAGAAACGCCGTCGCCCAGATCATCGCCATCGAGCGCGCCGACCCGAGCAGGATCAGCGCCGCGCCGGTTCCGAAGAAACAGGTCAGCATCGTGAACCGGCGGCCGATCCGGTCGGAGAGCGTGCCGCCGACAAGCTGAGCGGCGACAGAGCCGGCGCCGACGGCCGCGGCGACCGCACCCGCCGTACCGGCCGACAGGTGCCGGTCGTGCGTCAGGTACAGAACGAGAAACGGCTGGACGAAACTGCCCAGCCGGTTCACCAATTGGCAGACCCAGAGCGCCCAGAACGCGCGCGGCAGGTCGGTGCGGGCTGGGTTGCCGACGGCAGCGACTGCGCTCATGTTTCCACTGTCCAGCGTGGTTCCGGTCACTGTCGACGATTAGGGTCAGCGCTAATCCGCTGGTCAGGTCGGATCACTCGTTCTAGGCTGATCGAGTGATCACGATCAGACTGAGTGCCGAGGACGTCGGGCGGATCCGGTTCGCGCTCTCGCCGGTCTGGGAGGCGGTGACCAGCGTTCGGGCGCTGAGCAACAACACTGCCCGCAGCGTGCACGGGCCGTGGCTGCGGAAGGTCCGGCCGACGATCCAGGGCGACGACCTGACGTTGCTCAGGGCACTGATTCCGCCGGTCGGCTACATCCCGGACTTCATCACGCCGGCGCCGCCGCGGCGGTCGACGAGTCTAGAGTCGGGGCTGGCCGCGATCGCGGCGACCCCGCACGATCTCGTCGTCCGCGAGCTCGTGCAGCTGAGTGAGGAAACACCGAACCCGGTGCTCCCGGAGCTGATCGGCAACCCGGAGCGAGCGCTCGACCTGATCACGTCGGCGCTCGAGACGTACTGGAGACACGCGATCGAGCCGGACTGGCGGCGGATGCGGGCGTTGCTGCAGGAGGATCTCGCGTTCCGGATGGACGAGCTCGCGAGCGGCGGGATCGAGCGGCTGTTCCGGAACCTGCATCCCTCGATCCGGTACAGCGCGGACCGGATCGAGATCGACCGGCCGTTCTGCTGCGACGGCGTACCGATGGCCGGGCAGGGTGTGCTGCTGGTGCCCTGCGTGTTCACCTGGCCGGCGGGCCTTGCGGTGACCTCGGCACCGCACGTACCGACGATTACGTACCCGCCGCGTGGGCTCGGGCGGCTGTGGGAGAGCCAGAGAGACACAACGGAGTCGCCGCTGGCGGATCTGGTCGGGCGGACGCGGGCGGCGATCGTCGGTCATCTGGATCTGCCGATGTCGACGACGCATCTCGCGCACCAGCTCGGGGTGTCGGCACCGACGTTGAGCGTCCACCTCAGCATCCTGCGCAACGCCGGTGTGGTCGACTCACGGCGTGACGGGCGAGCGGTCCTGTACTACCGCACTCCCCTGGGCAGTCAGCTCCTCGACGCCTCCACCCGCCTCGCCTCAACCGCCTAACCGAAGCTCGGTGGATCCACCTGGATCCGGACCGAGCCCGGGGACTTCTTCGTGGTGCGCGTTGCCTGGGCTTCCTTGAGCGCGCGGACCAGCGCCGTGCCGTGGGCTCGCGGGGTTCGTACGATCGCCCGGACCGTCTCGTCGTCCACGTCCACCGGCCCGAGGACCTCGAGCCCGGCGGACGGCGCGAGCAGCGCTCGAAGATGTGTAATCAGGTCAGCAACGGAGTCCGAAGGACCGGTGACTTCGGCAAGCTTCGCGGCGGGCGCCAGCCGAGCCGAGCGACGATCCTCCACCTCGCGGGTCGCATAACCCTCGGGACTCCAGCGGACGATGGCTTGCAGTTGCAGCGCGGACGGGTCGCCGACGAGGATCACCATCCCGCCCGCGCCGGCCGGCCGGACCAGCGCGGCGGCGTTGAACCAGCGCCGTACCGCCTCTTCCGGAGCGCGCAGATCCGGTCGCGCGAGCATCAACCACGTGTCCAGCAACAGCGCGGCGGCGTACCCGCCCTCCGCGACCGGCTCGGCTCCCGGCGTGGTCACGATCAGCGCCGGCTCGCCAGAGACAACGTCCAGCATGTTGTCGCCGCCCGAAGTACGCACGAGAACACCCGGGAACGCTCTCCCGAGCTCCTCCGCCGTACGCCGGGCCCCGATCACCGCCGCGCGCATCCGGGTATCGCCGCACTCCGGGCACCGATGATCGGCCGCGGGCCGCCCGCACACACTGCAGCTCGCCGGCCCAGATCCACCGGTACGGCGCAACGCCCCGCCACACGTCGCACACCGGGACGGCGCCCGGCACGTCTGGCACACCAGGCTCGGCAGGTACCCGGCGCGCGGCACCTGCACGAGCACCGGCCCGGTCTTCAACCCGTACCGTGCAATCTCGAACGCCCGCGACGGCAATCGCGCCGCCCGCGCCGACGGATCCCGGGCCAGATCGATGTCCGACTCCCCCGCGATGTGCACCGACGGCGCTGCCGCCCGGATCGCCTTCCGGTCCGCGATCAGCTCGTGCGCGAACCCGGACTCGATCAGCGCCGCCGCCTCTGCGGACCGCGCGTACCCACCGATCAATGCCGCGCACTTCTGCCGGAACGCTCGCAACAGCAGCACTTCCCGCGCGTGCGGGTACGGCGCCCGCGGTTCGGCGTACGAGTCGTCGCCGTCGTCCCACAACGCCACCAGCCCGAGGTTCGCAATCGGCGCGAACGCGGCCGCCCGCGTCCCGATCACCACGCGCGCACAGCCGCGCAACGCCGCGAGGAACGCGCGGTACCGAGCCGTCGGCCCAAGATCCGCGGACAGCGAGACGAATCCGCTCTCCCCCAGCACCTCCTTGCAAGCCTCCGCCAACCGCGCCAAGTCCCTCGCATCCGGCACCAGCAGCAACGCACCGCGCCCCGACGCGGCACACACAGCCGCGGCCTGCGCAAATGCGATCGCCCAGTCCGCACCCGGTACGGCGGTCCACACCGCCCGCGGCGCCTCCGCCCGCGCGACCGCATCGAGGAAGCCGCTCGGGTACGGCGACCACTCCGACCGCGACGTCGACACCGGCGGCCGGGCCGGCTGGTCGCACCGCAGCGGCTCGCCCTCGACCTTCGCGTGCCGTGGCGGTACGGCGAGGCGGGTGACGTCGGCGAACACTCCGGCGTACCGGTCGGCGACCGCGCGGCACAGATCCGCGATCTCCGGCGTCAGCACCGCCTCGGGCGACACGACCTTGCGGATCCGGACCAGCTTGCCGTCGTGGTCGGACTCCGCACGCCGCTCGAGCACGAACCCGTCGAGGTCCTTACCGGCGAACCGGACCTTCACCCGGGCACCCGGCTGGGCCGCCGCGGCCAGGTCCTCGGGCACCAGGTAGTCGAACGGCCGGTCCAGGTGCGGCAGAGAGACGTCCACCGCGATCCGTGCCACCGGCAACGACTCGGTGATCTCGGCCGGTTCCTTGGTCCGCGACTTGCGCACAGTCTTCCGCAGCAGCGTCAGTTGCTCCGGCTCGTGCGATGTCACCGTGAAATGTTAGTCGGCCGAGCCGACACTTCGTGGGAGGCCTGTGGACAACGCACGAACGGCCCGGCACTTGCCGGGCCGTTCACGCAGTACTTACTGGGTGACCGCGGCTTTGAGGGCCTCGACGCGGTCGGTGCGCTCCCAGGTGAAGTCCTCGCCGGTGCGGCCGAAGTGGCCGTTCCGCGCGGTCTGGGCGTAGATCGGGCGGAGCAGGTCCAGGTCGCGGATGATCGCGGCCGGCCGCAGGTCGAAGACCTCGCGGACCGCGTCGGCGATCTTGGCGACCGGCACCTTCTCGGTGCCGAACGTGTCGACGTAGAAGCCGACCGGCGCGGCCTTGCCGATCGCGTACGCGACCTGGCACTCGACCCGGTCCGCGAGCCCGGCGGCGACGATGTTCTTCGCCACCCAGCGCATCGCGTACGCCGCCGACCGGTCCACCTTGGACGGGTCCTTGCCGGAGAACGCGCCACCACCGTGCCGCGCCATCCCGCCGTACGTGTCGATGATGATCTTCCGCCCGGTCAGCCCGGCGTCGCCCATCGGGCCGCCGATCTCGAACCGGCCGGTCGGGTTCACCAGCAGCTTGTAGTCCGCCGAGTCGATGTCGAACTGCTCGAGCACCGGGTCGACGACGTGCTTCTTGATGTCCGGCGTCAGCATCGAGTCCAGGCTGATGTCGGCCGCGTGCTGGCTGGACACCACCACGGTGTCGATCCGGACCGCCTTGTCACCGTCGTACTCGACCGTGACCTGGGTCTTGCCGTCCGGCCGCAGGTACGCGAGCGTGCCGTTCTTGCGGACCTCGGAGAGCCGCTCGGACAGCCGGTGCGCGATCGTGATCGGCAACGGCATCAGCTCCGGCGTCTCGTTGGACGCGTAGCCGAACATCAGTCCCTGGTCGCCTGCCCCCTGCAGGTCCAGCGCGTCCTCCGACGCGGCCGAGCGCGTCTCGTACGCCGTGTCGACACCCTGAGCGATGTCCGCCGACTGGCTGCCGATGGCGACCTGCACCCCACAGGACGCACCGTCGAAGCCCTTCAGCGACGAGTCGTAGCCGATCTCCAGGATGCGCGACCGCACGATCCCGGGAATGTCGACGTACGCCGTCGTGGTGACCTCACCCGCCACAACGACCAGACCCGTGGTGATCAAGGTCTCGACCGCGACCCGGCTCTTCGGGTCCTCGGCCAGCAACGCGTCGAGGATGGAGTCGCTGATCTGGTCAGCGATCTTGTCCGGGTGACCCTCGGTCACGGACTCGGACGTGAAAAGGCGCCTCGCCACAGTTCTCCCTCGGTTCCTCTTGTGCCGCCCGGCCATGTGCTGGTGCGACCGCGCGATCCCCCCATGCACCGGCGGTTGGCGATGCATCTTGGGAAGTATGCCAGCAGTTTCCGCCCGCGTCCCGGTGACGCTCCGAATTCGTCCATCATATGGGAATGGCGACCACATGTCGGACGCCGAGGCGGTTTTCAGGCGTGCGCGCCGACCGTTACCTCGCCGAGTGTGAGCGACGGTACGCAGCCCAGGATGGCAGCAAGGCGGTCCACCTCAGCCTCGAGCAGCCCGCGCCGGCGGCGGTTGAGCGGGCGGAGTGCTTCGACGGTGACGTGGAGTGCACGACCGGTCTTTCTCTGGTGCCAGACGCCGGCGACGATGCCGTCGATGAGCAGGAGTGGATAGTTGCCGGCTTGCCCTCGGGCCGTCGCCCGGGCGAACGCCTTGCCGGGGAAGAGCAGCTCGCGCGGGTAGCTGCCGACGCCGTACGCATCGAAGTACGGCAGCAGGCGGAGCTCCGGGATTGACTTCTCGGCGAAGTCGTCGTCGCCTGCGGCATACCAAACCGTTTGGTCTGCTAGCCGGCCCTTCGGGAGATCGGCGAAGTACGGCTTGACGACGGCCGGGGTGGTCTTGAGCCAGCGCGCGAAGTACTGCGGGGTCGAGGGGCCGTAGGCGTGGAGGTACCGGTCGAGCAGCTCGATGAGCGCCTTCTCGGCCGGCATCGGCTGGAACGGCTTGAGGCGATGAGGGTTCGAGTACGTCGTCTTGCGGCCGCGCATGGGTCCGTAGCAGAGCACACCCGCGTTCGCCGCCACCGAAATCGCCTGCCGCCACCGTGCCCAGGCCCCCTGGAACGCCGGGATCGTCGGCTCGCGCGCCCAGTCCCCGGTCCGCGCAACCACCTCCTCCGTCAACTCGTCGACGGTCAGATCGTCGTGCGCGAGCGCTTCCCCCACGGCGGCAACCACCTTCTCGACCTCGGCCGGCGACATCCGGATCGGCACCGGCTGGGTCGACGTACCCGGAAGAGCCGAGAGCGCGCCGGTCCACATCGGCAAATCCGCCAAGGGCAGCAGGTGCACGGTCCCCCGCGGCCCGAACGTCTTCACCAGCCCTGGGTCCTGCTGCACGGTCTCGCGAGTAGCCTCCTTCACCCGCAGTGCCACCGACACCTCACCCGCCGCCTGGATCTGCGCATGAGCCCCACACATCCCCCGCACCGCCTCAACCGCACTCCCCGCCTGCGCGGCAAGAAACTGCCTCTCCATCCGCCGCGCAACAACCCCACGCCAACTGATCTCCATACCCCCGACGCTAACCCCCAAAGCGGACACCTTCTGACCTAAAAGCAGCCCACGCCCCCTACGCAGCCGCTAACTTCGTCGCTCCGTTCCTCACCGCGCCCTGCTCCAGGAGCTCCCACCCGCCCCCGGCTCAGCGCCGTATCTGCCGGCTACCGCGGGCGTGCGACAACCTCAGGTGTTCGCGCCCCGATCAACTACCCGAGCAGACCCCGACGCGCCGACTCCGCGGACTCCTGCGTCGCCCGCTCCGCCGGTGCTCCCAGGAACCCGGACCCGCGGGGTCGCCTACTCCGGATGAGTCTGGTGCGCAGGCGACCCCAGGTGTCCTCTGCAACCGCTGAGCCCGGATCGGGCTGGTACGCAGGCGACCCAACGCGTGCAAAGGCTCCGCTATCCGATCCCCGATACGCATCGCGCGGGTGTGGCCGCCTGGCGATCCGCAAACCTGCGTTCGTCCATCGATCAGGCGCTGACCGCCCGACCGCTCCTCCGCTGCTCACCGTGGCCGCTCCACGCGCTCCCACCCACCCCCGGCTTACGACGGAGTTGCCGGGAACCGCCGGCGTTCGACTACGTCAGTTGGTTTCGCTCTCATCCCATACCCGACCGGACCGCCGACATCCCGGCTCCGCGTCCTGCCCCGGTCGCCCGCTACGCCGGTGCTCCGGAGAAGCATCGTTTCGCGGAGGGGGTTCGGGGACGGGCGTGCGTTGAGCGGAGAGACCGGCCGGGTCTCCGCGAACCAGTGCGTGGTGGTGAGAGCCGCAGATGGCGACCGCTCCGGTCGTCGTGCTGGTTTGATCGGTGGAGTTCAGCGTCCGGCCTCGGCGTAGTGCAAACGGACCGAGCAGGCTGTGTCGTGACCTGCTGGAGTGGAGGTCAGTGTCCAAGCACCGCGTAGTGGAGGCGGATTGTGCCGGTGGTGTCTGTGTGGGTGGAGAGTAGTTGGAGTTGGGCTGGGGGCTCGCCTGGGGCTGGGGGTGGGCCGTCCGTGATGGATGGGGTGTCTAGGCCGCCAACGAGGGTGGGGGCGAGTGTTACGTGGAGCTCGTCGATGAGGCCTGCTCTCAGTAGAGCGCCGTTGAGGCCGCCGCCTGCGGCCGACAGGATGCAGGCGATGCCGAGCTCGGTGCCCATCGCGGCGATGGCCTCCGCGAGGTCGACTCGGTGCTCGCCGACTACGAGGTAGCAGATGCGTTTTCGGCGGAGGTAGGCGAGATAGTCGGGCGGCGTTGAGCGCGTCACCAGGACCAGGGCGTCCCAGTTCTCGTTGTCCTCGGTCCAGCGCACTCGTCCGCGGCTGTCGACGACGGTGAACCACATGTGCGGCGGCGAAGGCTGTTCGGTGATATCCGCCGGAAGGAAGTGCTGATAAAGCACAGCAGCGTCACCGTCGTACTCCGGCAGCTTCTCCGGGACCTCGTCCTCGGTCACCAGGCTGCCGCTGCCTTCGAGGACGGCATTGCACCCGTACTGCTGCCTGACCAGCTCAAGAACATCAATCGCGACCGGATCAGCAGCCGGCGGCGTCATCGCAGCCCACAGATCCGTATTCGGTTGGCGCATCGAGAGCGCGTCCCGCCTCAGCGCTACCTTCCCGTCCACACTGGCCCCGACACTGACCACCACCCGCGGCCGCTCCCGCATCGTGCCCTCCTCCGTTGCCGGAGAACAGACCTACCAGCCACCACCGACAAGTACTGGGCCGATGTCGGCCCAGTACTCGCGAGCGCCGATCACTCGTGCGGTTCTTCGAGGGCCTTGCGGGGCATCAGTGCGACCAGAGGGACGCTGAGCGCGGTCAGGCCGAGGACGACGATCAGGCAGATTCGCATCGCGTGATCAAAGCCCGAGTTCGCGGTCTGGAAGAAGATCGAGGTGACGCCGGCGGATCCGATGCCGGCGGCGAGCTGCTGGATCGAACTCATCGAGCCGCTCGCAGTACCGGCTTCTTCGGGGCTGATGTCGCCGAGGGCCACGTTGAAGACCGTGCCGTAGCACCAGCCCAGTCCGATGCCGATCACGAAGACGGCAGGGACGAGTGCCCACAACCCGACGCCGGTACCTGAGACGCTGACCAGCGCGAGTACCCAGCCGGAGCCGGCCAGGATGACCGCCATTCCGATGAAGACCAGGGTACGGCCGAGCTTCGCAGCCAGCCCGCCCATCGCGGCGAACGCAGCGACCATGACGCCCAGCGTCAGCGGAAGCAACGCCAGCGCCGCGCCGCTCGGCGAGGCGTGCAGTCCTTCCTGCAGGAACAGCGACAGTACGTAGACCAATCCGGTCGTGACGGCGAAGATGACGAGCCCGAGGATCATGCCGGAGGTGAATCCGCGGTTGCGCAGCAGCGACGGCTTGACCAGCGGCTCCGCGGCGGTCGACTGACGGCGCGCGAAGGCGGCGAAGAAGCCGAGGCCGGCGACGATCGAGGCGATCGGGACCGTGGTCCAGCCGTTGGTCGAGCCCTCGATGAGCCCGTACAGCAGGCCGAACATCGCGCCGCCGAGCAGAGCCGAGCCCCAGCCGTCGACCACCGTCGAGCGGTCGCCGTCGTCGTGCGGAAGGATCCTGCTCGCCACCGCGATGCCGATCACGCCCAGGACCACGTTGATCAGGAAGATCGGGCGCCAGGACAGCCCGAACAGGTCGGCGGTGACGATGAAGCCGGCGAGGACGGGACCGCCGATGCCGGCGATGCCGAGCAGCGGGCCGAACAGCGAGAACGCCTTGGTCAGCATCTCCGGCGAGAACGTCTTCGTCATGATCGCCATGCCCTGCGGGATCAGCAGCGCGCCGAACCCGCCCTGCGCGACCCGCGCCACGATCAGCAACGCCGGATCGGACGCGAGCCCCGCCACCGCGGAGGCGGCCGTGAAGCCGGCCATCCCGATCAGGAAGAGCCTGCGCTGCCCGTACTTGTCGCCCAGCCGGCCGCCGACCACGAGCAGTACGCCCATGGCGAGCATGTACGCCGTACCCAGCCACTTGATCAGCCCCGGCCCACCCTGCAGGTCCGCGGCGATCGTCGGTGCCGCGATATTCGTGACGGACGCGTCGATCACATCCAGCGCGTCGGCGAGCAGCACCATGGCCAGAATCGCCCACATCAACCGGGAGGACGCCGGACGAACAGCCGTCACAGTCGCCGCCACGGCCGTCATCGCGGCACCTGCGTTACGGTCGTCAGTTTCATGATCGTGTCCCTGCTCTCGAGGGCCGCACCCTCCTGGCCGGCCTACCCCCGCAACGAACCCCGCCGCCCCAATCCGACAACCAGGCTCGCGCCACCTGCAGATTGCCCAACCCACCGACGCCCGGACATCCCCAGGACTGATGATTTGCAGCCCCGGCGTTCGATGGAAACCCGTAGGTCGTGCGCGTACGCCGCGAACGCCGCCACACGGCCTGTGGCGGGGGCGGAGCGGGTGAGGGCGAAGGGGTAGGGCAGGCGTGGCCTCTGGCCAGAACTTGGCGGGAGGTGCACACGCGTCGGGTCGCCCACGGATCGGGCTGTCCGGCGGAGAGCGTTTCGGCGGGACCGGGTTCCTGTAAGCACCGGCGTAGCGGGCGACGTAGGAGCACGCGTAGCCGGCGCGTCGGCCGTCGGGCCGGGTAGGTGATGAGGGCGCGGTCAGCCGCCGGCGGCAGCCGGAAGCCCGGCGCAGCCGAAGCTCCGCGCAGCGGAAAGTACGGCGCCAAGCCGGGGGTGGGTGGGAGCGCGTGAGCAGGTGCGGTGAGGAGCGTAGCGACGAAGGTAGCGCCCGCGTAGCGCGCGTGGGACTGATCCGGCTACCAGTGGGTGGCTACTAGGTTCCAGATGACGCCGGCCAGGGCGTCTTTGGAGCCGGAGGGGACGGGTAGGGACGTGCCGGTGCGGTCCAGGATTACTGCTTCGTTGAGGTCGCTGCCGAAGACCTTGCCGCCGGAGACGTCGTTGACGACCAACAGGTCGCAGCCTTTGCGGGCGAGTTTGGCGCGGCCCAGCTCGAGGACCGTGCGGTCGGCGTCGCCGGTTTCGGCGGCGAAGCCGACGATGACCTGGTCGGGGCGGGCGCGGTCGTGGGAGATGGTGTGCAGGATGTCGGGGTTCTGCACCAGGTTGACCGCGGGTACGGCGCCGTCGGCCGTCTTCTTGATCTTGTGCTCGACCACGTCCGCGGGCCGGAAGTCCGCCACCGCGGCGGCCATCACGATCGCGTCGGCATCGGCCGCGCGCGCAGTGATCTCCTCGTACAGGTCGCGCGCGGAGACCACCGGCACGACCTGCACACCGGCAGGGTCCGGGAGCTCCGAGTTGGCGGCGACCAGCGTGACCTTGGCGCCGCGCGCGGCGGCGATCCGCGCGAGGGCGTAACCCTGCTTCCCGGACGACGAGTTGCCGAGGTACCGGACCGGGTCGAGGTGCTCGCGGGTCCCGCCGGCCGAGATCAGCACGTGCCTCCCGGTCAGATCGGCGACCGACTGACCGGCCGCCCGCGCGGCCTGGTCCGCGAGCATCAGCTGGCTGATCGCGAAGATCTCCGAGGGCTCCGGCAACCGCCCGCGCCCGGTGTCCTTACCGGTCAGCCGCCCCACCGCAGGGTCCAGCACGGTGATACCGCGCGACCGCAGCGTGGCGACGTTTGCCTGCGTCGCCGGGTGCTCCCACATCTCCGTGTGCATCGCGGCCGCAAACAGAATCGGACACCGTGCGGTCAGCAGCGTGTTCGTCAGCAGATCATCAGCCAGCCCGTGCGCAGCCTTCGCGATCAGGTTCGCCGTCGCGGGCGCGACCACGACCAGCTCAGCGGCCTTCCCGATCCGCACATGCGGCACTTCCTGCACGTCGTCGAACGGATCCGCCGTCACCGGCTGCCCCGACAACGCCGCCCACGTCGCAGCCCCCACGAACTCCAGCGCGGCCGCCGTCGGCACCACGCGCACACTGTGCCCGGACTCGGTCAGCCGTCGCAGTAGGTCACAGACCTTGTACGCCGCGATACCACCGCCGACCCCGAGCACGACGTTCGGCTTGTGCCTACTGCCGGCGGGCACGACGTCAGCCCCCGGACCGACTGGGGTCACGGGGGTCTGGTCACCGGTTCCGGACATCACTGGCTCCGATCCCGGTCGTCAGTCAGTTACTCGGACTTCTCCGCGGCAGCGGCTTCCGCCTCGGCCTCGGGGTCGATGTCCGTGCAGGTCAGGACGCCTTCGTTGATCTCGCGCATTGCGATCGAGAGCGGCTTCTCCTGCACGTGGGTCTCGACCAGCGGTCCGACGTACTCCAGCAGGCCCTCGCCGAGCTGGGAGTAGTAGGCGTTGATCTGCCGCGCGCGCTTGGCCGAGTACAGCACCAGCTTGTACTTCGAGTCGGTGTGCGTGAGCAGGTCGTCGATCGGCGGCGAGGTGATGCCGATGGCGACGGGCTGGTTGCCAGACAAGTTCAGCTCTTTCCAGAGATGGAGGGTGATCGAATCAACTTTACCAACTGATCGGCCGCCTCCCGAACCGAGGCGTTCACGATCGTCACGTCGAACTCCTTCTCGGCCGCCAGTTCGAGGACGGCGGTCTCCAGCCGGCGCTCGCGCTCCTCGGCGGTCTCGGTCCCGCGCCCGACCAGGCGGCGTACCAGCTCGTCCCAGCTCGGCGGCGCCAGGAACACGAAATGCGCGTCCGGCATCGTGTCGCGGACCTGGCGGGCACCCTGCAGGTCGATCTCCAGCAGCGCGGGCCGGCCCTCGGCGAGCTTGTCCAGCACCGGCTGCCGGGGCGTACCGTACCGGGCCGCCTTGTGGACGACCGCCCACTCCAGCAGCTCACCGGCCGCGATCATCCGGTCGAACTCGGCGTCGGACACGAACAGGTAGTGCACCCCGTGCACCTCGCCCGGCCGCGGTTTGCGGGTCGTGGCGGACACCGAGATCCAGATGTCCGGGTACCGCTCGCGGATGTCGGCGGCGACCGTCCCCTTCCCGACCGCGGTCGGTCCGGCCAGCACGGTCAGCCGTGCCGGCGCGTCACCGGGGGCAGGGGCAGGGTCGTTCGGGAGCGTGGTCATCGTCACACCAGTGTCCAACGAGCCGGACCGGATATCGGTCCGCCCCTCGCGGCGAATTTCGGTCTGGCTCACTCGGCGAATTCGCGCTCGAGCGCGGCGATCTGGTTCGAGCCGAGGCCGCGCACCCGCCGCGTCTCCGAGATCCCGGCCCGCTCCATGATCTGCTGGGCCCGGACCTTGCCGACACCGGGGATGCACTGCAGCAGCTGGGTCACCCGCATCTTGCCGATGACGTCGTTCGTCTGCCCCTCGTGGAGCACCTCCGTCGGAGACGCTCCCGAATGCCGGATCCGGTTCTTGATCTCGGCTCGTTCACGCCGCGCCGCCGCGGCCTTGTCCAGAGCGGCCGCGCGCTGCTCCGGGGTCAAAGAAGGAAGTGGCACCGTTTCACCTGTCCCGTTGTGTGGCTTCGCAAGGGAACCTAACACGGGTTCAGACCCCGGTCAGGCCGTGGCCCGGGGCAGGCGCGGATTGGGCGAGGATTGGAACGATAAGCCTGTGCGGAACAGGAGGCCAGTGGCCGATCAGATGATCAGTTCAGTGCCGGTACGTCGACCTTGCAGGCGTCCTTCGCATGCGTACTGATGTTCTTGTACGCCGTCATCACGCTGCCGGTCTGCTTGCTCAGCCTGGCCAGCTCGACCCGGTCGGAACCGGCCTTCTTCGCCTTCTCCGCGAACGCGACGACGACACCCCAGTCGTCCTTCACGTCGGCCGGCGCGGAGTCCTGCAGCTTCTTCGCGTCGTCCAGGATCCTCACGTAGTCGACCGGTTGCTGCGGGTCGACGTCGACGGCCTTGGCGGCGTACTTGCCGAGGTCCACGCAGTACGCCTGCTCCTCGGTGCAGGCAGTGAGGGAGGCGGCACCGACGATCACGGTGAGGGCGAGGGCGAGTGTGCGCTTCACATCCCGAAGGCTACCGGCAGTCACCAAATCATCGGAAAGCGATACTTTCCGCCACCAAACCGGCGGACCGCCGCCCGCGCAGGGGGGCGGCGGTCCGAACGGATGGGTCAGTTACCGGCGCCGGGGACGTCGATCTTGCAGGTGTCCTTGGCCTGCTTGGTGATGTTCTGTAGTGCGGGCGCGATCTTCGAACCGTCCGCCTGCGCCAGCGCCAGCAGCTTCTTCTGGTCGCCCTTGGCGTCCTGCGCCTTCTCGGCGTAGTCGATGACGACCTTCCAGTCGTCCTTCAGGTCGTCCGGGGCCGACTTCGACACCTTCTTCGCCTTGTCGAGCATCTTGCCGACCTGGTCGGAGTTCTTGATGTCGACGTTCTTCGCGGCCTCGGTGTAGCTCTTGAGGTCACCGCAGTAGTCGCCACCCGAGCACGCCGTCAGGGCGCCGGCGCTGATGGTGACCACGGCCGCGAGGGCTGCCAGCTTCCGCATCGCATTCCTTCACTGTGTCGCGCGGGAAGACCGTCGCTCCCCGTCCCGCGCAACCCTTCCGAACCCCGGGGTCACCGGGAGCTCCGGCACGCCGTGAAGAACATCGCACGGCCCGGTTGGAACCGGGCCGTGATCTGCCGCGTCGCGGCTGAAGGCAACAGCCGCCGCGTTCGCCGACACGATCACCAGGATCGCGATCCAGTCGATCGCCGCGAGCTGCTGATGCAGTACGACGAGACCGACCAGCGCGGCGAGCACCGGGTTCACGCTCATGAACACGCCGAAGAACTGCGCCGGCACCCGCCGCAACGTCAACAGGTCAACCAGGAACGGCACCGCCGACGACATCACGCCGGCCACCAAGGCGTACGACGCTGCCGCGACCGTCGGCGGGTGATGCAGCAGCACGACGACGCCGACCGGGACGTACGCCAGCCCGGAAAGCCCGGCCGCGACGGCCGAACCCGTTGCTCCCGGCAACTCCCGGCCGACCGTGCGGTTGAGCAGAATGTAGAACGCCCAGCCGACCGCGGCCAGCAGACCGAGGCCCACGCCGAGGTAGTCCGTCGTGACCTGTGGACGGGTCAGCAGCACAACCGCGGGCGCGGCGACGAGCGCACAGACCAGGTCCAGCACGCGCCGTGAACCAAGAAGGGCAACAGCAAGCGGCCCGAGGAACTCCAGCGTGACCGCCAGGCCGAGGCCCACCCGATCGATTGCCGTGTACAACGACAGGTTCATGACCGCGAACACCAGCGCGAGCCCGACGACCGGGCGCCACTGGCGGGCCGTGATCGAACGTAACCGCGGCCGACCGACCGAAAGCAGTACGACGGCCGCTACCCATTGGCGGATCGCCACCACGCCCGCCGGTCCGATCACCGGGAACGCGAGCGCCGCCACCGAGGCACCGATCTGTGTCGACAGACCACTGCCCAGCATCATCGCCACACCGGCCAACCTGTTTCTCCTCACGATCATGAGCGTCGGTCCACGGCGGCCGCCGGCAAAATGCAGACCCGTGGCGATCTATACGCTGGAGTCATGGATCTCGAACTGCGGCACCTGCGCTGCCTGGTCGCGATCGTCGAGAATGGGACGTTCACGGACGCGGCGATCGAGCTCGGGATCTCGCAAGCTGCCGTATCCCGGAACCTTCTGAGCCTCGAGAAACGGCTGGGTGTTCGCCTCCTGCACCGGACGAGCCGATCGATCACGCCGACCACAGCGGGCGTGCAGGTGCTGGCGCGGGCACGGCAGGTCCTCGCCGAGATCGACGAACTCGTAAGCGAGGCGACGAGCGGTCACACCCGGCTGCGGGTCGGGCACGCGTGGTCCGCGTTCGGGCAGCACACGACGGAGTTCCAGCGCCGGTGGGCGGGAGCACATCCCGAGGTCGAGCTCCAGCTGATCCGCACGAACACCGCGACCGGCGGCCTGGCCGAAGGGCTCTGCGATCTCGCAGTGGTCCGCAGCCACCTGGAGCTCGGCCGGTTCGCGCACGTGCTGCTCACACAGGAGCAGCGGTACGGCGTGCTGCCGGCGGACGATCCGCTGATCCGGAAGCGGGCGCTTTCGCTCGATCAGCTCCGTGATCGGACGATCGTCATCGATCGCCGGACGGGGAGCACGACGATCGATCTGTGGCCCGAGGACGCGCGCCCGCGGATCGAGTACACGAACGACGTCGACGACTGGCTGGCCGCGATCTCGTCCGGCCGCTGCGTCGGCATCACGCCGCAGGCCACGATCACGCAGTACCGCCGCGACGGTGTCGTCTACCGCCCGCTCCGCGACGCCCCGCCCGTCGATGTCCACCTGATCTGGCACCGCGAGGACCCGCACCCGGCAACCCAGGCGGCCGTCGACCTGCTGACGAAGCTCTATCAGGAGTCGAGCAGCGCGACCAGGTGACGTCGATCCGGTGCCTTCCACAACACGTTCCGGACCTGCTCGATGCCGCCGACGGGCCAGCGATCGGCGATCCGCCGTACCTCCGGGTCCTGGATGCCGGCGGAGAGCGCGCCGATGAAGTCTCCCCAGACGACCTTGAACGGCCGTCCGCACAGCTGTTCGACACCGAGCTCGATCGGCGCGGTGACGCCGAGCCGGTTGTGCAGGTCGCCGACAGCGCGATACGCCGCCATCAGTGCCTCTTCGCGTTCCTGCCACGTCTCGGCCCGCAGGACCTCGCGCAGCACCGGCGCCATCGCCGGGCCGCAGGACAGCCGGCTGAACGCCGTACCGAACCATTTCGAGTACGGCGCATAGGTTCGTTCGATCAGGAAGCACAACCGCATCAGGTCCTGCACGAGCTGCGCGCCGATCAACGCCGATCCCAGCTCGTCGCCGACGTACCCGACCCGCCCGACGAGGTTCATCTCCGGATGGACCCGCCACCAGGCGGTGATCAGCAGATAGCGCCAGACATCGTCCGGGTAGTACGCCAGCCGAGCACGGATCGCCTCGAGGCCGAGGTCGTCGTGGAACACGCCACCCGCGGTGTGCTGCCGGAGAATCGACTCGGGAAACGTCAGCCAGTCGGCAGTGGTCAATCCGGCATCGACATCGAACGCCAACTGCGCGCGGAAGTATTCGCGGAGCGTGTGTACCTCGACCAGCGTCGGCCGGCCCTCGAACGTCGTCGGCAGCTCTGGTCGCAACTCGGTTCCCTCAGCGACGAAAAACAGGACGCGCGCGTCGCAGTCGTGGTCGGTCGACATCTCGTCGTCGAAGCCGAGCACCTCCGAGCCGCGGCCGAGCAACGCCGCGCTGTGCGGCGCGTCGACCTGCGGTCCGACCACCTCGTCATAGAACCGTGCGCAGATCTCCAGACCAGACATGCGACCGAAGACTAGTACCCGAGCACCGTCCGGTACGCGTCGTTTGCCCGATCGGCCGCGGCTTGCAGCCCGGTCGGGCTGGGCCCGGCACCGAGGATCTCCCGGGAGCTGGACGGGACGACGTTGCGGACCGCCGTACCGAACACCTGCTGCAGGCTCTCGGCCGTCCCGCCCTGGGCCCCGAGGCCAGGGGCGAGCAGCGGGCCGTTGATGTCCAGGTTCTCGTCGGTCGAGCTGATGGTGGCGCCAACGACCGCGCCGAACGAGCCCAGCCCGTCCACGTCGGCGTTCAACGCGCGAAGACCGTCGAGGACTGCCCCGGCAACCGTCGAGCCGTCGGCCGTCCGAGCGGTCTGGAACTGCGGACCCTCCGGGTTGGAGGTCAGCGCGAGCACGAACAGCCCAGCGCCGGACTCGCGTGCCTCGTCGATCGCCGGCTGCAACGATCCGAAGCCGAGGTACGGGCTGACCGTCAGCGCGTCACACGCCAGCGGACCCTTCTCGGCGAGGTACGCCGCCGCGTAGCCGGCCATCGTCGTTCCGATGTCGCCGCGCTTCGCATCGATGATCACCAGGGCGCCGGCGTCACGCAGGCGGATCGTCGCCCGCTCGAGTACGGCGACGCCGGCCGAACCGAAGCGCTCGAAGAACGCCGACTGCGGCTTGAAGATCGCGACCCGGTCGGCGAGCGCGTCGACGACGCCGTACGTGAACGAGGCGAGGCCTTCGGCGGTGTCCGGCAGGCCCCAGGCGTCGAGGAGGTGCTGGTGTGGGTCGATACCGACGCACAGCGGGCCGCGGGCGTCCATCGTGGCCCGCAGGCGGGCGCCGAACGGCTTGTTGTTGCTCATGGCAAACTCCTGTTGAGCTGGCGGATCAGGCTTGGTCCCCGGTAGATCAAACCTGTGTAGACCTGGACTAGACTGGCGCCCGCGTCGACCAGGCGGACGGCGTCCGACGGGTCGAGGATCCCTCCTACGCCGATGATCGGCAGCGCTCCCCCGGTCTCGTTGTGGATGTGGGCGACGGTCTTGGCCGAGATCTCGGTCAGCGGGCGCCCCGACAGGCCGCCGGTCTCGGCGGCCAACGGATGGCCTGCGACGGCGGACCGGTCGATGGTGGTGTTGGTGGCGATGATGCCGGCGACGCCGACGTCGGTGCAGACCTGGAGGAGCTCGTCGATCGCCGACGTGGTGAGGTCGGGGGCGATCTTGACCAGGATCGGCTTCGGGTCGAGGCCGGCAACCGTCATCGCGGCTGCTTCGGTGTGGAGCGCGGTCAGCAACTCGCGGAGGTGGCCGGCGTCTTGGAGCGCGCGCAGTCCTGGGGTGTTCGGGGAGGAGACGTTGACCGCGAAGTAGTCGCCGTACCGGTACAGGCGGCGCAGCGAGGTCACGTAGTCCGCGACCGCGTCCTCGAGCGGGGTGATCTTGGACTTCCCGATCGAGATGCCGAGTGGGTAGCCGAGCTCGCCGTACGCCGCCAGCCGCGCGGCCAGCGCCTCGCTGCCGAGGTTGTTGAAGCCCATCCGGTTGATCACGGCCTCGTTCTCGACCAGCCGGAACAACCGGGGCTTCTCGTTGCCGGGCTGCGGGTGCGCGGTGACTGTGCCGACCTCGACGAAGCCGAAGCCGATCGCGGGCCAGGCGCGCAGGGCGATCCCGTTCTTGTCCATGCCCGCGGCGAGTCCGACGCGGGACGGGAACCGGATGCCGAAGACCGAATGCACCGGGCCGGAGGATCCCGCGCCGTACACCCGGGACCCGAGAGCAGCAGCGCCCGGGACGCGCCCGAGCAGGCGCATCCCTCTCAGCGTCTGCTCGTGCGCCACCTCGGCATCACCCTTGCCCAACCGATACAGCACCGGCCGCACAAACCGCTGGTACGCCGTAGGCCGCACCGCGATCGGCTCGGCCATCGCCGGGTCAGACGTCGGCTCGGGCACCGTCGGCCCGGTCCCGGCCTGGCCGGACTCCGCCGGCCCGGGCCGGGTGGGCCCGGGGTCCCTGGAGTCAGACGCCATCGGCTCGGACACTCTCGGGCTGGGCGCCGTCCGGCTGGATGCCGCGGATTCTCGGGACCCAGTCCTGGAGGGATCTGACGCCGATGTCGCCGGCGCGCTGCGCCTCGATGCCCTGGACGGCGGCGGCCAGGCCCTGGACCGTCGTGATGCACGGGATGTTGCGAGCGACCGCCGCGCTCCGGATCTCGTACCCATCCAGCCGCGGCGACCCGCCCTGCGTGATCCCGATCGGGGTGTTGACGATCAGGTTGAGTTCGCCGTCCTGGACCATCTGGACGATCGTCGGCTCACCGTTCGGCCCCGGCCCCTGGCTGCTCTTCCGGACCGTGACCGCCTCGACCCCGTTGCGCCGCAGTACGTCCGCGGTGCCCTCGGTCGCGTAGATCTGGAAGCCGAGATCCGCCAGCCGCTTCACCGGGAAGATCATGTGCCGCTTGTCCCGGTTCGCGACCGACACGAACACCTTCCCGTCCGCCGGCAGCGGCCCACCGGCCCCGGCCTGCGACTTCGCGAACGCGGTCCCGAACGTGTCGTCGATGCCCATCACCTCGCCGGTCGACTTCATCTCCGGCCCAAGCACGGTGTCCACCGACCTCCCGTCCACGGTCCGGAACCGGTTGAACGGCATCACCGCTTCCTTCACCGCGATCGGCGTCGAAGTCGGCAACGTCCCGCCGTCGCCGACCGCCGGCAGCATGCCCTCCGAGCGCAACGAAGCGATCGAGGCTCCGAGCATCACCCGCGCCGCCGCCTTGGCCAGCGGCGTCGCCGTCGCCTTCGACACGAACGGTACGGTCCGGGACGCCCGCGGGTTCGCCTCCAGCACGTAGAGCACGTCCCCGGCCAGCGCGTACTGGACGTTGAGCAGCCCACGGACGCCGACGCCGCGCGCGATCGCCTCGGTCGAGCGCCGGATGTTCTCGATGTCCGCGTTCCCGAGCGTGATCGGCGGCAGCGCGCACGACGAGTCACCGGAGTGCACCCCGGCCTCCTCGATGTGCTCCATCACCCCGCCGAGGAACAACTCGGAACCGTCGAACAGCCCGTCCACGTCGATCTCGACCGCGTCGTCCAGGAACCGGTCGATCAGCACCGGGTGCTCGAACGCCTGCCCGCCGCCGAGCCGCTCCAGCGCCGCGCTCAGCTCACTCGAGCTGTAGACGATCTCCATCCCGCGCCCACCGAGCACGTACGACGGCCGCACCAGCACCGGGAACCCGATCTCCGCCGCGACGCCCTGCGCCTCCTCGGCCGAGAGCGCGGTCCCGTGCTTCGGCGCCGGCAGCTGAGCGTCCGCGAGCACCTTCCCGAACGCACCCCGCTCCTCGGCCAGGTGGATCGCCTCCGGCGAGGTACCGACGATCGGTACGCCGGCATCCGCGAGCCGCTGCGCCAGCCCCAGCGGTGTCTGCCCGCCGAGCTGCACGATCACGCCCGCGACGGGCCCGGCCTGCATCTCGGCGTACACGATCTCGAGCACGTCCTCGCAGGTGAGCGGCTCGAAGTAGAGCCGGTCGGAGGTGTCGTAGTCGGTCGAGACCGTCTCCGGGTTGCAGTTCACCATGATCGTGCAGTAGCCGGCCTCGCGCAGCGCCATCGACGCGTGCACGCAGGAGTAGTCGAACTCGATCCCCTGCCCGATCCGGTTCGGCCCGGAGCCGAGGATCAGGACCGCCGGCTCGGTCCGCGGCGCGACCTCGCTCTCCTCGTCGTACGACGAGTAGTGGTACGGCGTCTCGGCCTTGAACTCGGCGGCACAGGTGTCGACCGTCTTGTAGACCGGCCGGATCCCGAGCGCCTGCCGGACCCCGCGGACGACGTCCTCGGTGAGACCGCGGATCTCGGCCAGCTGCAGGTCCGAGAAACCGTGCCGCTTGGCCAGCATCAGCACGTCCGGCGTCAGCCGCGGCGCGGCCGCGACCTGCAGGGCGGTCTCGTGGATCAGGTACAGCTGGTCCACGAACCACGGGTCGATGTGCGTCGCTTCGAAGATCTGCTCCGGCGAGGCGCCGGCCCGGATCGCGTCCATGATGATCCGCAGCCGGCCGTCCTGCGGCGTCTTGATTGCCTCCAGCAACGGCTCCAGCTCGGTCGCGGGCTGGCCGGCCCAGGAGAACCGGGCGGCCGGCTTCTCCAGCGAGCGCAGCGCCTTCTGCAGCGCCTCGGTGTAGTTCCGGCCGATCGCCATCGCCTCGCCGACGCTCTTCATGTGCGTGGTCAGCGTGGCGTCGGCGGCCGGGAACTTCTCGAACGCGAACCGCGGCACCTTCACCACGACGTAGTCCAGCACCGGCTCGAAGCTGGCCGGCGTCTGCTGCGTGATGTCGTTCGGGATCTCGTCCAGGGTGTAGCCGATGGCAACCTTCGCGGCGATCTTGGCGATCGGGAAGCCGGTCGCCTTCGACGCCAGCGCGGACGAGCGGGAGACCCGCGGGTTCATCTCGATCACGATCAGCCGGCCGTCGGCCGGGTTCACCGCGAACTGGATGTTGCAGCCGCCGGTGTCGACGCCGACCTCGCGGATGATGCCGATGGCAAGGTCCCGCATGGTCTGGTACTCGCGGTCGGTCAGCGTCATCGCCGGCGCGACCGTGACCGAGTCGCCGGTGTGCACGCCCATCGGGTCGACGTTCTCGATCGAGCAGATGATCACGACGTTGTCGGCCTTGTCGCGCATCACCTCCAGCTCGTACTCCTTCCAGCCGAGGATCGACTCCTCGATCAGCACCTCGGTGGTCGGACTCGCGTGCAGGCCGGCCCCGGCGATCCGGCGCAGGTCAGCCTCGTCGTACGCCATCCCGGAGCCGACGCCGCCCATCGTGAACGACGGCCGGACCACCAGCGGGTACCCGAGCTGCTCGGCGGCGCCCATCACGTCGTCCAGCGTGTGGCAGATCACCGACCGCGCGACCGACGCGCCGAGCTTCTCGACGATCTGCTTGAACGACTCCCGGTTCTCGCCGCGCTGGATCGCGTCCACGGACGCGCCGATCAGCTCGACGCCGTACTTCTCCAGCACACCGTTCTCGTGCAGGGCGATCGCCGCGTTCAGCGCGGTCTGGCCGCCGAGCGTCGCGAGCAACGCGTTCGGGCGCTCCTTCTCGATCACCTTCTCGACGTACTCCGGGGTGATCGGCTCGACGTACGTCGCGTCCGCGAACTCCGGGTCGGTCATGATCGTGGCCGGGTTGGAGTTCACCAGGACGACGCGGAAACCCTCCTCGCGGAGCACCCGGCAGGCCTGGGTGCCGGAGTAGTCGAACTCGCAGGCCTGACCGATCACGATCGGGCCGGAGCCGATGACGAGCACCGACTCGATGTCTGTACGCCGGGGCATCAGGCCCGTCCTTCCATCAGCTCGACAAAGCGGTCGAACAGGTACGCCGAGTCGTGCGGACCCGCGGCCGCTTCAGGGTGGTACTGGACAGAGAAAGCAAGCACCCGGCCGTCGCGGCCGGTCAGCTTGAGCCCCTCGACCACGTTGTCGTTGAGCGAGATGTGCGACACCTCAGCGATTCCGTACGGCGTCTCCACGACCGAGTCGAGCGGCGCGTCGACGGCGAACCCGTGGTTCTGCGCGGTGATCTCGACCTTCCCGGTGGCCCGGTCGAGGACCGGCTGGTTGATCCCGCGGTGCCCGTACTTCAGCTTGAACGTGCCCAGCCCGAGCGCCCGGCCGAACACCTGGTTCCCGAAGCAGATCCCGAAGTACGGCGTGCCGCGCTGCAGCAGCTCCTTGAGCAGCGTCGTCGGGTGCTCGGTGGTTTCCGGGTCGCCGGGACCGTTGCTCATGAAGATCCCGTCCGGCTTGACCGCGAGCACCTCGTCCAGCGACGCGGTGGCCGGCAGCACGTGCACCTCGATGCCGCGCTCGGCCATCCGCTTCGGCGTCATCGACTTGATCCCAAGATCCAGCGCGACCACCGTGAACCGCTTCTCGCCTTCGGCCGGGACCAGATAGCTCTCGGGCGTCGTGACCTCGTCGGCGAGATCGGCGCCGGCCATCGCCGGCTGCTCGAGGACCTTCGCCAGCAGCGCCGCGGGATCCAGGATCTCGGTCGAGATCCCGGCCCGCATCGCGCCGCGCTCCCGCAGGTGCCGGGTGAGGGCGCGGGTGTCGATCCCGGAGATCCCGACGATGTTCTGGGCCTTCAGCTGGTCGTCGAGCGACCGCTTCGCGCGCCAGTTCGAGGGAACGCGGGCGGGGTCGCGGACGACGTACCCGGAGACCCAGATCTTCTGCGACTCGTCGTCCTCGTCGTTGATCCCGGTGTTGCCGATGTGCGGGGCGGTCTGGGTGACGATCTGCCGGTGGTACGACGGGTCGGTCAGTGTCTCCTGGTAGCCGGTCATCCCGGTGGTGAAGACCGCCTCGCCGAAGGTCTCTCCGGTTGCCCCGTACGACGTGCCGGCGAACGCCCGGCCGTCCTCGAGGACCAGCAGCGCTGGCTGGCTCATCATGCTCCGATCAGGGTCGAGATGGATGCGGTCAGGGCGGCGGTGTCGGCCTTGCGACGCGGGCGGAACCCGGTGTCGAGCTCGCGGCCGGCGTGGGTCCAGGTGACCACGACCAGGCCGGACTTCTCCGCGGTCACCTTGCCGGCGATGCCACGGTCGGTCCGGACGGCGGTCAGCTGGTCCGCGGGGATGAACACGTCCGCCGCGCCCTGCCGGTGGAAGATCAGGCCGGCCTCGCTGACGGCCAGGTCCGCGGTGGCGCGGACGCCCAGTTCGTGCACGGCGATCCGGTCCATCCAGTCGCCGGCACTGGTCGTCGCGACGTAGATCCCTTCCACGCCGCGGGTCTTGTCCTCGGGAACCGCGGGCAGCGGCGAGAGGTCGGCCTGCCGGGACTGACGGTTCCGCCAGCCCCGGTACATGCCGTAGTAGGCCACTGCCAGCACCAGCAGCGTGCCCAGAATGCCAAGAGCGGTCTTCACCGAGTCAGCTTCCCGTCCAGCACCGTCGGCGTACCGCGCAGGAACGTCGCCACCACCTGGCCAGGCAGCGTCATCCCGACGTACGGCGTGTTCCGCGACAGCGAGGCAGTCTGCTCGGGGACGACCGTGCGCTCGGCGGACGGGTCGACGAGCACGAGGTTGGCCGGCGCACCGGCCTCGAGCGGGCGGCCGTGGTCGGCGGCCTGACCGATCGCGGCCGGGCGGTAGCTCATCCGGTCCGCGACCTCGGCCCAGGTCAGCAGGCCGGTGTCGACCATCGCGTGCTGGACGACGCTCAGCGCCGTCTCCAGCCCGGTCATCCCGAAGGCAGCCGCGCTCCACTCGCAGTCCTTGTCCTCGACCGGGTGCGGCGCGTGGTCGGTGGCGACGATGTCGATCGTGCCGTCGGCCAGGCCCTCGCGGACCGCCTCGACGTCCGCCTTGGTCCGCAGCGGCGGGTTCACCTTGTAGACCGGGTTGTAGGACGCGGCCAGGTCCTCGGTAAGCAGCAGGTGGTGCGGCGTCACCTCGGCCGTGACCTCCAGACCGCGCTTCTTGGCGGCCCGGACGATCTCGACCGAGCCCTTGGTGGAGAGGTGGCAGATGTGCAACTTCGAGCCGACGTGCGCGTTCAGGAGGATGTCGCGAGCGATGATCGCCTCCTCGGCGACGCTCGGCCAGCCGGTCAGGCCGAGCACGCCGGACAGCGCTCCCTCGTTCATCTGCGCGCCCTGGGTGAGCCGTGGCTCCTGCGCGTGCTGGGCGATCGTGCCGTCGAAGGCCTTCACGTACTCGAGCGCGCGCCGCATCAGCGCCGCGTCCCAGACGCAGTCGCCGTCGTCGGAGAACACCCGGACCCGGGCGGCCGAGTCGGCCATCGCGCCGAGCTCCGCGAGCTGCGTGCCCTTGCGGCCGACCGTGACCGCGCCGATCGGGTACACGTCGGCGTACCCGGCGTCGCGGCCGAGGCGCCAGACCTGCTCGACCACCCCGGCGGTGTCGGCCACCGGGTCGGTGTTGGCCATCGCGAAGACGGCTGTGAACCCGCCGGCCGCGGCCGAGCGGGTGCCGGTGAGAACGGTCTCCGCGTCCTCCCGGCCCGGCTCGCGCAGGTGCGTGTGCAGATCCACGAGGCCCGGCAGCGCGATCAGCCCGGCGGCGTCGATGGTCTCGGCGTCCCGCGGCTTGTCGAGATCAGTGCCGACGGCAAGGATCTCGCCGTTGCCGACGAGCAGGTCGGCCGCGTCACCGCCCAGGATCTTGGCGCCGGTGATCAGGTACGCGGTCATGCGGTGTGCTCCTCGGTGTCGTTACTTCCAGATAGCAGCAGGTACAGCACGGCCATCCGGATCGCCACGCCGTTGGTGACCTGCTCGACGATCACGGATCGGGTCGAGTCGGCGACCTCGGCGCTGATCTCCATCCCGCGGTTCATCGGCCCGGGGTGCATCACGATCGTGTCGTCCGGCAGCTGTGCCATCCGGTGCACGTCCAGCCCGTACCGCCGGGTGTACTCGCGGGCGCTCGGGAAGAACGCGTCGTTCATCCGCTCGCGCTGGACCCGCAGCATCATCACCGCATCGCTCTTCGGCAGCGCCGAGTCGAGGTCGTACGACGTGACGCACGGCCAGCTGCTCATGTCGACGGGCAGCAGCGTCGGCGGCGCGACCACCGTCACCTCGGCCCCGAGCGTGGACAGCAGCAGCACGTTGGACCGGGCGACCCGCGAGTGCAGGACGTCGCCGACGATCGTGATCCGGCGGCCCTCGAGCGAGCCGAGGTGCCGCCGCATCGTGAACGCGTCGAGCAGGGCCTGCGTCGGGTGCTCGTGCGTCCCGTCACCGGCGTTCACCACCGAGCCCGTCATCCAGCCCGAGGTCGCGAGCAGGTGCGGCGCGCCGGACGAGCCGTGCCGGCAGACCACGCCATCCGCGCCCATCGCCTGCAGCGTCAGCGCGGTGTCCTTGAGGCTCTCGCCCTTGCTCACACTCGAGCCCTTGGCGGAGAAGTTGATCACGTCCGCCGACAGCCGCTTGGCGGCCGCCTCGAACGAGATCCGGGTCCGGGTCGAGTCCTCGAAGAACAGGTTGACTACGGTCCGGCCGCGCAGGGCCGGCAGCTTCTTGATCGGGCGGTCGTTCAGCGACCGCATCTCCTCGGCGGTGTCCAGGATCAGCTGGGCCTCGTCGCGGCTCAGGTCGCCGGCGCTCAGCAGGTGGCGCATCAGCTCTTCGCCCCCTTGTCGGCGATCAGGACGGCGTCTTCCCCGTCGTACTCGGTGAGGTGGACGGTGACCCGCTCGACCAGCGAGGTCGGCAGGTTCTTGCCCACGTAGTCGGCGCGGATCGGCAGCTCGCGGTGGCCGCGGTCGACGAGGACGGCGAGCTGGACCGCGCGCGGGCGGCCGATGTCGCCGAGCGCGTCGAGGGCGGCGCGGATGGTGCGGCCGGAGAACAGGACGTCGTCGACGAGGACCACGACCTTGCCGTCGACCCCGCCGGGCGGGATGTCGGTGTGCTCCAGGCCGCGCGGTGGCTTGAGGCCGATGTCGTCGCGGTACATCGTCACATCGAGTGACCCTGTCGGCACACTCTGCCCCTCGACCGCCTGGATCCGGGCCGAGATTCGGCGGGCCAGCGGGACGCCGCGGGTCGGGATACCGAGCAGCACGACCGGGTCGGCGCCGCGGTTGCGCTCGAGGATCTCGTGCGCGATCCGGGTCAGTGCCCGGGATATGTCGGAAGCGTCCAGGACCTCGCGGCTGCTGCGTTTCGGCGGCTGCGCGAGATCTGGTGTCTCTGCACTCTGGGCAGGGCACATTGCTACCGTTCCTCCTTTCCCGCCTCTCTGGACGGGTCTTTAAAGGACGTTCGGACCGCTTGACATGGTATCGGATGTGACACGCCGTCTTGACGCTGGCCTCCGACCCAGAATATTGTTACTCTGTGTAATCGAGGGGGGTTTCACCTTCCGGACCGTCACCAAAACGGGGCCGGACATGACGAAACTAGTCGGAGGGAAGACCAGCGTGCCTAGCGAATACGCGAAGACACTGGGTGGCAAGCTACGTGCCATCCGCCAGCAGCAAGGGCTGTCGCTGCATGGCGTGGAAGAGAAGTCCAAGGGTCGCTGGAAGGCGGTCGTCGTCGGCTCGTACGAGCGCGGCGATCGAGCCGTCACGGTCCAGAAGCTCGCGGAGCTCGCCGATTTCTACGGCGTGCCGATCCGTGAACTGCTCCCAGGTTCGGCCAGTGCGGCCGCCGCGGCAGCGGCTCCGCCCCGGTTGATTCTCGACCTGGAGGCCCTGCAGCACCTCGACGCGAGCGAGGCGGGTCCGCTGACGCGGTACGCCGCCACGATCCAGGCTCAGCGCGGGGACTACAACGGAAAGGTGCTGTCGATCCGGCAGGACGACATGCGGACGCTCGCCGTGATCTACGACGAGTCGCCGACGACGCTGACCGAGCGTTTCATCTCCTGGGGCGTGCTCAACCCGGAGGCGAAGGGCGACGTCGAGGACGCGTCCGAGGCAGCAGGCGCCTGACGAAGGCAGTAGAGACGGTCGGGGCTCGTAGCAGCTTGCCCACGGCCGCCCGCCTGCCACCTATAACCGAACAGAGCAGTACCTGCGGCAGGTACACCTCACCAGCCGCACGGCCGGGGCCGTTCCCCCCGAGCCACCAACGGGGAAGCATGAGTTGGCCCGGAGACCGTACCGAGACGGTCACCGGGCTTCGATCACCGGGAATCTCTTCCCAGACTGAGGATCACCCCGAGAGGGCTCGCCCCCCTCGCCCCTCAGCGAACGTCTTTCAGATGCCCAGGTTCTTTCAGATGCCCAGGGTTCAGATGCCCAGCGTCGGCTTCAGCTGCAGCAGCCGGGCCAGCAGGCCGTTGACGAACGCCGGCGACTCGTCGGTGGACAGGTCCCGCGCCATCGCCACCGCCTCGCTCACCGCCACCACGTCCGGCACCTGGTCGTCGAACAGCAGCTCGTAGCTCCCGATCCGCAGGATGTTGCGGTCCACGGCCGGCATCCGGTCCAGCGACCAGCCGACCGAGTGCGTCTCGAGCAGGTCATCGATCTGCTCGATGTGCTTCGCGACACCCTCGACCAGCGCCACCGTGAACTCGTTCACCGGCGGGTCGTTGTCGGCCACCCGGTCGGCCAGGGTGCCGCCGACCGGCAGTCCCCTGACCTCGGACTCGAACAGCACGTCGAGTGCGCGCTTGCGGGCCTTGCTACGGGCAGACATGTTCTGTTGTCAGTCTCTCGGGCTTCAGGAGGTGACGCGGCCGAGGTAGTCCCCGGTGCGGGTGTCGACCTTGACCTTCTCGCCGGTGGTCAGGAACAGCGGGACCTGGATGTCGTAGCCGGTCTCGAGCTTGGCCGGCTTGGTGCCGCCGCTGGAGCGGTCGCCCTGCAGGCCCGGCTCGGTGTACTGGACGGTGAGCTCGACCGAGGCCGGGAGCTCGACGTACAGCGGGAGGTCCTCGTGCACCGCGACGATGGCGTCCTGGTTCTCCAGCAGGAAGTGAGAGGCGTCACCGACCACCTCGGGCTGGATGTTCAGCTGCTCGTACGTCGACTTGTCCATGAACACGTACGCCGTGCCGTCGTTGTACAGGTAGGTCATGTCGCGCTTGTCGACGGTGGCGATCTCCACCTTGACGTCGGCGTTGAAGGTCTTGTCGACCACCTTGCCGGAGAGCACGTTCTTCAGCTTGGTCCGGACGACGGCGCCGCCCTTGCCCGGCTTGTGATGCTGGAACCACACGACGGACCAGAGCTGGCCGTCCAGGTCGAGCACCATGCCGTTCTTGAGGTCGTTCGTCGTCGCCACGCGGGTAAGCCCTTCGAAATTGATCAGCGGTAACACGTAATAGTAGCGGTCACTCCTGGTTTCTTCCGACTCCGGACCCGGGAGGGCCTACGCTGAGAGTCGGAGCGGCGACTGTTGGATCACGGAGGCGGCCGATGTGGGAGTTCGCGATCTTCGTCATCGTGTTCATCGTGGTGAGCATCATCGGCAAGGCCAAGCAGCAGTCCCAGCGGACCAGTGGTACGCCGAGCCCGCGGGTGCAGAAGCTGATCGAGCGGATCCAGGCCCAGCAAGGCGGTAACCAGCCGGTGCAGTTCCAGGGGCAGTTCACCCAGGCGGCCAACCAGGGCGGTCCGCTGCAGCCGGGCTCGTTCCCGGCGCAGGCCGGGACGCCCCCGACGAGCCAGCAGGTCACGGCCGCTCTCCAGCAGGTGCTCGCGGCGGGGCGGCAGCCACAAGGCCCCGGCTCGCGGAACACCCCACTGCCCTACTCGCCGATCGTGCAGTACAACCCGCAGGCGCAGTACCAGCCGCCGGCGCAGTACAACCCGGGTCCCTACCAGCCGCCGATGCACCGCGCGCAGCAGAACAACCTGCCGTCGACCAACCAGGACCTGGACGCCCGCGTGCGCGACCTGATGAAGGCGGGCAACGAGGTCGGCGCCGTCCGGTTGCTGAGCGAGGAGCGCCAGCTGGGCATCCTGGAGGCACAGCAGTACGCCCGCTCGCTCGTCGCACCTGCCAAGGCGGCCGATCCAGACAGAGAGCCCGACGAGGACGACAACAGGTACGTAGGGTCCGCCGCGTTCGCGGAGTCGATCTTCAACCTCGACGACCGCGAGGAGAACGTCTGGGCCAGCGGCTGGGTCGACAACCCGGAGCCGGACGACCGGTCCGACATCGACGAGCTCTGGCAGACCGTCCGCAACGCACCGCGGCCGGGAACTACTCAGGCCACGTGACAGCGATGTAGCTGTGCCGCCGGGCGATGCGGAAGCCCGCCGGCCGCTCTTCGCGCGACAGGTACACCTGAAACGCAGGCCCCGGACCATGCCGGTGCAGCGCGTGCCAGCGTCGTACCTGGTCGGTCAGCCGCGCTGTCAGCTCGGCAGCGGCCGGACCGAACCCATTGCAGCCGAGCTGCACGACCTTGCGCTGCCGGGTCGGTCGAGACGTCAGGTACGCGAGGCTGTCCGCGGTTGCCACAGCCGGTGCACCAGACCACTCGCTACCGGACAGGACGCAGTACCCGGGCAGTGTGCTCGCCAGCCAGAGGTGGAGGTCCAGCAACGGCTCCTCGCGACCCACTGTCGCCCCTGACCACACCTGTAGGCGCGGCTGCGCCAGGACGCCGTCCGGCGGGTGCGGCTCGTCCTCCTGGTCCTCGTCGTAGGTCACGAAGACCACCTCGTCCTCGATGGGGTGCAGCCGTTCGTAGTTCGCTCCGACGCCCTGCATGCTGACGAAGCCGCACAACGTGCTGGACCGGCTCTCCAGATGGTCCCCGACACGGTCGAAGGCGATCGACCGTGTCTGTCCCCGCGCGCGCAGCGGTACGACGATCCGTCCGTGCGGCCGCAGCTGGGCCACCCAGGCCGGTGCGATGTCCCACGCGGTCACCGTCACCACGATCCGGTCGTACGGCGCCCCGTCGGGCGCACCGAACTCGCCGTCGGTCCGCAGTACGGCGACATCGTCGTACCCGGCCGCTTCCAGCGTCGCCCGGGCCCTCTCCGTCACCTCCGGGTCGATGTCCAGCGTGGTGACCGAGCCGTCCGGGCCGGTGAGCTCGCGGAGCAGTGCGGCGTTGTAGCCGCCGGACCCGATCTCCAGCACCCGGTCGCCGGGCCGGACCGCTGCCTGCTCGAGCATCAGCGCGATGATGCTGGGTTGGGAGACCGAGCTGATCGCCTCACCGGCCTGGTTGCGCTTCATCAGCACCACGTCGTCGGCGTACGCGATCCTCAGCGGGGTGCGCGGCACGAAGACGTGCCGTGGGACCGCCAGGAACGCGGCTGCGAGCCGCTCGTCCCGGATGGTGCCCTCGGTGACCAGGTGCCGGGTCAGGGCCGCCCGCAGCGACTGCGCCGAGTCGTTGCCTAGGGCACCCATGATGGCTCAGTCCCGCTTGTCCCCGAGCGATTCCAGCAGGGTCCGGAGCAGGCTCGCCAGCTGGTCCCGCTCCCCCGCGGACAGGCCGTCCAGCAGCTCGTGCTCGGTGTCGACGTGGGTCGGCACCACCTTGTCGATCAGCTCCAGCCCCTCGGCGGTCAACGTCACGGTCACGCCCCGCCCGTCGGTCTCGCTCGGCGTCCGGGTGACCAGGCCGCGGGCTTCCAGGCGGTCCAGCCGCTGGCTGATCGCGCCGGATGTCACCATCGACGAGCGCATCAGACCGGCCGGGGTCAGCCGGTGCTCGGAGTTGCTGCGGCGCAGCGTCGCGAGCACGTCGAACGAGGCGCGATCCAGGTCGTACCGGGCGAAGTTGCGCCGGATCGCGGTGTCGAACAGCGCGTTCAGCCGGCTGAGCCGCCCGATGATGCCCATCGGCGACGCGTCGAGGTCAGGCCGTTGGGTCGCCCACTGCTCGAGCACCAGGTCGACGTGATCTGCCATCTCCTCACCTTACCGCCAGATTGCTTAGCGCTGAGGGATTGAAAGTTGCTTAGTGCTGAGATACTTTATCTTAGTGCTAAGCAATCGACTCTCACTGCTCCTCGTCACCGCGATCACGCCGGTGATCTGGGGAACCACCTATCTGGTCACGACGGAGTTCCTTCCGCCCCACCGTCCGCTCCTGGCCGCGCTGCTGCGGTCGCTACCGGCCGGTCTGCTGCTGATCGCCATCACCCGGGTCCTGCCGCGCGGTGACTGGTGGTGGCGCGCTCTGATCCTCGGAACCCTCAACATCGGTGCCTTCAACGCCCTGCTCTTCGTCGGCGCCTACCGGTTGCCCGGTGGGGTGGCAGCGACGGTCGGAGCGATCCAGCCGCTGCTCGTCGCGCTGCTGTCGGCCGGTCTGCTTCGCCAGAAGCTCTCGCTGCGCACTGTGCTCACCGCGATCGCCGGTGTGTTCGGCGTCGGCCTGCTGGTACTGCGGGCGACCGCACACCTGGACACGTTAGGCGTGCTGGCCGCGCTTGGCGGGGCGGTCGTGATGGCGCTCGGCGTCGTACTCAGCAAGCGCTGGACGTCGCCTGCTCCGCTGCTGGCCACTACCGGGTGGCAGCTCGCGGCTGGTGGTCTGGTGCTGCTGCCGGTCGCCTTCCTGGTGGAGGGGGCGTTGCCGACCTTCACCTTCCGGAACATCGCCGGCTACACGTACCTGGCCCTGGTCGGCTCGGCCTTTGCCTACACCCTCTGGTTCCGTGGCATCCGGGCGCTCGCTCCGACCGAGGTGACCTTCCTGTCGCTGATGAGCCCGGTCACTGCGACCACGCTGGGCTGGCTGGTGCTGGACCAGCACCTGAGTGCTCTGCAGGCTCTTGGCGGGCTGATCGTCCTCGCTGCTCTGATCACTGCACAGGTACGCCGTCGGACGAAGGTAGCGCCGGAGACGCCAGTCCTCGTCACCGCTGGGGAGAGGAGCTGACCATGCGGATCCTCGTCTGGGGTGCCAGTGGCGCAGTTGGCAGTCGGGTCGTGCAGGAAGCACTTGCTCGCGGTCATCAGGTGACCGGAGTCAGCCGGGCGGGTCCGGTCCGTGGAGACGCGGCGAATCCGGAGGACGTCGCCCGGCTGAGCTCTGGGCACGACGTAGTGATCAGTGCGACCCGCCCGCGCGCCGGTCGGGAGGACGAGCTCGTCGGTGCGGCGAAGGGGCTGCTGCTCGGGCTGCGGGCCAGCGGCGTACGGCTGATTCTGGTCGGTGGCGCGGCCAGTCTGCTCGTCCCAGGCCTGGAGGTTCAGTTGGTGGAGGCTCCGGACTTTCCGGACCACCTACTGCCGATTGCCCGCGCCTGCAACGAGCAGTACGCCGTGGTGCGTGCTGCGGCCGACTTGGACTGGACGTACGTCAGCCCGCCGGCCCTGCTTGAACCGGGGCAGCGGACAGGCAGCTACCGAAAGGGTCTCGACCACCTGGTCACCGACGAGGCGGGCAACTCGTCGGTGTCGCTGGAGGACTTCGCCATCGCCCTCGTGGACGAGGCGGAGCACCCGCAGCACTCCCGTGGTCGTTTCACCGTGGGCTATTAGCGCCGGGTGGTTTCAGATGAGGCCTTCGCGGAGGGCGTAGGCGACGGCGTGCGAGCGGTTCCGCAGTTGCAGGCGGCTGGTCACGTCGTGGAGGACGTTCTTCACCGTCCGCTCCGAGTACGACAGTTCGCGGGCGATCTCCTGCGTGTCCTTGCCGTCGGCCACCAGCCGCAGTACCTGCGTCTCGCGGTCGGACAACCCGGTGTGGGACAGACCGCGCGGCGCCAGCACGTGCCGCTGCATCCGCGACACCTGCCCGAGCAGCCGGCCCAGCAGATCCGGAGGCAGGCTGCCGTCACCCGCCGCGGCGGCCCGCAGCAGGTGCACGATCCGGTCGGCGGTCGCCTCGGAGCGCCGGAGTACGCCGGACACCCCCAGCTCGACCGCGGTCATCAGCGCGTCGTCGTCGATCGTGCTCCCGATCAGGACGGTACGGCGACAGCCGCGCTGCGCTGCGGCCCGCAGTACCTGGACAGCCCCCGCATCCAGCGAGTCGACGGCGACCAACGCGACCACTGGCGGGGCGGTGCGCTGGTAGTCGTCGACCGATTGACCCTGCTGCAACGCCGCCAGGTCGGCGTCACTGATCAGCGCAACCTCCGGCCGCTGCCTGAGCGCGTGCACCAACCCGAACTGCGACAACGGGTCGAGCGCCTTCACCCAGACAGGAATACGGTGCTGCGTCGTCATGCTTGCCACTCCCCCAGAGCGTTGAGAAACGGAACGGATCGAATCCGTAGTCATACGAACCCCCAAAATCGTCGATTCCGATCGTGCCCCCGACCCTTCAGCCAGCCTTCAGACCAGCGCCGGCCGGTGCTGGCTGGTGCTGGCCAGCGCCGGCGAGTGCCGGCCGGTGTCACGACCCAACGCCAAGGGTGAACCACCGGCATTTCACCGGCATCTCACCCGATCGCTTGTCCCGTCGCCCCGAAACCTGCCCACACCCCCTAGATGCCCGAAAGGGCAGCGTAGTTACGACCAGATCGGTCGTGGCAGGAGATGAGGGTGAGTCAGGTGTCGGGGCGGCAGGTGTCGGGGAGCCAGGTGTCGAGATGGGTTAGCTGCCGACGGTGCGTCAGGTGCCGACGGTGCGTCAGGTGCCGAGGGTGGGTCAGGTGTCGAGGGTGGTGAGGGCGCGGAGGGCCAGACGGTAGGAGTCCAGGCCGAAGCCGGCGATGGTGCCGGTGGCGACGCCGGCGACGACGCTGGTGTGCCGGAACTCCTCGCGGGTCGCGGGGTTGGTCAGGTGGATCTCGATCAGCGGCGCGGTCCGTTGGGCGATCGCGTCCCGGAGCGCGTACGAGTAGTGCGTGAACGCGGCCGGGTTCAGCACGACCGGGAGCTTCCCGTCGGCCGCTTCGTGCAGCCACCCGACCAGCTCCGCCTCGTCGTCGGTCTGCCGGACCTCGACCTCGAACCCGAGCTCGACCCCGGTCTTCTCACACACCCCGACGAGCTCGGCAAACGTCGTCGTCCCGTACTTCTCCGGCTCCCGCGACCCCAACCGCCCGAGGTTCGGCCCGTTCAGCACCAGCACCCGCCTGCTCACATCCGTCACAGCCTCACCCTAGTAGCCCAATCACCCTAGATGTCCGAGCGCCGCTAGTGGAGGCGTGAGCGCAGGGGCTGGATTCTTGCGAACGCTTCGTCCGCCTCGGCTGTCGCGGCTGGGAAGCGTTGGGCGGCGGTGCGGCCGGTTGAGAGGGCCAGCCAGTTGCGGTAGGCGAGGATGCGGCGCGTGGAGAGCAGCTGCGCGGCCAGCAGCTCCGCTGCGAGGCTTCCGCCGAGGACGTCGGAGAGGGTCTTCTCGTCGTCGTCCGCGAACTCGCGCAGCCGTGTCGCCAGCGCCGGCGTGGTGAAGACGAGCTTGTAGTACGCGAGCACCTGGGGGTGGTCGTTCAGACCGGTGGTGGGTTCGCGCGCGGCGAGGCCTTGGAAGAAGTGCTCGCGCAGGACGTCGACCGGCGGGGCCGTGGTCGCCGCGACGATGCGCGCCGGCTCACCGAGGTGGTCCAGGATCCGGTGCATCACCAGGTCTTCCTTGCTCGCGAAGTACTTGAACAGGGTCGGCTTGGAGACGTCCGCGGCGGCGGCGATGTCGTTGACCGTGACCTCGTCGTACCCGTGCTTCAGGAAGAGCGCGATCGCGGCCTCCGAGAGGGCGTCGTACGTCTGCTGCTTCTTGCGTTCGCGAAGTCCGGTCACCGGGCTATGTTAACCTAGGCAAAAGATTGACCGAGTTAATCTTTTGGGAGGACGATGCGGGACCTGAGTGCGGAGCGCGAGTACGCCGAGCGGTGCCGGGAGGCGTTGCGCCGGATGGTGACCGGCGCGCGGGAGAACGTGGTGGTCGGCGAGGACACCTGGGGCGACCGGTACACCGCCGAGCGGCTCGGTTTCTACCTGAAGACGCTGGCCCGGGACATGGGCGAGGAGGGCGACAACCCGCCGTTCTTCGGTCTGACGCGGTACGGCGACGACGCGACGGCTGCTGATCATCGCGGGCAGACGTACTACCTCGGCCGACGGCACATCTCCGACGCGATCGGGCGGCCGCCGATGGTGATCGATTGGCGAGCCCCGGTGTCGGCGGCCTTCTACCAGGCATCAGCGACCGATCCGCGCGGGATCGAGACCCGTCGGCGCTTCGGGTGGTCCGGGAACACGCTGACCAGCTTCGAGGATGAGCGACTGATCGCGGGCGAGCAAACGAACAGCGACCTGGTGCGGCGCGAGATCGAGCGAGCACGGGTCGGACCGATGCGAGACATCGTCGCGACCATCCAGCCGGAGCAGGACACCCTGGTCCGGACCGAACTCGAGGTCTCCGTCTGTATCCAGGGCGCTCCGGGCACCGGCAAGACCGCGGTCGGCCTGCACCGGGCCGCCTATCTCCTCTACGCCCACCGGTCGCGGCTGAAGCGCAACGGCGTCCTCGTCCTGGGCCCGAACCGGGCCTTCCTGCACTACATCTCCGCCGTACTCCCGACCCTCGGCGAGGTCGATGTCGAGCAGACGACCATCGACGGCATGCTCGATCACGACGCCCGGGCGACCGACTCGCCGGCCGCGGCTCAGGTCAAGCACGACGTGCGGATGGCCGACGTACTGCGGAGAGCGGTTTATTCGCGCATCGGACAGCCGGAGCATGCGGTCGTGGTCAGCGACGAGTCGTACAAGTGGCGGGTGAACCAGCACGAGTTCGCTGAGATGGTCACCGAGGCTGCGGCGGATGCGACGGCGTACCTGATCGGGCGTGATCGAGTGATCGCGCGGCTCGTCGCGGCGCTGCAGCGGCAGGCGGAGGCGCGCGGGCAGAACTGCAACGGGGTCTGGCTGCGGCGGATGGCGCGAGCGGTCACGCCGGACGTCGATGTGGTGTGGCCGAAGCTGAAGGCCGACGACGTACTGGCCGAGGTGCTGAGCGATCCGGCGCCGGCGGCCGATGGAATCTTGACCGAGTCAGAGAAACGCGCCATCGCTTGGCCGCGGCCGCGGAAGGCGAAGACCGCGCGGTGGACGACGGCGGACGCAGTACTGCTCGACGAGGTCAGCGCGTTGCTGGAGCGCGGAGCGACTTACGGACACGTGATCGTCGACGAGGCTCAGGACCTCTCCCCCATGCAGTGCCGGGCGATCGGCCGCCGGAGCGAGCACGGATCGGTCACGGTGCTCGGCGATCTGGCGCAGGGTACGACGCCGTGGGCGACGGCAGACTGGAAAACGCAACTCGGTTACCTCGGGAAGCCGGCGGCGGAGATCGTTGCCTTGACCACTGGTTATCGGGTGCCCGCGACCGTGGTCGAGCTGTCGAACCGGTTGCTCGGGCCGCTCGGCGTGTCCGTGCCACCGACCAGGTCGTTCCGCTCCGACGGCGAGCTGATCGTTCGATCGGTTGACGATCTGGCGGTCGCCTGTGTCGAGAACGTCCAAAGAGCGCTCTTGGTCGAAGGATCGATCGGAGTGATCGCAGCTGATCATCAGCTCCCGGCGTTGACGGACGCGCTGAAGGCGGCCGGGATCGAGGTGGTTGCAGCGGACGGCGACGGGCGGGTGGCCGCCGTACCGGCGAGTCTGGCGAAAGGGCTCGAGTACGACCATGTGATCGCGGTCGAGCCGGCCGAGATCGTCGCGGCCGAGCCTCGTGGCCTCAACCGGCTCTACGTTGTGCTGACGAGAGCGGTCTCCCGGCTGGACATCCTGCACAATCTTCCGCTGCCGACCGAACTCCTGGGCTGACCGCCGGACTCTTCCGGGTATGAGTCCACGATTGCTGGGGGTCACGATGCCGCAGAGGCCGAACGGGCCTGGGCAGGTGGTCGGTACCGACCGCGCGCTGTGGGAACGGTTGCGGCTGGCCGATGAGGAAGCGTTGTCCGAGTTGTTCCACCGGCACAGCGATGCCGTGTACAACTTCGCGTTCCGGCGTACGGCGTCCTGGTCGCAGGCGGAGGACGTCGTCCAGGCGATGTTCACCACGCTCTGGCGTCGGGCGCGAACCGGGCGGGTCGACGAACTGCAGCTCGACTCGGCGCGACCGCTGCTGCTGGTGATGGCCGGCTACGAGTGCGGCAACGCGCTCCGAACCACGCGCCGGCAGGCCGCGTTGCAGCAGCGGATCGAACTGGTCGACGCCGGCGGTACGGCGGAACCGGACCACTCCGCCGCGACAGCGGCCCGGGTCGACGACGAGCGCGCGATGAGCGACATCCGCCGCATCGTCGACCGGCTGCCCGCGAAACAACGGGAGGTGGTCGAGTTGGTCATTTGGTCCGAGTGCTCGATGTCCGAAGCCGCCCGCGCCCTCAGCATCCCCGAAGGCACCGTCAAGTCCCGCCTGGCCCGAGCACGTACGACGCTCGCCGGCCTCCTCGATCTCGGCCCGGAAGGTCAGTCATGATCACCAAACTCCCCGCGAACCGCCCACTCCCGCACAAGCAGGACATCCTCGAACGCGTCCTCTCGGACGACCCGAGCTCGACCGCGAACGCACCGACCCGGCACGCAGGCCATCGACGCCGTACCTGGTTGGTGCCGGTCGGCGCGGCAGCCTCGATCGCGCTGGTCGCCGGCGGCGTACTCGTTGCCACGAACCACAATCGCTCCCAGGCACCGGCCGCCGGCCACTCCCCTTCGACCGGTACGTCGGCCCACACGTCGACGTCGGCGCCTTCGAAGTCTCGACCGGCCGGGGACGTCCACATCGACCTCGGTCCGCTGTCGGCCGCGGAAAAGAAGGACGCGGCTGCGAAGTGCCTGGCTGAACTGGGCATCTCGAGCCGGGCGACGCAGCTCACCCACGCCGTGAGGGTGCGGAACTGGGTGCCGGGCAAGGAAGCGATCACGATCGCGTTCACGACTGAACCCGAGGGCCTGCGGTACGCCTGCGAGGGCACGCTCAAGGGACTGTCCGCATCGGTGGTCGGCGGCGACCCGGTGGAGGCCCGGAAGAGCAAGATCGCCCTCAACCCGCCGGACGCCACCCACCCCGCGGCGCCGACCGAGGGCAACAGCGGGTACTACTTCATCGAATTCGACAAGACGCCTGATCTGCTGGTCCGGGAGCTGTGGTACCGGGTCGACGACCGGGTCGCGTCCGTCCGCCAGCGCTGGATCGTGGGCGGCCACACCGGCCCGTGGTACGTGGGCGACGCCGTGGACGGTCTGGTCTACCTCAGGTCCTGGGACAAGTCGACGGCGTTGAAGCCCGGTGACCAGGTACGCCTCGAGACCCAGGTCCTGGACCACGCCGGCAACCTCTTGGACGCCCCCGGAGACCAAAAGGGCGGCGGCGGCCTAACCCCCACCCCCGGCACCACCCGAGTAGACACCGCCAAAGTCACCCCCGACAACTTCCGCCCCCACGCAGGCACCCTCGACATCTGGCGCTGAACAACCAACCGGTTGACCGGCGACGCCCCCACCAACCACCCGGTAAGTTGCCAGCGGCTCCACCAACCAACCGGTCGGTCGACTGGGAACGTCGTCGACCAACCGGTCGGTTGACTGGAGCGTTATCGACCAACCGGTTGGTCGTCTGCGGTTTGTTGACCAACCGACTAGCTGTCTGGCGCTTGGCCAGCCGACCGGTCGGTTGTCAGCAGCCTCGCCACCTCAACGGCGGCTACTTCCAGCACCTCGACGAGCTGACCACCGGATTAGCTGTCAGCAGCTCCGCTGACCAAGCGGCTAGTTGCCAGCGGCCTGGCCAGCCGACCGGACGGTGGACAGGAGCCTCGCCAGCTAAACGTCGAGCACTTCCAGCACCTCGACGAGCCGACCAACCCGGAGTACCTGTCAGCAGCTCGCGCTCCAGCATCTTCTACCGCTTCGCGTCCTCCTCCGCCGACCAACCGGCTCTAGTTGCCAGCGGCTTGGCCAACCGACCGGACGGTCGACAGCAGGCTCGCCAGCTCAGCGTCGAGCACTTCCAGCACTTCGACGAGCTGACCACCGGGTACTTGTCAGCAGCTCTGCCGACCAATCGGTTACGTGTCAGCAGCTCGCTGACCGGCCGGCTCGTTGTACCCGGCCTGGCCGGCCAGCCGGTTGGTTGGCTGGGTTTGTCGGCCGGCCGGGGTGGCTACCAGGGGGTGCCGGGGCCGCCCATGCGGTGGGCGTAGGGGGAGTCTTGGGTGAGGTCGCCGCGGTGGATTGGTTTGTCGGTGAAGGCGGAGGCGTAGATGGCGGCGGCGAGTTCCATGGTGTTGCGGGCGTCCGCGAGGGTGACGGGTGGCGGAGTGCCGGCGGTGAGGGCGTCGAGGACAGCCGCCAACTGGGCGGCGTGGCCGCTGGGGATGTCGGGCAGGTTGGCGGACCAGGCGTCGGCGACGTCTTCATGGCCGGGAGCCGGGGTGATGGTCCAGTTGGGGTTCTGGTAGCCGTAGAGGTGCTCAAGCTCGACGGTCGCGTTCTCGCAGTCGAAGCGGAGCTGGGAGGTCTGACGCGGGGAGACGAGCGAGTTCATGATCGACGCGACCGCGCCGTTCTCGAACGTCACCATCGCCATCGACACATCCTCGGTCTGCGTCGGCCGCGCCTGCCGGGCCGCGAGCGCGATCACCTTCTCCCATGGGCCGAGGACCGACAGCAGCAGGTCGTACTGGTGGATGCCGTGCCCCATCGTCGGCCCACCCCCCTCGACGTCGAACGTCCCACGCCACGGCACCGCGAAGTACGCGTCATCCCGAAACCACACCGTGTTACACAAGGCAACCAACGGCCGCCCCAACACAGCCCCGCCAGCGGCGGCGACACCGGCGGGGCCGGCGGGGACGGAGGTGGCGGCCGAGGCGGTGGTACTGCCGGAGGTGGCGGTGGCACCGCTGGCAGTGGTGGTGTCGGCAGTGGTGACGCCACCGGTGGCGGCGGAGGCGGGGGCGGAGGCACTGGCGGGGGCGGACATACTGCCGGAGGTGGCGGGGGCGGACGTACTGCCGGAGGTGGCGGGGGCGGACGTACTGCCGGAGGTGGCGGGGGCGGACGTACTGCCGGAGGTGGCGGGGGCGGAGGTACTGCGGGAGGTGGCGGGGGCGGCGGCGTCGCTGGCAGTGGTGGCGGCGGAAGTGGCGGCACCGGCGGACGTGCTGCTGGCGGCGGCACCGGCGGACGTGGCGGGGGCGGCGGCACCGCTGGCAGTCGCACCGGTGGCAGTGGTGGCGTCGGCGGAGGTGACTGCACCGCCGGAGACGGACTGGCCGGGGGCACCGGCGGAGCCCGTGGTACCGCCGGTGGGGGCGGAGGCGGCCGTACCACCGGCGGAGGTGGCGGTGGTACGGCCGGTGGCGGGACTCGGCGTGGTGGGGGTGAGGAGTTCTCGTAGGCGGATGGCGCCGGAGCCGAAGCGGTGTTGGAAGATGCAGGCTACTTGGGCGGAGGAGGCTGCTTCGGCTTCGAGGAGGGCGTCGAGCTCGTCGAGGGTGAGGGTGGGTGGTTTCTCGACCAGTACGTTGACGTTCGCGGCGAGGCATTCGGTGATCAGGGGTGCGTGCGAGCTGGGCGGCGTACAGATGTGGACCAGGTCGACGTGGTCTGCCGCGAGCAGGTCGGTGAGGCTGGAGTAGGCCGACGGGACGTCCCACTTCGCGGCGAACTCCTTTGCCCGCCCGAGGTCGACGTCTACGCCGGCGACGAGCTCGGCCCGCTTTCCTTGCGCCTTCACCGCCTTCGCGTGCGAATTGGCGATCCCACCGGTTCCGACGATCGCGATCCGGAAACTACGGTCACTCATATGGAAAGCCCTTTCCAAGGGTTTACCAGGATGCTCGACCGATCACCCCGGAGGCAAGCACGAGCCCACATCCTGACCGGATCTGGTCAGCCGAGCATCTCCCGATCACTCGATCACCTCCGGCGGTCAGGTACACAGCCGAGGCGGCCAGCTGCTCCGTCGTACGCCGTGGCCGGCTGCTCCGCGGTACGCCACGGTCGGCTGCTCCGTCGTACGCCGCGGCCGGCTGACCCGTCGTACGCCACGGTCGGCTGACCCGTCGTACGCCGCGGCCGGGCCGGCTGACCCGTCGTACGCCACGGACGGCTGACCCGCCGTACGCCACGGTCAGCCGCTCCGCCGTACGCCACGGTCGGCTGACCCGCCGTACGCCACGGCCAGCTGCTCCGCCGTGCGCGGCGGTCAGCTGATTTCGGTGTAGGCGGCGATTAGGAGGCTGGGGTCGGGGGCTTCTAGGATCGTGGGCTTTGCCAGGCCGTCGAGTACTACGAAGCGGAGGCGGTCGGCGCGGGTTTTCTTGTCCAGCTTCATTGCGTCCTGGAGATGCGGCCACGCGTCGGGGCGGTACGTGACGGGGAGGCCGAGGGACTCGAGGATGGTGCGGTGGCGGTCGGCGGTCGGGTCGTCCAGGCGGCCGGCGGCGCGGGCTAGTTCGGCGACGAAGACCATGCCGATGCTGATGGCGGCGCCGTGGCGCCACTTGTAGCGTTCGAGGCGTTCGATCGCGTGGCCGAGGGTGTGGCCGTAGTTGAGTGCCTCGCGGCCGATCTTGCCGCCGGCGGTCGTGGTGCGCTCGCGGAGATCTGCGCCGACGGTGTCGGCCTTGACCTGGATCGAGCGGGCGATCAGCTCCTCGGTCGCGGCGTACGACGGGGTGGTGGCGCCGGACGGGTCCTTCTCGACCAGGTCGAGGATCACGGGGTCGGCGATGAAGCCGCATTTGACGACTTCGGCGAGGCCGCTGACGTAGTCGTTGTGCGGCAGGGTGTCGAGGGCCGCGAGGTCGCAGAGTACGCCGGCGGGCTCCCAGAATGCGCCGACCAGGTTCTTGCCCTCGGCGGTGTTGACGCCGGTCTTGCCGCCGACCGCTGCGTCGACCATGCCGAGGAGGGTGGTCGGGATGTGTACGACCTTCACCCCACGTAGCCACGTCGCGGCGACGAACCCGGCGAGGTCGGTGGTCGTCCCGCCGCCGACGCTGACGATCGCGTCCGAGCGGGTGAAGCCGGCCTGTCCGAGTACGGACCAGCAGTACGCGAGCACCTCGGCGGTCTTCGCTTCCTCCGCGTCGGGGATCTCGATCGCGTGCGCGGTGTAGCCGGTGCCGGTCAGGTCGTCGCGGATCGCATCACCCGTCGACCGAAGTGCTCTCGGATGGATGACAGCAACCCGCTGCACACCTTCACCAAGCAGCCCCGGCAACTCGCCCAACAAGTTGTTGCCAACAACAACGTCGTACGGCGCCCCAGCCGCTACCCGAATCCTGATGGGCTCGGACGTCATCCGAGGTGCTCCTGGATCTCGTCGGCGATTTCGGCTGGGGTTTTCTTGTCGGTGAGGACTGTGAGGGTGGCTACTTCGGTGTAGAGGGGGCGGCGGGCTTCCATGAGGTTGCGGAGTTGGGTTCGGACGTTGCCCAGGAGGAGGGGGCGGGCGACGCTGAGGCCTACTCGGCTGGAGGCTTCGGCGAGGGTGACGTCCAGGTAGATGACGGTGTGGTTGGCCAGGTCGGCTCGGGTTTCGGGATCCAGGATGGCGCCGCCGCCCAGGGACAGGACCTCGCCGTCGGACGCGAGTGCCGCCACGATCGCGGCGCGTTCGAGTTTGCGGAAGTGGGGTTCGCCCTCGTCGACGAAGATCTCGGAGATGGGCTTGCCGGCTTCCGCCTCGATGTCGGCGTCGGTGTCGCGGTGCGGGACGCCGAGGCGGGTGGACAGGAGGGCCGCGATTGTCGACTTGCCCGAGCCCGGTGGGCCGACCAGGACGACGAGCGGGCTCACTCCCACTCCCGCGGGGCGATCGTCTTCGGCAGGTTGGCGAGGTACGTCTCGTGGTTGCGCGCCGTCTCCCCCACCGAGTCGCCGCCGAACTTCTCCAGCGAAACCTCCGCCAGCACCAGCGCGACCATCGCCTCGGCCACGATCCCGGCCGCCGGTACGGCGCAGACGTCGGAGCGCTGGTGGTGCGCCGACGCTGCCTCCCCGGTCGACGTGTCGATGGTCCGCAACGCCCGCGGCACCGTCGCGATCGGCTTCATCGCGGCTCGCACCCGCAGCGTCTCGCCGGTGCTCATGCCGCCCTCGGTACCACCCGAGCGGCCACTCGTGCGCCGGACGGCACCATCGGAGGCCACGATCTCGTCATGGGCCTTCGACCCCGGCATCCGCGCGAGCTCGAACCCGTCGCCGAGCTCGACACCCTTGATCGCCTGGATGCCCATCAACGCACCGGCCAGCTTGGAGTCGAGCCGCCGGTCCCAGTGCACGTAGCTGCCGAGCCCCGGCGGCAGACCGTCGACCACGACCTCGACCACGCCGCCGAGCGTGTCCCCGGCCTTCTGCGCGGCGTCGATCTCCGCGACCATCTGCTTGCTCGCGTCCGGGTCCAGACAGCGGACCGGATCCGCGTCCAGCGTGGCGACATCGGAGTACGCCGGGATCACGCCGTACGGCGCTTTGACCGTGCCGAGCTCGACCACGTGGCTGACGATCGTCACGCCGTACGCCTGGCGGAGGAAACGGGCCGCGACCTCGCCGAGCGCCACGCGGGCGGCGGTCTCGCGGGCACTCGCCCGCTCGAGCACCGGCCGGGCCTCGTCGAACCCGTACTTCTGCATCCCGGCCAGGTCCGCGTGGCCGGGCCGCGGCCGGGTCAGCGGGGCGTTGCGGGCCAGGCCGGCGAGCGTTTCCGCGTCGACCTGGTCCGGGCTCATCACCTGCTCCCACTTCGGCCACTCGGTGTTGCCGACCTGGATCGCGATCGGGCTGCCGAGCGTGCGTCCGTGCCGGAACCCGCCGACGAACGTCACCTCGTCCCGCTCGAACTTCATCCGGGCGCCGCGGCCGTAGCCGAGCCGTCGACGAGCCAGGGCGTCGGCCACGTCGTCCGTGGTCACCTCAACGCCTGCGGGAAGACCTTCGAGTACGGCGACGAGCGCTTGTCCGTGCGACTCGCCGGCGGTGAGCCAGCGCAGCATGCCGCAATTCTTCCATGCCCGGCCCAGCCCCCGGACAGCGGTCTCACCAGCCCGAGGTCAGCTGCAGGTCGCGGGGGTCTGGGTGGCGGAGGGCTCGCGGACGGCGAGGACGGCGTTGAAGGTCTTCACGATCGGCGAGCAGCTGGTGGTGGCGTGGGCTGCCTGACCGCCGGCGATCGCGGCGCCCGTGAGGGCGGTGGTGGCGAGGGCCGCCACGGCCAGGCGCCCGGCGGTACGACGGAATGCGGTGGTCATCATGCGCTCCTTCGGAGGACTCGATTCGTTCTACCCACGACGTTATGGGTCGGAGGCCGCCGGGAAACTGGCTCTGGAACCCGTCTTCGGGGTAGCGCTGGCACCACCCCCGATAGGGTCCTGGCATGACTCGGGAGGCGGAAGAGACGTGGCGGTCGCGGGTCCGCGGGTGCCTGCTGGGCGGTGCGATCGGCGACGCGCTGGGTGGTCCGGTGGAGTTCCAGGACGCGCGGACGATCCTGGCCGAGCACCCGGACGGCGTCCGCAGCTTCGTCTCCGGCGGCCCGGGCTGGCCGGAGGGCACGATCACCGACGACACCCAGATGACGCTGTTCACGGTCGAGGGGCTGATCCGGGCGAGTGTCCGCACCGACCGCGGGCTGGGGTTCACGGTGGGCGTCGTACAGCATGCGTACGACCGCTGGCTGGACACGCAGCTGCTGTCCGGGCCGAGCGGCGACCGGGATGGCTGGCTGCAGGCTGAGCAGTGGCTCTACGTACGGCGTGCGCCGGGCAACACCTGCCTCAGTGCGCTCACCGAGGCCCGCAAGGGTGAGCAGAAGATCCCGCAGTTCGGTGCGGAGGCGGTCAACGACTCCAAGGGCTGCGGTGGGGTGATGCGGGTCGCGCCGTTCGGACTCCTCCCCCAGCCGGCCACGACGGAGTGGGTCTTCGACTCGGCCGCCACCGCTGCGGGCTACACACACGGGCATCCGACCGGCAAGCTCGCCTCAGGTGCGCTGGCGGCCATCGTCCACGAGCTGTGTGCCGGCGCCACGCTCGACGCAGCCCTGGACACGACCACAGCTCTGCTCACGCAGCACCCGGGCCACGAGGAGAGCAGTACGACGCTCGCGTTCGCCCGGCACCTAGCTGCGACCGCTCAGCCCGGACCGGTCACGGTAGAGCGGCTCGGTGGGGGCTGGGTCGCGGAGGAGGCGCTGGCGATCGCGGTGTACGCCGCCTTGGCCTACCCGGCGCCTGAGCAGTTCCTGGACGCCCTGGCGCTTGCCGTCACCCACTCCGGCGACAGTGACTCCACCGGAGCGATCTGCGGCAACCTGCTAGGCGCCCTCCATGGCGAGACTGCCCTACCTGCAGAACTCGTCTTCACCGTGGAGGGCCGCCCGGTCATCCTTCAACTGGCCGACGACTTCGCCCTGGAGTTCACCCGGGCCACGCGACTGCACGGCGACTACGGACCGCACACCGCGTGGACCACCCGCTACCCCGGCTGGTGACTCACCTGGATGGCTCGATCGACAGCGTGTGCCGGAAGACGTTGCGCGGGTCCCACTTCGTCTTCACTTGCTGGAGCCGCGGGTAGTTGCCCAGGTAGTACAGGTCGTGCCACGGCACGCCGGACTTGTTGTACGCCGGGTCGGCCAGGTCCACGTCCGGGTAGTTGATGTACGACCCCGCGTTCGTCGCGTTCGGCACCGGTACGCCGCCGGTCGCGGCGTACAGGTCGGCGTACCACTTCCGCGTCCACGCGAGCTCGGTGTCGTCCTCGGCCTCCGACGACCAGCTCACCGCGAGCACCATCTTCGCGACCACGTCCCGCTGCGCGGTGGCCGTCGCGTCCGGGCGGACGGTGTTGACCTTCCCGCCGTACGGGATCAGCAGCGCGGTCGTCTCGGCGGTCTTGTGGTCAGGGTCCTGCAGGCCGCGGTAGATGGTCTCGATCTGCGCGTCGGTGTAGCCCTTGCGCAGGTAGCCGGCCTTCCACTTGTTCCGCGTCGTGTTCGGCGCCTCGGCGATCGAGCGCTGGATCGTCCGCTGCAGGAACGGCCCTTCCAGTACCTCGATCACCTGCGGCTTCGGGTCCAGGCCCTCGAGCATCGCCGCGTGGAAGGTCTTCAGCAGCCCGGCCGCGTTCGGCGCAGACGCGTCGATCTGGTTCGACATCAGGAAGTTGCCGGCAGCAACGGACGTCAGCAGGAACGGCGCGTAGAGCGTCGCGTACGGCGAGTCCGCCGTGTTGTGCGCCACGAAGAAGTCGAACCAGTTGCGTACCGCCCGGACGAACCCGGCCTGGTCGATCTTGGACCAGTCGTACAAGATGATGCTGGACAGCAACGCAGCCGGTGCCTTGGGCAACGACTTCTCCGGCGTCCGCCCGTCCGAGCCGGCCGACCGCATCAGGTACCGGGTGACGACGCCGAAGTTCCCGCCGCCACCACCGGTGTGCGCCCACCACAGGTCGCGGTACGCGTTGTCCCGCGTCGCGACCACCGACCGTGCGCGGCCCCGGGCGTCCACGACCACGACCTCCACGCCGTACAGGTGATCGACGACCGAGCCGTACTTCCGGGATAGCGGCCCGTACCCGCCACCACTGAAGTGCCCGCCCACCCCGACACCGAGGCAGCCGCCGCCGGGCACCGTCACACCCCAGCCGTAGAACAGCTCCTTGTAGACGGTCTCGAGGATCGCACCCGCACCGATCGAGAACGCCCGGTACCTCGGGTCCCACGTCACCTCGTCGTGGGTCGACATGTCGAGCAGCACCTCGACCGCGCTGTTGTCGACGAAGTCCTCGAAGCAGTGCCCACCACTCCGGACCGCGATCCGCTTACCGGTCCGGACGGCCTCCTGCACGGCCTGGACGGCGTCATCGGTCGAGTGGATCACCCGCGCGTACTCCGGTCGCGCGGTGAAGCGCTTGTTCTGGCCACGCTGCACGAGGTCCTGGTACCGCGCATCGTCCGCGCGGATCTTTCCACTCGGTGCGGCAGCCGGCGCCGCGGACGCAGTACCCGGGATCGCGAGTGCGGCGCCCGCGACGGCGGTTCCGGCCAACAGGCCACGACGGCTGACTGGCATAACTTCCTCCCCAGATCGAATGCTTCGACCCTAGAAAGCAAGGCATCGCGCGCACATCCACCATCCGGCTGAGCCGGCGCATCAGCTATCCGGCGTACAAGCCCGCCAGCGGCGGGCCGAGCACCACGCCGGCGAGCGCGCCGACCAGCATGAACGGCCCGAACGGGACCATCTGCTTGCGGGTCATCACCCGCGCCGCGATCAGCACGATCCCGACCACCGCCCCGAGGAAGAACCCGCCGTACAGCCCGGACGCGAACTCGCCCCACCCGAGCCAGCCCAGCGCCAGCCCGAGCAGTCCGGACAACCGCACATCCCCGAAACCGACCCCGCGCGGGAACGCGAACCACAGCAGGTAGAACACCCCGAACCCGATCGCCCCGGCGAGCGCCGCCCGCCACAACGCGTCCCACTCCCCCGACACCAGTGCCGCCGCCAGCAACGCCACCCCGACCACGAGGTACGTCGGCCAGATGATCACCGACGGCAGGAACCGCGTCCGCGCGTCGATGTACCCGAGCACCGCACCCGACACCGCCAGCACCAACCACGCCGGGAGTACGACGTCCATCCCGAGCAGCCACCCGAGCAGCCCACCCGCTAGCGCGGCCACCCCACCACACCAGTACGCCGCCCGCGGACCGGCCAGCGACGCGTACGGGATCTTCGTGTCGCCCTCGTCCAGCACCGGCTCGGGAATGCGCCGCATCAGCCACGGCCCCAGCAGGTACGCCGCCGGCCCGCACACGAGCACGCCGATCCCCGCAGCGAGCAATCCGTGGTCAGCCGGCACGAAGCACGAGCCTAGACGATCAGGCTCGTCTCCGGGCACGCCCTGTGGACAACCGCCAGACCAGAACCACCACCGCACCGAGCAGCACGACCAGAACGCCGATCGTGCTCCACGACCCGTCGTTGCGCGTCACGTAGTCGACCCGCTGGAAGCTGTCGTCGTTCGCAGCGGCCGCGAAGGTGAAGTCGTCGCTGATCCGACCCGGCTCGTTGTACGTCGCGGTGTAAGCGGTCAGGTAGTCAGCCGGAGCCGTGAGCGCGGCGTCCTCGACCCTGCCTGCGAACAGCAACTCGGGCTTGACCTCAGCCGATGGCGACTTGGTCGCGTCGACCCGATGCGCGGTCGCGACGTACACCGTCACGGTCTGCGGTGTCGTCGCGCCTTTGCTCAGCCTCATCGGGTACACGATCCGGTCCGACGCGAACGTCAGCTTCAGCGGCGGCGTCGCGCCGTACATGGTCTCGCCGGCCCGCTTCGGCGCGAGCTTGACCGCGACGATCTCCCACTTCTCGCTCAGGTACGGCGTGAGGTTCGCGGCCAGCGTGGCCGGTACGACGTACCCGTTCGTGCGCAGCCAGTCCGTGACCGCGGACCCGCTCGACCCGTCCAGTCGCGCGACCTGGAACGGCCCGAGCACCATCTGCTGCCGGACGTTGACGCCCGCCCCGGGCGCCGCAGCGCTGCCGGCGGAGTCGCTGCGACCAAGGCCGACGTTCCGGAACGGCCAGTAGGTGTGACGAATGACCGTCTTCGGCCGGGTCAGCTGGTTCAGCCGATAGAACAGCTCGCTGTCGCCGAGCTCGACCTTGGCGGCGGCCGGGACCGGCATGATCCAGGCGGCCTTCTTCGACTCGCCGTTGATCGCCATCGAGAGCGTGATCTGCTCGGTCCCGGCGTCCTGCCGGACGAACGCGTTCTCGCCGTATGCCCTGGCCCGGGACTGCGCGTCCGGCAGGTAACCGCCGCACGCGCAGGCCCAGGCGGGCGTGACTCCGATGCCCAGCACAGCCAGTGCCAGGACGATGCGCCAAAGCCTCACGCGCTAGACGATGGTGTACGCGGTGTGGAAGAAGTTCGTGGGGTCGTACTTCTTCTTCACTGCCCGGAGCCGGGTCAGGCTGGCGCCGTAGTAGGTGCTGACCGAGCGGTAGTTCTCCAGGTAGTTCACGTACCCGCCGGCGGAGTAGGCCCGCACCGCACGGTGTCCGTTGGTGATGAAGGTCTGCCCGGCGGTGCTCTGGGCCGAGGTGTACCACTGGACGACGCCGAGCGCGGTCCGCCACGGCCACGCCGCACCGCCGGCCGGCTGCTTCGCCGCCTGGCCGCCGAGCGGGTCGAGGATCGCGGACGCCGGAGTCTTCGCCCGCGCGGCCGCCTTCACCGCGCCGATCAGGGCGGCAATCGTGGCCGAGTTCATCGGGCCTTTGATGACGTCGGAGCCGGCCAGGAAGCGCGTCCGCGGGCTGGTCGTGCCGCCGCCGAGGTACTTCACCGCCTCCATATGCGTCTTCACGGTGATGGACCGGGTCGTCGCCTTGACGCCGACGAGCTTCTCCAGCTGCGCGGCGGCGGCGGACGCGTTGCCGGTGGTGGAGACGCCGAGGACGTGGACCGACAGCGTCCCGTTGCTCACGGCATCGATGTGCAGGTTGCCCCAGGAAGTGATCGGCGCGGTCGCGGCGAACTTCTGCCAGCCCGCGACCACAGCGGCCGCCTTCGACTCCGGCCAGGTCAATCGGAAGAAGCCGAGCTTCGTCGCCGGGATCGTCGAGATCCGGAACGACGTGACCACGCCGAGGTTGCCGCCACCGCCACCGCGCAGGGCCCAGAACAGGTCCGGCTCCACGGTCGCGCTGACGTTGTGCGGCTTGCCGTCCGCGGTGATGATGCCGATCGACAGCACCCGGTCGCAGCTCAGGCCGAACGCGCGGGTGTGGACGCCCATCCCGCCACCGAGCACCAGGCCCGCGATGCCCACGGTCGGGCAGGTCCCGGTCGGCAGCGCGCGCCCGTACTTGTCGAGGAACGCGTGCACGTCGTACAGCCGGGCGCCGGCGCCGACGGTCAGCACACCGGCCGAGTAGCTCATCCCCCGGAGCGCGCCGACGTCGACCTGCATGCCGTTGCTGATCGTCGAGGCGCCGACGTACGAGTGGCCGCCGCTCTTCGGGACCAGGACGAGTTTGTTCGCGCGGGCGAAGTTGATCGACTTCTGCACGTCGGTCGCGTTCGCGGCCTTCACCACGGCGGCCGGCTTGACGGTGTCCCAGCGCGGGTTGAACAGCAGGTGCGACGACGCGTAACCGGACGACGCCGGCAGGTACAGGCGGCCCTTGAGCGAGCGCGCGAAGCTGTTCCAGTTCGGCGCGGCGGCGGCGGTGAGCGCGTCCGCGGTGCCGGCGCTGGCGGTCTTCGGGTCCGAGCAACTGGTCAAGGCGACGGCTGCGGCGGCGCCACCGGCCTTCAGCAGCGTACGACGGTCAAACTGACTCACGATCCCCCAACTCCTCACGGGCTGCGGCCCTCATGGCCGCCAGAGGAGCCGGCGACCTACCGGTCATCATCTCTACCTGGAGGGTCGCCTGGTGCACGAGGAGGTCAAGCCCGTTCAACAGCTCTGTACCGATCCGGTGCGCCGCGAGCGCGAGCCTGGTCGGCCAGGGGTGGTACGCGACGTCGAACACCACCGGCGCGACGCTCGCGAAGTGCTCGGCCCAGGGGTCGACAGCGCCGCCGGGCAACGTGGACACACACAGGTCGAAGCCACCGATCTGCTCCACCTGCGTGAAGTCCGCCACCGACGTCCGGAGTCCCAACTCCGCGGCGAGGTCCCGCAACCGCTCGGCCTTGGCCAGGTCGCGGACCACGACCGTCACCTCGGTGACCTGCATGCCACGCAGAGCCGCGAGCGTCGAGGCGGCCGTCGCGCCGCCACCCAGCACGACCGCCGACTCCGCTGCCGTGATGCCACGCTCGGCGAACGCGTTCACCAGCCCGGGTACGTCGGTGTTGTGCGCGGAGCGCGTTCCGTCCGGCTCGAACAGCATCGTGTTGGCGGCGCCGATGAGCTCCGCGACCGGATCGACCCTGTCGACCAGGTCGAGCGCGACCCGCTTCAACGGCATCGTCAGCGACAGCCCCCGTACGTCGTCGCCGAGCGAGGCGACGAACCCGCGCAGCTCGTCCTCTTCGACCTCGAACGCGTCGTACCGCCAGTCGAGACCGAGGGCAGCGTACGCAGCCCGATGCATAGCCGGTGACAACGAGTGCGCAATCGGCGAACCGAGGACGGCGCAACGCGTCACGGGGCCTCCCGTCCTGGACTGAGGAGCGGAGGGAGCGAAGCGACCGGAGCGACGAGGGAAGGACGGGAGTCACAGCCCCGTGACCCCGCCGTGCCGGAGGCGCGGCAATCCAACACCGTCATCAGCATCGGCCCTTATGGGCTTGGCACCAGGCCTGCAGCTTGGCCACGTTTGCGTCGTGCTCGGCCTTGGTGACGGCGAAGGCGGTCTCGCCGGTGTCGAGGTTGACCAGCGTGAAGTACTTCCAGTCGCCCTTCGGCGCGTTCAGCGCGGCGCTCAGCATCTCCTTGGTCGGCGAGTTGATCGGCGTCGGCGGCAGGCCCTCGTTCAGGTAGGTGTTGTACGGCGACTGGTACTTGCGCTGCTGCTCGGAGGTGAAGACGCCACCGTCCTTGCCGACCACGTAGTGCACGGTCGAGTCCATCTGCAGCCGCATCCCGGCCGCCAGCCGGTTGTAGATCACCCGCGCGACCTTGCCGTAGTCCTGCTGCCGGTTCGTCTCGCCGCCGATGATGCTGGCCACGATCACCGCCTGGTACGGATCCAGCTTCTTGTGCTGGGCGACCTGGACCAGGTTCAGGTCCTTGGCGATCGAGGCGTACTTCGCGGTCATCAGCTTGAGCATGACGGTCGCGTTCGCGTTCTTCGGCACGTCGTACGTCGCCGGGTAGAGGAACCCCTCCGGGTTGCCGCCGGCGTACGACGGCAGGCCCAGCGCGGCGGGGTGGTTGATCGCGTTCGCGGCCTGTCCGGACGGCAGCTTGAGCTTGGTCTGCAGGATCACCGCGACCTCGCCCTTGGTCTTCCCGGACGGGACGCTGACCCGCATCACCTTGATCGACTCGGCCGTGTTCAGCATCAGCGCCAGCGCGGCCTTGGCCGACATGTGCTTGTGCAGCGTGTACGTCGCGGCCTGGAGCTGCAGCGACCGCGGGTCGTCGCGGGCGACCCGCTCGAAGGCGCGGGCGCTCTTCACGACTTCCTTCTTCTCCAGGGTGTCCGCGATCGACGAGACCGCCTGGCCCTTGGAGATCTCGACCTGCACCGTGCCGGTGCCCTGGCCCTCGTAGTCGGGGGCCGCGAACACCTTCTCGATCGCGTCCTTGCCCTTGCCGAAGCCGACCACGGCGCCGGCGATGATCGAGCCGACGACGACCAGCGAGATCAGGCCGGCGAAACAGCCGAAGGCACGCCGGCCGCGGGCCCGCTTCCGGTTCGCCCGGCGCTCCATCCGGGTCTCCGGGCGGAGCCCGAGCCCGGTGCCCAGATCCTCACCCTCGTTCGTGTCTTCGTCCACCGATGGTCCGTTTGTCACAGGGGCCTCCCGGGCGGGTTGCCGGTCTCGCGCTCGAAGTCGAGTGCGTGTTGCAGAATCACCACAGCCGCGGCCTGGTCCACCACCGCGCGCCGCTTGGGACCCTTCTTGCCCCGGTCCCGCAGCATCCGCTCGGCGGTGACCGTGGTGAACCGCTCGTCCACCAGCCGCACCGTCAGCCCCGAGTCGCCGTCTTGCACCAACTTCCGCACCTGCTCCGCCGTCTCCCGGATCTTCGCCGCGGCCGGTCCCTCGCCCCCGGACAGGGAGCGCGGCAGGCCGACCACGATCTCGAACGCCTCCAGTTCGGCGGCGAGTGCGGCGATCCTACCCAGATCCCCGGGTCCGCGGCGGACCGTCTCCACCGGGGTGGCCAGGATTCCGTGCGGATCGCTGCTGGCGACGCCGATCCGGGCGTCCCCGATGTCCAGCGCGATCCGCACGCCGCGTCTCATCGGCGGCCACCGGGAAGCGGCACTGTCACGGGCTAGCCCGTGACCAGGTGACCGACGGTGTGCTCGACCGCCGCCAGCGCGGCGTCGGCACCGGACGCGTCCGTGCCACCACCCTGCGCGACGTCGTCCTTGCCACCGCCCTTGCCACCGAGCTTCTCGGCCGCGACCCGGACCAGGTCACCGGCCTTCAGCCGCCACTCGCGGGCGGTGTCGTTCAGCGCGATGACGATGCCGGGCTTGCCGTCGTTCACGCTCAGCACCGCGATCACGGCCGGCTTGTCGTTCGACATCCGGCCGCGGACGTCCAGGGCCAGCTTGCGCAGGTCCCCGCCGTTCACGCCGTCGGGTGCACGGTGGCCGACGTACTGGACGCCGAAGACGTCCCGCGGGTTGCTCGCCAGCTCGGCGGCCGCCTGCAGCACCTGCGCGGCGCGGATCTGCTGGAGCTCCTTCTCGGCGACCCGGAGCCGCTCGGCGAGGTCCGCGACCTTGGCGGGCAGCTCCTCCGGGCGGGCCTTCAGGTTCTCGCTGAGCAGCCGGACCAGCGCCCGCTCGCGACCCAGGTAGTGCAGCGCCTCCATGCCGACGAAGGCCTCGATCCGGCGCACCCCGGCACCCACCGACGACTCACCGGTCACGGCCAGCGCACCGACCTGCGACGAGTGCTTCACGTGCGTGCCACCGCAGAGCTCACGCGACCAGGGGCCGCCGATCTCGACCACGCGGACCTGCTCGTCGTACGTCTCACCGAACAGCGCCAGCGCACCCCAGTCCCGGGCCTCGGGGAGCGTCATGTACTGCGCCGACACCGGCAGGTCCTGCCGTACGGCGAGGTTGGCGACCTCCTCGATCTCCGAACGGGTCGCCGGGTCCAGCGCGGACGACCAGGCGAAGTCGAGCCGCAGGTAGCCGGGCTTGTTGTACGAACCGCTCTGCAGCGCGTTCGGGCCGAGCACCTGGCGCAACGCGGCGTGCACGACGTGCGTGCCGGAGTGCGCCTGGCAGGCCGAGACCCGCCACTCGTGGTCGACCTGGGCGTGCACGTCGGTGCCGGGACGCAGTACGCCTTCGACGACCTCGACGCGGTGCACGATCAGGCCCTTGACCGGACGCTGGACGTCCAGGACCTTCAGCTTCAGGCCGTCGCCGACGATCAAGCCCTCGTCCGCGATCTGACCGCCGGACTCGGCGTAGAACGGGGTCTTCTCGAGCACGACCTCGACGGTCTCGCCCGGCTCGGCGAACTCGGCGACCGCGCCCTCGCGGAGCAGCCCGCGAACCTGCGAGTCGGTGGCCAGCTCCTGGTAGCCGGTGAACTCGGTGACGCCCTTGTCGCGCAGCTCGCGGTACCCGGAGGTGTCCGCGTGGCCGGCCTTCTTGGCGCGCGCGTCCGCCTTGGCCCGCTCGCGCTGCTCCTTCATCAGGCTCTTGAAGCCCTCGGTGTCGACCTGGAGGCCCTGCTCGGCCGCCATCTCGACGGTCAGGTCGATCGGGAAGCCGTAGGTGTCGTGCAACTGGAACGCCTTGGCACCCTCGAGCTGGTGCGCGCCGCCGGCCTTCGTCTCCTTGACCGCGACGTCGAAGATGCTCGTCCCGGCCGTGAGGGTACGGCGGAACGCCTCCTCCTCGGCGTACGCGACCTGGCTGATCCGGCCGAAGTCGGCCTCCAGTTCCGGGTACGACTTCTTCATCTGCTCCAGGCTCGTCGGCAGCAGCTCGACCAGGCTGGGGTCCTCGTACCCGAGCAGGCGCATCGAGCGGATCGCGCGGCGGAGCAGCCGGCGCAGGACGTAGCCGCCCTGCTCGTTGCTCGGGGTGACGCCGTCGCCGATCAGCATCAGCGCGCTGCGGACGTGGTCGGCGACGACCCGGAACCGGACGTCGTCGACGTGCTCGGAGCCGTACTTGCGGCCGCTGAGCTCGGACGCCTTCTCGATCACCGGGAAGATCTCGTCGATCTCGTACATGTTGTCGACGCCCTGCAGCAGGTACGCGACCCGCTCCAGGCCGAGACCGGTGTCGATGTTCTTCTTCGGCAGCTCGCCGAGGATCTCGTAGCCGTCCTTGCCGCCGCCCTCGCCGCGGATGTTCTGCATGAAGACGAGGTTCCAGAACTCGAGGTAGCGGTCGCCCGCCTCCCAGTCCCGGTCGGCGCCGAACTCCGGGCCACGGTCGATCAGGATCTCCGAGCACGGGCCGCACGGGCCGGGGATGCCCATCGACCAGAAGTTGTCCTTCATGCCGAGCCGGACGATCCGGTCGTCGGGCAGGCCGGCGACCCGCTTCCAGATGTCGATCGCCTCGTCGTCCTCGTAGTACACCGAGGCGTAGAGGACCGACTCGTCGAACCCGTAGCCGCCCTCGTTCTGCGGCTTGGTGACCAGCTCCCAGGCGAACTCGATCGCCTGCTCCTTGAAGTAGTCACCGAAGGAGAAGTTGCCGTTCATCTGGAAGAACGTGCCGTGCCGGGTGGTCTTGCCGACCTCGTCGATGTCGAGCGTCCGGACGCACTTCTGCACGCTGGTCGCGCGCGCGTACGGCGGGGTCTGCTGGCCGACGAAGTACGGCACGAACTGGGCCATGCCGGCGACGTTGAACAGCAGGTTCGGGTCCGGCGACGGGAGCGGCGCGCTCGGCACCACGGTGTGGCCCCGGTCCTCGAAGTACTGCAGGAACCGCCGCCTGATCTCACTGGTTTCCATGGGTGTTACCGGTAGTCCTCACGTTCTTGGGCCTCGATGCCGAGGGCATCCCTGAGCTCGGTCTCCCGCTCGGCCATGCCCTCGCGGACCTGGTCGCCGAAGTGCCGGACCGCGGCGGCCAGCTTGGCCGCGGACTCCTGCATCCCCGCCGGGGCGAGCACCTGGGCACGCTTCTTCAGCCGGGTGACGGCGTACACGCCGACGGCGATCCCGACGATCAGCCAGATGATCCGCTTCACCGCTTCCGCGCCTTCCGCTCGGCCTTCATCTCTTCCTTCACCCGGCGGCTGACGTCCTTGCGCTGCTGGTCGCCGAGGGCGCGGCGCACGCCGTACGTGAACGCGGCCGCCTTCACCAGCGGGCCGCCGGCGGTGGCCGAGAACAACGACATCAGCGCGGCCGCGTTGGTGGTCACGGTGGTGGCGTTGTCGGTGATCGTGTCGACCTTCGCCAGCTGGGCGTTCGTCGTCGCGACCGTGTTGGTCACCTCACCGAGCAGCGGGACGCTGGAGTCGGAGACGCCCTTCACCATGATCCGGGTCTCGTCGAACACCTTGCCGAGCTTCAGGATCGGATAGGCCAGCAGGCCGACCAGGATGAGCAGCGCGCAGGCGGCTATCAGCCCCGCGACTTCACCGACGCTCATGGAAACGATCCACCTTCCGTGACTTCGTCGTACCCGTGTGGACCGCCCGACCTTATCGCGCGCCCCTACCGCACTCCGCTCCAGGACACCATCCCTCACATCACAGTCCGTCTCCAAACCGGGTCAGCCACTCGGGGATCCCGTGGATCGGGCCGGTCGCGGTCGGGGTCGGCGTGGGGGTGGCCGGTGTCGTCGTGGCCGGGGTGGTGGGGGTGCCGGTCGGGGTCGGCGTTGGGGTCGTTGGCGTTGTCGGTGTTGGCGTTGTCGGTGTTGGCGTTGTTGCCGGCGGCGCGGTCGGTGCCGGCGTTGGTGTCGCCCTCGGTGTGGGGGCGGGGGTGGGCTTCGGTGTTGCGGTTGCCGGTGTGGTTGTTGCCGACGGTTTGGCGGTGGTCGGCTGCCCGGTGGCGTGGCGCGGCACTACCAGGGGCGGTCGGGGCGGAGCGGGTTCGACAGCCGTCGTACTCGCGGTCGGCACCGGGAGCAACGGCTTCCCCACCGGCAACGACGGCCGGGTCTGGGATCTCGACGTACCTTGCGTTCGCTCGACCGACGGGCCGGCTTCGTTCGACGGTGTCTGGGTGCTGCCGGTGTCGTGCGCACCGAACGGAACCAGGAACCAGGCGCCGCCGAGCAGCACCACAGCTCCCGCACCAGCACTCAACTTCAGGACGGATGGACGCCGGCGGGCATGCCGGCCAAGCTGCCTCACAACCACAAACCTTTCATCCCCAGGCCGCCAGGCAGCCTACCCAGGGGATCGCCTCAATCGAAGCTCACGGTGAGTGCCTGGACGCTGCCATCGGGTGCCCAGCGCAGCCGCATCGAGCCGGTGCCACCGCCCGACCAGCGGAAACGCGCCTGCTCGTCGCCGTCCTCGAGGAGCGTCATCGTCTCGGTCGGCGGATTCTCCTGGTACGCCGAAGCAATCGCCGTCCGGCCTTCGAACGGACCGACCTGGATATCGGCGAAGTCCATCGTCGCGTCCGGGGCGAACCGCTCCGCGAACGTGTCCCAGTCGCCGCTCGTGACGGCGTGGTTGAACGCCGCGACGTGCTCGGACGTCCGGCTCACTTGCGGTCCCGGAGGATCTTGCGGATGGCCGCGACCCGGTCGGCGTACGCCGCTTCGCCGCCGCGGCGCGTGGGCGTGTAGTAGTCGGTGCCGTCGACGACGTCCGGCGCATACTGCTGCGGGACGATGCCGCGCGGGTCGTTGTGCGAATACTGGTACGACGCCCCGTGGCCGATCTTCTTCGCACCGGCGTAGTGGGCGTCGCGCAGGTGCGGCGGGACCGGGCCGACCTTGCCGGCCTTCACGTCCGCGATGGCGGCGTCGACGGCCATGATCACCGCGTTCGACTTCGGGGCCAGCGCGAGCGCGACGACCGCTTGCGCGAGGTTGATCCGGGCCTCGGGCATGCCGATCAGCTGCACGGCCTCGGCGGCCGCGACCGCGACGCCCAGTGCGGTCGGGTCGCCCATCCCGATGTCCTCGCTGGCCGAGATCACCAGCCGGCGCGCGATGAACCGCGGGTCCTCCCCCGCCTCGATCATCCGCGCCAGGTAGTGCATCGCGGCATCGACGTCCGATCCACGGATCGACTTGATCAGCGCCGAGGCGACGTCGTAGTGCTGGTCCCCGGCCCGGTCGTACCGCACCGCGGCCCGATCAACCGCCGTTTCCAACGTCTGCAGGTCAATGACGGCCCGCCGAGCCTTGTCTTCTGCCGCACCGTCCTCTGCCGCACTGGTCGCCGCAGTTTCGCCGTCCGCCGCCTCCGCGTCTGCCGCCGTCCTGCCGCCCAGAGCCTCGGCCTTCGCGGATGCCTCGTACTTGGCCCGCGCCCCGCCTGCCGCAGCTTCCAGGTAGGTGAGGGCCCGCCGAGCGTCCCCGCCTGCCATCCGCAGCAGGTGGTCCCGGGCGTCCTGAGCCAGCTCGAACTCGTCGTTCAGGCCTCGCTCGTCGACCAGCGCCCGGTCGAGCAGGGTGGAGATGTCGTCGTCTGTGAGCGACTCGAGCGTCAGCAGCAGGCTGCGGGACAGCAGCGGCGAGATGACCGAGAAGAACGGGTTCTCGGTGGTTGCGGCGACCAGTGTCACCCAGCGGTTCTCCACACCGGGCAGCAGCGCGTCCTGCTGGGCCTTGGTGAATCGGTGCACCTCGTCGATGAACAGAACGGTCTCGACGGTGCCGGACGGCCGCGAGAGCTCCCGCCGGGCCGCGTCGATCACCTGACGGACGTCCTTGACCCCAGCCGTCACCGCGGACAGCTCGACGAACTTCCGGTTCGTCTGGTGCGACACGACAGCCGCAATGGTCGTCTTGCCGGTGCCCGGAGGGCCCCACAGCAGCAGCGACATCGGCTGGTCACCCTCGACCAACCGGCGCAGCGGCGAGCCGGGCGCCAGCAAGTGCTGCTGCCCGACCAGCTCATCCAGACTCCGTGGCCGCATCCGCACTGCCAGCGGCGCCGCCGTGTGGTCGGCATCCGCCAGACTCCCGCCGCCTCTGGCAGGCGCGGGCGCTCCCGGCAGATCGAACAAACCGTCACTCACGCCAAGAGCCTAACCGCCCCCACCGACAGCCCTACGGATCACCTGTCCCGGCCGGTAGGCCGCTGCTTCTCGATGGCCCGCGCATCACGACCGGGGAGAGCCGCGGCCCCGTCCCCGAGCTTGCCGGCGAGGTCGTTGCGAACCGACGAGAGCTGAGCTTGAGCGGACTCGAGCCGGTGCTCGTGGACCTGCTGTCTGTCGGCGGACTCGGCGGACTCTCGCAGGGTCTTGAAGGTCGAGTGGAAGAACATGGCGGTGGCCGGGGTACCCAACGCAATGTTGGCCCACGGCGGCAGACCAGCTGCGTGGTAGCCGAGCGAGTAGGTGAAGTAGGCCGCATTGATACGTGCCAGGTGCGGCACGACAGAGTGCGTGCCGGGTTTCCGCGCCGCGGTCGCAGCCACCTTGAGGCGCTCGTTCCTCAGGCGCCGCCCCTCCTGCACCAACTCGGCGGCCGCCTGGCGGGTCGGCTCGCTCACGCGCACTCGAGCACCGGTAGCCACCACGTCCCGAAGCAAGGCTGCCTGCCCCAGACGGGTCAAGGACTCCCCCAGCCACCGATCAGCGTCCTCCGGCAGCTGGACCTGTCCGCCGTACGCCTCCGTGAGCTCCTGCCGAAAGTCCTCGATCCCACGCGCGGGCATGGCCTCCAGCTTGTTCGCAGCCCGGTTCTGCGCCTGTGCCGTCGCTTCTTCGATGGTCACGCCCCACTTGTTGTCCCGGTCGAGAGCGAGCTCGGCTGCCATCTCGAGAATCTGCTCGGCGGCCGACTCGGACCGGTCCTGCCCGGCGAGCGGCTCGATCTGTGCCTTGTCCAGCTTGAGCTCTCGCCACCAGAAGGCCAGTTCGTCGGCCGTCTCGCGCGGCTGGGCGGGAGAGTCCGCCGGGAACATCTGCTCGTACCGGTCCAGGGCAAGCAGGGCTTCGGTCGCGAACAGACTGACCACGCGCTGGGCCGCCTCGACCTCACCCGGCACCGGTTCCAACGCCTCGCCGTTACGGCGCCAGAAGCGCCACTTCACGACGGCTTCTCCAGCCGCGCTGCCACGCTCTCGATCGCCTCGGCGCGGACGCGTAGCCGGTCGAACTCGGCCGACAGCTCCGGTCCGGCCACCTCGTAGTCGGCGTCGTCGGGGGCGTCGCTGGGGACGAACCACCAGTGGTCGTCGTACCACGTCGGCCCGACCTCGGTGCCGCCGAGCAACGGCGTCGCCGCGCCGCTCTGAACCAACTCGCGCACTTCCTCTGCTGACAGTGTCCCGTCGGTCACTCCTCGAACTTTATGCTGCCGAGGGGCGACCGCTAACGGCTCAGGCCGTCCCGTCGCGTGGACGATTCGCCGGCGCGGTGGGCAGCCGACTGGTCGAGCGCGGTGGTCAGCCGCCAGCTGGCCAGGCTCTGCTGCTTCTGCGCCTCGCCGACCATGCCCCGGTCCTCTTTGAAGTCCGCGTACGACTGGCTCCATCTCCTGCCCATGTACGCCGCGGCCGCGGCGAGCACCGCCGTCTGGACCGGCTGGGGCAGCTGCGCGATCGCCGCGAGTGCCTCGACGCCGATTCCCTTCGCGCCTGTCGCCAGGTAGTCGGCGTACTGCTCGGCGCGTGACGGCGCCGGATGCTGGTCCAGGAAGCGGCGATGGGTCGTCACGAGCTGCGCCTGCTCGACGAAGCCCGCGGCCGCGTCCCGGGCCTGCTTGTTGCCACGGACCTTCACGCCCAGGGCCGCCGTGCGGTGCAGGATCGACGCTTCGGCGGTGCGAGCGAGCGACTCGCGCAGGCCGGGCGCCGGTACGCCGCCATCGCCGTAGTACTTGTCGTAGGTGGCGCGCAGCTCCTCCGCCGGCCTGCCGTCGAGCCCTGCTCGAGCGGCAGCCTTCTCGAGGGTCAGACCGGCCTCCGGCTCCAAGGCGAGCTCACCTGCGGCGACCAAGAGGAGCTGGGCCCTCGTCGGCCCGACCGGTGGCACCGGCTGCAGATCACGTACCGGTTGCTCGGGGCGGTCGAATCCCAGCTCGCGCAGGGGTCCGCTGAGGTGCTGTGCGACCAGTAGCGGCGTCTGCGGGTCGTCTGCCGGGAGGGACCGCTCGAAGCGGTCCAGCATGAGCACTGCCTCGGTCGCGCACAGGTCCATCGCCAGCTGTGCAGCCAGGGACATGTCCTCCGGCCGTGGGGTCGTCGCCATCGGCTACGCCTCCCCGTCCCGTACTGCGGCGACTCGGTCCGCGCGGACACGGAGCTCGTCGAGCTGCTCCGCCAGCGCCGGGCCGGCCGCGCGGTAGTCGCCGTCGTCAGCGGCGTCGCTCGGTACGTACCACCACTGCCCGTCCCATGAGACCGGACCGACGTCAGTGCTGGGTAGCAGCTGTACGGCGTCGCCCGCGTCGATCAGGTCGCGGACGACGGCCGCCGTCAGGGTGTGCTCGGTCATCTGCTGCCTCCTCCAGAAAGTCGAGGCGACAGTAGGGCCGGCAGAGGTTCAACGCGGGAGGTTTGTGCGCGGGCTCAAGCCTTGTTCTCCGGCTTTTCATCCTCGGGGTCGTCCTCGGCTTCGACCTCATCGGTCTCAGCGTCGGCGGCCTCGTCGTCCGTGTCGTCGTTCGCGTCGCGAAGCTCCTCGGGGAGGTCGTCCGCGTCGAACTCCTCCGGCAGGATCTCCTCGGACTCGGAGACGGCCTCGGGCTTGATCGCGTTCCGCAGCCGGCCGAGGATGCGATCGGCCTCGGTACCGAACGGGTTGTCGTTGACCAGGTACGTCCAGGTCGCCGTCGGCCGCGGGATCCCGCTGACCTCCTCGTTCAGGCCCTCGGCGGTGATCTCCGCGCTGCCGAACGTCTCGACCGCGTCCTTCCACGCGTCCTCGACGAGGGTGTCGAACGACGCGATCGCGGACTTGTTGAACTCGTCGATCGGCTTCAGGTGCACGATGCCGCCGGCCAGCGAGCGCAGGTGGATGCCTTCGCGCAGGTCGGACAGGTATGCGAGGTGGTCGGTCCAGCGGCGGTCCAGATGGCCCAGCGCGATCCGCCGCGCCGCGTCCTTCACCACGTCCTCGCCGTGCTCCTCCACGAGCTCGTCGTACCGCTCCTTGGCCCGCTCGGACAGCTCCTCGGCGGCCAGGTCCTCGGTCAGAACCTTCTCGCGGGTGTCGAGCAGGATCGCGCGCTGCTGACCGGTCAGCCGGTTGTACTGCCACGTCGTCCGGTGCAGCTCCGCGTTGGCGCCGTCGGCGACCCGCTGCGCGTGCTCGAGCATGCCGACCGACTTGCGGTCGGTCAGCCGCCCGCTGTCGTCCGGGTGCGGCCGCAGACCGGACGAAACGGAGTACCGCGTCACCAGCTCGTCGGCCAGGGAGGCGAAGAAGAGAGAGCCACCCGGGTCACCCTGGCGGCCGGCGCGGCCGCGCAGCTGGTCGTCCAGCCGCCGGGAAGCGTGCAGGCCGGTGCCGATGACGTAGAGACCGCCCAGCTCGATGGCCTTGTCCTTGTCGTGCGACTCGTCGCGCCCACCGAGCCGGATGTCGGTACCGCGGCCGGCCATCTGGGTCGACACAGTGACAGTGCCGGGTACGCCGGCCTCGGCGATGATCGCCGCTTCCTCGGCGTCGTTCTTCGCGTTCAGCACGACATGCGGGATCCCGGCAGCCTCGAGCCGGTCGCTGAGCTGCTCCGACTCCTCCACGCTGTGGGTGCCGATCAGGATCGGCCGGCCGGTCTCGTGCACCTCGGCGATGTGCTCGACCAGTGCGGTGTTCTTCTGGTCGACCGTCAGGTACAGCCGGTCCGCGTCGTCCTTGCGGATGTTCGGCTTGTTCGGCGGTACGACGGCCACGTCGACGTCGTAGAACTCCTGCAGTGACTCACCGACGACGACCGCGGTACCGGTCATGCCGCAGAGCGTCTTGTAGCGCTTGATCAGCGCCTGCACGGTGATGCTGTCGAGGATCTCGCCGGAGTCGCTGACCGGTACGGCCTCCTTGGCCTCCACCGCGGCCTGCAGGCCGTCGGGCCAGCGCTGCAGCTTGGCGATGCGGCCCCGGTTGTTGTTGATCAGGCTGACGCGGCCGTCACGCACCAGGTAGTCGACGTCGCGACGCAGCAGTACTTCGGCGTGCAGCGCGACATTGATCTGGGTCAGCCGGTCCAGGTTGTCGTCCTCGTACAGGTTGATCCCGTCGAGCGCCTTCTCGACCTTGTCCGTGCCCCTGTCGGTCAGCGCGACCGTACGGCCGTCGCCATCGATCTCGTAGTCCACACCGGCCCGCAGCGTCCGGACCAGTTGGACCACGTCGTCGTCCAGTGCCTCGTTGCGGGTGGCACCGGCGAGCACCATCGGTACCCGGGCCTCGTCGATCAGCACGGAGTCGGCCTCGTCGACCAGTGCGACGTCGGCCTCCACGGTGACCCGGTCCGCGACGTCGGTGACCAGGCGGTCCCGCAGTACGTCGAAGCCGATCTCGGTGACAGGCACGTAGCAGACCTCGGCCTGGTACGCCTCCCGGCGCTCCTCCGGGGTGGACGCCTGGCCCACGTGCGACACGGAGACCCCGAGCAGCTCGTACACCGGGCCCATCCACTCGGCGTCGCGCTTGGCCAGGTAGTCGTTGACCGCCAGCACGTGCACCCTGCGGCCGCCGACCGCGTAGCCGGCCGCAGCGATCGCACCGGCCAGCGTCTTGCCTTCACCGGTGGCCATCTCGACCACGCGGCCCTGCAGCATCGCCAGCGCGCCGACGACCTGGCCGTCGAACGCCCGCTCGCCGAGCTTGCGGTTGCCCGCCTCCCGAGCCAGCGCGAGGAACTCGATCTGCTCGTCCTCGTGCAGGCCACCGGTGGTCCGTAGCTCCGCGACCGACTCGGTCAGCTCTTCGTCGGTCAGGGACTGGACCGATTCCTCCGCCTCGTTGACCAACTGGGTGAGCCGCTCGTACGGGCCGAGATCGATCGAGCCGGGGCGCTGCAGCAGCCGGCGGAAGCGAGAAGCGATTTTCAGGGCCATGATGCAGGCAACGTACAGCCTTGGGCGGTCGTTCCGCTCGTCAGGGGCATGGCGAGCCGCCATGCCCTAAGTCAGGGTGTCCACTCGTAGGGTGTCGTGGTTGTAACGGCGTGGAGGCCGAGTTTCTGGAGGATGGGGCGGGAGTCCTCGGAGGCGTCGACGCGGAGGAACTCGTAGCCGCGCTCCTTCGCCAGGCGGGCGCGATGGGCGAGCAGTGCGCTGTAGATGCCCTGCCGGCGCCACTCCGGGTCCGTGCCGCCGCCCCACAGGCTCGCGAAGCCGGTGCCGGGGTGGAAGCGGATCCATGCCGCGGACACGGCCGGGCTGTCCGGTCCCTTGAGCGCGTCCTGGACCAGGAAGACCGACAGGCGGTCCGGGAACATCCGCGCCTCCGCCGCCAGCCGCTCCTCGATCCGCTCCAGCCCGTTGCGCCACAGCGAGTCGGTCAGTACGCCGATCCGGTGGTAGTCGGCCGGTCCGTCCGCCTCCCGCAGTACCACCTTGGACGGCAGCGCCGACGGCCGCTGCAGGATCCGGTCGACCTCGCCGAGGATCAGCGTCTCCGGGTCCTGCCGGCTGAACCCGGCCCGGACCAGCCGCTCGCCCAGATCGGCCGGCTCGTCGTACGCGTAGGTCTTCCACTCGAACGGCAGCCCCCGCTGCCGGAAGAACTCCACCTCGTGCGCGATGACCTCGTCGGCGTCGTCCCCCAGACCCCGCGGCGCCTCGACGAAACCAGCTCCGTCCGGCCCCTCGACGTACGACCGGTAGACCGCACCGTCGTGCTCCTGCTTCCAGCCGGGGATGGCGTCGGCGTCCGGCAACCGGATGCGGCGATGGAAAACCTCGAGAAGTTCAGCCGGTGTCATCCCCGAAGTCAACCAACCGTCGCCTCCGTGCGTCCAACGAGTAAGTCCTGAAGGGGGGACATCATGAAACTTCACCACAGCACCCCCAAGACGATCCTCGCCGCACTCGCGGTGATGGCAGTCCCCGCCGCCGCGTTCGCGGCGCCGGCGCTGGCCGGATCGTCCACCGCCCCCCACCTCGCCTCGACGACGACCACCACGACCGCGGCGTGCCCCCGCGGCTGGGGTTCGCTGCCCGAGGTCAACAACCACGTGCGGTCGCAGACGACCGCACCCACCGCGGTCACCAACGTCCGCACCGGCCGCCATGCCTGCTTCGACCGGCTCGTCGTCGACCTGAGCGGCGGACCGACCGGGTACGACGTGCGGTACGTGAGCAGTGTCCGGCAGGACGCCTCCGGTCGACTCGTCCCGCTCCGAGGTGGCGCGCGGCTGCAGATCGTCGTACGCGCACCGGCGTACAACATCAACACCGGCAAGGCGACGTACACGCCTCGCAATCAGCGGGAGCTGAGCAACGTGGCCGGGTACAGCGCGTTCCGGCAGGTGGCGTTCGCCGGCAGCTTCGAGGGGCAGACCACTGTCGGGCTCGGTGTCCGCGCCCGGCTCCCGTTCCGCGTGTTCACGCTGGCGGGGCCGGGCACGAACAGCCGGCTCGTGGTGGACGTCGCCCACCACTGGTAGGGGTTCTGGGGGTTACAGCACCCGGTTGAGCAGGTCGTAGAAGGTGTTCGCCAGTACCAGCTCGTAGGGGCCGGTGAGCATCGGTCCGAGCTCCGCCATGTCGGACGGGGTCCAGGACCAGGCACCGATCAGACCGGAGATGAACAGCGGGCTCGCGCCGTCCCAGCCGGCGATCCGCTGGTCCATCGCGGCCTTGAACTCGGCTGCTTTACCGGGTGCACCCCAGCCACCGGTGATCGGTATGCCGCCCTGCCGGACGGTCAGCGGGTCACCGTCCCAGGTCTGCATGATCCCCTTGGTCGGGGTGTAGTTCGCGTACCCCTCGGCGATCTGCTTGGACAGCAGGATCCACTTGTTGTCCTGGCGGCCGCTGTAGGCGTAGACGATGTCCAGGCCGGTACGGCGCATGAAAGAGCCGGACATCTTGAGGTACTGCGTCAGCTCGTCGGCCTGCCACGACGCGGGGTATGTGTAGCCGCCACCGGACGGGCCGCAGACCAGCAGGTCGTTCGCGGTCGCCGTGCGCTGGTAGTAGCTGTACAGACCGGGGCCTGTCTCGGCCAGCAGCGGGCTGACGGTCCAGTTGGTCGGTACCTCGCCGCGCTTGGGGTCGTCCCAGATCTCACGCAGGCGGCGCTGGCAGTACTGGATGTTGTCGCCCTCACCGAAGGTCAGGGTCACGTAGACCTTGTTCTTCGGCTTGCTGATCCTCCTGATCGGCCGTGGCCTGTCAGAGATCGGTGCGGCGAAGCCCGCGTGCACTGTGCCGTTCATGTAGAAGTCGGCCGCTACTACAGGCGAACCGCCCTTCGAGGCGAGGTCGACACCGTCCCACTCGCCGGAGACGTCGTTGGCGAACCAGCCCATGTACGGGGCGAGCGTGGGGTACTTGGCGAAGTACTCGATGAGCAGGTCGCCTGTAGCACCGCCTGGCGGTAGCCAGCTCACCATGGCCTTCGTCGCCACCACGTAGTCGCGGAAGTAGGCGAACGGCTCGATGCGGGTGGGTGCTGTGTCGGTGATCGTGACCAGGTACTGGTTCCACATGGTCACGGTGACGACGAGGGACGTCGTACCTGCCGGTGGCGCGAACGCGTAGATGTAGTAGCCGCCGCCGTCGCTGAAACGGTTGGCGTCACCACCGATGCTCGAGTTGGCGCCGTCGAACAGGTACTGCGCCTCCTCCGGGGTGTTCGGCTTGAAGTGGGCGATCTCGGTGCCGTTCGCCTTCACCCAGACCTCGGAGACGGACGGGCCCCAGCCGTCGTCGGTGAACGAGTCCTGGAAGCGGACGAACACCTTCTCCTTGCCGAGCTTGGCGGAGACGTCCAGGTCGTAGTTGCCCCGGTTGGACGAGTCGCGGATCTGCCGGGTCTCCCGCGCGATCTCCTGCCACTGCACGTTCTCCACGCTCACCACGTGGGTCGGCGGGAGGCCGGCGAGCAGCTGGTGCGTCACCCGCGGGTACAGGTTGTCGAGCTGCCACCTGTAGGTCTTGACGCGGTCGGCGTCGAACATCCCGCGCAGGTCCTTGACGATCCTGAGCCCGTGCGCCTTCGCCTGGTCCGCGTCCGCGACGACCGCGTTCTCCAGGCCGGCCAGGGTCGTGGCCACGTTGATCGAGTCCGGTACGGCGGGGTCGTGCACGATCGCGCCGCGGATCCGGGAGCGGTACTTCGCCACCAGGTCCAGCGGGTTCGCGTACGTCGTCGTCGGCAGCCGCATGTCCTTGAGCCACTTGAGGTCCGGCGTGCTCTGGGTGCCGGTGTCGTAGTTGAAGTACAGCTCCGGTTCGGTCCGGTTGACGACTCCTTGCAACGTTGTCAGCAGGGTCTGGTCCCCGCCGGTCATTTTGCTCAGATCGCCGTAGTTGAGGTGCTTAGGGCGGTTGAACCCCGGCAGCAGCCGGACGGGGCTGCCGGACGTCGATGAACCCACAGCCTGCGCTGACGTTTCGAGGCCTGGCACCACGCCCAGACCCCCCGCCGCCACCACACCACTGCCCGCCAGGAACGCTCGTCTCGAGACCATCGCGACCCACTCCTGTCACTGACATCGATGTCAAACTTGCGCCGGACAGTAACAACCCCAAGACACCGTGTACATACCTCACGCACGATTTCTGGAATCGTTTCCGTCCGAAACGGCCCACGCGTGCTCCGCGGGCGCTACTTCGTCGCTCCGCTCCTCAACGCACCCACTACGCGCGCTCCCACCCACCCCCGGCTTGGCGCCGTACTTCCCACTTCCGGCTACCGCCGGACCTTCCGGCTGGCGCCGGGTCTTGCGGCTGCCGCCGCGCTTTCCGGCTGGCGCCGGGGGGTTGCTCGCTGGCGCTCGCGAGTGACTGCCGCGGGCCGGCGCACTTCGCGGACTGGCTGCCCGTCGCGGCGATCCATCAGCATTGAAGCGGGCCTGCCGTGGCCTGCAGGTACCCCCACCTGGGACCCTGGGGATCCGGCGGGCGGAAGGACTGGAATTGACGACTCACAGCGGTGATGAGCACAACCGTCTCAGGTCGTCGTTTGGTCAGGTGGCTGAGGCGTATGACCTGCATCGGCCGGACTATGCGGAGGCTGCGGTTCGTTGGGTGCTTGAGTTTGCGCCTGGGCGGCGGGTGGTTGATCTCGGTGCTGGGACTGGGAAGCTCACCGCGGTGCTGGTGGAGCTTGGGGCTGAGGTCATTGCTGTTGAGCCCGATGAAGCGATGGCGGGTGAGTTGCGTCGGGCGCTGCCCGCTGCGCTTGCCCTGCCGGGTAGTGCCGAGTCGATTCCGCTGCCCGACGAGTCGGTCGATGCAGTGGTGGCCGGGAACGCCATGCACTGGTTCGACCTGGACATCGCAGGGCCCGAGATCGCCCGAGTCCTGGGGCCGAACGGGGTTCTCGCCGGGCTCTGGAACGTCATGGACGACCGGGTCGACTGGGTGGCCGGGCTCGCGCAGGTCAGCGGACCCGCAGCCATCGGACCGCGCGACACCGTGACCAGTTGGCGCGAAGCAACAGCCCACCTCCGTTCCTCGCGCTTCGGCCAACCCGAGCACGCCGAGTTCCCGCACGGCCAGCGCCGTACCGCGGAATCCCTGGTCGCGACCCTCGGCACCAGAGCAGGCATGCTCGTCATGCGCGAACCAGACCGAACGATCACCCTCGATCGCATCCGCGCCTACCTGCAAACCCGGCCCGAGACGGCGGGTGAGTTCTCCCTTCCACTCCTGACCGGCGTCCTGCGAGCCCGCCGGCTCAACCCGTAAGCGTGAATGTCAAGAATCGCCGCACAGGTTCGACCTGCGATCGAGGACGGTGCCGGTGGGTCTTGCCCAGTTCGGCGAGGACACCAAGCCGGTCCGGCGGTTCGTCCATCGCGACCACCAGAGTCTCGTGTCCTGGAACGTCTACGACCGGCCCGGCCACTTCGCGGCCACCCAGTCCCCCGAACTGCTGATCGCCGACATCCAGACCTTCTTCGGAAACCTCCGCAAATTCAGCGGTTGAGCTCGGAGGCGGCTCTGGCGGCGGCTTCGATGGTGGTGCGGCGGGCTTCCCAGTACTCCGGGGTCTTGCCGTGGAGGGATTTGGCCAGCGGGCCCTGGCCTACTTGACCGTCGAGGGATTCTCGGAGGATGTCGGCGTGGCCGGTGTGGCGGGTGGTTTCGGTCAGGACGTGGGTGAGGATGTTGAAGAGCTTGACGTTCGGGCGCGGCCACCAGGGGACGTAACCAGGAGCGTCGATCGGGAGGGCCTTGATGGTGGCGTCGGTGTACTCGGCTGCTAGTTGGTAGCGGTCGAGAATGTCGGCGCGGGACTCGTGTTCGGTGGCCCACATGTCTTCGCCGGTCCAGGCTTCGTCGCTGTCCCAGGCCGGGAGCGGCCAAGGGGCCGGGCGGTCGAAGATTTCGCTGAAGTAGCGGCCCTCGGTCGCGGACAGGTGCTTGACCAGGCCGAGCAGGTTCGTACCAGTCGTGGTGAGCGGGCGGCGTACGTCGTACTCCGAGAGGCCGTCGAGCTTCGAGAGCAGCACCTCGCGGGTCCACACCAGCTCGTCGTGCAGGTACTGCTTGGCGAAATCGTCGATCATGTCACCCCAGTTGCTCGCGGCGGCGCTTCAGATAGGCGGTCTCGGCGGTGTTGCCGGCGAGCTCGATGGCTTTGTCGTACGCGGCGCGTGACTCCTGGCTGTTGCCCAACCGGCGGAGGAGATCAGCTCGCGCCGCGTGAAAGGCGTGGTACCCAGCCAACTTCGGCTCGAGCCGGTCGATCGTGGCCAGCGCCACCTCGGGGCCGTCGAGCTCGGCGACGGCGATGGCGCGGTTGAGGGCGACGATCGGCGTGGGATCGATGCGAACCAGCTGGTCGTACAACGCGACCACCTGCGACCAGTCGGTGTCCCGCACGTCGCGGGCCGAGGTGTGTACGGCGTTGATCGCCGCCAGGATCTGGTACCGCCCAGGAGCGACCCCAGCCGCCAGCCGCTCCCGCACCAGCCGATGACCTTCGGCGATGAGCGCGGTGTCCCAGCAGCCGCGGTCCTGATCGGTCAACGTGACCAGCTCGCCGTCGGACGAGACACGCGCCGTACGGCGAGCCTCGGTGAGCAGCATGAGCGCCAGCAGCCCAGCAGTCTCGCCGTCGCCCGGCAGCAGCGCCCGGATCAGCCGCGTCAGCCGGATCGCCTCGGCCGTCAGCGTGTGCCGCACGGGATCGGTGTCGGGCCCGGTCGCCAGGTACCCCTCGTTGAAGACCAGGAAGAGCACCGAGAGTACGCCGGACACGCGCCCCGGAAGGTCTTCCGCGGAGGGCACCCGGTACGGGATGCGGGCGTCCTTGATCTTCGCCTTCGCCCGCGTGATCCGCTGCCCGATCGCGGACTCCTGCGCCAGGAACGCCCGCGCGATCTCCGGCACGGTCAGTCCCCCGACCATCCGCAGCGTCAGCGCGACCCGCGCCTCCAGCGAGAGGGCAGGGTGGCAACAGGTGAAGATCAGCCGGAGCCGCTCGTCGTCGATGACACCGAGAGGCTCAGGCGGTTCGTCGTACAGCATCAGAGCCTCCTTGTGCTTGTCGTCGCGCTTGTTCTCCCGCCGGAGCCGGTCGATGGCCTTGCGGTTCGCAGTCGTGGTCAGCCAGGCGCCGGGGTTCGGCGGTACGCCGTCCTCCGGCCACCGCGCCACCGCCGTCGCGAACGCCTCGGCCGCGGCTTCCTCGGCAATGTCGAGATCGCCGAACCGCTTGGTCAGCGAAGCGACCACCCGGGCCCACTCCTCGTGGTGGGCCGCGGTGATCGCGGCTTGTACGTCGCTCACAGGATCGGTCGCACCTCGATCTTGCGGTTGCACGCCTTCGACGCGCCCTCGGCGAGCTTGAGCGCCAGGTCCAGGTCGTCCGCGTCGATGATCCAGAACCCGCCGACGAACTCCTTCGACTCGAGGTACGGGCCGTCGGTGAACATCGCCTTCTCCCCCCGGTTGTCGATCACGGTCGCCGTCGACGGCGCGCCGAGCCCGGCGCCGAACACCCAGTGCCCGTCCGCCTGCAACTGAGCGTTGAACACGTCGATCGCCGCGTCCTCCTCCGGCGTGGCGAACCCGACCTCGTCGAACAGCACCGAAAACACGTACTGCATCTCAGCTCCCGTCATCCAGGCCGCCCTCGTCAGCAGCCTCTCACCCCCGCTACGAACTCCCCTCCCCCAATCCGACAACACTCCCCAGATCTTTTCGGGTCAGGGGGTTACGCGACGTCATTGCGCCTCCGCCGGGTGAAGCGGGAACGGAACTTCGAGTCGTACTCCAACTGCACGTACCCCGAGGAGTGCACCCCGACCGCGACGAAGCCGGCCAGCAGGAACACGGCCCCAGCCACCAACGAGATGTGCCAGAAGGCCGCTGTCAGCCCGACGAAGGAGGCACCCTGCGCGACGGCCTTGGCCACACTGACCGTCCGCGACCGCGTCACCTGTCGCCGGAACGCCTCCTGCCGGTTGAGCACCGCCAACCCCGCCAGCAACGGAAGCGACACCGCAAAGGCAACCACGCACACGGTCGCGGGCACATCCAGCGAATCCACGGTCAGGAACGGCTGTACGACGACCAGCCCGGCCGCCGCCAACCCGCCGTACACCAGGTTGGACTGGCGGATCCACTCCTCCTGCGCAGCCGGCTCACCGACCGTTTGCGCAACCTCCTGCTGCACCCGCTCGGCGTCGGCCTCCGCTGCCTCGACCTGGTCGGCGACGAAGTCCTTCTCCTCATTCATAGCCAGCATCTTCCCCGACGCGGGTGGCGTACCCTCGTCCGACGCCGCGATTTCACGAAGGGGGCAGCGTGACTCAGACACCGGACCTCGGTCCCGTCCCGGTGCGCGTCGCCGTCGAGACCGAGCAGGTACGTCGTCTTGTCGCGACGCAGTTCCCCGAGTGGGCCGGGCTTCCTGTCGAGCCCGTGGCGAAGGGCGGGTGGGACAACTGGACGTTCCACCTCGGGACCGAGCTGGTCGTGCGGCTGCCGAGCGCCGCGGAGTACGCCGAAGCCGTCGAGAAGGAGCACCGGTGGCTCCCGGTCCTCGCTCCTCAACTCCCGCTGACCATCCCCGTCCCGGTGAGCTTGGGGAAGCCGACCGCGGACTACCCGCACCCGTGGTCGATCTACCGCTGGCTCGACGGCGTCACCGCGACGTCCGACCGCATCGCCGACCCGGAGCAGTTCGCCCTGGACCTGGCCGGCTTCCTCGCCGCCCTGCAGAGCGTCGACGCCACCGACGGCCCGCAGCCCGGGATCCACAACTGGTACCGCGGCGGCACTCTCCGCACCTACGACAAGCTCGTCCAGCAGGCACTCGAAGAACTGGACGGGTACGTCGACGTCGCCCTCGCGCGCCAGATCTGGACGGACGCCCTTGCCTCGCGCTGGGACGGCGTGGACCGGTGGTTCCACGGAGACGTAGCCGAAGGCAACCTCCTACTCGCCGACGGCCGCCTCACCGCCATCATTGACTTCGGCACCTGCGGCGTAGGCGATCCCTCCTGCGACCTAGCCATCGCATGGACCCTCCTGACCCCCACCGCCCGCACCCTCTTCCGCAACCACCTCTCAACAGACAACCCGACCTGGTCCCGAGGCCAAGGCTGGGCCCTCTGGAAAGCCCTAGCCACCGCCCTCTACACCTACCAAGACCCGGCAGCCGCCCCCGAGTTCCAGGCCGCCCACCAAACCCTCACCACAATCTTCACCGCCTACACCACCACCTAGCACGTGGGGCTGACTACCAGGCGCGGTGGAGGAGTTCGGTGGCTTCGGCTAGGGAGAGGTTGGCTCGGCGGGCGGCTCTTGCGAAGACGGTCGCGGCAGCTTGGGATTCTTCGTCGTCGACCCGGCTTCGGGAGGCCAGGACGAAGGTGCCGTTGCGGCCCCGGGTCTCGATCAGGCGGGCGCTTTCCAGTTCTTTGTAGGCGCGGGCGACGGTGTTGACGGCCAGCCCCAGGTCGCCGGCCAGCTGGCGGACGGTCGGGAGGCGGGTGCCTTGGGCAAGTTCACCCGCACGGATCAGCCCATCGATCTGGTCCTTCACCTGCTCGTACGGCGGTTTCGCTGCCGCCGGGTCGACCGAGATGATCATCCGACGACCCGCTCCACCCGCCGCAGCGCGCTCCCGCTCCGGCCGACGATGGTGGACAAGCACAGCAGCCCGAGCGAGATCAGGAACAACACGCCCGCCAGCCCCGAGAAGTACGCCGGCGCATCCGCCGGCCACTGGAACGACATCGGAATCGCCGCACCGAGCAGCCAGCAAACCGTCAGCCCGGACGACGCGATGTCCCGCAACGTCGTGGCCCGCAACGCCTCCTGCCACCGCAGCTCGGCCGCACCCCGCGACGGCTGGTTCACCTCCAGCGCCTTTCGCTGCAGCAAGATCCCCAACCCCCACAGCGGTGCGGCGGCGATCCCACTCCCGATCAGGATCCAGCCCCGCCCCGGATGATCGCTGCTCCGCAGTATGACGATCCCCATCACCGCGGCGACCGCGGGCAGCAGCAAAGCGCCGTACTGGATCGCGATCTCGACCGGACTCAGGTAGTCGCGCAGCTGCCGCGGCCGGAGCGTGGCCGTCCGCGGACCGTCGAAACGCGACGCCCGCACGGTCCGGTAGCTGTGGACGAGCGACGCCAGCCCACCGACCGCCGCCGTCACCGCGATCATGCCCGTCAGCAACCTGATGTCGAACTCCGACGCGAGCCTGAAATCCCCGCCCGGCCGAAGAATCAGCACCACGGCACCACCCAGCAACGCGCCCGCCACCATCCCGATCAGCAGCACCACCTGGCGACGCATGTACCACCCCTGCGCCGCCTCGATCAGCTCCGGCTCGGCGGGCAAACCACCGTGCTCGACCAGCCGCCCGACCTCCCGGATCGCGGTCCGCCGGCGAGTCAGCAGGAACAGCAAGGCCGTCCCGAGCAGCAGCACCTCGATTGTCAGCACGACCATCACTCCCTCCGGTTCTTTGTACCAAATGTATTGATACAAAGAGCCGGAGTCAAGTGACCCTTTGGGTCCGGGAGAGTGGGCGGCATGTCGTTCTCGGGGAACAACACGTCGCGGGCCGGTGGCGTCCGGGCGCTTGTGCTCATCGCCGTGCCACTGGTGGTCCTGCTGCTGGCTCTGGTCGGACTGGGACAGCTCGGTGTCATCGATGGGCCAGGGCCGTTCGGCAAGCATGTGCCGAAGGTCCAGCAGCTGGCGAAGTGGCCGGCGACAGCCGGCGAGCTCAAACTCGTCGGTTCGGACAAGCCGCAGTACGCGCTCGCCGGCCTCGACTACGACTGGGAGGTGAGCACGTCCTACAGCACCGGTTCCGGCGACGACTACCAAGAGCACCACGTCAGCGTCGCCGGCTCGACGAACCAGGTGAAGGACGTGATCGGCGACATCGACGTCAAGAAACTCGAGCCCGGGTACTGCGGGACTCGCGTCGTCGGCCGGCTCCTGACCCGGGAGTGCGGCGTCGCCCGCGGCAGCATCGTCGCGATGGTCGAGAGCCCGCCGGTCGGCCCGTCCGACGAAGAACTGATCAAGTACGCCACGGACCTCGCTCAAGCCGTCGCGTAAACCCGCGCGCAGGCTCAGGCGAAGTCGGCCGGATCGTACGGCTTCTGCTCGACCAGGACCAGCCAGTTGCCCGAGTTGTCCCTCAGCACCGCCTCCACGCCGTACGGCCGGTCCGCCGGCTCCTGGAGGTACTCGACGCCCTTCGCGGTCAGCTCAGCGAACGTCTTCCGGCAGTCGTCCGTCGCCAGCCCGACCCCGTGCATCGACCCCTTCGCCATGATCCGGCTGATCCACCCGGCCGACTCCTCGTCCAGCGGCGGACCGGGGAGCATCAGCGCCAGCTCGAGCTCCGGATGGTCGGCCTGGTGCACCGTGCACCAGCGGAAGTCCTCGCTGAGCGTGATGTCGTCACCGAGCTCGAACCCCAGCTTCTCGGAGTAGAACGCCTTCGCCTCGTCGATGTCGTTCACGTAGACCGTGACCAGACTGACGTTGGTGATCATCAGTTCCTCCTGCAACTCGTCGTGGGTACGACGCTACGGCCGCGACTCCCGCGCAGGCTTCTCCGGAATTGCGGAGTTCAGCCCGAGCATGAAGACGAAGCACCCCGGGATCCGCGCCCCGCTCTGCGTCTTCTGGTACTCCGTCGGCGTCAGCCCGACCAGCTCCGTGAACCGCTGCGAGAACGACCCGAGGCTGCTGTACCCGACAAGCCCGCACACCTCGGTCACGGTCAGGTTCGTCGCCCGGAGCAGGTCGGTCGCCCGCTCGATCCGGCGCCGGGTCACGTACTGCATCGGCGTCTCGCCGTACGCCGCGGCGAAGCAGCGCAGGAAGTGGTACTTCGACACGCCCGCGGCCGCCGCCAGCCCGGCCAGGTCGAGCGGCTCAGCGTAGTTGCGATCGGCAACATCCCGGGCGCGGCGCAGGTGCGGCAACAGCTCGGCCGGTACGACGATCCCCACCCGGCGAGCGTAGTACGCCCGCGGACTTTCGGCCGGTACCGAAAGACTGGCAGGCCTTCGGCAGCGTGCCGACGGTAAGACCATGAGAGTCGGACAGAGTGGCACCGGACCGGGACCGCACACGCCGGACGGCAGCGCGGTCGAGCTGTACGAGGTGACGCCCGCCCACGGCGAGGACGAGTTCATCAACGCCGCGATCGAACCCGGCAGCAGCATTCTCGAGCTCGGCTGCGGCACTGGCCGGATCACGCGCCCCCTGCTCGACTTCGGGCATCAGGTGGTCGCGGTCGACGAGTCCCCCGACATGGTCGCGCGGGTCGTCGAGAACGCGCCGGGAGCAGAGCCGATCTGCGCCGGGATCGGCGAGCTCCACCTGGACCGGCGGTTCGACGTGGTGCTGATGATGTCGTACCTGATCAACGTCGCCGACGACGAGGAACGCGCGCGACTGCTCCGGACCTGCGCACACCACATTCGCCCCGGCGGAACGGTTGTCCTCCAGCAACAGGTTCCGGGCATGCTCCGCGGTCCCGCGGTACTGGAGAACGAGTACCGCAAACTCGTGATCTCCGACGTCGAGGAACGCCCGGGAAACATCCAGGCCGCGACGCTGACGCACACGATCGGCGGCCGCACCTGGTCCCAGCACATTCTCACCAAGAACCTCTCCGACGAGGAGCTCGTCTCCCAACTGACCGCGGCCGGGCTGCGACTCGCGAAGTACCTGACCCCCGACAAGACGTGGGTGAGCGCTCGCCCGCTCTGAAACGCGCCGGCAACCCGATCGGGACCTGCGGACCCTGTTGGGTATGACCATGACTTCGAGCCGGCCGGAGAAGCCTCCACCGGCGCAGGACGACGTCCTCCTGTGGGACGCCCTGCGCCGGCAGGAACCCGAGGCCCTGGGCGAGCTCTTCACCCGGTACGCCGCCGCCGTCCACGCGTACGCCGTTCGGCACACCGGCTCCTACGCGACCGCTGACGACGCGGTCCAGGCCGCCTTCGTCACCGTCTGGCGAATCTTCAAGCGCGACGATCCCGGCGCCCTGCAACACGACAGTGCCCTCCCCTGGCTCCTCGCGATCACCCGCAACGAGCTCCGCAACGCCACCCGCGCCCGCCGCCGACTGGCCCAGTTCCTGCTCCGCCAGCCGACGCCGCTCCACCACCCGGACCACGCCGAGTCCGTCGCCGCCCGGCTCGACTCCGAGAAACGCATCCGGGACGTCCGGAGAGCGCTCTCTGCCCTCCCTGGCCACGAGCGGGACACCGTGGAGCTCGTGTACTGGGCAGAACTCTCCATCGCCGATGCCGCAACCGTCCTCGGAGTCGCCGAGGGCACGGTCAAGGCCCGCCTGCACCGCGCCCGCCGACGCCTCCCCGCTCTCCTGGAGGACCACCGATGAACCTGACCACCCCACCCCCGGTCGAGACACTCGATGCCGAGTACGCCGACGATCTGCGCCACCAACTGGTCAGTAATGCCTACCGGCGAGCACGCCCACCAAAATGGGTCCCGGTGCTCGCCGCGACCTGCGGAGTGGCAATCATCGCCACGGGAGTCGTCGTACTCAGCAAAACCAGCCCCCAGCCGGCCGGCGCCCCTCAGGTCGCGCAGGTACCAGCCGACCAGTCCCCGGTGGAGTCCGTCGACCTCGGCCCCGCCAACCCGGCCGAGGGCAACAGCACGCTCGCCACCTGCCTGGCCCAGAAGGTCGACCACGACAAGGCCCCGGTCTCCACCGGTGCTCCGGCCACGCTGGATCCGTCCCGCCCCCGCACGGCGCACTGGCTCACCGTCCCAGAAGGCACGCGCCTGCTACAGACGGCGTACAGCACCGACGGCTGGTGGTACCAGTGCCTGGACGACGACGTACTGCGCACCGCTGGTAGCCCCGGCGAGTTCACCGACCTCAGCACACCGATCTCCGGCCGCTGGGGCATCGCGCAAGAGGACCACGCCGTACGAGTCGAGTACAGCTTCATGGCTGCCTCCAACGTCGCATGGCTGGAGCTACGGATCCGCTGGACCGGCGGCGCCTCCTCCTGGTACCGCACACCAGTCGTCGACAACGCCGGGTACGTCGTGGCCGTCCAGCCCGGAGCGGTCGACCAGTCCGGCCAGGTCGACGCCGACATACGCGCGTTCGACCAGGCGGGCAAGCAGCTCTACTCCGACAGCCTCTACAGCTGACTCTCTAGCGGAGCAGGCGAGCCGGCCGGGACTTGGGGGACCCGGCCGGCTCTGCTGATAGGGCTGATAGGTCAGCCGAGACCGCTGGACCCGTTCTTGGCCAGGCTGTCGAACTGACTGCGCGTGAGCTTGGCCGTGTCACCGGCCAGCTTCGCCGGACGCGTGCAGATCACTCCGGCGGGCACCGACCCGGTCAGATACTGCAGCGCGCTCTTGAACGAGTCACAGCGCCGCTGGTCCTCTGCGCCGGCCGGGTACCCGATCGCTGCGTTCACGCGGCCCATGTCGAGGTTGTCGGCGTACGGGTTGATGTTGCGGGCAACGGTCCAGTACCAGCGGGCGATCGGCGCGCTCCACTGCAGCGACAGCGCGAGATCCGGGTTCCCGATCAGGTCGATGCCGAAGTACTGCCCGGCCGGCCGGTAGTTGAAGTCGCCAGTCAGCTGGATGTACCCGCGTCCGCCGTACAGCCGGGTGTCGCCGATCTCGCGGATGTTGTACTCCAGCCGCGACTCGTGCACCAGCGTCGCCAGGAACGCCGCCTGCCGGTACGGCGTGTTGATGTTCGCGTCCCGCATCGCCTGGTTGAGCGACGGCAGGCCGGTCTGCACGATCGACGGGTTCGCGATCCGGCTGCCGAACATCGCCTGGACATCGGCGAGCGTGATGTCCCCGGCCGGCGGGTTCGGATCGCCGCCGCACTCCGGCACGCCGGGCAGCTTGTCCTCCGGTACGGCGACGTACACCACCGTCAGGTAACCACCGAGCGCGGGCACGTGCGCCCACCACTCGCTGGTCCCGTCGGAGGTGGTGACCCGGTCGCCGTGCTTCTGGCAGTCGACGTCGATCGACGTCGGGCCGGACAGCGTCCGGACGACCGGCGAGGAGAGGAAAGCGTCGGCGCGGACGTTCACGCCGCTGCCGTAGGTCTGGAAGACAGTCGCGTACGCCGGTGACGCCGCGACCAGGGCTGTGCTGACCAGACCGGCCGCGGCCAGCAGGGCAGTAACGAGTCGACGCATGAGCAACTCCCGGGCGGAAGGAGAAGGGGCGGCGCCGTGAAAACCTAACCAAACATTCTCACGACGCCGCCAGTTTCCTCCAAGACCGCGGCGGTGCTCAACCTTTTCGACCCAAATGCAGCCCTATTCGGCGGCCTTCTTCTCCGGCTTGGCGTCGACGCCGGCCTCCTTGCGCTGCGCGGGCGTGATCGGCGCCGGCGCCGAGGTCAGCGGGTCGAACCCGCCGCCGGACTTCGGGAACGCGATCACGTCCCGGATCGACTCCGCACCGGCCAGCAGCGCGGTGATCCGGTCCCAGCCGAACGCGATCCCGCCGTGCGGCGGCGCGCCGAACTTGAACGCGTCGAGCAGGAACCCGAACTTCTCCGAGGCCTCCTCGTCGGACAGTCCCATCACCTTGAAGACGCGCTTCTGCACGTCCTCCTGGTGGATACGGATCGACCCACCACCGATCTCGTTGCCGTTGCAGACGATGTCGTACGCGTACGCCAGCGCCGACCCCGGGTCGGTGTCGAACGTCGCCATCGAGTCCGGCTTCGGCGAGGTGAACGCGTGGTGCACGGCGGTCCAGGCGCCCGACCCGACCGCGACGTCACCCGCGGCGGTCGCGTCGTCGGCCGGCTCGAACAGCGGTGCGTCGACGACCCACAGGAACGACCAGGCCGACTCGTCGATCAGGCCGCCGCGGCGACCGATCTCCAGCCGGGCCGCGCCCAGCAGCGCCCGCGACGACTTGATCGGGCCGGCGGCGAAGAAGATGCAGTCGCCCGGCTTCGCGCCGACGTGGTCGGCCAGCCCGGCGCGCTCCTCCTCGGACAGATTCTTCGCGACCGGCCCACCCAGCTCGCCGTCCTGACCGACCAGCACATAGGCCAGGCCGCGAGCGCCGCGCTGCTTTGCCCAGTCCTGCCACGCGTCCAGCTGCTTGCGCGGCTGGTCCGCACCACCCGGCATCACGACAGCACCGACGTACGGCGCCTGGAACACCCGGAACGGCGTGTTCTTGAAGTACTCCGTGCACTCGACCAGCTCGAGGCCCATCCGCAGGTCCGGCTTGTCGGAGCCGAACCGCGCCATCGCCTCGCCGTACGTCATCCGTGGGATCGGCGTCTGCACGTCGTACCCGATGAGCTTCCAGAGCGCGGTCAGGATCTCCTCGGACAGCGCGATGATGTCGTCCTGGTCGACGAAGCTCATCTCGATGTCGAGCTGGGTGAACTCGGGCTGCCGGTCGGCGCGGAAGTCCTCGTCGCGGTAGCAGCGCGCGATCTGGTAGTACCGCTCCATCCCGGCGACCATCAGCAGCTGCTTGAACAGCTGCGGGGACTGCGGCAGCGCGTACCACGAACCCGGCTGCAGACGGGCCGGCACCAGGAAGTCGCGGGCGCCCTCCGGCGTGGACCGGGTCAGCGTCGGCGTCTCCAGCTCGACGAAGTCGTGCTTGCCCAGCACCTCGCGCGCGGCCTTGTTCACCTGGCTGCGCAGGCGCAGCGCCGCACCCGGACCCTGCCGGCGCAGATCGAGGTACCGGTACTTGAGCCGGATCTCCTCGTTCACCGGGGTCGCGTGGTGCTCCTCGACCGGGAACGGCAGCGGGGCGGCCTCGTTCAGCACCTCGACCTCGGTGGTGAGCACCTCGATCTCGCCGGTCGGCAGGTTCGGGTTCGCGTTGCCCTCGGGGCGCGGCGACACCTCGCCGACGATCTTCAGGCAGTACTCCGAGCGCAGGCCGTGCGCGGCGTCCTCGTCGCGGATCACGACCTGGACGGTGCCGGTCGAGTCACGCAGGTCGATGAACGCCACGCCGCCGTGATCGCGTCGCCGCGCCACCCAGCCCGCCAGAATCACCGTCTGCCCGGCGTGCTCGGCACGCAACGAGCCTGCGGAATGGGTACGGATCACGAGTTCTCCTCTTGCGCTTCGATACTTGGACGTAGGTCTTCCATCGGCGGGGCCCAGGTGGCGGCGTCCGCGGGCACCTGCTCGCCGCTGCGGATGTCCTTCACCTCGGGCCCGTTCTCGGTGCTGAACCAGACGAACGGGATGCCCCGACGGTCCGCGAACCGGATCTGCTTGCCGAACTTGGCGGCGGCCGGAGCGACCTCGACGGGGATCCCCCGGCTCCGCAGCTGGATCGCCGTACGCATCGCGTCCGCTCGGTCGTCCTCGGAGTTCAGAGCAATCATCACGGCGGTCGGCGTACTGCGGCTCGCCTTCAGCAACCCCTTGCTGATCAACCGGTGCACCAGCCGCGACACCCCGATCGAGATCCCGACCCCCGGGTACGTCGTCTTTCCGTCCGACGCGAGCGAGTCGTACCGCCCGCCGGAGCAGATCGACCCGTACCCCTCGTCGCCGATCAACTGCGTCTCGTAGACCGTGCCGGTGTAGTAGTCCAGCCCACGCGCGATCTTCAGATCGGCGACCAGCAGCCCAGGAGCGTGCTCGTTGGCAGCCGTCATGATCTGCGACAGCCGCTCGAGCCCTTCGTCGAGGATCTCGTGCTGGACGCCGAGCGCCCGCACCTGATCCGCGAACGACGCATCCGTCGACGAGATCTCCGCGAGTCGCAGGACCTGCTTGGCGGTCTCCGCGGACAGACCGGCGGCAGTCAGCAGGTCCGTGACCTTGTCCGGGCCGATCTTGTCCAGCTTGTCGACGATCCGGAGCGCGCCGGTGATGTCCTCGATGCCCAGGCCGCGGTAGAAACCCTCGGGAATCTGGCGGGTGTTCACCTGGATCCGGAACGCCGGGATCGGCAGCTTGCGGAACGCGTCCGCGATCACCAGCGGCAGTTCGACCTCGTAGTGGAACGGCAGCTCACCGCTGTCGATGATGTCGATGTCCGCCTGGGTGAACTCGCGGTACCGGCCCTCCTGCGGGCGCTCGCCGCGCCACACCTTCTGGATCTGGTAGCGCCGGAACGGGAAGGTCAGCTTGCCGCTGTGCTCCAGCACGTACCGCGCGAACGGGACGGTCAGGTCGAAGTGCAGGCCGAGGGCCGCGTCCTCATCGGCGCCCGCGGCGAGCCGCCGAACGCCGTAGATCTCCTTGTCGGCGTCCTCGCCCTGGTTGGACAGCCGCTCGACCGGCTCGACCGCACGGGTCTCGATCGACGCGAAACCGTGCAGCTCGAACGTCTCCCGGATGGTGTCGAGGAACTGCAGCTCGACGATCCGGTCGGTTGGCAGAAATTCGGGGAACCCACTTAGCGGGGTTACCTTGCTCATGTTTTTGGTATCTCCAGGTCCTGCAAATAGGGGTTGGTCGCCTTCTCCCGGCCGATCGTGGTCTGGCCACCGTGACCCGGCAGGACGACGATCTCGTCGCGCATCGGCAGGATCTTGGTGGCCAACGTATGCAGCATCGCCGGATGGTCGCCGCCTGGCAGATCCGTCCGGCCGATCGACCCGGCGAACAACACGTCACCGGAGAACAGCACCGCGGGCACGTCTTCTGGTCCGTCGTACGGCGTGGTGAAGGTGACCGAGCCCCTGGTGTGGCCGGGGGTGTGGTCGACGGTCAGGGTGAGGCCGGCCAGCTCCAGGCTGAGGCCGTCCTTGAGCTCGGCGACGTCGTCCGGCTCGGCGAACTCGTGGTTGCCGCCGAGCAGCAGCTGCGCCGTCTCGGGGCTGATGCCCGCCATCGGGTCGGCCAGCAGGTGCCGGTCGTCGGGGTGGATCCAGGCGGTCGCGTCGTACGTCCCGCAGACCGGGAGCACCGAGAACATGTGGTCGATGTGACCGTGGGTGAGCAGGACCGCGACCGGCTTCAGCTTGTTCTCCCGGACCACCTGCTCGACGCCGGCGGTCGCGTCCATCCCGGGGTCGACGACGATGCACTCCGCGCCTTGGCCGGTGGCGACGACGTAGCAGTTCGTACCCCACGACCCCGCGGGGAACCCGGCGATGAGCACGACAGACCTTCCTGGAACGGTTTCCGGACTCACCAAGGTTACCCGGGCGGATCGGGGTACTTCGCACCGGATTGTGACGCAACACCGTTGCGCGTGAGCTGGGAGTTTGTGATTGTTCAGGGATAAGCGCCGAGAAAGCAGCTCGACGCGCCCAGGCGGGCCCTGTCCACGCGGTTGGACCGGGGACTGACCAGAATGGGCACGAGCGCAGTGCATACCGCCGGAAGGGGCGAGTTGTGGCCGGAGAGAACTGGGGCCGGGTAGCTGAGGACGGAACGGTCTTCGTACGGACGAAGGACGGTGAACGGGCGGTCGGCCAGTGGCCGGACGCGAACCCCGAGGAGGCACTCGCCTTCTACACCCGCCGGTACGACGCGCTGGCTTTCGAGGTCGAGCTGCTGGAGCAGCGTGTCCAGGCCGGCACCGTGTCACCGGACGACGCCCGCGCCGCGGTGAAGAAGGTGACCAGCTCGATCGAGGACGCCCAGGCGGTCGGCGACCTGGACGGCCTGATGTCCCGGCTCGAAGCGCTCACCCCCCTGGTCGCCCAGCAGCGCGAACGCCGCAAGGCCGAACGCGCCGCCAAGGTCGAGGAAGCCCGCGACGCGAAGACCAAGATCGCCACCGAGGCCGAGACCATCGCGGCCGGCACCGACTGGCGCCACGGCGTCACCCGCCTGCGCGAGCTGCTCGACGAGTGGAAGGCCCTCCCCCGGCTCGACAAGTCGTCGGACGACGAGCTGTGGCACCGGTTCTCGTCCGCGCGGACGACGTACACGCGGCACCGCAAGCAGCACTTCGCCGAGCTCTCCTCGAAGCGTGAGGAGGCGGCCGTGGTGAAGGAGCGCCTCGCGGCCGAGGCCGAGTCGCTGTCCAGCTCAACGGACTGGGGACCCACCTCCGGCCGCTTCCGCGACCTCATGCGGCAGTGGAAGGCCGCCGGCCCGGCGCCCCGCGAGGTCGACGACAAGCTGTGGGCGCGCTTCCGGGCGGCTCAGGACCAGTTCTTCGGCGCCCGGGACGCGTCCCAGGCCGAGGAGAACGCCGAGCAGATCGAGAACCTGGCCGCCAAGGAAGCACTGCTGGCGGAGATCGAGACGATCCTGCCGGTCACGGACGCCCGCACAGCCCGCGACCAGCTCCGCGACTACCTGGACCGCTGGGACCAGATCGGCAAGGTCCCCCGCGACTCGATGCGTGCGATCGACAGCCGTTTGCGCGCTGTCGAGCAGGCCGTCAAGGCAGCCGAGGACGAGGTCTGGAACCGCTCCAACCCTGAGGCCCGCGCCCGCGCCGAAGCCACGGTCAAGCAGCTCCAGTCGCTCATCGCGGACCTGGAGAAGCAGGCGGCCAAGTTCGAGTCCCAAGGCAACACCCGCAAGGCAACCGAAGCCCGCGAGGCCATCGCCGCCCGCCGAGAATGGCTGGCCCAGGCCCAGAACGCCCTCGCCGACTTCAGCTGAGGCATTCTCCGCTCGTGGCTGGCCGTTATCGGGCTTCCCGGTAGCGGCTGGAGTTATCGGGCCGTGGCTCCGCCGTCGATGGGCAGCGCAGCCCCGGTGATGAAGGCGGCTCCGTCGCTGAGCAGGAAGGCGACGAGTCCGGCGATCTCGCCCGGCTCGGCGACGCGGCCGGTGGGGTTGGGTGCGTCGAGTTCGGTGATGGGTTGTTGCGGCGAGGCGCCGAGCAGCCGGCGGTACAGCGGCGTGTCGACGTTGCCCGTCACCAGCGTGTTGACGCGTACGCCGCGATCCGCGCATTCCAGCGCTGCGGATCTGGTCAGGCCGACGACGCCGTGCTTGGCGGCGCTGTAAGGACCCAGACCCGGCACGGCAACCACGCCGGCCGTCGACGCGTTGGTGACGATGGACCCACCACCGCTCGAGATGATCGCGGGGATCTGGTGTTTGAGGCCGTAGAACGCGGTTGTCAGGTTCAGTTCCATCTCCTCGTGCCAAGCGCGACCGGAGACCTGGTCGAGCGGTCCTGAGGCAACGACACCGCCGACGTTGTTGAACGCGCCGTGGAGCTGCCCGAATGCGGAACGAGCGGCGGGTACGGCGGCCGCCACGTCGTCTTCCACGGTCGCGTCACAGGTGACGAACAGCGCTTCACCGCCGCCCGCGCGGATCTCCGTGACGAGTTGTTCGCCGAGGTCGGTGCGCCTCCCCGCAGCGACAACCGCCGCCCCCTCTGCTGCGACGCGCCGCGCCACCGCGGCGCCGATACCGGAGGTGGCGCCGACAACCAGCACGACCTTGCCGACCAGAGAAGCTCGCTGCATCAGAAGAGATCCGGCGTAGTCGGCGTCACGTCATCCAGGAACGCACTCACCATCGGCGCCAGTACCGCCGACTCCGAGAAGATGCCGACGTGGGTCGTCGGGAGAATCACCAGGCGCGCGGCCGGAACCCCTGCCGACGCTGATGCATTCGCATCGCCGCCACCGCGCAGCTTGAACAAAGCGAGCGTGTGTTCCGGTTTCACATCCTCCGTGTCACCGGCGATGACCATCGTGTTCGCAGCGATCGAACGCATCTCGGCGTCGCTGAGGTTCTGCTCGTCGATGCCGAACTGCCGCATCTTCGCGAGGTACGTCTCGAACGCCGTGGCATCCGGCGTGTGCGCCAGGAACGCCTTCTCGACCGAGGTACCGGCCCACCGTGCGGCGCCTGAATCCTCGACCCCTGCTTCCACCGACGAGCTCCAGCCGTCACGACGGTAGGCGGCCGACAGCGTGACCAGCTTGTTGACCAGCGTCGGGTGCCGGAGCGCGAGCTGCAGCGCGACCCCGCCGCCTTGTGAGTAGCCCATCACGTCGGCACGCTCGACCGTCAACGCCTGCAGCAACGCCGCGGCATCGTCGGCGAACGCGGGGTACGACAGCTCGCGCGACGTGTCCGGTGTGCGGCCATGACCTTGCTGGTCGAAGACGATCACGGTGCGCTTGTCCGCGAAAGCCGCCACCCAGGACTTCATCGATTCGGTCGCCATGTGCGCACCAGGGATGAGCAGCAACGGGGGTGGTCCCGACGGTCCGAGCTCGCCGTACACCTCGTGATAGAGGCTCAAACCATTGATCGGCAGGTTGCCGCTGCGCGAAGGCTTCAACCCTGGCTCCACTCAGTCATACAGCCACATGGTGTGGCAATTCAGCACACTATCTCGGCCGCCGGTTCTCTCATGGACAGGTTGGGAGGATTGTCTTCGCGGCGTTGGAGTCGTCCGTGGTGATGGGTAGCGCGTACTTGGTGGCGACTCGCAGGTATTTCAGGACGTACGTGCAGCGGTAGGCGCGGTTGAGGGGTAGCCATTCGCCGGGGCCGGCGTCGTTCTTGGAGGCGTTGGCGGGGCCGTCTACCACCAGGAGGTTGGCTGCTTCGTCGTTGGCGAAGTCGACTCGGCGTTGCATCGGCCATCGGGCGGCGCCCATGTCCCAGGCTCGGGCCAGCGGGTAGACGTGGTCGATCTGCAGCTTCGACGCGTCGGCCTTGCGGAACTCCAACCGGCGGCCGGTGTACGGGTCCGCGGGCAGCACGCCGGCGATCACGACGCATTTCGAGCGAGCGCGGTACTGAACCGCTTGCAGCTGCGCCGCCAGCATGTCGTTGCGGGTGTCGCAGCCGTTGTGACCGCCGGGACCGTTGTGGTCGTCGGACCACGTCTGTCCGAATTGGTCCCGCCTGTACCCGGCCACCTTCGGCCGTACGGCGACGCGGACCTTGGCGAGCTCGGCCGCGATCAACTTCGCCGTACCGGTCGTCGGTGGAATCTTCGGGGGTTTGCCGATCGTGATGGGCGCCGGCGAGCTGGTTGCTCCTGATCCGTCGACCGAAACGGTGCATCCGGTCAAGGCGAAAAGGAGTACGGCGAGGGCGGCAAGGGCGGTGCGCATCAGGCGACCTTAGGGCACGGGAGTGGCCTCCGAACGCGACTTCACGGAACTCCTCTCAACGGCGTGCAGAATGGGGAACCATGACTGCCTCGTGGTCCGTGGACGAGCTGCGTCGCTTGGATGCGGCCAGGGAGTTGGAGATCGCTGTCGCACGCTCCGACGGTGGCTTGGGGCGGTGGGTGGTGATCTGGGTGGTGTGCGCCGGCGGGCATCCGTACGTGCGGACCTGGTACCGGCGCGACACCGGGTGGTTTGGTCAAGCTCTCCGTACAGGTCGTGGACGAATCCGGGTGCCGGGTCTGGAGGCCGAGGTGTTGATCGAGGACGTCGGCGGGGAGGTCACAGCTGAGGTCGACGCCGCCTATCTTGCGAAGTACGGCGGCGCCGGCTCCATGGTCACGACCGAGGCCGCGGCAACCACACTGCGCCTCGAGAAAGCGGACTGAACATGATCGTCCGGATCTGGCGTACCGGGATCGTTGAAGAACGCGCGGCGGAGTACGACGCGTTCGCCCACACGCGTTCGCTGCCGATGTTCCGGCGCCAGCCTGGTTGTCGCGGCGTGTACTTCACCCACACCGAGACCGGCCGCGCGGTTGTCACGATCTGGACCAATCAAGAGGCCGCCGACGCACTGGCCCACTCCGACGACTACCTCGCCACAGTCGCCGCCATCGAGGCCACCGGCTTCCTCCTCGGCCCACAGTCAGTAGAACTCCTCAACGTCAACGACCACTGGCAACCCGACACCTAACCCAACCACTTTAGTTGCCCACGGCACCGATGAGAGGTGGATGTGACGCTGTACTGGGCGCCGCTCGCAAGACAGCTGCGCGGCGGTGGGTTGCCGGCGGCGGGCCATGACATCTGCTTCCCCCCCGGTGTCACGTCCTCGTAGCTGCTCGGTCGAGCGGTCGCTTCGGTCAGACGGTCGGCGAGCTCGTCCGCGAATCGAGGGCCGGTCATCGTGGAGGTGCTGTACTCGTGCACTTCTGAGGTGAGGGCCGAGTACGCCACTTGGCGATGTCTTCGACGTCGATCGGAGCCAGGGTCGTGTCGCCGGCGGCAGCCGCAGTACGCCGAGGGCGGCGATGTCCGGTGCCTCCTCGAAGTACACCTGCACGAACTGGCTCGGCCGGAGCGCCGTCCACGGCACGCCGGCCGCGACCGGCCCGAGACCGTTCGATCGTGACCGATCAGGCGAGGGGGGTGTCGTCCAGGGAGTTCAGGAGGTCGGCGGGGGTGTCGTAGATGGCTTTGGCGCCGGCTTTTCGGAGTTCGTCGTCGCCGAAGCCGCCGGAGCGGACGACGATGGACGGCATGCCGATCTTCTGGGCTGCTTTGACGTCCCAGACGGCGTCGCCGACCATCACGCTCGATGCGTCGGGCGGGGCGCCGACCTTCTTCAGTGCCACCTGCAACAAATCCGGCGCCGGCTTGGACTCCTCGACATCATCGCTGGTCGTCCAGTCGTCGACGATGTCCCTTGCGTCCAGCTTGTCCAGGAAGACGTCGACGTGGCGCTCCTTGGCAGAGCTCGCCAGTACCAGCCGGTGACCGCGCTCCTTGATCGCGACAAGCAGGTCGCGAGCGCCGGGCAGCGGCGACATCTCCTCGAGCAGCGCGTCGACCTCCTTGCCCTGCCGTTCGCGGACCTCGTCTCCGACGCGGCGTTCCAGATCCTCACCACCGAGCGCCGCGACCAGCTGATCCCCACCCATACCGATCAGCCGGTGCAGACGCCATACCGGGTAGATCTCACCGACCGACCGCAGCGCCCGGTACCACGCCAGCGCGTGCTGGTAGTTGGAGTCGATGAGCGTCCCATCGATATCGAGTACGGCAATCGCTGACTCAGTCACGCCCCCGCAGTACCCGCCAGCTCGCCGCACGAACCACGCCGGCCGACTGGACGGCGAACCACGGACCTGGCAGATTGCTGCTCTGCTGGGGAGGGGACGCATGCGGACTTTCTTGTTGACGGCGCCCGGATGGCGGGTAGCGGTCGCTTTTGGCGTGCCGTTCGCGGTGGCGGTGGCGGCCGCCGGGTGGTTCAAGGGCGAGGGGCTCGAGGTCTCCGGGATCAGCGGAGTGTGCGGCGGGGTGCTGCTCGGAGCGACAGCGACGCTCGCAACCAGGGCTCCGCGGCGCGACCACCGGGAGCTGCTTGGCCGGGTTTCCTTTCCCGAATGGAAAGCCGTACGCCGTGCCGTATGGTCCGGGCCGGTTCCTGAGGATCCGCGGCTCCGAGCGGACGCACTCGAGCTCGCCAACCGCCAGCTCGCGAGACTCCGGCGCTTGCGTGTCGCGACAACGATCATCTTCGGCCTCAACGTCGTCCTCCAGCTGATCGCCTTCGCCTTGGGCAACGAATCGTCGCTTCTGGTGGCCGGTTTCTCGATCGTCGCCCTCATCGCCCAGCGGCGCACCTACCACCGCCTCACCCAACGCGTCGCCGCACTGAAGGCTTAAGGTGACAACTGGCGCGGTACCAGTGCGGGGTCCGAGGTGCGGCGCATGAGTCGTGAGTTGCCGACTTGGTTGGTGAAGCCCCACCGACTGTAGAAGGGTACGAGCTCCGGCTGGCAGACCAGTTCGATGCTCCGTACCTGGGACAGTTTCTGGACGACGGTGTCGACCAGCAGAGCGCCGTACCCCGATCCCCGCGACTCTGGCGCGACGACGACGTCAAGCACCAGCGCGACGTGGGCGTAGTCCGTCAGAGCCCGGGCGAAGCCGACCACCGTGTCACAAGCCGAGTCGATCAGTACCACCAGAAGGTCCGACTCGCGCAGGATCAACCTGGTCTCTTCGACCGTCCGACCCGCCATCCACCACGCGGACCCGAACAGCTCCATCAAACCGGCCAAATACTCTTCGCCGACCTCATGCTGGATCCGCACCGCCTGCAGGTGGCTCATTGGAAGGGGCGTACTTCGATCTTTCGGTCGCAGGCTTTTGAGGCTTCGGTGGCTAGTTTGAGGGCTACCTCGAGGGTGGGGGCCTCCCAGACCCAGACGCCGGCGAGGTACTCCTTCGACTCCAGGTAGGGGCCGTCGGTGAGTACCGGCCGGTCGCCGCGGTTGTCGATGACCGTGGCGGCGTCGGTGTCCGCGAGACCGCCCGCGAAAACCCAGTAGCCGTCGGCGATCAGCCGTTCGTTGAACTCGCTGATCGCGGGCTGCCTGTCCGTACTGCCGGGGTTGCTCTTGTCATCGATCACGGAAACCAGGAATCGCATCTTCAGATCATCTCCTTTGGCAACAAGACAGGACGGTTCGACCAGATCCTTCCCCAGCCACCGGGTCAGGCGTCGCCACCCACTCCCTCGGCGCGGCGTGGGGATCGACGTAGTAGCCGAGCGACGGCCAGGCTGATGTACGCCAGGACGATCGCCGCTCCAAGTCCGAGCCACACCCTGGTCGCTGCGCAATAGACAGCCACTACAAGCCACGCGGCGAGCTGCACCAGGAAGACCTTTGACATCTCGCGGTTGACGAGCGCAGCCGGCGGCCGGTCAGCCTCGTCGGCGGCATACCAGCCGAGGCGGCGAATGCGGAAGAGCAGCACGATCCGGGTTATCAGTCCGAGCGTCGGCGCGGACCAGATGACGGCTGCCGACCAGGACCCCAAGACCAGAAGCCAAATGACGAGGCCCGCGAACGCCGCGGCCAAGGCCACCTGCACGGCGAGTTGCACACCGAACCTCTGCCGCCTGCCCGTCACTCGTCCCCTCCGCAGCACTGGCTTCTTGGACCAGGTACCCAACCGGGGATCCGCTAAGGGATGAAGGTGCGGATCGCGGTCGCGATGGCTTGGGGATTGGCGACGTGGCCCTGGCCGGGGAGGCGATCGCGGTCGGCGTTCGGGAGTGCCGCGGTGATTTCGTCTGCTGCGAGGTCGAAGAACTCGGTTGGTAGGCCGGGAGCGGTGGGGTCGTGGGCGGTGCCGGTGAGGACGAGGGTTGGGCGTTTGACTGTCGCCAGGCGATCGCGCGGTACGGCGCCGTCGCCCAAGCAGGCTGCGTCGTGGGCCAGGGTCGGGGCGAGGTCTTCGAGAGCCGCCCACACCGGCGCGCTGCGAGCGCCCGCGATGTCCTCGTCGGACGCGCCCGCCAAGCGCATGAACAACTCCACCGCCTCGCCGCGCCGTCCCGCCGACAGCGCCGCCTCGAGATCATCGACGTACGCCTGCCAGTACTCCAACGCCTCACTACCGACGCTGTACGGAACCTCGTAGACGATCACTCGGTCGACATTGAGGCCCGCCGCGGCGGCCTCCAGAGCCAGCGCGCCGCCGGACGAGACGCCGTACAGATGCGCCATCCCGCCGGCGGCCTCGATCACCGCGGCGATGTCCTCGATCTCCCGCTGAAGACTGTACGGCCGGTCGTTGCCGCTGCCCGCGCGACCACGGCGCCGCAGGTTGTACGTCGTGAATCCGGCGGCCAGCTCCTGCGCCAGGGGTTCGTTCTCGGCGCCGTCATCCAGGTTGCCGGTGAGGAGAACCAGCGGAGACCCGGAGCCGGCGCGGTCGTAGTTGATCGAGGTTCCGTCAGCAGAGATCACGGTCGCGCGCACACCACACCTCGAATCCAGAACGCCGTACGGGTTATGCGCAGACTTTATCCAGTCCGCTGCCGGCGATCGACCTCGCCGGCATCACCCGAACCGCCGTACGGCCCGCCGACACCGAAGTCCTCTACTGGCACCTGAGTGGCAAGGATGACCTGTACGAAGGTCTGCCTCGACTGCCTGTTGACCGGTCTGCAGCACGCGTAACCCCGCGTCGAGCACGGTCCCTGTGGACAACTTTCTGCGCCGGCGGGGCGTTTGAGTCATCCTGCTGGGATGCTTCCAGCTGACTTCCCGTACTACTTCTGTGGACTTCCGTTTCGCGCTCGTCAGGTGAAGGGGAAGCTCAAGTGGTTGCTGTGTCATGGGGAGATTCGCGAGGTGATGAAGGGGGTGTACGTCGACGTCCGGGTGCCGGACTCGCCGGAGCTGCGGGCCGGTGCTGTCCGGCTGCTGGTTCCATCAGATGCAGTCGTATGTGGCTCTACGGCCGCCTGGTTGCACGGGATCGAGACCACCGCGCTGGGGCCGGCTGAGCTGCCTGAGGCGCACTGGACTCGGTCGCCGACGGACGAGGTCGAGGTGTTCGGCGTCCGGGTGACCAGTCCGATCGCGACCGCGGTCGAGCTCGCCAGGCGGTTGCCGCGGCCGTTTGCGTTGTCGGCGGTTGATGCGTTTCTGCGGACGGGCAAGGCGGATCGATGGGCGCTACGGGCCGCATCGGCCGCGCATGAAGGGCGTCCGGGGTACTGGCAGTCGCAAGATGTACTGCGGTACGCCGACCGGCGGGCTGCCTCGCCTGGCGAGTCGTGGCTGCGATTGCGGCTGATCGATGCGGGCTTCGGTGTGCCAGACCTTCAGGTCAGGGTGCTGGGACCGCGGCTGACTTGTCGGCTGGACCTCGGGTTCCCGGATCGGCCTGTGGATGGGCGGTGGTTGGGGTTGGAGTATGACAGTGATGCGTGGCATTCGTCGGTGCGGCAGCAGGTTCGGGATGAGAGTCGGCGGGTTGAGCTGGAGAAGGTTGGGTGGCATGTGATTTCGGTGCGGCGGACTGATGTGTGGGGGGCTTATCCGGCGCTCGAGCTGGCGGTTGGTGCGTTCTTGTGTCAGCAGCCGCGGTTACCGCGCAGGTGGTGACCAGGTGGTTGCGGTGGCCCACGCCTCGGCGGCGGTCATGAGGACCTCGGTGGCGGGGACCTTGATTTGGCCGTAGTCGGCTAGGTCGGGGACCGAGGTGGCCAGGCGGACTTTGAAGGCGCCCCAGGCGTCGCGGGCGCGGGGTGTGGCTCGGAGGTAGTCGCGGAAGAGGAGGGCGTAGCGGGCGTTGGGAGCGCCGTGCCGGCGGAGGTGGACGTTGGTGGCTCGTTCACCGGGTGGTGGGGCGAAGACGAGTTTGGGGCTCCGGTGGCCGTTCGACGTCTCTTCGCGGTTCCATGGTTCGGGGCGGCAGCGGAAGCCGGCGGCGGACATGCGAGATTCCAGCGTGGGATCAGCCAAGTCGGCGACGCGGACCTGGGCGTCGATGCAGTCCTTTGCTGCCAGCCCAGGGACCGAGGTGGAGCCGAAATGGTCCACAGCGAGTGCGAGGTCACCCATCGCCGCTCGGAGCCGGTCGGCCAGTACGTCGAACTCGGCCGGCCACGCGGGGCGGTATTCGAGCACGGACACGGGACGGATCTCGTCGGCGAAGGGCATGTGAGGCAGGATCGCAGATCGGCCCGTTCGCGGTACTCAAAGGGACAGCGAACGGGCCGATGGGATCAGGCGGTCTTGCGGCGATACACCAGGAGGCCGGCCAGTAGGGCGGTCGCGGCGCCAGCAGCTGCAATGAGGCCACTGTCGAACGACGGGGCAGGGCTGGCGGCTGTCGATCTCGCAGTGGTGTCGTAGCCGCCGGCTACGCCGTGGGCGTTGTAGGTGGAGCCGGGGAGCTTGTCCGAGTAGCGGGTGGAGACCAAGGCTTGGTAGGCCTTGATGGTGATGGGGTTGGGGCCAATGGCCTTCTTGGCCGACAAGTTCAACGGGCGGACCTGCGTGGCGGTCAGGGCGTACCAGGCGCCGATTTGGGGTTCGGTGAAGAGGGTGGCGCCGTGGGCGGCGGTGATCATGCGCGACTCGGTGTTGCCCGAGGCGATGTTGACCGGTTGCCAGGTGCCGCTGGAGTCGGGGGCGGTGAAGACCGTGAGCGCCTGGCCCGACTTCGTGGCCGACGTGGCGGCGTACCAGAAGGTGGCGACCGGGGCCGAGGCGTCGCGGACGAAGGCCGGGTTGAGGGCGTAGATCGGGTGCGTGTCGGAGGCGACGGTCGGCGCGGACTTCGCCGTACCGGACAAGCCGGCGGCCGGGATCTTGCTCAGCAGGTGGAGAGCGGTTGGCGAGTGCGCGGCGGTGGTTGCCTTGGACAACTCAGTGGGCGCGATCGGCTGCGGGCCGGCGGCGCCGGCGGTGGCGGCCGCGGCGACGGTCAGGCCGAGGGCGGCGGCCACAACGGCACCGGTGCGGAACAGGACATTCTTCAGGCGGAACATGTCAGGCTCCGATCCGGTACAGGGAGTGGGTCCAGGTGAACTGGGAGTTGGACCGGTACCAGTTGTAGGTCGAGTAGTTGTAGCGCGGGTCGTCCGGCCACGGGTTGTAGTACTCGAGCGTCGAGTCGGACGAGTCGTACCCGATGATGTCCATCATGTGACCGCCGCCGGAGGTCCAGCCGATCCGCGTCATCACCGGACGGCCGGACGCGAGCTCGTTGACCAGCGTGCTGAAGCTGAGCGTCCCGGAGATGTAGCTGCCGGAGCTGATCCCGATCGCGTTGAACGCGCGCTGGTCGTTCGCCAGCGTGGCTTGGTTGTTCGGGCAGGTCGCGTTCTGGCTGTACCCGAACGCGAGGTTGCAGAACTGGTTCTGCGAGTACGAGCGCCCGTAGAAAGCGGCGATGCTGTTGCCGGACGCGGCCCAGCACCAGTTCGACTTCTGCTGGGACTGGCCGGTCACGTTCAGGTAGTAGCTGCCGGGGGCGGCCGACGCGCTCGGGGCGAGCGGAGCCAGGGTGGCCAGTCCGAGGATCGTGGCCAGGAGCAACGACCAAGGCTTGAGGCGGAGCCTGCGCATGCTTCCTCCTAGGTACTGCGGGGTGGGCGGGCTCCATCGTCGGTACGGCGAACAGCTCCCGGCAAGCACCAGGAATCCGGGTGTGAACAGCCGACCGGCGTGAACAGCGCGTGACGAGGCGGTGCCGGACAGTGCCGTGAATGTTTACACTGCCCCAAAGGAGCGTGCTCATGACCGAATCGACAGTTCCTGTGGTGACTCCGGACGCGTCGTTCGCCGAGGCGCTGCGGCGGGCGATCGCGCAGCGTGGGCTCGCCCTGAACCGGATCCGGGCCCACCTCGCCGACCGTGGCCTGCACGTCGGCGTCGCGACGCTGAGCACCTGGCAGAGCGGTCGCCGCGTGCCGCGCGACGACTCGCTGGCGATCATCACGGCGCTCGAGGAGCTGCTGCACGTTCCACCGGGCTGGCTGACCGTCCGTATCCCGCCGGCTCGCACTGAGCCCACCTGTGTTCCCCAGCCGTACGCCGTGGTCGACTACGCCGCGGCGCTGATCCGACTGCTCGACCGCCTCCGCCGGGACGCCCACGGACGGCTGCGAAACGTGACCGTGCTCGAGGAGGTACGCATGGGGGCTGACCGCAGCGCGCACTGCCGACAGGTGATCCAGAGTGTCGTCGCCGTACAGCCGGTGGACAGGTTGATCATCGCGCACCAGGGTGAGCCTGGCTGCGACGTGGACCAGTTGGCGCTCCGGGCGCTGAGCGGGTGCCGGACTGGTCGGATAGCTCGCTCCCACGAGGCCGGAGCGATGCTGGGCGAGCTGCTGCTCGACCGGGTGCTCGCGGTGGGAGACACGGCCGTCGTGCACTACGAGATCGAGGACCGGACCGGGCTGCCGTCAACGGAGTACCAGCGCTTCAGCGAGTGGGGCGGGATGCACTACGTGCTCGAGGTCCAGTTCGACCGGGCTGCGCTGCCGGTGCGGGTGCGTGAGTACCGGCGACGCCATACAAGCGGACCTGAGCTGCACCAGCGAGACCTGATGCTCACGCCCGACGGACGGGTCCACGTCGTCGAGCCCTCCGCGACCAGCGGGACCGTAGGGATCGCCTGGGAGTGGGACTAGACGCAGGCCCGATGCTAAGTACGGAAGCCGGCGTGGACGTGGTCGTGGTGGGTGCGGTCGGAGAAGTAGGCCGCGCCGGAGAGCTGGTACGGGCCGCCAACGTTGTAGGAGCCCAGAGATTCGGCGGCACGCATGTACGACGTGACGAGTGCACGTGAGGTCGACGGCGAGACGACCGCGTGGCCGTCGATCTGCCACGTATCGAAGGCACGGCCGAGGGGGTGGTCGCTGGGGCGGTTGGTGCCGAAGACGTCGAGAGGATGGCCGGAGCGGATGACGCTGATACCGATCCGGTAGGTCTTCGCAAGCTCGAGCATGGTGGAGAGGACCGAGTCGTGGACCTGGCCGGACCGGATGTCCGCGGCTGATGCCGGGGGCAAGGAAATCCGCTCGCTGGACAGGACTTGGCGGGCTGCCGAGGTCAGCCGGCTCGCGGCGGCGCCGGGCTGCGCTGGATGGGTCGCGGTCACGCGCCAGGTGCCGCCGGCTTTCACCAGCCGTACGTCGACCGTCGTACCGCCGGACGCGACGTGACCGCCGCTGACGGTGTAAACGCGGCATGGGACGAGCACGCTGGATGAGGTGCTGAGGATCCCGCCGTACTGCGCGTCGATCACCTCGACCACCGCGCGGGTTCCGGCCGGCCGGAGCAGTTTCACGACGGCGGCTACGGCGAGCCGCTTTACCTCAGGCTCGATCTCGCCGGCACCTGGCGCCCACGCCCGCACGGTCGGCAAGGCAACCGGCGGCGTCGAGGTGGCCGGCGACGGCGTACTCACAGAAGGCGTCAACGAGGGGCCAGAGCTGGGCGCAGAGGTCGGCGGGGAAGTTGCCGGCGCGGTAGGTGCCGAACTCGACGACCCGCTGCACCCGGCCAGCACACCTACGCCAGCCACCAACAACCCACGCCGCCCGACACCACTCATACCCGCAGTCTCGCAACCGCTCACAAACACAAGCGGCAGTCCGTGTAGTCGCCAACGAACAACCCATGCTCCAGACACTGCCGAAACGCCTCGGCGGGCGGCGCCGGATCCCAGAACCGAGCCAACTCCCCCGTCTGCCTGGGCTCGAAGTCGACCAACAACTGCTCGTACTCACCCAGGTGATCGGCGACGTACGGCGGGTTGTACGACAGCAGGCCCCAACGAAAGCCGGTCGCCGCCAGCTGCACGACCCGGAGCAGGAACGACCGCTCGGCGACCCATTCCTCCGACCACGGCAGCTCACACAGGTCGAAGCTCTCGTTGCCCAGCCCGATCCGCGAGTTGCACAGCAGCAACGCGAACCCGCGCTCGAACGGCGACTCCGCCAACTCACAAGCCGCCAGCGCCAGTACGTCGAGGAACACCTCCGAGCCGCCGTTCGACAGGTGCATCGAAGGCCCACCGTCGTAGGTCCCGAAGCTGTTGCCCACGGCGACGAACTACTGCGTCACGCGGTACACGTCGAAGACGCCCTCGACCGACCGCACCGCCTTCAGCACATGCCCGAGGTGCGTCGGATCGCCCATCTCGAAGGTGAACCGCGACTTCGCGATCCGGTCCCGGGTCGTCGTCAGCGCCGCCGACAGGATGTTCACGTGGTAGTCCGACAGCACCCGCGTGATGTCCGACAGCAACCGAGCCCGGTCGAGCGCCTCGACCTGGATCGCCACCAGGAACACCGACTGCGCGGTCGGCGCCCACTCGACCTCGACGATCCGCTCCGGCTGCGTCTTCAGGTTCTCCACGTTGGCACAGTCGGCGCGGTGCACCGAGACACCGGCGCCGCGCGTGATCCAGCCGATGATCTCGTCCCCCGGCACCGGCGTGCAGCACCGGGCGAGCTTCGACAACACATCGGTCGCACCCTTGACGATGACACCGGCATCGCCACGGGCCGTCCGCTTACGACGCTCACGCGACTGCGGCAGCCGGAGGCCCTCGGCCAGGTCCTCGGCCGCGCCCTCCTCACCACCGTACGTCTCGATCAGACGCCGTACGACGGCCTGCGCGCTCACGTGCTGCTCGCCGACCGCGGCGTACAGGCCGGTCACGTCCGGGTAGCGCAGCGAGTTCGCGACCGCGGTCAGCGTCTCGTGCGACAGCAGGCGCTGCAGCGGCAGGCCCTCCTTGCGGAGCTGCTTGGCGATCGCGTCCTTGCCGTGCTCGATCGCCTCGTCGCGGCGCTCCTTGGAGAACCAGTGCTTGATCTTGTTCCGCGCGCGGGGGCTCTTGACGAAGCTCAGCCAGTCGCGGGACGGACCGGCGCCCTGCGCCTTCGACGTGAAGACCTCAACCACGTCGCCGTTCTCGAGCGTGCTCTCCAGCGGAACCAGGCGGCCGTTGACCCGGGCGCCGATACAGCGGTGCCCGACCTCGGTGTGGATCGCGTACGCGAAGTCGACCGGCGACGACCCCGCCGGCAGCGACATCACGTCGCCGCGCGGGGTGAAGACGTAGACCTCGGAGTTGTTGATCTCGAACCGCAGCGAGTCGAGGAACTCCGACGGGTCGGAGGTCTCCCGCTGCCAGTCGACGAGCTGCCGCACCCAGGGCATCTCGTTCGGCCCACCGATCTCGGTGGTGGGCGGGGCGCCGGCCGCGGCCGCGGCGGTCGTGTTCGGGTCTTCCTTGTACTTCCAGTGCGCGGCAATGCCGTACTCCGCGCGGCGGTGCATCGAGAACGACCGGATCTGCAGCTCCACCGGCTTGCCCTGCGGGCCGATCACGGTGGTGTGCAGCGACTGGTACATGTTGAACTTCGGCATCGCGATGTAGTCCTTGAACCGGCCGGGGACCGGGTTCCACCGCGCGTGCAGGATGCCGAGGGCCGCGTAGCAGTCGCGGACCGACTCGACCAGGACCCGGATGCCGACCAGGTCGTAGATGTCGCCGAACTCGCGGCCGCGGACGATCATCTTCTGGTAGATCGAGTAGTAGTGCTTCGGCCGACCGGTGACCGTCGCCTTCACCTTGGCCGCGCGCAGGTCCTCGTGGACCTGGTCGATCACGGACGCCAGGTACTCGTCGCGGGACGGCGCGCGCTCCGCGACCAGGCGGACGATCTCGTCGTACACCTTCGGGTGCAGGGTCGAGAACGACAGGTCCTCGAGCTCCCACTTGATCGTGTTCATACCGAGCCGGTGGGCCAGCGGCGCGTAGATCTCGAGCGTCTCGCGGGCGATCCGCTCCTGCTTCTCCTGGCGGAGGAAGCCGAGCGTGCGCATGTTGTGCAGCCGGTCGGCGAGCTTGATCACCAGCACCCGGATGTCCTTGGCCATCGCGACGACCATCTTGCGGATCGTCTCGGCCTGCGCGGACTCGCCGTACTTGACCTTGTCCAGCTTGGTGACACCGTCGACCAGCATGGCGATCTCTTCGCCGAACTCGGTGGTCAGCTCGGCCACCGTGTACGGCGTGTCCTCGACGGTGTCGTGCAGCAGGGCCGCGCACAGGGTCGGCGCGGTCATACCGAGCTCGGCCAGGATGGTCGCGACGGCGAGCGGATGCGTGATGTACGCGTCGCCGCTCTTGCGGAGCTGGCCGGTGTGGTACTTCTCCGCGGTCCGGTAGGCACGCTCGATCATGCCGAGGTCGGCCTTGGGGTGGGTCGCGCGGACCACCCGGAACAGCGGCTCGAGCATGGGGGCCCGGTTCGGGTGCCGGGTGCCACCGAGGCGGGCGAGCCGGGCGCGAACCCGAGCCGGGGCGATCCGCGGGGGCTGGGACGGCGGCTGAGCGGCAGGCGCCGGCGACACGGGGGCCGGGCGCACCGGCGACGGCGCGCGCGGAGGCTCCTGCGGTACGACATTCGGCACCGCAGATGTCATCGCCGGGTCTTCGCCCACGTTGTGTCCCTCCGCCGACAGACCACCAGTCTAGAGGCCTGCGTCCAACGACACAGAAACCCCCTGTGGACAACACGCCGCGTCAGCTTTCGGACGCGGAGAGTTTGTCCGAATTCAGACCGTGACGAGGGCGGTCAGCTGCTCCTCCGCCAGGCGCTTGCGCCCCGGGAGGAAGGAGAGCTCCAGAAGAACGGTCGTACCCACAACCTCTGCCTCGCATCGGCGGATCAAGCGGAGGCAAGCCTCCACCGTGCCGCCCGTCGCGAGGACGTCGTCGATGACCAGGACGCGGTCACCCGGAGCGAAAGCGTCCTGATGGACCTCGATGGTCGCCTCGCCGTACTCCAGCGCGTACGACTCCTCGTACGTCGCCGCCGGCAGCTTGCCCTTCTTCCGGACCGGCACGAACCCGGCGCCGAGGGCGAGCGCGACCGGGGCGGCCAGGATGAACCCGCGCGCCTCGATCCCGACCACCTTGTCGACCACCGGCTTGCCGTCGTCGTCCCGCCCGGTCGCGGCCAGCGCCTCGACCACCTGGGCGAACCCGCTGTGGTCGGCCAGCAGCGGGGTGATGTCCTTGAACACCACCCCGGCCTGCGGGTAGTCCGGGATGTCGCGGATCCCGTCCGCGAGCACCTGCTCCAGTGAGCGCATCACTTACCGCGCTTCGAGCGCGGCTTGCGGGTCGGCTGCGGGCGCCCCGACCCGGTCGCCTTCATCGGCCGAGCGGCAGGCGTCGGCGCCGTACCGGTCTTGCGCGGCGTGTCCTGTACTGCGGACCGCGTCGCGGCCGCAGCCGGCGCCGTACCGGCAGCGACCGCCACCGGAGCGGGCGCCGCGGCCGCCTGGGCCCGCTTCGCGGTGATCCGGCGGTTCAGCGCCTGCATCCCCGGCTCGCGCTCCTTGAAGACCGCGAGCAGCGACGGCGCGATGAAGATCGACGAGTACGCACCGACGGCGATACCGACGAACAGCGCGAGCGACAGGTCCTTCAGCGGGCCGGTGCCCAGCACGACCGTGCCGACCACGAGGATCGCGCCGACCGGCAGCAGCGCCGTGACCGTGGTGTTGATCGACCGTACGACGGTCTGGTTGACCGCCAGGTTGGTCGCGTCCGAGTAGGTGAACCGCGTCGACCCGGTGATCCCCCGGGTGTTCTCACGGACCTTGTCGAACACCACGACGGTGTCGTAGAGCGAGTACCCGAGGATCGTCAGGACGCCGATCACCGTCGCCGGCGTCACGTCGAACCCGATCAGCGCGTAGATGCCGACCGTGATCGTGACGTCGTGGATCAGCGCGATGATCGCCGCCATCGACGCCTTGGGTTCTCGGAAGTAGCCCCAGATCACCAGGAACACCAGGCCGATGAACACGATCAGCGCGATGATCGCCTTGTTCGCGATCTGCTTGCCCCAGGAGGCGCCGATCTGCTGCGAGTTGACCTGGGTGACCGGGATCCCGGCCTCCTTGGCCACCGCCTCCCGGACCCTGTTGATGTCGTCCTGGGCCAGCGGCTTGGTCTGCACGCGGACCTGGTTGCCGTTCAGGGTGGTGACGACCGGGTCACCGAGGCCGTGCGCGTTGGTCGACTTCACCGCGTCGGTGTAGTCGCCGATGGTCGAGCTGGTGACCTTGATGTCCTTCACCGTGTACTCGACGCCGCCGCGGAACTCGATACCGAGCGCCAGCCCGCGGACGAACAGGCCGCCCAGCGAGATCACCACCAGGGCCAGGGACAGGCTGAACCAGAACTTCCGGTGACCGATGAAGTCGTAGGAGACCTCACCACGGTGCAGCTTCGCACCCAGTTGACCGAGCTTCGACATCAGACCTCCCCTCCCACCGGCTTGCGCGTCGACGGCTTCTTGGCCGGGCGCCGGCGCCCGGTACTCGTCTGCCCTGGCAACCGCTCCACCCCGAGGTGCTCGGGGTCGAGACCGGACAGCTTGTGGCCGTGGCCGAAGAAGTCGGTCCTGGCCAGCAGCGTGACCAGCGGCTTGGTGAACAGGAACACGATCAGCAGGTCGAGCAGCGTGGTCAGGCCGAGCGTGAACGCGAACCCGCGGACGCTGCCGATCGCCAGCACGTACAGCACGATCGCCGCGAGCAGCGAGATCGAGTCTGCCGCGATGATCGTGTGCCGGGCCCGGGTCCAGCCGGTCTCCACCGACGACCGCAGGCTGCGGCCCTCGCGGACCTCGTCCCGGAGTCGTTCGAAGTAGATGATGAACGAGTCCGCGGTGATACCGACCGCGACGATCAGACCCGCGATACCGGCCAGGGTCAGCGTGAACCCGATCGATTTCCCGAGCAGCACCACCAGGGCGTACGTGAGCACGCCCGCGATGCCCAGCGAGGCGATCACGACCATGCCCAGACCGCGGTAGTACAGGAAGCAGAAGACGACGACCGCGATCAGGCCGATGATGCCGGCCCAGATACCCGCGGACAGCTGGTCGCCACCGAGCTGCGGCGAGACCGAGTCGACCGAGGAGACCTCGAACTTGACCGGCAGCGAGCCGTACTTCAGCACGTTCGCCAGGTCGCGCGCCTCGTCCTCGGTGAAGCTACCGGTGATCTGCGCCTGACCACCCGGGATCGGGTTGTCCACGCTCGGGGTCGAGATCGTCACGCCGTCCAGCACGATCGCGAACAGGTTCTGGCCCTGGCCGCGCTGGGAGATGTTCTGGGTGGCCTTGAGGAACTTGTTGCCGCCGTCACCGGTGAAGCGCAGGTTGACCTGCCACTGCAGGCCGTTCTGCGGGATGGCGGCGCTGGCGTCGGCCAGGTCGGTACCGGCCATGACTGCCGGTCCCAGCAGATACTTGTACTGCTTCTGCTTGTCGCAGGAGAACAGCGGCGTGGCTGGCTGGTCGGTCTGCTTGTCGCCGCACTTGAACGCCGCGAACGCGGCCTGCGTGCCGGCGTCGGGCTTGTACTGCAGCGGGTCCCCGCTGACGGCGGCCGGCGTCGACGGCGTGGCCGCCGGGGTGCTCGGGGTGGTGCTGGCCTTCGGGGTGGTGCTGGCCTTCGGCGTGGTGCTCGGCTTCGGGGTCGGCGTGGCGGTCTTGCCCAGCACGCTGGTCCAGGCCCGGCGCTTCGGGGTGGTGCTGGTGCTCGGCTTGATCGTCGCGCTGGGCTTGACGGTGCTGCTCGGCTTCGTGCTCGGCTTCGGCGTCGTACTCGGCTTCGTGCTGGGCTTGGGCGTCGTGCTCGGCACCGGCGGTGCCGCCGTGGCCTGCGCGTCGTACACGATCCGGAAGAAGAGCAGCGCGGTCTGGCCGACCTGGTCCACCAGCGATTCCTTCGTGGCACCCGGCACGGCCACGGTGATCAGGTTCCGACCGGAGGTGGTGATGTCGGATTCCGCGACACCGGCTCCGTTGACCCGCTGGTCGATGATGTTCTTCGCCTCGTTCAGCTGGTCCGGCGTGACATCACCGCCACCGTTCAGCGCACTGGCCGTCAGCGTGATGGTGGTGCCACCGCGCAGGTCCAGGCCGAGTTTGGGCTTCCAGGTCTTGGTCAGCGCCATGATCCCGAACAGCAGAACCACGATCACCACCAGGGCGATCAGGCTCCGCCCGGGGCGGGATGTCGAAGTCGTTGCCACGTCAGATTCAACCTTTGGCTTCGGTGAGGAACTGGGCGCGGCGCGGCGTCCGAGGACGCCGGTCGCCGCGCCGCAGGCCGTAGTGGGCGGAAATCAGTTCTCGGTGTGCGTCGGCGGCAGCTTCGGCGCGTCCTGCACCTTGCCGTCGGTCTTGCTCGCACCCGGTACGTCGACCGGGTCCTTGTCGGCGGCCTCGTCCGCAGCCTCGTCAGCGGCCTCCACCGGTACGGCGGACTCGTCGGCGGCGTCCTCGTCCGGGATGACCCGGCCGACCGCGGCCTTGACCACCTGCACCAGCACGCCCTCGGAGATCTCGAGCGTCACGTACTCGTCGTCGGTCTCCTCGACGATGCCGACCAGGCCGCTGGTGGTGATCACCTTGGTGCCGGGCCGCAGGGCGGCGACGGTTTGCTGCTGCCGCTCGCGCTGCTTGCGCTGCGTGCGGCTCATGAACCAGATCATCCCGACGATCAGGATCAGCGGCAGCAGCAGCGTGATGCCGCCGCCCCCGGAGGCCAGTGGTACTGCGAGGAGTTGCATCGGTCTCAGAATCCTTCGTCGATCGGGAGTACGGGCGTCCGGCACGCTCTGCTCACAGCGTGCAGGTCGCAGCGGAACGGCCTGGAGGTCAGGCCACCGGGGAGTCTAACCCTGGGCGGCAACAAGTGCCTCATGACACCGGGTCACGTTTGAGTTACTCGCTACACAACAGTTACGCAGTGTCTACGTTCCGGCGCCCGTGGACGTTCCCGCCCGTCGAACTCTTCAGTTGGGGTCGAACTCCTTGTGCTGCTCAGTCTTCGTCGGAGTCGAAGAGCGTGTCCGCGAAGGTCGCGCCCTTGGGGACCTTCAGCCCGATGTGCCGCCAGGCCGCGGGCGTGGCGACGCGGCCGCGCGGCGTACGGGCCAGGTAACCCGACCGGACCAGGAACGGTTCGGCCACTTCCTCCACGGTCTCACGTTCTTCGCCGACCGCAACCGCCAAGGTGGAAAGACCGACCGGTCCCCCGCCGAACCGGCGGCACAAGGCGTCCAGCACCGACCGGTCGAGCCGGTCCAGGCCCATCTTGTCCACCTCGTACAGCTCGAGGGCCGACCTGGACAGCGCGAGCGTGATGATGCCGTCCGCGCGGACTTCGGCATAGTCGCGGACGCGGCGGAGCAGCCGGTTCGCGATCCGCGGCGTACCCCGGGACCGGGAGGCGATCTCGGCCGCGGCTTCGGGGGTGATGTCGACCTCGAGCAGCGCGGCCGACCGGTTCACGATCTTCTCCAGCTCGGCGGCCTCGTAGAACTCGAGGTGGCCGGTGAAGCCGAACCGGTCCCGCAGCGGGCCCGGCAGCAGGCCCGCGCGGGTGGTCGCGCCGACCAGCGTGAACGGCGGGATCTCCAGCGGGATCGCGGTCGCGCCGGGGCCCTTGCCGACGATCACGTCGACGCGGAAGTCCTCCATCGCCATGTAGAGCAGCTCTTCGGCCGGCCGGGACATCCGGTGGATCTCGTCCAGGAACAGGACTTCGCCCTCGCTCAGCCCGGACAGGATCGCGGCCAGGTCGCCGGCGTGCTGGATCGCCGGACCGCTCGTCACCCGCAGCGGCGCGGAGAGCTCGCTGGCAATGATCATCGCCAGCGTCGTCTTGCCAAGGCCTGGCGGACCGGAGAGCAGCACGTGGTCGGGTGCCCGGTTGCGGCCGCGGGCGGCGTGCAGGACCAGCTCGAGCTGCTCGCTCACCCGGCGCTGGCCACCGAACTCGGCCAACGTGCGCGGCCGGAGCGCCGACTCGATCTTGCGCTCCTCCAGATCCACCGCGTCCGCCGACACCAGTGGCCGGACGTTGTTGTCCTCCATGTTCTACGCCGTCCTACGCCTTCGACAGCACGCGCAGCGCGGCACGCAGCAGGTCGGGAACGGATGGATTCGGGCTGTCGGCAGCCAACGGCGACACCGCAGTCACCGCGTCGTCGGCGTCCCGGGCGGACCAGCCCAGGCCGACCAGACCGGCGTGCACCTGCTCGCGCCACGCCTCCTGGGCCTGCAGCGGACGCCCGGTCACCGTCCTCGACGGCGCACCGATCTTGTCCTTCAGCTCCAGCACGATCCGCTGCGCGCCCTTCTTGCCGATCCCCGGAACCTTCACGAGTACGGCGAGGTTCTCGGTCGCGACCGCCTGCCGCAGCTCGTCCGGGCTGAGCACCGCCAGCGCCGCCTGCGCCAGCCTCGGACCCACCCCGGACGCGGTCTGCAGCAGCTCGAACAGGCTCTTCGCGTCGTCGTCGGCGAAGCCGTACAGCGTCAGCGAGTCCTCCCGCACCACCATCGACGTCGCGATCCGGGCCTCCTGCCCCGGCCGCAACCCGGCCAGCGTGCCGGGGTCGCAGTACACCTGCAGGCCCACGCCGCCGACCTCGACCACCGCACTGTCGATCCCAATGGCCGCCACCGGCCCCCGCACGAACGCGATCATCGCTTGCCTTCCTGCGCCGCGACCGCGGCACGCAATCTCGCCACCTGCAACCGCGACTGGGCCTGGGCGGCCGCTTCCAGATTCGCCCGGCTCGCCGCGGCCTGCTGCAACTTGCTCGTCACGCCACCGCGCCAGACGTGGCAGATCGCCAGCGCCAGCGCGTCGGCCGCGTCGGCCGGGGTCGGACGCTCGGCCAGCCTGAGGATCCGGGTGACCATCGTGGTCACCTGCTCCTTGCCGGCCCGCCCGGACCCGGTCACCGCGGCCTTGACCTCACTCGGGGTGTGCAGCGCGACCGGGAGTCCACGCCGGGCCGCGACCACCATCGCGACCCCGGACGCCTGCGCTGTCCCCATCACGGTGCGCACATTCTGCTGCGCGAACACTCGCTCCACCGCGACGGCGTCCGGCTGATGCTCGGCGATCCACCGCTCCAGACCGGCCTCGATCTGGACCAGCCGCTCGGCCACGTCCAGGTCGGCCGGCGTGCGGATCACGCCGACGGCGACCAGCGTCGGCGGCTTGCCGGGCGTGCCCTCGACCACGCCGAGGCCGCACCGGGTCAGCCCCGGGTCGACGCCGAGCACCCGCATGGATCACCTCCGAACGTTTGTTCGACAACCCTAAGCGGAGCGCGCCCCGGCGAGAAATCAACTCGCCGCGTCAGAAATAGTCGAGTACGTACGGCGTCGGCCCGCCGAACGCGGTATCCAGCGCGTCGTCGCCCTCCGGCGTTCCACCAGCGGCCAGACCGGCTGCGCGGAGGCTGGCGAGCGGCGTACCGGCATACAAGGCCGCCAGGCCCCGCGAGCCGAGCCGCAGGGCGTCCACACTCGGCTCTGCTGGGGTCAGCTGACCTGCTCCCCCAGCGACCGACAGGTGCCATCCACCGGTGTTGCCCGCGAGCTCCTGGTCGACCAGCTGCAGGTCGACCTCGACCGTGACTTCTGGGAAGCCACGGGCCGCGATCGCGGCCGGAGCGTCGATCATGCGGAGCATCCAGCGGTTGATGCGGGTGTCTGTGTCGGCCTCGTGCTCGACCATCAGGTGGATGGGGTCGGACGGAGCGCAGTACGCGTGCACTGTCCTTGCTATGGAGGCACCGGAGCCGACGGTGGCCCACAGGGCCCGGGCGGTCTCCTCGGAGCCGGCAATGAGCTCGTCGACGGCCAGGGCGCCGTCGGACCAGTTGTAGACGACAAAGCCGTCGTCGGCGACGTACGCGAAGTTGTCCTCGTCCTCCAGCCACCCCTGTACCTGTTTGAGCGGCCAGATCAGCGGTCCGCTCGAGCGCTGGCCCTCATGTGCTTTCGACGCGAGCTGGAGGAACAGCTCGGCGTCGCCGGGGCCCGCCTTGCGGATCGCCGTACCTTTGCCGCCCAGTGTGCGCAGGTCGGCCGCCTGGAAGGAGAACTTGTACCGGTGGCCGGCGAACTCGTAGCCGAGGTGCCGGTAGAGCACTGTGGTCGCTGGGTAGAGCGCAGTGAGTGGATAGCCCTTGTCGACGCAGCGCTGCAGCACGGCACGCATGAGCAGGCTGGCCACACCACGGCCGCGGTACTCCGGTGCCACGACAACGCCGGCCACTCCGCCGAGCTGGACCCGCCGACCGTGCCACCACTGCTCGAACGGCCAGATGCGGGCCGCGGCGACCAGTTCGTCCCCGTCGACGACACCGAGGTACCGGCCGTCGTCGAGGAACTCCAGCGCCGTCTTGCGCCACTCGTCGCGGTCGCCGCCAGGGCCGAAGGACCTGGTCCGCACCTGCCACACCGAGTCCAGCTGGTCCTCGGCAACATCCACCACCCGCAGGGAATCAGTCACCCGCCGACCCTACGACTTCCGGTCAGTCACCCACAGGTGAATTGTTCCCTCCACCACGACCGTGCCGTCGTCCCTGGTCGCCTTGACCCGCACCGGTACGTCGGGGCCAGTCGCCCAGTCCGCCGGGTCAGTCTCCGCCGAGCAGGTCAGGTCAGAGGTCGACTTGGCGAGGTACTGCACCTCCATGCCCTTCGGAAGCCACCGCTTCCCCGCCGGCACGGTCGCCTCGGCCAGCGCACCCATCGCCGCCTCCAACCCGTTGCAGACGGCAATAGCGTGCACGGTCCCGATGTGGTTCTGCACGGCCCGCCGCTTGGGCAGCCGCAGCGCCGCATAGTTCGGGCTCACCTGCACGAACCGCGGCCGCACCGACCGGAAGTACGGCGCCTTCCACGTGAACGCCAGCGAGAACACCCGCTCGCCCCCGGGCACCCCGCGCAACCGCTCCCACATCTGCAGCACCTGGCTCGCCATACCGCGAATGTTACCCGCGAGTCACTTGACCGTCGAGCCGTGGCTGCGGGCAACAAACCCTTGCCCGTGCCCGCGACCAGGAGGCACAGTGTGCCCTTGGGGAGCGCCCGCCCGGCGCCACATCTGATGGGGGAACACCGCCATGTTCAACCTCGCCACACGCCCGCTGACACTGTCTGTCACCGCGGCTCTGGTCCTCGCCGCCGGCGTCACCGCTCAGCCGGCGGTCGCCGCACCGAGTCCTGGACCGACCGCGACCTACATAGTCCAGCTCGCCGAGACGCCGGCGGCCGGCTACACCGGCAACGTGCGCGGGTACAAAGCGACCCGTCCGTCGTCCGGTGCGAAGTTCAACGGCCGCAGCGCCGACGCCGGCCGGTACCGCGGCTACCTGAAGACCCGGCACGACACGGTGGCGCGGCAGGCCGGCATCACCAAGCTCTACGACTACTCGATCGGCTTCAACGGGTTCGCCGCGACCATGACCGCGTCCAAGGCCGCTCAGCTGGCCCGGACGCCCGGCGTACTCAGCGTCAGCAAGAACGAGATCCGGTCCGCCGACACCGTGAGTACGCCGGGCTTCCTCGGACTGGACAAGCCCGGAGGCCTGTGGGAGCAGCTCGGCGGCCCGTCGAAGGCGGGCGGCGGCAAGAACCTGGTGATCGGCGACATCGACAGCGGCATCTGGCCGGAGAGCGCGTCGTTCGCGCCGCTCGCCAACCCTGGTCCGCTGACCGGGTTCCACGGCAGCTGCGCCGCGGCCGAGCAGTGGGCCACCACGAACTGCAGCAACAAGATCGTCGGCGCGCGGTACTACAACGCCGGCATCGGCGGCGACGCCACGGTGAAGGCCGCGCCGTACGTGAACGAGGTCGCCTCGCCGCGCGACATCAACGGCCACGGCTCGCACACCGCGTCCACCGCGGCCGGCGACTACAACACCGACATGGTTGTCAACGGCAACTCGCTCGGCAAGGGCAGCGGGATGGCGCCGGCGGCCAGGATCGCCGTCTACAAGGCGTTGTGGCACACCGGCGCCAGCGCGTCCGGCAGCACCGCCGACCTGGTCCAGGCGATCGAGGACGCGATCCTCGACGGCGTGGACGTGATCAACTACTCGGTCTCCGGCAGCCAGACCAGCGACGTCGACCCGGTCGAGGTCGAGTTCCTGTACGCCGCCGCCGCGGGGATCTTCGTGTCCGCGTCGGCCGGCAACAGCGGACCGGGCAGCGCCACGGTCGCGCACAACTCGCCGTGGCTGACCACGGTCGCCGCCGGTACCCACGACCGCCAGTTCCAGGCGACGGTCACACTCGGCAACGGCGCGTCGTACACCGGTGCCGGTATCGGCGCCGCGGTGCCGAGCAGTCCGATCATCCTCTCGACGAGCGCTGGGCAGGCCGGGGCGGCGGCGACGGGGACGCGGTTGTGCTTCTCGAAGACGTGGGACCCTGCGCGTCCGCAGGGGTACCTCGACCCGGCCCTCGTGGCCGGCAAGATCGTCGTCTGCGACCGGGGTACCAACGACCGCACGGACAAGAGCAAGGCGGTCCGGGAGGCCGGCGGTGTCGGCATGGTGCTCGCCAACACCAGCCCGAACTCGCTGAACGCCGACCTGCACACGCTGCCGACCGTGCACGTGAGCGACGTCGACGGCGCCGCGATCAAGGCCTACGTGAACGCCAGCCCGGGCGCCACCGCCAGCCTGTCGGCCGGCACGAAGGTCGTGGGCGCCGAGGCGCCTGCCGTGGCCGGTTTCTCCTCCCGCGGCCCGGCGCTGGCCGGCGCGGGCGACCTGCTCAAGCCCGACATCATGGCGCCCGGCGTGGACGTGCTCGCCGCCGTCTCCCCCGCGTCCGGCGGCCTCAACTTCAACTTCGAGTCCGGTACGTCGATGGCCGCGCCGCACATCACCGGGATCGCGGCGCTGCTCCGGCAGCTGCACCCGACCTGGACGCCGATGATGATCAAGTCCGCGCTGATGACGAGTGCGTCGACGCTGGACAACAAGGGCAACCCGATCCCGAACGCCGGTCCGCTCGACTACGGGTCCGGCCAGGTGACGCCGAACTCGGCGGCCGACCCGGGCCTCGTCTACAACAGCGGTCCGATCGACTGGACCCGGTTCCTCTGCGGCACCGGCGAACTGCCGAGCACGAACCTGCTGTGCAAGCTCTTCGGCACCCGGGACCCGAGCGACCTGAACACGCCGAACATCGCCATCGGTGACCTCGCCGGGTCGCAGACGGTGACCCGGACCGTGACCAACGTCGGCACCAAGCGGGCGACGTACAAGGCGGCCGTGACGGCACCGCCGGGGGTCACGGTGGCGGTGTCGCCGAGCACGCTGACGGTCGCGCCCGGCCGGTCGGCGTCGTACAAGGTGACCTTCAGCCGTACGACCGCGGCGTACGACGTGTACACGACCGGTAGCTTGCAGTGGAGCGACGGTACGCACTCGGTACGCAGCCAGCTCGTGGTGCGGCCGGTCGGCGCGAAGGCCGTTTCCGAGGTCACGCTCACCGGTCAGTCCGGGTCGACGGGTATCACGGTCACGCCTGGGTACATCGGGACGCTTCAAACCACGGTGGCGGGGCTCGCAGCCGGAGCGCAGCACACTGCGACGCTGACGGCCGGTGGTACGTCGTTCCCGACCGGTTCGCCGGCGGTTGGTCCGCACACGGCCAAGTTCACGGTGACGGTGCCTGCGGGGACGAAGCTGGCGCGGTTCGCGACGTTCGACTCCGACGTACAGGCGGGGACTGATCTCGATCTCTTCGTGTACACCGCGGGGACGAACACTCTGGTCGGGTCCAGCTCGGGGTCTACCGCGCAGGAGCGGGTCGACCTGGCGAACCCCGCGGGCTCCTACGACGTGTACGTCGATCAGTTCGCGCTGCCGGCGGGCGTCACGCAACAGGCGGTCAGCGAGTTCGACTGGGCGGTCGGCGCGGCGACGGGCAACCTGACGGCGACGCCGGCCAGTGCGGCGGTCACGGCAGCCACACCGTTCACCGTGACAGCGAGCTGGTCCGGGCTCACCGCCGGGACGCGGTACCTCGGCACGCTGACGTACGGCGACGGCACGAACACCTACGGCCGGACGGTGATCGCGGTCAACGCCTGAACCAGGCCGGTGGCCCGGCCGATCTCGATGAAGGCCCTGTGGTGGTGAGGACCCTTTGCACGGGCACGCAACGGCAAACTTCTTCCTGCCCGTGTGCATCTTCCCTGGTAGACGTACGACTCCAGGGGGAACCATGTCCGCACGAACCGCAGCTCTCGCCGTCCTCTTGGTCGTCCTGGCCACCGGCTGCAAGAACACCGACCACCCCACCGCAGCCACCAACTCGGTCCCGGCGCCGGCAACGGTCAGCACACCCACTCCGTCGGCACCGCCGTCCACGCCGCCGCCTACGCCCACCCCCAAGCCGACTCCGACCCCCACCGTGGACATCGGCAAGCTCTCGGTGACACAGATCGCCGCCAAGACGGAGGCGGCGGCCAAGGCTGTGCGGAGCGTGCACGTGCAGGGAACCATGACCAGCGGCAAGGACCGGATCGGTATGGACGTCCGGCTGACCCAGACCGACGGCGGCGGCACGGTCAGCATGAACGGCGACCGGTTCTCGGTCGTCGTCGTGGGCCAAACCGCCTACCTGCGGTTCAGCGACGCGTTCTGGCGTCACCATGCCAAGTCGAAGGCCGAGGCCAAAGCCATCACCCAGCTGATCAACGGCCGCTGGATCAAGACGACCACGAGCAACAAGGACTTCCGCGAGCTCGCCGTCTTCGCCCGGAAGAGCGGCTTCTACGACACGCTGTTCGTGGACAGCGAATCCGGCGACCCGACCGGCGTGAAGAAGAAGGGCCGGCAGACCGTGGCCGGTGTGACGTGCATCGGTCTCGGCGACAGCGACGTCACGGTCTGGATCGCCCGGGCGACGGCGTACCCGATCCGGTTCGACGCGCCCGGCACCGAACTGACCTTCACCGAGTACGACCACGTCGTACCGCCGAAGGCGCCCCCGGCCGACCAGGTGATCGACGGGGACGCCCTGGACTCGCTCTGACTAGCCGACCTTCTCCATGATCTCGTCGCTCACGTCGAAGTTGGCGTAGACGTTCTGGACGTCGTCGCTGTCCTCGAGAGCGTCGATCAGGCGGAAGATCTTGCCGGCGCCGTCGGCGTCCAGCTCGACCGTCATCGACGGGACGAACTGCGCGTCCGCGGACTCGTAGTCGATCCCCGCGTCCTGCAGCGCCGTCCGGGTGGCGACCAGGTCGGTGGCCTCGGTGATGACCTCCCAGGACTCGCCGAGGTCGTTGACCTCGTCGGCGCCGGCCTCCAGGACCGCCTCCATCACGTCGTCCTCGGACAGCGACCGGCCGTCCTGCTCCTTGTTCAGGACGATGACGCCCTTGCGGTTGAACAGGTAGGCGACCGAGTTCGGGTCGGCGAGCGAGCCGCCGTTGCGCGACATCGCCGTCCGGACGTCCGCGGCGGCCCGGTTCCGGTTGTCGGTCAGGCACTCGACCAGCATCGCCACGCCGTTCGGGCCGTAGCCCTCGTACATGATCGTCTGGTACTCCGCGCCGCCCGCCTCGGCACCGGATCCGCGCTTGACCGCGCGGTCGATGTTGTCGTTCGGGACCGAGGACTTCTTCGCCTTCTGGATGGCGTCGTACAGGGTCGGGTTCCCGCCGGGGTCACCACCGCCCATCCGGGCGGCCACCTCGATGTTCTTGATCAGCTTCGCGAAGAGCTTGCCGCGCTTCGCGTCGATGACGGCCTTCTTGTGCTTCGTGGTGGCCCACTTGGAGTGGCCTGACATGGCGAACCAACCCTTCTACCTACCAACAACGACTCAGCGGGCCCTGACCAGCTCGGCGAAGTAGCCGTGCAGCCGCGCGTCCCCGGTCAGCTCCGGGTGGAACGACGTGGCGAGCAGCCGATCATGGCGGACCGCGACGATCCTACCCGTGGCGGGGCCCGAGCTCACTGTCGACAGTACCTCGACGTCGCGGCCGACGCGTTCCACCCACGGTGCGCGGATGAACACGGCGTGGTACGGCGTCTCGAACGCGGCGAACTCCAGGTCCGCCTCGAACGAGTCCACCTGCCGCCCGAACGCGTTCCGCCGGACCGTCACATCCAGCCCGCCGAGCGTCTCCTGCCCGTCGATCCCGCCGGTGATCTCGTTGGCCAGCATGATCATCCCGGCGCAGGTCCCGAACACCGGCATCCCGTCCGCGATCCGCTTCTGCAACGGCTCGAACAGCTCGAACGCGCGGGCCAGCTTGTCCATCGTGGTCGACTCACCACCCGGCAGCACCATCGCGTCGACCTGCTCCAGCTCGCTGGGCCGCCGTACCGGACGCGCCTCGGCACCGACCGTGGTCAGCATCGCCACGTGCTCGCGCACGTTGCCCTGCAACGCGAACACGCCGATCACGGGCTTGCTCACTGCTCCTCCTTCAGGTGCTCCTCGGGTGCCGGCGTCACAGCTCCACCCGGCGTTGCCAGTTGAGGGTGACCTCGATGCGGCCCTCATCGAAGGTCGACGGGAGGTTGTGGTCGTTCAGGAGCGCCAGGACGCTCTCCAGCAGGGGCTCACCGGGGGCGACGTTGGCCGTGTCGGGGTGCCAGACCTTCAGCTCGAGCATGCCGAAGTCGACGGCGTGCCAGACGTCGGTGTCGGTGAAGAACACCAGCCCCTGCGGGTCGTCCGCCTTTTCGAGCTCACGCTTGGCCGCGTGGTGGTCTGACGTGTACCGGACCACCACCAGTCCCAGCCGCTCGAGCTCCTGCAGTACGGCGTCCAGCCGGTCCGGGTCCGTGGTCGCAGGCCAGTCCTCCGCCTCTGCATTGACGTCCACGACGGCCTCACCGATCAGCAGCGGCACCAGCCCGGCGGGGTCGATCGCCGGTGCGTCCTCACGAACCGCCTCTGTCAGCGCAGCGGTGATCGTCGCGTGGTCGGCGTACCCGGACCGCACCAGGACCCGCGCCAGGCCGCGCAGCTCCCGGGCGGTCCGCTCGTCGACCGCTTGCAAGCTCTCGGTCACCGTTGTCCGCTACCAGCCGCGCTCGGCGAGGCGGTGCGGCTGCGGGATCTCGTCGACGTTGATGCCGACCATGGCCTCGCCCAGCCCACGGGAGACCTTGGCGAGCACGTCCGGGTCGTCGTAGAACGTCGTGGCCTTGACGATCGCCTCGGCGCGCTGCGCCGGGTTGCCGGACTTGAAGATGCCCGAGCCGACGAACACGCCCTCGGCGCCCAGCTGCATCATCATCGCCGCGTCGGCCGGGGTCGCGATGCCACCCGCCGTGAAGAGCACCACCGGCAGCTTGCCGAGCGCCGCGACCTCCTTGACCAGCTCGTACGGCGCCTGCAGCTCCTTGGCGGCGACGAACAGCTCGTCCTCGGGGAGGCTCTGCAGCTTGCGGATCTCCTGGCGGATCTGGCGCATGTGGGTGGTCGCGTTGGACACGTCACCGGTACCGGCCTCGCCCTTGGAGCGGATCATCGCCGCGCCCTCGGTGATCCGGCGCAGCGCCTCGCCCAGGTTGGTCGCGCCACAGACGAAGGGGACGGTGAAGTTCCACTTGTCGATGTGGTTCGCGTAGTCGGCCGGGGTGAGCACCTCGGACTCGTCGATGTAGTCGACGCCGAGGCTCTGCAGCACCTGCGCCTCGACGAAGTGACCGATCCGGGCCTTCGCCATCACCGGGATCGAGACGGTGTTGATGATGCCGTCGATCATGTCCGGGTCGCTCATCCGGGAGACGCCGCCCTGCGCGCGGATGTCGGCCGGGACCCGCTCCAGCGCCATCACCGCGACCGCGCCGGCGTCCTCGGCGATCTTGGCCTGCTCCGGGGTGACGACGTCCATGATCACGCCGCCCTTGAGCATCTCGGCCATGCCGCGCTTGACCTTGGCGGTGCCGGTCCGGGGAGTCTCGTTCTCGGTCACTGCATCCTCCTGATCGTCTGTCTGCTTCCCAGGTTAGGAGGTGGTGGGCATCGATCTTCAGTCCACCTCGGATCAAGTGGACTTAAGTGCGTGCTGGAGTCGTGCGGTCACCAGCCGGAGCGTCGCCGGCGGCGCGGTGAACGGGATCCTGATGTGCCTGCGGTCACTGCCCTCCGGCGTGAAGAGGTCGCCTGCGCCGAGCAGCAGGTTCTGCTCGCGCGCTGCGTCCAGCACTCTGCGCGCTCGCGTCTCGGTCAGCTCCAGCCAGAGCGTCATACCGCCTGTGGGCGTGGCCCACGCCACACCTGGCAGGGTGTGGAGGCCGGCCTCCAGGGCCTGCAGGTTCGCTCTGAGACGCGTCCTGCGGCGGCCGATCACCTTGTCCAGCTTCGGGACAATCGCCCGGGCCAGGAGGTCGTCCAGCGCGCTCGGCGACGCTACGGACAGCTGTGCGGCCGTGTTGATCCGTCGCCTGAGCTGCTTGCCGGTCCTGACCCAGCCAACCCGCAGCCCACCCCACACGGTCTTGGACAGCGACCCGACGCTTACCGTCCTGGGATAGCGGCTGAGCGGCTCCGCTTGTTGGGCGCTCGCCAGCCACAGCGGCCGCATGGTCTCGTCGCTGATCAGGGCAGCGCCGTACCGTCTTGCGATCTCTATGACGGTTTGGCGCCGGTCCGCCGGGATGCTGAGCCCAGTCGGGTTGTGGTTGTCGGCCTGCAGGTAGATGACCTTTGGCCGGTGCCGTCTGCACAGGTGGGCGAGCTGGTCGGTGTCCCAGACCCCTGCAGGCCAGCCGGCGACGTCCAGCCGGTGCTTGCGCAGCAGGTCGAAGGCAGCCGGGTACGTCGGTGTCTCGGTGATCGCTACGCCCGGTCCGAGGTCCAGCCCGGCCAGGGCCGCGTTCAGCCCGGCTGCTGCACCCACGGTGAGAGTCAGTTGGTCCGGCTCGGTCGGAACACCCTCTGTGGTCAGCCGGCCCGCCAGTGCCTCTCGTAGCTCCTGTGAGCCGCCCGGAGGTGGTCCGTCCCCACCCATGGCCTGTGGCAGCCCGTCGTCTATGAGTTGCGCCAGCGCCTCAGCCACGTCATGCGGCGCCGCGGTCGTGGCGAACCGTAGGTCTAGTACCGGCTGGTCCCCCGCGGTCACGGTCGACGCCGGCGCGATGGGGTCCAGCAAACGGTCCAGTGGCCGTACGACGGTCCCGGAGCCACGCTTGGTCTCCAGTACGCCGTCGCGCCGCAGGTTCTCCAACGCCCGTACGACGGTCACCCGGCTGACACCCAGCCGCTCGGCCAGCACCCGCTCGGACGGGAGCCGCGACCCGATCGCCAGCTCACCACGCTCGATGCGCCGGAGCACCAGGCCCTCGACCTGCTCGGTCTTGGTCCCGTCGGCCGCTTCCAGGTCCCCGGTCCGCCACATAAGTCCAGTCTCGCACTATTGGCCTGATCGCCGGTTCCGGAAGGCTTGTGTCCGGAATGCGGTTTAGCATCGGGCCATGGACCACGAGTTCACCGGTGAGGTCATCGAGTGGCGCGGGCCGGCGCCGTACTTCTTCGCGCTTGTCCCGCCCTCCGACGTCGCTTCGTTGCGGGAGGCGGCGCTGGCGGCCGGGTTCGGCTGGGGGATGGCGAAGATCCGCGCCGAGCTCGGGTCGACTGCGTTCAAGACCGCCCTGTGGTCACGGGACGGCGGCTACCTGGTGCCCCTGAAAGACGCCGTACGCAAGCCGGCCGGCATCGACGTGGGCGACGAGGTAACCATCCGCTTCACCTTCGAGACCCCGGTCAAGCGTCCGACCACCAAGCGTGCGCCTGCTCGCCGCCCACGCGGCTCCCGGGAACCGGTCGACCCCGCACAACTCACCATCGTCCCCGCCAACCAGGCAACCTGGGAGGATCTCGAGGCGATCTTCGCCGGCGGCGACACCAGCCGCTGCTGGTGCCAACGCTTCCGCATGCTCCCGGGCGAATCGTGGGCGTCCGAGGGACCTGAAGAACTCTCCGCCCGCCTCCGCGACCAGACCTCCGGTCCTGGTACGACCGGGTTGGTTGCCTACCTCGACGGCGAACCAGTCGGCTGGTGCGCCGTCGCGCCACGAGCAGGCCACCCTCGGTTGCTCCGCGACTTCCGCGTCCCGTGGCAGGACCGCACCGAAGACAAGACCGACCCCACAGTCTGGGCCGTCACCTGCTTCGTCACCCGAGCCGGCTACCGCCGCCGCGGAATAGCTACCGCACTGGCCGCCGCCACCGTCGACCACGCCCGTCGCGCCGGCGCAGGCTCGATCGAGGGCTACCCAGACCTGGTCGACGGCGGCTCCGTCGGCACCCTGACGATGTTCACCAGCGCCGGCTACACAGAGGTAAGCCGGCCGGGCAACCGCCGCGTCGTCATGCGCATCGACTTCTGAAGTTGTCGGCGGCGAATGTGAAGATCTAGTCATGGACGAACGGTGGTTGATCGCGCCAACTGACGGCGCCGGCGCGATCCTCGTCCGACTGCACCCGGACGGTCAGCCCGCCGGGGAGATCTTGCACGAACCTTCGCTGGTGAGCTCCGTTGCCGCCCGTCCACACGTCACCCGCTGGGTCTGGCGGTCGACGGCTGAGATCTATCCGCGGTTGCTGGCTGCCGGCGTACGGGTCGAACGCTGCTACGACATCGAGAACACCGAGGGTCTGCTGCTCGGCCACTTCGGCCGTCTGGGCGAGCCGCGATCGGCCGCCGCGGCCTGGGCCCGGTTGAGCGGTCGGCCAGTCCCGCCCGATCCGCCCTTGCGGGCCGTCGTACCGGGTGAGCAGTCGTCGCTGTTCGACGTACCCACTGAGTCGGTGCCGTTCGAAGCCCTCCTGCGCGTGTACGCCGACCAGTTGGCTCGGCACGCGCAAACGGAGTACCCGGACCGCATGCGGTTGCTCACGGCATCGGAATCGTCCGCGATGCTGATCGCCGCCGAGATGGACCAGGCCGGTCTCCCGTGGAGCGCGGAGGAGCACCGCAAGCTGCTGACGGAGCTGCTCGGCGAACGCTTCGGCGGTACGGGCGAACCTCGCCGACTGACCGAGCTCGCCGAGGAGATCTCCACCGCGTTCGGCCACCGCGTACGCCCGGAGTTGCCCGCGGATATCCTGAAGGCCTTCAAGACCGCCGGCCACCAGCTCAAGTCCACCCGTCGCTGGGAGCTCGAGCAGATCGACCACCCGGCCGTGGCGCCGCTGATCGAGTACAAGAAGCTCTACCGGATCTATACCGCGAACGGCTGGACCTGGCTCAACGACTGGGTCCACGACGGCCGCTTCCGCCCCGGCTTCGTCCCCGGCGGCACCGTCTCCGGCCGCTGGATCACCAACGGCGGCGGCGGCCTCCAGATCCCGAAGGTCATCCGCCGGGCGGTGGTAGCCGACCCTGGCTGGTCCCTCGTCGTGGCCGACGCCTCCCAGTTGGAGCCACGCATCCTCGCAGCGATCTCCCGAGACCCGGCGTTGATGCAGGTAGCCAGCGACCCCGGCGACCTCTACAAAGCCGTCTCCGACGAAGCGTTCTCCGGCGACAGGGCCCAAGCCAAGGTCGCCATCCTGGGAGCGATCTACGGCCAAACCTCCGGGGACGGCCTCAAAAACCTAGCCATGCTCCGCAAACGTTTCCCGATCGCCGTCGCCTACGTAGACGACGCCGCGAGAGCCGGCGAAGACGGCCGCCTGGTCCGCACCTACCTGGGCCGCACAAGCCCACCCCTAGGCCACCCCGTCGACGACGCCTACCTAGAAGGCCCAGCCACCGACCTCCCCCTCACAGACCCCCGCCGAGCCCGCTCCTGGGGCCGCTTCACCAGAAACTTCGTAGTCCAAGGCAGCGCCGCCGACTGGGCCCTCCTAATGCTCGCAGCCCTCCGCCAATCCCTAACCGGCTTGAAAGCCGAACTAGTCTTCTTCCAACACGACGAAGTAATAATCCACTGCCCCACCGAAGAAGCCGCCCAAGTAGCGGCCGAAATCCAATCCGCCAGCAACCTGGCCGGCACCCTAACCTTCGGCCCCACCCCCACCAACTTCTCCTTCACCACCACCACCGCGAAAACCTACGCCGACGCGAAGTAACAAACCACCCTCAAGAAAGAGGGTTATTCAAAGTCTCAGGCTAGGCTTTCAGGGAAAGAGATTAAGGAAAAAGAACAGAGAAAAGACAAATTCAAAGTGGTGGCTGGCTCAGCGGCCGGCCGGAGGTTTCCCTGGGTGCGGCCACGGACGGTGGCCCGACCGCCGACCTTGGGGTTGTACCGGCAGGTGGCGCGCTGGCGCAGATGTACCTGCAGCAGAACGTTTCCCCAGTCGGTGTTAGCCGACGTACCGCTCCATCACGCCGCTGCTCGACCAGGGTCCTCTGCCTGCACGAACCCGAACTTACCAGCGTGTTCGTCAACCGCGACATCCTCGTCGACGGCCCGCCGGTGCCGACCGGGAGCCGCGCACACAGATGCACAACTACTCCAGCGAGCGGCTGGGGAGCCAGTCCTGAACGACTACAGTTGGTACGCCGACGCCGCCTACATCGGCACCGCCGCCACCGTCCCGTACAAACGCAGCAAATACCACGACCTCACCGGCCACAAACAAACCGTCAACCGCACCATCTCCACCCGGCGATCAGCCGTCGAACGAGCAGTCGGCCACTCAGGAACTGGAAAATCCCCGCCACCGGCTGCCGCGGCCGACTCACCGAGCTGCCCAACATCATCAGAATCACAGCCGACGTCATCTCGGATTCTGCACGAAAGACCCGAGTTCCTCCTCACTGATGGTAGAAACTGCGCCGACGATCGCCTCGCGCGTCACCTCAGAAACAATCAGCGTGTTCCCAACAGCGAAATATCCTTCAAGCCGGACCTCGTCGGCCACCTCCTGAGCGAACCGCACCGGGTCGTACACCCGTCACGCTCCACTCACGCCGCCCGCTCCGGAGCACAAGACCTACGAGGTAACCCTTGGATTCTGTCTCCAACTCATACCCCTTAAGATAAGCCGGAAATTCAATCTCCACCGGCGAATCAAGCATCTCTCAGCACCGCACCCTGATCCTGTTCAACTCCCCGTTGAACTGCTCTGGCGGAACCACAATCGACCACCAGTCGGCCACCTTTGCGGATGGGGTCTTGTCTCCGGCAAACCGAGACCCATAGTGAATCAATTGATTGTGGCGCGTGGCGCCAAAGGCGCCAACCAATGAGCCGACGTCGTTGAGGGCGTTTGGGTATTGCTGGTCGGAACCAGGCGCTAGTCTCGTCAGTGAGATCGTCGGCCGGGCCGACGATCGTGGCTGGTTGGTGGGACTGGCTGGGTGCACAGGGTGGGATTGCCGTTGGCATAGGCAGGGTTCCGAGGCAGTGGATCAACTGCCACCCTTGCACCTCAACGGGAAACCGGTCCCTTGCGCCCGTGCCACGGTCCATTTCATCCTGCCCTACCCGGTCACACCCATTGTGCGGACCCGCGATGAGCCGTAATTGATCATCGACATCTGCACGGCGGCTTGTACCTCAGCGTCCGCGTGACCATCAGTATCAACGCAAGTCCACCGCTTTGTGGACTCAAGCAGAGAGGCCCGCGGCTATCGCCTGTGACCGACTACACGAAGCTCGACCACATGTACATCGCCACCTGCTAGGACCCGGGTCAACGACTGGATGCACCACGCCATATCTCCTTCACAAGACCAGGTCGGGCGCTAGATCACCGACGGCGACTGCCTGCGGATCCCACGGGTATCCAGGCAGTCGTCACCGGCTCGCCTCTACCAGGTAGAGCAGGCTTGGAAGACCTAACTAGCGGGTCCAAGCACGCGGCCGTCCGTCAGTCTCCGGCCAGTACGGAGTCAAGGAACACGGCTCGAACGGGCGCGAAAAGGGATTCCCAACTGGCCACCTCACCAATCAACGTCCCCCGGTCGCGATCACTGTAGTCAACCGGCACCTCGGACAAGCCAGGCACATGCCCAACGAAGAAGGCCGCACCCTCAGCCGTGAGCGTCAGGTGGGCGCCTGGGTGGGGCCACATCATCAGGCTCAAGCTGAAGAACCCGTTGCCCCTGCGTGGGACCGAGCTACCGATCGACCAAGCAGTCAGAGCCGTGTCCCGGCTCGGTCCAGTCCATGTCAGCTCGCGAACTCCGCGAGCGACCAGCACGCCTGTGTCGGCCTCCTGAAGCTGAAGTGCCTGCCGAAGGTCGAAGATGATCCCGGCGATGCCGGCGAGCGCGTCGAACCGGACATCGACGGCCTGCGCCTCTTGCAGCGCATCGACCTCGGCCAAAGGGTCCATCTCCGGAAGCGATGCATGCTGGCGCAGACTGGCGGACAGACCAAGGAGATCGTTGATCTTCATCGCGGCAGCGGGATGTGAGCGAACGGGTCGGAGTTGGCGATCGTCTGACCCGTCAATGGATTGATCGTCTGCCCGGATGCATTCATGTACACGGCGTACCCACGCGGGTACTGGTACTTCCCTGAGGTCACGGGGTCCATAATACGGACGGTAGCGACTCTCTCCGAAATCTCGGGGGTGCCGCGCGGAACGACGTACTCCATTCCCTTGCCGGTGTGGGACAGAGTTCCAATCGCGCCCTTGGGGACTGCTGGCACTTTGACATCACCAACTCGCAAGACCTGAGGTGTTTTGAGGCCGCTGCCCACGGCCGTACGGCCCGCGAGAGCATCCGCCCACTGACCGCCAACTTCGGCTGCGGCGAGTCCCTCAGCGGTTCTGACTCCGATGCCGAAGACTTCGCCAGCGCCCGAGAAGCCGAGGCCGGTTAGCGCGAGACCGATCTTGCAGGCCCGCCAATTCGAGGAGTAGTCGCCCTCCATCTGAACTGCGGCTGCGCATGCCTGATAGGTCTGGACCAACGGGTCTACGAAGACTTCGTCGCCGACCTTCTGCTGGATCGGCTTGCCGTCGCCGAGCCACTCCCCGATCTTCCTCCCGATGGACGGATCGTTGGTGAGACTCATGGTGAACCAGTTGTAGCGGCCCGTGTCGGCGACGGAGCCGACGACTGATCCGCCGTCATTGAGGGCGGTTTGGTATTGCTGGTTGGACCAGTCGCTGGTTTCGTCGGTCAGGTCGTCGGCAGGGCCCACGATCGTGGATGGCTGATCTGGGTTGACCGGGCACAGAGCCGGGTTGCCGTTCGCGCACGACGGGTCGCCAGGCGGTGGTTCGGCGGTGTCTTTCGCGTCCCGATCAAGCTCCTTGCGCTTCTTGCATGCGGCGTCACACGGTGGCGGCGGCTTCGGGTCGCACCCATGCGCCTTGCACCGCGGCGGGCAACTGCCACCTTCACACTTCGGCGGGCAGCCGTGCGCCTTGCACTTCGGCGGGCAAGCGCTGCCCTTACAACCCGGGTCACAACCCTTCTTGCAACCGCCACAGTCACCGTGCTTGCAGACTGGTGGACAGGTCCCCGTCACCTTGCACGAGCAGCTTTCCGTCTGGTGGCAGTCTCGCTTGGGCGGAGGAGGCGGGTCGTTACATACTCGTTTATAGATCGTATGGTCACTATTCGGCCCGCCCCATCCCTGGAACTGCCATACGCAATTGGGCTGAGGGTCGAATGGACGATGGCCATCGGGGTCGTTCAGAGTGACCGGGTTGCCGCCGGCGTAGGCGTACAGGTTCAGGACTGAGCTGGCTGTGCCGGCGTCGTGGGTGATGGAGTCACGGGAGTTGAAGGTGCCGTTACCTGGGTTGTACCAGCGGGCTCCTTCGTTGATGTCGCCGGAGCGGGGGTCGGTCCAGTCGCCTTGGTAGCCGATTCGGTACTTGAGGCCGGTGGCGCTGGTGGAGTTGCCGAAGGGGTCGTAGGTGCGGGTGTCGGGGAGGCCGGTGGACAGGGTGGTGTCGGTGGGGTCGAAGCCGGCGAAGACGTCTCCGTGGCGGTCGGCCAGGACGAGGCGTTTGGTGGTGTCGTAGCCGACGGACAGCAAGCCGTCTGAGGCGGAGCGGCCGAAGAACTGGGTGCCGTCGGAAACGACCTCGTCGCTGAAACCGTCATAACGCATCCGAGCCGTGCCGGACTGCACCGGGCGGTCGAGGGCGTCGTAGGTGAAGTCGCGGCCGGACCTGGTGATCATCCGGTCGAAGGCGTCAAAGCTGAAGGCTTCCGTCGTGCCCGCCGTCGTCTGGGTCAGCAGGGCACCGCGAGGTGAGTAGGTGTAGGTGGAGGTGCCGTCGTCCAGGAGCCGGTTGCGTTCGTCGTACGACGCGAGCTTCGTGCCGGCCTTGATCCGGTTCGAATTCGCGTCCCAGCTGTACGCCGTGGTCGTGGTCCCCTTCGTCCACGAGGTGAGCCGACCGAGCTGGTCGTAGACGTAGGTGTTGTTCCCGGCGCCGGCGACACCGGTCGTGTTCTTGGCGGTGATGTTGTTGTCGGCGTCGTATCCGTAGGTGATCGACGACACCGACGCCGTACCGGCCTTTAGTACATCGGAGTTCATCCGGCCGTACGCGTCGTACCCGATTGTGCGGACCCGCGACGAGCCGTAGTCGACGGTCGACAACTGCCCCGCGGCGTTGTAGCCGAGCGTCTGCAGCGCTCGCGTCACCGGGTCGGTAACCGTCGTTGGCCGACCGTTCGTGTAGGTGAAGTCAGCGGTTCCGGCCGCATCGATCCGCTGCGTCAGCTGACCGTCCGGGTCGTAGCCTTGCGTTGACGTGCCGGACGGGCCATCAGCGCGAAGGAGCATGCCGCGGTCGTTGTAGGAGTAGGTATTGACCCCGTCGAGCGAACTCGAGGTCGCGAGCCGCCCGGCCAGGTCATAGGTCAGGTTGCGAGCCGATGTCGATGCTTCGGCGCCGGTCCCGTTCTCAACGGTCAACCGACCGGCAGCGTCGAAGGTTCGAGTCCGGGTGACACCGCCAGGCGAGAGCAGGGAGACCGCGTTACCGGCCGCGTCGTACGACGCAGTCCACGTGCGGTCCGCCACCGCCGGCTGAGCGGTCGTCGAGGGCTCGATGACCTTCTCGGGCAACCCGAGCGTATTCACGGAATAGACGGTCGTGTTGCCACGGCCATCGGTGTAGCGGGTGCGATTGCCGGCGGCGTCGTACCCGTACGAGATGCCGACTTGGTCCGTCGCCGACACCGGATCGATCTGCGCCGTGAGTCGCCCAAGAGCGTCATAGGTGTACGTCGACGCGCGATTCCCGGAGGCAGGTGTCGACGAGATCAGGTCCCCGTCCAAGTCGTACCCGAGAGCAGTCGTGCCGAGCGCAACTTTCGAGGCGTTCAACGTCTTGGACGCGACCAACTGCCCGGCCTTGTCGTACGTCGCGACGCTGCTGCGACCCATTGCGTCGGAGGACCGCACTTGCCGCCCCGCGTAGTCGTAGCCGAGCTGGGTGGCGACGCCGTTCGGATCGGTCGACTTGGTCAGCTGCCCGAGCGAGTCGTATGAGCTCAACGCGACCGCACCCGACGGCGACTGCGCGTTCACGACGTTGTCCATGTCGTCGTACGTCAGCCGGGTGACGAAGTTGCCCGCCGTCGGCTTCCGCTCGACATCCGTCGACGTGACCACGCGGTCGAGGTCGTCATAGGTCAACTTCTTCACCGCACCCAGCGGGTCTGTGGTCGACTCCACGTCACCGTTCGGCGTGTACGTGATCTTCGAGACCGCCCGTACGTCGTTCGTCGCGCCGGGCACGTCGACCTGCACCTGCTGGTTCAGATGGTCGTAAGTGAACCGGGTTGCATTGCCGCGCTCATCGATCTGCTCCAGCAGATTCCCGACCGCGTCGTAGTTGAAGGTCGTTTGCGGCGTCATCACCGCACCACCCGGCGGCGTGTACGGAGCACCCGTCACCGAGACCGTCCGGCCGACTTTGTCGAAGGTCGACTTCGTCACGTTACCGAGCGCGTCCTTCGACGACGTCGCCTGACCGAACGCGCCGTACCCGACCGTCGCTGTCGGCTGCACGTCCGCCGCGGCACCGCCGTCGTGCTCGGCCTTCACCGTCGGCGCGATCGTCTTGATCGCGCGGCCCAGCTCGTCGTTCGTGTACGTCGTCGTGAAGTCGGCCTTCACCGCCCCGGACGCGTTACCTCGCGGCGTCGTCTTCGATGTCGCCAGCCCGCGCTGGTCGTACATCCACGACGTCGTCATCGCACCGGACGTATTCTGCACTGTCTGCGAAACTCGTCGCCCGGCCGTGTCGAAGACGAACGTCGTCGTGTCCGTGACCGCAGTCGGCCCGGCTATATCGGCGTTCGACCAGCTCCCCGTGTCGTCCTGCTGCGTCACGTTGCCGGCCAAGTCATGCACGTACGTCGTCTTCCGGGCCAGGCCGGTCGGGTCGACCGTCGACGTTGCCACCCGCCCGGCCACGTCGATCGTGTACGTCGTCGTGGACTTGCCGTTATCCGTCACCGCCTTGGTCCGGTTCCCGGCGCCGTCGTACGTGTCGGACTCCAGCACGTAGTCCCGCGTGCTCCCGTCCGGGTTGTGGAAACTCTTCAGCGTCTTTGTCTTCAGCGTGTCGTCGAGGTTGTAGTCGTACGTGACCAGCCGCCCCATCGCATCGACCTCGGCCACCTTGCGGCCGGCCGGGTCGTACTGCGTCTTCGACCGGACGGCATAGTCGATCCCTTCCCGCGGCCCGTCCGTCGGCGGGTTGTTCGGGTCGGCCGGGAGGTTCAGGTCCCAGACCTCGGTCGGCATGTTCAGATCGCTGTACTTATACTCGAACCGGTTGCCGTTCGCATCCTCCGACCACGTCCGGTTGCCGGCGTCGTCGTACCCCTGTTGCGCTTCCTTGCCGTTGGCATCAACCGTCGACGCCAAGCGGTTTCGGTCGTCGTACGACATCGTCGACACTCGCGGATCGTCCGAGGTCTTCAGGTCCCGCGCTGTCGTCTTCGTGACGTTGCCGTCGGCGTCGTACTCCAACTCCGCCTTCTGCTGGTGCTGCTCCCCCGTCACGGCGTCGGTGGTCACCGGGCCAGTCACCGCCGCGAGGCGCGACATCTTGTCGTAGTCGTACGTCGTGGTCACGCCGCTCAGGTACATGTCCGAGACCTGTGTCTCGGTCTTCTTCCGCCCGATCTCGTCGTAGGTGTACTTCGTCACCAGACCGGACGGCGCCGTCGTCTGCACGAGATCGCCGAACTGGTCGTACAGGTACTGCGTCACCGCTGTCCGTGCCGCGTCCACCTTCACCGACTCGGTCTTCAGCAGCCCCGGCGGCATCGCCTTCCCGTCCGGACCGGTCTGCACTCCATCGGTGTACGTGTAGAGCTTGGCGCCGCCGTCCGGGCTGACGTCCGAAGCCACGTCTCCGTACGTCGTCAGGTTCGAGTACCGCTTGTACGTGTCGTCGGTCGCGCTCGCCGACCGTCCGTCGCGGTACGTCGCGAGCTTGTCCCACCGCGGATCCAGCGCCGGCCAGGCCGGATCGCCGTGGTACGTCGTGTAGTCCGTGTGGCAGTCCGTCCCGGCGCCACGACAGGTCATCGTCGACGTCACGTTCCCGCGATCGTCGTACTTCATGCTGACCTCGCCGCCGACCTCACTGGTGACGCCGGTCAGCTGACCGGTCTTGTCGTGGGTGTAACTGCGAATCGCGTAGCCGGTGTCAGGCCAGTGTCGAGTGGTGGTTGCGCTGGGTGGTCGCTGCGTGTCCTCACCGAGCGGCCTCCCGGTCCGCATCAGCCACCCGCCGAGTGCGTCGTACTGGTAGACGTAGTCGGTGTCGTTGGGACCGGTGACGTGAACCAGGCGGTATGCCGGGAAGTAGGGCGGGCGCCCCTGCTCCGTCTCCGGTGTTCCGAGCGTCCAGCCTCCGCCGTTCTCATCGACGTACTTCTGCACCCTGTCGTTGGCTGAGTTGTACTCGACCTCGGCGGTCGTTCGGCCGCCCGCGGAGGTGATCGACGACAGTTGGTCCGCGGCGGTCCGGCCCTGCTGCCAGTGCGCGGCCACGTCCCGTGTTGTCAGCGGGTGCGAGTACAGCGCGACCTCGTCGATCTGACCGGTGAAGTACCGCAACGCCTGCGTGCCGTACGACGGCCACGCGCTGGGAGCCGCGGCAACGGAGGCGCCGATCTCGTTCACCGCGAACTGCTCGTGGTCCACCACGCTCTGCGTGATCGTCCCGACCGCCGCGCCGTCCAGGTACAACGACTGCCGGGTTCCCATCGAGCTCAGGACGACGTGATGCCAGGCGCTGTCGTTCACCAGCGCCGACGAGGTCATCGGCGCCGCCGAGCCGTGCCAGAACTGACCACGAAGCTTGCCGTCGGCACCGACGTAGAGCACCGGCATGCCACCGGTCGTCGTACTGCCCAGCCGCTCCTTCTGGTACCCGATCAGCGGCTGGCTGGTCGCTCCGCTCGTCTTGAACCAGAGCTCGATCGCCTCGTCACGGCTTCGTGTCGCCATCCCGTCCGGCATCGAGATCCACGCGTTGCCGGCGAACGAGACGGCCTTGTCCGCGTCACCGACGCCGGACAGCGGGCTGGTCTGCCCGAACCCGACGCCGGAGTAGGTGCCGAAGGCGTCGCTGCGGACGATGTCGACCTCGTTCGTCGCATCGCGGTCGGATCCGTCGTCGGACATCCGGAAGTAGCCGTCCGGCTTGCTGTCGAGGACCGCGCTCCGGTAGTGCGAACCTTGCGCGGACCCGTAGGTGGTGCACTTCTGGTCCGCGTTGCACGACTTCGTCAGGACGTCACCGGAGTACTCGTAGGTCCACGTGAGCGGAGCGCCACCGACCGCGTCGGTACTGACCGACGCGACATGCTTGTTGTCGGTGGTGTAGGTGAAGGACAGCTTCCGGCCGGCGCCGTCCAAACTCGCGGCCGACTGCAGCGTCCCGTCAGCACGGTAAGAGAGCGCCACCGGTTTGCCCTGCGTGCTGTAGATCTTGCTCAGCTTGCCGGTGCCGGCAGCGAACTCGTACTTCGTGCCGGCGACGATCTGCAAGGTCCACGGTCCGGTCGCGGACGTGGCGGTCAGGATTGCCTTGTCGCCACGTGGCGCCGCGAACGTACCGTCCGCATTCTTGCCGAAACGCACCTGCCGCCCGTCCGGATAGGTGACCAGTGCGCTGCCGTCGCTCTCGATGAGCAGCCGCATGTCGTAGCGGCTGGTCCAGCCGGCACCGAACAGGCCGTCACGTCGCGGGTCGAGACTGTTGTACGTCCGCGCGACGTTCAGCTCCGGGCCGGCGACCGGTACGACGACGTCGAGCGCGGACGCGGTGTAGTTGCCGACCGCCGGATCGTACGGCTTGTCCTGGGACTTTCCGTCGTTGTTGGCGATGTGCGCGGTGATCTCCGGCTGGGGCACGTCGGTGAACAGGGTGATCGGAGTGCCGATCGTGTGCTGCCCGTCGTTGTCCTGGACGTAGATCTGCCACTGGTACTCGCGATTCCAGGCCAGCTTCCCTGCCGGTACCACCCAAGTCTTTGAAGACGTGTAGTCGCCGCTGAAGAAACAGCCCACGGTCGGGTTGTCGTCGACGACCTCACAGATCCGGAACGAGTACTTCAGGGTGCTCTCCGGAGCGTCGGGATCGATCCCGGACGCCCAGACCTGTGGCGTCAGCGTGTACGCCTGTGCGCCGTTGAGCGGCCAGACCTTGGACAGGTCGACCACGGGCGGGACGTTCTGGACGGTGATCAGCACAGCCTTCGGATCGACGCCCCAGTCGGTGTACCAGCGATAGACGGTGGTATCTCGATGCACCATCGAGAACTCGATCTGATAATCGATCCCGTCCGCCGAACCGGGCAACGCACCGACCGCAACGTCGAGATTGATCTTGCCGTCGTGTGGAACAGAGGTCGTTACCGGCGTCGCCAGCGCCGACACGTTGACCAGCTTGTCGTCCTTGAACACCCGGTAGCTCATGAAGTCGTTGCCCGGCTGCCAGGTGAAGTCACCCAGGTTCGTGATCGTCATCGGGAACTTGCCGGCCCTGTCCTGCGTGACGTAGTCCTCCGGCGGCTGGCTGCGAAGCGCGTACGTCGCGTGGTACGGCGAGTGCGTCACCGCCAGCTTCGGTGGGTTCGCGGTGCTGATACCGGCGAATCGCTTCCAGGAGTACCGGTCCGTGCGCTGGTTCGCGTACATCGCGAAACCGAAGTTCGACCGCTGTCCGTCGACCAGGCTCTGCAACCAGGACACACCCGCCGAGTTGAACGCGAGAGCGTCGTAGGTCGGCTGGCATGCGGTCGTACCCGTCGTGCTCGAGACATAGCCGCGCGAGAAGCTCTTGGACGCAATCACCGACGGGGCCGTCTGCGGGCCCGGGTATTTCAGGCTGGACAGCGGCGTGGACTGCCAACCCTCCATCACGCCGTAAACGTCGACGCCACGGGATGAGCACGTATCTGCCTGATAGTTGTAGACCTCTAGCTGTGCGCCGAGGATCGTGTCGTACCGGAACGCGTCAACCAGGTTCGGGAAGGAGAGCAGCGAGGTGTACGCGTTCCAGCCGCTGGTCGACGAGCAGTTCGTCGTACCCGACGCCGGGCGGCAGCCGATCTGGAGGTCACTCGCTCCGCTGACCGAGCCGTTGACGCCCGCGCTCACGGCATACGTCGGAGTCAGTCGATCTGTTGGGAAGACGGTCGGGTCGATTCGCACGGGGTAGACACGCGCCGGGTCGTCCAACCAGGCACTGTCGGGCGTCACCCTCAACGCCTGGCTGCCGCCGATCGTCACCAGTTCGTAGGTCACCGCGCTCGACGTCGCCGGGACCTCGACCGTGTTTGAGTCCACCATGGTGGCGGCCGGGATACGAGCCCGCTCGACGCCTCGCTCGTCGGTCAGCACGATCTCGCGGCCGACCAATGTGGCCATCAGGTTGCTGAGCTCGAGCGGGAAGACGTACGAGCGCGGGGCCGCCGCGGACTTGAGGACGATCGTTTCCTTGATGCCGCGCGGCTGTGACTCGAGCTCCAGGTCGGCGTTCGGCACGAAGTCAGGGAAGGCGACCTTGCTGCCCGCCATCTGACCGGGTACGCCGGTCGCGCCGTCGACGCTCCAGCCGATGTTGTGGCCGTCGCCGAGCTCGACCTGTGCGACCGGATCCGCGTCGGCCTGCGGCGCGATCCAGGAGGCGATCTCGGTGGAGATCGTCTCCCAGCCACCGCCGTCCCGCGGTTGCAGGTTGGCGTTGATCTCAGCCCATGACCCGTCCGGCTTCTGGAAGTTCAGCGGCGCCGGCGACAGCACGCTGGTCTCCGTGCCGTCCGTGTTCACGAACGTTTGGGAGTACCGGTCCCGCTTCTCCGGCAACTCCCGGCTCGTCTGCTTGTCGAAACCCTTGACCGCGGGCTGCTTGGTGGGCATCGGCGTAGCCGGCTTCGGTGCTGCCTGCTCTTTCGCAGCGTCAACGGGCTTCGCCGGCGTCACCGGGAACATCGACCGCAACGACGGCGGTTCCGCCGTGTTCTTCCCCGGAACCGCTGCAGGCAGCTTCCCCGATCCCAGGCGCTGTGTCGGCGCCTTGGCCTCCGCCTTGCCTGACATCGCAGCCTGCGGCATCGGAGGCGGCGTACCCGCTGCAGCCGCGGAGGTGGCCTGCACTGCCTGGCCAACCCCCGTCAACGGCACGGCCAACGCAACGAAAACCGCCGTCAGCTTCGCACTGCGAACCCGACGACGGCGAGCACGAGAAGACAGCCTGGACCCGGCCATGAGTGATCCCCCTGGGCGTGGACGACCTGCAACAGGACCCTGGGGTCCCCCGACCCCACCAGCGCCGAGCGGAATGTATCAGTCGTCGATCGACTCCGGCCAGTAACTTGCAACATCCGGTAAATCCCCAAAAATCTGTAACGCCGAGGGCTCGCCGAGCGATGTCACTCGCCGGTGCGAGGGGTGTGCGTCAGGTCTCGATCAGCCGACGGCGCAGGTCGGCAGTTGGGGCGCACGAGCCGGTCAAGAGGTCCATGACGTCGAGCCCTCCCGTCAGACCCGACCGGCAATCTCCCAAAGTCGGCACGCGGTCGTGCTTCACCGTCTCCTCCGCCATCACCGACCCCGGCGCCGCTTAGACCACGTCGCAGTTTGTGCGGTAATTCAATCGCTATCGAGTATCTCTCTTGCCCGCGCCTTCGGGGCCGGTCCCGCGTCTCGCCGGAGGACCGCTTCAGCCAACTCGCGCAAGCGTTGGCGATCGACCTCCAAGATATCCAGGAGATCTAGAGCTCCGAGCACGATGTGCTCGTCGTCATTCGTGGCCAAGCCGCGAAAGCAGGGGAGGAATCGGCTCAACTCTCGCCGACAGACGTCTCCAAGATCGCGATTGCCAAGAGCCAACTCGCTTTGGTCCGGCTCGCCTTCCGCGATCTCTACCAAGAGATCCAGCGCTCGACGCATACCGACATCGGAAGGCATCTCGTTACAGATGGCGTCAGACACCAAAATTGCCGTCCACACGGCTGACTCGAACAGTTGTTGCTGTACGACGACCCGATTGTCAAGCTCCCAGTATGCCTTTGACGCATCCTCGATCGTCGTCGCATTGATCATCCGCGACACGGCGCCTGGCACAAACGCTGCGCCACCGATCATCGAGCGCAGGACATTCCAGTCAGGGCCTTCCGGAATGAATGTCATCAATTCTCCCAAGGACCGTTCCGGTCGTAGAGTGTGCCTGGCGGGAACTGCCAAGGATTATAGGTAATTTGACACCCCGCGCAGACCGGAAATTGAACTTCGGGTAGATACGACAGGGATCTGTCCGGGTGTCAGTCTGTCAGTCGCCCAGAAAGCGTAGTTCGGAGGTCGCGGCCCGGCTGCCTTCGCGGCACAGCTCGGCGAGCTTTTGCAGGAAGGGGCGCAGGTGGTCGGGAGCTTGGTGCGAGAACCGGTGGGCCTCCGCTGCCAGATCAGTCAGCTCCTCTCGCTCGAACAGCACGTCAATGTAGGGGTCAACGCCCCGCGAGCATTGGGAACTCCGGCTCATTCCGCGCAGCGTGGCAGTGATGTCGTCCCACCACTGCTCAGCACCGCCGACCAGGCGGCCCTCGATCCACAACTCGACCCTGACAGACATCGCATTCACTCCTGGGACAGACTCGGGCAGAGGACACGCGGAATCAGTCGAGGCGGTCCACTCATGCCACCGAGTCCGGGAGGCCGTAGCGGGTGGTGTTGGTGGTTTCGAAGGCTGTTAGTTCGGCGATTAGGCCGGTGTCGATGCGGAAGACGTCCAGGGCGAAGAGGTGGTGGGTGGGGGCGCCTGGGGGTTTGAGGTAGGCGGCGAGGGTGGGTTGGTGGTTGATGGTGGTGGGGTGGAAGTGCCAGTGGCCTCGGTAGGTGGGGTTGAGGTTGGGGGTCAGGGAGCGGAGTGCGTCCGCCCGGCCGGAGAACCAGAACGGGTACGGCGGCATGGTGATGCGGATGTCTTCGTGCATGAGGGCGGCCAGGGCGGTGGGGTCGGCGTTGTCCCAGGCGGTCATGTATTTGCGCAGGAGTTGGTGCTCGACCTGCGACGGCGTGTGCGTGGACCAGTCGAGGCGGTGGCTGGGGAGATGGTCGCGGAGGACCGGCCGGGCTCGTTGGAGGGCTGAGTTCACCGCGGGGACGGACAGGCCGACGGCGGCCGCGGTTTCGCGGGCGGGCCAGCCGAGGACGTCACGGAAGATCAGGACGGCGCGTTGGCGGGCCGGGAGGTGCTGGATCGCGATCAGGAACGCCAGCTCGATCGTTTCCCGGCGGATCGCGGCTGCATCCGGCTGTTCCGGAGTGCTAGGAAACGGCTGCAGCCACGGAACGTCCTCGCGGGCCGGCAGCGCCTCAGCGGGAAACGACGCCGGCTCCAGCTGGTACGGCAAGACGCGCGGAGGACGCCGTACGTCGATGCACGCGTTGGTCGCGATCCGGTAGAGCCACGCGCGGACCGAGGAACGGTTCTCGAACGTCTCTCGGGCCTTCCACGCGCGGAGAAACGTTTCCTGGACGAGCTCCTCAGCCTCGTCGTACGACCCGAGCATCCGGTAGCAGTGCACCTGCAGCTCGCCGCGGTGCGCCTCGAAAACAGCCTCGAGGGAGAAGGTCAACTGCCGTCCTCCAGTTCGATCGTGCTCGGCATCGGCGCATGGCCGGCCAGCCGGAACCACAGCACGAGCCGCCGCTGCCGGAGGTCCCGCGCCGACACCACGATGTCGTTGTGGAACCGCCGCGCCAACTGGACCCGCCGCATCGCGAGGTTCAGCTCGCCCGTCCACGGCTCCACATCGGTCCCGCAGGCGTGGATCGCCCGCGTGAGCGCCGACTCCGCCTGCTCGCGCTCCTCCGACGAGGACGCCGCCCGCGCGCGTCGAGCGGCATCGAGCAACGCCAGCGCCGCCGCGGGGTCCAAGATCCCGGTCCCAGCCAGCTCAGCGACCAGCGCGGAACGCTGGGAGAGCTCTTTCTCGAGCGACGCCCGGGCGAAGTCGACCCGGGTGTGCAAGCGGTCCAACCGCCCGGCGGTCCAGCTCGCGTACGCGCCGAACAGCAGCAGCACCACGCCGACCGCGAGCAGCGCCCAAGAGACCTTCACGCCCCTATTCGATCATCTCCCGAGCCGGGTTACGCGGCGCTTACGGAGCGCTGACGGTCCGTCCGAATCCGGTCATCGAGGCCGAGCCCGGCACTAGCGTCGGAACCATGGCTGAGATCGGAGTGATCGGTGGGTCCGGGTTCTACTCGTTCCTGCCCGACGCGCAGACCGTGGACATCGAGACGCCGTACGGCGCGCCCAGCGAGCCGCCGACGGTCGGGGATCTCGACGGGCGCGAGATCGCGTTCATCCCGCGGCACGGCGCGGATCACCGGTTCCCGCCGCACCGCGTCAACTACCGCGCCAACCTCTGGGCGCTCCGCGAGCTCGGCGTCCGCCAGGTCCTCGGCCCGTGCGCGGTCGGATCCCTACGTCCCGAGCTCACCCCCGGCACCTTCGTCGTCCCCGATCAGTACGTCGACCGCACCTGGGGACGAGAGCACACCGTGTACGACGTTCCTCCCGTGGTGCACACGTCCATGGCCGACCCGTACTGCCCCAACGGACGCGCCACGGTGATTGCTACCGGCAACGTCGTTCCCGATGGGACGATGGTCGTGATCAACGGGCCCCGGTTCTCGACGCGCGCCGAGTCGCGGTGGCACGCGGCGCAGGGCTGGTCGGTGGTCGGGATGACCGGAGCGCCGGAGGCCGCGATCGCCCGGGAGCTCGCGCTCTGCTACACGTCGATCGCCGTCGTCACCGATCACGATGCCGGCACCGAGGCCGGTGGTGGTGTGACCGAGGCGGAGGTGTACCGGGTGTTCGGGGAGAGCATCGAGCGCCTCCGGGGACTGCTCCGCGAGGTCATCGGGCAACTCCCGAAGCCGGACGCCGGTTGCAGCTGCCGTGGAGGTGCCCGATGAGGGTCCTGCTCACCGGCGGCGCCGGGTTCATCGGCCGGCACGTCGAGGACCAACTGGTTGCCGGGGGCCACGAGGTCGTCGTCTACGACTCGTTCCGCCCGGACGTGCACGCACAGCGCCCCGAACCGCGACCCGGCCTGATCGTCGGCGACGTCAGAGACCGCGAGACGCTGGCGAGCGCTCTGCACGGGATCGACACGGTCATCCACCTCGCCGCCAAGGTCGGTCTGGGCGTGGACCTGGACGATCTCGACGACTACGTCTCCAGCAACAGCCTCGGTACGGCGGTCCTCCTCAAGGAGCTCGCCCACGCCAAGATCCGGCACCTCGTCTACGCCAGCTCGATGGTCGTGTACGGCGAGGGCCGCTACGACTGCGACCGCCACGGACAGGTCGCGCCGGAACCCCGGCGTACCGAGGATCTCGACGCGGGAAACTTCGAGCCGCCGTGCCCGGTCTGCGCCGCTCCACTCCGGCCCGGGCTGGTCAAGGAGGACGCCGTACTCGATCCACGGAACGCGTACGCCACCAGCAAGCTGAGCGGTGAGCACCTCGCGCAGTGGTGGGTCCGGGAAACCGGGTCACGCGTGAGCGCGCTCCGGTTCCACAACGTGTACGGACCGGGCATGCCGCGGAACACGCCGTACGCCGGGGTCGCGGCGATCTTCCGCTCCGCGCTCGACCGGGGTGAGGCGCCGCGCGTCTTCGAGGACGGCCGGCAACGCCGCGACTTCGTCCACGTCCGCGATGTCGCCGCGGCGGTCACGCTCTCGGCGGCCGCGCTCCCCCAGCAGCCGGCATTCACCGCGTACAACGTCGGCAGCGGCACTGTCACCACGATCGGGGAGATCGCGACCGAGCTGTCACGTGCGTACGGCGGGCCGGCGCCGGTCGTCACCGGTCAGTACCGCCTCGGGGACGTCCGCCACATCACCGCGTCCTCCGAGCGTCTGAAACACGAACTCGGATGGAAGCCCACCTTCGACATCCAGACCGGCCTGACCGACCTCCTCCACGACCGCTGACAACCGCCCGCGTTTCCTGGCGCCGGGCGGGCGCCAGGAAACGCTGTAGCTAGGCCGACACGGCTTTGCGCACCAGCTCGGCAATCTGTTGCTCGACGGCCGGCGTCAGCTCGGAAACGGCGAACGACACCGGCCAGATCGCCCCGTCGTCCAGCTGCGCGACGTCCTGGAAACCGAACGTCGGGTACCGGGCCTTGAACTTCGCCGCCGGCTGGAAGAAGCAGACCACCCGGCCGTCACTCCCCCACGCCGGCATGCCGTAGTACAGCCGCGGCGTGAGCTGCGGCGCCGCGGCCAGGACGACCTCGTGCAGGCGCTCCGCGGTCGCCCGGTCGGGACCATCCAGCTCCGCGATCTTCTCCCGCACCGCGGCGTCGCCCTCGGCCGTTGCCTTGAGCTCCTTCGCGCGCTCCTTCATCGCACCGCGTTCCGCGGCGGTGAACCCGTCGTACGACTGCGGCGTCATCCGGCGCCGCCGCGCCGGATCGGCATCAGCGTCGACGCCGCATCCGTGGTCAGGAACTCGCGGACCAGCCGCACGCAGTCAGCCGGCTTCTCATGCAGCAACAGGTGCGAAGTGCCCGGTACGACGGCCAGCTGCGAGGCTGGCAGCGCGCGGTACATCGCGATCGTGTGCTCGAGGGACACGAGGTCGTCGTCGGCGGCAACCACCAGCGCCGGGCACGTCACCGTCGCAAGTTCATCGGTGGTCAACGGCCGGTCTTCCTCGACCGAGCGCACCACCTTCGCAATCACCTCGCCGAAGTGATCGGCCCCGTCCGGCGACACCTCGGCGTACGCCGCGAGCAGCGGAGGTGGCGGCGGTGCGTCCAGAGATGGCCGCAGGATCATCCCGTCCGGGTGGAAGGCGCCGCTGATCAGCACGAGCCGCTCCACCAACTCCGGCCGGTGGACCGCGGTCCGCAGCGCCACCACGGCTCCGGCGCTGTATCCGGCCAGCCGCACCGGCCCGTCGGTCAGCTTCTCGATGAACGCCGCGGTGTCATCCGCCAGTACGTCGACGGCGAACGGCCCCGGCACGTCCGGAGTGTGCCCATGGCCCCGGCGTTCCGGCATCAGCAGCCGGAAATGGTCCGCGAGTACGTCGAGGTTGCCGGCGAAGTCGCGGTTGTCGGTGAGCCCTCCGTGCAGCAGAACCAGCGGCTCGCCGGTGCCGCTGTCGTCGTACCACATCTGTACGCCGTTGAGGTCGATGTAGTCGCCCATGCGAATCCTTCCGTAGTGGTCACCCTTCACGACCTACTACGGATCAGCCTCCGCAAACTCATCGGTCAGGCAGCACGAGCGGCAAATCGAACAGCGGGAACAGCCGCTCGGCCTGCAGGAACGTCGCCTGCTCGGCCACAAGCCCGTCGGAAAGCGTCAGCACGACGAGCGCAAACGGCTGGTAGCCGCCATCGACCGGCAGATACTGCCCGTACGCCGGCGAACCGTTCGCCAGCGTAGGGAGCACCCGAGCGCCGGCGCAGAACCCACCTCCCGCGATCAGACTGGCCCGGATGTCGTCGCGCCCGCGCAGCCACCAGGTGTACGGCGGCATCGACGAGATCGCGTCCTTGTGCAACAGCGCGACCAGCGCGTCGACGTCGTACCGCTCGAAGGCAGCGCAGTAGGCGTCCAACAGCTGTCGCTCCTCCTCATCAGAAGCCGGGGCCGAGCCGATGGGGGCGGTCGTCGAGCGGGCGCGCTGGAGTGCGCTGTTGACCGAGGCAACCGTCGTGTCCAGCAGCGCCGCCACCTCGGACGCCTGCCAGCACAGCACGTCTCGCAGGATCAGCACCGCTCGCTGCCGCGGCGGCAACCGGTGCAGCGCCGTCATGAACGCCAACCGCACCGACTCCCGCAGCGCCGCGTGATCCGCCGGATCCGCCTGCGGCGAGATCACCCGCTGATCCGGGACCGGGAGGATCCAGGCGCTCTCCGGTAACGGCTCCCCGATCTCCGGACCTGGCCGGGAACGCGGCGCCAGCTCCATCGCGCTCGTGCGGCGCTGGGCGCTGCGCAGTACGTCGAGGCAGATGTTCGTCGCGATCTTGTACAGCCACGGTCGCAGCGGGCCGCGCGACGCGTCGTACCGGTCCAGGTGCTGCCAGGCGCGGGCCAGCGTCTCCTGGACCGCGTCGTCGGCGTCGAACGGAGAACCGAGCATCCGGTAGCAGTACCCGGTCAGCTCGACCCGGTACGTCTCCAGCGTCGCGCCGGCCTCGGTGGTCACGAGACCGACCTTAAGCCGACGCAGTACCGCTCGGCACCGACACCGGAGGAAGGTCGATCTGGAACGCGCACCCGCCGTTCACGTTGGTGACGCCGATCTTGCCGTCGTGGGACTCGACCACGCCGCGAGCGATCGCCAGCCCGAGACCGCCGCCGCTCGACCGCCCGGCGGGAGCTGTTTCCGGCGTGCGCTGCTCGTCACCGCGCCAGCCGATGTCGAAGACACGCTCGAGATCATCGGCCGCGATCCCGCCACAGCCGTCCGTGACCGCGAGCCGCACCCGCCCGTCCGGTTCCCGGTCGACCGCGAGCGTCACGGTTCCGCCGCGCGCCGTGTGCCGGATCGCGTTGCCGACCAGGTTCGTGACCGCGCGGGTCAGCTCGTCCGGATCGCCCTGGACCGCGAGCCGGTCCTCGTCGGCAGGCGTCGACACGGTCAACCGGACGCCCTCGGAGCGCGCGTGCTCGCCGTTCTCCCCCGCCACGTCCTCGGCAAGCTCCCGCAACGAAACCGCCGACCGCCGCCGCGGCAAAGGTGCCGCCGACAACCGGGACAGCTCGAAGAGATCGTCCACCAGCCCGGTCATCCGGTCCACCGTCGACCGCATCTGCCGCAGCGCACCGGGTACGTCGTCGATCACGCCGTCCTCGAGCCCTTCCGCTACGGCCCGCAGACCCGCCAGCGGCGTCCGGAGATCGTGAGACATGAACGCCACCAGCTCCCGCCGCGAAGCCTCGAGAGCGCGCTCCCTGCGGTGTGACTCGGCCAGCTTCTTCCGGGTCATCTCCAGCTCGTCGGTCAGCGCGGCCAGCTCGGCCGGTACGACGCGGCCGACGGTATCTGCCGGCTCGTACGACGTACCCAGGTGCCGCAGCCGGCGCCCAACGTCGCGGGATCCGGTGCTGATCCAGTGCCCGAGCAGCACCGACATGCCCAGCCCGAGCAACGCCGCGAACGCCAGCGTCCAGAGCACCACCCACGAGTCGTGGTCGGAAATGAACATCGCCCGCACGCTCTGCAGCACCGCCGCCAGCGCGGCGGCCATCGGCGCCAGCGCCGCGACGATCAGCGTGATCCGCAGCGAACGACCGCGGAACCGCCAGAGCACCGCGGCCCCGACCGACGCGACGATCAGCGTCCACAACGTGGTGAGCGCCAGGATCGTGAACATGTCCTTGTTCATCGGCGCATCACTCCGCATCCCCGACGAAGCGGTACCCGGTGCGTGGAACGGTGAGCACCAGCTTGGGGTCCGAGGGATCGTTCTCGATCTTCTCCCGCAACCGCCGGACATGCACGGTGACGGTCGAGGAGTCGCCGAAGTCCCAGCCCCAGACCCGGCGCAGCAGCTCGGCCTTCGTGTACGCCTTGCCCGGGTGCGAGACCAGGAACGCCAGCAGATCGAACTCGCGATGGGTCAGCGACAGCTCGGCACCGTCGAGGTACGCCCGCCGGGCCGCGGTGTCGACCAGAACGGGGCCGGCGCTGAGCTTGCTCGGTGTCAGGTCCTGCCCGGCGAGCCGTTCCTCGCGGCGCAGCATGGCCTGCACCCGCAGCGTCAGCTCGCGCGGGCTGAACGGCTTGACCACGTAGTCGTCCGCGCCGACCTCGAGACCGACCAGCCGGTCCTCCTCCTCGCCTCGCGCGGAGAGCATGATCACGGCGGCCGCGTCGTCGGCCGCGCGCAACCGGCGCAGCACCTCGAGCCCGGACAGCCCCGGCAGCATCACGTCGAGGACGACCACCGACGGTTTCCACTGCTGCCAGACCTCGACCGCCGAGACGCCGTCCGCGACCACGCGGGCGTCGTACCCGGCCTTGGTCAGGTACGCCGAGACGACGTTGGACACGGTCGGGTCGTCGTCCACCACGAGAACACGAGTAGCCACGCTCAGAGCGTAGATCGTCCGGTCGGTACGCCGGCGCACCAGCACCGGAACGCAGTACGACGTAAGCGACCCGTAGCCGTGTCCGGACCGCCGGAGAGCGGTCTCTTCTCTACGGTCGAAGAGTGCCGGTTGATCTCGTCCTGCCCTGCCTGAACGAGGCAGCGGCGCTGCCCTGGATCCTCGAACGCCTCCCGCCGGGCGTCCGGCCGATTGTCGTGGACAACGGCTCGACGGACGGGTCACCGGAGATCGCGGCCACGCACGGAGCGGTCGTGATCCCTTGTGAGATCAAGGGGTACGGCGCCGCGTGTCACGCGGGGCTGGAGGCGGCAGAGGCCGAGGTGGTCGCGTTCATGGATGCCGATGCCTCGCTGGATCCGCTGCAGCTGGTGCGAGTCACCGCGCCGGTAGTGAGCGGGCGGTACGACCTCATGGTCGGGCGGCGGCGGCCGGTCTCTCGCGAAGTGTGGCCGTGGCATCTCCGGCTGGCGAACGCGGAGCTCTCCCGGCGGATCCGGCGCCGGACCGGGGCGATCCTGCACGATCTCGGTCCGATGCGGGCGGCTCGCCGTACCGCGCTGCTGGAGCTCGGGCTGCGGGACCGGCGTTCTGGTTATCCGTTGGAGACCGTGGTCCGGGCGGCGGACGCCGGGTGGCGGATCGCTGAGGTGGATGTCGACTACCTGCCGCGGTCGGGTCGGTCGAAGGTGACCGGTACGCCGCTGGGGGCCGCGCGCGCGGTGCTCGACATGTCGAAGGTGCTGGCTCGATGACGCGCGGGACGTTGATCGTCATCGCCAAGGAGCCGGTGCCGGGGCGGGTGAAGACGAGGCTGCAGAGCGAGTTCACGGCTGCCGAGGCGGCGGCGCTGGCCCGGGCATCGCTCGTGGACACGTTGAGCGCGATCCGAGCGACGCCCGCGGCGCGGCGGGTGCTCGCGTTGGAGGGTGAGCCGGGGCCTTGGTTGCCGGACGGGTTCGAGGTGGTCGGCCAGCGGGGTGGCGGCCTGGACGAGCGGCTGGCGGCGGCCTTCGAGGACGCGTACGACGGTTCGCCGATGTTGCTGGTGGGGATGGACACGCCGCAACTGGCTCCCGAGTTGAGGGCGTTCCGGTGGTCGGGGTGGGATGCGGTTCTCGGGTTGACCGAGGACGGCGGCTACTGGTGCCTGGGGCTGCGGAAACCGGATCGGCGGGCGTTGCTCGGCGTACCGATGTCGACGGAACACACTGGCGCCGATCAGCTTCGGCGGTTGTGGGCCCTGGGGTTGCGGGTGCGGTTGCTGCCGACGTTGCGGGACATGGACGAGCCGCGGGATGCGGCGTTCATCGCGGGCGAGTATCCGGCGCTGCGCGTTTCCCGGCTCTTCCGGCGGTTGCAGCATGCGGCGCATCCCGGGTTGCTGTTCGAGCAGGCGCTGGGTGGTACGGCGCGAGTCGTTGCTACCGGCATCGACGGGCGGACGCTGCCGTCGCTGTCGGAGCTCGACCGGTGGCAGTCGCCGGCGGACGAGGTGGACCGGCTCGCGCTGAGCCGGTGCGAGGGACCGGTGCTGGACATCGGGTGCGGTCCGGGGCGGATCGTGACCGCGCTGGCGGAACGTGGGATTCCTGCGCTCGGGGTGGATGTGTCGCCGCGAGCGGTGTCGCTCACTACCTCACGGGGGGCGGCAGCGCTCCGACGACCCGTCCAGGACCGGCTCCCCGGCGAGGGACGCTGGGGAAGCGTTCTCTTGATGGACGGGAACATCGGGATCGGCGGTTCCCCGGCCGAGTTGCTGAGGCGGTGCGCGGAGCTGGTCCGTCCGGACGGGCTCGTCCTGGTCGAGGTTGATCCGGACGACGATCTCGACGAGACCGCGCCGATCGTCCTCCGCAGCTCGACCGGCCGACGCTCCACTCCGTTGCCCTGGGCACGAGTAGGCACCCGCGCCCTCCTCCGCCACGCCCACACCACCCCACTACACCCCACCGAAGACTGGCGAGCCGGCCACCGAGCCTTCCTAACCCTCCGCCGGACCGCCTGATGCTGTCCGTGCACAGGCGGCGCTGGGTCGTGGTGGTGGTCGGTGGAGTCGTGAGCGTTGTGGTTGCCGCGGTTGTTGTTTGGGCGGCGGAGGCTGGGTGGTGGCCCAATGTGGTGCTCGTGGTGGGGAGTGTTCTGGTTGGGGTGGTGGTTTGGCGGCTGCGAGGGCTGACAGTTGGGGGGGTTCTGCTGGTTGCCGCGTTGTGTCAGGTGCCGGGGTTGCTGCAGGGGCCGATTACCAGTACGGATGCTTATCGGTACGTGTGGGACGGGCGGGTGCAGGTGGCCGGGCATTCGCCGTACGCGCATGTGCCGTTGGGCGACGAGTTGGCGGGGTTGCGGGATCCAGTGCTGTTCCCGGGATTGTCGCCGGAGGAGAAGTCGGGGGTCAGCGGACCGCCGCACCTGCCCAAGGATCCACAAGCGCTGGCGCAGTACTCGGCGGATGATGCCCGGACGCGGATCAATCGGCCGCGGGTGCCGACGATCTATCCTCCGGTGGCCCAGTTGTACTTCGCGGCGGTGGCGCTGGTGACGCCCTGGAGCGCAGGGACCTTTGGACTGCAGGTGGCCGCGGCGTTGATCGCGCTCGCGCTCACGTGGCTACTCGCCGTACGGGATCCGCGCTGGGCCGCACTGTGGGGTTGGTCACCGATCGTCGCGATCGAGGCGTCGAACGCCGCCCACGTTGACATCCTTGCCGCGCTGCTGATCACGGCCGCGGTGATGCTCACCGCGAGCCGGCCGAAGCTCGCCGCCGTCCTGCTCGGCGCCGCGGGCAGCGTCAAGCTCCTCCCGCTGCTCCTGCTCCCCGCGTTCCGCGGCCGGAAACCACTAGTTGCCCTCGGCACCTTCGCTGCGTCGTACGTCCCGCACGTGCTTGCCGTCGGCACCTTGGTGCTCGGGTTCCTGCCCGGTTACCTGAACCAGGAAGGCTTCGACGACGGCAGCTCGCGATCCGCCATTCTCGCGCTTTTGCTGCCTCCTGAGGCCCGCCAGGCCGCCGCGGCCGCGCTGGCAGTCGCGCTCGCAATGCTCGCCTTCTACCGGACCAAGCGCGATCCGATCGCGGTCACCTGCTGCTGGCTGTACGGCGCCGCGCTGCTGATCGCGACGCCGACGTACCCGTGGTACGAACTCCCGCTGATCGCGCTCGCCGCGCTGGCCCGCCGGCCGGAGTGGATGGCCGTACCGCTCGCGGCCTACCTCGCCTACGCCAGCTTCGGGCACGACACCCGCCAGGGCCTGAGCTACCTCGCGGCCGCTGTCATCGTTGTCAGCGTCGTGACGATCCGTTACCGAATCGCTGCGGTATCAGGTTTGACGGACGCGCCATCGCCTGCCAACACTGTCGACCGTGACCAAACGCCTCGCCCTCGCGACCTCGGCCGAACACGCTGAGTTGCACGAGCACGACCTCCCGCTCGCCGACGCCCTCCGCGCCACCGGTCTCGACCCGGTGGCCGAGGTGTGGACCGACCCGTCGGTCGACTGGTCGGCGTACGACGGGATCCTGCTGCGCTCGGTCTGGGACTACCACCAGCGGTACGACGAGTTCACCGAGTGGCTGGCGCTGGTCGACAAGGCCGGCGTACCGGTGCTGAACGACTCCGGTCTGGTCCGGTGGAACGGCGACAAGCGGTACCTGCTCGAACTGCGGGAGCGCGGGGTCGCGATCGTGCCGTCGCAGATCGCGGCCGGCGCGTGTCTGCGCGAGGTGGTCGGCGGACTGGCGGGTCAGGAGGTCGTGATCAAGCCGACCGTGAGCGCGAGCGCGACGCACACGATCCGCGGGGTCGCGGGATCCGCGGAGCTCGACCGGGCGATGGATGAGCTGCCCGAGCTCGTGTACCTCGTCCAGCCGTTCCAGCCGGAGATCGCTACCGCGGGTGAGTGGTCGCTGATCTTCGTCGACGGCGAGTTCACGCACGCGGTCGTCAAGCGACCGGCCGAGGGCGACTACCGGGTGCAGGAGGAGTACGGCGGCCTCGCGACGCTCGCGGAGCCGACGTCCGAGGTCCTGGAGAGCGCCCACGCGGCTCTCCAGGCAGCCGGCCGGACGCCCGTCTACGCCCGGGTCGACGGCGTAGTCGTGAACGGCCGTTTCCTGCTGATGGAGCTCGAACTCATCGAGCCGTACCTGTTCCTGCCGGAGCACCCGGAAGCGACCGAGAAACTGGCCGCCGCAGTAGCCGGCCGCCTCCAGCCCACCCGTCGCTAGCCGGCGGCGTCCAGCTCAGGGGCGTTCGAAATATGATCGGGTTAGTAGACATTTAGGGTCGGGGTATGCCGACGCTCGATGACATCCGCCAGGCCGCTCGGGAGCTGGACGGCCGGATCCACCGCACCCCGATGCTCACGTCCTCCGCGTTGAACGAGCGGTTCGGTGCGGAGCTGGTGCTCAAGGCCGAGCTGTTCCAGAAGACCGGCAGCTTCAAGGTCCGTGGGCTGCTCACGAAGCTGCTCCGGCTGACCGCCGAGGAGCGCGGACGCGGCGTGATCACGGTCTCCGCGGGCAACGCGGCCGGAGCGCTCTCCTGGGCGGCGCGCGACGCAGGGGTCCCGGCAACGGTGGTGATGGCGAAGACCGCCGTACCGGCGAAGATCGACGCCGCCCGCGGGTACGGCGCGACCGTCGAGCTGGTCGAGGGCGACCTGATCGCGGAGTACGAGCGGATCCGGGACGAGCGGAAGCTGACCGGCGTCCACCCGTTCGACGACGAGGACGTGATCACCGGGCACGGCAGCCTCGGGCTGGAGGTTCTGGACGAGCGCCCGGACCTGGAGACGGTCCTGGTCCCGGTCGGTGGCGGCGGGCTGATCTCCGGCGTCGCGCTCGCGGTGAAGCTGGTGAAGCCCGGGATCCGCGTGATCGGGATCGAGCCCGAGCAGGCGGACGTCGTCAGCCGAAGCCTGGCAGCGGGTGCGCCGCAGAAGCTGCCCACCGCACGATCCATCGCCGACGGACTCGCGGCACCGGTGTGCGGCACGCGCAACTTCCCGCTCATCCAGGAGTACGTCGACGACGTCGTCCGCGTGTCCGAGGAGTCGCTGCTCGAGGCGACCCGGCTGGTGATGTCCCGGACCAAGCTCGCGGTCGAGCCGGCCGCGGCCGCGCCGTTCGCAGCGTTGCTCAGCGGCCTGAAAACGCAATGTCCCACCGCCGTCGTACTCAGCGGTGGGAACCTCGACGTTGCGAAGCTGATGCTCTAAGCGGGCGCCGGAGTCAGCTGCACGTCGCGTTTCACGCCGTCGCTCGGATCGTCGAGTACGTCGCCGCGGCGTACCGGGTCGTTCTCCGGCAGCAGGATGTCCCGGGACACGACGAGCATCAGCCACAGCGTTCCCGCCATCCGCAGGACCACAGAGAACCAGTAGATCCGGTCCGGCACCTGCGGATCTCCAGGCGCCAGGAACTGGGCGAGATGCATCCAGACCAGCATCCAGTAGAAGCACTCACAGGCCTGCCAGATGAGCCAATCCCGCAGCCGCGGCCGGGCCAGCGCGACGAGTGGCAGCAGCCAGAGCACGTACTGCGGTGAGTACACCTTGTTGATCAGCAGGAACGCGGCGACCACGAGGAACGCCAGCTGTGCGAACCGTGGTGGACGCGGCGCCATCAGCCCGAGGATCGCGATCGACAGACAGAGCCCGGCGAAGATCACGATGTTGAGCTGGTTGACGTCGGCGACCTCGTGCTTCGCGAGCTTCAGCACGTACCAGATCGAGCCGTAGTCGCTCTCCCGCTGATCGTTGAACTGCCAGAACGAGAGCCACTCGTTCTTGGCCAGCAGGTAGATCGGCGCGTTCACCAGACCCCACGAGATCGCGGTCGCGAGCACGGCCTGGAACCACGGCCACAGTTTCCGGCCGCGGATGCACACGATCAGCAACGGTCCGAGCAGCAGGAACGGGTAGAACTTGGCCGCCGTCCCGAGGCCGAGCAGTACGCCGAACCAGATGGGTTTCCCGCGCGACCACGCGAACATCGCCCCAGCGGTGAGCGCGACGGCGAACAGGTCCCAGTTGATCGTCGACGTGAGGGCGAGCACCGGCGCGGCAGCGACGTACAGCGCGTCCAGTGGCTGCCCACGGGCCGCTCCCGGACGTTTCGCGACGCCGCGTGCGGTCGCGACCGTGAACCCGACGACGAACAGCGCGCAGATGAACAGCATCACCACGTTCACCACGAAGAACACGCCGGCCGTGTCGCGCTTCTGCTCGACGGTCAGGTCCTTCTTCGGGTCACCGGTGAACAGCCAGGTGATCTTGGCCGCGACCTCCATGAAGCCGCCGGTGAGCACCGGGTACTCGAGCACCGGGTAGTTGCCGGTGTCGAGGAACGGCCGGTTCCCCTCGGCGAACCCGCGCTCCTGGTACAGGAAACCGATGTCGGAGTAGCAAAGCGCCTTGAACGGCCGCCAGCTCTGCCGGTCCCAGCCGGCGTCCATGCACGGCGCCTTCTGGAGTACGCCGAGACCGAACGTGAGCGTGCAGACCGCAAGCGCGATCCGCAGCGGCGTCCACCACGACGAACCGAGCCGGGCGAACCGCCCCGACGGCCCACCGATCCCAACGGTCAGCCCGGCAACGGCCGGGTCGACCCCCGACGGCGTGCGGTGTGGTTCGGTCACGGTGGGCATCATCTCCTATCGGCTCACCTGGCGACCAGCAGAGGTTACCTACCTGGGTCCAGCGCGTCGGACAGGTGGTCCCGCGCGGCGTCAAGCTCTTGTGGTTCAGGTGCAAACCTTCCGGCGGCCGGACCGGGCGGCGGCTAAGGTCGGGAGGTGGACAGGGCGGCGGCGCGGATCCGGCTGCGGTGTCTTGGGGCATTCGAGTTGACCGTCGACGGGGAGCCGTTCGAGCTTCCCGGGCCTCGCCCGCGGACCGTGCTGACGACGCTGGCCCTGCATCCGGGCGAGACAGTCACCGTGGATCAGCTGGCAACCGCTCTCTGGGGTGATGACGAGCAGCCGAACGACCCGCGCGCCAGCGTCTACACGCTCGTTTCCCGTCTCCGGGCCCGGCTCGGCACTGACCTGGTGCAGCGGCGTCCGGACGGCTACCAGCTCGCGGCCGCCGAGGTGGACGCGATCGACTTCGACCAACTGATCCAGGCGGGCCGCCTGGCCGACGCGGTACAACTCTGGCGCGGTACGCCGTTCACCGGCCTTGGATCCACCTGGCTCGATCGGTACGAGGCGCCGCAGCTGGTCGAGCGCTATCTCGACGCGGTCGAACGCCTCGCCGCCGCCCCCGATCCGAGCCAGGTCCCCCGGCTGCTGGAGCTCGCCGCCGCGCATCCGCTCCGCGAATCGCTCTGGCTGCGCGTGATCGTCGCGCTCGACGCCGCCGGCCGGACAGCGGAGGCGCTCGACCGGTACGACGAGATTCGCCGCCGGGTCGCCGACGAGCTCGGCGTCGACCTCAGCCCGGCGCTGCAAACGGCGTACCAGGGCATCCTGACCCGGACCTCGGGCGGCCCGCAGCTGATCCCCCGGCAACTCCCGAGTCCGGGCGTGCGGCCGGTCGGCCGGGAGCACGAGCAGAAGGTTCTCAACGAGGTCGCGGATCGGGAAGCGCACCGCATCGCAGTGATCATGGGCACGGCCGGCGTCGGGAAGACGACGCTCGCCGTCCACTGGGCCCAGCAGCAGGCAGAACGCTTCCCCGACGGACAGCTGTACGTGAACCTGCGCGGCTTCGAGCCGACCGCGGCACCGGTCTCCGCCGACGACGCGATGCACGGTTTCCTGACCGCGCTCAGCGTCCCGGCGAACACGATTCCACCCGGTCCGGACGCGAAGGCCGCCCTGTTCCGCAGCTTCGTCGCCGACCGCAAGCTCTTGCTCCTACTCGACAACGCCCGCGACGCCGACCAGATCCGCCCGCTACTGCCCGGATCCACGGACTGCATGGTCGTCGTCACCACCCGGCTGCAACTCGATAGTGTGATCGCCGGTGGCGCCGAGCCGATCGTGCTCGACCTCCTCGGTCCCGACGCCGCTCGTCAGCTCCTCACCGACCGCCTCGGCGCCGAGCGCATCGGCAACCAGGACACTCGAGCCGTCGACGACATCATCCGGTACTGCGCCGGTCTGCCGCTCGCCCTCGCCCTCGTCGCCACCCGAGCCGCGATCCAGCGCGATTTCGGCCTCCACACGATCGCGGCCGAGCTGCGCGAGAGCCGCCTCAACGTCCTCTCCGGTTCGGACGTCCAGGTCAACGTCCGCGCCGTCTTCTCCTGGTCGTACGCCGAGCTCGGCGAGCAGGCGGCGTACCTCTTCCGCCTGATCGGCCGGCACCCCGGCCCCGGGATCTCGACCGACGCCGTCGCCGCGCTCCTCGATCTCCCCATGCCCGAGGCGACCGGCGTACTCCGCGAGCTCCAGCGCGCGCATCTCGTCGCCGAACCCCGCCCGGGCCGGTTCACTATGCACGACCTGCTCCGGGCCTACGCCCAGGATCTCCCGCCCGACCACGACGCCGCCGAGGATCGCCGGCGCGACTACTACTTGCGCACGGCAACAGCTGCCGCGGGCCGCCTGCAGCCGGGCGACTTCGAGTGGTTCGCCACCGAACTCCCGACGCTGTTGTTCTTCCAGGCCGATGCACCGACCGAGTTCCTTCCCCCACTCCAGGACTACCTCGACCGCAGTGGCCACTGGCTCGACTGGCTCGCTGCCGCCGACCTTGCCCTGACCGACGCCCGCAACCGGCAGGACCACCTCGCCGAACGCCAGGCCTTACTCGGCCTCGCACTCGCGCACACGCGGCTCGAGGACTATGCCACCGCGGCCGAGTTTGCCGAGGCGTGCCTGGAGGTTGCCCACAGCATCAACGATGTACCGGGGGCAGCCCGCGCCCTCCGGGTGCTGAGCCTCGATGTCAGCGCGCTCGGGCGGCACGAGGAGTCGCTCGCGCTGGCCCGCGAGTCATTGAGGCTCTACACTGACCTCGGCGACGAACGCGAGATCGCCACCTGCCTGAACGCGGTCGGCTGGGAGCTCGCGCACCTGGGCAGCCTGATCGAAGGTGAGGCCAGCTGCTCCGAATCCCTCCGGCGCCTGCTCGCGATCGGCGACCAGGAGCGCGCGGCCGCGACGTACGACACCCTCGGCGACATCGCCGAGCGGCTCGGCCACCAAACCGGTGCCATCAGCAACTATCGGGCCTCGGCCGATCTGTACCACGAGCTGGCTGACGTCTACCACGAGGCTGCGGCCCGCGACCGCCTCGGCGACGCCCTGACCGCAGCCGGCCACGACCCACGACCGGAGTACGAAACCGCCGCCAACCTGTTCACCCAGCTCCACCACCCTCACGCGACCGCAGTACAGGACAAACTAACCGGCTGACGACGTTTCGATCCGGGTCAGCCAGGCGGTGAGCAGGATTTCCAGCTGGGCGGTCTCGGCCGGAGTCAGGACTCCGAGCAGCCTTTGTTCGTTGGCCATGTGGGCGGTGAAGGCCTTGTCGATCAGTCGCCTCCCGGCCGGGGTCAGGCGGATCACGCGGCCGCGGCCGTCGGCGGTGCTGCGCCGGCGTTCGACGAGGCCTGCGTCGAGGAGGCGGTCGACGCGCTTGGTGACCGCGCCGGTCGTCACCATCGTGTGCAGCGCCAGCTCCCCCGGCGCCCGCTCGTACGGCGCGCCCGCGCGGCGCAGCGCCGCGAGGACGTCGAACTCTCCCTCGCTCAGCCCGTACTCCGCGTAGAGCACGGTCAGCTCCGCGGTCAGGTGGTTCGCGATCCGGTGCAGCCGGCCGATCACGCCCTGCGGAGCGGTGTCGACGTCCGGGCGCTCGGCCCGCCACTCCGCCTGGATTCTCGCTACGTGGTCCACGCCGCCACTATATCTTCCCGGGAAGATACTATAGTTTCCATGGAAGATACTGCCCGTTGGAGCCTGGTCACCGCGATCGCGCCGATCGCCTGGGGCACGAACTACTTCGTCACGCACGAGTGGCTGCCGACCGGGCACCCGCTGTACGGCGCCGTCTTCCGGGCGCTCCCCGCCGGGCTCGCGCTGCAGGCGATCGCACGCCGAAGACCTCACGGCCCCTGGTGGTGGCGCTCCCTGATCCTTGGTGTCTGCAACATGGGCGCGTTCTTCGCGCTCATCTACCTGGCCGCCCAACTGCTTCCGGTCAGCGTCGCGTCGACGATCATGTCCGCCGCTCCGCTGACCATGGCCCTCTTCGGCTGGGCTCTGCTGGCCGAACGTCCAACCACCCTTGTCCTCACCGGCGCCGCAGCGGGCATCGCCGGCGTCTGCCTCCTCCTCGGCACGAGCGGCACCGCCGTCGACCTGAAAGGTGTCGCCGCCTCGGTCGCCGCGCTGACCATGTCGTCGTTCGGCTACGTGTTCACCAAGAAGTGGCGCAGCCCCGAGAGCCCGCTCGCCACCACCGCCTGGCAGCTGATCGCCGGCGGCCTGGTCCTGATCCCGTTCGCGATCACCCTCGAGGGTTCTCCACCGGTTCTCGACGGGAGAGCGCTCCTTGGGTTCCTGTACGTCGATCTGGTGGCCACCGCGCTCGCGTTCACGGCCTGGTTCACCGGCCTGCGCCATCTCCCCGCGGCCACCGTCGGGCTGATCGGGCTCCTGAACCCGGTGACCGGCGTACTCCTGGGTCTGCTCTTCTCCGGAGAAACGCTCTCCGGAGAACAACTCGCCGGACTCGGTCTGGTGCTCTCCGGGATCACTCTCAGTCAGCTGAGGGCACCCTCTCAGCGGGCTCTCAGCGGGCACCGGCGACACTGAGAGTGTGCGAGTGCTGATGGTCGAGGACGAGTTGCGGCTGGCGGACACGGTTCACCGTGGCCTGACCGACGCCGGGTTCATCGTCGAGCTCGTGCACGACGGGGAGAACGCGATCTGGGCCGCGACCGAGCACAGCTACGACGTGATCGTGCTCGACATCATGCTGCCGAAGCTCAACGGCTACCGGGTCCTGGAGGTACTGCGGGCGCGCGGCATCTGGACACCGGTGCTGATGCTGACCGCGAAGGACGGCGAGTACGACCAGACCGACGCGTTCGACCTCGGCGCCGACGACTACCTGACCAAGCCGTTCAGCTTCCTCGTCCTGGTCGCCCGGCTGCGGGCCCTGATCCGGCGCGGCGGGCCGGAGCGGCCGGTGGTGCTCACCGCAGGTGACCTCACCCTCGACGTGGCCCGGCGCCGGGTCGAGCGCGGTGGCAAGGAGATCACGCTCACGCCGCGTGAGTACGGCCTGCTCGAGTTCCTGATGCGGCACCGCGGCGACACGGTCAGCAAGACCGAGATCCTGGCCAACGTCTGGGACCCGGCCTTCGACGGCGACCCGAACGTGGTGGAGGTCTACGTCCGGTACCTGCGGAAGAAGATCGACACCCCGTTCGACCGGCACGCGATCGAGACGATCCGCGGGATGGGCTACCGGATGGATCCCGAGGGCGGCTGAACCAGCAGGCCCCTGAGAAGATGGTGGGGTGAGCACGGTCGTGCGACGGCGCGTTGACGGCTGGTACCGCTCGTCCGGGGGGCTGCGCCAGGCCAGTGTCCGGACGAGGTCGACGGTGGCCGCCGTACTCGTCGTTGCCGTCGCGCTGCTGATCGGCGCCGCCGCCCTGCTCCTCCTGCTCCAGCGCGCGCTCATCACCGAGGTCAACGACGCGGCCGAGGCCCGAGTGGGTGAGGTCGCCGCGCTGGTCAGCGCGAACGGTACGTCGGGCCTGGGCCGCACTCTCGCCCAGACCACGCGGGCGTCCCAGCTCATCCAGGTCCTGAACGCCTCCGGCGAGGTCGTCGCCGCGTCGTCCGACCGCGTCGCGCGGACGCCGCTGTCCGACATGCGCCCGCCGGCCGGCGCGCTGATGTGGGCCCAGGTCGGTGACATGCCGCTGATCGACGACGACCACCTGTACCAGGTCGTCGCGCAGGGCGTGTCGTACCGCGGCCAGACGTACACCGCCGTGGTCGCAACGTCCGTGGAGACGCAGCGCCAGACCGTTCTCACGGTGGCGAAGTACCTGGCGACCGGGGTCCCGGTGCTGCTGATCGTGGTCGGGCTCGCGGGCTGGCTGATGGTCGGGCAGGCGCTGCGGCCGGTCGAGCGGATCCGGAGCCAGGTGCAGCGGATCGGCTCCCGGCGGATGACCGAGCGCGTGCCGGTGCCGGAGACGCGGGACGAGATCGCCCGGCTCGCGGTCACGATGAACGAGATGCTCGACCGGTTGGAGACCGGCCAGGCGACCCAGCGGCGGTTCGTGTCGGACGCCAGCCACGAGCTGCGATCACCGCTGGCGACGCTGACCGCGGCCCTCGAGGTCGTCAGCGCGGACACCACCGGGGAGGCGTGGCAGGACCTGCAGCAGGTGATGGAGGCCGAGACCGAGCGGATGCGGCGGCTGGTCGAGGACCTGCTCCTGCTGGCCAAGGCCGACGACACCGGACTGCGGATGCAGGAGACCGACGTCGACCTGGATGACCTGGTCGCGGCCGAGATCCAGCGGCTCCGGAGCTCCAAGCCGGAGCTGAAGGTCACCGGCGACGTCCATCCGGTGCGCGTGGTCGGCGACCCGACCCGGCTGAGTCAGGTACTGCGGAACCTCGTCGACAACGCCGCCCGCGCCGCGCACACCACGGTTCGGCTGACCACGACGGAGCAGAACGGGTCGGCCGTCATCACGGTCGAGGACGACGGCGACGGCATCCCGGCCGCCGACCGCCTCCGCGTCTTCGAACGCTTCGTCCGCCTGGACACCAGCCGCTCGCGAGCCAGCGGCGGCTCGGGCCTCGGCCTGTCGATCGCCCGCGAGATCACCCGCGCACACCAAGGCACGATCACCCTCACCCCGTCCGCCACCGGTGGCACCACCGCCACCATCACCCTCCCGGGCGGACCCTCAACCCCGTAGGTTTCCGGCATGAGCATCGAGCTGCTGAACCCGAGCGACCTGCCGACCCCCACCACCTACAGCCACGTGGCGATCGCCACCGGCACCAAGCTGATCTTCATCGCCGGCCAGGAGCCGGAGGACCTCAAGGGCGATCTCGTCGCTCCCGGCAACCTCGCGCTCCAGGCCCAGCAGACGTTCGCCAACCTCGGTCGGGCACTGGCCGCAGCCGGTGCCCGTCCAGACCAGGTCACCCGGCTCGGCATCTACCTCGTCGGCTACCTCCGCGAGCACCAGGCAATCGTCCAGGAAGCCCGCGTCGCAGTGTTCGGCGACCACAAGCCGGTCGACGTCCTGATCGGCGTCGCCGCACTCGCCCGGCCGGAGCAGCTGATCGAGGTCGAGGCAACTGCGGTGATCTAGCGCCAGCTCACCGGCAGACACGCGAGGCGGGCGCCCGCGACGCCGTGGTGGTCGGTGGCGTGCTCGTGGATGACGATCGAGCGGTCGCCGGGGTTGGGCGCGAACGGTACGACGGTTCGCGCCGTACCGGAGCCGCTGGAGGTGACGGTGAAGTCCAGCCAGACCTCGCGGGTCCGGTCGACGCGTGGCGGCTTGCGGCCGTCGAGTACGTCGGTGTTGTAGTGCGGACCAGCCGCGGCGCCATCCCCGGCGACGCACGGGCCGGTGTGCAGGTGGGCGCCATACGTGCGGCCGGCCGCGGCCCGCCCGACCCCGGTCACCTTCAGGCGGACCGCGCTCCGCGCGCCGTGCGAGACCATCACCAGCGTCGCCCGGGCGCCGGCGAAGGGCGAGGGACCGAGACCACGCAGTAGCCCGGTGCGCGTCACCGTGCTGGTCTTTCCGACGTCCGGGATCGCCACCTCGCCCGGTGGCACACGCGGCGGGCGCGACTGCGCCATCGCCATCGGTCCCGCGATCGCTCCGGCCACCGCGAGTACTGCGGTTGCCCCGAGCACCTTCCGAACAGTTACTGCCATGACTCCCTCTCGAACCCGGACGCGAACCACTGCCCCGGGCGGGGTGACGGCGAGCTACCGCGAATCTAGCCGACGAACCGCCACCGCCGCACGTTGCAGGGCACCGAGCGTCGTCCGCACGGCCAGCCGGGCAGCGCGTTCCGGCCGGTGCAACGCGTCGATGTGCCGTCGTGCGTGCACCCCACGAAGGGGGCGCAACGCAACGGCCGGGTGCGGTCGCGTTGTCCACCGTGGCACCAGCGCCAGACCGGCGCCTGCGGCAACCAGTTCGGCAACCACGGTGAACTCGTTCACCCGGTGCACCAACTCGAGCCGATGGTTGGCCGCGGCACCGATCGCCTCGATCGTCGCCAGCACCGGAAACCCATCATGCACAGTGATCCACGGCTCGCGCGCCACGTCCCGCGGCGTCAGCGACCGCTTCGCCGCCAACGGATGATCAACAGGTACGGCGACATCGAGCGGCTCGTGCAGCAAGGGAGTCACCGCCACGGATTCCGGCCAGGGCGGGGTGTGATCGAGCCGGTGTCCGAGAACCACGTCGTACTCGCGGGTCAACGGGGGAAACTCGTCCTGCGGCACGTCCTCGTCATGCAGCCGCACACTGAGCCCGGAGCTCAGCAACGGCGGGAAGAATGCCGCCGCCGCGCTGTGGAAGGCCGCGACCGACACCACCCCGTCCGGCTCTGAGACAAACTCGTCGACAGTATGTCGAGCACGCGCCAACGCCGCCTCGACCTCAGCCGCGGCGCCCGCGAGCGCCCGGCCGGCGTCGGTCAGGACGACCCGCCGACCGTCCCGCTCGGTCAACGGCACCGGGATCGTCCGCTGCAGCAGCCGAAGCTGCTGCGACACCGCCGACGGCGTCACCATCAGCGCCTCGGCAGCGGCCGTCACACTTCCCAGCTCGCCGACTTCCCGCAGTACGCGCAACTGTCGCTCGTCCATGTAGCCAAGCTACAACTTCGCTGTAGAAACTGACCCTTGGCTTCAACATCCCAGGACGCCACAGTTGAACCCGTGGCTACCTACGACCGCCTGATCGACCTGCTGGACACCGCCGGCGTCACCTACAAGCTGATCGACCACGACCCCGACGGCACCACCGAGACGGTCAGCGCGCTGCGCGGCAACGCGGTCTCCCAGGCGGCGAAGTGCATCATCCTGCTGCTCAAGCTCGACAAGCGCACCACTCGCTACGTCCTCGCGGTCGTCCCCGGCGATCGCCGCGTCGACCTCGCCGCGATCAAGCAGCTGTACGGCGCCCGGTACGTCGGCTTCGCGGACGCCGCCACCGCCGAGCGCCTCGCGCACTCCGTCCCAGGCACCGTGCTGCCCTTCGCGTTCGATCCCGAGCTCGACCTGATCGCCGACCCGGCCGTGATCGCCGAGCCGGAGCTGTACTTCAACGCGGCCCGCCTCGACCGCTCGGTAGTGATCTCCGGCGCCGACTACCACCGCCTGGCGCAACCCCGCATCGCGCCGATTACGTGAGCCGCGACCATCGCTGGTTGTCGGTACCGTCGCAGGCGGCCACGGTGACGGCGGAACCGTTGCCAGTGCCGACCGCGGTGAGGCACAGGCCGTCCGGAGTGGTGACGGTCTGGTCTGCGCTGAGCTGCCAGGTCTGCGTGGGCACACCCGTACAGGACTCGATCGTCACTGCCGACGTCCCGGCTGTCATGCACTTGTCGGTGTAGACGGTCAGCTGCCGGGTCGACGTGTAGTTCCAGGACTGGTTGCCGCCGTTGTTGCAGTCCCAGAGATCGAGCGCAGTACCAGGGCTGGTGGAGAAGCCGGGGACGTCGACACAGCGGTTGCTCGCGACCCCACGCAGCGGCTCGCCAGGCGGCGCGGGCGGCAGGGTGTTGACCGGCTCCTGCGCCAGCAGGCCCCAGCCCCACCAGAGCTGATCGCGGCCGGACAGGCTGTTGACCTGGAGATCCGCCGGCCCGACCTGGGTGGTCATCGAGTACGAGTCGCCGGTGCGCAGACCGGGCCAGTAGACGATGCCCATCCGTTGCTCCCGGGCGACCTGGGTGAGCGCGCCGAGGTACGCCGTGTAGACGTTGCCCTCGTGGTTCCCGTAGTTCAGCCCGATCGTCATCGGGGAGCCGGCCTCGTCGATGATCGTGCGCCACCCGTACGAGCCGATCCGCGGCCGCAGGTTCGCCAGCCAGGCGGCCTCGGTCGTGTCGGAGGCCCAGAAGCCGTAGAAGTGCAGCGAGAGCAGGGTTCCCCGGAGTTCCGGTGCGGCACCGACACCGGTGACGTTGTCGTTGTACCCGGTCCCGGAGATCACGATCCGCCCGCGCGGGAGGTCGTGGTGGCGCGCGATCCACGCCGAGGTCAGGCCGACCCACTCGGTCAGCGAGTAGCCGAACGGTTCGTTCATCGGCTCGAAGTACACCTGCGGGTTCCGGCCGTACGCACGGACCACGGTGTCCCACATCGCCGTGTACGTGGCCGAATCGTCGACCCGGCCGTCCTTGGCGTTGTCCGCCTCCCAGTAGCTGAGGATCACCTTGAAACCGGACGCCACTGACGCGTCGATCGCCGCCCGGTACGACGTCCACCACGCCGTACCGACGCTGGACGGGTTGATCGGCAGCCGGATCGTGTTGGCCTTGAGCTCGGTGCGGAACTCGCCGACGATCCCGCGCGCCTTGCGGTACGTCGTCGCATAGTCGTCCGCCGTACTCAGACCGGACGGAACGACCTCGTCGTGGGCGTAGTTGTCCCGCGGGTCGGCCCAGTTCACGCCCCGGAAGTCGTTGGTCCGCGGCGGAGCGGCCGCGGCCGGCCCGCCGAGTGCGGCGGCGAGCGTGCAGAGGGACAGCAGGACGGCGGCGATACTGCGGACGGATGCTCTCACCCGAGCGATGTTTACGTAAACATGTCCGCTCGTCAAGAGTTCAGCACGAGCTCCAGCCGCAGCCACTTGGCCAGGTCGCGCAGCTCGTGGTGGACCGCGGCGCTCAGCGCCTTCGAGAACGGCGCGTCCTCGTGGATCGCGTCCACCCGGAAGATGCCGGCCTTGCGGTCCGACATCGCGTCGATCTTCCCGACCAGCCGGTCCCCGTGCAGGATCGGCAGCGCGAAGTACCCCCAGCGCCGCTTGGCGGCCGGTTTGTACATCTCCAGCTGGTAGTCGAACTCGAAGAGCTCGGTCATCCGCTTCCGGTCGTACACGAGCCGGTCGAGCGGCGAGAGGATCGCCGTCCGCCCGGAGAACGGCTGGTCGAGCAGCGACGGATCGACTCGCCACTCGCCGCGCACGCCCTCGACCACGGCCGACTCCCCGGCGACCCCGGCATCGAGCGGCTCGCCCGGGCACTCGGCACCCCGCGCCCGCAGGATCCCCGTCGTCTGCAGCCGGCGCTCGTCGCGCCGCCGCTCGGCCTCGTCGAACGGCACGACCGGATCGTCCGGGTAGACCCGGGACGCGAGGTCCCACAGCTTCTCCCGGCCCTCGCGTCCGGCGACCGCGATCTCGCCCTTCTGCATCAGGAACTCGAGGATCTGCTGGCGGCTGCGGAAGTTGTTCCAGCCGCTCGACCGCCACGGCTTGACGCAGTTGTCCGGCAGTTCCTTCATCCGCAGCGGACCGTCCTGCCGCAGCACTTCGAGGATTTCGAGGCGGCTGCCCTCGTTGGCCTGCAGCCAGTCGCGGTGGTACTCCTGCCAGTCCAGCAGCTTCCCGGTCGGCGTCGTCGCCGGCCAGGCGTCCATCTCGGCCCGGAACAGCGCGATCGCCTCTGGCATCCGGGCGAACCCGCGGAACTCCAGGATCTGGTGCGATGCCAGCGCGTCCGCCAGCTCGGCCGGATCGTACGACGACCCGAGCCTGCTCCACATGACCAGGTCGGCGTTCGGCGCGACGTACGCCGTCTGGTCGAGCTGCACCACGTTCAGCCCGCGCACCACGTCGAACAGATCCGCCGGCCGTTCGCTGGTCAACAGCTGCGCCCGCACAGCGAGCCGCCGCGCGTCGCGCCGGCTCAACTGGTGGTGATTGCTCATGAACTGAGGCTATGGCACGCCAAGGACAGTAAACTGGGAATGACTGAGCAGGGTGGGGACCTGTGGAAGCTCAGGGGTCAGGGGGTCGTGGTGTCAGTGCGTGGTCGGGTGGTCATGCCCTGTACGGTTTTTCTGCTGGCGGTGGCCGGCTGTTCCAATTCGGACGCGGCGGGTAGCGCACCGACCGCGCCGACGCCGTCGATCGTCGTACCGAAGACGCCGCGGGTCGTGAAAGCGGCGACCGACTGCAAGCAGTCGACGGAGAAGCTCCCGGCCGAGTCGGAGACGGACGGCGTCCAACTGGACGTCAGCACGGACCCCAGCGGTACGTCGCTGCTGCTGAAGAACACCGGCAGCCTGACGGTCATCGTCATCCCGGACTCCAATTTCACCACCCGGCTGACCGCGGCGCCGTACGCCAACCCGAAGGACCAGTCGTCGCGGGCCGCGCTGATCGCGGTCAACAACAGCGGCGGGCTCGCCATGGTCCACGAGATCCCGGGGTACGTGCCGGTGACCCAGACCGTCACGCTGCCACCGCAGTGGGCGGTCTGCGCGCTCACCGACGACCTCAAGGAGATCGCCGGCGTCCGCTACCTGCAGGACAAGCCGTCCAGTGCGGAGTACTTCGTCACCAAGGGCATCGCCGACCAACTGCTCGCGAAGTTCGCGCCGGACAAGATCCGGCCGACGCTGATCCGCTGCGCCAAGAGCGCCCTCAACGTGCTCAAGACGCACCCGGAGATGTCGGACGTCGAGCAGTACGCCGAGATTCTCGGCACCCGGTCCGCCTGTCGCGGCAGCTACAAGGCACTGCTGGGCGGCAAGGAACGCGACGCCGAACAACTCGGCGGCACCGTTCTCAACCGGCTCCAGGGCGCGCCCCGGCTCGAGGACAACAGCAGGCTGTACGACGCCCTCGCCCGGAGCTGACCCCAGGGTGTGCTCCGGGTCGGATCAGGGTGAACTCCACTCCCCCGTGGCCCGCCGCGGCCGGAGACTGGAGTCCTACCGTTCGACCCCTCGGAGGAACTCAGCCATGATCGGCTTCATCGTCGCCGGACTCGTCATCGGAGCACTCGCCCGGCTCTTCACGCCCGGAAGGCAGCGGCTCGGCCTGCTGTCCACGCTGCTGCTCGGCCTGGCCGGGTCGGTGATCGGTGGCACCATCGCCAACCTCCTCGGCACCGGCAGCATCTTCGAGCTCAACGTGCTCGGCTTCATCGTCGCCGTGATCGCCTCGGTGATGCTGGTCGGCACCGCGGAGTCGCTCACCGCCCGCGCCAAGAAGCAGCAGATCCGGTAGCAATCCAAGGAGCAGACCCAGAGGCGCCGGTCACGCCTCCTCGTTGATCGCCATCGCCGACCGCGGCTCGCGCCCGAGCGGCTGCGGCGGCCGCGGCAGGAGGGGCCGGCGCTTCTCCAGTGTCCGGATCACCGGCTTGTCCGTGGTGACCGTGATCTCCTCGCCCGCGTGCTTGAGGGTGACCCGGGCGTCCGCACCGTCGTGCACGGTGTACTTGACCGCCACCGGATCGATCTCCACCTTCAGCCGGGCGTCGCGCCACCGGACCGTGAAGCTCAGCCCGGACAGGCCCATTGGCAGTGCTGGGTCGAAGCACAGGAATCCGTCGCGCTCCCGCAACCCGCCGAAGCCGGCGACCAGCGCGCTCCAAGCACCACCGAGTGACGCCATGTGCAGCCCGTCGCCGGTGTTGTGGTGCAGGTTCCGCATGTCGATCAGCGCGGCCTCGTAGGCGTAGTCGTAGGCCAGGTCGAGGTGACCGACCTCCGCAGCCATCACGGCCTGCACGCACGCCGAGAGCGAGGAGTCCCGGACGGTCAGCCGCTCGTAGTAGTCGAAGTTGCGCGCCTTCTCCTCGGCCGTGAACGCGTCACCGCACCAGTACGTCGCCAGCATCAGGTCGGCCTGCTTCACCACCTGGGTGCGGTACAGCTGGAAGTACGGCGCGTGCAGCAGCAACGGGTACTTGTCCTTGTAGCCTTCGAAGTCCCACAGCGCATACCCGGTGAAGCCTTCGGACTGCGGGTGTACGCCGAGGTCCTTGTCGTACGGCACGTAGACAGCGGCCGCCGCGTCCCGCCACGCCGCCTCCTCCTCGCTGCCGACGCCCAACGCCCTGGCCCGGAGGGGCAGCTTCAACGCGATCTCCGCCGCCGAGCGCAGGTTGCGCGCGGCCATCAGGTTGGTGAAGACGTTGTCGTCGGCAACGGCGCTGTACTCGTCCGGTCCGGTCACACCGGGCAGGTGCCAGCGGCCGTCGCGGTCGTGGTGCCCCAGCGACATCCAGAGCCGGGCGGTCTCGACCAGCAGCTCCAGACCGACCTCGTCGAGGAAGTCCTCGTCCGCCGTCGCCCGGTAGTACCGCATCACCGCCTCGGCGATGTCGGCGTTGATGTGGAAGGCCGCAGTACCAGCGGGCCAGTAGCCGGAGCACTCCTGGCCGCGGATCGTCCGCCACGGGAAGGCCGCGCCCTTGAAGCCCAGCTCCTCGGCGCGTTGCTTGGCCATCCCCAGCGTCGAGTGCCGCCAGCGCAACGCATCCGCTGCGGCGCCGGGCATCGTGTACGTGAGCACCGGCAGCACGAAGCCCTCGGTGTCCCAGAACGTGTGGCCGTCGTACCCGGCACCGGTCAGGCCCTTCGACGGGATCGCCCGCCGCTCGGCGCGCGCACCGGCCTGCAGGACGTGGAAGAGCGCGAACCGCGCCGCTTGCTGCAGTTCTGGGTGCCCCTGCACCTCGATGTCGGCGCCGTCCCAGAAGTCGTCGAGGAACTCGACCTGCTGCTTGGTCAGCCCGTCCCACCCGGAGAAGCGAGCACTGGCAAGCGCTGCGGCCACCTGGTCCCGGACAGCCGTCTCCGACCGCAGGCTGGACCAGCCGTAGGCCAGGTACTTCACCACGCGGAGACTCTCGCCGGGCTGCAGCTGGCAGATGACCGTGGTCCGCGCCCAGTCCTCGCGGACGTCCTGGTCGATGGCGTACCGGACCGAGGTGTCCACCTCGTGCGACATCGCCGCAGCCATCAGCTGCTGGCTCCGCGTGGTCCGGTGAATCAGAACGGTCCCGTGCTCACCGCCGTCGTGGCTGACCGGCTTGAGCGGGTTGTCGAGTACTGCGGCCACCCGCGGATCGTCGGACAGCTTCGGCTGGGCCTCGTTGGCGACCAGCTCGGACTGGATCACGAACCGGGCCGGCTGGTCCACCGGCTCGACGATGTACTCGATCGCGGCAACCGCGCGCTGGGTCAGCGACACCATCCGGCGGCTGCGGACCTTGATCCGCTTGCCACCCGGCGAGGTCCAGTCAACGTGCCGCTCGAGCATGCCGGTCCGGAAGTCCAGCGAGCGCTCGTGCTTGGTCAGGTACCCGTAGCGGATGTCGAACGGCGAGTCGTCGACGAGCAACCGGATCAGCTTGCCGTTGGTCACGTCGACGAGGGTCTGCCCGGACTCCGGGTACCCGTAGCCGGCCTCGGCGTACGGCAGCGGGCGCTGCTCGTAGAACGAGTTCAGGTACGTCCCCGGGATGGCGTACGGCTCGCCCTCGTCGAGGTTGCCGCGCAGGCCGATGTGGCCGTTCGACAACGCGAAGAGCGACTCCGACTGCGCCAGCTTGTCCATCGCGAGCCTGGTCTCGCGCAGCCGCCACGGTTCGATCGGGTGCTGCCCTCGGTCGATCATCAGCCCTCCAGCAGGTCGGCCAGGTCGCGGACGACCACGTCGGCGCCGTGTGCCTCGAGTTCGGTGGCCTGGCCCACCCGGTCCACTCCGATCACATACCCGAACTGCCCGGCGCGTCCGGCCGACACACCGGCCAGCGCGTCCTCGTACACGACGGCCGCGGACGGTTCGACCCCGAACCCCTTGGCCGCGGCAAGGAACGTGTCCGGTGCCGGCTTGCCCTTCAGCCCCTCGGTCCGGATCGTGATGCCGTCGACGATCTGCTCGATGTACTGCGCCAGTCCGGTGACGTCGAGCACCTCGCGGGTGTTCGCGCTGGAGGACACCACCGCGCGCCGCAGCCCGGCCTGCTCGGCGGCCTGCAGGTAGCGGCGCGACCCCTCGAACACCTCGACGCCCTCGGTGCGGATCTTCCGCTGCACGGCGTCGTTCTTCCGGTTGCCGAGGCCATTCACCGTCATCGCCGTCGGCGGGTCGTCGGGCGACCCGTCGGGCAGCGTGATGCCGCGGGCCGCGAGGAAGTCGCGCACACCGTCCGGGCGCGGCTTGCCGTCGACGTACGCGTCGTACTCCGCCCGTTTGTCGAACGGCTGGAACGGGATGCCGTGCTGCTCGGAGTACGCGCGCAGGAACTCGTCGAACATCTCCTTCCAGGCTGCGGCGTGGACAGCAGCGGTGTTCGTCAGCACACCGTCCAGGTCGAACAAGCAGGCCTGGATTCCGTCAGGTAGTCCGAGCATGGGCCCAGACTAGGGCGTCAACCGGTCGGGGAGGCCAAAGGCAGGGAAACGGGAGTAGCCGAATGTCATGATCTCCGCGATCCGCCCGTCGCTGACCCGCAGGACGTCCAGCTTGAACGCCCGCCACACCGTGTCTCCCGGACGCAACAGGTACGACGCTGCCGCGGGCAACCGGTTCGCCGCGGTCGGCACCAGCCGCCACTCGCCCTCCCGGTTCGGCCCGAACCCGCGCTCGAACAACGGCAGGCATGCGGTCAGCCCGTCGAACGCCAGGCGGTCCGGCGGCATCGAGATCCGCAGGTCCTCCGCGGCGATCGCGATCGCCGCTGCCGCGTCGCAGCGCTGGTGCGCGTCGATGAACCGCGCCAGCACAGCCTGCTCCTCGGCGGTCGGCCGCGGCGCCGCCCAGTCGGTACGACGTACCGGCAGCCGCTGCTGCATCGTCACGCGGGCCCGCTGCAGCGCACTGTTCGCTGCAGCCACGCTCGTCTCCAACAGGCCGGCCGTCTCCACAGCAGACCAACCCAGTACGTCGCGGGCGATCAGTGCGGCTCGCTGCCGGGCCGGTAGGGCCTGCAACGCGATCAGAAAGGTGAGCTCGATCGTCTCGCGGTCCACCGCTGCCACCTCGGGCTGCTGCGCCAGCTCGTCGAGCAACTGGTCCGGGTACGGCTGTAACCAGCTCAGGTCCTGCGGCGCGGGACGCCGGATCACGTCAAGGCAGATGTTGGTGGCGATCTTGTAGAGCCACGCGCGGAAGTACGTGCGGCCGTCGTACGAGTCCCGGCCTCTCCACGCGCGGAGCAGCGTCTCCTGGACCGCATCCTCCGCGTCGTTGTACGACGCGAGCATGCGGTAGCAGTGCACGTGCAGCTCCCGCCGGTGCTGCCCGGCGAGGGCGGCGAACGCGGTCTCGTCACCCGCGAACGCCGCCTCCTCCAGAGTCGTCACAGCGTCGTCACGGCTGGTGCCCGCGCTCCTGGACCATCCAGCTGTTGCCGTCCGGGTCCGCGAAGCTCAGGAAGGTGTTGTAGTCGGAGCGGTCCGGGTGCACCCCGTCCTGCTTGCCCTGGGCGCCGAAGTGGAACGGTTCGCTGACCTCGACCCCACGCTCTACCAGCTCCGCACGGGCCGCCTCGATGTCGGTCACCACCAGGTGCAGGCCCTGGTAGCTGCCCGGCTTCGCGGTCGTCAGGCCGGTGCCGATCGTGATCGCGCAGGCCGAACCGGGCGGCGTCAGCTGCACCACCCGGAACGAGTCGCCGGCCCGGTGGTCGACGTCCTCGGCGAACCCGAGCTGGTCGATGTAGAACTTCTTGGCCCGGTCGACGTCCGACACTGGCACGATCACGAGCTCGAGTTTCCAGTCCATCTGCGGCCTCCCGCGGTTCCCGTCGGTCCAGTCTGACCGACATCGATGACCGTGTAACGCCGCCCGGGCCAGAAACTCATCGGTCCCGCGATGCCTATTTCCCGAAGATCTCCGCGGCCCAGTTCAGCTGGGCGAGCTGCTGATACGTCTCGCCGCCCTCGTGCTCGTTGTACTGGTAGACCTCGATCGCCTTCTGCGCGCTGCCGTAGGAGTTGAAGGCCGCGAACACCGTCGAGGGCGGGCAGATCGCGTCCATCAGCGCGACCGAGAACAGCGCCGGTGCCGTGGCCAGCCGGCCGAGGTTGACGCCGTCGAAGTAGCTCAGCGTCCGCAGCGCCGCGTCGACGTCCTGCCGGAAACCCTTCAGGTACCGCGTGATCTCGCCGTACGGGTCCTCGTCGGTGATCCGCACCGCCCGCTCGAAATGGCACAGGAACGGTACGTCGGGGGCGCAGCCGAGCAGCTCGATCCCGGCCAGCGGCGCGAGGCCGGCCGCGGCGATCGAGATCCCGCCGCCCTGGCTGGCGCCGGTGACGACGAGCTTGGCCGGGTCGACGTACGGCGAGGTCCGCGCGGCCTCGAGGGCGCGGACGGCGTCGATGAAGACGCGGCGGTAGTAGTACGTCTCCGGGTCGGTGATGCCGGCGGTCATGAAGCCGGGCGTGTGATTGAGACCGGCGTACGTCGTGTCGTCCGGCGTACTGTCGAAGCCGCCGGCGCTGTAGCTCTGGCCGCGGGTGTCCATCACGAAGTGCGCGTAGCCGGCCTGGGCCCACAGGTTCGTGGCGTGCGGCAGTCCGCGGCCACCGGAGTACCCGAAGTACTGCACGACGGTCGGCAGCGGGCCGGTGGCGCCGGCGGGGACGTGCAGCCAGCCCTTGACCGGCGTACCGCCGAAGCCGGCGAACGTGACGTCATAGGTGTCGATGACGGCGAGCTTGTTGTCGACCGCGGTGAATGTCGCGGACAGGTCGCCGCTGCGCGCCTTCTCGATCGAGCGGCGCCAGAACTCCACCAGGTCGGCGGGCGGGGCCACGTCGGGCCGGTACTCGCGAAGCTGGTCCAGGGAAAGGTCGAACATGGCCATGGGCACGAAACCTACGCCCAGCGGGCGCGCGGATGGAAAACGATCTCCAGAAACTGGACACGCACTCCGTTCCGTCAAGGGGTGGTGACATGAGAGCATGCGTGGCTGAGGTAGCTGAGTAGTCAGTGAGGCCGCGGGGGGTGGCATGCGTCGATCAGTGCTGAACGGGGAGACCACAAGCCGGCAGGAGGTGCTGGACGCGTCGCTGCGTCTCCAGCTGGTGCGGGCGAAGGTGTGCGACGAGGTGGTCGCCAGACAGCCGTGCTCCGGCGACGTGGCCGAGGTGTTCCTGGTGCGGGACCGGACCGCTCTGAAGGACTGGCTCGAAGACCAGTGCGCCAGCTCGCGCGAACTGGTGGCGGTGACCTGGACCAGGCAGCAGTCGCTGGCGGACTACGTGCCCAGCCACCGGTTCAACCAGGAGCTAGTCGCGTCAGGGGTCCGCATGACGAGCTTCTTCGACACCAGCGAAGGCGACCCGATGCTGACCGACTTCTTGATCGCCGCGGAGGACATGCCGTACCACCTGGGCTACGGGCCGATCCAGCTGAAGCTGATGGACGGCAGCAGGGTGATCGTCGAAGGCCCCGTGCTGTCCGGCCACCGCAGCCTGCTCGTGCTGCACTGCACTGAGGCCGTCAACGCGACCAACCAGTACCTACGGGCCGTGCGCCGCGGCTCTGTCCGTGCCAGCGAGCTCCGGTACGACGGCAGCGGTCTGACGCCACGCCAGCGCGTCATCGCGGCCCTGCTCGGCGACGGCTGCACCGACGACGACATCGCGGACCAGCTGACGCTCAGCGTCCGCACAGTCCGGTACGAGGTGGCCAAACTGCTGGATGCGCTTCAGGTGAAGACCCGGTTCGCCGCAGGTCTCCGGTACGCCGAGTCGGCCGACCGGAGTGCCTGAAACGCTTGCTTTGCAGGAACCTGCAACGCATTCGACCGCTCTCGGCGCGACGCGCAGGCTGGCGTCCAGCCCGGTTCCGCGGGCTCACCCAGAGAGGACGCAGAGCATGCCGAACAAGACCATCGCCCGAGCGGTCGCCACTACGGCCGGAGTCGTGGGCATCGCCCTGGTGGGCGCGACCAGCGCGAGCGCCGCCGTGGTGTGGCAGTGGACCAACGCCTCCGGCAACGCGATCGGCCAGGCCACCTACACCGACACCAACAACGTCATCCACGTCAACGACCAGGAGGCCGACGACCACTCGATGGTCTTCGTGTTCCGGCCGAACGGCGGCGGCGCGACCTACGGCTGCTGGGACAACACCGGCGCCGGCACCGGCGGGGTGAACTGCACGATGACCCAGTTCAACGAGAACCAGCTCCTCGAGGGCCGGCTGTGCAAGGGCGAGTGGTCCGCGGACGCGTCCAGCCGGATCATCCTGTGGAACCAGTGCGACAACACCGGCTGGCGCAACTTCCGCAAGTAGCAAGCAGGTAGTCAGCAGATAGCCGGCAGGTAGTCGGCGCGGCAGGAGTGCGCCGTGCGGAGGTGTTCGCGGGCATCCGCACGGCGTCGCTCCCGCCGCAGCCACTCGCCGTACAGCAGCTGAGCGCGTGGGGAGCTGGACGGGCGGCGGATGCGGCAGGAACCTGGTCAGGGTGTTGATCTCGCACGGTGTCGACCGTGACCTGACTGTCGAGGAGCTGTCCGGATGAGCCAAGCCCCAGATGCCCCAGACGGCACTGTGTTGTCCGTCAATGTCGGGATGCCGAAGAACGTCGAGTGGAACGGCAAGACTGTGTTCACCGGTGTCTGGAAGTACCCGGTCGACGGACCGGTGATGGTCCGGCGGCTGAACCTGGACGGCGACGGACAGGGCGACAAGGGCGGCCACGGTGGCGAGCAGCGCGCGGTCATGGTCTACCAGCTCGACTCGTACCGGCACTGGTCGGAGCAGTTCGGCCGGGACGACCTCGAGTACGGCCAGTTCGGCGAGAACCTGACCATCGACGGGCTGCCGGACGACGAGGTGTGCATCGGCGACCGGTACCGCGTCGGCGAGGCCGAGCTGGAGGTCACGCAACCACGGGTCACCTGCTACCGGGTCGGCCTACGGATGGGCGAGCCAGAGCTCCCTGCCCTGCTGGTCAGCCACCACCGCCCCGGCTTCTACTGCCGGGTGATCACCGAAGGACCGGTGCGGGCCGGCGACCCGATCGTCAAGGTCTCCACCGGGCCCGGTGCGCTCAGCGTGGCGGACACGGATGCCCTGCTGTACTTGCCGAATCGCGACACCGCCAAGCTGCGGGTCGCCGTACAGATCCCGGCGCTGAGTCCAGGGTGGCAGGGGTCGTTCCGGGACCTGCTGACGGCGACAGATGCACCCAAGCCGGCATGGGAGGGCTTCCGTCCGCTGCGGGTGACCGAGGTGGTTCCGGAGAGCGCGAACGTGTACTCCATCAGGCTGGCTGCTACTGACGGAGAGGACCTGCCCGCAGCACGACCTGGGCAGTACCTGACCTTCCGGTTGCCCGGTGCCGTGCGCAGCTACTCGCTGTCCTCCCCCGACTATCGCGTCAGCGTCAAACACGAGCCACACGGTGTCGGTAGCGGCTACATGGCTCAGCTGACCGCCGGCACGGTCCTCGACGTCGCTGCACCCCGTGGCGACTTCTTACTGGAGGACGGCGACGGACCGGTCCTCCTGCTCTCGGCCGGCATTGGCCTGACGCCGGTCCTCGCGATGCTTCATGCGTTGGCCGGCACCACTCGCGAGGTCTGGTGGATCCACGCTGCCCGTGGACCGTCGGAGCATCCGCTCGCGGCCGAGGCGTACGACCTGCTGGCGAAGCTGCCCAACGCTCATGAGCGCATCTACTACAGCTCTGTCGACGGCCGGCTGACCAAGGACAAGCTGATCGAGCTGGCGCTGCCTACGGACGCGACGGCGTACATCTGCGGACCGGCGGCCTTCATGACCGACATGCAGGCCGCACTGGCCGAGGTCGGCGTCACGCGGGTCCACACCGAGCTGTTCGGTGCGTTGGCAGCGATCAACCCCGGCCTGATCAACCAGACCGCCCACACACCACACCAACCGGACGGCCCGGCCGGGACGGGACCCTTGGTGACCTTCGCCCGCAGCGGCATCTCCACTGCCATGCGGGACGGCAGTCTGCTCGAGCTGGCCGAGGCGTGCGACGTCGCGACCCGCTGGAGCTGCCGGACCGGAGTGTGCCAGACCTGTGTCACCCCGCTGCTGTCTGGAGAGGTCAGCTACTCCCCCACCCCACTCGAACCCCCGCCGGACGGGGAGACGCTGCTGTGCTGCGCCCGCCCGACAACCGACCTCGTCTTGGACATGTGATGCACGACAAGCTCGAAGTCATCGCTGGCTACGGCAACGTGAGGCCGAAGCCGGGGTGGTCGGTGAGGACGATGTACCCGTCCTCGAGGGTGTAGGCGCCGGGGCCGGGGACGCCTTCGACGATGGGGATGTTGCCGAGGCCGGCGGCGAGGTGGGCGGCGTAGAGGGTCTTGAGCGGGACGCCCCACGCGTGCGGCGATGCCTCGGCGGCGAGGCGGGGCATCGTGCGGCGCCAAGCGGTGAGGCCGTGGCCGATCACGTCCATCAGGGCGACGTCGATGAGTCCCTCTCCGGCGAGACGCAGTACGTGCTCGACATTGGGTTCGTACTCGCCGTCGGCGACCTTGGGGCGGTGCTGCAGCGTGGCCAGGTGCTCGTGGAGGGCCTGGAGGTCGGGGCGGCGCTCGGCGAACGGCTCCTCGATCCAGTAGAGGTCGCAGTCCGCGACGGCGTCGACGTACTCGAGCAGGCCGTTCAGGGTGAAGCCGTCGTTGCCGTCGACCAGGAGGCCGGCCGACGGGTAGAGGTCGCGGACCATGCGGGTGACCTCGATGTCCTGGGCGAGGCCGGCCGCGGTCGGCATCCAGCGGTGGCCGCGGCCGATCTTCACCTTGAAGTCGCGGAAGCCGAACTCGTGATCCTGCTCGAGGTCCCGCCGGATCTGGTCCAGCTCGTCGAAGTAGATCCCTCCGCTGTAGCACCGGACGCGAGGCGACCCGTGCGCGCCGAGCATCGCGTAGACCGGGACGTCCAGGATCCGGGCGGCCAGGTCGTGCAGCGGGTAGTCGAGGAACTCAGCGGCGGGCTCGATCACGCCGCGGTCCGGGTCGATCAAGTCGGCCAGGTTCCGCCCGATCAGCGGCCCCGGGTCCGCGTCGGACAGTGCCAGTCCCCAGCCGGTTGCCCCACGACCGGTCTCCACGACGTACGCCGTGACCTCGCCGCCGCTGCCGTGGTCGCCGAGGAACGAGTTGTGCCCGATCGCCCGGAGGTACCGGTAGCCGAGCTTGGTCGTGGTGACGGACGAGATGACGTGTTGCGCGAGCGTCACCGGTAGACCCCGATCAGTCGGCGGTAGGCGGACGGGTTGCTGAGAACGTCGGTACTGTCGGCGAACTGGTCGATCGCCCCGATCCGGCCGAACTTCAGCACGTCCTCGTCCGTCACCGTCCCCAGGCACGCGTCGGCGAAACGGTCCGCGCCGATCACGAGCGCGGGCCGGTCGAAGTACGGCCTCGGCCGCGGGTCGAGCTCGGCAGTGATCCCGAGCGCGTTGTGCCGTCGCGCCACCAGCTCGTACGCCGTCACCAGCGCGCGCTCGCGCTCCACGTAGTTGCTGGCAGCAACCACCTCCGCGAGCGCCCGGTCGAGGCCGTCCGGGTGGTCCAGCCGAGCGAACGCCGTACCGAGCCACTTGGTGTACGGCGCGTACGTCCGGGCCTGGAGCAGCGCGAGCCGCATCAGGTCCCGGGCCAGTCGGGCAGCCACTACCCGAGAGCCGAGTTCGTCGCCGACCTCGTGGGTGCGCTGGACGAACGCTTCCTCCTGGGCGATCCGCACCCACTGGCAGCCGAGCATCCACCGCCACAGCTGGTCCGGGTACCACGCCAAGGCGCTGCGGACCGCTTCGAGCCGGCCGTCGTCGGCGTACACCCGTCCGGCGACCACACCGAGGAGCTGCTGCTGCGGAGTGACCGCCCAGTCGGCCAGCTCGATCCCCTGCGTCGCGTCGAAGCCCAACTGGCCGCGTAGCCAGTCGCCCAGCGTCGAGACGGAGATGTGGTGCGTCGGCTCCACCTGGTCCCAGCCGAAGCGCACGGCGTACCCCTGGTAGGTGTCTGGCAGCCCCTGCTCCACCCGCTTCCGGACCGGCTCGACCTGGTCCGCGTCGACGAAGACAGCGAGCCGCGGTCCCCAGCCGTGGTCCGTCGACCGCTCGGTGTCGTAGCCGAGCACGTCCGAACCCCACCCGAGCAACCCTGCCGCGTAGCCGATGTCGCCCACCAGCGGCGCGATCACCTCGTCGTGGAAGCCCACGCCCAGCTCGGCCGCACTCTGGAAACCAGCCACCCGCCTACCTCCTTTGATTCCTCCCCCACCCCACCACCCCGGTCGGACGCTTAGAGTGCCCCGGTGACGATTTCGCATGTGGTGTGGGACTGGAACGGGACGCTGCTGGACGATAACCACGCGGTGCTGGCCGCGGTCAACCGAGTATTGACCGGCTTCGGACGCCCACAGCTGACCTGGCCCGAGTGGCAGGCGGTCTACACCCGGCCGATGCGCGTGTCGTACGAACAGGTCCTCGGCCGCACTCTCGACGACGAGGAGTGGGAGCGCGTCGACAAGCTCTACCACGCGCAGTACGACGACCTGCTGCACACCTGTGGTCTCGCCGTGGGGCTGCCGGACGCGCTCCGGGAGGTGGCGGAGAGCGGGCGGACCCAGTCGTTGCTGTCGATGTGGTACCACTCCCGGCTGACGCCGACGGTCGACGGGTTCGGGCTGACGCAGTACTTCACCCGGGTCGACGGGCTGACCGATGCGCTCGGCGGTGGGTCGAAGGCGGACAGTCTGATCCGGCACCTCGCCGTACAGGACCTGGACCCGGCGGAGGTGGTGCTGATCGGAGATGTGGTCGACGACGGGCACGCTGCGCAGGCGGCCGGTACACGCTGCGTGCTGGTGTCCACCGGCGCGATGACCCGGGAGGCGCTGCAGACTACGGGTGCCCCGGTCACCGACTCGGTCACCGAGGCACTTCGGCTACTCGACGTCTGAAGGGACGCCTCGCCCCCGTGAAGTCCAAAGTGCTTGCGGTGTTCGCCCTGCTCGGCTTCGTCTGGATGCTCTACCTGTTCTTCAACGCGGCCGACCTCGAGTACACCGGGCAGCGGTACGAGGAGAAGCACCTGAAGATCAGGTGCGTGTCGCTCGGCGAGGTCGGCTTCATGGGCCGCAACGTCAGCGGCCGCGGCCTGCCCGCGGGTTCCGTCAACGACATCTCGGACTTCGTCGACCAGGCCAAACGGGACGGTGAGGACAACCCAGACCGCTACCGCGCCGAGCTCGAGCAGACCGTCGTCGCCGACTGCCAGACCGCCCGCACCAACCGGCTGACGCTCCTGATGCTGGTCACCACCATCACGAGCGTCCTCACCATCTCCAGCCTGCTCCTCCGCCGCCCCAGGACGCGCATCGAGCACATAGCGGGCAAGGTCTTCCAGAGCTGAGGCCAGGGCGAGGCACGGCTCCGTCTAGGCTGGGCGCGTGGGGACGGGAGAGCTTCGGGGCCGCGAGCGGGAGAGCGCAGTACTGAGCGCGCTCGTTGACGAAGCGAGGTCCGGAAACAGCCGGGCGCTGCTGGTGCGCGGGGAGGCCGGGGTCGGCAAGTCGGCGCTGCTCGACGAGCTCGCGGCGAACGCGCAGGGCTGCCGGATCACCCGCACGACCGGTATCGAGTCCGAGATGGAGCTCGCGTACGCCGGGCTGCACCAGCTCTGCCGGCCGTTTCTGGACCACCTCGACCGGCTCCCGCCACCGCAGCAGGAAGCCCTCGGTACGGCGTTGGGCCAGGTCAGTGGGCCGCCTCCGGACAAGTTCCTGATCGGGCTCGCGGTCCTCAACCTGTTCGCCGAAGCGGGCGGGAAGCGGCCGGTCGTGTGCGTCGTCGACGACGCGCAGTGGCTCGACCTGATGTCTGCCCGGATCCTCGCGTTCGTCGCCCGGCGGCTCGCAGCCGAGTCCATCGTGATGGTGCTCGCGGTCCGCGACGGCCTCGAGCACCAGTTCGCCGGACTGACCGAGCTCGCGGTCTGCGGCCTCGGCGATGCCGATGCGCGGGCCCTGCTCGAGTCGGTGCTGCCTGGCCCGATCGATCCGCGGGTCCGGGACCGGATCGTGGCCGAGACCCGCGGCAACCCGCTGGCGCTGCTCGAGCTGCCGCGGGCGTGGACCGCGGCCGAGCTCGCGGACGGTCTGCCCGAAGGGACGCTGGCCGGCCGGATCGAGGACAGCTTCGTCCGGCGGCTCGAAGTACTGCCCGCTGACACTCGGTTGCTGCTGCTGACGGCTGCGGCCGAGCCGTTGGGTGACCCGACGTTGCTGTGGCGGGCCGCGGAGCGCCTCGGGCTGGGCGCGGACCCAGCGGGTAGTGCGATCGAGTCGGGGCTGATCAGCTTTGGGCAACACATCCGGTTCCGGCACCCGCTGGTGCGGTCGGCAGCGTACCGGATGGCGGCGCCGCACGATCGGTGCGCGGTACATCAAGCGCTCGCGGAGGTGACGGACCCGGAGACCGACCCGGACCGGCGGGCGTGGCACCGGGCGCAGGCGGCGACGAGGCCCGACGAGGGCGTGGCCGCCGAGCTGGAGCGCTCTGCGGAGCGCGCTCGGGCGCGGGGTGGGTTCTTCGCTGCCGGGACGTTCCTCGAGCGGTCGGCGGCGCTGACGCTCGACCCCGCCTTGCGGTCGGGGCGCTTGCTCGCTGCGGCGACGGCCAAGCGCGGTGCGGGTGCGCTCGACTCGGCGCTGGACCTGCTCGCTGGAGTCACGGTCGGGCCGCCGAACGTCGTACAGGAGGCCGAAGCCGAACGGCTGCGTGGCGAGATCGCCTTCGACCAGGGCCGCGCCCGCGAGGCCGCCCGGACTCTCCTGGACGCGGCGCAGAAGCTCGACCCGCACGATCCCGAGCGGGCGCGCATCGCCTACCTCGAGGCGATGTCCGCGGCGATCTGGGCCAGCGGGCCGGACGCGCCGGGGATCCTCGCGTACGCCGCGGCCGCAGCGCCACCACCGCAGCCGTCGGACCCACCGGCCGACATGCTGCTCCAGGCGCTCGCCGTCCGGTTCACCCGCGGGTACGCCGCCGCCGCGCCGCTGCTCGTGAAGGCGCTGGACAAGGCTCGACAGACCGAGATCAGCGCCAAGGACGTCGGCAGCTGGCTCTGGCTGGCCGGTAACCGGGCGGCCGGGATCGTGGCGATCGAGGTCTGGGACCTCGAGGCCGGGCTCGAACTCGCGGCCCGGCAGGACCGGATCGCCCGCAAGACCGGCGCGCTCGTCCAGCTGCAGTTCGCGCTGAACTTCCGGGCCAGCCTGGACTGCCTCGCCGGCGACCTCACCGCGGCCGCCGCCGCAGTCGAGGAAGAGGAGCAGATCGCCGCCGCGACCGGGAACCGGCAACTCGGGATCGGCCGGATGATCCTGGCGGCGAACCGCGGTCACGAAGAGACGGCGACCAAGCTGATCGAGGCGATGATCCGCGAGTCCGGTGCGCACAGCCAGGGCCGGACGGCAGCGTTCGCGACGTACGCGAGCACGGTGCTGAACAACGGCCTCGGCCGGTACGAGCTGGCGCGGGACGCCGCGCTGCAGGTGTTCGAGCAGGACATCGTCGGGTACGGCGCACTCGTCGCGCGCGAGCTCGCCGAGGCGGCGTCGCGGACCGGCGACACCAAGCTGGTCGAGACTGCACTGGCGAGGCTGACCGAGCGGGTCAGCGTCCTGCCCACGGATTGGGGCCGCGGCCTGGAGGCCCGCGCCCGCGCACTGCTGACCGGCGAGGAAGCGGCGTACGTCGAGTCGCTCGAGCACCTGGGTCGGACCAGTCTGCGGACCGAGCGGGCGCGGGGCGCGCTGCTGTACGGCGAGTGGCTGCGCCGGGAGGGGCGCCGGCAGGACGCGCGCGAACAGCTGCGAACCGCTCATGAACAGCTGAGCGCGATCGGGTGCGAGGCGTTCGCCGAGCGCGCGCGGCACGAACTGCTCGCGACCGGCGAGACAGTCCGCAAACGCGTACCGGAAACGAGCAACGACCTCACCGCACAGGAGGCCCAGATCGCCGGCCTGGCCCGGGACGGCCTGACAAACCCGGAGATCGCCGAGCAACTCTTCATCAGCCCCCGCACCGTCGAGTGGCACCTCCGCAAGACCTTCTCGAAACTCGGCATCACCTCCCGTCGCCAACTCCGCACCGCCCTTCCTCGCTGACACCTGAAACCGCGGCGCCCGCTCTCCGGTCAGCTCGGGTGTGACGCGGGTGTGACGGGGCGTTGGGGATGGTGGGGGGAGGGGACTCGGGGTGGGAGGGGTTTGTTGTGGTGATTCAGCCGGACGGTGTGCAGGGGCGCGAGGTTGCGAGTGGGCGGTGGGGGGACGAAGAGGTTCAGTACCTCGCCAATCGGGTGGTGGTGAAGTTTCGGGCACCGGCGGATGTCGGTGAGTACGGCGAGATGGTGGCCGCGTCCGAGAGTCTTGCCGGGGAGCTCGACGGGGCGACGGCGGTGCGGGAGCCGACGACCACCGGGCGGGTGGTGCTGAACGTCTCCCCCGGTACCGACGTCATCCAGCTGGCGCAGGAGCTGAGCAACCGGGACGACGTGCTGTACGCCGAGCCAGATGTCATCGACCACGCCGCGGTCGTCCCGAACGACACGCGGTACTCCGAGCAGTGGGCGTTGCCGAAGGTCAACGCGCCGGATGCCTGGGATCTCGAGACCGGTAAGACGACCGTCGTGATCGGCATCGTCGACAGCGGGATCTCGATGTCCGCGGCCGACGTCCTGGATCACCCGGACCTCAACGACACCGGCCGGTTCGTGCTCGGCACCGACTTCGTCGACGGCGGTACGCCGCGGGACCTGAACGGCCACGGTACGCACGTCGCCGGCATCGCGGCCGCGCTCGGCAACAACTCCAACGGCGTCGCCGGCATGAACTGGGCATCCCGCGTCTACGTCTGCCGCACCTTGGACGTAACCGGCAACGGAAGTGCCGCGGACTTCGCCGACGCGGTCGAGGAGATCACCGACTACGCGGTCGCCAACGGTCTGAAGGCTGTCATCAACTACAGCGGCGGCGGCGCGGCGAGCCAGACCAAGCTCGACGCCTGCAACTACGCGAGCACCCGCGGCATGCTGCTGTGCGCGGCGGCCGGCAACGACAACGGCGGCCCCGTGATCTGGCCGGCGGCGTACTCGACGACGGTGCCTGGCGTGATCGCGGTCGGCTCGACGACCTCCACCGACACCGTGTCCAGCTTCTCGAACGTCGGCCCCGAGGTGACGGTCGTCGCGCCCGGCAGCGGGATCCTCTCCACGCTGCCGACGTACGCGGTGACGATCACCGCCGGGCTCAACTACGGGTTGCTCAGCGGTACGTCGATGGCGACGCCACTCGTGACCGGGCTGGTCGCGCTGATGTGGAGCAAGAACAACGCGAAGACGAACGTGTCGATCAAGCAGTGCCTGATCGACACGGCCGTGAAGCTCGGCGCCGGGACGTTCGACAACGCCTGGGGCAACGGGCGGGTGGACGCGGCGGCCGCCGTGCGGTGCGTGAGCCCGATCTTCCAGCCGACGTTCATCCCGAAGCTCTGCGACCTGGAAACCGTGATCAGGATCAAGTGCCAGCCGGAGTCCCGGCTCGTGCTCTGCCAGCCGGAGTCCCGGATCGTGATCTGCTGGCCGCCGGTGACGAAGCTGAAGGTCAGTTGCCAGGTCTCCCGGCTCCCGATCCTCTGCCCGGTCAACTCCAGCGTGCTGCGCTGCCCGCCCGTCAGCCTGATCGACGGCTGCGCGTCCAACGTGCCCGGGTGTGAGATCGACATCGACCCGACGGGTCCGATCGTGAACCCGCCGATCGGGCGGCAGTTCGTCTTCGTCGACGACGCCGGCCAGGCCCAGGTCTGGCAGGCGCCCGAGGGAGCCGAGACGGAGAGCTGGTACGGCGACGCGCAGTACGTGTACCGAGCCGATGACGGCAGCATGCGTCCGTTCCAAGCCGGGGACGGCGAGTGAGGACGCCTGGTCCGCTCACCCGCAGCTTGCTCGCCACCGGCCTCGTGACCGCCGCCGACATCCACACCCACGGCATCCGCGCCGTCGACACCAGTCGATCGCACGACGTCGTGATCGTGGAGGTCGGCGACGGACGCGGGTACGTCGTCAAGCAGGCGGACCACGCCGACGACGACACCCAGGGATCGCCGGCCCGCGAACGCGCGATCTACCGCCTGGCCACGCGCCATCCGGAGCTGGCCGCTCTGGCTCCGTTGCCACGGCACATCGACAACGACATCCTGGTGCTCGACTACCGGGCTGCCACCCGCACGGTCGCGGAAGTTGCCGTTGACAACGGTTGGTACGACGGCACGCTGGCCGCGGCCCTCGGCCGGACGATCGCGACCTGGCATCGCGCGAGCCGACCGTACGTCGATGAGGTGCCCGCGGCCGGCGCGCCGTGGATCTATCGCGCGCTCGATCCCGAGCGTCCGGCGTACACCCGGACGAACGTCGGCGTAGCACGGCTCCTCGCGCGTCTCGAAGTCGGGCCGCTGGTCGACTGGCTGCCCGAGCAAGCTGACCTGTGGCGGACCGACACGGTGATCCATGGCGACCTGAGGTTCGACAACTGCCTGGCCGGGCCTGATGGCCAGATCTCTTTCATCGACTGGGAGTGCACGACGCAAGGTGACCCTGCCTGGGACCTCGGCGCATTGATCGCCGAACTGCTGAGCCTCTCCCCCGCGACCGACGCCAAATCCTGCGCCCCCATCCTCACTGGCCCTGCCCGCCTGTTGCTCAAGGCCTACGCCGAAACCACCCCGGCGCGGCCCGCCCCCGCCCCGCCTGCCCCCGCGCCGCCCGTCCCCGCGGAGCGGGTGCCGGCGGAGCGCGTGTTCGACGCGGCCGCGGCGCGGCTGTTGCTGCGCGCCGTACAGCTCGCCGGCCGCGGCGATCCAACGCTCGATGCGGAGCTGGACCGCCATCTCGCGCTGACGATGGCGCTGGCCTTCGACTCGTCGGTCCGCCCATGATCGCCGAGGACCTGGCCGCGTTGTCGGCCTTCGTGCCGGGCCAGCAGTCGGTCGAGGCGATGGCGACCCGCCTGTACGTGGAGTGGTACCTCGATCCGCGTCCAGCCCGCCCGCAGACCGGACCACCGACAGCCGTGGAGGTCTCAGCGGCGGCCGCGCTCGACGCGGCGCACGCGGCCGGCGACCGGTTCGAGCCCGGCTGGACCGCCGCGCTCGTCTCCACCACCGGCCGTGTGAAGGCCACGAACGGGCAGACAGAACGGTTGGTCGAGCTCGGCTCGTACGTCGACCTCGACCGCCCCGGCCGCTGCGCCGAACCGGGCGACCGCCTGCTCGTCACCGCCCGCCGGTCCGGTGTCGAGGACGGCTTCTGGATCAGCCGCAGCAGCGACTGGAGCGAGCTGCCGCTCACCCGTCTCTATGTCAACATTTCCTTGCCCAAGGCACCGATTGCCGTCACCCGGATCACCTCGGCTCTCGACGGCCACCGCTACGCGCTGAAGGTCGCCCTGGCCACCGACGGACAGCAGCGCCCCGACAGCCTGGTCATCTATCTCGAACGCGACGCCTACCACCGCGAGCTCGCGCAGCTGCTGGCTCCCTGTCTGGCCGACCTGATCGAACTTCTCGAGCCCTGGACCCCGCGCTTGACCGCAAGCCTCGCGCCCGGCATTGCCGCCGCCGACGGCGCGGCCGACGGAAGCAGCTACGGCGCCGAACTCTGCCGGCATCTCGCCGCCGCTCTCCACCCGGGCTCCGACCCGGCGACCGTCGCGCTCGATCTCTTCCGGCAACTGGGCCTGAACCCCGACCGCCCCTATCTCGAGGCGGGTGAGACCCGTGACTACTACTGCCTCAACTGAAACCGAACTCACCCCGACCGAGGCAGGCGACCTGGCTGCGGAGATCGCCGACGCCCTCAACCACCAGGCGCTCTGGTACGAAGACCGCTGCCTCTGGCTGGGCGACGACGTCGAGCCCACCGCCGCCGAACCCCGCCTGATCCACCACGACACCGGCGCCGCCCTGTACGGCGGCACCGCCGGCATCGGCTGGTTCCTGGCTCACGCAGCCCACCACACCAACAACCCCACCACCGAACGCACCGCGCGAGCCGCCCTCCACCACGCCCTGACCTGGGCCGAGAACACGGGCAGCCCGGGGCTGTTCACCGGGGTGGCTGGGATTGGCTGGGCGGCTTATGACGCTGCTCGCGTGCTGGACGATACCGGGCTGGCAAAGCGTGCACTTGTCGTCCTTCGAGGGGCACTGGCTGGGCGGCAGGAGTTGTCGAACGAGCTGATTGCTGGGCGTTCCGGGCTGGTTGTAGCGGCGTTGTCCACGCAGGACGACGAGCTGCTGGAGAGTGCTGTGCGGCTCGGTGAGCAGCTCTTGGTTGACGAGGAGCCGGCCGGAAACGAGCCGCGATGGTGTGGGCTCGGTCATGGGCGGTCCGGGCCGTTGCTCGCCTGCGCGGACCTGGCGCGGTTGACCGGAGACCAGCGGTACGTCGACGCGATGCTCGAGCAGTGGCGCGCCGAGCGAGCGTGGTTCGGTACGGCGGGATGGCCGGACCTGCGCGAGTTCGACCGCGCGGCGCTGAGCTCCGGCGTACGGCCGACGTACCCGGATATGTGGTGCCACGGCAGCATCGGAATCGGGCTGGCCAGGCTCGCCGCCTGGAAGTCGACCGGGCAGCCCGGGCTCTTGGCGGACGCGACCGCCGCGCTCCATCACGCCGAGCTCGCGACGGCTGCGTTGTTGCAGTCGGTCCCCGGGGGCTACGCGGCCAACTTCTCCCTTTGCCACGGCGCCGCCGGACTGATCGAGCTGTTCATCGTGGCAGCGAACACGCTGAACGATCCGTCCTGGCTCTCCGCGGCCGCCGCAGTGGTATCGACCGGTCGGGTCCACCAAGAACTGGGACACGCCTGGCGCTGCGGGGTCGAGCCCGGAGCCGAAGTACCCGGCCTGATGCTCGGCCTCGCCGGTACCGGCGCCGCGCTCCTCCGGCTCGCCCAAGCAATGGACGAGCGCCCGACGATGCCTTCGCCGCTGGTGCTCGGCGCCGACGATCGACGTACGCTCGACGCATGACTGACGAGAGCGGCCGGCTGAACCGGGTGATCGTGAAGATCGCGCCCCACGCGACGGCAGCTGCGATCGCTTCCGAACTGGTCGCAGCGGTCGACGGCTCCGAGCTCGTCCGCGTCTCGCCGTCCGGCCGCGTGGTCCTGTCGCTGCCCACATCCTCGGACGCCGCCGAGGTAGCGGCCCGACTCTCGGAGCGCGACGACGTCACGTACGCCGAAGCCGACGTAGTGGACCGCGCGCAGCCTGACGCTTGATCAACAGGACAGCGCGGGGAGCAGACGGGTGAGGGCCGCAGTCGGCGGGACGCCGAGCTCGCGGTTCAGCAGCTTGGCGTAGCGGTGGTAGTGGCGGACCGCTTCGTTGACATTGCCTTCGGCCAGGTGGAGCTCGATGACCTCCGCATGTGCAGATTCGCGCAACGGCTCGGCCTCAACGGCGACCATCGCAGCCTCGAGCGACGCGGCGTACCGTCCGGCGAGCCGGAGGGACCTGCAGAGTACGTCGAGAGCATGCAGCCGCAGTTGCCGATATCGCTCGCGAGACGCCAGCACCCAGTCGTCGTACCAACCGTCGAGCAGATCACGCGACAGCTCGTCGGGCGAGAGATCCGCCCCGTCGCCCTCGCACAACCGCCGCACCCGCGGCACCATCTCGCGGAAGTCGACCCGCACCCCGTCGGCCAGCCACAGATCACTCGCCGACCCGTCGAGCAACCGAGCCGCCCGATGACAGCGCCACAAGGCCGTCCGCAACCGCGCGTGCGCCCGCACCTCACTGATATCGGGCCAGATCGACGCCGCGACAAACGTCCGATTGACCGCCCGCCCCTGCCACGCAACGAACGCAATGACCCGCTGCTCAACCGGATTGAGCACCACCGGCACGCCGTCACAAGCCACCCCGAAACACCCCAGCAACACCACACACCGCTCCGGCGCCACAAATCCCCCCAAGGCCGCCGCACCCCTCCGACCACCTCAGGATCTGGCCCCCGTCACACAGTGTCAAGAACCCGTCCCAACGGTTCGTTGGCCGGGAAAGATGCGTAAGGCAACTATCAGAGCCGGATTCACAGCGCCGGTCCGGCCGGGGTGAACCTCGGGTGGGTAGCCTGGGGCCCGCGCCAGCCTGTCAGTAGTCGGGGGGTACGGCGTCATCAACATTGGTGATTTCGTCGTCCGGGGAGGGACCGAGCATGTCGATCGTGAGTCCCGTCTTCGTGGCGCGGGGGCCGGAAACGGCCGCGATCGAGGCGGCGTACGCCCAGGCGGTACGGCGTGAGCCGGCCACCGTGCTCGTGTCCGGCGAGGCCGGGATCGGCAAGTCCCGACTCGTCGGCACCGCGACGGCCGGCCTGCCCGGCGACCCGCTGGTCCTCACCGGCGGCTGTCTCGAGCTCGGGTCCGACGAGACGCCGTACGTCCCGTTCGCCGGTATCTTCCGTCGGCTGGTCGACCACCTCGGCCGCGACCGCGTGCACGAGCTGCTGCCGCTGGATCGATCTGCCATCGCCGCCTGGTTGCCCGGGTTCGCGCCGCCGGACATCCCCTTCGGCCGGACCCGGCTGTTCGAGGAGCTCCTGCTCCTCATCGGCGAGGTCGCGCGCGACCGACCGGTCGTTCTCGTGGTCGAGGACCTGCAGTGGGCCGACGCCTCCAGCCGTGAGCTCTTCGTCTACCTCACCCGGAACCTGACCAGCCTCCCGGTTCTGCTGATCGGCACGATCCGTAGCGGCACACTGCCCGAGACGCATCCGAACCGGCGGATCATCGCCGAGCTCGGCCGCCGCGCCGACGTCACCGAGCTCCGCCTCGCCGCGCTGGACGTGGCCGCGGTCGCGGACCTGGTCGCCGCGATCGAGGGCAGCCGCCCGGATCCGGTCCGGGTCCGCGAGATCCATCACCGCAGCAGCGGGAACCCGCTCTTCGTCGAAGCCTTGAGCACCAGCGGTACGACGATGCCGGACACCCTCCGGGCCATGCTCCGGCACCGGGTCAGCGAGCTGCCTCAGACGGCGCAGGAGGTCCTCGCGATCGTGGCGGTGGCGTCCACGGACGTCGCCGAGGACCTGCTGTGTGCGGTGGTCGGTCGCGCGGAGATCGACGTACGGAACGATCTGCGGCGGCTGATCGCGCACGACCAGATCGTCGTCCGCGATCTGAGGTTCGGTTTGCGGCACGACCTGATCCGCCAGGTCGTGTACGACGAACTGCTGCCGGGCGAGCGTCGCGAGTACCACACGCGCTGGGCGGAGCAGTTGGGCAACGATCCGGAGGCGGCCGGTGTCGTCGCCGCGCACTGGGCCGCGGCGGGCCGCCCCGAACTAGCCCTTCCCGCGGCGTGGGGCTCAGCGCAAGAGGCCGGTCGGCGGTACGCCTACGACGAGCAACTCCACTCGCTGGAGCGCGTTCTGGATCTGTGGGACAGCGCCGACCTCGGCGTCGATCGCGTCACCGTGCACGAGCAAGCGGCGCTCGCGGCGTTCTCCGCCGGACGGTCGGCGGACGGCCTCCGGCATGCGACCGCTGCCCTCGACGGGCTCGACGATGCGAACCGCCGAGCGCGGTTGCTGTCCTTGCGCGGCCGGACGCAGAACCGCATCGACGCTCGCGGCGACACGGACATCGAGGCCGCGCTGGCCCTGGTGCCACCCGGCCGCGACGACGCGCTGCGGGCGGGCATCTTGTCCGACCTGGCGTTCGTCCGGCTCGTGGCAGAGCAGCCCGAGCGGGTGTCCGATGTCGTCGCGGAGGCCCTCGAGATCGCCGAACGCCTGGACGACGACGCGCTGCGCGCTCCGGCCCTGCTGGCGGAGGGATTTTGCCTCGCCGCCGGCGGCGAGGTCGACCAGGCGCAGCAGCAGTACGCCGCCAGCCGCCGGGCCGCCGAACGCGCCGGCGACCGCGAGACGTTGCTGACCGCCTACCAGTGGGAGGCTGCTTCCCTCGGATTCGCCGGCCGGTACGCCGACTCGTTGCACATCGCCGCGCAGGGATATCAACTCGCCCAGCGGTCGGGACTGGAGCGGACCCGCGGGGCGATGCTTGCCAACAACTGCGCCCGCATGCTGGCGCGGCTCGGGCGGTGGGACGAGGCGGAGCAGCTCATGGAGGGCACGCTGGCGAGCGACCCGCCGCCGTACTACGCGGCGGGCATGTGGGAGGTGATCGCCTCGATCGCCGTCCAGCGCGGCGACCTCGACAGGTACGACGAGGTCGCGGCGCGGCGTGCGAAGTACCTGAAGGAGTATCCGGGTGCGGTCGCGGTGCAGCTCGACGCCGACCTGACCGCGATCACCCGGTTCCTGGCCGGTGGCGACCTCGATCGGGCCGACGAGCTCGTCGGCGCCCGGCTGGCCGATCCGGTCGAGCTCAACGGGAACACGTCGATGTGGCTCTGGCTCGCGGTGCACGGGGCACAGGTCGTCCGCGCCCGGATTGCCGCGGCGCCGCGCGACCGGAACGTCGTGGCGGCGGCAGCCGAGCGGATGGCGGAGCTGAGCGCCATCATGGAGCGGTTCCGGCAGGACTCCCCGGAGGGCACCGTCCTCCAGCTCATGTTCGACGCGCTGTCCGGCCCCGGCGACCTGCCGGCCTGGGACCGGGTGGCGGCCGCGTGGCGGGACGCGGGGAACCCGTACCAGCTCGCGTCCGCGCTGATCTGCGGCGCCGAGTCAGCGCTTGCCTCCAGCAACCAGTACGGCGCCCGGCTGCGGCTGAACGAAGCCCACGAGCTGGCCACCAGGCTCGGCGCCAAGGGTCTGGTACGCCGGATCGAGCAGCTCACCGCGCGGGTTCACCTCGACGACGCGCCGGTTGCCGTCGACAACGACTTCGGTCTGACCCGGCGCGAGCTCGACGTCCTTGCGGCGTTGACGCGGGGGCTGTCGAACGCCGACATCGCCGCCGAGCTGTTCATCTCGACGAACACCGTCGCGACCCACGTCGCGCGGATCCTGACCAAGCTCGGCGTCAGCAGCCGCACCCAAGCCGCCACCACCGCCCACCGCACCGGCCTCATCACACCGTGAGCATCTGTTAGAACGCCCAGGCCACCATCCGCGGGAACTCCTCCCGCCAGAACGGGTCGCCGTGGTCGCCGACCCGCTCGGTGAGGACAACCTCCGCGTCGGCGTCCTGCAGTGCGTCCCGCCAGCGGGCGGCGTTCTCCATGAACCACGGCTCGAGCGTGCCGGCCAGGAGGTAGGTGCGCGGCAGCGCGCTCGGCAACTCTTCGGGCGGTTGGTAGCCGCCACCCGGTGACGCGGCGAAGACCGCGCCGAAGATGTCTGGGTGCCGCATGCCCATCGCCAAGGAGAGCTCGGCGCTCGCCGACACCCCACACACCGCGGTCCTTTCAGCGGGGAGCGCGACGCCGAAACGCGACTGCACCCAGCCGCGGACGTCCTCGACGAAGAACCGCTCGTGCGCCGCGAACCGTTCGGCGTCGAACGACGGCGAGTACTCGTGGATGCGCGCCATCTCGTCCGGATCGTCCGTGCGGTAGGCGCCGACCACCATCGTCGGCGGAACGTCGGCCGCCTCCAGATCCGGACCCCATTGCGAGATCAACTGCCCGTCACCGGCGTACACCACCACCTCCGGTGGGACCGGCGGCACGTACACCCGCACCTGCCGGCCACCGTCGTACTCGAACGTCTCGGTTACGAACTCACCGTCCATCACCCCATCCAACCACTACCCGGCGTCCTGATAGGCGGGTAAGCCAAGGAGGTCGTCGACGGTGGTGAAGTCGTAGCCCTGGTCGCGGAGGCGTGGGACGAGCAGTTTGACGGCCGCGACGGTCGCGGCCCGGTCGCCGCCTTTGCCGTCGAACCCGTCGTGAAAGATGGTGATCGAGCCAGGGCGGGTGGTGCGAAGCGCTTGCCGGGCGATGCGTTCTGGGCTGGGTTGAGCGACCTCGAGCAGGTGGCAGAACTCGCCGGAGATCACCTGGAGTCCGTGCTGTTTCAGCAGGCCGGGGAGGGCGGGGATCCGCAGCAGCCAGGGTGGTCGGTAGAGCGCCGGGCGGATCCCGAGCTCGGCGAAGGCCGCCATGCCCTGGCCCAGCTCGGCGGCGAGCGTGCGTTGCCGCAGGTACTGCGTGAACTCGTGGGTGTGACCGTGCAGGCCGACCACGTGCCCGGCGTCGACGAGCCGCTTGGTCACCTCGGGGTGACGCTGGACCGCGCGGCCGACCTGGAAGAAGGTGGCCGGGATGCCTTCGCGCTCGAGGTAGTCCGCGAGCTCCGAGGTGTACGGCTCGTTCGGTCCGTCGTCGAAGGTGAGCGCAACCTGGCGGCGGTCGGCAGGCCCGCGGTACGGGAACGGGCCGATCGTCTGCGAGTACGGCGACATCATGAACCAGTACGCCGTACCGACGGCCGCGGCCGCCAGCGCCGGGGGTGCGAGGCGGCGCGCCCTCATCGTTTCGCCACCCACGAATTCTCGACCAGCTCGGCCCCCACGAGCGTCAGCGCGACGATCGCTGCCAGCCAGGCCAGGCCGACCAGCCGCGCGCGGAACCGCGGCCGGTCGGAGTTCCGGAAGGCGGGTGCCGTGCCGATCAGCGGTCGGCCGGTGACGCGGTTCAAGGTGACAGCGAGCGCGTAGTAGAAGAACCACGACACCACGAGGTTGTACACCAGCCCGCGCGTCAACCGCCGCGCCGAGGTGAAGGTGGGATTCGTCCGGTCGAAGGTCACCCGGCCGCGAGCTCGCAACTGACAGAGCAACCCGAGCTCGTCAGCCCCTTGCGTGCCTCTCAGGTCGTACCCCGACCACGCGTCCTTGCGGAACGCGATGTTGGTCGCGGTGACGTAGAGGACGCGCCCAGTCAGCCGGTACACGAAGTGCACCAGCTCGAACAGAATGCCGGCATACACCCGGCCCCACCACGGGCCACCGACATACCGGCAGGGACCCGCCACCGCCACTCGATCAGGCTCCCGCCGAAAGCTCTGGTCGATCCGGGACAGCCAGCCGGCGTCGAAGACCGTGTCCGCATCGCTCGACACCACGATCTCACCCCGGGCCGCCACACTCCCCCGATGCCGAGCCGGACAGACACCCGGCTGCGCCTCCGCGACGACGACCGCACCGTGCTGCCGGGCGATCTCCGCCGTACCGTCGGTGCAGTTGTTGTCAACCACAACCACTTCGTACTCACCCGCGAAGTCCTGCAGCGCGAGCGAGCGCAGGCAGTCTCCGATGAACCGCTCCTCGTTGTATGCCGGGATCACCACAGTGAACCTGGGCGCACGATCCACGCTCATCTCGCGCGTCCTTCCGTAGGGCTCCAACCAGACCTGGCCACGAACACGACCAGCGTGCCGCCCGGATGCTGGCTTGGGTGAACCCCACCCCAACAACAGGCAAAACCGTCAAGGCGGAACCGCGATACTAACGACATGCCCCCACGCTAGAAACCCACCCCCCAACCAACGATGGTGCTAGCTCCCGTATTCGGAGTTGGGTTAACCCCCCAACGCCGGCGTTCGTCGGCGGCGCTCCACCGGCTGGGCGGTGTGCGACGGTAAGATCACACGTATGGCGAACGAGTCGATTCCTGCTACGCGGTTGATTCCGCGGCGGCTTCCGGTGGGGCGGCTCGGGGTGTCGGTGGTGGCCGAGCTCGTGGACCTGATTGTGACCGGGCGGTTGAAGGAGGGCGATCTGCTGCCGCCGGAAGGGCCGCTGAGCGAGCACTTCGGCGTCAGCCGGACGGTGTTGCGTGAGTCGGTGAAGCGGCTCGAGGAGAAGGGTCTGGTGACCGTCTCGCAGGGTCGGGGCACGCAGGTGCGGGCGCCGGGCTACTGGAACATGCTCGATCCGGTGGTGCTGTCGGCCTTGATCGACAACGACGAGAGCCTCGGCGTCCTCGACGAGCTGACGATCGTGCGCGCGAGCCTCGAGTCGGCGATGGCCAAAGCTGTCGCCGGCGCTCACACCGCGGAAGAGCTCAGGCGGCTCGAGAACGCGTTGACAGCCATGCGGGAGAGCGAGTCGGAAACGGACTCGTTCCGGCAGGCGGACGTGATCTTCCACTACGCGGTGATGGAGATCTCCGGCAACCGGCTGGCGGAGAACATCGCCAAGCAGGTCTACAAACGGGCCGTCGAGTCCAGCCGGTACCAGGGCATCAACCCGCCCGACGCGGTAGCGGTCACGCTCAAGGAGCACGAAGCGATCGTGAAGGCGATCGCGCGCAAGGACGGCGCGGCCGCCGAGAAGGCGATGCACGACCACATCCACGGGTCGTGGGAGCGCCGCCGGCTGTCCGACCACGCTCCCCGACCGCGCGGGCGCAAGCGGAGTCAGAAAAAGCAGTAGACCTCGGCAGCGTTGCCGCCGAACACCCGCGCCCGCTCCGCCGCCGACAGCCCACTGAACAAGCTGTCCGCAGCGGCCTTCCAGGCCACTGCTCCCCCGCCGAGTTCCGCCAGCGGCCAGTCGGACCCGTACAGCAGGCGATCCGGCCCGAACGCCTCGAGCGCGATCAGCACCCGATCGGCAAGATCCTCGGCACGCCAGGACCCCGGCGCCAGACCGGACACAAGACCCGACACCTTCGCGACGACGTTCGGTCGGCGAGCGAGCTCCCGCAGGCCGGCTGCCCACGCCGTGGTGTCCTCCCCGGGAGGCGGCGGACCACCCAGGTGATCGAGGATGAACTGCAGCTCCTCGTGACGACCGCTCACCAGCGCCGCCTGAGACAGTTGCCAATCGCGGACGACGAGGTCGAAGCAGAGCCCCTCGCGATCGAGTACGGCGAAGCCCTGCGCAACATCGTCCCGCAACAACCACTCCGGATCTGGATCGATGTGCGCCAGATGCCGCACGCCCACAACGGGTACGGCAGCAGGTCGGTGGATCCGCTCGAGCTGCGCAGCGACGTCCGCGGTGAGATCGACCCACCCGACGACGCCCGCGACCACCGACGAATCCAGTTGGGCCAGCCGGACGCTCTCTTCCAGGCTGTTGCTCGACTGGACGACGATCGCACGATCGAGACCTGTCGAGGCGAGCATCTCCTTCAGGTCGGCCGTGCCGAAGTCGCGCGCGATCGGCGCCATGGTCCGCGGATCGATCCAGTCCTGCGGGTCCAGCGCCCGGTCCCACAGGTGCACGTGCGCGTCGATCCCCAGGCTCATTCGAGGTGCCACACTTCGTCGATGGGCTGCCACAAAGCGCCCGGATTGCGCTCTTCGGCGATCCGCACCTGGCACGGATCGGTGTGCGTCCACCACTCCTGCGAGACCGGGTCGTCCGCGATCCGTCGCATGTCGGCGTCGTGGTCGTCGCCGACGTACTCGTAGTACGCGAACAAGATGTCGCCGAAGACGAAGATGCTGTAGTTGCGAATGTTGCACTCGACGAGCTTCTGCTCGACGCCCGGCCAGACCGCGCTGTGCAACGTCAGGTACTCCTCGCGCTTCTCGGGCCGCACCCCGACGACGAACGCCCGGCGTTCCGGCGGGCGCGTCACGAGACCGGCCTCAGCGGTACGGCGGGAACGTCGATCACGTCCGGCTCGGCCACGAGCCGCAATGCAGCGCGCCCGGGCCGGATGTGTGGACCTGCCGGTCCCGGATCGGCCGCGGCGGAACCTGCCGGTGACAGCTGCGACTCGTGCACCACGATGCCGATCCCGGGGCGGTCGCCCAGGATGATCCCGCCGTCGTCGAACTCCTGGTCGACGTCCAGACCGACCGGGAAGTGCAGGTCCTGGACCTCGTAGGTCAGCAGGTTCGGTACGGCGGCGGCCGCGTGGGCGATCGGGTTCGTGTTGTACGCGACCGGGCTCACCGGGAGGTCGTGACCGTGCGCCAGCGTCGCCACCCGGAGGAAGTGGGTGATTCCCCACACGTTGCCCACCTGGACGATGTCGACGGCCTTGGCGTCGAGCAGCGGACGGTACTGCTCGAGGCCGGTGAGGTTCTCGCCGCTGGCAATGGCCGCACGCACCTTCCCGCGCAGGGCGGCCATTCCGGCAGCGTCCCAGCGCCGTAGCGGCTCCTCCACCCAGGTGAGGTCCATCCGCTCCTCGATGGCCGCCACGTACCGGGTCGCCTGCGCCTGGTTCCACGACTCGTTGGCGTCGAACATGAGCGCGGGCCGGCGGGAGTTCCGGCTGAGCACGTCCCGGACGATCTCCAGCCGGGGCAGGTCACGGTCCAGGTCACGGCCGCCCTTGAGCTTGCCCGCCTTGAACCCGCGGGCCGCGAACCGGCCGTACAGCTCGCCGAGCTCCTCGTCGGTCAGACCGTACTCGAGGCCGGAGGCGTAGCCGGGGACGAAGCGTTCGCGCGCCCCGAGGGTCCGCCAGAGCGGCTCGTCGGCCGCCTTGGCCTTGAGGTCCCACAGCGCCGTGTCGACGGCTCCGATCGTGCCGAACACCGGTCCCGAATGACCGGTTTTGAACACCCAGTCGAGCATTCGGTCATAAAGCGCCACAACCGATCGTGGGTCCTCACCCTCGACGGCCGGAAAGACGCGGGCGATGTCGGCGTGCGGGCCGACACCGACTCCTTCGATCCCGGCGTCGGTCTCTATGACGAGCACGGGGACCGGAGTGGTGTTGCCGCTCTGTACGCCGTTGACGTCGCCGGTGACTCTGCCCCAGTCGTGCACCGTGGTCAGGCTGCGATAGCCAGTGATCTTCATAGGTGGTTCTCCTTGAGTGCCGGAACAGTCATTCCTTGGTCCCTCCCGCTGTCATTCCCGCAACCAGGAAGCGTTGGGAGAAGAGGAAGACGATCAGTACCGGCAGGATCGACACGATCGTCGCCAGCGCCAGGGTGGGCAACTGGATGGAGTCCGATCCTGCCGAACTGGGGTTGAACGCGGGGGTCGCGGCCAGCAGCGACGTGAGTCCGACCTGCACGGGGTAGCCGTCACTGGAGGGCAGCATCACGAACGGCAGGAAGAAGTTGTTCCAGTTCTGCACGAAGCTGAAGAAGGCGACCAGGGCAACGATCGGCGCGGCCAGCGGCAGCGCGACCCGGGAGAAGACCTGCAACTCGCTGCACCCGTCGATGCGGGCCGCCGCGAGCAGGTCCCGGGGGATGCTCGTCGAGAAGTAGATGTAGGTCAGGTAGACGCCGAACGGGAAGAACGACATCGGCAGGATCACCGACAGCGGACTGCCGATCAGGCCGACGCTGTTCAGCTCCAGGAAGATCGGCAGCACCAGCGCGGTGCTGGGGATGAGCATCACGACCAGGGTCAGCACCAGGAGTGCCCGGCGCAGCTTGAACTCGGTGAGCGCGAGCGCGTAGCCGGCGGGGATGCCCGCGACGAGCGTGATCACCAGCGCGCCGACGGCATAGACCGCCGAGTTGCCGATCCAGGTCGTGACCGCGCCGTCCTGGAAGTCGAACAACTGGTTCCAGTTGGCGACGAAGTCACCCCACGAACCCACCGAGAACGGGTTCGAGACGGTCAGCGCCTTGGCGGACTTGGTGACCGCGAAGAGCAGCCAGACGATCGGGATCGCGAAGAACAGGACGAACAGCGTCACCACGACGCCCGCGATCGAGCGCCCGCTCCACCCGCGGAGGTTCGCGCGGCGGCGTTCACTGGAGAGAGCCGACATATTCATTCCTTGTCGAAGAGGCCGCCGCGGGTCACGAACACCCAGGACAGCAGGAGCGCGACGACCAGCAGGATCAGGGAGATGGCGGCCGCACCGTTGAAGTCGTTCTGCTGGAACGCGTACTGGTAGGCGAGCTGGTTCAGCGAGTAGTCGTTGGGGACCACTGCATTGCTGGCCTGGCTGAGCAACTGCGGCTCGACGAACAGCTGCGTGCCGGCCGCGAGGGACATGACGCCCATGTACGCGATCCACTTGCGGAGCATCGGCAGCTGGATCCGCAGCGCGATCTGTATGGCGCTCGCGCCGTCGACCTGGGCCGCCTCGAGCATCTCCGTGCTGATGTTGTTCAGCGCGCCGTACATGATGACGATCCAGCCACCGGCTCCGGTCCAGAACGCGATGATCGCGAAGATCGCCGGCAGGTTCCCGGGCTGGATGACCGCGACGAAGCTGTCGAACCCGAGCCCCCGGAGCAACCCGCTGACCGGACTGGCGGTGGGGTCGAGGACGAACAGCCAGAGCAGCACACTGGACGCGCCGGCGAGAGCGCCTGGGAGGTAGTAGACAAACCGCAGAGCTGTGCTCGCCCAACGGACCCGTACGGCGTGGACGATCAAGGCCAGACCCACGACGAAGACCACGAGCCCGACGAGCCAGATGACGAGGTAGATGGTCACGTGGAGCACGGCCGGCCAGAACCTGAAGTCCCCGACGACCTTCGTGAAGTTGCCGAGGCCGGCGAATCCGCCGTCCGCGTTGGTGAACGCGAGCACCACGGCGTACAGCGAAGGGACCACCCCGAAGGCCAGGGCGAGCAGTGCGTAGAGCGAGACGAAGACGTAGCCGATCGGCGTTCGGCCGGGTGCTCGTCCGTCGGGCCGAGCCGGCCGCCGGCGCTCGGGGGCGCCGGCGGTCAGCTGGTCGCTCGGTGGAGCGATGGTCATGTCAGTTCACCGAGTATCCGTTGACCTTGGCCTGGTTCTCGATTGCCTGCTGCCACGTCGGCAGCAGCTCGACGATCGACTTGCCACCGGTGATCGCCGTCGTCATCGTCTTCGCCCAGATCGCTTCCTGGCTGAAGACGCCGTAGCCCCAGCCGTCCCACACCTGTGAGGCCGCGGTGACGATCGGCTGCAGCGAGGTCGCGAAGTACTTGGCGGACTCCTGCTTCGCGACCCACTTCTCCGCCGCTGGTGCGTACGCGGGGTACCCCGGTGCGACGTTCACCTGGTAGTCGTCGGCGGTCGTGACGAACTGGACGAACTTCTCGGCCGCGGCGAGGTTCTTGGAGTGGCTGGAGATGAACCAGGTGCCGCCACCCACGTTGCCGGTGACAGCCTTGTCCTCACCCTTCCACGGCAGCGGCGCGGCGATGCCGAGCTGGCCGGCCGGCACGTTCAGGGACTGCGGGTTGTTGAAGATCGCCCCGGCGTACCAGGCCGGGCCGGGCATCATCAGCACCTTGCCGGCGTACTTCTTCACGAACTCCGGGGTGAAGACGCTCACGACGGGGACGGTGCCGTTCCCGCGGAGCGTGTCGAGCATCCCGGCCGCCCGCTTGCACTCCGTGGAGTCCGTCTTGACCGTGACCGCCTTGGGTCCGGTGATGCCGTTGGCCTGGCACTTGCTGGCCCACATGAAGACCTCTGGCGTCCAGGCGTCGCCGGCGGTGCCGATGATGTAGCCGGGATGCTGCTTGGCCACCTTCTCCCCGAGCGCCTGGTACTCCTCCCAGGTGGTCGGGACGGCGTACCCGAACTGGTCCAGCAGCTTCTTGTTGTACCAGAGCACGGCCTGGGCGAGGTCGTTGCGGACGCAGTACACATGGCCGTCCACCGTGCACGGGTTGAGCGAGCCTTGAGTGAACTTCGCGAGCGTGTCACCAGGAACCAGACCTTTGTCCAGCACGGCCGCGAAGGCGTCCTTACCACCACTCTTCTGACTGGCCCACGCCGCGTCGTTGTTCTGCGTGGAGAACACGACGTCGGGCCAGCCGCTGCCGGCCCGGTCGAACAGCTGCGTCTTCGTCCGGAACGAATTCGACCCGTTCGCCGACCCGTCGTAGGCGACGACCTGGATCTTCGTGTCCGGGTTGGCCTTCTGGAACGCCTTCGCAGCGGCCTGCCGGTCCGCGTCCACCCAGACGGTGATCGTCGACGACGTGTCCTGCTTGGCTTCGGGGAAGCCGTACGACCCGGCCGCGGAGCTGGTACCGCTTCCGCATCCGGCGAGAGCCAGGACCGCGGTGACTGCGCAGGCCCCGGCGACGCCCAGCGCCGACCTGCGGCGGCGAACCCCGTTGTGGATTCCGACCATGAGATGTCCTTGTCTTGGCGACTCCGTTGACGAGCCGGTGTGGATCTTGAGGGCAGACTATAGAGCATACGTATGACGTTTCACCATGGCTGCGAGCGCACGAAAATGCGCGCTGCGACGGGTCAGCGGGCGAGCCAGCCGCCGTCGACCGGAAGGATCGCCCCGGTGACGTAGCGGGCGGCGTCCGAGGCCAGGTAGACGGCCGCGCCGGCGACGTCCTCCGCCGTACCCCATCGGCCCGCAGGGATCCGCTCGAGGATGGCGCGTGAGCGGTCGGGGTCGTCCTGGAGCGCCTGCGTGTTGTCGGTGGCGATGTAGCCGGGAGCGATGCCGTTCACCGTCACGCCGCGACCCGCCCACTCGTTGGACAGCGCGCGGACCAGCCCCGCCGCACCGGACTTGGCGGCTGCGTAGCCCGGCACGTTGATACCGCCCTGGAACGACAACAGCGAAGCGGTGAAGACGATCCGTCCGTACTCCGCCTGCACCATCCGCCGCCCGAGGATCTGACTGAGCACGAACGCGCTGGTGAGATCGACCTCGAGCACCTCGTCGAACCAGTCGAGCGGATGCTCCGCGGCCGGCGCGCGGCGGATGGTTCCGGCGTTGTTGACCAGCACGTCCACCCGGCGATCGTCCGCGGCGAGCGTCTCGGCGAACTCGATCACCTGGGTGCGGTCGGCAAAGTCCACGCGGTACCCCGTGAAGTGGCGACCGAGCTGACGCACGCGGTCCCCGATCGCGGACGACGCGGGGTCGAGAGTGGCCGAAACCCCGACGATGTCGGCACCGGCAGCCGCCAGCGCCTCGGCGACAGCGAAACCGATGCCCCGCTTCGCGCCCGTCACCACCGCGAGACGCCCAGTCAGATCGAACGCGTTCATGAGGCGTTCAGCTCGACGAGCAGCTTCATCGCGCGGCCGGTCTCGAGGACGCCGAACGCCTCCTGAACCTCGGCCAGCGGTACGACACCGGTCACCAGTCGCTCCGCCGGTATGGTGCCATCGGCAACGAGTTCCGCGGCGCGCTCGAAGTCCCGCCGCTGGTAGACCCGCGCCCCGAGGATCCGCAGCTCCCTCCAGAACACCCGGTGCAGGTCCAGCGGGCGCGGTTGCGAATGGATGGCCACCACCACGAGGGTCCCGCGAACCTTGACCAGATCGGTGGCAGCCCGAACGGCGGCGGCAGCGCCCGAGACCTCGAAGACGACGTCGGCGCCCGCCCCACTTGTCCACTCTTCCACCCAGGCGGTCTGATCCACCGCCGAAGGGTCCAGCGTCGCGAGTCCGAGTTCTGCCGCGGTGGCCCGGCGGGCAGCGTCGATCTCCGCGATCACGACGTCAGCACCGAACGCGGCGGCGACGGTCGCGATCAACACACCGATCGGGCCTGCCCCGATGACGACGGCCTTGTCTCCCGGCGCAAGCTCTGACCGCCGTACGTCGTGGACCGCGACCGCTACCGGCTCCACCAGCGCGGCATCTCGCAGCGACACCTCGGACGGCAGTCGCACCAGGGTCGACGCCGGCACGTTCCAGTACTGCTGCAGAGCCCCAGGGCTGTCGATTCCGATGAAGTCCAGGTGCTGGCAGATGTGCTCGTTCCCGGCACGGCAGGCGGGACAGCTGCCGTCCCAGACGAGCGGCATCACGGTCACCGGCTCCCCGACCGACCAGCCGTCCACGCCGGCACCGACCTCGGCGATCGTGCCCGACATCTCGTGCCCGATGGTCGCCGGCGTGCGGACGCGGCCGTCCAGGTCGCCGTGGAACACGTGCAGGTCGGTGCCACAGATGCCGACATACGCCACCGCGATACGGACCTCGCCCGCGCGCAGCTCGGCCGGTGCCCGCTCCTCGAGCGTCATCGTCCGGTCACCCACATAGTTCACCGCGAACATCCCTGTTTCCTCCTCGCTGCAGAACCGCAAACATAATACGTATGCTGAAAACATGTCCAGACCCCCACTTGCCACCAGGCCGCTGCGCAGCGGCCACCACCTCACCGAGCTCGGGCTGGGTGCGGCCCAGTTCGGCAACCTGTTCATGGAAACGACCGACGAGCAGGCGACCCGCGCCGTCACGGCAGCGCTCGACGAGGGGATCCGCTACTTCGACACCGCACCGCACTACGGCCTGGGTCTCTCCGAACACCGGCTCGGACATGCACTGGACGGCCTCACCGCCGACGTTCTCGTCTCGTCGAAGGTGGGGCGTCTGCTGGTCGACAGCCCGGAGACGGCCGACCGGCTCGACGACGACGGGTTCGTCGTACCTGCGGCCAAGAGACGCGTCTGGGACTTCAGCCGGGACGGGATCCTCCGTTCCGTGGAGCAGTCGCTGGCCAGGCTTGGTACGGATCGGCTCGACATCGCCTACCTGCACGATCCGGACGACCATTGGGACGCGGCCGCGTCCAGCGGGGTCGCAGCCCTGGTGCAGCTGCGGGATCAGGGCGTTGTCGGTGCGATCGGCGCCGGCATGAACCAGTCGGCGATGCTGGCCGAGTTCGTCCGGCGGACGGACGTCGACGTGGTCATGGTCGCCGGACGGTTCACCCTGCTCGACCAGTCGGCCCTTGCCGACCTGCTGCCGATCGCGCACGAGCGCGGTGTCGGTGTTGTCGCCGCGGCGGTCTACAACTCCGGCCTCCTCAGTACGGCGACACCGGACAGCTCGGCGTACTACGACTATGGACGCGCACCGACCGCCGTCGTCGACCGAGCCGAACGTGTCGCCGAGACCTGCGAACGGCATGGCGTAAGCCTTCCCGCGGCAGCGATCCAGTACCCCCTGCGTCATCCCGCGATCGTCTCCGTGGTCACCGGGATGCGCACCGAGGAACACGTTCGGAGTACCGCGATCCGCTACCAGCAAGAGATCCCGGAGTCGCTGTGGGAAGAACTCGACGCGAACGGCCTCGCTCCCGACCCGGCCCGGACGAAGTAGGCGTACGACCTCTTGTCGCAAACATCATACGTATGCTAACTCTGTTCCGGGGTATCGACGCCCCCTTCAACAGGAAGCGATCGAACATGACATTGACGTCTGCATCGCGACGCTCGATGACCACACCCGGGTTCCGCAGATCGGCAGTCCTCGCGCTGCTCGGCGCCGGCGCCGTCATCGCCTCGGCCCTCAGCCCGCTGAGTGCGCAGGCCTCGCCCGCGACGATGTACTACGCAGCGCCGGACGGCAAGGACTCCGGACACTGCAGCCAGGCCAAGCCGTGTTCGCTGGAGCGGGCGCAGAAGGTGATCCGGCCGGCCGTGAAGCACGGGGACGTGACCGTACAACTTGCCGATGGCAACTACCGCCTCGCTGCTCCGCTCCGGTTCGGGGCCGAGGACAGCGGCGGCGACCACACTGTCCGCTGGACTGCCGCGCCGGACACTCATCCCGTCATCACCGGCGCTTCGCAGGTCACCGGCTGGGCAAAGTCCGACGCCGGACCGGGGATCTGGGAGGCGAGCACCCCGACCGGACTCGACACCCGTCAGCTGTACGTGAACGGTGTGATCGCGCCGCGTGCGTCCATCCGGCTCGCCAACGCCGACGTCACGCCCACGGCAACGGGCCTCACCCTCAAGAACCCTGCCCTGAGCTACCTCGCGAACCTTCCGGACCAGTCCCGGATCGAGTTCGAGTCGCTGGGTGACTTCACCAACCGGTACTCGCCGGTCCAGAGCATCAGCGCGACCGAGATCACGATGGCGCAGCCGGCCTGGAACAACAACACCTGGGGCTGGGACACGGTCCAGCGGTCCTTCCTGGCGGGGCCGAGCTGGTACCTCGACAACTCGCTGAGCTTCCTCACCCAGGTCGGTCAGTGGTACCTCGACCCGACCGGCGGCAAGCTCTACTACAAGCCGGCCGACGGCGTGGACCCGAACCAGCTCGACGTCGAGCTCCCGCGGCTGCAGTCGCTCATCAGCGTTGGGGGCACCTACGACCAGCCGGTCACCGGGCTCACCTTCGAGGGCATCCAGTTCTCCGGGACGTCGTGGCTCGGCCCGTCCGTCGACGGGTATGCCGACCAGCAGAACGGCCTGTTCATCAAGGGCACCTACGACTACCGCCCCGCCGACGCCTTCACGAGCTGCTCGCGCGGTTGTGAGATGTTCGAACGGGCGCGCACCAGCTGGTACCAGGAACCCGCCGCGGTGCAGGTGTCGGCCGCCAGCCGCATCTCGTTCTCCGGGAACACGTTCACCAACCTCGGCCAGTCGGCGCTCGGGATCGGCAACGACGCGAACGCCACCGTGACCGGGGTCGGCCTCGGCGCCAGCGATATCGATGTCGTCGGCAACCGCTTCGTGGAGAACAGCGGGCACGGCGTCGCGGTCGGCGGCGTACTGCCCGACGCGCACCACCCGAGCGACCCGCGGATGACCAACCAGGACGTCCTGATCGAGAACAACACGATCAACCGGGTCGGAGTGGACTACAAGGACAACAGCGGCATCCTCAGCACCTACGTCACCGGCGCCCGGATCCTCCACAACGAGGTCTCCAACGTCCCGTACGACGGCATCGACACCGGCTACGGCTGGGGTATCAACGACGCGGGCGGGTCGAACGACTACGTCGACCGCGGCTACTACAACTGGAACCCCAAGTACTCGACGCCGACCACGCTCAAGGACACCCAGGTCGAGGGCAACCTCGTCCACAACACGAAGGCACGCTTCGCCGACGGCGGCTCGGTCTACAACCTGTCGGCGAACCCCGGCGCAGTGGTCAGCAAGAACTACCTGTTCAACATCTCCGGTGTCGGGCTGTACCTCGACGAGGGTTCACGCTCGATGACGTACGAGAACAACGTGGTCCAGGGCGGTTCGTTCGTCTTCACCAACGCGGGCAGCCTGCGCAACAACACCAGCGACAACGTCATCCAGAACAACTGGTACAACTCCGGTGGAGTCTCCGCGCCGAACGCCGCGGCCCACAACAACAAGCTGATCAACAACGTGAAGATCAGCGGCGCCAACTGGCCCGCCGGCGCGCGTGACGTGATCTGTGCCGCGGGGGTCGCACCGCAGTACCGGACGTCGCTCAACGCCAACCAGTTCGGCTTCACCGGCTGCTCGGTCCCTGCTCCGGTCGCCTCCGGGTTCGCCACCACCGGGGCGTCCGCGGTCAGCTCGTACACCGGCCAGAACGACGGGGTGTTCGGGATCGCGGCCGCCGGCGCCGACGTCTGGGGCGCGGGCGGTCAGCACGACGACCAGTTCGCCTCGATCTACCGGGCGGGCTCGTTCGGTCCGCAGGCGAGCGTCTCCACGCGGGTGGTTTCGATCAATGACGCCAACGTGTGGGCCAAGTCCGGAATCATGGTCCGCAACGACCTCACGAAGGCCGGATCCTCCGCCGGGTACGCAGTCGTCGCCGCCACCGCCCGCAACGGCGTCGTCTTCGAGTGGGACGCCAACGGCGACGGCTACCTGGACACCGACGCCCGCGCGTCGGTCGACAACTACCGCCCTGTCTGGGTGCAACTCACCCGATCCGGTACGTCGTACAGCGCCGCGTACTCCTACGACGGCAAGAACTACGTCCCGATCGGAACCTCGGTCACCCTGCCCTCGGCCGCCACCCAACAGGACGCCGGAATCTTCTCCACCTCACACGACGTCACCCAGTCCGCCATTAACCAGTTCGACGCGGTGACCTTCACCAGCTGACCCCCAACCACCACCGCAGGCCTTCCGCTCCCCGCGCGGAAGGCCTGCTGGCGTTGAAATGGTCGTATGAAGCAAGCAAATGCTGAGTTTGCTGCCGGAATTGCCGGGTACCCGAAGTTTTTCTGGCACTTGGTGGTGAAGGAAATGCGAGTACTGCGCGGATTCGGCGGCGCCGGGATCTTTCTCGTGGCTACCCTGCTCATGCTGGTCGCGCTGATTCTCTGCGTGACGATCCTGCTGCTCCCGGTAGGGATTCCGCTGTTCGCCGTCGGCTTCCGGCTGTATATGAAAGGCGTGAAGCTCTTCCTGCCGCGCCCGAAAGACGTCGGCACGGCCGCCAGGCAAACCACGAAGGACCTGGGCAAGAAAGCGCACCGGGCCAAGAAAGACCTCGGCAAGCAGGCGAACCGGACCAAGAAGAAGGTCCGCAAGCGGACCCACCGATTGCGGTCGTCCGTCGCCGGCCACTGAGTCGGCCACTGAGGGGACGTCATGAGACTCGTGGTGAAACTCGTCGTCAACGCGATCGCACTCGCGGTGGCCACCTGGTTGCTGGCCGGCATCACCCTGCGCGGCTCGAGCACGACCGCGCGGGTCGTGACGCTGCTCGTCGTCGCCGCGATCTTCGCGGTGATCAACTCGTTCGTGAAGCCCCTCGCCAAGCTGCTCTCGTTGCCGTTCATCGTGCTGACGCTGGGACTGCTGATCTTCGTCATCAACGCGCTGATGCTCCTGCTCACGTCCTGGATCAGCGGCGCACTCAATCTCGCGTTCCACGTCAGCGGCTTCTGGCCTGCCTTGATCGGTTCGCTGATCATCACCGTCGTGAGCTGGTTGCTCAACGTCTTCCTGCCCGACGACCTCGAAACCTCATGAAGGAGTGACCATGGCCAAGAAATCCCTGGGCGACAAGCTGGAGAAGCAAGTGGGCAACCTGACGGGTGGTCTCAAGGACCTCGCCGAGAAGTTCACCACCGCCGACACCGAACCCCGCACCGACGCGATGGCCGGCCGCCGCAGCGGCACCCGGCCCCCCGCCCAGCCCGAAAAGACCAAGGACGAGCTGTACGCCGAGGCCCAACGCCTCGACATCAAGGGCCGCTCAGCCATGACCAAGTCCGAACTGGCCGCCGCCGTCCGTGCCAAGCACCGGTGAGTCCGGCCCCGATCCGGGTACCGACGGGGCATGACGACTCACGAATCGGTCTGGTTGGCGTCCGCGACCATGCCGCAGTACGACGTCCTGCCTGCTGATCGCGACGCTGAGGTACTCGTGGTCGGTGGTGGGCTGATCGGGCTGACGACCGCGCTCTACCTGCAGCAAGAGGGGCTCGCCGTCGTGCTGCTGGAGGGTGGCCGCATCGGCGGGCGGACGAGCGGGAACACGACCGGCAAGGTCACCTCGCAGCACGGGGCTTTGTACGCCGATCTGCTGCAGCGCCACGGCCACGAGAAAGCTCTGCAGTACGCGACCGCCAACCAGCGGGCCGTTGACGACGTCGAGCAGCTCGTTCAACGACTCGGCATCGACTGCGAGCTTCGCCGTACGCCGTCGTTCGTCTATTCGACCGACGCTGCCAAGCTGCAGCGGGAAGCGGACGCCGCCGAACAGCTCGGCCTGCCCGCGCACCTCGTCGGACCCGAGGAACTCGACTTCCCGGTCGACGCGGCAGCCGCCGTACGGTTCGACGATCAAGTCCTCCTGCACCCAGCTCGCTACCTGGCCGGCCTCGCCGACGCATTCACGCAAGCAGGCGGCCAGATCTTCGAGCAGACGCGCGTAACCAAGCTGGACGGCACCGAGGCGCACACCGCGACCGGATCGCGAGTCCGTGCCGAGCACACGGTCGTCGCGACGCTCCTCCCGATCGGCATCCTCGGCGGGTACTTCGCCCGGACCCGCCCGAACCAGTCGCACGGAATCGCCGTCCAGCTGCCGGTCCAGGCGCCGACGACGATGACGATCTCCGCCGACGACCCGGTCCACTCGACCCGGCCCTGGCCAGGCGGCGGCCCGAGCGGCCTGATCGTCGTCGGCGGCGGCCACGAGACCGGGGCCAACGAAGACACCGACGCCGCCTACCAAGGCCTCGTCGACTGGGTCAACGAAGTCTGGGACGCGAAGGTGCAACCGGAGTACCGCTGGTCGGCCGAGGACTACAGCACGCCCGACCAGCTCCCGTACGTCGGCAAGGCGCCCGGCTCACCCGTCCTCGTTGCCACCGGCATGCACAAGTGGGGTCTCACCAACGGAACTGTTGCCGCCGGCATCCTTCGGGACACGATCCTGGACCGCCCGAACGCGTCGAGCGAGCTGTACGCCGCCGGCCGGATCGGTGACGCGCACGCGGTCGCGAAACTGGTGACGGACAACCTCAAGGTCGGCAAGGAGTTCGCCACCGGCCATCTCCGCCGCTTCCTCGCGCACGGGCTCGATCACCTGGAGGTCGGCGAGGGCGGCCTTTTCAACCTCGACGGCACAACGGTCGGCGGGTACTGCGACCACGACGGCACGCTGCACACCGTCGTACCGGTCTGCACGCACCTCGGCTGCCCACTCCGCTGGAACCAGGCCGACACCACCTGGGACTGCAACTGCCACGGCTCGCGCTTCTCGCCCACCGGCGCGGTGCTGGACGGCCCGGCCACCACTCCGCTGGCCCGGCCCTAGCGTCGGCGCTGCTTAATGACCTCGATCGCGACGGGGATCAGCGACACCACCACGATGATCGCGATGATCGGCAGCAGATAGTGGTCGATGTTCGGGATCCGGCTGCCCAGCGCGTGGCCGGCCAGGACCACGCCGATGGTCCACACCAGGCCGCCGATGATCTGCCACTGGGTGAAGACCTTGGCGTCGACCCGCAGCGCGCCGGCGAGCGGATTCATCACGGTCCGGACGGCCGGGATGAACCGGGCGAGGACGACCGCGCGACCGACGCCGTACGACTCCAGCTGGTGCTTGGCCCGCTCAGCCGTCTTCGCGAGCCGCGGCCGGTGCGGGTTCTCGACCAGCGAAGGCCCGGCCCGCCGGCCGATCAGGTAACCCACCTGCGCTCCCGCCAACGCACCCAGCGGAGCCAGGATCAAGGTCCAAGTCAACGACAGATGGACACCGGTGGTCGTCAACAACCCGGCAGTGAACAGCAGCGAGTCACCCGGCAGCACAATGCCGATCAGCAACCCGGTCTCGGCAAACATCGCCAGCAGCACCGCCCACGGCCCCAGATGCGTCAGCAGACTGTTCGGATCCAACGGATTCATCAGCCGAACCCCGGCCACAGGCAGCACTCACTCATAGACCACCCGGTGCCCGCCGACTACTCCTCTACTCCGGGTCGGGGTTCGAGGCTCTGGCGAGGTTGATCAGGCCTTCAGCTACTGCTCCGCAGCGGTCCTCGGCGCGGGACTGGGCCGGGCCGGCGTAACGCAGGCGGGCGGTGGCGGTCAGGGGCTCAGAGCGGACCTCGATCAGGCAGCCGCCCGGCCGCGGCTGGAGCGCGATCGCCAGTCGCACCCATCCGCCCAGTCCGCTGCGCAGACGGCAGACCAGCTCGACATCCGGCGTCCAGGTCTCGACGATCGCGACGATCAGGTGCCGGTTGTACTTGTGCCGCCCGCGCGTCTCCTGACCGTCGTACCGCTGGACGAAGCTGCCGGCCGCCGGCCACCTCAGGTCGGCGTGCAGCCGCTCCGGTACGCCGACCATCCACTGCGCGAGCAGCGCCGGGTCGCGGATGACATCGGTAACGGCCGCGGCATCGACCAGCCCGAACCGCCAAGCCATCACCATCCGAGCCGCTCCCGAAGCCGTCGTCAGCTTGCCTCACCGCGCGTTGGTACCCGCATCACCTCCAACGCATCCCTCACCCGAGCATGCTTCACCGCGATCTAGGGCACCGAGAAGAGTACGGCGACGCCGAACGGTTGGACCAACAGCCTGCGATCGGATCGCCGCGGACTGTGAAAGAGGGCCGTCATGCAGCAGGCCACCTGCGTCAAGGAAGCCAGACTGATGCTGACCACGTCGTTCGGTCTCGATGCCGTCGCCTGCGACGAGCTGCTCCGGACGTGGTCGACGGAGGCGCACACTCCGGTCGGCAAGATCGCGGACGTCCTCGTCCACCAGATCTGGGAAGGCGATCAGCCCACGCAGGACCGCGCCCTCGTCCGCTTCCTGGAAACGCGCCTGCGCAACCTCCCGCACGAGCGGGCCGCTGTGTCCTGACCTCCGGGTCCTGAGCTACGGCGCCGCCGCGGTGGTACGGCGGCTGAGGTCGCTGTCGCGGATCTCGTCCGTGGTCTCGACCAGCAAGCTGATCTCACCGGCCAGCCGCGCATGACCGGCACGCAACGACCGGGCCACGTCGGACAACGGTTGGATCAGCTCCGCGACGTCGTCGCTGCCGAGCACCTTCCGGATCCGCTCGATGACCACGCGGGCTTCGGCTGCCAACGCATCGACCGGAAGCGCCGCAACCTGGCCGGCGAGCTGCCGCAGGGTCGCCGCGTTGCCGCGCGCCCAGTCGGCGACCGCCCGATCAGCCGAACGCTGGTTGCGGGTCGCGTCGACGCGCTCCTCCCGAGTCATGCCTGGTTCGTCCACGGCCTGCGGCTTGAGCCGCAGGTACCGCCGCTCGGCGGCCTGGCGACTACCCACCCCGAGCGCCGGAGCGATCTGCGCCCACGTCAGGCCGTGCGCCCGCGCCGCGTCGATGAGCACCGGCTCCCAGTGGTCGAGGCTCCGCCGCACGCGACTCAGCGCGCCCAGCGCAACCAGCAGCTGCTCCGCGTCCGCCGACTGCAGCGACCCCGGCTGCTCGAGCAGCTCGAGTCCGTCGAAGAGTCCGTCGTTCGTCAATCACATCACCCGTCATCCAGTTGATGACGACAAATCTTGTCATCGGTTCGTTGACATGCTACAACCGTCACGCGAGTTGAACCAACCCCGGTGTGTGAATCACGCGTCAGACGTACAGGAGGAGAACGATGACGCATGCGACCCCGATCCCGCCGCCGACCGATCCGGTCGACAGCTCGTTACCGACTCTCGATCCGGCCGAGACCACCCAGGCCGACGTCTTCGCGCGGCTGGCGGTCGAGATGCACCAGGCCGACGGTGTCGAGGAGACCGTCGAAGCGGTGGTGCGCTTCGCGCTGCAGGCGCTCGACTGCAGCTACGCCGGCGTCGCGCTGAACACCCGCGGCCGGCAGCCCGAGATCCCCGCCGTCACCGACCCGGTGGTGGCCGAGATCTTCCAGGTGCAGCTCGACAAGCATGACGGTCCGTTGATTGCCTCCCTGCGGGACCGGTCCATGCTGCTGATCCGCGACACGACGACGGACAAGCGCTGGCCCGAGTGGGCGGCGAAGGTCGCGAGTCTCGGCGTCCGCAGCGTGCTCGACGTCCCGTTGCACGTCCGCGGAGACTCGCCCACGGTCGGCGTGCTCGGGCTGTACAGCCGGGTCCCGAACGGATTCAGCGCTGACGACGAAGCGATCGCGGACATCCTGGCTCGCCATGTCTCGGTGGCCCTGGCGACCGCGCGCCGCGAAGAGAGCCTGGCCGCGGCCGTGGATGCCCGCAAGCTCGTCGGCCAGGCGATGGGGATCCTGATGGAGCGCTTCGACGTCGACAGCGACCGCGCGTTCGAGATCCTCAAGCGCTACTCCCAGACCACCAACACCAAGCTCCGCGATGTCGCCGAGGTCCTGATCGCCACCCGCAAACTCCCCCGCTGACGGTTTCGGCCGTGGGTACGGCTCTGGTGTGATTGATCGCGACGTGGAGCCTACGGTGATCGCCGGGCGGTATCGCCTGGGCGTCCGGCTGGGCCGTGGCGGGATGGGCGAGGTGTACCGCGCGACGGACGAGCTGCTGGGCCGGCCGGTCGCGGTCAAGGTGATGCTGCCCGTGGTGGACACGCTCGCGAGCGAGGAACGCTTCCGGCGCGAGGCGCGGGCCGCCGCGAAGATCACCGATCCGCACGTGGTGGCGGCGTACGACTTCGGCCCGCACGGCGACGGCTTCTACCTCGCGATGGAGCTCGTCGAGGGCCCGACGGTCAGTGAGGCGCTGCGTGAGTACGGGCCCTTTCCGCCGGAGCGAGCCCTCGACCTGATCCGGCAGGCGGCCGGCGGGCTCGCCGCGGCGCATCGCTGCGGCGTCGTGCACCGCGACATCAAACCCGGCAACCTGCTCCTGTCCGCGGACGGACAGCTGAAGATCACCGACTTCGGCATCGTCCGGCTCCTGCAGGACAGTACGACGACGCTCACGTCGACCGGCCAGATCGTCGGCTCCAGCCACTACCTGGCCCCCGAACGCATTACCGGCAAGCCCGCCCAGGCTTCCTCCGACGTCTACGCGCTGGGCTGCGTCCTGTACCAAATGCTCACCGGCAAGCCACCGTTCGTGGGCGACGAGCCGGCTGCTGTCATGTACCAACACCTCCAGGCGGAACCGGCGCGACTCAGCGAACTGCGAGCGGCCATCTGCCCGGACCTCGAGGGCCTCCTCTTCTGGATGCTCGAGAAGGACCCGGCGCAGCGGCCGACCGCGCAGCAGGTAGCGGACGGTGAAACGCCACCGGTCGCCGCGGACACCGCCGTACACATCGCTCCGATACGACAGCGCCTGTCCCGGCGGCAGGTGGTGACGGCCGCCGGAGCGACGCTCGCCGTTGCGATGGCAACGACCTTAGGCATCCTCCTCGACAAGACCGACGTACCACTCCCGGCCACGGACAACCTCCCCGCGAAGATCGACCCGGTCGTGCCGACGTCTCCGCACCCCACACCGGTCCGCCAGACGACCGCGCCGCGGACCACGCACCCAACGTCCGCGCAGGAACCGGCCAACACTCGCCCGCGCGTCACCTCGACCAAGCCCCGCCCTCAGGTGAAGACGTCAGCCGCCAAAGGCCACCAGAAGACCAAGGCCCATCCACACAAGAAGAAGGCGTGACTCAGACGGCGCGAGCCACCCCGCCGGTCACCTCGAGCCTCGCTCCGGTCGTGAATCCCGCCACCGGCGAACTCAGAAACACAATGGCCGCCGCGGCCTCGTCCGGCTCGCCGACGCGATCCATCGGGATCCCCTTGTCACGGGCGACGCCGATCAACCAGTCCGCCTCGCTCTGCTCCGGATTCGGCAAGGCGGCATACCGGCGGTGCCATTGACCGCTGCGGACGGTGCCGATCAGGACGGTGTTGACGCGCACCGTCGGCGCGAACTCCCGGCTCATCGTCTTGACGAGGTTGAGTACGCCGGCGCGCGCCGCCGAGGTCGCGACCATCTCGGGATCGGGCTCCCGCGCCCACAACGAGTTCACGACCACGATCGAGCCGGCATCGCTCGCCTGGAGCAGCGGCAACAGGGCGCGAGTCGGCCGGATGACCGAGAAGTACTTCAGGTGCAGCTCCGCCTGCCAGTCGTCGTCCGTCGTACTGGTGAACCGGCCGAACCGCCCCTGCCCGGCGTTGTTCACCAGAATGTCCAGCGCACCGAACCGATCGCGGACGTGACCCGCCAGCTCCTCGACAGCCTGCGCGTCGGTGACATCGCAGACCACCGTCGTCAGCCGCTCCACCGGCAAGCCTTCGTCCTCGAGTTGCTGCACGGACGCCTCCAGCCGGTCGCGGCCGCGCGAACAACTCACTACGTTGACCCCCTCGGCCAGCAGCAGCCGCACCGTAGCCAGCCCGATTCCCGACGACCCACCCGTGACAACGGCGGTCCGGTCCCTCAATCGCAAGTCCATACCAGGAAGACAGGCGAGGGCCGCCGGGTGTGACCGGGTCTACCGGTCGTGCCAGCGGAAGTCGCAGATGACGGCGCGATGATCCGACGGGAAGACGCCGTCGACCGCGTCGCCGGCGATGAACGCCGACTCGACGTTGACCAGTTGGTCCTCGTGACCTGGGCGGAAGAAGATGTGGTCGATGCGCTGATCGACCAGCTCCGGTCCCGCTTCCAAAGGCGCCGACGGATGCGTTGACGGCAGCGTCACCGCGTCCGCGGCACCTCCGCCGGCGGTCCACGCGTCAACGAGTACGTCGCGCAGCGGCCGCAGTACGGCGCTGTCCGCGGCCGCGTTGAGATCGCCGACGGCCAGCGACGGGCACGGGCCGTCCGTCTTGGGGTCGGTCGCGAGGTCGGCGAGCAGCGCAGCCTGGGCCTGGCGATCATCGCTGTAGGTCACGGCGTGCTCGAGGCATGCCACCTGGATCGGCAGCGGGCCGGCCGGATGCTCGACCACCGCGGACAGGATCACCGGATCCCAGGCCCGATGCCGAGCCGGCATCACGACCGCCTCCTGCTGCAGGATCGGCCAGCGGCTCACCAGAGCCACACCCAGCTCGACCCGGGCGTCCGGCGAGACTGGGTACGACGGCGCCGCGAACGCCGCGTGGTACCCCAACGCGTCGGCCAACTCGTCCGCCTGCGTCCGCCCGTCCGCGCTCCACGCCTCCTGCAACGCCAGCAGGTCAGGCGTGAACCGCTCGATCGTTGCCTGGATCCCCGGTTGCCGCTCGCGCCATCGCGGCCCGAACCGCCACCACACGTTCCATGTCATCACCCGCACTTGATGGTCCATGGTCGTACCAGTGCCCAATGGTTCGGGATGGGTACCGGCCGGACGTGTTCGAGGACTTCACGCTGAAACAACTCGACGTCGACGGTCAAAGCATCCGGGTCCGGTACGGCGGCAGCGGACCCGCCGTCGTACTGCTCCACGGCCATCCCCGCACGCACACGACCTGGTACGCCGTCGCGCCGGAGCTCGCCGCGGCGGGGTACACGGTGGTGTGTCCGGACCTGCGTGGCTACGGCCAGTCCGGTAAGCCCGTCACCGACGCCGACCACACGCCGTACTCCAAACGTGCGATGGCCCTCGACGTCGTCGGTCTGATGGACGCGCTCGGTCATCAAAGCTTCGCCGTCGCCGGCCACGACCGCGGCTCGTACGTCGCCTACCGGACTGCGCTCGACCATCCGGACCGGGTGAGCAAACTCGTCGTCATGGACAGCGTCCCGGCCGTCGAGGCGCTCGAACGCTGCGGCGCCGAATTCGCCGCCGCCTGGTGGCACTGGTGGTTCTTCGCCCAGAGCGAGAAGCCGGCCGAACGCGTGATCTGCGCCGACCCGGAGACCTGGTACAACGCGTGGACCAGCAACTCACCGCAGGCCCTCGGCCCCGAGAACCACGCCGATTTCCTGGCCGCGATCCGCAACCCGGCCACGGTCCACGCAATGCTCGAGGACTATCGAGCCGGCCTCACCATCGACCGCTACAACGACGAGGTCGACCGCTCCGAAGGCCGCCGCATCACCTGTCCTACCCTGGCCCTCTGGTCGACCGACGACGACATGGAACAGATCTACGGCGATGTCGTAGCCGTCTGGCGCCCGTGGTGCCACGAGGTCGACGGCTACGGCATCAAATCCACTCACCACATTGCCGAACGCAATCCGAAGGACCTGGTCCGTGCGCTCCGCTCATTCCTCTAGGTTTGGGATTACCAGGTTGCTTCGGTGACCTGGCCGCTGTGCACATTGATTGTGAGGTGGACCGGGCCTTCGGGGAGCAGGTGCAGGTGGTAGCGGCCTTCGGGTACGTCGAAGAAGACGGCGGAATAGACGGTCTCGCCCACGGGTGACGGGCGGGGAACGACCGCCACATGCGGGTAGTGGGCGTGGCTCGCGCCGTCGTGGTGATGGTGGGGCGGCGGTGAGCCGTCGGCGGGGCGGCGCTCGATCTCGGCGTCCTCCAGCGCCGCCGGGAGGGTGAGGACGATCGCGCCGACGCCGTCCCCGATGTCGAGCAGTACCGAGGATCCCTTGCCGGCGTGCGGGTTCTCCTCGGCGTTGGTGAGTGGCCTGGTCACGAGACCGCGGGTACGCCGGGCTTGGACGAGTACCCGCCGGCCGGCGTGCCGAGGTACGGGAACCAGCTCAGGTAGCCGGAGTTGGTGTTCGACGTACCGTCCTTGATCGCACCCGCGGCGTCATCGGGCTTGAACGTTGGGTCGACCAACGGAATGGTGATCCCCGCGACCGCGCGCAGCTCGACGGTGACGACGTCGTCGAAGACCCGGCGTCCGTTCGGGAAGCCGGCTGCATCGCCGGCCACCAGACCGAGCGGGTTCGGCGACTTCGACGGCGGTACGGCGACGTTCAGCCGCAGCATGTCCGCCTGCACCGGGCCGGTGTAGTTCTGGAACCCGGGGACGATGCCCTTCGGGATCCCGGTCAGCAGGATCGCCGCCAGGTCCGCCCGTGGCTTCTTGTACGCCGCCAGCCGCGGGAAGACCCCCGGATACAGCGCCGGGAGCAGTCCAGCCAGCTCGGGCTTGGTGACATACCCGGCGAACCGCTTGTCCTGGTCCGGCGGGAGGCTGTTCCACTTGTCCTTCTCGGCCATCGGCACGATGACCTCGTTGAACAGTGGGTTCCCGAGCCGCGACACCTGCTTGTACGGACCGTGCCACACCGGGACGCCGAGGACGTCGTCGAGGATCCGCGACTGCCGCCGGCTCGCGGTCGCGTAGACCCCGATCACGGACCGGGCGTCGAGCACGTGCTTCGGCGTCCGCCCGTCGCGGGTGAGGTCGCTGATCGGCACCTGCAGCGCGATCGTGTGCACGTTCGAACCCTGCAGGCCGTTGACGCCCATCGCCGCCGCCGACGGGATCAGGTGTGCCATCTGGAACGGCCGGAGCGTGCCGAGGTCGAAGATGCTGCCGAGGTCGGCGAAGAACCCGTCGGCGCGCTGGCCGGCGAACACCTTCCGGTGGGTGCCGATGGTGTGGATCGCCTGACCCGCGAGCTTGGCGTAGTTCGGCGTACTGCGCACTCCCACGTTGACCGGGGGCGCGGCGAGCTCGCGGGCGAGGATGCGGGACCGGCCGTGCTGGACGCGGGTGACCGAGTAGAACTGCGGGCGGTTCCAGTTCGGGTCCTTGATCGAGGCGATCGGGCCGGTGTTGTACAGGAAGGTCCGCTTGTTCCGGATCTCGGCGTGGAACCGGAACTGGTAGCTGATGTCGGCTTTGCCGGTACCGCTGTTGGAGATGTGGATCTGGTAGAGCACGTCGTCGCCGAACTCGTAGAAGTTCGGCCCGCCGTACGGGTTCTGGAACGGGATGAAGTTGGCGATGATCGTGACCGTGTCCGGCTTGTCCGGGGACACGAACGCGTACACATCGGTGTTGTCGGCGACCGGGTCCTTCGAGATCTCCGGCGCTTCGCGGTGCGAAGACATGGCGGTGTTCCTCCACTGATCTGGGATTCGAGCGGGGTGCCGGGACGCGAGCCCGGGCTGGGCCGGACCGCTGGAACGCGGTGCCGGTTGCGGCGACTCAGGCGGTGGTGGTCACGCCCGCAAGACGGGCGGCGAGCTCGCGATCGGTGACCAGCACTTCGCGCTCACCGACCAGGATCGCCAGCTCCCCCTTCCGCACGTCCTTGACATGGACGACGAACGACTCCACGCCGGCCAGGTCGGCCGGCTCGATCCCGGCCGCTGCGTCCACGGCGTCCACGGATCTGTCCCCGAAGATGCTCGAACCCGCAACCGCTCCGGCCGCGGCCGCCGTACCCACCCCGGCAAACACCAGGAACCCACGGCGTGTGGCTTCACTCATGACTCTTCCTCCCTCTGCTGAACCAACCACCCCTTCTTCGGCACCCAAGCCCCACCGGATGGGTCGCCCGGGGTCGCTACGGCGCTGGGCGGCGTGATCTTTGCTGGCGGCAACCTGGGTTTGGTTGCGCTTCGTGAGGTCTGGACATCTCCTGCCGGGACCTGTTAGCTCGCCTTTGGCAGCCGCGAGGGGAAGGTTATGACCGGGATCAGACTGGATTCGGTGTCCAAGGTGTACGACAGCAGGCACCTCGCCGTGGACAAGGTCTCCCTGGAAGTGGCGGCCGGCGAGTTCATGGTGCTGCTCGGTCCGTCGGGCTGTGGCAAGACCACTTTGCTTCGAATGATCGCCGGTCTGGAGGAGCTCACCGACGGCGAACTATGGCTGGGACGCACGAGGGCGTCGGGTCTGGCGCCGAAGGACCGGGGCATCGCGCTGGTCTTCCAGAGCGGTGCGCTGTACCCGAACCGGACGGCCCGCGACAACATCAAGTTCCCTTTACAGATCGCGAAGCAGGACCCTGTCGAGGTCAACGAGAAGGTCTCCGGGCTGGCGCGGATCCTGAAGATCGGTGCCGCGCTGGACCGATTCCCGCGAACATTGTCCGGCGGCGAGCGGCAACGGGTCGCCATCGGCCGGGCGATCGTCCGGGAGCCGCAGATCTTCCTGATGGACGAGCCGCTGTCGAACCTCGACGCGACCATGCGGACGGAGTTGCGGCAGGAGATCGGTGCGATGGCCCGCGATCTGAACGTCACGACCGTCTACGTCACGCACGACCAGGTCGAGGCCCTCACCCTGGCGGACCGGATCGCCATCATGCGCGACGGCCGGATCGAAGACGTGGGGACACCAGCACAGGTCTACAGCGATCCGGCCACGGCCTTCGTGGCCGGCTTCCTGGGGACGCCGCGGATCAATCTGATGTCCGCGACCGTTCGGGTGACCGCCCGGCACCGGGTGAGCCTCGATCTCGGTGGTCAATCGATCGCCCTGCCGACCATTGATCGCCGATCGATCATCCTGAGCAAACACGACGGCATCCGGGTCATCGTCGGCGGCCGCTCCGACGCCTTCACCGTGTCCGCCGATGGCGGCGTCGACGGCCTGGCGGGTCGGCTGCGAGCGCTCGAGTTCCATGGTGATCGATGGATCGCGTACGTCGAGAGCGGGATCGAAATGGTCAACCCCGATCTGGTCGGCGTCGACGCAGCTGCGCGCAGACGATCGCAACGGACGACGCACGACGGCCGGCACACGAAGCACGCCGTACCCGACTCGGAGCCGGCTGCGCCTGTTTCAGCTCTCCGGCGACTGACCAAGGCTTTCCGGCAGTCCAAGGACGCAGCCGCGGCTCCGCCGGCTGAGCCCACCCATCGCCGTGCCGACCTGGTCCTGGAGGTCGACCCCGCCGCCGGACTCACGGCCGGCGCCAAAGTGACCTTCGCGGTGGACACCGCCCGCCTCCACATCTTCGACGAAGAAGGCCACCGCGTCGACCGAGTCACCCACTAGCCGGGCACTTCTCCAGCAGGGATCGGCGGGAAGGTCAGCCCGAAGCGGGCGCACACCTCACCCGTGCGGTCGGTGTCCACCTCGTTCCGGTAGCGCGCCGCGAGCACCTCCGGGGATTCTCCGGCGGCGGCCTCGAAGAAGTAGTGCTCGAACCCCGCTGGTGAGATCAGCTCCAGGATGCGGCACGGCGCCTTCCCGGCGTTCCAGAACGTGTGCCACTGCCCACGCGGCTTGAAGACCAGATCACCAGGCTCGGCATACACCACGTCGTCACCCAGCAGCGCCCCGAGCCTGCCCTCGAGGACATAGCTGTATTCGTCCTCGTTGCGGTGCCGATGGACCGGGGCGGCGAGGTGCCGCGGCGGTATCGGATGCTCAACCATCGAGAACCCACCCCCGGACTCCTCCCCCGCAATCATCATCCGCGCGCCACAAGCCCCCAGCTCGGCAAACGCCCCATCGCCCGGACGAACGATCCGAGGCCCCTGAGAACCATCGAACCGCGAAGAGTTCTGCATCATGCCCATCCTCCACTCGGGTTCGAGCTCAAGCTACGCCGAGCTCCTTCAGGGCTGAGGCGGTTGGTTGGCGGTGTTGGTGAGGTCTTGGAGGAGTTTCTTGCCTTCGGGCCAGGGGCCGAAGCCGGCTTCGGCGTTGACGTGGCCGGCGTTTCCGAGGTCGACGAAGCGGGCGCCCCAGCGCTTGGCGAGGAGCCGGGACCAAGCCAACTCCGCCCACGGGTCGTTGCTGCTGGCCGCCAGGACGGTCGGGAACGGCAACGCGATCGTCGGGATGAGTCCGAAGTCGGCGATCGGCGCACCTTGGGCGACCGAGTGATCGACGTCGGGCGGTGCGACCAGGAGGGCCGCGCGGACCGGTACGTCGTCGTATTGCGTGGCCCAGTGCGCGACGGTATGGCAGCCGAGACTGTGTGCGACCAGGATGACCGGGCCCGTGGCGCGCCGCGCCGCAGCGTCCAACGCTGGGACCCATTCGTCGCGGCGCGGCTGGTCCCAGTCCCGCTGCTCGACGCGGACGCCGTCCGGGTCTTCTCGCAACCAGTACGACTGCCAGTGATCCGGCCCGGACCCGCCAAGCCCCGGAACAACGATCATGGTCACTTCGCGCCCTTTCGCCGGGTTGTGAGCACTTCGACCCTATCTTTGACAAAGTGACCGTGCGCGGCAGACCGCCGTACTCCGCCGAGGAGGTGCCGCTCCGATGAGCGTTGACGTGATCGTGGTCGGTCTCGGGTTCGGCGCCGACTTCGCGCCGATCTACCAGGCGCACCCGGACGTCGGTCGGGTGGCTGTGGTCGACGCGGATCCGGCGCGTACGGCATCCGTCGCGGACCGGCTCGGGATCACGGAGCGGTTCGCCGGCCTGGACGAGGCGCTGGCCGCCCCGGGTTGGGACGCCGTACACCTGCTCACGCCGGTCCGGTTTCACGCCGAGCAGGTCCAGCAGGTCCTGACGTCGGGCCGGCACTGTGCCTCCGCGGTGCCGATGGCAACGACCCTGGCAGACCTCGACGTGCTAATCGCGGCCCAGGACAATGCCCGGCGCAACTACATGATGATGGAGACCGCGGTCTACTCCCGCGAGTACTTCCACGCCAGGCAGTTGCTGGACACCGGCAAGCTCGGCCGGCTCAGCTACTTCAAGGGTGATCATCTGCAGAACCTCGACGGCTTCCCGGAGTACTGGCGCGGATACCCGCCGATGCACTACGTCACGCACGCGCTGTCCCCCGCGCTCGCGTTGGCGGACACGCGGGTCGAGTCCGTCCGTTGTCTCGGCTCCAGCCGGCTCACTCCCGATCACATCGGTGTCGCGGGCGACGGATTTGGTACCGAGGCCGCTCTGTTCAAGCTTGCGGGTGCCGACCTGGTGGCCAACGTGACGATGTCGTTCTTCCAGCTCGGCCGCAGCTACCTCGAGGGGTTCTCCGTGTACGGCGACGAAGGCGCTCTGGAGTGGCCGCAGCTCGAGGGCGGCCCGATGAAGGAATTCCAGCTGCAACCACTCGCCGAGGGCCGCCGCGGACGGGCCGTGACCGAGACCGACATCAGACCGCCTGGCGCGCCCGAACTGCTCCCCGAGGCTCTTCGCCCGTTCACCAGCGGCGGGCACGGCGGCTCACATCCGCACCTCGTCCACGAGTTCGTCTCCAGCATCGGCGAGAGCCGCACGCCCCGGGTCGACGCCCGCATCGCGGCGACCTGGACCGCTCCAGGGATCTGTGCCCACCAATCAGCCCTGCAGGGTGGCGCCGAGATCCAGGTCCCGGACTACGGAGCCCGCTGACGACGCGTACTACCGGTGGAGTACGCCGTTGTAGTAGTGGAGGCCGTGCCTTGCTGCGCCGGGAGGATGCTCTGGCGTGGATGTCGGCGAACACTCGCTGGTATGTCTACCTCAGCTGAGCATCGTCGTGGAGCTGGTTTTCTGATCGCTTGTTGCGCGGGTGCGGGTGCCGCGCTTGTCGTGCTGGTCTGTCTGCCGCAGCTCATGCGACTCGGCAGCCCTGCGGCGGTGTTGCTGTCGGTACTTGCTGTCGCCGAGCTCGTTGCCGTAGTGACGGTGATGATTCGTCCGGGGTGGCGCTGGCTGATCACCGCCGCGGCGGGAGCGGTCGTGCTGCTATGGCTGGTCACGGAGGTCGGGCGCGTCGGGCCGGATCCTTGGTTTCCGGTGAACGCCACAGTCGGCCTGACCAGCCGGATCGTGATCGCGCTACAACTCCTGGCAGTGGTCGGCTCGCTGATCAGGCGACGCACCGGTTGGTGGCGTTGGCTGATCGCCGCGCCGATCGTGGCGCTCAGCCTGATCGCCTCCGCCGTGGGCCTGATCGCGGCCAGCAACGGCTTCAACGGATCCCCACTCCCGATCGCCAAAGGTACGCCGACCACGATGGAGTACTGCCGTCTCGACGGCCTACCGCTGGCGATGGATCTCTACCGGCCACCAGGATCGCGACCCGAGCCAGTCGTGCTCTACGTCCACGGCGGCGGCTTCATGCTGGGCAACCGCACCCTCCGCGGCCCGTGGTCCTCAGCCCACGACGAGGCACTGTTCACGCCGGTCCGAGAACGACTGAACGCGCGTGCGATCGCCGTCGCCTCGATCGACTACCGGCTCCTGCCGGCGTCGGATTGGCGGGCGCCCGTCGAGGACGCAAAGTGCGCCGTCCGGTTCCTGCGCGCGCACGCGACCCAGCTCGGCATCGACGGCAGCCATATCGGCGTCTGGGGCAGTAGCGCCGGCGGCACGATCGTCTCGCTGCTCGCGCTCAGTCCAGACTTCACGACTTCGCAGTACGGCGAGCAGCCGAGCACCGTCCAAGCCGTCGTCGACATGTTCGGCCCGTCCGACCTCACCAATCTCAACGACTCGGGCGGATTCGCCCGCACCGTCGCGCGTCTCGCCCTCGGCCGCGACCAGAACACGCGCCGCGCCTTGAGCCCACTCCACCAGGTCGCCGAGGGCGCGCCGCCGTTCCTCATCCTGCACGGGCAGGAGGACACGGACATGCCGATCCGGCACTCGCAGCAACTCGCGACGCGCCTCACCCAGGCCGGCGTACCGGTGACGTTCATTCCGGTCGAGGGAACCGGACACGCCCTCTCGGCCTCGACCGAGACGCCCGCTCCGGGCGAACTCGCCGACACCGTGACCAGCTTCCTCGCCCGTACCCTGCGGTGAACCATGGTCGCTTATCGTGGGAAAGTGCCCGCGCAGGAACGACCAGGCTCCCGGCTGACCGACGCCGGTCTGTCCGCGGTCGTCTTGGTCGCGGCCGAGCTCGCGATCGTCGCAAGCCGTGAGCCTGGGTCGATCAGCAGGAGCTGGCTCGCCTACGCCCTAGGCGCCGCGATGGCACTGCCGGTCCTTCTGCGCCGCCGCGCTCCGCTGCTGGAGGTGTACCTCGTAGGCCTGGCCCTGCTGGTGTACTACGCCATCGGCTACCCCGGCTTCCCGCCCGCGGTCGTGCTGGCAGTCCCCCTGTACGACGCGGCGTACGCCGGCCGCGCTTGGCGCGCCTTGCCGGTACCTTTGCTGCTGCTGGGAACCGGCGTGATCGTTGCCTTGCGCAAGGGAACCGCTCCGCTCGATGCGGTCGATGTGTTCCTGCCGCAGTTCGCGTTGGTCGCCGTCGCCCTGCTGCTGGGTGCACTCGTCCGCAGCAGGCAGGCGTACGCCGCCGAATCGCAGGAGCGGCTGCGCGCCGTGGCCGCCGAGCAGGAGCGCGAGTCTGAGCGACGCGTGGCGGCGGAACGGTTGCGGATTGCCCGAGAGCTGCACGACACGGTCGCGCACGCGCTCTCCACCATCACCGTGCAGTCCGGTACGGCGCTGTTCATGCTCGACCAGCAACCGGACAAGGCCCGCGAGGCGTTGACCGCGATCCGCCAGACCGGCAAGGAAGCACTCGGCGAGATGCGAACGACGCTCGGCGTACTTCGATCACCGGGCGAACCGGCCGTGACTCCGGAACACAACGCCGGACTCGGCCGCCTGCCCGCGTTGCTGACCGCGGTCGCTTCCGCCGGCCTCGAGGTCGACCTGACCAACGACCTGACCGCTGACGTGACCGCTGCGCTGCCGGCGCCGGTCGACCATGCGGCGTACCGGATCGTTCAAGAGGCGCTGACGAATGTCCTCCGGCATGCTGGCCCGTCGGCGCGAGCACAGGTGCAGCTGCGGCGCTCACAGGACAATCTCGAGGTCGAAGTGACCGACGACGGCACCGGACCGGCCGACGGACATACCGGCGGCCACGGGCTGAAGGGAATGGCCGAGCGCACCGCCGCGCTAGGTGGTCGCCTGCAGAGCGGCGCTGCGGCGGGCGGCGGCTTCCGGATCCATGCGACGCTTCCGCTGGGAGGTGACGAATGATCCGGGTCCTGTTGGTGGACGACCAAGCCTTGGTACGAGCTGGTTTCCGCGGCCTGCTCGACAACGCCGAGGACATCTCGGTGGTCGGCGAAGCCTCGAACGGTGGTGAAGCGGTCGCCAGCACCCGAGCTCTCCTGCCGGACCTCGTGCTGATGGATCTGCGGATGCCCGAGGTGGACGGAGTGACCGCGACTCGACGGATCACCGACGATGCGCGGCTCAGCCAGGTCCGGATTCTCGTCCTGACCACGTTCACCGATGAGGACGACGTGTTCGCCGCCCTGCGGGCCGGCGCCAGCGGCTTCCTGGTCAAGGATGCCGAGCCCGAGGAACTGTTGCAGGCCATCCGCACCGTGGCCGGCGGGGAGTCGTTGCTCTCACCGCGCGTGACGCGTGCAGTGATCGAGCGCTTCACCGCGACCGAATCCGGTCCTCCGAAGCGAGTCGAGACTCCGGAGCTGTCCCTGCTGACCCAGCGCGAGCGCGAGGTTGTCCAGCTCGTCGCGGCCGGCCTCTCCAACGACGCCATCGCGCGTCGTCTGGTCGTCAGCCCGCTCACCGCGAAGACGCACGTCTCTCGGGCCATGGCGAAGGTCGGCGCTCGTGACCGAGCGCAGCTGGTGGTCTTCGGGTACGAGAGCGGCCTGGTCGTACCCGGCGGCTCCTCCCCGGGCAGCTACTCCTCCGGCAGTACGCCGCCGCAGTAGCTGACCGAACCGACTGTCTACGCCAGGCGGACGATCGGGCAGCTCGTTGTCCCGACCATCCTGGTATGACTCGACTCGCAACCTTCTGCTACCGCCACCGACTCATCGTCCTGCTGTGCTGGGTCGTGCTGACCATCACGTCGATCGGACTCGCCAAGCAGTACGGCGGCCGGCCGGCCACCGAGCTCGGCACCGGCTCGTCCCAGTCCGCTCAAGCGCTGGCACAGCTCAAGCAGCACCTGCCGGCGCTCGCGTCCGACTCCCTCACCCTTGCAGTACACGCCGATCGATCGATCACCGATCCGGTCATCCGATCGAATGTGCGCCAGGCGATCGATCGGCTGAAGGCCACAGATCACATCGCTTCGGTCGTCGGTCCCTACGACAACCCGCGGCAGATCTCCGCGGACGGTCACACCGCGTACGCCACGGCGACGCTCGACGTACCGTCCGACAAGATGCCGGCGGCAAGCGTCAAGTCTCTGATCGCATCGCTTCCGTCGAGCGACGGGTTGCAGTTCGCGCTGGGCGGCAAGGCAGTCGACGCGGCCGAGACGCCGGGTGGAGGTCCGGCCGACGCGGTCGGGCTGGTCGCGGCCGCCGTCGTACTGCTGATTGCCTTCGGTTCGGCACTCGCGATGGGGCTGCCGATCGTCACAGCACTGTTCGGCATCGCGGTTGGCCTGTCCGGGCTGTCGCTGCTGCAGAACCTCTCCCCTGCCCCCAGCTTCGCTCCGATCCTCGCCACCATGATCGGGCTCGGCGTCGGGATCGACTACGCGCTGATCATCGTCACCCGGTTCCGGGACGCGCTCACCACCGGCGTACCGGCGGAGGAGGCGGTGGCCGTTGCCGCGGACACCGCCGGACGCAACGTGTTGTTCGCCGGCGTCACGGTCGTCATCGCGTTGTCCGGGTTGCTGCTGCTCGGTCTCGACTTCCTCCGCGGCGTCGGTCTCGGCTCCGCGCTGACCGTCGCGATGACGATGGCCGCTTCGCTCACCCTGCTCCCGGCGCTCCTCGGCTTCACCAAACGCCGGCTCACGGTACGGCGGCAGCCGTCGAAACGGCCGTGGTCAGCACGCTGGGCCGACGTGATCGCCCGTCGTCCCGTCGTGGCCACGATCGCCTCGGCCGCCGTACTCCTGCTGCTGACCGCCCCCGTGCTCAGCCTGCGCTTCGGCCTTCCGGACGGGAGCACTCAACCTCGTGACACGAGCGGATATGCCACGCACAAGATCCTCGCCGACGGCTTCGGGCCCGGAGCCGACGCGCCGCTGATCGTGACCATGCCACTCGCGACGACCGATCCCGGATCGATCGCTGCTCACCTTGTCCACCTGCCGGGAGTCGCTTCGGTGAGCCGTCCGCAGGTCAGCCCGGACGGCGCGATCGCCGTACTCGCTGTTCAGCCCACGACCGGCACCCAGGATCCGGCGACGACAGAGCTCGTACACCGGCTACGTGCAGCCGAGCCGGAGGTCCTCGTGGGCGGCTCGGTTGCTGCGTCGGTCGACTTTGCGAGCCTCACCGCGCATCGGCTGCCACTGATCATCGTGGTCGTTGTTGGTCTGTCGCTTCTCCTCCTGATCGTCGTCTTTCGGTCGATCACGCTCGCGGTGAAAGCGGGACTGATGAACCTGCTCTCGATCGGCGCCGCCTTCGGTGTGCTGGTCGCCGTACTCCAGTGGGGCTGGCTGCACCGGGCCCTCGGCTTCCCGGCGACGATGCCGGTCACCGCGTGGGTGCCGCTGATCATGTTCCCGGTGCTGTTCGGGATCTCGATGGATTACGAGGTGTTCCTCATCTCCCGGATCCGCGAGTCGTACGGTGCCCACGGCAACACCCGGTACGCCGTACAGGATGGTCTGACCCGCACTGCCCGGCTGATCACCGCCGGCGCCGCGATCATGATCACCGTCTTCCTCTCCGTGATGCTCGGCGCCGACCTCGGCGTCAAACAACTCGGCTTCGGCCTCGCGATCGCCGTCTTCGTGGACGCGACCGTCATCCGCCTCGTCCTGGTCCCCGCCTCGATGGAGCTCCTCGGCCACCTCAACTGGTGGCTCCCCCGCTGGCTCGACCGCCTGCTGCCAGCGCTCCAGGTCGAGACCAGCTCCTGACGCCGGCTCCACGCAGTAGGACGAGTACCGAGCGGACCGAGTGGAACGCGGAGCGTGATCAGGGAAGTCGTTATGATCGGGACATTGTCTGGGAAATCGATTTCTGCGACACTCCGTCGGGTGTGCAGCCTTGTGAACCCAGCTGTGGCCGAGTCGTCGGCCAGGACCTCGGCTCGATGCACCAAGCACCATCCATCGCAGAACCAAGGAGCACGGACATGCGTCTTCGGAGACTGAGGATCCTCGTCGCAGCAACAGCAGCGGCCACGTCGCTCGTCCTCGCCGGCTGCAACTCGGACTCCGGCAGCGCGAGCTCGAGCGGCAAGGGCGGCGGGCCGGCCGAGGTCACCTTCTGGCAGTCGCAGTTCGAGCCGTACCAGCAGAAGTGGTTCAAGACGTACGTCGACAAGTTCAACGCGTCGCAGTCCGACGTGAAGGTGAAGTACCAGGTCGTCCCGGGCGACACCTGGCAGCAGAAGCTGAAGGCCGCGCAGGCCGCCGGCACCCAGCCCGATGTCGCGACGACGAACTACGGCGGCATCCCGGCCGGTGTCGCGAACGGCCAGTTCGCCGAGCTCGACAAGTTGCTGCCGGAGAAGGCGTGGAGCGACCTCAAGTCCAACGTCTCCGGGTTCGTCCAGGTCGGCGGCAAGCACTACGCCTACCCGATGCTCGTCGAGCCGTCGACCGTGCTCTACTACCGCACCGACCTGGTCAAGGCCGCCGGTCTCGACCCGGCCGCACCGCCCAAGACCTGGGACGAGCTGCTCACGTGGGCCGAGAAGCTGACCAAGGGCAAGGTCAAGGGCATGACGATCGCCTCCGCCGCGCCCGACCTCGGCTGGTCGAGCTGGGGCCTGCAGTACAACGCGTGCGGCCACCTGCCGATCAACGACGACTGGTCCGCCGCGAACGCCAAGGACCCGTGCTACACGAAGCTCTTCGAGCTCTACCAGACCCTGTTCCAGAAGGGCTGGATGCCGCAGCAGCCGAAGGTCGGGTACGCCGACGCGTCGCCGTACGGCCAGGGCCAGGTCGCGATGATGGCAGACGGCTCGTGGGCGGTCGGCCAGCTCAAGCAGAGCTTCCCGGCGATGATCAAGAACACCGCGGTCGCGCCGTTCCCGTCGGTCGACGGCGATCCCAGCAAGCCGACCGCCACGCTCGGCGGCTGGACGCTCACCGTCGACGCCAAGTCGAAGCACAAGGAGGCGGCGGCGAAGTTCATCGAGTACCTGCTCGCCGGCGACCCGGCCGTCATGGCCGACTTCTTCCGGCAGAGCGGCTTCTCGAAGTACACCGTCCGGACCTCCGTCGACCAGGCCCTCGCCAACGACCCGGCCGCCACGTCCGACCCGTTCATGAAGATCATCAGTGAGAAGGTCGTCGCGACCGGGAAGGCCGAGCCGGCGTACCCGTTCGACATCTCGCTCGCCTTCGGGACGGCGATCGAATCCGTGATGAAGGGCAAGTCCGACATCCCGGGAGCGACCCAGAAGGCGAGCGACGCGATCGACCGCGTCATCAAGCAGCAGCGCCTGAAAGGCACCGCGCCGAAGAGCTGACGCAGGACCACGACGAGGCAGGACCCGGAGAACAGCATGTCCATGATCGACACCTCGACCCAGCCGACGGCCCAGGCCACCGCCGTGACCGACCCGGGCGGTACGTCGCCCCGGCGCCGGCGCCGCGGGAAGGTGACCGAGCGGGTCCCGCGGCATTTGCGGGCGCACTTGACGGCGTACCTGATGATCACGCCGATGGTCGTGCTGCTCGGGATCTTCGTCATCTGGCCGCTCGTCTACGCCTGCTACCTCAGCTTCTTCAAGATGAGCTTCTACAAGGACGCCGAGTTCGTAGGGTTCGACTTCTACCAGTACGTGCTCACCGACCCCGACTTCTACAGCTCGCTGCTGGTCGGTCTCAAGCTCGCTGTGATGGTCGTCCCGACGGTCCTCGTGCTCGCCCTGCTCCTCGCGAGCTTCCTCGCGACGTTGTCGAAGCGGCTGGCGGCCTTCATGAAGACCACCGTGTACGTGCCGGCCGTCGTGTCCAGCGTCGTCGCGGCGATCATCTTCGTCTTCATCTACCAGGACGAGGGCTTCGCGAACTGGTTCATCGGGCTGTTCGGCGCCGGCCCGCTCGCCTGGCTGAACACGGCCGGGACCGCCCTGCCGGCGGTGGCGATCCCCGCCGTCTGGCTCGGCTTCGGCGTCTCGACGCTGATCATGCTGGCCGGCATCCTCGACATCCCGGACAGCTACTTCGAGTCGGCCCGCCTCGACGGCGCCAACTTCTGGCAGCGCACCCGCTACATCACCGTTCCGTCGCTGCGGAACGTCATCCTCTTCCTGCTCGTCTCCGGCCTGACGCTGACGATCCAGGAGTTCCAGCTTCCGCTGGTGATGACGAACGGAGGTCCGGTCAACGCGACGAACACCCCGAATCTCTACATCTTCAACAGCTTCCGCGACGGTACGCCGTACGCGACCAGCTACTCGCTGACGGCCGCGCTGCTGCTGTTCGTTGTCATCGGCACCATCTCGATCATCATCTTCCGGGTGGTCAGCTCCGAGAAGTCGACGGACGCCTGAGCCGGCGTCGCTGAAAGGAATCCGATGAACCGCTCGTGGTACGCCCCGCGCCGGCTCCTGTCGTACCTGCTCGTCGCCCTGATCGCCGTGACCGCGCTCTTCCCGCTCGCGTGGATGGCGATCTCCGGCTTCAAGGGCCAGGAGGAGGTACTGCGCAGCCCGTTCCAGTTCTTCCCCGACGTCTGGCGGTTCGACAACTACCGCCTGATCCTGGCGGACCCGCCGTTCGTGCGCGCGATGGCGATCACGTTCGCCGGCGCGGTCATCTTCACCGTCGCGAGCCTGGTGGTGAACTCGATGGCGGCGTACGCGTTCGCCCGGCTCGACTTCGCCGGCAAGCAGCTGTGGTGGATCGTCTGCATCACGCCGATGTTCATCCCGGCGATGGCGATCCTGCTCACGTCGTTCGTGGTGGTGAGCAAGCTCGGCATGCTCGACACCCTGGCGGTGCTGATCATCCCCGGCGTCGCGGCGAGCGCGCAGATGTTCTTCCTCCGGCAGTTCTACCTCAACATGCCGGCCGCGGTGGAGGAGGCCGCGCTCATCGACGGCGCCACCCGCTGGCAGATCTTCGTGCAGATCTTCGTGCCGCAGTCGCTCGGGCCTTTCGTCGTCGTCGGCATCGCGTCGTTCCTCGGGTACTGGAACTCCTATGTGTGGCCGGTGCTCGTCGTGTCGAACCCCGACCTGACCCAGATCATGCAGTACCTCGCGACGTTCCGGTCGGCGCGCGGCAACGAGTGGGGCATGCTCATGGCCGGTTCGACACTGGCGGCGCTGCCGACGATCCTGCTCGTCCTCATCTTCCAGCGCTTCATCGTCAACGGTGTCCGCCTGGCCGGCCTCAAGTAGCCCGACCCACAGCCACGCGGTGGATGGTTAGCGTTAAAACTTCTGGGTCGGTGCTCGCTCTTGACGGGCACTGGCTTGGCTCAATAGCCTGCGTTTGGAGTTTTTAACGTTAATACCGAGCTTACTCAAGGGAGGCCGTGGCGTGGTTGAGCCGGTGCAGCAGGGTGGGCGGGGGCCGATGCCGCACGGGCACGTGACCTTGGTGCAGGTGGCGCGGCGGGCCGGAGTGTCGGCGCAGTCGGTGTCGAACGCGCTAAACAACCCGGATCGGGTGGCGGCAGAGACGCGGAAGCGGATTCTGGCCGCAGTCGAGGAGCTGGGGTACGAGCCGAACCTCTCGGCGCGCGCGCTGCGGAACCGGAGCTCGTCGCTGATCGCGTTCAAGATGCGGCCGGCGCGGCCGGACAAGGCGTCGATGCTGATGGACGACTTCCTCTACGTGCTCAACGCGTCCGCGGTCGAGGCCGGCTACCACCTGATCCTGTGTCACGCCGAGGACGGCCCGGCGGGCGAGATCAAGGCGTACCGGGACCTGTTGAAGAAGACCTCCATCGACGCCTTCGTCCTCGCCGAGACGCACCGCAACGACGACCGGGTCGCGGCGCTCCGTTCGTGGGGCGTGCCGTTCGCCTCGTTCGGCCGGTCCTGGGACGGCGACGAAGACGTGTCGTGGGTCGACGTCGACGGCCGCGCCGGTACTCGCGCCGCGACCGCTCACGTCGCCGCGCAAGGTCACACCCGGATCGGCCACATCGGCTGGCTCGCGGAGTCCGAGCTCGGTCAGGACCGCCGCGAGGGCTGGCTGGACGCCTGCCGCGAACGCGAGCTCGACACCGATCTCCAAGCCGCCGTCGCCGACTCGCTCGAGAACGGGCGGCAGGCCGCGCACCGCATGCTCGACGCCGCGCGCCCCGCCACCGCACTCGTCTGCGCCTCGGACACGCTGGCGCTCGGCGTCTTCCGCGCCCTGCACGAGCGCGGCCTGCGGCCGGGCGTCGACGTCGCTATCACGGGGTACGACGACTCGCCGACCGCCGCTCTGGTCAGTCCCGGACTGACGACCTTGCGGCAACCGATCGACGAGGTCGCACGGCAACTGATCCAGGCCGTCGACCACCTGATGGCCGGCGATCCCCGCACGCCGCAGCACCTGCTGCTCGAACCGGAACTGATCGTCCGCGACTCCAGCCTGCCAGGCCGAAGGGACCCAAGATGAGGCACGGAACTGCACTGCTCTCGGCCGTAGCTCTGGTGGCGACAGCACTGATCTCGGCACCGACAGCACCGGCCGCACCGGCCGCCGCCACGCCCGCCGGCCAGTTCGTCGTGAACGTCGAGAACCTCCCGAGCGGTCGCGGAGTCGCCGGCGCGATGGACCTCACGTCGTACGGCGACCTGGACTGGGTGCACCTGATCGGGACCGGGATCGATCGAAAGGCCGCTGACCGATCGATCCTCGGGGTCGACGACCTGAATCCTGCCGGTGGTCGTACGACGCTCGACGACAGCCCTGTCTCGTTCACGTGGGACGGTGCGTCGGCCGGCGTCACCACGGGCGGCGTCTTCAACTACGACACGACGACCGTCGGCGCGACCACAGCGCACGACGCCGGCTACCGGATCACAGTGCCGGCTGCGGCCTCGCCCCGGCGCCTGGTCTTCGTGGGTGGGATCTGGCAGGCCACCGGTGCCGTGACCGTCGCCGCGAGCGATGGCAGCAACTCGTACACCACCCAGATCAACGCAGGCGGTACGGCGTCCGTGAAGCGCTACACCGTGACGATCCGCCCGGGTTCCGGCGTCGTCGTAACGGGCAGATTCGCGAGCAAGCTGCAACCCGGCGGCAACCTGTCCTTGTCAGCCGCGGCGCTCTCCACACTCGAGACCAACTTCTCCGCGACCGCCGCACCGGTCTCGATGAACCTGACTGCCGAGGGCGTCGACGACTGGATGCACCTCGACGGAGCGACGATCAACCGGCGGGCCGGCGTACCGGACACGACGCCGCGGCTCGCGGTGACGAACCGGCAGACCGGCGGCGCGATCGGCTCGCAGAACGACAACGCCGTGAGCTACTCGTGGACGAACGGCACCCCGACCGCGTCCGAGCCGGGAACTCGCCACGGCGGCATCTTCTTCGCCGACGGCGCGAACACCAAGGTGGCTCTCACCGATCCGTACGGGTACGACCTGACGGTCCCGCCGGCAGCGGAGCCGCGGACCTTGCGCTTCACCTCCGGTGTCTGGCGGGCCGCGGCGACGATCTCCGTGTACCTGAACGGCTCGTCGACACCGTCTGCCGTGAACACCGACTTGGTGAGCAGCGATCCGTCGGTCACCAAGGCATTCGAGCTCCATCTTGCCGCCGGTGACTCGGCGCGGATCAGCGCGCAGCTGACCCGCAAGACGGATGCCTCCGGCAACGTGACGCTCGCCGGTGTGGCACTGGCGCAGACGACGGTCGACGGGTACCGGAAGTTGACGCAGAACGTGCTGGACCAAGCCGCGGCGGCCGATGTGTACGCCGCGAGCGAGTCGGCGCAACGTCAGCTGGACGACGAGGTCGCTGCGGCGAAGGCGACGCTCGCGGACGGTTCAGCGCCGCGGGATGCCTTGCGGCTCGCGTACGTCTTCGTCAAGGCGGCGCTCGACGAGGCGTTGTCGTCGGCGGCGAACGCGCAGTACACCTCGGTCACCAACCCCGGGCTGACGTCGTCGTTCGGGTGGGAGGGTGACAAGAACGCACCGATCGCCTTCATCGACGGGAGTTACCGGCTGCGCAGCCGGGGCGACGCGATGATCACGTTCGGCGTACCGAACATCCCGGGCAAGATCGCGTGGTCGAACGCCGAGGGGTACCTGCCGGCGTTCGTCAGCGAGTACGCCAAGGACGGCCTGCGGGTGCGGGTGGAGAACTTCGCCGACCTGGCCGTTGTCGGCGGCAACCGGTTCGAGATCGCGTACTCGCGGATGACGGTCACCAACACCACGACGTCCGAGGCCCGGCTCCCGCGTGTGTCCGGTCTGCTCACGCCGCTGAACGACGGCGGTACAACGGTCGGCGCCGGGCAGACCGTCGTACGGGACTACGCAGTGGCCGCGGACCGGTTCGACGGAACCTACGACTGGCCGACCGCGGAACAGCTGCAGCAACTCGGCGGGTTCGACCAGCACTACCGGCACATGCGGCAGTACTGGAACAACCGGCTGTCCGCGATCGCGAACATCACCGATCTGCCGGACAAGCGGCTCATCAACGCCTACAAGGCCGGGTACATCTACACGCTGATCATCCGGGACGACCTCAACGGCACAAAGGAACTGCACGTCGGTGAGAACGGGTACGACGAGATGTTCGACCACGACACGATCGGGATCGTGTCGACACTCCTCACCATCGGCGACTTCACCTACGCCCGCGACTACCTGACGTCGCTGCCGGCCCAGCTGCAGTACGACGACGCGAAGTGGAAGTACAGCTGGCCGTACGCGCTCTACCTGCAGCGCACCGGCGACAAGGACTTCCTCCGCAGCCGGTTCGAGACGATCAAGAAGAACACCCACACGATCGAGATCGACCGCATCGACGGCGGCAAGGGGATCATCAAGCAGACCGACGCGATCGACTCGCACGGGTACTGGACGATCGACGACTGGTCCGCGCTGACCGGGCTCACCACGTACCGCTACCTGGCCACCGCGCTCGGCGAGACCGCTGAGGCGGCGTGGGCGAAGGCGCAGTACGACGATCTGTTGCGGGTGGCCACCGCGCAGCTCGAGCAGACGATGCGCACGTACCACCTGGACTACATCCCGATCTCGATGGTCGAGCCGAACGAGACCGGTCCGCGCAAGGACCCGCGGGACGCGAACTGGGCCTCGATGTTCCTGTTCGGCCGCTGGGCGTGGGACGGCTACCTGTTCGGCGCGGAGCAGAGCGGGACGATGATCGACAAGATCGACGACACCTACACGCACGGGTTCGAGCGGCGGGCCGGGATCTCGGACACGATCTACAACTTCGGCGGGTACCCGCACAGGTACTTCTCGAGCGCCTACAACGCCGGGTACGGCAGCGCGGCGCTGCGCGGTGAGCGGTACCGCGACCTCGGAATCAAGGCGTACCAGTTCATGATCGGCAAGAGCATGAGTGGACCGTTCGGCTGGTGGGAGGGCGTCGACTACCCGAGTACGACGTCACCGTGGAACATCGACCACGCGGCCGGGGGCGGCGGCTCGAACCAGCACATGTGGGGTCAGTCGACCGCCACCAAGGTGCTGTTCGACTCCCTGATCGCGGAGAAGTCCGACGGCACCGTGATCATCGGTCGCGGCGTCCCGAACGAATGGATCCGCACCCACCAGAAGATCGCCCTCGACAGCTACCCCGTCACCAACGGCGGCCGCATCGGCTACGCGCTCACCACCGCAGGCAAGACCGTCACCCTCAAATTCACCGGCAACACCACCGCGTACAGCATCGAACTACCAGCCCTCAGGGGAAACATCGCCAACGTCTCGGTGAAACAGGCAACGATCAACCAGTCCGCCGGCACCATCCACCTACCCACCGGCACAAAGCAGGTCACCATCACCCTGCGGCACCCCATGTAGGGCTATGCCAGGTCTGCGGAGTACGCCGTCGCGAGGTCGTCGTCCCACGGCTCGGTTTCGGCGGCCAGCGAGTCGAGAACCGTTGCCGGTCGCGTCGCGCCCGAAACGACCGACATGACCGGAGAAGACGCGAGGAGGGCTCGCAGGAGGAGGCGCTGGAGGGAGACTCCTCGGGACTCGGCCACCGCCGTCAGGTGCGGGGCGGCGGCCGAGTGTCGCAGCGGTGAGTAGGCGAAGAACGGCACGTCGTGGGCTTCGCACCAGGCGAGGACGTCCGCGGATTCCCGTCCCATGGCGGTGTGCCGGTTCTGTACTGCGTCGATGTGTGCGACCGTGATCGCTCGGTCGAGTTCGTTCACGGTGACGTTCGACAGACCGATCCGCGTCACCTTGCCCGCATCACGCAGCGCGGCGAGCGCCGACACGCCCTCCTCCACCGGCTGCTCGGCCAGGTCGACTCGGTGGAGGTAGTAGAGATCGAGCTGTTCGCGCCCGAACACCCGCAGGCTCGTCTCGACGTCGCTCCGGATCCGGTCCGCGCTGAGGTCGGCGTCCCAGGTGGTCGCGCTCGTTCGCGAATGACCACCCTTCGTCCCGACCAGGACATGCGTACCGCGGGCCGCTTCCGCCGCCAGCTCCTCGCCGTACCACGGCTCGTCGACGCGTGTGTACGCGCGGGCCGTGTCGAGGATCGTGGTGCCGGCGGCGATGCCGGCGCGGATCGTGGCGAGATCCGCGGAGCGGTCGCGGGGCTCGAACGACAGCCCCGCGACTCCGAGAGCGACTCGGCCGGCCAGCCTCACGACCCGGCCTTGTAGTCGGCGTCCATTGCCTTCAGCACCTTGTCCGGCGTGGACTGGCCGCTGAAGATCTCCTGCAGACCGCTCAGCATCGTCTGCTGCACCTTCGGGTTCGGCCAGAGCTGATCCATGAACGGCACCGTCCTGTTCTCGCTGATGTACTTCGACAGCTCGGCCAGCGACGGGTCGGGAGAGAATCCGGTGCCGGGAAGCGACGGCAGCCCACCCTGCTTGGTGACGAACAAATTCATCCCCTCGGGCGACATGACGAAGTTGACGAACTTCAGCGCGAGCTCCTTGTTCTTCGCCTTGACGTTCACACCGTACCCGGCACCCGCCGCGGCGGGCATCACGAACTCGCTCGGATTGTCGGTGGCCGGCAGCGCCGTCAGGGTGAACTTGCCGGCCGGGTTCTTCCCCTTGAGCAGCGCGATCACCCAGTTGCCCTGGATGATGCCCAGCGTCTTGCCACTGGCGGCCAGCGTCTGGCTGGCTTCGTAGCTGGTACCGAGCGGATTCTTCTGGAAGCACCCGGCCTTCTGCATCTCCAGGTACTTGCTCATGGCAAGGGTCCACTGCGAGTCCGCGAAGGTGGCCTGGCCGGAGCGCAGCTTCTGGTCGAAGTCCCGGTCCGGACCGAAGACGGTGGTCGCGGCGAGCGCGTACAGCACGATCTGGGTCACCCAGTTGTCCTGGATACCCAGCGCATAGGCCGGTGTGCCTTTGCTCGCCGCGGCCTTGCAGAAGCCGAGGAGCTCGGTCCACGTGCCCGGTGGGGTCAACCCGGCCTTCTGCATGGCTCCCTGGTTGTACACCGCGCCGATACCGTTCTGCCCGAAGACGCCGGTGTAGGTCTTCCCGTCGTACTGCGCAACACTCTTCATTGCCGGAGGCAACTTGCTCGCCCAGGGCTGGTCGGACAGGTCCATCAGGTAACCCGCCTTGGCGAGGACGTACGTCGCGCCCGGGTTGCCATTGCCCGGCCACACCGTCATCACGTCGGGCGCGGTGCCCGAGGCGAGCTGGGTGCGGATCTGCTGCTGGTACTGATCGGCTCCGCTGGTCGTGAACCGTACGTCGACACCGGGGTTGGCCTTCTCGAACGCCTTCACGACGTCTTCGATCGAGCCCTGGTCCACGGAGGCGAGCGTCAGGACGCTCGATTGCGTGCTGCCGCCGCCGCTTGCCTTGCCGGCGTTGGTACCACCGCTGCAGGCGGCGAGCAGGCCGGCTGCGGTGATCGCGGCGATCAGGGCGGCCGCTCTGGTTCTCCTCATGATGTCTCCCGAAGGTTGGTGGATGTCATCCCTTGAGTCCGCCCGCGAAGCCGTTGATGATGCTGCGCTGCAGCGCGAAGTAGACGGCGAGGATCGGCACGATGCTGATCGCCAGTGCGGCGAAGACCAGGTTCCAGTCGGTCACGTACTGACCGACGAAGCCGGCGATGGCGACCGGCATGGTTTGCTGTCCGCTGCCGCTCAGGTACAGCAGCGGGGTGAAGAAGTCGTTCCACACCGCGACCGCGTTGAGGACCAGGGCGGTGACGGTGATCGGCTTCAGCATCGGGAACACGACGTACCGGAAACCTTGCGTCGGCGTGCATCCGTCGATCAGGGCGGCATCCTCGAAGTCGCGCGGCAGCGCACGCAGGAAGCCGAGGTACAGGAAGGTGGTGAACGGCACCTGGAGTCCGGAGTAGAACAGGACCAGCGCCCACGGCGTACCGAGCAGGCCGAGGTCGCGCATCGTTTGGTACAGCGGCAACGCGGCCAACTGGAACGGCAAGGCCAGGCCGAGCATGATCAGCAGGAACATCCCGCGTGACCACCGTGCGGTGGCGCGCGCCAGCGGATAGGCGGCGCATGACGACACCGCCAGCACGATGACGACGCTCGCGGCAGTCACCAGCACGCTGTTGAGCAGCGCGCCACCGAGCGCGCCGCGCTGCCACGCCTCGGTGAAGTTGTTCAGGGTGGGTGAGGTGGTGGGCCGCAGCGGCGAGGACGTGTCGGATGGTACCCGTACGGCGAGGTTGACCAAGACGTACAACGGGAAGCCGACGACCAGGGCGACCGCGATCATGACCAGTTCGAGCCCGAACGTACGGCGGTGGTAACGGGTCACGAAGCTGCCCTCTCGTTCCGCGCGAGGACGACGTACTGGCCGGTGGAGGCGACCGCGACGATGATCGTGAGCACCACCGCTAGCGCGATGCTGTAGCCGAACTCGCCGAGCGTGAAGGCGTCCTTGTAGATCAACGTCGACAACGTGTCGGTGGCGTGGCCGGGACCGCCGCCGGTCAAGGCGTAGACCTGGTCGAAGAGCTTGATCCCGCCGATGATCGACAGCATCAGGTTGATCGTGAACGCCGGCGCGAGCAGCGGTCGGACGACCGACCAGAAGCGCCGTACCTGACCCGCGCCGTCGATGTCGGCGGCCTCGTAGATCTCCTGCGGGATCGACTGCAGGCCCGCGAGGAAGATGACCATCGAGTAGCCGGCGAACTGCCACACGATCACGCCGACGATCGACCAGAGGGCGACACCGGGGTTGCCCAGCCAGTCCTGCTGCCAGCCGGTCAGTCCGACGGCACCCAGCAGGCTGTTCACCGCGCCGTCCGGACCGAGCAGGTTCCGCCACAGGTACGCCGTCACGATCGGGGTGACTACCGCGGGGGCGAAGAGGAACACCCGCAGCACGTTGCGGGACTTGATCGCGCTGTTCACTCCTAACGCCAACAAGAGGCCGATGCCGTTCTGGATGATCGTGATCGCGACGGCGATCAGCAACGTGTGCCAGATCGCCTGCAGCGCGTCCGGGTCGCGGAACATCGCGGTGAAGTTGTCCAGGCCGATGTACGAGTAGGCGGGGTCGAGGCCGTCCCAGTTCGTGAAGGCGTAGTACACACCGCGCGCGCTCGGAATCAGGACGACGAACGCGAACAGAACCATGGCCGGCAGTGCGAACCACCACGGTGGAGTGTTGCTCAGCCTGCGTGGTGCGGAGGTCACAGCCACTCGCTCTCCTGAAACGTTTCATCGATTATGGGTAACGTTCCCCAAAAAGTTCTCCAGACTGTAGGAGCGGGTCGTCCGCGACGTCAACAGGTCAACCGTCTATCCTCTGGGTAACGTTCCCCATCTGTAACCAACGCCGGAGGATCCACGCATGGAGGTGCCCACGCCACCACGACGGGTCACCATCGTCGACGTCGCCCGGCACGCCCAGGTCTCCACGACCGCCGTCTCGAAGGTGCTGCGGAACGCGTACGGAGCCAGCCCTGCCATGCGGGCGAAGGTGCAGCAAGCGATCACCGAGCTCGGCTACCGGCCGAACGCCGCGGCCCGGGGCCTGCGCGGCCAGACCTACACCATCGGCGTGATGCTCCCCGACATCCGCAACCCGTTCTTCCCCGACATCGTCGACGGATTGACGGACGCGCTCCGGGACACGCCGTACCAGGTCCTGCTCGGGCCGGGCGGCTGCAACGACGAACACGCCGAGGCGTGCGTGACCGAGGCGATGATCGACCGCGGCATGGACGCGATGGTCCTGGTCGCCCCGATCTCACCGCGCTCGCACCTCGAACACATCGCCACCTCGGTGCCGACGGTGGTCGTCGGCAGGCACGGACACTCCTCCTGGTACGACGTCGTGTCGGACGACGACCAGGCCGGGGCCGCCCTCGTCGTCGATCACCTGGTCGGTCTTGGACATCGCCGGATCGCCCACATCGAGCACGCCGAGACCGACCCCGACCGGCTGGCGGAGATGCCCAACGCGATCCGCGCCGAGGGGTACAAACAGGCGATGCGAGCGCACGGCCTGGGCGCCGAGATCGACATCGTCTCCACGACGTACACCCAGGAAGGCGGGTACGTCGGCGCGCGGCAGCTACTCGCCCGCCCGGAACGGCCCACGGCCGTGTTCGCCGGGGCCGATGTGGTCGCCATGGGCGTTCTCGAGGCCTTCACGGAAGCCGGTGTCTCGGTCCCGGAGGACATCTCCGTCGCCGGCTACGACAACACCACGTTCGCCGCGCTCGGCCCGGTCTCACTCACCAGCGTCGACCAGGCCGGCCACCACATCGGCGCCGAAACCGCACGCCTCCTACTGGACCGAATCGCCGACCGGAACCGCCCGTCGGTCCAGGTCAAGCTCTCCCCCACCCTGGTCACCCGCCACACCACGGCCCCTCCACCCTGAGACGGCCTCGAGCGCTGGAACTGGCAACGCGAACCCCTTGGCGATCAACCAGGTCGGCAGGACCACGAACTCGAACAGTCCACCCGGCGCCAGCAGTACCAGCCCTGGCCCCGCGTTCAGGTCCAGAACGCCGAGGAAGTCGAGGGGCACTCCTACGGTGAGCCAGAGATATCCGACGAAGCCGAGGACCGCGATGGGCCGAGGTACCAGCCGGCCGGCAAACAGCAAGTAGGTAAGGACAAGACCGCCGAGACCGGTCGGGATGTAGACCCAGAGCAGGTGGTTGGAAACCACCTCCAGCTGCGTCAACAGGTAGATCCCGCACCCGGCCGAGACGGCCAACTCGACGACCCTGAGCACCGGGTACCAGAAAGCAAGTCTGCGACTGACGTCCTTCAGGACCGGGTACATCAGCAGCCCGATGCCCGCGACGGCGACGCCGGAACACAACATCAGGACGACGCCGGTAGTCAGTGGCGCGCGGTCGGTGTCACCGTCCACGAACGCCTGGATCAACGAGGTGCCGACCATGGCGGTGACCATCTGGACGACGAACAGGATGCCGACGGTGACCGCGATCTTCCTTCTGGACATGACTCTCCTTCGATGGAGCATCGAGACGCGGAATCAGTGGCGTGCTAGGTGTGCTAGGAGATAGTGATGGCGAGCTTGCCCCGGGCGTGGCCGTCGAGGAGGTAGCGGATGGCCTTCGGGGTTTCCTCGAGGGGGTAGGTGCGGTCGATGGCCGGAGTGACGTCGCCGGACTCGAGGAGCGGGGTGAGGTCGAGGAGCAGTTCGTGCTTCTCGGAGTTGACGAAGGTGCCGAGTTTCTGGCTGACGAAGGGGGACAGCGCCATCGCGCGGAGCTGGCGGTCGCTGCCGCCGAGCCACTTTCCGTCCGTCTCGCCGCCCATGATGACCAGCGTCCCGTTCGGCGTCAGGGTACGGCGGAGTCGCGCAAGAGGCGTGTTCCCGGCGATGTCGAGGATGACGTCGTACCGGTCGCCGGACGCCGTGAAGTCCTCCTGGGTGTAGTCGACGATGTGGTCGGCGCCCAGGGAGCGGACCAGGTCGAGCTTGGTGGTGCTGCACACGGCGGTGACCTCCGCGCCGAACACCTTCGCCAGCTGAACCGCGTAGCTGCCGACACCACCGGACGCGCCGGTGATCAGGACCTTGTCGCCGGACTGGACGTGCCCGTGGTCGCGCACACCCTGCAGGGCCGTCATCGCCGAGATCGGGATCACCGCAGCCTGTTCGAAGGTGAGGTTCACCGGCTTCTTGGCGAGCTTGGCCTCGCTGGCTCGGGCGTACTGCGCGAAGGCGCCCTGCGCGATACCGAACACCTCGTCACCGGCCGCGAATCTGGTGACGTTCTTGCCGATCGCCTCGACGACGCCGGCGACATCCGCACCGAGCACCGGGTTCTTCGGCGCGCGGACGCCGTACCCCGCGAGCCGGATCGGATAGGGCAACCCGGCCATCACGTGCCACACGCCACGGTCCACGCCGGCCGCACGGACCCGGATCAGTACGTCGCCGTCGCCGATCGTGGGCTTGTCGATGTCGCGGAGCTCGAGAACCTCGGTCGAGCCGTAACTCTCCTGGGTGATGGCCAGCATGGTGTTTCCCCCTGTGGACACGCCGGTTCCGACCGGCTGCGAAGCGTACTTACGTTGTATGCTTACTTTGTAAGCTACGCGCATTAGATAAATACGTCCAGAGTGGAATTCAGACCAATCACCAGGAGGAGCTCGATGCCCCGCGCCGCACTGAACAGGGAGCTGGTCCTGCGGGCGGCGATCGCCCTCGCGGACCGGGACGGGAGCGCGTCGCTGACGATGCGGAAACTCGGTCAGGCCCTCGGCGTCGAGGCGATGTCGCTCTACAACCACGTCCGGAACAAGGACGACATCCTCGACGGCATCGTCGACCTGGTCCTCGGTGACATCGACGTACCGCCGGCCGGGACGCACTGGAAGACCGCCATGCGGCGGAGGTCGATCTCCGCGCACGAGGCCCTGCTGCGGCATCCCTGGGCGGCGATGCTGATCATGTCCCGTTTCAACATCGGCCCCGGGATGACCCGCTACCTGAACGCGACGCTCGGGCGGTTGCGCGAGGGCGGCTTCTCGATCACCGGCGCGCTCGACGCCTGGCACACCCTCGACAGTCACCTGTTCGGGTTCACGCTCCAGCAGCTCAACCTGCCGTTCGGGGCGGACGAGGCCCCGCAGGTGTCGGCCGACGTCCTCGGCGGGATCGCGGTGGCCGAGTACCCGTACGTCGCCGAGGTGATCGGCCACGTCATGCGGTCCGGCCGGGTGGAGGACTTCGAGCTCGGTCTCGACCTGATCCTCGACGGCCTGGAAAGGACTCTGGACCAGCCCTGAGCCAGCCTTCAACCAGCAGAGACCCGAGCGCCCATCCCCTGGCCTACCCCCACCCGGGGCCAGAGGACAGGGCCGGTGCGCGCCTTCGCGCCATCCGTCCTGCCGCCACAGCCTGACCGGCTCTGCAGCCGACGACCATCCGACAACGGAGACAGCCCCGGTGCACTGACTGCTTAGACACCGGCGCCTGGCGACCGAGGCTTCTGCAGTAACACCGGTCGCTTACTGCGGAGAGTACGCCCTATCCCTGCCGCCGTACACCACCGAAAACAGTCTCTCAAAAAGTTGCTCATGGCAACTGACAGGCCAGGGCGTGGAGCGAGTTCGGGCGAAACTGAAAGTCTTACCTGTGTCTGATGGAACATCGGCTTGCGATTGGCCATGATCAGGGCATGGCACCGGACGGTGCCTGGAGAAGTCGAGGGCCCTTGACCAGGGCCCTCACCGTGGTACGCCCCTGCCTGCTTTCCGGAGCGCTGCGACGCTCGAGACCTGGAAAGAAACTTCGTCATGCCTCGTTACCGGCTTTCCGCACGTGTCCGCGGCCCGGCCGCCCGCCTGGCCTGGTTCCTCCTCTACACCGACCTGTTGCTCATCCCGCTGCTGCTGACCTGGGCGGCGATCGGCCCGCCCGGCATCACCGACGGCGAGGCCGTTGTGCTCAGCTCGGGGCTGGTCGGACTGTCCGCCCTGGTCGTGGCCGTCGCACTCCCGGCCCGACTCCCCCACCTGATCGCCGCCTTCGGGATCGAGACGATCCTCGGCGTGCACCGATTGATCGCGCTGATCGCGACCGCCATGATCGTCGTACACCTCATATCCGTCCTCTTCGTCGATCCACGCGGTCTGTCGATCCTCGACCTCGCGCACACCACCTGGGCCGCCCGCGCCGCGATCACCTCCACGATCGCGCTGGTGCTCGTCGTCGTCCTCGCGCTCCGGCGTACCCGCCGACAGCCGAGGTACGAAGGGTGGCGACTGGTGCACAACGGTCTGGTCATGGTCGTCCTCGTCACCGCGTGGCTGCACGTCTGGTTCCTACGGCACCTCATCTCGCACGTCGCGGTCGCAGTCTGGTTCGTCGGTTCTGCGCTACTGATACTCGCGTTGTTCGCCCGGCGCTGGATCTTGCTGCCGCTGCGCGCACGCAAGCACAGGTACGTCGTCGAGTCGGTGCGGCGCGTACCGGGTGACGGCGTCACGCTCACGATCCGCGCGGCCGGCCACGCCGGGCTGCGCTTCGAGGCGGGCCAGTTCGTCTGGCTCAAGATCGGCTCGACACCGTTCGTCTTCGAGGAGCACCCGTTCAGCATCGCGTCCACGGCGGCGCACCCGGAGCGGATGGAGTTCACCATCAAGGCGCTCGGCGACTTCACCGAACTGCTCGCCGCGCTCCGGCCCGGACGCCAGGTCTTCCTCGACGGCCCGTACGGCGGGTTCACGATCGCGGGCCACGAGGACGCGCCCGGCTTCGTGATGATCGCCGCCGGGGTGGGCATCACGCCACTGCTCAGCATGCTCCGGACACTGGCCGACCGCGGCGACCGCCGGGTGCACCGGCTGATCCTCGCCGCCCGGACCGAGGACGACCTGATGCTCCGCCGGGAGGTCGCCGAGCTCCGAAGCCGGCTCACCGTGCTGGTCACCGAGGTGCTGAGTCGCCCAGGCCCTGGCTGGGTCGGCGAGACCGGCCGGGTCACCCAGAGCCTGCTCCGCCGGCATCTCCCCCGCCGCCCGCAGCGATCTCACTACTTCCTCTGCGGCCCGCAGCCGATGGTCGGCGCGGTGAGCGCGGCTTTGATCTCCCTCGGCATACCACCCCGCAAGATCCACACCGAACGCTTCGGCGCTGTCTGACCGAAGCGTTCGCGTGGGCCGTTCGAGGTGCCGGCACCGCCCCAGCCGGCACCTCGACCCCGGCCGTCGGGCCGAACCGAGGTGTCGAAATAGGGTGTCGAAGCGGTTCGACTAGGTAAGACTGGGGGACTACAGGGAAGGGGTGGCGGATGGCGACGATTGCGGATGTGGCAAAGCATGCGGGGGTTGCGGCCAGCACCGTGTCGTATGTATTGAGTGGCAAGCGGTCGATCTCCGCCGACACGCGCGAGCGGGTGCAGCAGAGCGTTCGCGCACTCGGCTACCGGCCGAACGCGAGCGCCCGCGCGCTGGCCAGTCAGCGGTCCAACGTGCTCGCGCTGGTCATCCCGCTCCGCACCGGGATGCATGTGCCGGTGATGATGCAGTTCGCCGCCGCGATCGTCACGACCGCCCGCAGGTTCGACCACGACGTACTTCTGCTGACCGCCGACGAAGGACCGGACGGGCTGCAGCGGGTTGCCCAGAGCTCGCTGGTGGACGCGCTGATCGTGATGGACGTCGAGTTGCACGACGAGCGGGTTCCGGTCCTGCGGGAGCTGCCGCTGCCGGCCGTGCTGATCGGGTACCCGGACCGCGCCGAGGGACTGACCTGCATCGACCTCGACTTCGTCGCGGCCGGCGAGCTGTGCGTCGACCATCTCGTCGATCAGGGCCACAGCTCCCTGGCCCTGCTCGGTACGCCGTCCGCGGTCTACGAGCGACAGACCGGCTTCGCGCAGCGAACGCTCACCGGCTTCACGCGAGCCACCGAGCGCCGCGGGGTACTCGGGGTCGAAACGCCCTGCGAGCACACCTTCGAAGCGGTCCTGCACACCGTCGAGCAGCTGCTCCGGGACCACCCGGACATCAGCGGTCTGGTAGTGCAGAACGAGCCGATCATCGGCCCGTTGCTGGACGTCCTGCGGCGGCTCGGCCGCCGGGTCCCGGAGGACATGTCACTGGTCGCGATCTGCGCGGACGACGTCGCCGAGCGGCAGATCCCCCGGCTGTCCTCGGTCACGATCCCGGCGGAGCGGATCGGCGGTCAGGCCGTCGAGTCGCTGATCACCAAGCTCGAGGACGGTGTCGTCCCCGAGCTGACGTTGGTGCCGCCCACGTTGACCGCCCGCGACAGCACTGCGCCTCATCGCGACCTGACCACCGCGTAGCCGCCCGCGGGCACCCGCAACTGCCCCTCGACAGGGGTTCCGGAGACGAGCTCGATGCCGTCGGCAAGTACGTCGGCATCCTCCGCGCCGTGGTTCAACAGGAACGTCCACGTGGTCCCGCCGGCACTCCGCCGTACCGTTTCCACCCGCGACGGGGACCAGCCGGCAAGACGTGCGACAGTACTGTCGTCGAGCTCCGTGGAGACGTACCACGCGGCGCCGGCGCCGACCTGGTGCCGAGTGATCGCGGGCTTGCCGTCCAGCACACCACCGGCGTACCGGTCGACCACCTCGGCGGAGAGCACCTGGACCTCCTCGCTCCACAGCCGGCCGCGACCGCCCGACGCCAACCCCACCTCGCCGTCGGGCGGCAGCGGATGGAACTCCTCGACCCGGATCCCCAGCAACTCCGCCAACGCTCCGCCATACCCGCCGAGCCGGACCCGGAGGTCGGGGTCGACGATGCCGCTGAAGTAACCGACCACCAGCTGGCCACCACCGTGCACGTACCGGGCCATCGTCTCGATCGCTTCGTCCGAAACGAGATAGAGCGACGGCACGACGACGACCGGGTACGCCGACAACTCGGTGCCTGGAGCAACGAAGTCGACGGTGACGCCGGCCCGGAAGAACTGCCGGTGCGCGGCCCGTACCGCGGTGAGGTAGTCGAGCGCCGACGACGGCAGGTGCGTACCCTGCATGGCCCACCAGCACTCGGCATCCCACAGAATCGCCGCACCGGCCTCGACCGTGCTGTCACCGATCTCGGCGAGCCGCGGCAGGACCGACCCCAGCTCCACCACCTCGCGGAACCGCCGAGTGTCCGGCCCCGAGTGCGGAACCATCGCCGAATGGAACATCTCCGACCCACCGCGCGAGGCGCGCCACTGGAAGAAGAGCGCTCCTCGCGAGCCGCGCGCGAGGTGCGAGAGGCTGTGCCGAGCCATCCGGCCCGGCTCCTTCGTGTGCATCCGGTGCCCGTCGTTCACGGTCCCGGCCGACTGCTCCATCAGCAGCCAAGGTTTGTCGCCGGCCCACGACCGCGCCAGATCAGCGCCGCACGCGGTCTGCTCCTCGGCGCCGTCGCCGGCCTGGTCCGGGTAGTGGTCGATGGCAACGAGATCGACCTCCGCGGCCCAACGGGCGTGATTCACCGGCACCCAGCCGCCGAACACGAAGTTGGTCGTGACCGGCGCGTCCGAGAACTCGCGCAGGACGGTCTTCTGCTCCCGGAAAGCCGCGAGCAGCTCGTCGGACCAGAACCGCCGGTAGTCCAGGAAGTGCGTCGGGTTGACCAGGTACTGCGTCTTTCGCGGCGGCTCGACGTCGCACCAATCGGCGTACCCCTGGCTCTAGAAGGCGGTGGTCCACGCCTCGTTCAGCCGGTCCAGCGAGCCGTACCGCTGCCGCAGCCACGCGCGGAAGCGTTCGGCCGCGAGGTCGCAGTAGCACGTCGTCCCGTACTCGTTGTGCACGTGCCACATCGCCAGCGCAGGATGGTCGTGGTACCGCTCCGCCAACGCATGGGCGATCCCGCGCGCGGCCTCGCGGTACGCCGGCGCGCACACGCAGTATGTGTCGCGGCTGCCATGGGTGAGCCGTACGCCGTCCGCCGTCACCGGCAAGGCCTCCGGGTGCCGCCGGCTGAACCACGGTGGCGGCGAGGCCGTCGGCGTCGCCAGGTCCACCTGTACGCCGCCGTCGTGCAAACCGTCGAGCACCCGGTCCAGCCAGCCGAACTCGTACCGCCCCGGCGCCGGCTCGAGACTCGACCAGGAGAACACGCCGACCGTCACGAGGTTGACCCCGGCCTGCTGCATCAGGTCGATGTCTTCCTTCCACATCGCCGGATCCCACTGCTCGGGGTTGAAGTCGCCGCCGTACCACAGTGTCATGAGGTCAGCCTTCCACGGTTGATCCCAGAATTAGTTGGGCTTCAAGCCAAACAAATTAGCGTAGCGCCCAGCCTGGAGCAAGGCGGGTGACGGCGAGGTCTTGACCTGGCCTGTACGGAGTGCGACCCTCTGTTCACGTCATTCGTCGAAGCGCTTCGATTCCGCCACCGGTTCGAAGGGCCCGAGACCGCCGCACGGGAGCCGATCGCCGATGACCCCTTCCGCCCAGCCTGTCCCGTTCCGAGACCCGTCCCGGTCCGTCCGCGACCGGGTCGACGACCTGCTCGCGCGCCTCCGGCCGGAGGAGAAGGTCGCGTTACTGCACCAGCACCAAGCGCCGGTGGAGCGTCTCGGGCTGGCCGCGTTCCGGACCGGCACCGAGGCCTTGCACGGCGTCGCCTGGCTGGGTCCCGCTACGGTGTTCCCCCAGGCCGTCGGGCTGGCCACGAGCTGGAACCCGGACCTGGTCCGCGCGGTCGGCAGTGCGGTCGGCGACGAGGTACGGATCTTCCACCACAAGGACCCGGCCGGTGTCGGCCTCAACGTCTGGGCGCCGGTGGTCAACCCGCTGCGCGACCCGCGCTGGGGCCGCAACGAGGAGGGGTACGCCGAGGATCCCTGGCTGACCGGGGTCATCGCGACCGCGTACGGCGGTGGGCTGGCCGGCGACGACCCGCGGTACCTGAAGACGGCGCCGACCCTCAAGCACTTCCTTGCCTACAACAACGAAACGGACCGCTGCACAACCTCGAGCAACCTGCCGCCGCGGGTCCTGCACGACTACGAACTGCCCGCCTTCCGCGCCCCGATCGAGGCGGGCGCAGCGGTCGCGGTGATGCCGTCGTACAACCTGGTGAACGGACGGCCCGCCCATCTCAGCCCGCTGATCAACGAGGCGCTTCGCACCTGGACCACGGACGACGTGCTCGTGGTCAGCGACGCGTACGCGCCGGGCAACCTCTTCGGGCTGCAGCGGTACCACCCGGACGCCGCGACCGCGTACGCCGCCGCGCTCCGCGCCGGGGTCGACAGCTTCACCCAGGACGACTCCGACTCCGGCCCGACCATCGAGCGGATCCAGCACGCTCTCGAACGTGGGCTGCTCACGGACGACGACATCGACGCCGCCGCTCGCCGGGTGCTCGCCGTCCGGCTGCGGCTGGGTGAGTTCGATCCGCCGGAGCTCGACCCGTACCGCAGGCTCGAACCGGAACTGGTGAATTGCCCCGCCCATCAGCAGCTCGCCCAAGAGGCGGCCCGCCAGGCGATCGTGCTGCTCGAGCACGACGGCCGGGTGCTCCCGCTGGACCCCGCGACGACCCATCGGGTCGCGGTCATCGGCCCGCTGGCCGGCACGCTCTCCGCGGACTGGTACGCCGGAACACTCCCCTATCAGGTGACCGCGGTGGACGGCATCGCCGAGCGGCTGGGCGCCGATCGTGTGGAGTACTGCGAGGGAGTCGACCGGATGGCGCTGCGGGTCGCGGAAACTTCGACGTACCTGACCGTGGGCGCGGACGCCGTGCTCCGCGCGGAGCCACTACCGGCGGAAGGGGACGAGTTCGACCTGTTCGACTGGGGTGGTGACGCGTGGGCGCTGCGCTCGGTGCGCAACGGGCAGCACCTGACGGTCACCGATGACGGCGAGTTGGTGGCCGACCAGCCCGGGCCGAACGGATGGGAGGTCAAGCAAACGTTCCGGCTGGTGCCGTCCGGCGGCCAGCTCCTGATCCTTCACCTGCACAGCGGCCAATATCTCGCGGTCGACGGCTCGGGCAACGTCACTCTGACCCGCGACGGTACGCCGTTCGAGCTCGAGACCCGGATCGACGGCGCAGCCCGGGCCGCCGAGGCGGCAGCGCGCGCCGACGTCGCGATCGTGGTGCTCGGCAACCATCCGCTGGTGAACGGGCGCGAGACCGAGGACCGGGCGAGCCTCGACCTGCCCGCCGCCCAGGATCGGTTGATCCGGCAGGTGCGGGCGGCCAACGCCAGTACCGTCCTGGTGCTGAGCAGCAGCTACCCGTTCGCGATCCGCTGGGCTCAGCGGGAGCTCCCGGCAGTCTTGTGGTCGGCCCACGGTGGCCAGGAGTACGGCCGGGCGCTGGCCGACGTACTCTTCGGCGACAGCGATCCGTGCGGACGGCTGACGCAGACCTGGTACCACTCCGCGGCCGACCTGCCGGACCTGCTCGACTACGACATCGTCGCCACCGACGCGACGTACCTCTACTTCCGTGGCACCCCGCTGTACCCGTTCGGCCACGGCCTCAGCTACACCACCTTCAAGTACGGCGACCTGCGGCTCAGCACGCCCTCGATCGCCGCCGACGGCGAGGTTCAGGTGTCGTTCACGGTGACCAACACCGGCGATCGGCCCGGCTGCGAGGTCGCCCAGCTGTACACGCACCAACTGCGCTCGCGGGTCAAACAACCGCTGAGGCAGCTGCGCGGGTTCGAGCGGATCTCGCTGCTGCCGGGCGAGAGCAAGGTCGTCGAACTGACCATCGCCGGCCACGACCTGGGCAGTTGGGACGTGACCCGCGACCGGCACTGCGTGGAGACCGCCGCCCACAGGATCATGGTTGGTCGGTCGTGCACCGACCTTCGAATGATCGCAACGCTCGACGTCGTCGGGGAGGACATCCCGCCCCGCACGCTCGATCACCTGATCGCCACGAGCTTCGACGAGTACTGCGGAACCACGCTGACGACCGCGACGCCGGAGTACGGCGAGGCGGTCATCGCGGTCGAACCGGGCGCCTGGCTGGCGTTTCACGACGTGCTGCTCGATGCGCATGGCAACTATCTGCTGTGGGCCGCGAACCGGGGTACTGCGACCGCCGAGATCGAGCTCCGGCTGGACGACCCGCTGCACGGGCGCGTCCTGGGCAGCGTGCAGGTGCCGCCCGGTTCGGCGCCTGCTCCCCTCCCGGTGGAGATCGAGGACCTCGGGCAGTCGGCCGAGGTCCACAGCGTCTACGCGATGTTCTCCGCCGCCGGCGTCGTACTGACCAGCTTGACGGTGTAACGCTCGCAGGTTCCCTCGACCACGCGCGACTGGACCTCTCCGTCGCGGACGCTCAACTCGATCACCGCGGCCACTCCCCCGTCCTGAGCGGGCAATCTGACGGTCGCCGACGCGTCAGCGGCCGGGGCGAACCAGCGCAGCTCCACGTCGTCGGCCCAGTCGTACTCCGGCCGGTCGTCCACTGCGCCGACCGCGATCACCGCACCCTCGCGCACGAAGAGCGGCAGGCTGTCGAAGCCGTACTCCGCCTCGACCCAGCGTGGTCCAGCCAGTTGCTCGCCGCTGAGCAGGTGCGTCCACGTCCCCGCGGGCAGGTAGAACGACACCTTGCCGTCGAAGCTCATCACCGGCGCCACGAGGAGGTCCGGCCCGAGCATGTACTGGCGGTCCAGGTAGGCCACCGCGGGGTCGCCAGGGAACTCGAGAACCATCGGCCGCATCATCGGGATGCCCTCGCGGTGCGCCTCGCCGGCAGCGGTCATCAGGTACGGCATCAGCGAGAGCTTCAACTTGGTGAACCTCCGCAGTACGCCGACCGCCTCGTCGTCGAACGCCCACGGGACCCGGTACGACGACGAACCGTGTAGCCGGGAGTGCGACGAGAGCAGCCCGAACTGCACCCAGCGCTTGAAGATCGCCGCGTCCGGCGTGCCCTCGAACCCGCCGATGTCGTGGCTCCAGTAGCCGAACCCCGACGCCGCCAGCGAGAGCCCGCCGCGCAACGACTCGGCCATCGCCTCGAACGTGGACTCGCAGTCGCCACCCCAGTGCACGGGGAACTGCTGACCGCCCGCCGTCGCCGACCGCGCGAACAGCACCGCCTCACCCGTGCCACGGTTCTCTTCCAGGAGACCGAAGACGGCAGCGTTGTAGAGCTGCGGGTAGTAGTTGTGCATCCGCTCCGGATCGGAACCGTCGTACCAGGCGACGTCGGTCGGGATCCGTTCGCCGAAGTCGGTCTTGAAGCAGTCGACGCCCAGGTCGATCAGCTCCTGCAGCTTCGCGCGGTACCACGCGGTCGCCGCCGGGTTGGTGAAGTCGACGATCGCCATCCCGGCCTGCCACAGGTCCCACTGCCAGACCGACCCATCCGAACGTTTGAGCAGGTAGCCGAGCCGGCGTCCTTCCTCGAACAGGACCGACCGCTGCGCGACGTACGGGTTGATCCACAGGCTGACCCGGAGGCCGCGCTCCTTCAGCCGCCGCACCATGCCGGCCGGATCCGGGAACGCGGCCGGGTCCCACTGGAAGTCGCACCAGTGGAACTGCCGCATCCAGAAACAGTCGAAGTGGAACACGCTCAACGGCAGGTCGCGCTCGGCCATCCCGGCGACGAACTCGCTGGTCGTCTCCTCGGTGTAGTCAGTGGTGAACGACGTCGACAGCCACAACCCCATCGACCAGGCGGGCACGCGCGCCGGCCTGCCGATGAGGGCCGTGTAGCGGCTCAGCACGTCCTTGGGCGTCGGGCCGGCGAGGACGTAGTACTGCAGTTCCTGACCCGCGACGCTGAACTGGTTGCGCGACGTCACTTCCGACCCGACCTCGAACGACACGTGGGCCGGGCTGTCGACGAAGACGCCGTACCCCTTGCTGCTCAGGAAGAACGGCACACTCTTGTACGCCTGCTCGCTGGAGGTGCCGCCGTCGGCGTTCCAGATGTCGACGACCTGCCCGTTCTTCACCAACGGCCCGAACCGCTCGCCCAGGCCGTAGATCGTCTCGCCGACCCCGAGCGCGAGCTGCTCGTGCAGGTAGTGCTTGCCGTCGGCATCGGTGATCAGACCGACGCTGCGCTCACCCGAGTTCGTCAGCGGCTGCCCGTCCTGCTCGAAGCGCACGTCCCACGGACCGTCCAGGCCGACCACGACGCTGAGCTCACCCGACGTCAGCCGGGCCTCGGTCGCACCCGCCTCGACCTTGACCGGGTGGTCGTCGTCGACAACCAGCTCGTACGCCGGGTGCGCCGGCAGGCCACCGAGGTGATGGGCGATCCGGACCCCGATCACGCCCCGGGCCGGCGACGAGAACGTCACCGTGAACATCGGCTGGTTGAGCGAGTCGCCCCGGCGCTCCACCCGGCGGGCCGGCGCGAACACGGTCAGCTCGCGCTCCCCCACCAGCACGCTCTCGATCTCGGCGGGCCGCAACCGCGACCTCCCCGCCCGCAACTGCCAGTACCCGTCGGTGAACTTCATCGGGCGGCCACTCTCCTCAGTCGAAGCGCTTCGACAACGCTAGATCCCGCCGTCACACCCGTCAAGCCGAACCCACCCGCGGCGGAAATGCCAAACCGGTCTGCACAACTCAATGCCGCTGATTCCGTGGGAAGAACGTGAATCCGAAAAGCCTTATCTACTTGACGAATCAGTCGATTCAGCGAACTGTCGGTCTGATGCCCGCGACTTACTGAACCGGTGTGTCCACAAGTCCGCACCTGCCCTACTATGACCTCAAGAACTCCCCGACCAAGAAGGCTTTGCCGATGGCGACTTCAGACGCTCCGGATGCCACTCCGAGCTTCGACACTTCCCAACCGACCATCGCCCGCGTCTATGACGCTCTGCTCGGTGGCAAGGACAATTTCGCCGCCGACCGGGAAGGCGCCGCACTGTATTTGAAGTACGTGCCGGACGCCGGCCGCTGCGCGATCGAGAACCGCGAGGCCTTGGTGAAGGGCGTTCACTACCTCGCCCGCACCGCCGGGATCGACCAGTTCCTCGACATCGGCAGCGGTCTGCCGACGCAGAAGAACACCCACGAGGCGGCGCAGGAGATCAACCCGGACGCCAAGGTGGTGTACGTCGACATCGACCCGATCGTGCTCGCACACGGTCAGGCCCTGCTCGCCACCAACGACAGCACCATCGTCGTCACCGCGGACCTCCGGAACCCGCAGGCGATCCTCGACAACGAGGAGATCAAGCAGCACCTCGACTTCAGCCGCCCGATCGCGCTGATGATTGTCGGCATCCACATGCACTTCCACGACGACGAGAAGCCGGACGAGTGGGTGCGCACGCTGATGGACGCCCTCGTCCCCGGCAGCTACCTGTTCATCACCGACTTCGTCGACACCGGTGAGCCGCTGCAGAAGAACATGGAGCGGGCCGGTTTGGAGAGCCTCGGCAACGGCTGGATCCGGACCCCGGAGCGGATCGAGCAGCACTTCCTCGGACTGCCGCTGATTCCTCCGGGCCTGGACTTCCTCGCCCGCTGGTTCCCGGAGGACCCCGACGCCGACATCCCGGACGTCGCGGACCTGAAGCCGTGGCAGCGGATCCTGATGGCGGGTATCGCCAAGAAGGCCTGACCATGGTGCCGCGCCGTGCGCGCGCGTGTCCGAACGCAGGATGCGCGCGCGGACGGTGCGGTAAGATTTCGCACGCTGGGTGTCTATCGCGTGATGACGGCGCATGCCGATGAGGCCGCCGCTGATTGAGACGCTGGGGCCTGGGAGGTGGGTGTGACGGAGTCGGGCGCGCAGAGCGGACCGACCGCGCTTCGCATCATCCTCGGGGCGCATCTACGCCGGATGCGGGAGGCCGCAGGTTACAGCCGGTCGGACGCAGGCTGGGAGATCCGCTCGTCGGAGTCCAAGGTCAGCCGGATGGAGCTCGGCCGCGTCGGGTTCAAGGAACGCGACGTCAGCGACCTGCTGCATTTGTACGGCCTCGACGACGGCGAGGAACGCGAGCGTTTGCTCGCGCTGGCTCGCGAGGCGAACAACCCGGGCTGGTGGCACCGGTACGGCGACGTGCTGCCGAGCTGGTTCCACTCGTACCTCGATCTCGAGGCCGCTGCCTCGATGATCCGTACCTACGAGCTGCAGTTCGTCCCGGGTCTGCTGCAGACCGAGGACTACATCCGCGCCGTCGTCCAGCTCGGTCGCGGACTGATTCCCGCCGACGAGGTCGACCGGAGGGTCGCGCTCCGGGTCGGCCGGCAGACCATCCTGAGAAAGCAGAACCCGGTACGACTCTGGGCCGTGGTCGACGAGGCCGCGCTGCGGCGGCCGATCGGTGGAGCGAAGGCGATGGTGCTGCAGCTCGAGCACCTGATCGACATGACCCAGCTGCCGAATGTCACGCTGCAGGTGATGCCGTTCAAGACCGGCGGCCACTCGGGGACCGGCGGCGCGTACTCCATCCTCCGGTTCGCGGAGCAGGACCTGCCGGACATCGTGTACATCGAGCACCTGACCAGCGCGCTCTACCTGGACAAGCTCGAGGACCTCGACCAGTACACCGAAACAATGGAAGCCCTCTGTGTCGCGGCGCCCTCGCCGAACAAGACCCGCGACTTCCTGTTCAACATCCTCAAAACCACAGGCGCCGCGAGCCGGTCGTTCGCGACGCCCTCGTCTTTGAGCGCGACAAGCTGATGAGGCTCGTGGTGTGAACGAATTGCTCGTTGCCTCGACGCCTTCACTGGAGATCGCGTACGACGCCGCCGGACCGTTGGACGGTCCAACGGCTGTGTTCCTTCACGGTTTCCCGTACGACGTGCGGTGCTACGACGAAGTCGCCGGAATTCTCGCCCGGGCGGGGATGCGCGTGCTGACGCCGTACCTGCGGGGATTCGGCAGGACGCGCTATCGCGACCCGGACGTCATGCGCTCGGGTCAGCAAGCGGCGCTCGGCCAGGATCTCCTCGACCTGCTCGATGCACTCGAGATCGAGCGCGCCGTGGTCGGCGGGTTCGACTGGGGCGGCCGAGCTGCCTGCATCGCGGCGGCGGTAGCACCCGAGCGGGTCGCGGGGCTGGTGACGGTCGGCGGGTACAACATCCAGAACATCGCCCGTTCCGGAGAGCCTCACCCTCCGGAGGCCGAGAGTGCCGCGTGGTACACCCACTACTTCCTGACCGACCGTGGACGCGCCGGGCTCGAGCGCTACACCGACGAGCTGTGCGGACTGCTGTGGCGGCAGTGGTCGCCGACGTGGGCAGACTGCGACGCCGCGTTCGCGGCCAGCGCGCCGAGCTTGCACAACCCCGACTTCGTCGCCACCGTCATCCACTCCTACCGGCACCGCCGCAACGCCGTACCGGGTGACCCGCGCTACGACAACCTCGAGATGATCCTGGCGACGAGGCCGGCCATCACCGTCCCGACCATCTCCCTCGACGCCCTCGCCGACGGCCTCGGCGCCGACGACTCGCGCGGCGACGCCCCGCTGTTCACCGGCAGCTTCGACCGACGCGAACTGCCGGGGATCGGCCACAATCCCCCGCAAGAAGATCCGCCGACCTTCGCCCAAGCGGTCCTGGACGTCGCCGGTTGAGCCTGCGCTGTTCGGGTACCGGCTGATCATGTTTGCGGCGGAGAATCTGAGCAACTGGATCGGTCAGAAGGTCATCTCCGACTCGGGCGACAAGATCGGCGACCTCGAGGCGGTGTACGTCGACACCGCAACCGACGAACCGGCGTTCGTCACCGTCAAGATCGGCATGCTCAACCACCGACTGGCCTTCGTCCCGGTCGCCGGCGCCACGGTCACGCCCCAGACCGTCCGCGTCCGCTACCCCAAGAAGCTTGTCCAGGACGCCCCGTCCATCGACACCGACGGCGAACTGGCCGCGGCCGACGAGGCCGCAATCTTCGCCCACTACCACCTCCCCTACACCGCCACCACCAACGAACGCCGCCTCGGCAGACGCTGACCCCTGACCCCGGCTCAGCTCCGCTCGGCTCGGCTCGGCTCAGGAGTAGAACCTGACCTCCGGATACCTGGGCGAAGGTCCGCGGAAGATCTGCGTCGACCGGTCGCGCAACCAGAGATCGAAGAACGCCCGGACATAGTGGCGGATCGCTGCCACCGCACGTCCAGCATCGAGGCCAACGCCGACCTGAGGAGCAGCCGGTATCACCTTCGCGGCCGCAAGGTCCGTGAGCAACGGCAACAGATCGGTGTAGGTGAAGTGCGTCGAGCCGACGATCGACAAGAACCGCTTCCAGCCGGTGAGGCCGCGCCAGAAGCCCGTCACCATGTCGCCGAAGTAGTCCGGGCCGAAACCACCGGAGGCCAGGTGCAGGAACGGACGGTCGCCGAGTCGGCGGGCGATCTCAGCGAGCGCCTTTCCGACCTCGTCCGGACCGGTCGTGAGGGGATCGAAGTCGGGCCAGTAGCTGCCGTCGAGATTGAGGCCGGCGATGACGCGCTCGTCGTTGGCCATCGTCTGCGCGGTGGTGGCTCCACCGAGGGAGTGACCGAACATGCCGATCCTGCTCAGGTCGAGACTCTCTGCCAGACCCTGGGGAAGGTGCTGCCTCCGTCCAGATGCCCGGCCGCCGGCGTTGAGTTCGCCGAGGGTACTGATGACGAACCTCGCGTCGTCGCGGCGGATCTGCATGGCGCGATGGCCGAGTACGTCGAAGTCGTGCCGGCCCAACTCGACCCGGCCACCGGGGAACTCGACCTCCGCCGCGTCGTAGGTGTGGCCGAGGGTGACGACGGCATAGCCATGGCTCGCGAGGTCCTCGGCGAGGTACGTTCCGTACTCGCGGTCGAGCTTGTACCCCGGTGAGAACAGTACGACCGGAAGCCTGCGTACGCTCCGAGCGACCGGGGCGAACCGTCGGGCATGAGTGTTCGGGAACTGCACGCGGTCGAGTGAGATCGGTGCCGAGTCTGCGGCGGTGGCGGTGGCGGTGGCGGTCGCGGTGGCGGTCGGCGGCCGGCTTGGCGAACCGTCGGGACCCGTCGGCTCGTTGAGGAATGCGGTCAGTTCCGGCCGCAGGTACGACAGGGCCCGTGGCGTCATCCAAGGGGCCACGGGCTCGGGGTTTGTCGCCTGGGCCGGATACCACAAGGTCACCATGAGCTCCCGTGGGCGTGAGCCGGCCAGCCACGGGTCTTGGCGCCCGGTATCGACGAGCCGCAGCGAGGCCGCGCCGACGTCGTACTGGCCCGTCGGTCTCGGCAAGGTCAACCAGATTCGCCGGGACGCACTGGCTCGGGCGCTGCCGGCGGTGACGGTCGGCAGCGCGAGGCCGAGGGCGATCGCCGCTGAGCTGCCCAGGAAGTGACGTCGGCTCGTCCTGGTCGCGGCCGACCGGGGTTGTGTCGTTGCCATGTCTTCTCTCCATTTCAACTGATGAGGTGTTCAGGGAGTTGCGAGGGCTTCGGTCGGCGACAGCCGGGCGGCGCGGACGGCTGGGTAGAGACCAGCGATCATCCCGATGAGCAACGTGGCACCGAGAGCACCGGCCGTTGCCCAGGCCGGGACGACTGCCGGCCAGGCCTGCGTCGACGCGTAGAGGGTGGTCACGACGATGCCGATCAGCACGCCGCCGACTCCGCCGATCGTCGACAGGAGAACGGCTTCGGCGAGGAACTGAACGCGAATCTGTCCGCGCGTCGCGCCGAGGGAGCGGCGCAGCCCGATCTCAGGACGACGTTCGAGAACGGAGATGACCATCGTGTTGGCGACGCCGACGCCGCCCACGAGCAAGGCCACCGCCCCCAGACCGAGCAGCAGGCCGGTGAATGCCTTGGCGGTCGCCTGCCTGGCCGCCCAGGCATCGGACGGCCGGGAGACCTTGACCTCATTGGGTCGTTGCGGGTTGGCGGTAGCCGGGAGTACAGCGCGAACGGCTGCGACGGCAGCGTCCTCGGACCGGGTGTAGATCGTGGTCGGATGTCCGTCGAACCCGAGATAGGTGTGGGCGGCCGGCCAGCCGATCAGCGCTGCGGAATCGACTTCCGGCGCGAGCGGCGTCGCCGTCAGGATGCCGATAACGGTGAACCAGCGCCGGCCGATGAAGACCTGGATCCCGGTGCCGACAGTATCGATGCCGAGCCGCCGGGCTGCGGCAGCCCCGAGCACGACGGTGGGGTAGTTTGCGGTCGCCGCGTTGAGCCAGGTGCCGCGCGCGATCGACGCACCGATGGTTCGCGGCAGCTCGAGGCCGGCTGCTTGCACGGACAGTCCTCCGGTCTCGACCTCGGGAATCCGGTCGCTGCGATAGACGTTGGTGCCCGCGAGCTCGCCGGTCGCCGCGGCGTCGAGGATCGGACCGATTCTGGAGATCATCCGCACCGATTCGAGCGGAAGTTTCGCGCTCTTCCCGTCGATGGACGTACCGGCCTGGACCGTCAGCAGGTTCGTCCCGAGCTCGGCAAGCTGACGGTCGACCTCCGCACGGCTCGACGACGAGATGCCGACCACCGACGTCATCGCGGCGATGCCGATCGCGATGCCGAGCGCCGACAGGAAGACCCGCAGCGGACGAGTGCGCAGACCCGCGCTGCCGACGCGGATCACGTCCGACGGATGCAGCTTGGCAGGGGCTGGAGTGACGGCCATCTCAGATCACCGATCCGTCCCGCAGGGCAACCTGCCGCGGCAGACCGGCGGCGATCGCTCGGTCGTGGGTGATGACCAGAACGGTCGTCCCCGCCGCATTCAACTCGTGCAGCAACGCCATCACCCGCGCACCTGAGGAGGTGTCGAGGTTTCCGGTCGGTTCGTCGGCGAGCAGAATCGCCGGCCCGCCGACGATCGCCCGGGCGATCGCGACCCGCTGCCGTTCACCACCGGACAACTCGTGCGGCAGATGGTCGACTCTTCCCGCCAGGCCGACGCGCTCGAGCGTTTCCTCGGCGAGGCGTTTGCGTCGTTTTGCCGGCGCACCGGCGTACAGCAACCCGTCCGCGACGTTGTCGCGCGCCGTTTGACCCGGGGCGAGATGGAACTGCTGGAAGACGAACCCGATCCGCCGTGCGCGCAGCGCCGACAGGGCGCGGTCCGGCAAGGTCGCGACCGCGTGTCCGTCGATGACGACCGACCCTGAGGACGGACGGTCGAGCGTACCGATCAGGTGCAGCATGGTCGACTTCCCGGATCCGGACGGCCCGACGATCGCCGTCATCTCGCCGTACCCGATGCTGAGGGAGACGTCGCGGAGGGCCGTCACGCCTCCTGAGTACGACTTGGTGACCCGATCGAGCGTGACCACGGCGCTCACGACGGCACCCCGACCGTCATACCTGCGGCCAGCCCTTGCCCGGTCACCTCGACCCGCCCGTCGGCGAACATCCCGGTGCGCACCGCAACGATCCGGCTGGTCGATCCGCTGATGACCTCGACACCGTAGCCACCTTCGGCCAGTGCGAGCAGAGCAGCGACAGGAACTGTCAGCACACCCACCCGAGCGGACGCGGCGAACTCGACGTCGGCCGTCGCCGCCTCGAGGCCGACCGCTGCCTTGTTGCCGAGCGCAACTGTCACCCGGAGCTTGGTCGTCGAGTCGTCCGATCCGCTGTTGTCCCCACCTTGACCGGTGACGACAACCGTCGCGGCCCCGACGACCTTCCCCGGTATCTCTTTACCGTCGGGCAGGACGACTCGTACGGCCGCACCAACGCGCACGAGACGACGGTCGGAGAGCTCCAGATCTGCCGTGACGACCCGAGCGGTGCCCGTGTACGTCAGCAGCGCCCCGCCTTGCGCGTTGTCACCGACGGAAACCTTGACAGTGTCGACCCGGATCGGACCTGGGGCGTAGATGGCGCGACCGAGCTCCACCGTGCCCGTCTTGTCCAGGCCCAGGTCGTGCTGCCACTGCTTGACAGCCTTGGCCGTCGCGGCCGAGAACTTGGTGTCGACGGTGAACCCGTCGTACCCCAGCGCCGCGAGATTCTGCTCGAACTGCAGGACGTCGGCGCCTTTCATACCGACGGACAGGGCCCGATAGGCAGGCAGGCTGCCATACAGCAAGATGATCGGCTTGTCGTCCGCGCGATACACGACCTGGCCACGGTGCAGGACCGACCCGGCGGCAGGCAGTCCCGTGACTGTTCCACCGAGCTTGCCGAGAACGTTCTTTGCTTCGCCGTACCCCAACTGGCCGGCCACCTTCTGGGTGTCGACAAGCGTCCCTTTGGTCACCTTTGCGGTCGCCGTGGGCGTCGCGACGGCCGCATGGTCGTCACCCCGGGAGTCGGCCAGGCCGAGTCCTCGCGCGGCGACCGCGGCGGATCCGAGTGCCGCGACCAGAACACCCGCCGTGGCCGCCTTGCGGGCGCGGCGCCGACGTACGGTCGTTCTCATCCGTGACTCTCCACCGAGGACCCGGGTGGGAGGTCCTTCTGGCACTTCTGCTGAGCCGACTTGAACGCGGTGGAGTTCGGATCGACTCCCTCGATCTTGATCCCACCGTCGGGGCCGGGGTCCGGATAGTTCGGCACCCCGTTCTGCCGCATGCACTTCGCCAGCGCACGGTTCTTCTCGATCTGCTGGGGATCGATCTTTCCGGCCGTCCCACCGCCCGGGAGCAGGTCCTTGCACTTTGCCATGGCGGCGTCGGCCTGAGCCTGACTGACGCCGTCCGGGAGATCGATGGCGACACCGCCATCTCCCGGCTTCGGGTCCTTGAAGCCCGGAATTCCGTTCGCGCGCATGCATTGCGCGAACTTCACGGCGCGATCCTGGTCGGACAGGGTACCGCTCGGACTCGGCGTCGCCGTCGCGGTGCCGGTCGCGGTCCCGGTCGAGCCTGCCGCCGAGGCGACACCGGTGTCGTGGCCGGCGTCGCTGCGCCCGCAACCTGTGCCACCCAGGGCGACCGCCAGACAGAACAGCGACGCCAGTCCAACTCTCACGTTGCCCATCACAACCTCCCGAAAACCGGTCGTTCGCCGGCCTCGAAAGCAGTACAGCGGTCAGGTCGTCACGTGGTGGTAACCGTCGAGTTGACGTCGAGTTGACACGGAGTTGACGGGGCAAGGGTCCAGCATGGAGCCATGAGGATCCTGGTGGTCGAGGACGAGCCGTTACTGGCGGCTGCTGTCGCGGAGTGGCTCCGCAGCGACGCTCACGCCGTCGACGTCGCCCACGACGGTGCTGCCGCTCTCGAGCGGGTCGGATTCACGGAGTACGACGTGGTGGTCCTCGATCGGGACCTCCCGGTGATCCATGGTGATCGGGTGTGCCGCGAGATCGTCACCGGCCATCCCGAGATCCGGGTGCTGATGCTGACGGCGGCCACGGAAGTCGACGACCGAGTCGCAGGACTTGCACTCGGCGCGGACGACTATTTGCCGAAGCCCTTTGCCTTCGTCGAGCTTTCCGCGCGCATCCAAGCACTCGTCCGGCGTGGACGCTCGGTCGCACCGCCGTCGTTGCACCGTGCCGGCATCCGAATGGACCTGCATCGCCGCGAGGTGCATCGCGACGGTCGCTATGTCCCATTGTCCCGCAAGGAGTTCGCGGTCCTGGCCGAACTGCTGCGCGCCGACGGCGCGGCCGTCTCGGCCGAGCAGCTCCTGGAGAAGGCCTGGGACGAGAACGCGGACCCGTTCACTCAGGTCGTGCGCATGACGATTCTGAAGCTCCGGCGCAAACTCGGCGACCCACCGATCGTGGAAACCGATCCCGGAGTGGGGTATCGGATCAGATGAAGGTTCAGAAGCTGCCCCGGTTCACCATCCGCGGACGATTCACCCTGGCATACGGCGGCCTCGTACTGCTCGCCGGAATCGTGTTCCTCGCCTTGACCTACCTGCTCGTCTCCCAGCGGCTGCACGCCGATCAGCCAATGGTCGACACGGTCAGATCTGCTACTCCCGCGCCGTCCGGGGCGGCACCACAACCGACGGTTGGTGCACCTTCGAGCCCTTCGGGGAGTCAGCTCGATGTCCGTGGCGTGACCGACAATGCCCTCGACAGCCTCCTCGGATTCGGAGCGCTGGTGCTGGCGGTCGTCGTCGCGGCCGCGACCGCCATCGCCTGGCTGATCGCGGGCCAGATGCTGCAGCCGCTCCAACGAGTCACGGAGACCGCCCGCCGAATCGCCGGCGCTCCCCCGGCGGACCCGGGACTGCACGAACGGCTGGCGTTCGAGGGTCCGAACGACGAACTCAAGGAGCTGGCGGACACCTTCGACCTGATGCTCGGGCGCCTGGACCAGGCGTTCGACAGCCAGCGTCGTTTCATCGCCAACGCCTCTCACGAGCTGCGCAGTCCGCTCGCCGTCAATCGAGCGCTTCTGGAGATCGCGGTCCATCGCCAGTCCGCCTCGGCCGACCTGCGTGAGCTCAGCGAGACACTCCTCGAGGTCAACGGCCGGCATGAGCGATTGATCGATGGATTGCTCGTTCTTGCTCGTTCGAAGGTCGAGCTGACCGCGGAGTCGTACGTCGACCTCGCCGACATCGCCGAACACGTCACGGAGCAGCACGTCGGGGCATCGGTCACCTTGATCGACGAACTCGAGGAGGCTCCAACGACCGGCAGCGCCGTGCTGCTCGAACGCCTGGTCCACAATCTCGTCGACAACGCCATCCGCTACAACGTCCCGGACGGATGGGTGCGGGTCACCACCGGCAAGCGATCGAACGATCGCGCGATGATCGTTGTCTCCAACACCGGACCGACCGTCCGCCGCTACGAGATCCCCACGATCTTCGAACCGTTCAGCCGACTGGACCATGATCGACCGAACAAACCGACGGGCGTCGGCCTCGGCCTGTCGATCGTCGAGGCAATCGCCCACGCCCACGGCGGCACAGTAGAAGCAGAACCCCGACCCGACGGCGGCTTGACAGTGCAGGTGACCTTCCCCGCCCACTCATCCACAACTCCCGACGACTGACTCCGCACCAACCGCACTGGAGCTTTGGCTTCAACCGGCGGCTGCGGGCCCGACTGTCGCCGCACGCGCGGGATGAAGATCAGGTGAAGCCGGGATTGGTCACCATGGGCGGGCCAGGGGACGTCCCCGTCCCGCGCCCATCGGGAGGTCAATCATGCCTGCAGTGTCTGAGCTCATCACCCGCGAACTGAAGTCACCGCCGACGCAACGAGCGGACCGGACCTGGTGAGCAACCGCACCGGCAAGCGAGATCGGTAATGCCGGGGCCGGGCGGATCGGATCGGATCAGCTCGCCCGGCCCGCGGCGCAGCAGCTACACGGAGGTTCTCGCGCTGGCCGAGTTCCGGGCGATGCTCTTGGTCGGTCTGGGCGAGGGCTGCGAGGTGTTCGTGCACAGCGTCGCCGACTATGCCGCTGGAACGTTGGTCTGGACCTGTGGTGAGATCGGGCTCGCGACAATGTTCGGCGCCACCTTCGCCGCACTTGCTCCGGCCGACCTGCGCGGCCGGTACCTCGGCCTGGCGGGCACAGCGTGCTGGGGCGTGGGAGCAGTCATCGGCCCGCTAGTCGGTAGCACAGTGTTCGATCGCGCCGGACCAACAGCACTCTGGAGCAGCGCCGCGGCGCTCGGAGCCCTGCTGGCGCTCATCCAACTCTGCCTCGCTACACCCCTTCGTCGCCGCCTGATCAGCCGATCCGGACTCGCCTGACCTGCCTCCCTTCATTGGTGTCACCCGCAGAGTGAAGGCGATCTGAAGCCGGGCCTGCATAGCCTGCCTTCCGCCGTCCAGGACAGGAGTGGGGTTCGATGACAAGACTTTTTGGTAGCCGCCGCCGAGCGGTCGGTCTGGTCACGGTTCCGGTCGTGCTCGCCAGTGGACTGCTCGTGGCGGGCGGGATGACACCGGTGGCCGCGGCTCCCCGGACAACCGCGACTTCGATCAGCTGGTCCACCTGTACCGACCCCGACCTCCAGAGCGCCGGTGCTGAGTGCGGAATGTTGCCGGTACCCCTCGACTACGCCGATCCGGGTGGTCCGAAGATCGAGATCGCGGTCTCACGAGTCAAGCACACGGTGCCCGACGCACAAGCCCAGGGCGTGATGCTCATCAACCCCGGCGGACCGGGTGGATCGGGCCTCGGGCTGTCGACGTGGGGCCAGCTGGTACCCAACGGCGCCGGAGGTTACTACGACTGGATCGGGTTCGATCCGCGCGGCGTCGGCTCATCCCGACCGGCCCTTTCGTGTGACCCGAACTACTTCGGCTTCAACCGGCCGACGTACATCCCGCTGCTGCCGTCCACAGTCGACCAATGGCTCGATCGCGCGAAGCAGTACGCCGCTGCCTGCAAGGCGAACGGTCCGCTGCTCTCGCACATGACCACGATCGAGAACGCCAAGGACCTGGACAGCATCCGCGCCGCACTCGGCGTCGCCCAGCTCAACTACTACGGATACTCGTACGGCACGTACCTCGGGCAGGTCTACAGCACCATGTTCCCGTCCCACGTCCGCCGCATGGTGCTCGACAGCAACGTCGACCCCCGCAACGTCTTCTACCAGGCCAACTTGAACCAGGACGTCGCCTTCAACACGATCATCAAGATCTGGTTCGGGTGGTTGGCCAAGTACGACGCCGTCTATCACCTGGGCAGGACCGAGAAGGCCGTCGAGACGCTGTTCTACCGAACCGAGGCGCGGCTGAGTCTGCACCCAGCCGACGGCAAGATCGGTGGTGACGAATGGGTCGACATCTTCCTCCCGACCGGCTACAAGCAGGCCTCCTGGACCCTCCTCGGTGACGCGTTCGCGCGCTTCGTGCACAACGGCGACGTCGCGAACCTCGAGAACCTGTACCTGATCATCGACGGTCTCGGCAACGACAACTCCTACGCCGTCTACAACGCCGTACAGTGCACGGACGCCCAGTGGCCGACCCAGTGGTCGACCTGGGCCCGGGACAACTGGGCGACCTTCGCCAAGGCACCGTTCGAGACCTGGGCAAACGCCTGGTACAACGCGCCGTGCCTCACCTGGCCGGCGCCCGCGCACAAGCCGTTGAAGATCGACGGGAGCAAGGTCGACAGTGCGCTGCTGATCGACCAGACCCTCGACGGCCCAACACCCTTCGAGGGCAGTCTCGAGGTACGGCGGCTCTACCCGCACTCGAGTCTGATCGCGCTGCCCGGTGGCACTGTGCACGGCAGTTCGTTGTCGGGGGACGCCTGCCTCGACAACCAGGTCGCCGCCTACCTTGCGGACGGAACCCTGCCACCCCGCAGATCCGGTGACGGCGCAGACACCACGTGCGCGCCGTTGCCATTCCCAGTTCCCGGGGCGGCAACGAACGCTCGAGGCGGCTTCGGCGCGGTTCGGTGAGCTGAAGCCGAGGTGAAGGCGGCCGGTGCTTCGATGATGCCACTCGGATTGTGAGGTGGTCCTGATGGCGAACACGATCGAGGTGGGCGTACGCAGCCGGCGCCTGCAAGTAAGTCTGCTGGCCGCGGCCGCCGCCTGGTTGGCGGCCGCGGTGGCCCTGAGCGCCGCCGGACGGTTGGACCAGCCGCATCGACCACCCCTGCTGTTCGCTCTCTTCATCGTGGCGCCGGTCACCGGTGCCCTGGTTGCGTACGCGATCAGCCGGCAGTTTCGAACGCTGGTGTTGCAGCTGCCGCTCGCGTGGGTCACCGCAGTTCACATCTGTCGCCTCGTCGGCGTCGTCTTCGTCATCGGCGTTGCGGCCGGAACCTATCCGGCCAACTTCGGACTCCCCGCCGGGATCGGTGACATGGTCTCGGCCCTCGTCGCCGTACCACTGACGATCGCTCTCCTGCGTGGTTCGCGATCGAGCGGTCTGCGTGCTCGTTATGTCGTCTGGAACGTCTTCGGCCTCGTCGACCTGGTGTCGGCCATCCTCCTCGGACTGCTGTACTCCGACAGCGCGGCCGGCGTACTGCGCGGGGAATCGTCGACCGCCGCTCTTGCCGATCTCCCGGTCAGCCTGATTCCGACCGTCTACGTCCCCGGGCTGATCATGCTGCACCTACTGGCATTCCGGCGAAACGCAGAGACAGCAGGCGGCCAAGCGCGCAACGCACCGTCCGCGTGAGTACTTCGCGGCCGGACGTCCACCACCCGCGCTTCCGGGACGCCGTACGCCGCCTGCCGGCTCAGGTATGGATCCTCAGTCTCGGCATCCTCGTGAATCGCGCCGGCGACTTCCTGCCGGTGTTCATCGTGCTCTACCTGACCGGGCGCGGCTTCTCCGCCGCTGCTGCCGGGGTCGTGCTCGGTGTCTCGGGTCTGGGCAACATCCTCGGCAACGCCGTCGGTGGTTATCTCGCCGACAGGATCGGCCGGAAATGGACCATCGTGCTGTCCAGCGTGCCAACCGCCGGCCTGACGGCAAGTGTGCCGATCGTCGGCCCGTTCCCGATCCTCGTCGCCGTCGTCGGTCTGATCGGCGTGGTGTCGCAGGTCTACCGTCCGGCCGCGTCGGCAGTGCTCCTCGACTCCGTCGTGACGGCCCAACAGCGGCTGGCCGCCTTCGCGGTGTTCCGGTTCGCGGTCAACGTCGGCTCTGCCTTGGGCGGTGTCGTCGGCGGTGTCCTGGCCTCGAACTCCTACCCGGAGCTCTTCCTGGCCAATGCGGGGGCATGCCTGCTGTTCGGGGTGATCGTGGCGGTACTGGTCCGGGATTCGCCACGCGGGCGCCTCGAGCGGGGCGACCCTGCCATGCCGACGGACCAGGCAGTGGGGTACCGCCGTGCGCTCGCGGACCGCGCCTTGGTGCGGTTCCTGCTGATGACCGTCGTCGGTGGGTTCGTCTACATCCAGTCCAGTGTCGGCCTGCCGCTGCACGTCAGCGACCTGGGACTGAGCGCACGCGACTTCGGTCTCCTCTTTGCCCTCAACGGTCTGGTCGTGCTCGTGTTCGAGCTGCCCGTCACCGGGGTGGTCTCGCGCTACCGGCCGGAGTACGTGCTTGCCATCGGCAACCTGCTGATCGGCGTCGGCCTCGCGCTGACCGGCTTCACGGCGGGCATGGTCCTGCTGTCCGGCACGGTACTGATGTGGACTCTCGGAGAGATGGTGGCCACCTCCGTCGCTGCCGCCTACCTCGGAGGTTTGGCTCCGCCGCAGCTCGTCGGCCGTTACCAAGGGCTGTACGGCGTCGCCTACACAATAGGCACGAGCGCCGGGCCGCTGATCGGCGGCGCCGCGTACGCGATCCGGCCGTGGGTGTTGTGGGTACTGATTGCCGCCGGCGGCATGCTGTCCGCACTGCTCTGCCTACCCCGCCGAGGGGCAGCTGTTCATGAGACTCCGTAGATCAGCCGCAGGAGTCCGCCGGTGAGTTGCTCGACCTTCAGCAACTCCAGGCCGTGGCGTTGCTCCGTCGTGGCAAAGAGGGCTCGTCCCTCGCCGGCCACCAGCGGGTAGACGATCAGCCGGATCTCGTCGACCAGCCCGGCGTCCACCAGACTCGCGGTGACGACCGGACCTCCCATCAGATAGATGTCCAAGCCCTCCTGCTGCTTCAGATCTCTGACGTCGTCGAGCCCGCGCAGGAAACGCGTCTCCGGCCACAGCGCCGAGGTCACCTTGCTGGACAACACATAGTGCGGCGTGTGCGCGGCGAAGCGCGCCCACTCGACCTCGCCTGAGGTGGGTACCGCGCGGGTCAGCGGATGGAGAGCGTTCGGCTGCTCCTGAATGTGTGTCCAGTACTGCTCATACCCCGGATACATGCCGCCACCGAGCAGACAAGCATCGATCTGTGGCGTCAGACCGTAGTCCTCGGACCAGGCGTCCACCCAGTCGGCAATGCCGTCCGGCCCCTCGATCTTGCCGTCGACAGACATCTTCATTCCGGCGATCAACTTCCGCATCTCAGCTCCTGACAATCGCATCCGCCGACTGGCCAGGCATTGGCCAGGGCTGCACGCTAGTCATCCCCGGCTTCAGATCGTCTTCACCTCGGCTGTGCGGTCGGGCCCGCCGGTACGGTTTCCATCATGAGGAGGGCGCCGTTGCCGTCGCCGTCGACGTTGCTCAGGGCGCTGCAGACCAGCCTGAGCGTGATGATTCGGCCGCGGCGGTTGATCGCCTCGAGCCGGAGCTCGCCGACGTACGTCTGATCGCTGAGAGCGTTCTGCGCGACCGACCGAACCTCTGCCATCGGCAAGCCGATGTCGAGGTCGAGCAGCTGCCGTCCCTGCGCCTCGGCGGCGCGCAAGCCCCACAGCTCCTCGGCACCGGCGTTCCAGGCGACGACCTGCATGGCGTGGTCGATGACGACGACGCCGGCGTTGATGCCGGTCAGGATGGACTGCAGGAAGTCGTTGACCTGGTTCAGCTCCGCGCTGCGCTCACCGAGGGCGTCGTTGATCACCTTGAGCTCGTCGTTGGTGGACTGGAGCTCTTCGTTGATCGTCTCGAGTTCTTCGTTGGTGGACTGGAGTTCTTCGTTGGTGGTCTCCAGCTCCTCGACGGTCGACTGGAGTTCTTCGTTCGTGGTTTCGAGTTCTTCGTTGGTGGACTGGAGCTCCTCGTTGGTCGTCTCCAGCTGGCGGTTCGTCCGTTCCAGCTCGCGCCGCAGGGTGCGCGCGGTCGTCACGTCGTCGAAGACGAACGACACGCCCAGGAGGTCCGCGCCGTCGAGCAGCGGGTTGACCTGCACTTCGAACCACTGAACGACGCCGTTGGGCCGCTGCCACTCGACGTCGGTGATCCTGACCGGCTCGTGCCGGCTCTTGACCTCAGCCAGATGGGTGCGCAGCTCGGCGGGCCGGTACGAGATCTCCAGGTCCCGCAGGGGACTCCCGAGGTCGTTGGGGTGCAGTCCGAAGGTCTCGCGCGCCTGGTCGTTGAACACCGCCAGGTCGTCGGTCGGCGTGACCACGAACTGCGCGACCGGGCTGCTGGAAAAGCCACGTGATCGCAGCTCACCCAGGATGTCGGCTGCCGGTAGGCCGCCGGTGGCGGTGGGACGGCCTGGCCGGGAAGCAGGCGGAGCTGCAGCCTGCGCCCGGCGGAAGATCCGGCGCTTGAGGTCGAGAGGCTCGAAGATGTCGCCGTGGCTCAGCAGCATCTCGGCCTTGCCCAGGAACAGTACGCCGTCGGGGACGACGGCGAAGTGGAACCGGCCGAGGATGCGGGCCTGCGCCTCGGCGTTGAAGTACATGAGCGTGTTCCGGCAGATCAGCAGGTCGATCCGGGAGATGGGGGCATCCTGGACCAGGTCGTTGCGGCCGAAGATGATGGTACGGCGCAGGTCGTGCCGGAAGGCGTACCTGCGGTCGCGGCGCTCGAAGTACCTGTCCCGGAAACCGTCCGGGACCCCGCGCATCTCGGTGTCGTCGAACGTGGCGTGCCGCGCCTGGGCAAGGGCCTCCTGGTCCACGTCGGTCGCGTAGATCTTGACCTGGGAGAGGAATCGCTCGGGGCCGAGCGCCTCGGCCAGCAGGATCGCGATGCTGTAGGCCTCCTGGCCGGACGAGCAGCCGGCGCTCCACACCCGGATCGGATCGCCCGGCCGCTTGTCCGCGACGAGCTTCGGGATCACGTCGGACCCGAGCACGTCCCACGCCTCGGGGTCGCGGAAGAAACCGGTGACGTTGATCAGGATGGTGTTGAAGAGCGCCGTGAACTCGTCGACATCGATCTGCAGCCGGTCGATGTACTCGCCGTACGAGCCGATCTCGAGCTGGTCCAGCCGATGCTGGATCCGGCGCAGCAGGCTGGTCCGCTTGTAGCCCCGGAAGTCGAAGCCGCGAGCCTCGCGGAGGTGGTCGAGCAGATCTTCGACATCACCGTTCGGACCGGTCCCGGATGCGTCCACGGAGCTCAACCTAGCGGTCCGATCCGGCCGACGGGATGCTGCACGCCGGTCGGTAGCCGCAGCACTGCCCAGACAACCTTGCCGCCGTCGCTGGTCGGGCCCCAGCCCCACGTCGTGCTGAGGGACTCGATGATGCGCAGACCGAAACCACCCGGCCTGACCTCATCGCCTCCGACCGATGGCGTCGGCCACCTCGGCTGCAACGGACTGCCGTCGCTGACGGCCACCGTGAGCAAGCCGCGGCGAAGCTCGAGCCGGAGCACAGAGTCGGTCCCCGCGTGCAGCACGACATTTGCCACCAGCTCGGACACCACGGCGGCGGCATCGTCGGCGAGCTCGATGCAGTTCCAGAGCTCGCAGGTCGCGACGACGACCCTTCGCGCAGTCAATGCGCTGTGTGGCGTCGCCGCGAGCCGGAGCCGGGTGATCCGCCGAGTCGGCGGCCGGTGAATCGACGCGACCGCTGCGGCCAGGTCTGGATAGACCGGCAGGAATCGGGCGATCGCCTTCGTGTGCAGGTCCAGCCGGGAGCCGTCACCCGGTCGCGCGACCAGGATCAGCGGTACGCCGGACCATTCCGCGGTCCGGCGGGCAACTACCGCGAACACAGTGAGCGTGTAGGCCTTGCGCAGCTCCATCAGGGTCAGGTCCGCAATGACCGCCGTGGGCTGGTCGGCGATGCACTTGAGCAGGGCGTCGCGCAGTCGTGGTGCCGTGGCGACGTCCAGGATGCCGGTCAGACCGACGATCGTCGCGCCGGATCGCGACGAGACGTCGATGTCCAGCTGCGGCCTGCTCATCGCTCGCTGGTTCTCGTGTCGCCGGCGGTTTCGTCGGTGCGATGGGTGTCTTGAGCGGTGAGCTGGTCACGCAGTACTCCGGCAGCGTGGCTGGTCTCCTCGGCAGTCTGCTCGTACGTGATGGCGAGGTGCTTGCTGCCGCGGTTGTGCGCGCTGATCGCCATCTGCGCGGCGAGTGTCGCCTTCTCCTCCAGCGAGCGCAGAGCGGTCCACAGCGCGGCCTGCATCCGGTCGTCGGCAGTGGCCAGCAACGCGTCCGCGGTCCAGGCGTGGCCGACCGGGCAGCGGAACCGGTCCTGGCCGGGCTCGAGGGCCAGCAGGGACCCCTGGCACTCCGGACAGGTCAGCTTGGCGTAGCGGCCGATCCGGTCCCGGTCGAACGCGGTCACCAACTGGTTGCGGGCCACGGCGTCCTCGTAGCGCAGCAGCAGTGGCGGGTCCGGCACGATGTCTGACGCGAGCGGTTTGCGTACCAACGTATCGAGCTGCGAACCCATCTCCCGGGCAGCCAGCACGTGGTCGGCACGGACGGTCCGCAACGCGCTCTCCGGCATCCCGGCGTACTGCGCGTCGGCTGGGTCCTGCACGATCGCCAGCCCTCCGCGGGACTTGATTGCCACCAAGCCCGCCGTCCCGTCGTCGAGTACGCCGGACAGCACCACTCCGATCACCCGCGGGCCGCGGGCGAGTGCCGCGGAGCGGAACAGTGCGTCGACCGCCGGTCGGTGGCCGTTCTCGGTCGGGCCGCGGGACAGTGCAGACCAGTCCCCCTCCACCAGCAGATGGCTGTCCGGCGGGGCGACGTACACGTGACCCAGCTCGATTCGGTTGCCGTGCGCGGCGGTCCCGACCGGCAACGCGCCGGCCCGATCCAGGATCTCGGCCAGTGCACTGGTGCCGCCGGCCGGAAGATGCAGGACGACAAGGACAGCGGCAGGCAGGTCGGGCGGCAGTCCCGACACGAGTTCACGCAGCGCTTCCACGCCGCCGGCCGACGCACCGACCACGACGAGATCCCGATGGTGCTGTCGCTCCGGGGCGGATCTGTGCTCGGTCTCAGCTGTCAGCGGAATCACCCGCTGGGTGGAATGCGGTCGGCCAGCGCCGCGGCGACTGTCGGGTAGCTGCGGAAATGCGCGTCGACGCCGGCAATCTCCATCGGCCGGAGCACCGACCGGCGTACCCCGACCAATCCGAGCTCGATCCCGTGTGCAGCGGCGTGAGCAGCCGCATCGATCAGTACCCGTAAACCCGACGAGCTACAGAACGTCACGCCGGACAGCTCAAGCAACACCATCCGCCCCGACGAACCGATGTTCTCGCGAACCGCCTCGAAGGCGGTCTCGTAACTGCCCAGATCGAGGTCCCCGCTGAGCCGCAGCACATAGACGTCCTGGCCGACTGCCTCCCGCTCGGCCTCGAACGGCGTAGCGGCGAACCAGCCAAGCGCTTGATGCGGGGGCGTCGCAGCCATGCGGCACCTCCCAGAGATATGCCGACTTCTCGTCACACTAGGCCCACCCCGGCGCTACCTCAAGGCCCCTCACCGGCCGGCACCACTGCGCCCTCGAGTCATTACGACGCCAGGGGGATCTCGCCGCTGCCGCGCGGTACCAAAGTGGGGGCGAGTACGACGTGGTTCGGTGGAGCGGTGTCCCCGGAGAGGCGGGCGAGGAGGATCCGGCCGACCTCGCCGCCGATGCGGCGGACGTCCTGCCGGATCACGGTGAGCGCGGGCTCGACCAGGTCGGCCATCGGGAAGTCGTCGAAACCGACCAGGCCGACCTGGCGCGACAGCCCGGCTGAGCGCAGCGCGCGGACGGCGCCGATGGTGAGGATGTTTCGTCCGGTCACGAACGCCGTCGGTGGATCGGCGCGGCTCAGCAAACCGGCGACCACCCGCGCCGCCTCGGCCTCGCTCCGGACGCTCGGCACGAGCAATGCCGGATCGAAGCTGACGTCCGCTTCCGCGAGCGCCGCCCGGTAGCCTGCGATCCGCTCCGCGGCGGTCTCGATCTCCTCGAGGTCGCTCAGCATGGCGATCCGGCGGTGCGACCCCGCAACCAGGTGAGCGGTCGCCATCCGGGCGCCGAGGACGTTGTCGATGGTGACCGAGTCGCAGTCCAGGCCGTGCGGTTTGCGGTCGACGAAGACGATCGGCAGGCCGGCTCGATGCTCGCTCAGCAGGTACTCATGGCGGCGCGACGCGGGCATCAGCACCAGACCGTCAGCCCGCCGCGTCACGAGATCCGCGACCACGCCGCGCTCCCGCTCCGGCTCCTCGTCCAGGCTCACGGCCAGCACCGACACCCCGGAATCCCGCAGCGCGTCCTCCAGCGCGCGGAGCAGGCCGGCAGAGAAGCTGTTGCCGATGTCCTGCAGCAATGCACCGACGATGCCCGACCGGGCGTCCTTCCGCCGCAGCGTGCTGGCGCCGAGGTTGTGCCGGTAGTCGAGCCGGTCCACGGCCTGCAGGACCCGCTCACGCACCTCGACGGAGGCTCCAGGCTCGCCGTTCACCACCCGGGACACCGTCTTCACGCTGACACCGGCCAACTGGGCGACGTCCTTCATCGTGGACCGGGCCGGCCGCTCCGGCCCTGAACTCGACTGCGTCAACGTTGTCGGCACGATCGCAGTATTTCTCATTGAACCCTTGACCACAAGCATTCTGAGTGGTCCTCTTCTTACGTCAACGTTGACGTAAACACATACTTTCACCGCCCCCCGGGGAGGACCACTCATGCACTTCACCACCCGAACGGCACGCCTGAGCGTCGTCGCAGCCGCCGTGACCGGGCTGCTCGCCCTGTCGGCCTGTGGCGGCTCCGACAACGGCACCGCGAGCTCGACCGACAAGATCGGTGTCTCGCTGATCACCAAGGACTCCACGAACCCCTTCTTCGTCGCCATGCAGAAGGGCGCCAAGGAAGAGGCTGCGAAGAACAACGTCGACCTGACAGTCGCCTCCGGGAAGGCCGACGGCGACGAGCAGGGCCAGGTGCAGGCGATCGAGAACGCCATCGCGCAGGGCCAGAAGGGCATCCTGATCACCCCGAACGGCCCGGGCGTCAACAGCGCGATCAAGAAGGCGCGCGACGCCGGCCTCTACGTGATCGCGCTGGACACCCCGCCGGACCCGGCCGACACGGTCGACATCACCTTCGCGACCGACAACTTCGAGGCCGGCAAGCTGATCGGCCAGTGGACCGGCAAGCAGCTGGCCGGCAAACCCGCGACCATCGCGCTGCTCGACCTGTTCAACGACAAGGTCGTCTCCGTCGACTACAACCGTGACCAGGGATTCCTCACCGGACTCGGTATCGACACCAAGGACGCCAAGAAGAACGGCGACGAGGCCAAGTCGGGCTCGTACTCCGGCGGCTCGTACTCGATCGTCTGCAACGAACCCACCCAGGGCGCCGAGGACGGCGGGCGCTCCGCGATGGAGAACTGCCTGACCAAGAACTCGAACATCAACGTCGTCTACACGATCAACGAGCCGGCCGCGGTCGGCGCCTACAACGCGCTCAAGGCGGCCGGGAAGACCAGCGGAGTGCTCGTGGTGTCCGTCGACGGCGGTTGCGCGGGCGTGAAGTCGGTGAAGGACAGCGTGATCGGCGCGACCTCCCAGCAGTACCCGCTGAAGATGGCCTCGCTCGGCGTCGAGTCGATCGCCAAGATCGCCCGCGGCGGCGACAAACCCAAGAACACCGAGGGGCTCGACTTCTACAACACCGGCGTCGCCCTCGTCACCGACAAGGCGGTCGCCGGCGTGACCAGCATCGACACCGCCAAGGCCGGCACGTTGTGCTGGGGATGACCGCCCGCTCCCGGAACCGGAGGTGATCAGATGACCGTGCAATCCACCACTCCCGGCGCGGCGGCCAAGGAACTCGCCCGGAGAGAACACACGACGAGCCAGCGGGTCCAGCACCTGCTGCACCAGCATCCCGCGCTCAGTCCCGCCATCATCCTGCTGCTCACGGTCGTGTGCTTCACCGCGGTCAACAGCAGGTTCTCCAACCCCGCCGCGCTGTCGCTGCTCGTGCAGCAGACAGCCGTCGTCGCAGCGCTCGCGGTCGGTCAGACCCTGATCATCCTGACCGCGGGGATCGACCTGTCGGTCGGCGCGATCACGATCCTGTCGACCATGGTGATGGCGACGCTGGCCGCCGAGAACGGCTGGCCGGCCGGTCTCGCCCTGGCGGCCGGCATCGTCCTCGGCCTGGCCGCCGGCGTGCTGAACGGGCTCCTGGTGACCCGCATCGGCCTGCCGCCGTTCATCGTCACCCTCGGCACCCTGAGCATCTTCACCGCGATCGCGCTGCTCTACTCCGGTGGCCAGAGCATCCAGAACAACCGGCTGCCCGGCCTGCTCAACTGGACCGGTGACGGTTTCGCGATCGGCCGGTTCCGCGTCACCACCGGCGTGCTGATCGTCATCGCCTTGTACGTCGTCGTCGGGTTCGCCCTCAGCCAGACGTCGTGGGGCCGGCACGTGTACGCCGTCGGCGACGACCCGGAGGCTGCGCGACTGAGCGGCGTACGCTCGCGCCGGGTGCTGTTCAGCGTGTACGCCGTCGCCGGACTCATCTACGGCATCGCCGGCTGGGTGCTCATCGGCCGGGCCGGAGCCGCCAGCCCGAACGCGATCGTCGACGCCAACCTGGACAGCATCACGGCCGTCGTCATCGGCGGCACCAGCCTGTTCGGCGGCCGTGGCGGTCTGCTCGGCACGTTGCTCGGGGCCCTGATCGTGCAGGCCTTCACCGTCGGGCTGTCGCTGGCCGGTGTCGATGCGCAGTACCGGCTGCTCGCGGTCGGCGTACTCGTCATCGTCGCGGTATCCGTGGACCAGTGGATCAGGAAGGTGCGCTCATGACCGCGACCGTCGGCAACGCCGAGGCGACCGCTCTGCGCGTGCCGGTGCTGTCTGCCCGCGGACTGGTCAAGACCTTTGGGCGGGTGGTCGGGCTCGACGGCGTCGACCTCGACCTGTACGCCGGTGAAGTCCTCGCCGTGATCGGTGACAACGGCGCCGGCAAATCCACCTTGATCAAATGCCTCACCGGCGCACACATCCCGGATGCCGGGCAACTGATGCTCGAGCAGACGCCGGTGACCTTCCGCGGACCTCAGGACGCCCGGGCCGCGGGGATCGAGACCGTCTACCAGACCCTCGCGGTGGCACCCGCGCTGGACATCGCCAGCAACCTCTACCTGGGTCGCGAGGAGCGCCGGCGCGGGCCGCTCGGCTCAGTACTGCGGATGCTCGACCACCGCGGCATGCGGGACCGGGCCGCGGCCGCCGTTCGCGAGCTCGGCATCCAGACCATCCAGAACATCCAGCAACCGGTCGAGACGCTGTCCGGAGGGCAGCGCCAGGCGGTGGCGGTCGCCCGCGCCGCGGCCTTCGGGAGCAAAGTCGTCGTACTCGACGAGCCCACCGCGGCGCTCGGGGTCAAGGAGTCCAACCAGGTCCTGGAGATGATCAAGGGCCTGCGGGAACGCGGACTCCCGGTCATCCTGATCAGCCACAACATGCCCCACGTCTGGGAAGTTGCCGACCGCATCCACATCCAGCGACTCGGTCGCTGCGCCGGCGTCATCACCCCGCAGTCTCACACCATGAGCGAAGGAGTAGCCATCATGACCGGAGCGACGACCCTCCCCGCTCCGGAGTCGACCACCTGACTTCACCGCGTCCGCACGGCCCGGTCGGACATCCCCCGACCGGGCCGTGCTCCGCTATGTCGGGTCGCCGTTGACTATTGCGGTCATGATGTGGCGGGTGCGTTCGCGGAGCAGTTGATGGGCTCGGTCGTGGTGGTTGCGTGGATGCCATGCCATGCCGATCGTCAGGGGTGGCAGCTCCAGAGGGATCGGGAAGCTGCGCAGCCCGAGGGTGCTCAGCAGCGACTGTCCCAGTCGGTGCGGGGCAACGCTGACGACATCGGTTTCGCGCGCCAGAAACAGCGCGGTCGCCACACTGGGGACCACGGCGACCACCCGCCGGCTGAGGCCGAGCCCGGCGAGCTGCTCGTCGATCGGACCGTACGCGCGGCCTCGCCGCGAGACCACGACATGGTCGGCGGCGGCGAACCGCCGCGGCGTGACGGTCTTAACTCTTGCCCAGGGATGGTCCGGACGCGCGACGCCGATCAAGGTCTCGGTGAGCAGTGTCTCCGAGCGAATTTCCGGATCAACAGGGCGGACGGCCCCGATCTCCAGATCCACTCCGCCTTCGCGCAGCGCCGGGGTGTCCTGCAGGCTCTCCGGGCGCAGTCTCAGCGAGATGCCTGGCGCTTGCACCCGCAGATCGTCGATCAGGGCCGGTACGAACGTCGTGGACAGTATGTCGCTGATCTGGAGGTCGAAGGTGCGAACCGTGGTTCGCGGGTCCGTGGTGTTCGACTGTGCGAACAGCGCTCGCGCCCGGGAGGCGACTGCGTGCACCTCGCCCCGCAACTCCAGGGCTCGGGGCGTCGGAACGAGCTCACGCCCGGCCCGCACAAGCAGCGGATCGCCGAAGGCGCGCCGCAACCTCGCCAGCGCGCGGCTCATCGCCGGTGGCGAGGTGTGCAGGCGCTCGGCGGCCTTGGTCACGCTGTTCTCGGCGAGTAACGCGTCCAGCGCTTCGACGAGGTTCAGATCGACGTAGTCCACCTATGGATTATCACTTGCGAAAGAAGTATGTACCAAGGTTGCACTGGAGTAAATCGGCCGTACTTCCTAGTTTGGGTCTCAGCCGAAGAAGGGAGCTGGGATGCGAGCGGTCGTGATCGGCGCCGGGATCGTGGGCCTGACCACCAGCCTCGCGCTGCGTCAGGCCGGATTCGAGGTGGTGGTCTACGAGCAGGCGCCGGCGATCCGCGCCGCCGGGGCCTCGCTCGGCCTGTGGGCGAACGCGCTGGCGGTCCTCGACGATCTCTCCGTCGGCGAGGAGTTGCGCTGCATCGGCGTACCCACCGAGATGTACTTCCACGATCCGGCCGGACGGCTGCTCGACTCCCCGGGGTTCGGCGTGGAGGACCATCAATACCTGCTCGCGCACCGGGCCAAGTTGAACGAACTGCTCGCCGACGCCGTGGGGCGGGACCGCATCCGCCTGGCCACCGGGTTCCGTGCGTACGACGAGCACGAGGACCATGTCACCGTCCACCTGTCCGACGGCAGCCGTGCGGACGCCGACGTCCTGGTCGGAGCGGACGGGGCGTACTCGGCGGTGCGGGCACAGCTGGTGCCGGGCACTCCGGCGGAGGAACACGCGGGGCATCACGCCTGGCGAGCAGTCATCCCGGCGACCGGCATCGCGGTGCCCGAGAACCGGCTGATCCTGGGCACCAACGGCTGTCGAGGCGGCTACGTACGTACCCACGACGGCCGCACGTACTGGCTGGTGAACCAGTTCAAATCTCCCCCGCCGACAGGGACTCTCAAGCAGCAGGCACTGGCACGGGTCGGCTATCTGGAAGAGGAGCGCGACGGGATTCTCGCCCAGCTGGTCGCAGCCACGCCGGAGGACCTGATCCTGCACAACCAGGTCATGCTCGTGCCGCCACTGCCGCACTGGGTTTCCGCACGGGTCGTACTGGCCGGCGACGCGGCCCATGCGATGTCTCCGCACATCACCGCCGGCGCCACGCTGGGCATTGAGGACGCCGCGCTGCTTGGTCGCCTGCTCGCTTCCACCGATGACGTCCCGGCTGCGCTGGCCGCCTACCAGGCCGCCCAGCTCCCGCGGTACGAGCAGGTCGCGCGACTGTCCGCAGCGGTGGAAGAGGCCTCAACACCACAGGAGTTCGCGCAGAACTACGTGGCCTTCACGCACTGGATGCTCACCGAGCGACCGCAGTACCCGGGCGCATGACGTTCGTCGTCGATGTCGACGTACAGGTGCCGATGCGCGACGGCACCGCGCTCGCGACCAACGTGTGGCTGCCGGACGGTCCGGGCCCGTTTCCGACGTTGCTCATCCGAACGCCGTACGGCAAGGACGACGCCGGGACCTTCGGCAACCCGAAGCTGCCGGACGTGTTCGCCTTCGTGCAGGCCGGTTATGCGGTGGTGGCTCAGGATGTCCGCGGTACCGGCCGCTCGGCGGGAGTGTTCGTTCCGCACGCAAACGAGGGCTGCGACGGCGCCGATACTCTCGCATGGCTGTCCGGACAGTTGTGGTGCGACGGCCGGGTCGGGATGTGGGGCGGGTCTTACATGGGATTCGCGCAGTGGCAGGCGGCCGTGCAGAACAGCTCGGTACTGCGTGCGATCGCGCCGGTGATGACGTCTGCCGACCCGTACGCCGCGCCCTGGCGCTCCCCGGGCGGAGCGCTGTCCCAGGATGCTGTCCTGAGCTGGGGCACACTGTCGGCCCTCCGCAACCTGGCCCGCAGTAGCGCCGATCCGGACGAGGCGCACGAGCTCATGTCCGGACTGTCCGAGCCGCGGCAACTGCACGATTCGCTGCCGCTCGCCGACCGCGGCGCGATCACGCGTCAGTTGCCGTGGGCCGGCGACGTCCTCGCCCATCCGGAGCGGGACGCGTTCTGGCAGGAGATCTCCTCGATCGACCGCTGTGCCGACATCACTGTCCCTGCGCTTCACGTGGGCGGTTGGTACGACGTGTTCATCGGCGAAACCGTGCGGTCCTACACGATGATGCGTCGCCACGGCGGCAGCAGCGCCGCCCGCGACGGTCAACGGCTGCTCGTCGGCCCCTGGTCGCATGCCGATGGCACCGATCTCGGCACCTTTCCCGACCGGTCGTTCGGACTCCGCAGCAGCATCAAGGCCGCCGATATCACCGGAGCGCACCTGCGGTTCTTCGACCGCTGGGTCCGCGGCCTGACGCATGTCCCCGACGACAGGGTCCGGATCTTCGTCATGGGCGTCGACGAGTGGCGCACCGAGGCTGACTGGCCGCTGCCCGCTACCCGTTACACCGACTTCTTCCTCGGTGGCGACGGTCGCGCCAACACCTCCGCCGGTGACGGCGTTCTCACGCGCAACGTTGGGTCGACCGACGCGGCGGACACGTTCCGCTACGATCCACGTCGGCCGGTTCCGAGCGTGGGTGGCAACGTGCTCGCAGTCGCATCCGGCGCGTACCCCGGACCGGCAGACCAGTCGGTCGTCGAGGTGCGGGACGACGTGTTGTGCTTCACCACGCCCGTCCTCGAGCATCCCGTCGAGGTCATCGGCCACGTCACCCTGGTCCTGCACGTTTCCTCCTCGGCGCCGGATACCGACTTCACCGGCAAGCTCGTTGACGTACACCCCGACGGCCGGGCGATCCTGCTGTGCGAAGGCATCCAGCGGGCCCGGTATCGCACCTCCCTCACCGATCCGGAGTTGCTGGAGCCGGGTACGGCGTACGAGCTGACCATCGACCTCAGCGTCACCGCGAACGTGTTCCTGCCCGGGCACCGCATCTTGCTCGAAGTTGCCAGCAGCAACTTCCCCCGTTACGACCGCAACACCAATACCGGCGGCACGATCGCGACCGACACCGAGTACGACCTGACCGTCGCGGTCAATCGGGTCCACCATGGCCCGGCCCATCCCAGCCGTCTGGTTCTGCCACTGATCGAATCGCCCGGGAACCCGTCATGAGCGCACTACAAGGTCTGATGGACCGCGCAGCCATCGCCGAGGTTGTCGCTGGTCTCGCCCATACCCAGGATGACCAGGACTGGACCGCCCTGCGGCAACTGTTCGCAGACGTCGTGCGATTGGATTTGTCGACCCACTACTACGGCAACCCGCCGATGCAGGTGCCGGCCGCCGAACTGGTCGAGCTAGCCCGTAGAACTCGGGAGGGCTTCGACGCCACTCACCACTCGGCCACCGACCTTCTCATCCAGGTATCGGGCGACGAAGCCGAGTGCCGCGCACATGTAGTTGCCTACCACCACATCTCCGCGGAGCCCGGTGCTCCGGACTACTGCACGATGCGCGGCTTCTGGCGACTCCTCCTCCGCAGGTCCGGCGAGCGCTGGCTGATTCACCACTGGACCGTGGCGCGGACAGCTCCGTGGGAGGGCTCTCCCGAAATCTACGACCATGCCGCCCGTCCCTAATCCTGATGGAGACCTATGTTTTACGAGATACGTACGGAGCACGCCCGCGCTGTTCGCGGCACCGAACTCGCCCAGCTCATGGACGAGACAGTCATCCCGCTGCACCAGGAACTGGGGATGCAGGTGGTGGGATCATTCACCGTCGCCGGCGACGAGGACACCTTCCTCTGGATCCGGCGTTTCGAGGACGACGCCGAGCGCGAACGCGTCGTGGACGCCGTACATCACGACCCACGATGCGCAGCCGTCATCAAGACCCTCTCCACGCTGTCCGGTGGGACGGCATCCACGCTCCGGCTGGAACCTGCGCCGCAGTCCGGACTGCGATGATCCCGCCGCTCAGCTGCCCGGACGACCCGAAGAGAGGTGTCGAATGGCTCGGCATGAACTGACCGCGACACGGGAAACCGTCGTCAACGTCTTCGATCGGGACACCCCAGCGGTCCTCACCGTGGACGCCGGTGACGTGGTGGTGGTCGATTCGCTGGACGCCGCGGGGTACCTGGAACCGTTGCGAACCCCCGGTGAAACTCCGCCGACGATGTTCGGGGACCGCAGCGGACACTGCCTGACCGGACCGATCGCGGTACGAGGTGCGGAACCGGGCATGGTCCTCGAAGTACGCTTCGACTCCCTCACGACCGGAAGCTGGGGATGGACCCGCACCGGAGTGAACGACACCCCGCTGACGCGTCGGCTCGGCGTCGCTGACGGACCGGCAACGTCGCTGTTGTGGGACATCGACGAGCAGACAGCCACCAACGATCGCGGGCACACCGTCGACGTCGCACCATTCCTGGGTGTGGTCGGCGTTCCTCCCGTCGAACCCGGTCCACACTCCACTTTCCCGCCGCGAGCCGGCAGCGGCGGGAACGTCGACTGCCGAGAACTCGTCGCAGGTTCGACGCTGTACCTGCCGGTGACCGTCCCCGGCGCGCTGCTCCATCTCGGCGACGGACACGCGGCTCAGGGCAACGGTGAGGTCGCCGGCACCGCGATCGAGTGCCAGATGACGACCGAGGTGACACTCAACCTGCGGCAGCACGCCCCCGTCCCCGGCCTGCATGCCGAGACCCCCGAAGGGTGGGTCACCTTCGGCTTCGACGAGAACCTCAACACGGCAACCGGGGATGCACTGGACGCCATGCTGACCTGGATGGCTTCCCTGTTCGACCTGGACCGGACAACCGCCCTGGCGTTGGCCGGCGCAGTCGTCGATCTGCGCATCACCCAGGTGGCCGGCCCCACCTTCGGAGTCCACGCCGTACTCCCGTACGACGCCATCCACTGACAGATCACCTTGCCGACAGCAACTAACGAATTCTCGTGAGCACGATGACCAGAACCCACGACCTCTCCGTCACCCGTCCGCGCCGCGTTTCCTTTGCGGAGGTGCGGGCCCGGATCGGAGAACCCGACGACCTGATCAAGGCGAAGGCGCACGACCGGATCGACCGTCATGCGCGACGCTTCATTGCCCACTCCCCCTTTCTGGCGATGGCCACGGCGGACGCGACCGGCCTCCCCGACAACTCACCCCGCGGCGACTATCCGGGATTCGTGAAGGTGCTCGACGAGCGCATGCTCGCCATTCCGGACCGCCCGGGCAACAAGCTGGCCGACTCCTTTCGCAACCTGGCCGAGAACGACGGGATCGGGCTGATGTTCGTTGTCCCCGGCATGCGCGAGGTCCTGCGGATCAACGGTCGCGCCTATCCCACCGACGAGCCCGACGTACTCGCCCGCATGCGGACGGAGGGAAAGGACGCCGAGCTGGCGATCGTCGTGGACGTGGCGGAGGTCTTCTTCCACTGCGGCCGCGCGCTGATCCGCTCTCGCCTGTGGGAGCCGGCGAGTCAGGCTCTGGCCGACGAAGTGCCGTCGATCGGTGAGATCGCCGCCGACCAGTTCGGGCTCGACGCCGATCCCAGGATGCTGACGGACCTGCTCGAAGCCGACTACCGGCATCTGTACTGAGGTGGAATGATCATGCAGACAACAGTTCTCGAGAAGATCGAGCCGGTCGCCGACGGCGTCGTGTCTCTCCACCTGCGCGGCACCGGCGGCCCGCTGGCTCCCTGGGATCCGGGCGCGCACGTCGACCTGGCCCTCCCCAACTGGCTGACCCGGCAGTACTCGCTATGTGGGGATCCGGCCGACCGCGCCAAGTACCGGGTCGCTGTCCGGCACGATCGGCTCAGCCGTGGCGGCTCGGAGTACATTCATCTGTTCCTCACCGAGGGCCACGCAGTTGACGTCTCCGTGCCCCGCAACAACTTTCCGCTGCGGCCGGCACCGGAGTACCTGTTCGTCGCCGGCGGGATCGGCATCACGCCCATCCTCCCGATGCTGGCGGCAGCGGTCGAAGCCGGGGCCTCGGCGACCTTGATGTACGTCGGGCGGTCGGTGGCCACGATGCCGTTCACCGAGGAACTCCGGGCCACGCACGGCGACCGGGTCCACGTCCACGCCACCGAGGAGCACGGCAGGCCCGACTTCACCGCGCTGGCTGCCACCCTGAGCAGCCGGGCGCTGGTGTACGCCTGCGGCCCTGAGTCGATGCTCGACGCGGTCGAGGCGGCGTTTCCCGCGCAGCGGCTGCAGGTCGAGCGTTTCCGTCCGGTGGCCAAGGAGTGGGCACCCAGCAAACCGTTCGCCGTGCACTGCGCCCGCTCGAACCGAACCGTTCAGGTCGGTGCGGACGAATCGGTCCTGGATGCACTGAACCACGCGGGATACCGAGTCCCGTCCGGCTGCCGCGAAGGAGTCTGCGGCAGTTGCGAGATCGGCGTACTGGGCGGGGAGCCCGAGCACCGCGACGACATCGGCGCAGCTCCCGGCCGGATGTACTGCTGTGTCTCACGAGCGCTGTCGCCCGACCTCACGCTCGACCTCTGACTCACCCTGGCTGTTGGTCATCGGCAGGCTTGGTAAGAAAAGCCGCAGGGAGTTCATCATCTTGCGAAGCATGCGGCGAAGCTCCAGTTGTTCGTCAGCCGACAGGGCGGCGAGGTTGCGTTCGTCGACGACTGCCGTGGCAGCCTGAGCCCTCGCCAGCAGTGCTTTCCCCTCGTCAGTGATGCGGACATCCAGCCGCCGGCCGTGTTCCGGATTCGGAGCCCGGACCACCAGACCTCGGTCGAGCAGCGATGCGATTGCCGTTGACATCGACTGAGCAGTCACCCCCGCGCGCCGACCCAGCGTGGCCCCGGACAGGGCCTCCGGGTCCTCGATCCCCAGTTGGGCCAGCGCGGCCAGTTGGGCATGGGTGAGACCAAAGGGGCGTAGCTCAGCCTCGAGTTCCTGGGACAGCGCCGCGCTGACCATCCGCATCATGTACGGCACCCGCTGCCCGAAATCTTCGGCCACTCGTGTCCTCCCACCTTCCTAAGATATCAGTTAACTGATAAGCTACCTTATATCTCGGGCCGCTGGGCGAGCAACCGCTGGCCCTGGTCGGTGTTCAGCGACGCCACCCTCGCCTGTCACCCCCACGCTTCAGCTCCACCAGCGACGCCGCTGAGTCGCGCGCCGGCCTCCCCAGGAAGGACTCACCACCATGCACCTCACCGCACTCGTGATCGCGGTCGCCGCCTGCGTCGCCATCATCGTCCTCGGCACCAGATTCCTCTTCACGCCTCAACGCGCGACCCGCGACTTCGGCGTCGCCGCCGACAACCTCCGCGCCCTCACCGCAATCAAGGGCGTCCGCGACATCACCTCCGGAGTGGTGCTGCTAGTCGTCTGGGCAGCCGCCGGCCCCAAGCCCTTCGGCTGGGCCCTAGTCGCCGCAGCCCTCACCCCAGCCGCCGACGCCATCATCGTCCACACCAACTGCGGCAAACTCACCACCGCACTCCCCATCCACGCCCTAACAGCCGCAGTACTCGTCGCCGCAGGCCTCACCCTTGCGCTCGGCTGATCCCCTGATTCACGGCGTGTAGATCGCTTGGATGGTGGTGAGTTTCCCGTTCGCAACGGTCATCTGCCAATAGGTGGTGCCTGATCTACGGACGGTTGCGAGCCATTGGGCGGCAGGTACGGCGTGCTGCTTCATCGTCGAGTAGTTGTAGACCTGCGGTCTCGTCGCGGCATCGATGGGGTTGCGGTACTGCGCCGGGTTCTTGTCGCGGACGTAGTAGTCGGTGCACAACTCGTCGCGCGGTACGACGTGATCTTCCTGACAGGCCTTGGCAGCGTGCTTGTAGTCGAAGTACTGGACCTTGTTGAAGGTCACCAGGTTTCCGGAGATTCCCGTCACCACTGCCTGGAACGATTCGTCGCCGGACGGCGCAGGTCCGGCAGGTTCCTGAATCGGCGGCCCGATCGAGACAACGCCCCAGCCGCCGGCGCCCTTGCGCTCCAGGAGCTCGGCGGTCAGTTCCGGTGCCTTCGCACTCTTCAGTGTGCAGCGCGCTCCGGAGACCTTGAGGGTGCCGAGCTGGATGCGCGTGCAGACCGGAGCGACACCCTTCAGACTGCGAGCGTCGTACGTCGAGGACAGCTGCTTCCAAACGTCGTCACGGTCGGCTTGGTCGGGTTGCTTGTTCTCCGGGAAGGTGTCGGCGGCAAGTCTGCGCCAAGCCGTCTTGAGTTGCTTGCCTGCCGCCGCGCTGACGAGGTCGGTAAGAGCGGCCTCAGGTGTCGTCGCCGGCGCCACGAATGGACCGATGTCCCCAGCTTTGCCACCACACTGGTACCCGCCCAATCCGGGGAGCCAAGGCCGATGCGTTTCGGCCCGTCCAGCCGCCGTCGACGTATCCCGAACCGCTCCGAGCCGCTCGCCGGTCGGGGTGATACGGCCGCCGTCGATCCTGTACAAGTCGAGCTGGAGATGATCGAGCGTGTCTGGCGCGTCCTCGCGACCTGCCGATGCGAGCAGCTCCTGCCCGCCCTCGGTCACGCAGCCGTAGTCGCTCGAGTAGGCGACTGCGCCGCCGATCGGCAGCTGGAACGGCTTTCCGCTCGGTTCGGTCAGTACATGCAACCGCCGATCCTGCGGGACTCCGAACAGCAGGTACCAGTTCGTCGAACTACCCTCCTGCACCTGCACCTTCACGTAGTTCCGGCCGCCCGGTCCGACCAGTGGGGTCGGGTCCTCGTCACCGTACGGGACGGTCTCGCTTCCCGCCCGGAAGACGGGCTCCTCCAGCAGGTGAAACGTGTTGTCGTCGAGGTACGCGACGGCACCGAACCGGTACCTGTCCTTCGTGTTCTCGTTGTACGTCGTCGGACGCCGCCAGATGATCATCCTGTCGTCGTGTCCGTTCGCGTCCAGGTCGGTGGCGACAGTGCACAGCTGGTCCGAGGTCGCCGGCGCACCCGCCGGCAGGAACTTGTCCGGGTCCGGCGGAGCGCAACCGCTCGGCAGCGCACGAGTCTCGTCGACACTCATCACCCGAACCGGCCGGATATGCATACCAAGATCGACGCCGCCCGCCGTGCCGAGGAGGTTGAAGAGCGCGTCCAGCTCCTCGCGCGCGATCGACATGTACTCACCGATCTGCAACACCATCTTGGCGCGGTCGAAGAGGTTGCCGACGACGGCCTTCACCTGGCCCAGGTTCGACTGATCGGCCTTCTTACCAGCGATCGCTGTCAGCACGGACTCAGCTGCGTCAGCGATCGTCGACTTGCAGTCCCACAACGCGGAGCCGGCGGCCTTGACCAGGCCGGTCGGCGCGAAGCCGTGCTTGTGGATCTGACCGACCATGGTGTTGGCCGCCTTCGTCAGGCAGTCGCCGAGATCGGCCCCTGACGACAACGCCGCGAGAGCTGCGCGGAGCTGCGTCGGATCCTTACCGTCCTCGCCGAGCATCGCAGTGAGGATGTGGAAGGCAAGCTGCGTGATTGTCGCCGGCCAGGATACGTCGCCGCGGATCTCCACAGCCGGCGTTGGCAGCGCGTCGCCGGTGAACAAGAAGGCGATTCGACCATGCGGCGGAAGTATCTGGTCTCCCTTCTGCGGTCGTGCGACAGCGTTGATCACGTCGTCGAACGTCGGAAGCAGCTCCGGCTCTCCGTCGATCCGGAAGCCGTCCGGTGCATGGACGAGCAGCGGTGTGTCCGTCTGGTTGGCCACCGAGAGCCGATAGCTGCCATCATCGCTGACCTCTTCGCACACTTGGGTAGGGCTCTGCGAGACGTTGACCTCGAACCGCAACTTCGCCGGAAGCAGCAGGCGCTTCGGGTCGCAGGCCGCACTCCGGCTGGGTCCGTACATCGTTCGCAGCAGCGAACCGCTGAGTCCCTTCGTCAGCGCCTCGGTCTGCCGGAACGCCGCCTCGTAGGCATCAGGGTCGGTCTCGGCCACCACCCAGTCGGACAGGTGCGAAGTCCGAACCGTGATCCGATGCGCCACGGTGTTGACCTCGCCGCCGACCGGAACCCAGAGCCCGTACTCCGGCGCGTACGTCAGCACCGTCAACTGGCTCGGCGACTTGACCTTCGCCGGGTCGTACCCCAGCGTCAGGGTCCCGGTCCCACCGCCAAAAGGCTTCGCCTCGATCCGCAACGGCGAACCCACGGCCTTGAATCCCGGCGAGATTCCATCCTTGGGCGCGGGCAGAGCGGAGAACTGGGGCTTGCCGGCTCTTCCCGGCAGCGACACCACGACCGGCGGAGCATCACCCCCACCCGCCCACGCGAACCGCCGATCACCGGTGCGCGTAAGCAACACCCCGACGACGCTCCCCACAACTCCCAGCACGACCAGCACCCCGACCACAACAGCGATCCGGCGCCGAGACGTGATCCCCCCGAGCACATCCATCTGGCCCCCCAGCCATCTAACCCACGCCCCTTTATCGCGCGAATCCCCCCAGCGTTACGCTCAATTGCCAGCAAGCCCTTTCCCCATCGGTATTACGAGTGATGGCCGGTCGAGCCGGCCTCGCCGCTCTCGGTCGAGCAACGCACCACCGGCAGGCAACTGCCGCAGTTTGCAGGATCTGTTGACCCGTGGTTGAGCAGGTGTCAGTCTTTTCCATCGGATCGCCGATGGAAGGGGATCGTGCAGGCGCACGGAATCGGCGACAGTTTCTGCCCGGCCGGGCGGGGGGAGCAGTTGTGAATATCGACGCGATTGCGTTTCGTCACGTTCCGATCGGTAAGACTTTGACGTCACGCCTTCACCGGACCGGCGTACCGGTAACGGCTGAGCCGCTCTCATGAACCGGGCGGCCCGCGGGCGCTGGCTACCTGTCGCCCTGGGAATCCTGATCGAGACCGGCGCAGGAATCGAGATCAACCTGGCCTCGGACAAGGTGCCGAAGATCCTTGGTCGGACCGGAGTAGTGCTGGCGGGACTGGTGCTCACGTTCGGCCTGGCCGCTATCCTTCAGCTCCGCGACCAACGCCGACGAGTACCAGCCCTCAGCCATCTCATCCGAGTACGCCTCATCAACCGCGCCAAGGTCGCACTCGCCGAGATGGCGAGTGCCGTCCTCGACGAGTCTGGCGTCGGCCAGCTGGACCTGCGGGTGACCGTCAAACTCCCGGAACAGGCAAGCCTGAAACGATTCGTCCAGGCCCCCGCGCAGAGTGCCGAGATGAGACTGGGTGCCCTGCCCGACTATGTGGACCAGCATCTCGACGGCCGTGCGCTCATCGTCGGTCCTCCTGGGGGCGGGAAGTCGACGCTGATGCGGGCGATCGCGCGAAGGTCGATCGAGCGAAGCGAGGGCAACGCAACTCAGGTACCGCTGTGGCTGGACATGGAAGAGTGGCCTGACGGAACGAGTCTGGAGAGTTGGGTCCGGGATTCCCTCGCCGCCCGAAAGGTCAGCGGCGAGAACGCCCAGTTGATGCTCGAGAACAATGACCTCTACCTCTTCCTCGACGGCCTTGACCAGATACCGACGCAGGACGGGCAGCGGCGTGCGTTCAAAGCTGCCGAGGAATTCCTGGAGCGGTACGAGTTCTGCCATCTGGTGATGACCTCGCGGTCCGAGGCCTATGCAGCGCTCGGCGCAGCAGCCGAGCATCTTGCGCTGGTGAAGATCAGCCCACTCACGCCCATCGAGGTGGGTGCCCAGCTTCGGCGTGCGGGCGCGCTCGCCGCGGGACTTCGTCAAGCAGCGGCTCAGAGCGACGCCCTGGCGGAAGCTCTGAACACGCCGCTGTTCCTGAAGGCGGCCCTCCGCGCATTCCGCGGATGGCGAACCCAGACAATCCTCGACCTCCATCGAACCGGTGGCTGGGACGACGTGATCCTTGCCGAGCTCGTCCGGCTCGTACTGATCGAACGAAAAGCCGCGGCGATCGAGCCGCAGTCACTCCTCAGCTATCTGACGTGGCTGGCCCGTGTCTTCGTCGAGGCCGGAGCTACATCGTTCTACGGTTTTGTCCCACCCCGACGGCTCCTCGACAGCGCCAACAGGAATCCCCGGACAGTGGGGCCGCGGACGGTCGCAACTGTCCTGGCAGGTGCTGTCGCCGGAGGTAGCGCGGGCTGGTTGCTCGTCGGTCCCCTGACCGCAGTCGTGACCGGTCTCTTGTCCGGAGTAGGGATCTGCGTGTGGCTCCGGGTCGCGCGCAGCCGTCTAGATCTCGAGATGACCGAGTCCAGGGACGAGGTGGTTTGGTCCACCGCCGCCTTGCGCGCGGCCGCACCCCGGTTGGCTGTACGGCTGTGCATGGCGGTCGCGGTCGCGAGCCTCGCCCAGTTCATCGCAACCTACGAGATCAATCGAATCGCACAACTAGGGCAGATGACTACGGCGGCAAAGACTTCCGCGCGCTTTTATGTGGCCGCCATCCTGGTCGTGCTCCTGATCCGATACCTCGCAGGCGCCGTGACCAAGGCTGGGCGTGTCGTCAAGACCACGTCAGTTTCGCAAGACATCCCGGTGGATCATCGCAGGGCGCAGGCCGCCTGGTGGCTGCGACCGCCAGAGCTGTCCTTGGCATTTCTCAGTAGCGGGGCGTTCCTGCTCTGGGCCCTGACGTGGACGAGCGGCTATCAGTTGCTTGCCACTCTCAAGGATGCACATCTCCGCTATAGCACGATTCAGTCCATCTTCCGCGAACTGCTGGGGTTCATGGACTTCTCTGCCCGATCCCCTCTGCATCGGCACGCGGATCCGCTCTGGGCCGGTGTGGCCACTGCTATCGGGTTCGGACTCGGCCTCGTGATCACGTGGCTCGATCCCCTGGGAGACTGGAGCCGGGCGAGCGCCGCGGCGTACGAACGCGACGCCGGGCACAGCCAGAAGGACATGGTCGACATGCTCGACTACGGCGTACAACTCTCGCTCCTCACCCAGGTCCAAGGCCGATACTCCTTCTACCATCCACGACTCCTGGAGTTCTTCAGCGGAAACGGTCCCCGCGCCATAGAAGTCTCCACTCGGACAGAAACGCAGTACTAGCCGAAGTACCTTACAGACAAGTTATCTTCGAAGATTTCGAGGAGCTTGCGGGTGTTGCGGTTGGTGGATTGATTGCCCCGCGCGTGAGACTGGCTGACCTCGTCGCTGGGCACCGCCGACCGATGAGTAGGAGTCGGCAGCGACCTTGCCGGCTCCATCGCCACCACCCAGTTCGCGCGGCGCACCTCCTCAGCTCGCTCCTCCTCACCTACGTCGCCTCGATCACCAACAGTTCTGGATTGGGCATGGGCTCTGCGACGACCCGGTGCCTGGTTCAGGTGCTGGTTAGGTGGTAGGTGGTGCCGCTGCTGCTGGGTAGCCAGGCGTTGGGGAGGGCGGCGGCTAGGGTGTGTTGGGCTCGCCAGCCTGTGCAGTGTCCCGGTGCGATCAGTTGTGGTGCGAGCTCGGTCAGCGCGGCGACGGTGGGGGCGATGACGGGTTCGAACGCCGGGCCGCTGAGGTGCAGTCCGCCGATCACCGCATGGACACGGTCAACGCTGGTCAGTCGTTGCGCATGCCGCAGGATGTTGACCACTCCAGCGTGGCCGCATCCGGTGAGGACTACCAGCCCGTGGCCGCGCAGATGTACGACGATCGCTTGATCATCGATGACCAAGGGATCGTGCCGCCACTCGGCGCCGGTCCAGGCTTGGTGGTGAGCCGGCATGCCGTGTTCGAAATCGGTCGTACGATCGATCTCGCCGGTGATCAAAACGCTGCCGTCCACCAGCAGCGACGGTTGCCGTCGCTCGATGACATCGAATCCCTCGCCGGTCAGGGCTCGTCTGCTGAGCGTCGGCATCTCGTATTCACCGCCCGGCGACAGCAGTCTGCGTCGGGTCCAGACTTCGGGGTGGAGGACCATCGGCATCTTGTTCGGGCCGAGTCGTCCCGCCATCCCTGCCAGGCCGCCGGCATGGTCGAAGTGGCCATGACTGAGCACAACGCCTTGGATGGTGGTCAGGTCGATCTCCAGCCGGTCGGCGTTGCTCACCATCGCCGTCGGTGAGAGGCCGGAATCGAACAGCAGCGTCGTTTCCCGCTCCCCACGACGAACCGTCAGCAGCGCGGAGAATCCGTGCTCGGCCATCAGACCGACCGAGGTGTGACCGGCCTCGAACACGCCGACCGGAGTAGCGGCCGGCCCGAAACCGGTGCGGGTGGCCCTCGCGTCACTGGTCAGCAACGCGTCAAAGGTGTTGTCGACCAGCGTCGTGATCCGGACTTCGTCGACCGGCACAAGACTGATCGGATCCACCGCCGCCCCCTCGACCGCCCGCGGCGCGGATTCGGCAGCCTCCCGCGGAGTCGCGTTCGTTGAGTCGCACATGCTTCCTGCTTCCGTGGTTGAGCGCAGTACTCCACTGGCCGCGCCGGAAAGCGAGCCAGATCCGTCATACCGCAATCGCTACGGGTGTACCAGATTCCACTCCCCTGCACATCCGCCAGCCGCATTCGCCTCACCCAACTCGAGTCCCACCACGTACGCCGAACCGACACGCAGGCCCCGAACAGCCCAGAATGCCTTGCAGACAAGCCTATTTTCAGCTCCGCCGACGTCTTCCCAAGCAGGCGCCGGGCAACAATCAACTGCTTTGTTGGGTGCTTCGAAGATGTTGAGGATCTTTCGCCGTTGAGCACTGCGAGCGGCGAGAACCCGCAAACCTTGCGCTGACCTGGGCTTTTGCCGCTCAACGACACCCATCGGTGATCGACCTTTGTCAGCGTCCGACGGAGCAATGACGGAGCAGAGGGCGCTCCCCAGCCTCTTACCGGCCTGGGGGCCGCGCCGGAGCCGATCGCCCGACGCCGGCCTGGATGTTGCAAACCGTTGGTGAACCGACTTCCTCCGCTGATGTACTGATGTGCGACCGTGAGCCTGCCCCGTATCGGAGGTAGTAGTTGTGACGAGCTATGACGCGCTTGCCGAGGTGTACGAGTGGCTCATCTCGGATGCCAAGCTGAACCCGGCCGAGTTTGCTGCGTCGTTCGACGACGCCCTGAGTCTCCTGCCGTCGAACGCTCACGTCCTCGATTGTTCGTGCGGAACCGGACAGTTGGCGGTCGGCCTCGCCGGTCTTGGTATACAGGTGGTCGCAACTGACGCCAGCGAAGCGATGGTTCGTCGGACTGCGGAGTTGTCTGAGGAATTCAAGGCACCTGTACGGACGCTGCGGGCGGACTGGCAAGAGTTGCCCGACCATTTCGATGACGACACCTTCGACATGGTGTTCTGCGTTGGCAACTCGCTGCACCATGCCGTGGGCGCGAGAGGCAGGGTTGCTGCTCTGGAGTCGATGTCACGGCTTCTGCGCCGCGACGGGCGCCTGGTACTTACCTCCCGCACCTGGGAACTCGTGAGGGCCAGAGGTTCCCGGCTGGACATCAGTGACCGTCTTGTCCGCCGGAACGGCCGCAATGCCGTCGTGATCTACCGCTGGGAGATTGCGTCACAGTGGGAGGAGGAGCACCACATCGAGATTGCGGTCGCGCAAGTTGATGCGGCTGGGTCGGTTCTTGTCCGCTCGGAACTGCTGTCGTGCTGGCCCTACCAATACGACGAACTCACAGCCGAGCTGCACAGGTCGGACTCCGGACGGAAAGGAGCACGTACAACCCTGAGGCCGAGAACTACCTGGTGGTGGCGAGCAAGGTATAGACAACGGGCTCACAGACCCTGACCGGACCGCGCGGTTGCTCGCAGAAGGCTTGCGTTTGCAGCACCGGGAGTCCTCCTGTTGATCTTGACCTTCATGCTTCTCCTCATGCGCAGCACGAACGAGGAATGGTCCGTTTGGGTGGCGTGGGGATTCGCGCTCAGGAGCGGATCGTTCCGATATCTCCGATCCTGGCGGGCCGCAGTGAAGGACCACCTCGACCGGTTCGGGACCAGACGATCTCGTTGCCGTGGGAGACGATCGACGGTGAGACGCAGGTCCACGAGCTGATGCTCCCGTCCTCGTGCGACCGTGCTCGGCAGGCTGTGGACCGTCGGCTGAGCCGGGTTGCTCCGTGGGCGACGGAGCAGGGACGGAGCAGGGCCGATCGCGACGTCGGCTACAGCCGTCCCGAGGACGGCCCGGACCTCCTCTGAGGAGACGTCACTACAGGCCCGGACGCCTTACAGATAAGGCTATTTGAGCTCGGACGAGGTCAAGCCGAGGAGTCGCCGCGCGACTATTAGTTGTTGGATTTGTTGGGTGCCTTCGAAGATGTCGAGGATTTTGGTGTCTCGGGACCATTTTTCCAGGAGGTGGTGTTCGGTGTAGCCGAGGGGGGCGGTGAGTTCTACGCAGCGGAGGGTTATGTCGTTGGCGGAGCGGCCGGCTTTGGCTTTGGCCATGGAGGCCTGGAGGGAGTTGGGGTGGGCGTTGTCGGCCATCCAGGCGGCCTGGAGGGTCAGGAGGTAGGCGGCTTCCCAGTCGGCTTCCAGGGACAGGTAGGTGGCGGCGGCCGCGGGCTGTTGGTGGACGGGGCGGTCGTAGTCGATTTCGATGCCAGCCTCGGTCAGGAGATCTCGGGTCAGTTCCAGAGCGGCTCGGGCCACGCCTACCGCCATCGCGGCGACCAGTGGGCGGGTGTTGTCGAAGGTTTGCATGACGCCCGCGAAACCCTTGTCGATGTCGGCGGTGCCGAGGAGGTTCTCGCGCGGGACGCGGCAGTTGTCGAGGCGGAGGGTGGCGGTGTCGGAGGCGCGGATACCGAGTTTGTGTTCCAGGCGTTCGACCGTCAGGCCGGGGGTGTCCTTCATGACGACGAAGGACTTGATGGCGGCGCGGCCGAGGGACTTGTCGAGGGTGGCCCAGACGACGACGGCGTCGCAGCGGGCGCCGGCGGTGACGAAGATCTTCTCGCCGTTCAGCACGTAGGCGTCGCCGTCCAGGCGGGCGGTGGTCTGGATGTTGGCCGAGTCGGAGCCGCAGTCGGGTTCGGTGATCGCCATCGCGGCCCAGACGCCGTCGAAACGCTGCAGTTGCTCGTCGGACGCTACGGACGCGATCGCCGAGTTCCCGAGGCCCTGCCGCGGCATCGACAGCAGCAACCCGACGTCGCCCCAGCACATTTCCATGATCGACAGCACCGACGAAAGGTTCGACCCGTTCACCACGCCATCGGCGGCAGCGGTACGCCGTACTCCGGCCGCGCCCGCTCCGGAACCGGTGCCCGAGGCACCCAACCCGTCAACGAGAGCGGCCAGCATGTCCAGCTCGACCGGGTACTCGTGCTCGGCCAGGTCGTACCGCCGCGAGTTCGGCCGCAGCATCTCCGCCGCGACCTGATGCGCCTGGTTGACGAAGGCCTTGAACTTCCGAGGCGTCTCCAGATTGATCATCAGACCAGCACCGCGCCTTCCATCACGCCGATCGCCCGCAGGTCGCGGTACCAGCGCTCCACCGGATGTTCCTTCACGAACCCGTGCCCGCCGAGCAGCTGTACGCCGTCGGTCCCGATCTGCATGCCCTTGTCCGTGCACAACCGACGCGCCAACGCGACCTCGCGGGCGAACGGAAGCCCTTGCTCCGCCCGCGATCCGGCTCGGTACGTGACCAGCTTCATCCCCTCGAGCTCGATCCCGATGTTCGCGACCATGAACGCCACCGACTGCCGATGACTGATCGGCTCACCGAAAGCGAACCGCGAGTTCACGTACGGCGTCACATAGTCCAGCACCGCCCGCGCCGTACCGAGCGCCAGCGCGCACCAGCCCAGCCGCGACAACCGCACACACTCCGCGTAGTCCTCGATCGTCCCCAGCTGCACCGCCGGTACGTCGGCCAGGAGCACCCGGCTGAGCGACGCCGCGCGCAACCCCATCGACGGCTCAGCCTCGATCGTTACGCCCGAATGATCAGATTCGACCAAAAACAATCCCGGCCCGGCATCCGTCTGCGCACCGATCACGAACAGCTCCGCCTCCGCGCCACGCGGGACGAGCGACTTGACCCCGTTCAGCACGCCGGCCCGGAAACGGGTCTGCAGCGTGAACGGATCGAACAACGGTCGCGGTTCGAGCAACGCCAGTGCCGCCGCCGGCACTGATGACCCGGTAAAGGCAGGCAGGTACGTCGCCTGCTGCGTCTCGTCGCCCCACAACGAAATCGCTGTCGAAACCGCGGCCGGCGCCAAACACGCAACCGCCTGACCCATGTCCCCGTGCGCCATCGCCTCGGCCACGAGCACACCGGTCATCGCCGATCGCTCGGTCACGATCCCACCGAGCTCCTCAGGTACTTCGATCAGACTCAGCCCGAGCTCGGCCGACGAGGACAGAGCGCTCTCCGAGGTCGCGCACGCGGTGTCCGCCTCGGCGGCAGCGGGCCGCAGTACCTCGGCGGCGAACTCCTGGACGACCGAAACGACCATCTGCTGGTCCTCGGTCGGCGTCAGGTCGAACCTCCCGGTCCCCCGCGCCGCGGGCAGCCGCGACGGAGCCGCCAGCTTGGACGCGGCCGTGAAACTCCGAGAGAGCGCTCCCGCGGTCCGGAAACCGGTCTTGGTCGCCTCGAACACGACCCGCTCGGCCGGCTTCCGCAGCCCGAACCGGTCCATCGCTCGCAGCTTGGCCAGCCGGTTCAGCAGTGCGACACCCATCCCGATCGCGTCCCGCCGCCCGCGCGTTCGCTCCTGAAGGCTCATAACAGCCACTGTAAACCGAAGTTACAACCCGGGTCACCCCCACCCCGGAGTTGGTAGCCTGCTGAGCACCAGCCAGGAGCAAGGGAGCAGCAGTGGCGGTCAGCATGTCCGACGTGGCCCGCCACGCCGGGGTGTCCCAGCGGACGGTCTCCAACGTGGTCAACAACTACGTGCACGTCTCCCCCGCCACCCGGGCCCGCGTCCAGGCCAGCCTCGACGCCCTCGGCTACCGCCCGAACACCGCCGCCCGCCGGCTCCGCAGCGGCCGCACCGGCACCGTGACGCTCGCCGTCCCGACCTTCCGCGAGCGGTACTTCGCCGACCTCGCCGAAGCCGTCATCGCCGCCGCCCGGGACCGCGGTACGACGGTGCTCGTCGAGACCACCGGCGGCCGCCACGAGACCGAGGTCGAACTGCTCCGCGGCGGCGGTGACGTGCTGACCGACGGCGTGATCATGAGCGCGGTGACGCTCGAGCGCACCGACGTACGCAGCAAGCACCCAGTCGTCCTGGTCGGCGATCGCGAGCCGGGCAGCGCGATCGACCACGTCGGGATCCGGAACCGCGAGGCGGCGCAGGCCGCGGTCACGCACCTGCTCGAGACCGGACGCCGGCGGATCCTGCTGCTCGGCGCGAACCACGGCCCGAAGCGCTCGTACCAACTCCGCCGCCAGGGGTACCAGGCCGCGCTCAAGAAGTACGGGATCACAGACCAGCTGCTGGTCGACTGCGACTGGACCACGACCGCCGCCGAGGAAGCGCTCACGAAAGCCCTCCCCGAGCTGCGTCCCGACGGGATCTTCGCGATGAACGACTCGGCGGCCCTCGGCGCGCTCCGGGCGCTGCACCACGCGCAAAGAGCCGTTCCGCAGCAGGTCGCGGTGATCGGATTCGACGACATCGTCGAGGCGGCGCTCGCCACGCCCGCTCTGAGCACGGTCGCACCACTGCTGGACGAGCTCGCCGGCACCGCACTCGATCTCCTCGAGGAACAGCTCGACGAGGATCACGTACCTCAGCACCGGATGGCCGGCTACGAGCTCCGGCTCCGCGAAAGCTCCTAGAAATCCCTGGCCGCGAGCTCTTGCCGCGCAAATTTGCTACGTAGTAAATTCCGGCACCATGATGCGTACCGCGCTCGCCCCCGTGTTCGCCGGAGCCGGCACCATCGAGTTCGCGGACCACGAGTACCCGGACCCGGGCCCCGGTCAGCTCCTGCTCGCCGTCCAGGCCAACGCCCTCTGCGGCACCGACCGTCACCAGTACTACGACGGCTCCCAAGTCGTCCCCGGCCACGAAGCCGCCGGTACAGTAATCCGAACCGGCGAAGGCACACAGACAACCGTCGATACTCGCGGCGTCGTGTTCCTGATGGACTTCTGCGGCGAGTGCCGAAGCTGCAAGTACGGCGCCACCAACCAATGCCTGGCCAAGCGCGCCGACATGGGCTTCACCCACGACGGCGGCTACGGCCCGTACGAACTCGTCCACGAGAGCAATTTCTTCCCGATCACCGACGACATCGAGATCGGCAACGCGACGCTGCTGCTGGACGTGATGGGCACCAGCAGCCACGCGCTCGGCCGCGCCGCCCTGGTCCGCCAGGACGTCGAGAGCGTGTACATCGCCGGCGCCGGCCCGATCGGCCTCGGCCTGACCGTGATGAGCAAGCTCAAGTACGACGTTCCGGTCTACATCTCCGACGTGTCGCCGTGGCGGCTCGAGTTCGCGGAGACCTTCGGCGCGATCCCGCTCCGAGCCGACGACGTCCGAGCCGCCGGCAAGCCCGATATCGCGTTCGATGCGTCCGGCAAGGAGTCCGCGCGCCGGGGCGCCCTCGACATCCTCAGCCAGCGCGGCGCTTTGATCTGCGTGGGCCACGGCGAAGGCGTCACGCTGGACGTCTCCGACGACCTGATCACCCCGGAGCACGCCATCCTCGGCAGCGAGTACTTCCGGTACGACGAGCTGCCCGGCAACCTCGCGATCCTTCGCGAGCACCAGGACCTGATCAGCAGAGTCATCAGCCACCGTTTCCCGGTCTCCGAGATCGCGGAAGCCTTCCGGCTCTTCGTGGCCGGCGAGACCGGCAAGGTCGTCATCACTCAGGAGGGTGCCGCATGAAGGTCGCTGTCGTAGGCGCGGGCGGCTGGGGTGAGCATCATGCCCGGATCTTCTCCCGGCGCCCGGACACCGAGCTGGTCGCGATCTTCGGCCGCACGCCGGAGCGCACCCGGGCCCGAGCGGAGCGGTACGGCGCAACGCCGTACACCGATCTCGACGCCATGCTGGAGACGGAGCAGCCTGAGCTCGTGACGGTCTGTCTGCCGAACGAGGAGCACTACGAGATCACGCTGAAGCTGGTGCGCACCGGCGTACCGCTGCTGGTCGAGAAACCGCTCGTCTTCGATCTCGCCGAGGCGGACACGTTGCTCGCCGAGGCCGGAGAACGTTTCTTTGCGATCAACTTCAACCATCGGTACGCCGAACCGGTCGAACGCGCGAAGGCGCTCATCGACGCCGGTGAACTCGGCGAGATCGTGTTCGCGACCTGGCGGTTCGGCGGCGAGGCGAACCGCGGCAACTCCCCGCACGCGAACCTGATCGAGACCCAGTGCCACGGTTTCGACATGCTCGAGCACTTGATCGGCCCGATCACAGCGATCTCCGCACACATGACCGACAAGACGTACGGCGCCTTCAGCACGATCGCGCTCGCCCTCGACTTCGAGAACCGCGCCGTCGGCACGATGCTCGGCACCTACGACTCGTCGTACGCCTACCAGGACACCCAGCGGATCGAGATCAACGGCACCGCAGGCCGGCTCGTCATCCACGACACAGTCCGCGCGCTCAGTTTCAGCAAGGCCGGCGACCCGGTCGAGCAACGCTGGCACTCGACGTACTTCGACGACGAGGCCCGCAACTTCGCCGGTACCTTCGACCGCCACGTCGAGGCGATCCTGACAGCACTGAAGGCGAACGCAGAGCCCCCGGTCCACGCCCGAGCCGGCCGCCGCGCCCTCCAGCTCGCCCACGCCGCCATCGAGTCCCACGCAACAGGTCGCCGCGTCGCGACGTGAGTCAGGCCTCGCGCGGCAGCAGCTGCGCCTTGAGCGCGACCCGGGCCCGGCTGATCCGGGACTTGACCGTGCCGACCGGGATGCCGACCTGGACAGCGATCTCTTCGTAGCTGAGTTCGTAGACGTCGCGCAGTACCACCGCTGTGACCGTCTCGGGCAGATCGGTCTCCAGGTGCTCCAGCGCGTCCAGAAGGTCGATCCGGGTGCCGGCGACGACGCTGGTGGTCCGCGGATCGGGACGGTCGTGCCTGGCCGGGCGATCGTCGTCCTGCCAGGCCGCCGGATTCTCCACGGCGCGGCGTTTCAGCCGCCGGTAGGTTTCGCGAGCGGCGTTCGATGCGACCGCGTGCACCCAGGTGCTGAACCGGCTCCGGCCGGAGAAGGTGCCGATCTTCGTGGCAATCGCCAGCAGCGCGTCCTGGCAGGCGTCCTCGGCGTCGGCGCGGTGCGGCAGGACGCGCTGGCAGATCCGGATCACCTGCGGCTGCACCTGCCGGATCAGCTCGTCCAGCAGGTCCGGATCCAGGGCAGCGCGACGGGCCAGGTCGTCGAGCGCGTCCGGGTCGTTCGCCATGGCGGTGAGCATAATGACGGCATGGTCCAGCCCGTGCGCCTCGGTCGCTACGCCGTGATCCGGAAGCTCGGCAGCGGCGGGTTCGCCGCTGTCTGGCTGGCCCGGGACGAACAGCTGGACGCGGAGGTGGCGGTCAAGGTGCTGGCAGAGCACTGGGTCGACGACCTCGACGTACGCCGCCGGTTCGTCGACGAAGGACGCTTCCTCCGCAAGGTCGAGTCGCCGTACGTCGTCGGCGTCCACGACATCGGCAGCACCGACGACGACCGGCCGTTCCTGGTCCTCACCTACGCCGATCGCGGCACGCTGGCCGACCGGATCAAGGCCGGTCCGCTGCCGCTGCCCGACGCCGTCGACGTCATCGAGAACATCGGCGCCGGTCTGCAGGAGCTGCACGACCGCGGTGTCCTGCACCGGGACGTCAAGCCGGAGAACGTGCTGTTCCGCAGTACGCCGACGGGTGAGCGGGCCATGCTCGGCGATCTGGGCCTGGGCAAGTCGCTCGAGGCGGTGTCGCGAGTGACGATGCCGGGTGGTACGCCGGCGTACGTCGCTCCCGAGCAGGTGCGCGGCGACGTACTCGATCCGCGCGCCGATCTGTACGCACTGGCCGCGGTGACGTACGCCGCGCTGGCCGGCCGACCGCCGTACGGCGCGACCACGCTGGCGGGGGTGCTGGCCGTTGACGGGCCGCCGGGTCCGCTCAGCACGGTCCGTGACGACATTCCCGCCGAGGTGGACGCGGTGATCCTGCGTGCGCTGGAGCGGGATCGTGAGCTGCGCTGGCCCGACGTACGATCGTTCGCCGGGGCCCTCCGGACGGCGGCGCTTGCGAGCGTTCCGGCCGGTCGGTTTTCGGTCCACCCCTGGGTGGCGGCGACGGTCGCCGCCGCGTTGCTCGGTGGGGCCGGTGGGTACCTGGGGTGGCAGTACGGCGTCAGTCGGCAGTGGGTCCGCGTGGTCGACCAGCAGCAGGTCCTTTCGGTCGAGCTCCCTCGAGACTGGACGCTCACCCTGGCCGGCGACGGCTGGCGACCACAGGGGTCGTCGGCCGCGCTGCCCGGGTTGCTTGTCAGCGGCAACAACGAGGCCTGGGGTGAGGCCGGCGCGAAGGTCCCGGGCGTCTTCGCGGGCGTGCTACCGCCCGGGACGATGCCCGCCGCTGCCGGTCTACCCGGCCCGGCGGGCTGCACGGTCACCCCCGAGCGGGTCGACAAGGACTCGACGGCGACCGCGAAGTACGTCGGCTGCCCCGCCGGCATGACGACGTACGAGCGCGTCCAACGAATCCAGGGCCAACTGATCCGCATCCAGGTCCGAGCCGAAAACACCACCCAGGCCGAAAAGGTCCTCGAGTCAGTAACCTACAACCCAAGAAAATAGGAAGAGATAAAAGACAGAGGAAAGATTCAGAGTGCTGGCCGGCTCTGGTCGCCAGCCGAAGGCCTGCCTGTGAAGTCGGCCAACACCTCGCGCATGATCGCTCGATGGATCCCGACATCACAGGCAAAGCTTCGGCTGATCACCAGAGCCAGCCACCACTCTAAATTCTTCTTCTTTCCTCTGTCTTTGTCTTTCAGTTCTTCAGTGGCCGAGTTGGTACGGGCGGTTGTTGTCGTTGCCGGTGCCCTTTTTCAGGGGGGTGGCGAGTTCGCAGGTGTTGGTGGTGGGGGTGCAGCGGGCGATGGCGGTCTTGCCGTTCTGTTCGGCGAGGACCAGGACGTGGTCGGCGTCTTCCATGGCCGTCGAGATGATCGTGACCGCGGAGCCGCCCGACCATTCGCGGACGGCCTTGCCGGTTTTGAGATCCAGCGCGGCGAACAGGCCGTCGCCGTACCCGTCCCGGTAAGCGGGGCCGCCGAGCGCGAAGGTGCTGCCGCCGACGAGCTCGTCCACTGCGTAGTCGCAGGTGGTCCAGCGCTTCTTGGCCGCTGCCACGTCGATCAGCGCGGTACAGCTGCCGTCGTTCGCCTGCGAGACGATCGAGGCCGCAAGCTGGAGGTCCGACGAGACCGCGGACGGTGCCGTTACGGCGCTGATCGGCTTCGGCGCGTCGTCGCCGGCAGTCCACTTGTAGAGGGTCTGCTTCTCGCTCTTGGACAGGGCACTGAAGTACACCTCGCTGCCCTGGACGGCGTGCACGATCGGTCCGTGCTCGCCGGTGCGCTGGAGCGAGTACTTCTCACCGCTGGGGTTGTCGCGCCAGGTCAACGTGAACCGGGGAAGCTCGCTGCCGTCGGCAGCCGTCGGCTGGACGGCGTACGCGCTGCTCGCCTGGTCCGCCGCGGAGAGGACCGTCGACACGTCGTTCACGCTCTCACCGCGGGAGCCGTTGTTCCAGGTGGTCAGTACGGTCCGGCCGTCGTCCTTCGGGGTGTGCAGAACCAGCGCGCCGGTGCCTGTGCGCGCGACGTCCACGACGGCACCGTCCGAGGCCGGCAGCGTGAACTTGGTGCCGCCGACGTGGACTGTCCGGCCGTCGACGTACGACGTGGCAGGCGCCGCGGCCTGCTCGAGCTTGGTGAGGTCCAGTGTCTGCTTGACCGACCCGCTCTGGGGGGCGGAGGAAGTCCTGGCAGGCGTCTTGGACGGTGAAGTGGACGATGAAGTGGACGATGTCGACGGCACCACCGGCGTCGGCAACCGTCCGCTGGCGCTGTCGATGGGGCGGACACCGCCGCCCGAGGCCGCCGCGAGCGTGGGTGTCTGCTGTGCGGCAACCACCGCGCCCGCCACCACGGCTGCGATCGAAACGCCCGCCACCAGCCCGATCAGCTTGCCAGTCCGATTCATGATGCCCTCCGAGTGAGTGTCAGTGTGTCGTACTGGAGGGCTTTGATGGTCGGCCGACACGATCGGTTCACGGCGCCTCCGGCGGAGGCCGACGTACGATCCACCGCATGGACCGGACCCAAGCGCTCGTCGACCGAATCTTCGCCAACGCCGGCGCAGCTCTGGAGCTGTACAGCATCTACCTCGGTGAGCGTCTCGGCCTGTACAAAGCGCTCGCGCAAGCACCCGCTACCTCGCCAGAACTGGCCGAGCGCACCGGCACCAACGAGCGCTACGTCCGCGAGTGGCTCGAGCACCACGCGGCCAGCGGCCTCATTGACGTCGACGAGACCAAGGCGGCCCCGACCGAACGGCGCTACACCCTGCCGCCGGAGCATGCCCGGGTGCTGGCCGATGAGGACGATGTCGACTACCACGGCTACAAGGGTGTCGAGCTCGCACGAGCCGCTCGCATGCTGCCGGACCTGGTCGACGCCTACCGCACCGGCGATGCACCGCCGCACCAGCCGTGGGAGCCCGAAGGACGGGCCGAGTTCAACCGGCCGACGTACCTGAACCTTCTCGGCAAGCAATGGCTGCCGGCCATCCCGGAGATCGACGAGCGGCTGCGCGCCGAGCCGCCGGCCCGGGTCGCCGACTTCGCCTGTGGCACCGGCTGGTCGTCGATCGCGATGGCCCAGGCGTACCCGCTGATCACCGTGCACGGCGTGGACCTCGACGAGGACGCCATTGCCGCGGCCGGCCGGCACGCCGAGGAGGCAGGTCTGGCGGATCGGGTCACCTACTCGACCGCCGACGCGGCCGACGCCGCCGACCAGAGCGGCCAGTTCGACCTGGTCACGATCCTCGAGGCCCTGCACGACATGTCGCGACCGGTCGACGCGTTGCGCACAGCATGCCAGATGCTGGCGCCGGGCGGCTCGGTACTGGTTCTCGACGAGCTGGTCGAGAACGAGTTCACCGCCCCGGCCTCGGAGCTGGAGCGGTACCACTACGGCTGGAGCCTGATGTCCTGCCTGCCGGACGCGATGGGCGATCCGGAGTCGGCCGCGACCGGGGCGGTGATGCGACCGGAAACTCTGCGCCGCTACGCCGAGGAGGCCGGATTCAGCGACACGCAGGTCCTCCCGTTCCACACGTCGCTCTTCCGCTTCTACCGGCTCATCCCGTGATGGCGGCAGCCTTGGCGTGAAGATACTGCTGCTCCGGCAAGCTCGTCGTCCGCTGAGCCGCGGCGAGATAGTGAGCGTGCGCCTTCTCGAGGTCGCCGGCACGCTCGTACAGATGCGCCCGGACGGCGTCCAGCCGGTGCGTCTCGGTGATGTTCTTGTCGGAGTCCAGCGTCGCGAGCAGGTCCAGCCCCGCCTGCGGACCTTCGACCTGGGCCAAGGCGATCGCGCGGTTGAGCGTGACCATCGGGTTGGGCGCCAGCTTCTCGAGGATCACGTACAGCGCCAGGATCTGCGGCCAGTCCGTCTCCGCGGCGCTCGGCGCCTCGGCATGAATCGCCGCGATCGCGGCCTGGAGCTGGTAGGGACCGACCGCACCGTTCTGCAACGTCGTCAGGATCAGCGCAGCGCCCTCGGCGATCTGCGACTGGTCCCACAGCGACCGGTCCTGCTCGTCGATCGGCACCAACCCGCCATCAGCCGACGCACGCGCAGCCCGCCGCGAGTCCGTCAGCAGCATCAGCGCGAGGAGCCCGGCCACCTCGCCGTTGTCGGGCAACGACGCACGCAGCAACCGGGTCAGCCGGATCGCCTCGGCGGTCAGCTCCACCCGCTGCAGCTCCGAACCCGAGCTTGCGGTGTAACCCTCGTTGAAAATCAGGTACAGCACCTGCAGCACGACCCGGAGCCGCGCGGCCCGCTCGGACTCCGGCGGCATCGCGAACCGGCTGCCCGCCTCCTTGATGCTCTTCTTCGCGCGGCTGATCCGTGGCGCCATCGTTGCCTCCGGCACCATGAACGCCCGGGCGATCTCGGCGGTGGTCAGACCGCCGACCGCGCGCAACGTCAACGCGACCTGGGAAGCCGGGGTCACCGCCGGATGACAGCACAGGAACAGCAGCGTCAACGTGTCGTCGGAGCCATCGGCCGGCGCGATATCGGCGCCCGGGGCAACCAGCTCCTCCGGGCCCGCCAGCGCGGCCACGGTGTCCTCGCGCCGGCGCCGCGCGCTCTCGCTCCGGAACGCGTCCGTCAGCCGCCGGGTCGCGACCGTCACCAGCCACCCGCGCGGATTCGCCGGTACGCCGTCGGTCGGCCACTGCGTCGCCGCCGCCAGCAACGCCTCCTGTACGGCGTCCTCGCACAGATCGAACTGCCCGTACCGCCGGGCCAGAAATCCCAGCACCTGCGGCGCATGCTCCCGCAGTACGTCCTCGACCGCCATCACTCTCCCTCACCCAGGTACGACCAGCCCGACCACCCGTCGGCGCGGATCGCGATCACCGGTCCCCGCGGCGGATCCGCCTGGTACTGCGGGTACTTCGCCACCAGCAACTCCAGCGCTACCGGATCCGCGTCCAGCACCCGCGCCGCGCCGTCGATCCGGACCCACCACAGATGCGTCCAGTCCTCGTCGTACTCGTCCACCAGGACCGCGACGCGTTCGTGCGCCGCGATGTTCCGCAATCGCTGCAGATCGGTGGTTCGTTTCGGTTTCTGATCGATCCCGATGAACACCTGATCACCATGCACGGCATACGTGATCGGTACGACGTGCGGCCGCAGATCGGCGCCGACGGTCGCCAGCCGACCGACCCGGGCGGCCGCGACCCGGGCTCGGCACGTCGCCTCGTCGAGTCTCAACGCTGGAGACGCCGGAGCGCCGCGGCGGGAAGAGTACGAGTGATCGGACCGATGATCGAAGCGTCGCGGAGCGCCGTCCGCGCCGCCAGGTGACCGCAAGCGCCGTGGACGCCGCCACCCGGATGAATCGCGGAGCTGCCCAGGTACAGGCCGTCGACGTACGTCCGTGCGCTGCCCAGTCCGATCGTCGGCCGGAAGATCAGTTGCTGCTGCAGCTGCATCGTCCCACCGCCCAGCGCGCCGAGACCGAGCGAAGCGTTGCCGGACTCGAGGGCGCTCGGGCGCTGCAGGTCGCGCGCGATGACCAGGTCGGTGAAGCCGGGGGCGAAACGTTCGATCGCCCGCTCCATCCGGCCGGCCAGCTTCTCCGCGGACGCGTCGTCGGCGACCCCGCGCGGGAGGTGCGAGTACGCCCAGAGCATCTCGGTGCCGGCCGGCGAGCGGCCCGGATCCGACTTGGTGGTCTGACCGATGAGCAGGAACGGCTGCGACGGCACCCGGCCGGTGTCCAGGTCGGCCGAGAGGTGCACGAGGTCGTTGGCCGTGCCACCGAGATGGACGACGCCGGCCGACCGGGCCTCGACCGAGGTCCACGGGACCGGGCCGCTGAGCCGGAAGTTCAGCTTCACCGTCGGGTAGTCCCACTCGTACCGCTCGTCCAGGTCGCGTTTCAGGCCGGCCGGGACACTTGCCTCAGGCAACAGGGAACGGTAGAGCATCGGAGCAGACGTGTCGGCGATCACCGCCCGCTCCACCGCCACCGTCTCGCCGGACGCCGTCCGCACCCCGCTGACGCGCCCCGCGGACACGTCGATGCCGGTGACCGGCGTACCGGAAACCAGCAGGGCGCCGGCGCGTTCGGCGCGCTGGACGAGGGCGCCGGACAGCGCGGACGAGCCGCCGACGGCGACCGGGAAGCCGACGTCCTGTGCCAGCATCGCCAGCAACCAGCCCATCGTGCCGCTGACGGCGCCGGACAGCGGCGCGTCCGCGTGCAGAGCGTTACCGGCCAGCAACGCCGGTCCGTGCCGGCCGTCGAACAGCTCCTGGCCCATCCGGTGCATCGGCATCGCCATGAACCGCGCGAACCGCAGCAGTTCGCCGAGCGAGCCGAGCTTCCGCGCCAGCTTGATGCCAGGGACGATCGGCGGCCAGGTGGTCAGCAAAGCCTTGAGCATCGGTTCGCGAACCGCGACGTACTGCTGGTAGAGCTGCAACCACGCCTCGCCGTCGCCCGGGACCTCCGCGCCGAGCGACTTCGCCGTGTCCTCGGGGTCAGGATGGATCGCAGCCGACGTACCGTCCTCGTCGAGCAGGTGCACCAGCGGCAGCGGGGCGTGACCCCACTTCAGGCCGAACTTCTCCAGCTCCAGCGCGCGCAGCACCGGTGACGCGACGCCGAGCGGGTAGTTCGAACTGAAACGATCACTGATCCAGCCGCCCTCCTCGACGGACCGGACGGCACCGCCGAAGGTCTCCGCGGCCTCCAGGACCAGCACGTCCCAGCCCGCGTCGGCGAGGGTGATCGCGCTCACCAGCCCGTTCGGCCCCGAGCCGATCACCACGGCATCAACACTGCGCGGCAGCATGTCTACGACCTTAACTCGATCTCCCGCATCAGCGTGACCACCTCCCGGGCGCGCCCGATCATCGCCGGATCGGCCATCCGCCCGTCCGGCAGCACGATCACGCCGCCGTCGGCGACACCGGCCTTCTCCACGGCAGCGAGCAGCGCCTCGGCCTCGGCCACCTGGACGGCGGTCGGGGTGAAGGACTCCACGATGACGGAGAGCTGCTTGGGGTGGATCGCCGTACGGCCGACGAAGCCGAGCGCTCGGCCCTCTGCAGAGGTCTGCCGCAGGCCGTCGAGATCGTGCACCTGCGGGTAGACCGACATCACCGGCGCACCCAGCCCGGCCGCCCGGGAGGCGGAGACCAACCGTCCGCGGGCCCAGGCGAGACCGGCCGACCCGTCCACGCCCAACGCGCTGGACAAGTCGGCCTCCCCCAGCGCGATCGCGACCACCCGCGGGTCCGCGGTCGCGATCTCGAAGGCGCGCTCCAGCCCCAGCGGCGACTCGATCAGCGCCGTGATCCTTGCTGACGGCACCTTTTCCAGCACAGCCCGGACCTCGGTGACACTCTCCACTTTCGGTAACCGGATCCGCACCGAGGGTACGGCGGACACCGCGGCCAGGTCGTCCTCGATCCACGGCGACCCGACCGCGTTCACCCGGACCTCCGCCGGCCCGTGCGTGTGCGCTGCGATCCAGGCCACCGCCCAACTGCGCGCCTCCGCCTTGTCCTCGACGGGTACGGCGTCCTCCAGGTCGAAGACCACCAGGTCGGGACCTGCAGCCACCGCCTTCGCGAACCGATCCGGCCGATTGGCCGGGACATAGAGTGCCGTCAACACCGTCAACCGCCCCCTTACACCACTCCAGCAGCTCGCAGACCGGCGAGCTGGTCCGGGGTGATTCCGATTTCGGCGAGCACCTCGTCGGTGTTCGCGCCGTGCGGCCGGCCGGCCCAGCGGATCAGGCCGGGCGACTCGGACAGCCGGAACAGGACGTTCTGCATCTCGACCGGCCCGCCCAGCTCGTCGTCCTCGACCGCGACGATCGTGCCGAGCGCGGCGTACTGCGGATCCGTCACGATGCCGCGGATGTCGTGCACCGGCGCGACCGCGGCCTCGGCCTTCTCGAACTCGGTCATCACCTCGTCCAGCGGCCGCTGCGCGATCCACGAACCGACCGCGTCGTCCAGTTCGTCGGCGTGCTCGGCCCGCTCCCGCCCGGTCGCGAACCACGGCTGCATGATCAAATCGGATCGACCGACCAGCGTGACCACTCGCTCAGCGATGCTCTGCGAGCTCGTCGACACCGCGACCCAGCGGCCGTCCGCAGTCCGGTAGACGTTCCGCGGCGCGTTGTTCGACGACCGGTTCCCGAGCCGCGGCTGCACGTACCCGGTCTGTTGGTACGCCGTGATCCCGCCGCCGAGCATCATCAGGATTGGTTCGATGATCGCCAGATCGATCACTTGACCAGATCCTGATCGATCGCGCTCGTGCAACGCAACCATCACGGCGTACGCCGTCGCCAGCGCCGTGATCCCGTCCGCGAGCCCGAACGGCGGCAGCGTCGGCGGACCGTCCGGCTCACCGGTGACCGCCGCGAACCCGCTCATCGCCTCGGCCAGAGACCCGAACCCCGGGCGCCGCGACCACGGCCCGACCTGACCGAACGCCGTGACCCGCGCGATCACCAGCCGCGGATTGGCCTCGAGCAACACGTCCGGACCGATGCCCCAGCGCTCCAGCGTCCCCGGGCGGAAGTTCTCCACGAGGACGTCGTGCTGCCGGACCAGCGCGAGAAACGTGTCCCGGCCGCGGGACAGGTCGAGCGTCGCGACCCGCTTGTTCCGGCCGAGCGTTTTGAACCAGAGCCCGACGCCGTCCTTGGACGCGCCGTGCGTCCGGGCCGCGTCCGGGCGGTCCGGGTGCTCGACCTTGGTCACGTCGGCGCCGAAGTCGCCCAGGAACGTCGCTGCCAGTGGTCCCGCGAACAGCGTCGCCGCCTCGAGCACCTTCACACCGTCGAGAGGAGCAGGTCTCATCCCGCGCACCGGAAACCGATGCTCGCGGACCGGTCCAACCCACCACCGGTCAGCACGAGCTTGAAGCTCACCTCGGGGTCCTTCGGCCCGCCGTCGGCGTACCAGTCGGAGCCCTCGGCGACGTAGTGCGAGCCGCCCTTCAGGATGCAGAACCGGCTGCGGCCGTCGCGGTGCTCGCTCTCGGTCAGGTTCCAGACCAGCGGCTCGCGCCGGGTGAAGCCGTCCTCGAGCGCGGCGAGCTGCCACTCGTCCTCGGTGGGCAGCCGCGCGCCGCGCCAGGCGGCGTACGCCCGCGCGTCCGGCAGGTCGACATACGTCACCGGGTGCTCCTCGGTCCCGGGAACCGGGGCTCCCTCGACCCAGTGCTTCAGGAACCGGTTCGCAATCAACGGCCGGTAGCCGGTGGCGTTCAGGAACTCGGCGTACTGCGCGTTGCTCACCTCGGTGATCGCGACCGAGATCCCGGCCAGGTCGACCTCGCGCTTGACCTTCTGCTGGTCGTGCAGGCGGGGCGGGAGCGGCTTCCACTCCTCGACGTACGGCGCCTGGTCGTAGAGACCCGTCTCCCGGCGCCGGTGCCGGACGGTGAGAACGCGTTTCCCGGCCGGTACGTCGACGACCGGGCCGATCTTGGCGTTCCCCCAGATCTCCGGCGGCTCGACCCGCTCGGCCGGACGCATCGGGAACGCATTCTCGGCGACGTGCGGCCGCGGCATCGTGCCCAGCCGGCGCGCGGTCGCCCGGCAGCTCGCACCGGCGGTCGCGCCGACCCGGATGATGCCGGCCACGCCGCGCCCCGGCACGACCAGGTGGACGCCGTCGTCGTCCGACGTGATCGGTACGCCCGACGTCACGTCGTACCAGTCGCCGACCTGGTCCTCGGACCGCAACACGATCCCGTCGAAGTCCTCCTCGTCGCGGTTGACCAGCGTCCAGAACGTGATGTCGGCCAGGTCGAACCGGGAGCCGTAGATCCCGTGGTCGCGCGCCTTCTCCGGGATCTCAGGCGTCAGCTGGATCCAGTCGCCGTTGATCAGCACCGGAGCGAACGCCCGCTGAGCCGCCACCATCCGGCGCAGCGTCGCGCGGTCCCGGGCGTTCCAGCCGACCCAGGCCGAGAACACCGACTCCCAGACCAGCATGCCGACGCCGTTCACCCAGGCGGACTGCAGCTCGTCGCTGTGGTCGCGGTTCCAGCGGCGGGTGTGGTGCATCATGTGCCGGCGCTCGAACAGGTGCGCGCGCAGCACGCCCGGCGCGCGGGTGTCCGCGAACCACTGCGCCCAGGACAGCGCATGGTCGCCGATCCTTGCCATCGGCAACCGTGACTCGCCCTCGAGGGCGATCGCCGGGTTCGCCCGCCGGAGCGCCCGGGTGAACGCCGGATCGCCCTCCTTCAACGTGTCCAGGAAGACACCGTCGACGGCGTACTCCGCGACCAGCGCGGCGAACTCGTCCGCGTCCGAGCGCTCCGCCCGGCGGGTGCCGACGTCCCACGGGTTGTAGTCGAAGAACACCTTCAGGCCGTGCTCGTGCAGGTCGTCGACCAGCTGCCGCAGGCCGGGTACGTCGCGGTAGAAGTCGAACTGGTTGCGGTCGTCGATCCCGATCACCGGGTACGCGTGCCAGAGCACGATCGCGTCGTACCCGCCGAACTCGTCGATGCCGTGCCGGACGAACCGCTCCGGGGTGAACCTCCCGGTCGTGACGTCGTACAGCAGGTCGTCCCAGAGCCAGACCAGCGCCACGGAGTACGCCGTCTGGGTCCACTCGCGGCCGGGCTCGTCGTAGTGGGAGCCGTCGTACCGGGTCCGTTCGATGGCGCCGAACCGCCATTCGGCGAGCTTGGCGCGCCACCGCGGCAGGTCGGCCGGGTCCTCCGGGGCGCCGAGGATCTTGGCGTCGTCCAGGAAGGACATGTCGGCCCGAAGCCCCAGGTCCACCCGGGCGGGTAGATCGATGGGCCGCGGCTCGAGCGGATTCACAGGTACACCTCCGCATAGCGCGCGTCGATCGCATCCCCGTGAGGCACCGAGGGAATCGCCCCCGCGGCCTGAACACTCAATGAAGCAGCAACGTTAGCGCGTCGGACGGCGTTCGTCAGGTCGGTTGCGGCGATCGCGTCGATTGTTGACTTGGAAGCCAAGGTCGCGGCGAGGACCCCGCAGAAGGTGTCGCCCGCGGCGGTGGTGTCGACCACCTCGACGGGTACACCGGGAACCGCGATCTCGTCGGCGCCGCGGGTCAGGATTACCGCGCCGGCGCGGCCGAGGGTGACCACTACGGCCGGGACCTTCTCGAGCAGCGCGGACCGGTCGGCGCCGGCGATCGCCTCGGCCTCGGTCTCGTTCACCACCAGGAGGTCGACCTCGGCGAGCAGCTCGTCGGAGAGCTCGGCGGCGGGGGCTGCGTTGAGGATGAAGTACGCGCTCGCGGCGGCCGCGGCTCGGACGGCCGGAAACGGGATCTCGAGTTGGGCCAGCACAACCTTCGCGGTACCCAGGGCGGACACGGCGGCGGGGGTCAGGGTCAGCTCGCCGTTCGCGCCTGGAGCGACGACGATCGAGTTCTCGCCGAGCTCGTCGACGGTGATGATCGCCGTACCGGTCGGGGCGTCGCTGGTCGTGGCGAGGGAGAGGTCGACGCCGTCGAGCGCGTCGCGGAGGAGGGCGCCGCCTTCGTCGTCGCCGAGCGCGACGATCATCGCCGTACTGGCGCCGGCGCGGGCCGAGGCGACCGCCTGGTTCGCGCCTTTGCCGCCGGGGCCGCGGGTCATGGTGCCCGCGAGCACTGTCTCGCCCGGTCGTGGGATCCGCTGGACCGGGAGCACGAGATCCACGTTCGCGCTCCCCACCACGACTACCTCAGGCTGCACCCCCGGCCACCTCCACAGTCCTCGCCGCCAGCTCGTCGATCGCGATCTGGTTCATCCCGGGCAGGCTCGTGGCCACCCGATTGTCCAGTGGTGCGCACCACTCTGCCGGAACCCCGCGGGTCGCGCCAAACACCGCCCCGACCGTCGCACCGACCGAGTCCGTGTCCCAGCCGCCCATCACCGCGCGCCCGACGGCGGTCGCGAAGTCGGGGGCGGTCAGGGCGTAACCGGCGAGAGCCGAGTTGTTGACCGCGTGGACCCAGTGCAGGTGTCCGTACTCCGCATGCAGTCGGTCTAGTGCTTCATCGAGCTCTAGGTCGGCGAGGTCGAGGCCGAAGCGAACGGCGCGCTTGAGCTCACCGTCCCCGATCACTTCCAGCCCCGCGAGCGCCGCCTCAACCGGGTCGTCCAGGACCATCGCCGCCGCCGACATCGCGGCCACCCATAACGCACCGTCCACGCCGGCACCGGTATGACTCAACCGAGCATCCGTCAGCGCGAGCTGCGCGGCCGCAGTCCGATCACCTGGGTTGACCCACCCGTAAACATCCGTGCGGATCTGCGCCCCGATCCACTCCCGGAACGGATTGCCTGTCGTCGCCGCCTGCTCCGGCTCGACCCCTTGCAGAAGGTTGCGATAGGCAACCCGCTCGGCCGTGAACACCCGCCCCGCCGGCAGATCGTTCAACCAGCTCTGCGCCACATCCTCCGTCGTCAACCCACGCCCGAACCGCTCGAGCATCAGCAACGCCAGAATCGCAAAGTTGATGTCGTCGTCCTCCGGCATCCCGTCGATCACTTCCCGCAAGCTGTTCACCTGCGACCGCCGATTCCACGGCCACCGCTCCACCACCTCCCCCGGCACCCCCACCGCGGTGATGTACTCGCTCAGCGGCCACTGCCCCGAACTCTCCAAAATCTCCCGAATCCCCACCCGAGAAATCTTCTCCACCGGCTTCCCCAACAAATTCCCAGCCATCCGCCCCAACCAAGCATCCAGCACCCGCTGCTCAAACCCCCGCGCCCCGCCGACACTCTGCCGGGAGAGACCTACTGCCTCGCGAGACGAGGGTGTCTCGGTGCCCGGCTCGCCCGTCTTCTGCTTTTCGAGGCCGTGGGCCTCGCCAAGCAGAGGGGTGGTGGGGATGGTTGGTGGTTGCCAGGGTGGGGTGCGGGTGTCCAGTTCGTCCATCAGTTGCTTGGCCAGGGTGCGCAGTTCTGGTGTTGCTGGTAGGTCCGTTGCGCCGGAGACGGGAGCTTCTAGGGAACCGCCGGCTGTGGTCCAGCGTGACTCGACGTCGGTGATGGCGACGCCTTCGGCTCGGGACTGGATCAGTTGGTGTGGGAGGAGGTCTTCGGGTTGGACCCAGGTGAGTCTCATCGGGTCAGAGTCTCCAGTACTTCGGTGCGGTGTGCCCAGCGGCGCGCGTCGGATGCGTGCAGGTCGGCGGCGACGGACGCCATCACCTGACCCGGGCGGACCAGGTCGGTCCTGCTGGCCGTGGCGACGTCCTCCGCCCAGTCCTGAGGTACGCCGGATGAGCCGTTCAGCGCCCCGGCGATCGCGCCCGCCATCGACGCGATCGAGTCCGCGTCGCGGCCGTAGTTCGTGCCGCCGAGGACGGCACGGCGTACATCTCCCTCCGCCACCAGCACGAACCCGAGCGCGACCGGCAGTTCCTCGATCGCTTTCGTGCGGCTCGGGCGGCGGGCGTCCAGCGACTGGTCGCGATAGTCGGGCCCGACCGTGTCGTACGGCGCGATCGCCTTGCGCAAAAGCGGAATCGCCTGCTCCCAGTCGGTCACCCCGGACGCCGCCTCCGCCACCGCCTCGACCGCGCGCCGAGTCCCATCCTTGGCCAGACCAACAGCAGTCTCGACCACAGCCGCCGCCGTCACCCCCGGAACCATCGCCGCAGCAACAGCAGCCGCGAACACCCCGGCCGCCTCCCGCCCATAACTCGACTGATGCGCCCCAGCCACATCCACCGCCTCGGCGTACGCACCCGCGGGATCACCAGCGTTGGCAATCCCCACAGGTGCCATGTACATCGCCGCACCACAGTTCACGATGTTCCCGACGCCGGCCTCACGCGGATCAACATGCCCGTAGTGCAACCGCGCCACCAACCACTTCTCCGCCAGGAACACCCGCTGGAGCAGCAGCGCCTCGGTCTCCAGCTCGGGCACCCACCGCGGCCCGCTCACCATCTTCGGCACCAACGACTCAGCCACCGCATAAGCATCCAGATGCGTACGCCGCTCGTCGTACACCTCGACCAGCGCATGCGTCATCAACGTGTCGTCGGTGATGTGCCCATCGCCCTTGTGGTACGGCGCAATCGGCCGAGCCGTCCGCCACTCGTCGTACCACGGCCCGACAATCCCCGTGACCCAGCCACCGTGCCGTTCCCGAATCGCCTCCGGCGTCCAGCCCTCGACGGCCCCGCCGATCGCATCACCGACCGCGGAGCCGACGAGAGCGCCGACCGCCTTCTCCTCCAGCAGGGACGTCACTGGTTGACCTGACCCCATCCGTCGCTCAGCTTCTTCCCCAGTCCGGCGAGATCAGACTTGTTCGCCAGGTACTCCTGTAGCGCCGGCGTCGCGATCTGGTCCTTCCACTTCGGGTAGTTCTCCACGCTCTGGAACGGCGCCTTGGTCAGCTCGGTGCCGCTGGCAAGCGTCTGCTGCCAGCCGTTCTTCCCACCGGTCGTCTTCAGGATCGCGTCCCGCGCCGCCTGCGTGGTCGGGATCAGCCAGTCGCCCTGCCCGACGGCGGCCAGGTTCTCCGCCTTCATGAAGTAGTCGATGAACTTCGCCGACTGCTCGACATGCTTGCCCTCGGCCGGTACCGACAGCGTCTGCGGGTTCGCGGCCTGCTGGGTGCTCGTACCCTTCAGCGGCGGCAGCACCTCCCACTGGAAGCCCTTCGGTGCCTCCTCGAGGATCTGCTGCGCGGCATAGTTGCCGCCGACAATCATCGCGTACTTGCCGGCGTAGAACCCGGGCAGTACGTCGGACCCGCTCTGGGTCAGCGAGGTCGGGTCGATCGACTTGTCGTCGTACGCCATCGCGTGGATCCGCTTCGGCACCTCGAGCTCGGCGTCGCCGATCGTTGCCTTGGCGTCCTTACCGCTGCCGTCGAAGAACTTCGCGTCGAAGTTCATGCCGAGGTTGAGCACCGTCGCGGTCGGGCTCTTCAGCCCCCAGCCGAGACCGAACTTGCCGCCCGCGGTCAGCTTCTTCGCGTTCGCGGCCAGGTCGTCCCAGCTGAGCGAGTCGCCGGTCGCGGTGATCCCGGCGCCTTTGAGCAGCGCGCTGTTCGCGAACACGACGTACGACTGCAGCAGGGTCGGCGCGGCGTACACCTTGCCGTCGTTCGAGACCGTGTCCCAGACGCCCTTCGAGACCGCATCCTTGGTCTCCTGGCTCAGGTACGGCGAGAGGTCGGCGAGGTAGCCCTGGTTGATGAACCCGGTGATGTCGGCGGACTCGTCGTGGATGATGTCCGGCGCGGTCCCGCCCTGGAACTGGGTGACCAGCTGGTCGTGCACGGAGTCCCAGCTGCCCTGGACGTACTCGACCTGGATGTTCGGGTTGGCGGCGTTCCAGTCGGCGACGATCTTCTTGGTCGCGGCCACGGTGGTCTTCTGGAAGGCGAGGCTCTGGAACTTGAGCGTCACCTTCTCGGTCGAGCCGCCCGATCCCGAGCTGCCGGAGCCACTGTTGCCACCACCACAGGCGGCGAGCGTCACCAGAGCGCTCGCCGCGAGCACCGCGGTCAGTACCTTCTTCATTACCTCTCCTAACCTTTGACTGCGCCGCTCAGCAGGCCGGAGGTCAACCTCCGCTGCAGGAAGGCGAAGAACACGAGACTGGGGACCGTCGCCAGCACCGAGGCGGCGGCGAGCGGACCGAACTGGACCTGACCCTCGGCACCGACGAAGCGGGCGAGGACCAGCGGAAGCGTTTTGAGCTGCGGGTCCTGGAGCAGGACCAGCGCGAAGAAGAACTCGTTCCAGGCCGAGATGAACGTGAACATCGCGGTCGCGATCAGCCCCGGCCGGAGCAGTGGCATCACGATCGACACGATCGTCCGGAGCCGGCCCGCCCCGTCCACGGACGCCGCCTCTTCCAGCTCGCGCGGTACTGCGCCGACGTACCCCTGCAGCATCCAGAGCGCGAACGGCAGCGACCAGACCATGTACACGATCACCACGCCCGGGATCGTGTTCGTGAGGTGCAGCGGGCGGAGGATCATGAACAGCGGGATCACGATCAGGATCACCGGGAACACCTGGGACACCAGGATCCAGCCGTTCGTGAGCGGCCGGAGCCGGCTCCGGAACCGGGCCAGCGCGTAGGCGACCGGCAGCGCGATGACCAGCACCAGGATCGTGCTGTAGATCGAGATCTGCAGGCTGTTGCCGAGGCCGCGGACCAGGCCCTGCTCGTTCAGCGCATCGGTGTAGTTGGAGAAGTCGGCGTGCTTCGGCAGCAGGCTCGGCGTGATGCTCGCGAACTCCTGCGGCGACTTCAGCGAGCTCGAGATCAGCCAGAGCAGCGGGAAGCCGAGGAACACCAGGTAGCAGAGCACGGCGACGTACTGCAGGAAACGGGTGGCCGGACGGGTTCTCATGCTTCGCTCCGCAGCCGGTTCCGGAGGTAGAAGAACAGGAACAGGATGATGATCACGACCATCACGTCACCCATCGCGGCGGCCATCCCGAAGTTCCCGTACCGGAAGGCCTCGTTGTAGGCGAAGAGCATCGGGAGCATGGTCTTGCCACCCGGGCCGCCGGCGGTGAGCACGTAGACCAGGCCGAACGAGTTGAAGTTCCAGATCAGGTCCAGGCTGGTGATCGCGACGATGACCGTTCTGAGCTGCGGCAGCGTGATGTGCCGGAACTGGCTCCACGCGCCGGCGCCGTCGACAGCGGCTGCTTCGTAGAGCGTGCGGTCGATGCCCTGCAGGCCGGCGAGCAGCGTGACCGTGGTCATCGGCATACCGACCCAGATCCCGACCACGATCACAGCCGGGAGCGCCGTGCTGAAGTTGCCGAGGAAGTTGATTGGGTGGTCGGTGAGGTGCAGGTTCTGCAGGATCTCGTTGACCGGGCCGTTGGTCGGGTGCAGCAGCAGGCGCCACATGATCGCGACCACCACCGGCGGCATTGCCCACGGGATCAGCGCGAGGGTGCGGGCGACGCCGCGGAACCTCAGGTTCGTGTTCAGCAGCAGGGCGAGGCCGAGCGCGGCGACGAACTGGAGGATCGTGACCGAGAGGGTCCAGATCACGCCGATCCGGAACGAGTCCCAGAACAGGTGGTTGTGCAGGAGCTTGCTGAAGTTCTCGAAGCCGACGAAGCGCGTCTCGACGCGAAGGCCGGCGCGGGCGTCGGTGAAGCCGAGCGCGATTCCGCGGATCAGCGGGTAGACGCTGAGCGAGAGCACCGGCAGCAACGCGGGGAGGAACAGGAAGATCGCTTCCCGGTTCTGCTTCGGCCGCCCGGCCTGCTTCAGCTCTGTCGGTGCGGTCATCGTCGCCGTCACGGCGTCGACCCCCGCACACTCAGCGCCGGCTGTACGACGATCCGCCGCGGCGTCCGCGTACTGTCCTCGATCCTTGCCAACAGCAACTCAGCCGCCCGCCGCCCCCGCTCCGCCGACCCCAGGTTCACACTCGTCAACGTCGGAAAACACTGCTCGGCCAACTCACTGTCATCCATCCCCACCACAGCCACATCCGCAGGCACCAGCAACCCCACCGCAGCCAACTCATGCATCAACCCCACGGCCAGCAAGTCGTTCGCACAAACCACCGCGTCAAAGGCGCTGGAACCCGAGCCCGTGCGCCCCCTTCCTTCCAGCAGTTCTGGGGCTGCGGCGCGGCCTGCTGTGAAGGTGAAGTCGGCGGCCTCGGCTACAGCTGCCGGTTCGAGACCGTGCGTTTTTAGGGCGTCTGCGAAGCCCTTGGCTCGGGCGGTGCCGGGGACTGTGTCGGCGGGGCCGTTGAGGAAGGCGATTCGGCGGCGGCCGCGGGAGACCAGGTGGTCGACGGCGAGCAGCATGCCCTTGGGGGAGTTGGCGCGGACGGTGTCGACGCCGGCCTTGGCTGGCACGTTACCGGCGACCACCACCGGTACCTCGCACTCGCGGATCGACTTGATCAGGTCCTCGTCGACGCGCAGCGGGCTGATCACGAGACCATCGGCGTACCCACGCGCCATCCCCCGCACCAACGCGACCTCGTCGACGATCTCCGGACCGGTCGTCGTCACCACCAGCCGATAGCCGGCCGCGGCGACCACCGACTCCACCGCGCGCATCATCGTCACGTACACCGGGTTGCCGACGTCAGCGACCGCCAGCGTCAGCTGAAACGTCCGCCCGACCTTCAGCGACCGGGCCCGCGCGTCTGGCACGTATCCGAGCTCCCCCACCGCCCGCTGCACCCGCTCGGCCATCTCCTCGGTCGCCGGCAGCCCGTTCAGTACCCGCGACACCGACGCCACCGAGACCCCGGCAGCCCGAGCCACCTCAGCAATCGTCGGCCGACTCACACGGTCTCCTGTAATCGTTCTTGTAATCGTTTACAGGCCAGACAGTAGAGCGCCCGGAACGACACCGTCAACACCCAAGAGCCAGGCGAAGCGGTCAGCGACCAACCGGCTGCACAGCGCCAGCACGAAGCGTGACGCCCAGCGCGACGACAACACCCACAGCTCCAGCAACCGCCACCGTGTGCGCCACCCCGATCCGGTCGGCCAGCAGCCCCGCCAACACCACCCCAAGCCCCTGAGCGGTCAGTACGCCGGAGTTCAGCAACCCCATCACCTGCGCGCGACTCTCCGCGGGTGTCTGCCGCCCGAAGGACGCCCCCACCTGGATCTGGTACGCCGTGCACATCCCGCTGACCACCAGAATCACCAGGACGACCACCACCGGCGGTCTGGCGAAGCACAGCATCAACACCGCACCAGCAGCCACCGCCAGCGGCCCGGTCCACCCCGGCCGCCGCGCGGCATCGACGTACCTGGTGAAGAGCCACGCGCCAACCACCAGACCAGCTGCGGGTGCGCCCATCAGCAGCCCCACGGTCGCGGCCGGTGCGTGCAGCTCGGACACCCACGCGGCCGCCAGCCCCTCCGGTCCGATGTAGAGGCCGGCCAGCATGCCGAGCACGTACAACCCGGGCAGCCCAGCCACGGACCGGATCACCCGCACCCCCTCAGCCGTCGACGACCAGAAGCTCCGGCGCACACCACCCGCCGCGGCCGGCCGGCGCCGTACAAACACCCGCAGGATCAGTGCCGAGCACAGGAACGTCCCAGCGTCGACCAACAGCGCCACCCGCGGGCTGAGGAACGCCACCACCACACCACCCGCAGCAAACCCGACCAACTGCGCGCCCTGGATCGTCATGCTCCGGATCGCCAGCGCACTCACATACGCCTCACCGGCGAGCATCTCCGGCAGCAGCGCCAACCGCGCCGCCCGAAACGGCCCGCCCACCAGCGCCACCCCAGCCATCGCCGTACACACCACCGCCAACGGCATGCCCGGCACAGCCATCACCACGACCAGCACCGCGCACAGGAGGTCGCACGCGATCATTACCGAGCGCCGCGGCAACCGGTCCGCCAGCCCGGACAGCAGCGCCGAGCCGACGAACGCCGGTGTGTACGACAACCCCAACGTCAACGCAGCCAGCGCCGCCGACCCGGTCCGCTCGAACACGAGCACAGCCAACGCCACCCGAGCCAGCTGATCACCAACCTGCGACAGCGCCTCCCCGGCCCACACCCCACGAAACTCCGGTACGTCGAACGCCGCCCGAAACGTACCGGCCCCAGTCATACCCGGGATCGTGCAGCGCCCCGACGTACCCCTCAAGGCTTTCCGTCAGGACGCAAGAGCTCACGCGCGGTAGAACAACCAGGCGTCGGCCATCCGTTGGGCCTGGCCCGGGGTGAACTGGGTGTAGCAGGAGTCGTACGAGTAGTCCATGTAGTTGTGGATCGGGTCGAGGCCCGGTGCCGAGCAGGTGTCCTTGCCGGCCGGGCAGCCGCTGGTCGGTGTCTTCTCCGCCGGGGTGTCGTCGACGAAGTCGCCCTTCGCGTTGCAGCCGCCGAAGAACGTGTGCTCGAGGTTCAGCCAGTGACCGACCTCGTGGGTAGCGGTCTCGCCCTGGTCGTACCGGCCCGCGAACCTCGTCGACGCACCCGGGACGGACTCCCAGTTGATGACGACGCCGTCGAGGTACGTCCGGCCTGGCTTGGTGACGATGTCCGGGAGGTACGCCCACCCGAGCAGGCTGTCCGAGGTGATCGAGTACAGGTTCAGGTCGCCCGGGCCGCCGACGTGCAGCGCCCGCTTCATGCTGTCCTCGTCCGTGCCGCTGGGCTTCAGGTGGAACCACGCCGCGTTGTCGGTGCGCGTCACCCCGGCCAGCCGGAAGCTGAAGCCGGTGCGCGCTCCGCCCTCACCGCCGACGTAGGTGTTGTTGAGTACGGCGATCTGCGCCTCGATCTGCGCCGTCGTGAGCGCACCGGTCGAACCGTCGGTGATCACGTGGAAGTAGACCGGCACGGTCGCCCTGAATCCGGCCCCCGCCCGGCCCTTCGCCGCGGCCGGCAGATCCTCCACGACCTGACCGAGATCCGGTTCGCGTGGCCCGCCGCGGGCCTGGACGACGCTCTCCGCAGACACGCACCCGCCACCCGCGGCCTGACCCTGCACCCCGGTCAGCCCCGCACACATCAGCGCCGCGATGCCGGCCATCCCGGCCGCTCTGCTCCACCTCATGACTGCCCCCTGCCGCGCTTCGGCCCCCAGGCAGTTCGACTCTATGCACGCGGCTGGTGCGGCGGAAGGTTCAGTCGTCGGTCTCGTCGGCGCCTGGGCGCTCGGCCCAGGGGGTCTCCTTGGCCGGGCGGACGACGATGAGCTTGTCGCCGGCCGCGAGCACCGACACGTTCGAGTCGTAGTACCGGTGCACCTTGCCGTCGCGGACCACCGAGACGACCCGGTCCGGTACGGCGGAGGGCGGCTTGCCGACCTCACGGCCGAGCACGGGCCGCTCGGCGACCTCCAGACCCTCGCCGTACGTCAGGAGGTCCTCCATGACCTCACCGAGGTTCGGACTGACCGCGGAGAGGCCCAGCAGCCGGCCGACGGCCTCGGAGGACGTCACCACCGCGTCTGCACCGCTCTGCCGGAGCAGCGGGACGTTGTCCTCCTCGCGGACCGCCACGACGACATGCGCACCAGGGTTGAGCTGGCGCACCGCCAGCGTGACCAGCACCGCCGAGTCGTCCCGGTCGGTCGTGACGATCACCTCGCGCGCCGACATCACCTCGGCGCGGCGCAGTACGGTCCGGTTCGTCGCGTCGCCGTGGAACGCGGCCATCTGATCGTTGCCCGCGTCACCGATCGCCTGGGCGCGCGGGTCGATCACCACGATGCTGTCCCGCTTCACCCCGTTGCTGATCAGTGTCTGCACGGCCGAGCGGCCCTTGGTGCCGTACCCGACGACGACGGTGTGGTCCTTCATCCGTTTCCTCCAGCGCGTGTCGCGCATGACCCGGCGGCCCTCGTTGGCCAGCACCTCCAGTGTGGTGCCGACCAGAACCACCAGGAACGCGATCCGCAACGGCGTCACGACGAAGGCGTTCACCAACCGCGCCGCCGGGGTGACCGGTGTGATGTCACCGTACCCGGTCGTGGTGAGCGTGACCGTGGCATAGTAGATGCTGTCGATCAGGTCGACGTGGCCGTCGTAGCTGTCCTTGTACCCGTCACGGTCGACCACCACGATCAGCACCATCACGACCAGCAGCCCCACCGCCACCAGGAAGCGGCTCAAGAGCTGAAAGAGCGGGGAGCGGGTGCTCGCGGGCAGGTTGACCAGCAGTCCGTGCGGATTGCGGCCGGGGGGAAGGGGTGGCACGGGTCCGACGATATTGCACCGGCGGCCGATCCACCGCATGCGACAGGCTTTCCGCGGACAGCGCGACCGTGGCCATCAGGTTGTCGCCGTCGCGCACGACCCGGGAACGCATCCGCAGCCGCTCGAGCGTCCGCAGCATCGCGTGGTTGTCGGGCTGTACGACGCAGACGGCCCGATCGGCCCCGAGCGCGCGGGCCTCGGCGATCACCTGGCGTAGCAACCGGAGCCCGAGCCCCTGCCGCTGCCACCCGTCCTCGACGAGTACGGCGACCTCCATCGTCGCACTCCCGAGCTCGTCCCAGGGAGCCGCGGTCGCCATCCCGATCACCGCGTCGCCGACACACGCCACGATCGACACTCCCCCGGCCGGCGCCGACAGGTGCCGCGCCGTCCGCACGGTCAGCTTCGCCATCGGCACGTGGTACCGCCGCGTCCGCGTCTCGTACGAGCACCGCTCGTGCATCGCCACGACCGCCCCGGCGTCCTCGACAGTCGCCGTCCGCAGCTCCGGTACGCCGCTCCCCGGCCGCGGCCCGTCGATCACCTCACCCCGCTCCGCCAGCCGCCCGGCGATCTCGACGAGGACGTCGGCCCGGGCCCACTCGGCCGGTGTGTACTCGTCGAACCCTTGCAGGTTGCCCAGCTCCTCGTCGACGGACATCGGGTCGTCCAGCAGCCGCAGCACCGCCCGCAGGTACCGCGTGGGTCCGTCACTCAGTACGTCGGCCTGGCACAGCCGGACCGTTGTCCGCAGACACCCGGCCTCGGCGGCGAGGGCGGTCAGGTCGTCAGCGGTCCAGCCGACACTGGTGGAGACGACCAGCTCGTCCACGGCCCCGGTCTCCGCGGTGAAGACCTCGAGGCTCAGGATGTTGATGTCTTCCGCACCACAGCGTGCAGCAAGTTCGGCCAGTGCACCGGGCCGGTCGGCGAGTTCGGTCCTGATCTTCCAGAGCATGCGGACGCCCTCCCTCGTGAAAACGTGCTTCCACTGTGCGTGCGGCCTGTTGCCCGGGCGGGTCCGGAATGTTACGCGGGCGTCAACGCTTGCGGCGGACCCGCGGCAGGTGCGTGGGGAGCTTCGGCTTCTGTGCCTTCTGTGCCGCAAGTGCGGCCCCGGACTCGCGTTTGTCCAGGTCGGAGTGGCGGAGGAGCTCGGGGTAGGCGCTCTGGGCGACGGTCGGATAGGTCGTCACGATCGCGTCGCCGGAGAACACGAAGAAGATCGCCTGGCCGTCCTTGATCACCTTGAGCAGGGACCCGTCGCGGACGGTCAGGGCGTGCTCAACGGCCTTGCGCCGGGCGGTTCGCTTGGCCCAGGCGGCCTGGACGGCCTGTTGGGCAGGTTCGCGCCCGTGCTTGACCGCTTCCACGATCAGCGGGCCGTAGCGCACGCCGTACTTGACCACGGTCTTCGCGATCCGGCCGCCGCTGCCTCCTGTTGCACCTGCCATACAGCGAGCGTACTGACTCCGGGGTCAGGCGGGCGGCGTCCAGATGTACGGCACGGTCACCGAGACCGGCCGCAGCCCGAGTCGAGCCAGGATGCCGCGGCTGTCCGGGGACGCGTCGACCTGCAGGTAGCGGTACCCGCGCTCGACGGCCAGATTCCGCCGATACGCGACGTGGGCCCGGTAGATCCCCTGGCCGCGGTACTCCGGCAACGTCGAGCCACCCCACAGCGAACCGAACTCGGTCCCGGTGTGGAACCGGATCCACGAACCGCACACGATCCGGCCGTCGTCGGTCTCGGCCACGACCACAACGGCCGGGTCGTCGTCCGTGATCGCCGCGGACAGCGCATCCGGAAGCCAGGCGTGCGAGTAACCCCACACTTCCTCCTCCATCGCCTGCATCCGCTCCAGGTCGGCGCGCGCGGTGATCTCCCGCAGCCGGATCCCGTCCGGTACGACGACCTCGGAGGTGAGCTCGGCGACGTCGCCGATCAGCAGGCACTCCTCCTCGTCGGGAACCAGCCCGGCTCGGGTCAGCCGCTCGGGCAGGTCCGCCGGCAGGTCGTGCGAGTAGTACTTCCACTCGAACTTCACGCCGAGCTTCGCGAAGTACTCGACCTGGTCGGCGATCAGCCGGTCCAGCTCGGCCCCGTCAGTATCCTCGGAGCCACCGAGGTACTGGACGAAACCGTCGCCCTCGAAGCCGACCTTGCGGATCAGCGGACCGACGCGCTCGACGCTGCCGCCGTTCGCGCTGCCCGGACGGGAACGGATCTGCTGGTCGTACGCGGCCCGGAGCGCGAGCGCTGCCGGCGAGGTGTCGAGAGGAATCACGGCCCCAAGTACATCAAACCCCGCAACGGGTTTTGCCCGGCTCGGCATGCGAGCCCGGAGCGCATCAGGCACCATGGAGGCCGTGACCACCCCCAACCCGCGCCGACCGATCCTGCCGGGCAACAAGTTGTTCGAGTCGCTGCCCGGCGCGAACGACCCGGCGACCGTCAGCGAGGCCGCGCACCGCACGGCCGAGTTGCTGGTGCGTGGCGTCCGCAAGTCCGAGGACACCGAGGTGCACGCGCGCGTGGTCAAGCTGGCCGACGAGTACGGTCTGGACGAGCTGGCCGAGCTCTGGTCCGACGCGTCCCCGGACTCGCTGCCCGGCTCGCTCTGGCGGCTGTACCTGCTGCGCTCCTGGGTGCACTCGAACGCCGAGGAGGTGTCCCGCGAGTTCGCCACCGGCCGCAAGTACGCCGAAGTCCATGCGGTGATCGCCGGCGTCGCCGAACCACCCGGACCGGCCGAGGTCCGGGAGATGATCGACGCGGTACTGCGGGGTGTCGCGACCGGGGACTTCGCCACCACGCTGGACCGCGCGGCCGCGTTCGCGCGGATCGTCGCCACCGGACGGGCACATCTGGCCGAGGACGGGCACGACCGGGTGCTGTCGGCGTCCAAACTGGTCGAGACCGCTGACCAGCTGCAGACCGCGGCGCGCGCGGAACGCGCCGGACAACTCTGGTAGTTGCGCAAGGCGCACTCCGGTGTTATAGGTCTCGTGGCCCGAGATCCCTACAAGACAAGGGGTTTGAGCACCCGTTACACTGTTCGAGGTGTCGGGCCGGTGCAAGCCCCGGGTCCCAAAATTAGCCGCTACGAGCGGCCACGCGCCGTGAGGCGCTTCCCGGTCCGGCACCACCAATCTCCCACCCCCGTGGCCCTGATCAGGGACCACTCCGGGTAAACCCCCTGTCGCTCAAGCCGGATCGCGGCCAGACTCGAAGCACTTTGACGGAACGGCTGGGGGCCGCTGACTCGTCGGGAGGGGCGATGGTCGGCATGGTGGGGATCGGAACCGAGGTTGTCCAGGCGGAGGACCTCGTGCGGGTGTACGGCGCGGGCGACACCGCGGTCCAGGCGCTGCGCGGCGTGGGGGTGCAGATGGAGGCCGGACAGCTCACCGCGGTGATGGGGCCCTCGGGGTCGGGCAAGTCGACGCTGATGCACATCCTCGCCGGGCTGGACCGCCCGACCTCGGGCTCGGTACAGATCGGCGGCACGGAAATCACGACGCTCGGCGACGACGCGCTCACCAAGCTGCGCCGGCGGCACATCGGCTTCATCTTCCAGTTCTTCAACCTGCTGCCGATGCTCACCGCCCGCGACAACATCCTGCTGCCGCTGACGATCGCCGGGGAGAAGCCGGATCCGGGGTACTTCGAAGGGCTCGTCGAGCGCGTCGGCCTCGCCGACCGCCTGACCCACCGGCCGGCCGAGCTGTCCGGCGGCCAGCAGCAGCGGGTCGCGATCGCGCGGGCACTGGTGTCCCGGCCGACCGTGGTCTTCGCGGACGAGCCGACCGGCAACCTCGACTCCCGGACCAGTGCCGAGATCCTCGCGCTGATGCGGTCCTCGGTCGAGGAGTACGGCCAGACGCTGGTGATGGTGACCCACGACGCCAAGGCGGCCGCGATGGCCGACCGGATCCTCTACCTCGCCGACGGCGAGATCGTGAAGGAGACCGGCCGGTCCAGCCAGCACGAGATCCTGCAGATCATCGACACGCTGGACCTGCAGTGATCAGGTTCGCGTTGCAGGGCCTGCTGGCCCGCAAGCTGCGCACGGCGCTGACCGCGATCGGCGTCGTCCTCGGGGTGGCGCTGATCTCCGGGACCTACGTCCTGACCGACTCCATCACGTCCGCGTTCGACTCGATCTTCACCCAGAACTACAAGAACACCGACGCCGCGATCACCGGGAAGACCGCGTTCGACGCGTCCCAGGACGGGACCGTGACCGCGCCGCCGTTCGCGGCCGGCCTGTTGCCGAAGGTCCGCGACCTGCCCGAGGTCGGCGCGGCCGGCGGAGCGGTCAGCGGCGAGGCGCAACTCATCGGCAAGGACGGCAAGGCGATCGTCTTCGGCGGTGCCCCGAACCTCGGGTTCAGCGTCGACCCCGCGCTACCCCAGTTCAACTCGCTGACCCTGGTGTCGGGTTCCTGGCCGTCGCCCGGCGAGGTGGTGATCGATACCCAGACCGCGCAGAAGAAGGGGTTCCGAGCCGGTGACGAGATCGGTGTGCAGGCGCGCGGACCGCTGCAGCGGATGCGGATCTCCGGCCTGGTCGAGTTCGGCGCGGTGTCGTCGATCGGTGGCGCGACGCTGGCCGGATTCGACCTGGGTACGGCGCAACACCTGTTCGACAAGGCGGGCAAGCTCGACCAGATCCTGATCGCGGCGAAGTCCGGCACCGGCAAGCAGCAGCTGATCGACGCGGTCCAGCGGGTCCTCCCCGCCGGGACCCAGGTCCGCAGTGCCGCGGACCAGGCCGCCGAGGACGCCGCCGGTACGACGAGCTTCCTGAACTTCCTGCAGACGTTCCTGCTGGTGTTCGGCGCGATCGCGTTGTTCGTCGGCTCGTTCGTGATCGCGAACTCGTTGTCGATCACCATCGCGCAGCGGACCCGCGAGTTCGCCACCCTCCGCACCCTCGGGGCGTCCCGCCGGCAGATCCTCGGCTCGGTCGTCCTGGAAGCGCTCGTCACCGGCCTGGTCGCGGCGGCGATCGGCCTGTTCCTGGGCCTCGCGATCGCGACCGGACTGTTCAAGCTGTTCGACGCGATCGGCTTCACGCTGCCGAACAACGGCCTGGTGTTCCGCAACCGGACCATCGTCGTCGCGTTGGTCGTCGGCGTCCTGGTCACGGTCCTCGCGAGCCTGCGGCCGGCGGTACGGGCGACCCGGGTGCCGCCGATCGCGGCGGTCCGCGAAGGCGCGATCCTGGTGCCGGGGCGGCTGAACCGCTTCCGCCCGGCCGGTGCCGCGCTGCTCGCCGCCGCCGGCATCGCGCTGGTCCTCGTCGGCCTGTTCGCCCACGGCCTGAAGACGAGCACGCTCCTGTCGCTGCTGGGCGCCGGGGTGCTGCTGCTCTTCATCGGGATCGCCACGTTCTCCGCCCGGCTCGTCCGGCCGCTGGCAGCCTTCTCCGACCCGGTGGCGCGCTGGTCGGTCGTCGTACTGACCGCTGTGATCTGGCCGGTCGTCCTGGTCCCGTTGTGGGCGCTGCGCCGGCTCTTCGGACGGCAGCCCGAGTTCCCGCGGGTACTTCCCGACCGGCCCGCAGTGGCGATCGGTGGCCAGAACAGCCGGCGCGATCCGCGCCGGACCGCATCGACCGCGGCGGCCCTGATGATCGGGCTGGCGCTGGTCACGCTGGTCGCCACGCTGGGCGCGGGGCTGATCAAACCGTTCGAGGACGCGGTCGACCGGATCTCCAGCTCGGACTACGCGATCACGGCCCAGAACAACTTCAGCCCATTGCCGCCGACGGTCGCCGCCACGGCCGCGAAGGTACCGACCGTCGGCGCGGTGACCAGCGTCCGCGGCGGACAGGCGCGGGCGTTCGACAAGACGATCCCGATCACCGCCATCGACCGGACCGCGCCACAGTTGCTGAGGTTCGACTGGCAGGCCGGATCGCAGGCGTCGTTGTCCCAGCTGGAACCCGACGGCGCGATCGTCGACGCCGACTACGCCGCGGAGCACTCGCTCAGCCTCGGCTCGACGTTCACCCTGCAGATGGTGACCGGGAAGCAGCTCCCGTTCCAGGTGCGCGGAATCTTCAAGCCGCCCGCGGGCGGATCGCCGTTCGGGAACGTGACGATCTCGGCGGCCACGTTCGACTCCGCGACTCCCCAGCCGCAGAACATCTACACCTTCCTGACCATGCGCGGCGGTGTGACGGCGGCGAACACCGCCGCGCTGAACGCTGCCCTGGCGCCGTTCCCGAACGCCAAGGGCGTCACCATCGAGCAGTTCAAGAAGGCGCAGACCGACAACATCAAGAGCCTGCTCAACGTGCTCTACGTCCTGCTGGCGCTGTCGGTCCTGGTCAGCTTGTTCGGCATCGTGAACACCTTGGTACTGACCGTCTTCGAGCGCACCCGCGAGCTCGGGATGCTGCGCGCGATCGGCCTGACCCGGGGTCAGGTGAAGCGGATGATCCGGCAGGAGAGCGTGATCACCGCGCTGATCGGCGGGGTGATCGGGATCGTTCTCGGTCTGCTGCTGGCCGCGTTGCTCGCCGCCCGGCTGGACGAGATCTCGTTCACCGTCCCCGTGGCCCAGCTGGCGATCTTCGCCGTGGTCGCGGTCGTGGTCGGCATCTTCGCGGCGATCTGGCCGGCCCGCCGGGCGGCGCGGCTCAACCCGCTGGAGGCGCTGCAGTACGAGTAGTTCTACGCACGAGCGGTAGACCCCGGCGCTGCTAGCTTCGCTGGCTGTGAAGCGACTTGCTGCCCTCACCGTGCTTCTGGTCCTTGCCGGATGCTCCACGGTCGAATCCAAGGACATCCGCACCAGCGGCATCACCGCGGACCTGACGGTGACGCTGCCCGATACCGGTGACGCCATCGACGCCAGCGCCACCTTGCGGGTCGGCAGCCTGACCTTCATCGAGCTGGGCAACGACGAGAAGCTCACCGCGTCGGGCGGCGGCAAATCCGCGGAGTTGAAGCGCCACCGCGCCGCCGGTGTCACGCAGTACAGCGCCCAGCTCGACGGCGTACTCGATCCGGGCACCGAGATCACCCTCGGGCTGCAGCGTGGCGGCGACAACGCGTCCGCGCCGAAGTCGACGGTGAAGCTGCCCGAGCGCGTCCGGCTGACCGCTCCGGCGGCCGGTACGACGTACTCTCGCCGGCGAGCGATCCCGATCAGGTTCGACAGCCTGCCGTCGGAGCGGGGAACGGTCGTGATCTGGTCCGGCCCGTGCATCGAGTCCGGCAGCATCGGGTTCGAGGCCGGCCGGGTCAGCGGGACCATCCCGGCCGGCTCGCTCACTGCCACGGCCGCGAAGACCACGACGACTGCGACAACTTCGACGACTGCGACGCCGGGTCCGGGCAAGGCGGCGACGACGTGCCTGGTCGACCTCACCCTCGTCCGTCGGACCGAAGGCACGCTGGACCCGGCGTTCAAGGACGGGCGGGTGATCGCAGAGAGCCGGTCCGTGCGGCAGATCAGCTCGGTTCCGTAGCTGAGTTACGACACGCGGCGGTCACGCGTCGGCCTTTTACCGGCTACCTTCACGAAGGCACAAGGATCCCTGGGGCGGCAAGCCTCGAGGACGTCCGCCCACAACCCCTCCGGAAGGGACCACCCCTTATGCGCCGCCTTCCTCGCGTCTTGCTGCCGTGTGCGCTGATCGCCGGACTGCTGCTTCCGGCCGCCCCGGCCGCTGCCCGGCGCGCCGACTTCGACATCCAGGGCCACCGCGGTGGTCTCGGGCTGACCGTGGAGAGCACGATCACGTCGTTCTCGCACGGTCTCGAGCTCGGCGTCAGCACGCTTGAGCTCGACGTCCAGATCACCCAGGACGGGTACGCCGTCGTCACCCACGACCGGCAGGTCTCCGGGAGCAAGTGCCGCGACACCGCGCCGTACACGCCGGACGACCCGGAGTACCCGTACGTCGGCAAGTTCATCAACACGCTCACCCTGAAGCAGGTCAAGCAGCTCGACTGCGGCTCGTTGCCGCTGGCGAACTTCCCTGGCCAGCAGCCCGACCCGGGCGCCCGGATGCCCGAGCTGCGCGACGTGTTCGCGCTCGTGCACCGCTACCACGCGTACGGCGTGAAGCTGAACGTCGAGACCAAGGTCGAGGCCGGCGCACCGTCCGAGACCGCACCGCGCGAGCAGTTCGTCCAGGTGGTCGCCAGCGAGATCCGCAAGGCGCACATCGCCAGGCAGGTGACGATCCAGAGCTTCGACTGGGGTTCGCTGATGCGGATGCGCCAGGTGATGCCGGAGCTGCCGCTGGTCGCGCTGGACAACTTCGACTTCCTGCAGGTCGGCAAGCCCGGCAAGTCGCCGTGGCTGGGCGGGATCGACATCGACGACTTCGGCGGCGACCCGCTGAAGGCGGTCAAGTCGTTCGGCGCCTCCGCGATCTCGCCGGTGGACGGTTTCCCGCAGGGCGGGAAGATCACCGACCCGGCGTTCCGGCCGTACTTCACCAAGGACACCGTGACGGCCGCACACAAGGCCGGCCTGAAGGTCATCCCGTGGACGGTCGACGACCCGGCGACGATCCAGTGGTTCATCGACCAGGGCGTCGACGGAATCATCAGCGACTACCCCGACCGGGTCCGGGACGTTGTCCGCGCCAACGGCCTCCGGCTGCCGACGGCGTACGACGCTCCCGCCGTCCGGCCGCTGTCCTCGGCGCACGCGCACAACGACTACGAGCACCGGCGGCCGCTGGTGGACGCGCTGGACCGCGGGTTCAACAGCGTCGAGGCGGACGTGTGGCTGGTCGACGGTGAGCTGCGGGTCGCGCACGACCTCGCCGACGCCAAGGCGGGTCGCAACCTGGAGAGCCTGTACCTGAAGCCGCTGGCTGACCGGGTCCGGGCGAACCACGGGCAGGTGTACCAGCACGGCCGCGACTTCCAACTGCTGATCGACATCAAGAGCGACGGACCGTCGACGTACGCCGCGGTCGACCAGGCGCTGGCGAAGTACCGCGGGATCAGCACTCGGTTCGTCAACGGGCGGGTCGTGAAGGGCGCGGTCACGTCCGTGATCAGCGGGAACCGGCCGCTGGACGACCTGAAAGCGCAGAAGATCCGGTACGCCGGGTACGACGGCCGCCTGAGCGACCTGAACTCGGGGATGCCCGCGTCGCTGATGCCGCTGGTCAGCGACAACTGGTCGAAGAACTTCACCTGGCGCGGTATCGGCCCGATGCCGGAGGCGGAGAAGACGAAGCTGCACGACATCGTCGTCACCGCACACCACGCCGGCTACAAGGTCCGCTTCTGGGAAACCCCGGACACCCCTGGCGCCGCCCGCGAGGCCGTTTGGCGCGAGCTCACCGCCGCAGGAGTCGACTACCTGAACACCGACGACCTGCACGGCCTGGAGGACTTCCTGCGTGCTTAGGGTTTGACTTCCGTGAGGGCGATGAGGTCGTCGCCCTCACGGAACACCTTCTGCTGCTTCATCGCGCCGTTTCCTTCGCGGAACGCCCGTTCGATGCCGGCGTCGACCATCGTCAGCGAGTGGAGGTCGCGCAGCGCGGGTTCGACGTGTGTGCGGAGGTCCTCGATCACCTGCCGCATCGGCTGCTTCTCACCGGTCAGGACGTCCAGCCCGTCAGCCGTCAGGCCGTCCCGAGCAGCCAGCCAGTACGCCGCTGACAGGATCTGCGGCTCCAGCTCAGGCCCCAGGCTCCCGTCCTCGAGCGCAGTCATCACCAGCGCCCGGGCGAGCGTCGCCAGCAGCACTGTCTCGTCCACAGTGAGCGGCACGTCGCTGACCCGGACCTCGATCGTCGGTAGGTGTGAGGACGGCCGAGCGTCCCAGTAGACCATCTGCTCGTCCATCAAGCTCCCAGCCGCCAGGTACATGGCCACCAGGGCGTCGTAGTGCTCAACGGACTCGAGGTACGGCGGTGCGCCCGCGGACGGCCAGCGCGACCACATGATCCAGCGCCAGCTGGCGAACCCAGTGTCCTGGCCCAGGTAGATCGGTGAGTTCGCGGTCAGCGCCAGCAACGCCGGCAGCCACCGCCGCAGGTGGTTCGTCACCCGGATGGCAGCATGCTTGTCCGGTACGTCGACATGCACGTGGCAACCGCATACCGCCTGCTCCCGGGCCAGCTGGCCGTACCGCGCCTCCATCTCCAGGTACCGCGGCTTCTTCGTCACCAGCTGCGACGGCTTGCCGTACAGCGGGACCGCGGTGGCCAGCAGCCGCCCGCCTTCGTCGGCCGCCGCAACCGCCAGCGCCGAACGCATGTCGGACAGGGACTGGTGCAGCTCATCCGTCGTCGAGCACACCGGGGTGTTCGTCTCCACCTGTGCCCGGGTCAGCTCGAGCGTGATGTCCTGGTCGCCCAGCTCGTCGACGATCTTCTTGTTCCGCGGCAGGGGTTCACCGGTGGCCGAGACGAGCAGCAGCTCCTCCTCGACCCCGATCTTCGGTTGATTCACCCTGGACCAGTACCCGGAGGCTAATCCAGCTAGGCTCTCGCCGTGAGTTTGCCAGTTGTCACCGCGACCCGGTACGTGCTGCCGTTGCGGGAGGGTGGGTCGTTGCCTGGTGTTGTCGAGGGCAACGATCTCGGCACGTACGTGATCAAGTTCCACGGCGCCGGCCAGGGGCCGAAGGCGCTGGTGGCCGAGGTGATCGTCGGCGAGCTGTACCGGCGGCTCGGGCTGCGGGTGCCGGAGCTGAAGCTGATCGAGCTGGACCCGGCGATCGGCAAGTCCGAGCCGGACTTCGAGATCCAGGAGCTGCTGATCCGCAGCGCAGGACTGAACCTCGCGGTCGACTTCCTCCCCGGCTCGTTCGGGTACGACGGGTCGGCCGGCAACCCTGGTGACGAAGGAATGGCCCGAATCCTCTGGCTGGATGCCTTTGTCGCCAACGTGGATCGGTCGTGGCGGAACACCAACCTGCTGGTCTGGCACAAGAACCTGTGGCTCATCGATCACGGCGCCGCGCTCTACTTCCACCACTCGTGGATGCCGGCCGAGAAGTTCGCCTCGTTGCCGTACGACGCCTCCGATCATGTGTTCTCGATTGCTGCTGCTGACGTCCCGAAGGTCGACGCCGAGCTGGCTGCGGCGATCACGCCGGACCTGCTCGAGGAAGTGATCGCACTGGTGCCGGACGTGTGGCTGGGTGAGGGCGATCGGGAGCGATACCTCGGGCATCTGCTAGCGCGGCTGGATCAGCGTGCCGCCTGGCTGCCGGGAGGTGCCCGATGAATCTGGTGCCTTTCGACTACGTGATCCTGCGCGCCGCACCGAGGATCCAGCGCGGTGAATTCATCAACGTCGGCGCGGTCTTGTACTGCCGCGGACTCGACTACCTGGGCGCCGGCTGGGACGTGAAGCCGGAGCGCCTGAAAGCCCTGGACCCCAACGTCGACGTTGACGTGGTGTGTGCGTCGCTGGATCAGATCCGTGCGGTGTGCGCGGGTGATCCGGCGGGCGGGCCTGCGGCGGCGACCACGATCAGTGAGCGGTTCCGGTGGCTCGCGGCGCCGCGCAGTACCGTCGTGCACCCCAGCCCTATCCACAGTGGGATCACCAACGATCCCGCTGCGGATCTGGACCGGTTGCTGGACGCCTTCGTCCGTTAGGCGAGCGCTGCCGAGACCACCTCGCGGGCCTGGGCGAAGACCTGCTCCAGGTGGTCGGCGCCCTTGAAGGACTCGCCGTAGATCTTGTAGAGGTCCTCGGTCCCGGACGGCCGGGCCGCGAACCACGCCGACTCGGTGGTCACCTTCAGCCCACCGATCGCGGCGCCGTTGCCCGGCGCCTTGGTCAGCCGGTCCACGATCGGCTCCCCCGCCAGCTCGGTGGCCGTGACCGCGTCCGCGGACAGTCCGGCCAGCTTGGCCTTCTCCTCGCGGGTCGCCGGCGCGTCCACCCGCGAGTACGCCGAAGCACCGAACCGCTCGACCAGCTCGGCGTGCGCCTTCGACGGCGTCTCGCCGGTCACCGCGGTGATCTCGCTGGCCAGCAGCGCCAGCAGGATGCCGTCCTTGTCCGTCGTCCACACCGTGCCGTCGAAGCGCAGGAAGCTCGCCCCCGCGGACTCCTCCCCACCGAAACCGACCGAGCCGTCGACCAGACCAGGCACGAACCATTTGAACCCGACCGGCACCTCCCACAGCCGCCGGCCAAGGTCAGCGACCACCCGGTCGATCAGCGACGACGACACCAGCGTCTTGCCGACCGCGACGTCCGGACCCCACTGCCGGTTTGCGAACAGGTAGTTGATCGCGACAGCGAGGTAGTGGTTCGGGTTCATCAGTCCGGCGTCCGGCGTGACGATGCCGTGCCGGTCGGCGTCCGCGTCGTTGCCGGTCGCGACGTCGTACCTGTCCCGCTGCGCGACCAGCGAAGCCATCGCGTACGGCGAGGAGCAGTCCATCCGGATCTTGCCGTCGTGGTCCAGCGTCATGAACGACCAGGCCGGATCGACCCGCGGGTTCACGACCGTGAGGTCGAGCCCGTGCCGCTCGCCGATCGCGGCCCAGTAGTCCACGCTCGCACCGCCCAGCGGATCCGCGCCGATCTTCACACCGGCCGCGCGGATCGCGTCCAGGTTCAGCACCGAGGGCAGGTCGTCGACGTAGTGGCCCATGAAGTCGTAGGACCCGGCCTGCTGACGCGCCCGCTCGAACGGCGTCCGCCGTACCTCGCGGTTACCGGCCGCGATCAGGTCGTTGGCCCGGTTCGCGATCCAGCTGGTCGCGTCGGAGTCGGCCGGACCGCCGTGCGGCGGGTTGTACTTGATACCGCCGTCCCGCGGCGGGTTGTGCGAGGGCGTGATCACGATGCCGTCCGCGTCGGCGCCCGCGCCGCGGTTGAGGCGCAGGATCGCGTGCGACACCGCCGGGGTCGGCGTGAGCCGGTCCGCACTGTCGACCAGGAACTCGACGTCGTTGGCCGCGAGCACTTCGAGCACGGTGCGCCAGGCCGGCTCCGAGAGACCGTGGCTGTCGCGGCCGACCAGCAGCGGGCCGGTCGTCCCCTGGCCGGCCCGGTACTCGCAGACGGCCTGCGTGATGGCCAGGATGTGCGCCTCGTTGAAGGCGGCGTCCAGGCTCGAGCCGCGGTGGCCCGACGTACCGAAGACGACCTTCTGCGCCGGGTTCGAGACGTCCGGTGTCAGGTCGTCGTACGCCTTCAGCAGCGCGTCGACGTCGACGAGGTCCTCGGGCTGAGCGGGCTGGCCTGCGCGTGGGTGCATGACCACATTCGATCACAAGACTGTCGATCCGGAGGGCCTTCATTCGTCATGCTGTGGACAAGGGTGGGACGAGGAGGAACTCATGGACGCGAACACGAGTGCGGGGCTGTACCGCGACAGCCGTGAGCGGATGACGGCGGCGGTCCGAAGCCTTGGGGAGGCCGACCTGGACAAGCAGGTTCCGGCCTGTCCGCAGTGGAGTGTGCAGGACCTGGTCTCGCACCTGACCGGAGTCGCGGCCGACTTCGTCGCGGGCAACCTCGCCGGTGCACCACGACCACCCTGGACCGCGGTCCAGGTCCAGACCCGCCGCAACCTGTCGATCGACGAGGTCCTGGACGAGTGGTCAACGACTGGTCCAGCCCTGGAGCAGGTGATCGTTGGCGGTACGACGTCGCACCCGCTGGTCTGCAACCCGTACGTCGACGCGTCAGTGCACGAGGCCGACCTGCACGGTGCTATCCAGTCCGGTCGACCAACCCGGGAGGCCTGGCTCGCGACGCTGGACTGGTTCCTGGACGAGCCCGGACAGCTGACGGTCATCACCCCGGACGGCACGTACCAAGCCGGCTCCGACGGACCGACCGCGGTGGCCCATACCTCGTCGTACGAGCTGTTCCGGGCGCTGTTCGGACGACGTAGCGCGTCGCAGGTGCTGGAGTGGGACTGGGACACCCCGTCGAATGCTGCAGCGTGGAGTATGAGCTTGGCTCGACTCCCGCAAACCCCTGGTCCGCTGGACGACTAGAGCCGGGCGATCAGGGTCTTCGGCGCGATCTGCCGGAAGGCACTCTCGACCAGGTCCTCGAAGTGGCCCCAGTCGACGTCCACGTCCAGGTAGACGCCGAGCCAGCCGCGGTGGCCGACGTACGGCGGCCGGTAGAAGTGTTCCGGGTCCTCAGCGACCAGCGACTCCTGCACACCCGGCGGTGCGGCCATCCAGACGCCCAGGCGGTCGTCGTGGTGGTGGTCGGCGTACATGACGAAGGTCTTCTTGTCCCGCACGAACCACGTGGGCTCACCGTGACTCAGCCGCTCGGTCGTCTCGGGCAACGCCAGGCACAGGCCGCGGACGCGTTCCAGGGTGTCCATGCAGCTACCTCCTCGGTCCAGGGACCACCACACCGGACTCGTACGCGTACACGACCGCCTGAGCCCGGTCCCGCAGGTCCAGCTTGGTCAGGATGTTGCTGACGTGAGTCTTCACCGTCTGCTCGGCCAGCACGAGCTCCTCCGCGATCTGCTTGTTGGACAGTCCCCGCGCGACCAGCCGCAGTACGTCGGTCTCTCGTGGCGTCAGGTGCACCGGCTTGACCGGTACGACAGGTTGCACGCGGGCAAAGTCCTCCACGAGTCTCCTGGTCACGGACGGCGCCAGCAGCGCGTCACCGGCGGCGACGATCCGCACCGCTGCGGCCAGCTCGTCCGGGGTCGAGTGCTTTAGTAGGAAGCCGCTCGCGCCGGCGCGGAGAGCGGCGTACACGTAGTCGTCGAGGTCGAAGGTCGTGAGCATCACGACGCGGGGTGGCTCGCCAGGGGTGGTGCCGGCGAGGATGCGGCGGGTGGCGGCGAGACCGTCCAGGTTCGGCATCCGTACGTCCATCAGGATGACGTCAGGCTTGACGTGCGCTGCCAGCTCGACCGCCTCCAGTCCGTCTCCCGCCTGGCCGACCACCTCGATGTCAGGCTGCGCGGCCAGCAGTGCGCTGAACCCGGCCCGCACCATCTCCTGGTCGTCAACCACCATCACCCTGACAGTCACTCTTTCTCCACTGGTAAGTAGGCCTGCACCAGGTAACCGCCCTCGGGGGTCGGTCCAACGCTCATGGTCCCGTCCACCAGCGCCACGCGCTCCCGCATTCCCACCAACCCGTGTCCACTGCCCGGTGCGGCCGGCTGGTTCGCTGCGGGTCGACTGTTCTGCACAGTGACCTCCAGCTCCTGACCGACCACCTTGACTGCGACTGTCACGACCGACCGGGGTGCGTGTCGTACGGCGTTGCTCAGCGCCTCCTGCACCACGCGGTACGCCGTGAGCTCGACCGCCGGATCGAACCCGGTCGGCACCTCGCTCTCGAGCCGAACGTCCGCACCCGCCTGACTCGTGCTGACGATGAGCTCCCGGAGCTGGTCCAGTCCGGGCTGCGGACCGAGCTCTCCGATCGGTGGCTGCTCGAGCGGCTCGCGCAGCAGCCGCAGTACCCGACGCATCTCAGTCAGCGAGGCCCGTGCCGCACTGGCGATCTCCGTGAACTCTTCCTGGACGCTTGCCGGTACGTCGGCCAGCCTGTGCGGCGCACTGTCGGCGCGGACCACCACCACCGACAGGTGGTGCGCGACGACGTCATGCAGCTCGCGAGCAATGCGTGCTCGCTCCTGCAGCCGTTCGCGTTCGGCCCGCTCGGTGCGGCTGATGGTCTCCTGCTCGGCCAGCCTCCTGTTTGTCTCTCGCCGGCTCTGGATCAGGTCGCCCACGACGACCCCCACGGCCGAGAGCAGAGCCATGGTCAGCAGGCCGGGCCAGCCACCGCGGTCCGGCTCGATCGCAGTAGCAACCAGGCCCAGTGCCTGCGTCGCCACCCACCAGCCGGCCTGCTCCCGACGACTGAGGCCACGCGCCCCAGCGATCGCCAGCACGAACGTGTGCCCGAAGGCCGCCGACGTCCCCCACGGCCATGGCTCGCTGGAACTCACAGGTGTCGTCACCGCAGCAGTGAGAGCTGCGGTGACAAGCGAAACGACCACTGCGGCTCGCGGCCGCAGCCACGCAAGGCTGAGCGACAAGGCCCGCGCCAAAGCGAGCGCAAGCACCGTACCGAGCTGTACTTCGTAGTGCTGGCGGAGATCGAGCTGGGTGAGGAACAGCAGCACCGCGACGCCGGCTCCCGCGACCCAGGCCCATCGGCCACGCGGCCATCCGTTGCGCTGAGTGGTCACTGTTGGACCCTAGTCCCCGCCGGCTCAGACCTGCTGCAGCCAGGACCAGAAGAAGAACACCATCCCAGCCGCCACCACGATGCTTGCCGGAAGCACCCACCGGCGACGGGCCAGCCCGTACAGCGGCCGCACCAGACGGGTGTGCAGCGCCGTCATCCCCCGCAGCGCGAGCAAGAACACCGGAGCGGCCACCACACCAAGTACGCCGTGCACCAGCCAGGCTCCGGCCCGCGTCGGTCCGCCCCAGGTCCCCGGCCCGACCGGACCGTGGTCGACGAAGCCCCAGAACGGGCCACGCACGATCGTCAGGGTCAGCATGAACAGCAGGAACAGGCTTGCCGCCCCCAGCACCACGGTGAGCAGCCCGAGGCCGAGCGTCCGGGTCCGACCTGGCGCGCTCCGACTGGTCGGCTCGTAGGTATCTGGCCGGCGCGCGGGGCGTAGGAACATCACGAGCCGCTCCCAGCGCCACCCAGCCCGCTTCGGGTCTCCCCGGAGCCCGTCGACCATCGTCAGTACGCCGACGGGCAGCAGGGCCGCGTCGTACCCAACTGAACGCACCAGCCGGCCGAGGCGCGTGGACTGCTGGTTGCCGGCCCGTCGGCGCGGACTCTCCTGCGTCCGTGGGCCTTGCAGCTGCCCCTGCAGCTGCCCTTGAGGCTGCCCGGATAGCGGTCGATTCGGCTGGTGCTGCTGGTTGGCGAGTGTGTCCGTCATGATCTCTCCTCGGTCTCAAGTCTTGAGATCGAGACTAGAAATCAGGCCCCGCCGGCACATCCAGCCGAGGAGCCAACCCCGAACCAGTACCGGGGTAGGGGGTGCGTCGCGCTCCTACTGTGATCCAGGTCACAGTGACCACGGTCCGTGTTTTCACGTTACACGGTCAGTGCCGACCGGCGTGCGCGGCTCGCTCGCTGCACACCTGGGGTGCCGGGACGGCACGAGCGGCAATGCCGCGTCCAACAGGAGGATCGGACACCATGCGCACTCGGAACCTGGCGCTGACCGCCACGCTGATCCCGGTTTTGATGCTCACCGGCTGCGGCACCGACACCGCGTCCGGCGTCTCGACGCCCGGCGCGCAGAAGGCGGCCAAGACCGCCCTGACCGAAGAGGTCGGCGCGGCGACCCCGATCGACCCGGTCGTCAACGCGTACTACGACTACCGCGTCGCGCTCGACGCGATGATGCGCAGCGGCGGCGCCAGGACGAAGCAACTGCAGCCCGTGATGACGCCGCGGATGTTCGCCGCGATCAGCGCCCAGGCGAGGTACTTCCGCGCCAAGCGGCTGCACAACACCGGCCTGACGAAGGTCATCTGGGCCAAGCGCACCCTCGCGTCCAGCGGCGTGATCGTGAGCGCCTGCTACGACACCACCGCCGCCCGCACCGTCAACGCCCGCGGCCATTCGGTGCTGCCGAGCAGCACTCCGACGCGCTGGCTGGACCAGATGCGCGTCCTCCCGACCCAGTCCCGCTGGATCGTCGACGGCGGCAGCACGACCCCCAACGCCTGCTGATTGTTCTCGTTGGATCACGATCGCGAGTCTCCGGGTTTCCGCGCGCCCGGCTGGGCAGACTCGAGGGTGAGTGCCGGCTAGGTCGAGGGGTCCGCCGATGATCGACACCAGGTTCGCGCGTTGGTTCTTACCGTTGTTCGGTCGCGGCCGCGCGGTCCGCCGTACGCCGGAATCGTTCCGGCCACGCGGTACCAGCTCGCGCGTCAGCCGGCTCGCCGCGCAGTACGACTCCGACGTCGACGCGGCGCTGCTGCGGCTCTGGCCGCGGTCCCGGATCTACCACGACCGCGAGTTCACCCGGGACCGGGCAGACTTCCTGCTCGTCGTGCGCGGCCGGGGAATCATGGTCGAGACCAAGGTGAAGAGCGATCCCGGCCTGTTCCGCGGCTCGACGCTTCCGCCGCTGCTGGAACGGCTGCACCGCGACGGCCGCCGCCTGGTCGTCGTGCTCAACCAGGGCGACCCGACGCCGGCCCGCGACCTCATCGCCACGGCCTTGGGCGACAAGGGCCGGATCGTGGTCTGGTCCGGTCCGCATCACGACGACGACCTCCGCGTCGCGGTCGAGGACCTCCTGCACCAGACCTCACGCCACACCTGATTTCCGGAACAAAAGTGCCACCGGGCGGCACTCTTGTTCCGGAAAGGAGTGGGGATCAGGCGTTCTTGATCGCGGAGACCTCGAGCTCGAGCGTGACCTTCTCGCTGACCAGTACGCCGCCGCCCTCGAGGGCCGCGTTCCAGCTGACGCCGTAGTCCTTGCGGTTGATCACCACGGAGCCTTCGAGGCCGACCCGCTGGTTGCCGAACGGGTCGGTCGCCGAACCGGTGTACTCGAACGGGACCTCGACCGACCTGGTCACGCCGCGGATGGTCACGTCGCCGGTCACCACGAAGTCCGCGTCGCCGGTCTGCTTGACCGCGGTCGACACGAAGCTGATCTCCGGGTACTCGTCCATCGACAGGAAGTCGTTGGAGCGCAGGTGGTCGTCGCGCTGGCCGTTGCGGGTGTTGATGCTCTTGGCCTGGATCGTCACCTTGCCGGACGACTTCTCCGGGTTCTCGCCGTCGATGTGGAACGTGCCCTCGAACTCGTCGAACGCACCCCGCACCTTGGTCACCATCGCGTGCCGGGCACTGAAACCGACCCGGGTGTGCGCCGTGTCGATCGTGTAGTCACCGGTGAGTGCGGCGTACTCGTTGGACATCAGGAATTCCTCCAGAGGCAGAAGGTCGAACAGGGGCATTAGTTGAAGTTTGCATGATACAGAATTCACCTTTCTCGCTCGGATGTCCACCCCGGCACCGCGCGTGCCCGCGGAGTGGCTCGCGTTGCCCCCGGTGCGGCCCGACAATGGGCTGGTCGATCCGAGGAGGGTGAGGTTGACGGAGCAGAAGGTGTTCTGCAAGTCCGCGCCGAGCGACGTCTACCGAGCGCTGAGCACGCCGCTGGGCCGCGAGCGGTTCTGGGCCGGCTCGGCCCCGGAGTCGGGCGGGGTGATCGCGTTCGCGCTGGCCGACGGCCGGACCGCGAACTGCGCGATCGAACGCGCAGTCCAGGACGAACTCTTCCAGCTCGAGTACTTCGGTCGGCGCATTGCCTTCGCGCTGACGCCCGGCGACGCCGGCGGGACCGACGTCACGCTCAGCTCGGACGACGACTCCCCCGAACTGGTGTCGCTGCTGCTCCGGCTCAAGGCAGCCGTCGACTTCGGCGTCGACCTGCGCAACCACGACGAGCACCGGACCGCCGGCTACCTCGACAGCTAATTGCCTCCGGCAACGTTTATTTCGGTTGCGGCGGGCTGCGGTGTTCGGTCTCATGGTTGGTCGATCATGCATGGTCGATCAATCGGAGGATGATCGTGGAACCGCTGACCGCGGACGAGATCAAACGCTCGTTCGTCAACTCGACCAAGGGCCAGGCCAAGGCGATCAACCTGCCTACGCGCTTCACCGAACTGCCCTGGGAGTCGCTCGACTATCTCGGCTGGCGCGACCCGAAGGCGCCGAACCGCGGCTACCTGGTGGTACGGCGGGACGCCGGCGTCACCGGGATCGCGGTGACCACCCAGGCCTCGGGCGCACCGCGCCGCTTCTCCGGGCTGTGCGACCTGTGCAACACCGCGCACCACGTCAGCGACGTCGCGCTGTTCGCCGCTCGCCGTGCCGGGACGGCCGGGCGGGAGGGGAACACGGTCGGCACGTACATCTGCGCCGACCTCGCCTGCTCGCTGTACATCCGGGGCCTGCGCGAACTCGACGTACCGCAAGGTGAAACCGCTTCCCCGGAGGAGCGCGCCGCGCGGCTCTCGGCCCGCCTTGAAGGTTTCGTAAATCGCGTGCTGGCGTGACGGCGGGAAGGCGGCGCCGAGCACTACGCTTGAGCCTTACTGTCGGCCCGCGGGCGAAAGGAAGAGCGAGTCGCGATGACCGAGTTCAGAATCACCCATGAGATCCACGAGGTTCACCCGGACATTCGCGAGAAGCTCACCACCACCACGATCGAGGCCATCAACGAAACCAGCGCCCGCTCCGCTGAGGACGCGGCCCGGGTGCTCCGCCACAAACTGGCCGAGATCGGCGTCGCGATGAGCGAGCCGGCCTGCCTGGCCGCCATCGAACGCATCCGCGCCGGCAAACAACTCCGCTTCGAAATCGAGGAAGCCCCCGCCGAAGAGGACTAACCCTCTCCCGCCCGTCGAGTCGCGTTGTGCCGCGACTTGGCGGAGGGATGGAGAGCCAATCGCCACAGCCCCGGAGCCTGGTCGGGCCGGGGTAGGGTGCCGGGCGTGGATCTTCAGGAGCTGGGGCAACGGGTTTATCAGACCGCTCACCTGACGGGTGAGTTCTTGCTGCGGTCCGGGCAGACGTCGACGGAGTACTTCGACAAGTACGCCTTCGAGGCGGACCCGGTCCTGCTGGACGAGATCGCCGCCGCGATGGTCGAGCTGGTACCACCCGACACCGAGGTCCTGGCCGGCCTCGAGATGGGCGGCATCCCCGTCGTCACCGCCCTCGCCCGCCACACCGGCCTCCCCTGCGCCTTCGTCCGCAAAGAACCCAAGCCCTACGGCACCCGCCGCCTGGCCGAAGGCACCAACACCACCGGCCGCACCGTCACCATCGTCGAAGACGTAGTCACCACCGGCGGCCAAATCATCCTCTCCACCCAATCCCTCCGAGCCACCGGCGCCACCATCACCCACGCCCTCTGCGTCCTCAACCGCAACCCCACCACCCCACCCCCACTAACCCAAGCCGGCCTAACCCTCCACCCCCTCCTAACCCCAACCCACCTCCCCTAACCCCACCCCCACACCAACCCCCTACCCCAACCCACCCGCCGCCCGTACCCCCACCGCCCCACGAACACCCGCCCACCGGTCGCGGCCATACCCACTCCCCACCGAACACCCGCCGTACCCTCACCGCCCACCGCCACTCGCCCATCGAACGCCCGCCGTACCCCACGGCTCACCCCCACCGCCTCGCGTATCCCCGCGTCCCCGACGTTCTTCGAACCGAACCGCACCCCGACGGCTCCACCCGCCCCTCGGACACCGCGCACCGGCCGCCGCGTCCGGCAGCTCACCAAGTCGGCGTGGCGTCCGCCCGCTCCATACCCGATCGCCTGCCCAACCGGACCGTCCGCCTGACCCACGGACCGCCCACCGGGAGCCCACACCCCGGCGCCGGCACCACCGACCCCGGAACCCGCGGTCTCGCATGACCCGGAGCGGCGACTCCCCCCGAACCCGGAACCTGCGGCCTCGTATGACCCCGACCGGTGGCTCCACCGGGCCCCGGAACCTGCGGCTCCGCATGACCAGCGGCTCCACCCGACTCCGGAAACCCGCGGCCTTGCATGACCAGCCCTCCACCCGGTCCCGGACATCCCCGCGGGGCGGCGTTAGCCGGCTTTGCGTTGGTTGGTGGGGAGGAGGTTGCGGAAGTCTTCTGTGGAGATGATGGGGATGTTGTACTCGCGGGCCGCTCGCGCCTTTACCGAGAGGGTGTCGGTGTCGGCGGCTACCACGAAGGTCGTGTCTGGGCGGACCGCCTCCTGTGGGTTGAAGCCGGCTGCCACTGCGCGGTCCCACCAGATCTCTCGGGGCTCGACCATGTCGCCGGTGAAGACCATCGTGCTGCCCCGCGGAAAACCCTGCGCTCCAGGCCGCGGCGGTACGACGTAACCGCCGCCGCTCGCCCGCACCAGTGCCTGGTCGACGTCCACCACCCGCCGGCCCAGCATCACCGCGACCTGGTCCAGATCCCGTCGCTGGTCGGCCGTGATCTCATCGCCCCACGACGCCTCCGCCAGATCGACGACGTACGAGCGATGCAGCTCGTCGACCTCAGAGCGCGTGAGGCCGAGCTCGTTCGCCACCTGCACGAGCTGGTCCGCGTCGCCGGCCGTGATCTCGCGGTTCGCGACGATCGAGTCCAGCAAGACGAGGTACGAGTCGGCCTGCGGCGGCTCCGGAACTCGGGGCAACTGGTCGACAAGCCGACTCATCCACCCATGCCGCCCACCCGCATGCACCGGCCGCACAGTCGGCGCGACATCCGTCCCCGGCAACGCCGGCCACTGCAACCGCCGCACCTCTTCGTAGGCCCACTGCCACGGCGGCGGCGACGGAAACGCCTGTAAATACTGCCCGAACAGCTCAGCCGTGGCCCGCGTATCCGCAAGCGCCGAGTGCCACCCCTCGATCGAGATCCCGGCCGCCGCACAGCACGCGCCGAGCGTCCGCTTCGCCCCCGGGTACAGATATCCGGCCAGCGCCATCGTGCACATCGACCGCTCGGTGATCAGCGGCACCGCGAACCCGATCCGCGCGAACTCCGCCCGCAGGAACCCGAGATCGAACTCGACGTTGTGCCCGACAACCATCCGCCCTGCCAGCAATGCCCCGAGCTGGCGCGCGATGTCCCGGAACTCCGGCGCCGCCAGCACATCCGCGGTCAAGATCCCGTGGATGTGCTGCGGACCGAGATCGCGTTGCGGATTCAGCAACGTCACCCACTCGTGCTCGACCTGCCCGCGGGCGTCCAGGAGCACGACCGCGATCTCGATGACCCGGTGCCGATGGCTCGGCAGCAGACCGGTGGTCTCGGTGTCGATGACGGCATACATCCCGGGCCTCCTCCGGTTCGCTGACCGACTGGAACAACCCAATCACACGCCCCCGACAGTTTTCGTCACCGTCAGAGACCAGGGATGTCGACCGCGATCTCGTCACCGAGCCGCGCGCCGTGCGACAACCGCAGTTCATCACCGCTCCAGAAGCGGCCGGGGTCGTACCAGTTCGGTGGCCGCTTGTGCAGCAGCCCCATCTCTTCGTAGGTGATGGCAACGACCTCCGCGCAGTACGCCGTCTCCAGCTCGAGCTCGCGCGCTCCCCGCCGGATCGCCGGGACCCGGCCCTTGACCCATCGCGACGCCAGCCGGGCCGTCGACGGGAACGGCGTACCGTCCAGCCGCGCGACCGTTCGCAGTACCGAGTCCTCCATCGCGTGCGTGACCGGGTGGTCGAGCTGCCGCAACCACGCACGCTGACCGTACTTGCGCGCCCAGACCAGCACCGAGTCCCGCAGGTCGTGCAGCTGTACGCCGCGGTGGTGCGTGCCGGTCCACACGTCCGGCAGCGAACGGCCCAACTCGGCGTGCCACATCAACGGCGGCAGGTCCTCGACGACGATCGCCATGCCGACGTGGTTGACCGGGCTGTTGGTGGTGAGCTGGATGGCACGATCTGCGGCGCTCTCACCGCGGAACAGCCAAATGTCACCTGTTCGTGTCAGTTCCGTAGCGTCATCCAGCGAAATCCGGCTGTCCACGTCGCTAGGTTAGTCGGCATGAAGGTATGGAAGGTGATTGGACTTGCCGGGATCGTCGGCGTGGCCGCGACCGGCGTGGTGATCGCGCGGGGCGAGCGGAAGCGTCGCTCGTACACCCCCGAAGAGGTCCGGGACCGGCTCAAGACCCGGGTCAAGGAAGCAGCCAACGCCTGACCCCGGTACGACGATCGGCCGGGCGCGCCTCGGTACGCCGTAACTCGGTGGTACGGCGTCCACCGTCGCACGCCCGCCCGAGGTCGTTGTCCCGGGCAACCCTCCTCTTCGGCGCCGGCAGCGTCGTCCCCAGCCCTAGAGGTTGTGCAAGGCAACGTCCTCGAGCCGGCCGGCCGTGATCGTCGCGGTCATGTACGTGCAGTACGGCTGCCGCCGCCGATCCGTCGGCGAACCCGGATTGAGCAACCGCAGCCCCTTCGGACCCGTCGTGTCCCACGGGATGTGACTGTGCCCGAACACCAGCACGTCCACACCCGGGTACGCCGCCTCGCACCGCATCTCACGCCCCTGAGCAGAACCGGTCTCGTGGACCACGGCCAGCGACAATCCGTCGAGCGTCGCCCGCGCGACCTCAGGCAGCCGCGCCCGCAACTCCGGACCGTCGTTGTTGCCCCAGCACCCGATCAACCGGGCCGCGCGTGACTCCAACACGTCCAGCAGTCCGACGTGCACCCAATCTCCCGCGTGGATGACCACATCGGCGCTCTCGACCGCGTCCCAGACCGGATCGGGCAGGTTCTTCGCCCGCACCGGCAGGTGAGTGTCCGAGATCAGCACCAGGCGCATGCGCCTACTCTTCAGCCCTTCAGCGACTCGATCAACTCCTTCTCGCGCGTGGCGCTCAAACCGGCCCGGCGCTCGCGGTCCAGACCGAGCTCTCGCTCCCAGGCCAACGCGTCGACCAGGAACTCCCGCCGAGGTCGGTGCACTAGCCCGGCGGCCCGCGCCGCGGCACCGCTCCGCGACGACCAGCCCTCGTAGCCCTCCTCAACGATCCACATCGCCAACGAGTCGGGTCCCATGTACTGCTCGACCTTCTGCTCCTCCAACCAATCCTTCGGCGCGAGGACAACCGGCCCGGTGTGACCGCCTACCTCCCGCGCCAACTCGATCCACTCCCCGAACGGCACGACCGGTCCTTGCGCGTCGAACGTCCCGGTCCGGCCCTCGGTCGCGCAGTCCAGCAGCCAGCCGGCCAGATCCCGCACGTCGATGACCGACGTCGCCAAGTCAGGCGTGTCCGGCACGAGCAGCGGCTCCTCCGGGGCCCGCGCCGCCCGCGCAACCCACGCACCAGCCCGATCGCTCTTGTCCCCCGGCCCGCCGATCAGCCCGGCCCGGGCAATCACCAGTCGATCCCCGACGATCTCCCGCGACGCGAGCTCACAGGCGACCTTCGCCGCGCCGTACTGCTCCTGACTCACCACCTCCAGCTCGGTCGGCGTCCGCAGTACCGCTGACTCGTCGGCGCCGGGCGTGTCGTACTTCTCGTAGGCGTTGATCGACGACACGTACGTCCAGTGCCTCGCCCGCGGGCCGAATGCGGCCAGCGCGCCGCGCACGAAAGCTGGTTGCCACGACACCTCGAACACCGCGTCCCAGTCCTTCCGTGGCACGGCGTCGTACCCGTCCGGGCTGCTGCGGTCGACCGCGACCAACGTGGCACCGTCCGCGACCGAACCGCTCTCGCCGCGCGCGACGCAGGTGACCGAGTGGCCGCGCGCGACCGCCTGCCGGGCGAGCTCGCGACCGAGGAACGCCGTACCGCCAAGGATCAGAATCTCCATGCGGGCCAGCAAATCAGGCCGCACCGACAAAACCCAGCACGCTCTGCCGACGGCAGAAATACCCGCGGTGACCGACCGGCCGTGTCAGACCGCCGTAAGGGTCAAACCCTTGCCCCGCAGGCGTTGCGGGCGCACTGTTCGAGAAAGGAGGCGCCCTGGGGGTGGGTGCCACGGAGACAGGGGGCCGACATGGCTGGTTTCGTTCAGATCATCGAGTACCGGACGTCGAAGCCGGACGAGATCGAGGCGCTGATGACCGAGTTCAGCGCGAAACGCGGCGCGGACGCGGAGGGGGCGGCGCCGGCGCGCGGCATCCTGTGTGCCGACCGCGACGAGTCCGGACGGTACTTCGCGATCGTCGAGTTCAACTCCTACGAGGAGGCGATGGAGAACTCGCAACGGGCCGACACGACCGAGTTCTCGGAACGGATGATGGAGCTCTGCGACGGGCCGGGCAAGTTCTACAACCTCGACCTCGTGCAGACGATGGAGTACAGCTGAGCAGCGGGCCGGTGCCGGAAAGGAATACGGCACCGGCCCACCAACGGGGGCCCGGACCCACGGCGCTGGTCCCGGACCTGCTTTCGGCGCGCCCGGTACGCCGTCTCCCAGGTGGTACGGCGTACCGGCGCCAGCGCGCGGCTCAGCGGAAGGCGCGGTAGGCCGACCGGCCCGACTGCGGGCCGAGGTCGCGCTCGCTGTGCAGAGGATCGGGGTCCTGTGGCTCGGCGGCGGAGTGCAGATCCGGCCACGGTCTCGGTCGAAGCGTCTCGGGTGGTGGTATTTGCAGATCAGGGTCGGGGCTGGACTCGGGGTCGATCCACTCGACCTCGGTGGCGCCGCCGTGACCGTGAATGGCGATGACGGACTCGATACCGTCCCAGACGGTGGTCGTCGGATAGTCGCCGTACCAGCGGAGCGCCACGGCGCCGTCGGTGAACTGCACACCCTCGGCGACGGGGCCGGTGCCGCTGACACCGGAGACGTCATAATGGCGGATCAGCCGGAAACGACGGGAGCTCATGTCGGACTGACCTCCCAGAGCCGTTCGCCCGGGAGCCGGCGGTCCGGTCCCGGATCGCAGTCCGGAATCGGTTCGCTGGTCACGCGCAGACCGGCGAACCGACGGGACATGGCAGCCGCGTACCGCTCGGCCAGCTCGGCTTCGGCCCGGTAGTCCGCGACCACGTGCTCCCCGAACCAGACCCGAACCCGCCGCCGCTCGGCAACTCTGACAACACCCGGGTGAGGATCCCCGTCCGCACTGTCAGCAGTCATCTCAATGCACCCGCCGCCGGATCCGGCAAGCTCCAACCAACGCCCTCGCAACAATTCCCTTCACATCAATCACGTCCACTCCTGTGGGGATGGCTTCACAGGAAGTGACGACCGTCACCGGCCGCTATGACGCGAATCCCCCAAACTTCCCCCAAACCCACCAGGAGACGCCCAGTCTCCTAAACAACCCAGGCCCGCCAGGTGTCGACGTCCGGGTCGTCGAGGGTGGTGTCGGCGTCGAAGGTGTGGGTCCCGCGCCCCGGTAGGTACGCGGCGACGAGGAGCTCGAGGTTGTGGGAGAGCAGCGCGGGTACGTTGCCGAGCGCCTCGACCAGCAAGCCGAACGCCAGGCGGGCCTCGTCCCGCTGAGCCGTCTTGTGCGTGCGGGACTGTACGTCGACGATCAGCGGATACCTGTCCATCGCCTGAACCTCCCCCGGCTCCGGGCCGAACTTGTTCGGCCCGATGTAGACGCCGATGACTCCGTCGAACGTGCGCGCCCGGCCCTTGTACTGCAACTCACCCGTGTCGGCTCGCAGGTCCCCGAGGAACTCCAGCCCGAGCACCCCGGCCACTCGGTTCGCGGCAGCCTCCAGCGGCTCATCCGTAGCCATAAAGATCTCGTCGCTGTCAGCCATCAAGACTCCCTCACATAACTCACCAACCGCCCGTGCAAATCAGCTAGCGATCCAGGGCCGCCAGGTGTCGAGGTGATCGGCGTCGAGGGAGGTGTGGGGTGGGAAGGTGTGGGTGCCGGTGCCCGGTAGGTAGGCAGCGACGATCCAGGACAGGGCATGGCTCAGGATCAGGGCCGCCGGGGGCTGGGTCTGGACCAGCTCGTCGAAGACGGCGCGCGCCTCGCTAGCCTGCGCATCCTCGTGGCGGGCGCCGAGCAGACGTACCTCGACCGCGATCGGATAGCCGTCGACAGCTGAGACATCTTCAGGTGCCGGATCCGTCTCGCCGTAGACATTCGGCTCGACCAAGACGTACAAGGGTCCGTCAGCCGTCCTCGCGTCCCCCCTGAACAGCCGCACGCCGTCCTTCAAGTCAGGATCGTCAACCGGCTCCAGCCGCAGTACACCACTCAACCACTGAGCAGCCTCCTCCAGCGACGCGCTACCAGCCACAAAGATGTGGTCGTCGGTCGACATCACTGCTCCTTGCGGGCCGGCTCAGTGTGGGGTGACGACCCAAGGGCGCCAGGTGGCGATGTCGGCGATGTCGGGAGTGACGGGCGGCAGAAACGTGTGGGTTGCGACGTGCGGGACGTGAGCCGCGATCAGCGTCTCCAGGTTGTGCACCAGCAGCATTGGTGCATCGGGCCGGGACTCCGTCAGTGTGCTGAACAGGAGCCCTGCTTCCCGGTGCAGCACCTCGTCGGGCTGACCCGCGCGCACCTGAACCTCGATCGGATATCCGTCCATCGCCTGGACCTCGTCCGGCTCCGGATCGGGGAGGACGTACCCGTTGGCCTGTACGACGATCCCCAGCCAATCCGGAACGGTCTCCGCTCGACGCCGCAGGCGGACGGTTCTCGGCTCGGCGAGCACCACCTCACAGCCGGCGGCTGCGACCAACCAGTCCGCCACCTGCGACGGTGTGTCCGGAACCGCCAGAAATACGCTGTCGACAACCGACATCAACGCTCCTTCCGATAGCTGACGAGTCGTCCGTCACCCAGCAAGATGTGAACGACCTCGGCAATCGTCTTGCCAGGCTGACCTGCTGCCCGCCGGTACGCACGCCAGGCATCGTCCTCGGCAAGATCAACACCCCGACCGTCGATCACGACCTCGGATGCTTGTTCGCTTGCGTCACAGATGTTCCGCCTGATGGTACTGGTCGAGTTCTTGGTGGGCGTCTTGAACTCGACGATCACGCCCCGCTCACCTGCCCCCTTACGAACCGTCGCGTCCGGGTTCTTCGCACCCGAGGAATGATCTGGTTTCCGCGCGTCGACGCGCCAGCCCTCCTCCGCGAGTCGATCGGCGATGACCCGTTCATGAGGCTTGAAGGACCGGTCCGGATCATGAACGCTCGGCGCGAAGCCGACCTCGAGCGGCCTCAGGTCGAAGGCCAGATCGAGATCGGCTCCTGGGAGGTTCGGCAGTTCGATGTCGACGACGATCGGCTCGGAGTGGTCGTCCGGGTAGTCGAAGGTGGCTTCTACCTGGTGGGTGGTGATGGTGATGACGGCCTGTTCCCACTCGCGGCCTTCGTCCTTGGACATGGCTTTCAGGAGCGTCTTCACGGCTTCGGTGAGGTCGGTGGAGATTTCGAAGTCGCGGAGGAGGTGGGCTTCGCGTTTCTTGTCTTCTTTCTCGTTGTGTTCTTCGAACTCCAGGTCGCCGGATTCGGTGACGGTGATCTCGATCTCGAGCGGTTCTTCGGGGAGGTCTTTGGAGTCTTCTTCGTCTTTTTCTGACTGTTTGCGGAAGGTTTCGAAGGCTTTGCGGGCGACTATGACGAGGGGTGGTTCATTGTCTTTGGCAACTTCTAGGTCTTCGAAGGTGGCGGTTAGGCGTTGCGTGCGGATCGGGCGGCCGCCGGTGGGGAGTTTGTTGCGGTTGGCGGAGTCGGAGGATGGGCGGTTGGTCGAAGGGCCCGAACCGCCGACCAGGCCCTCGGCCCAGGTGCGGGCCTTGGGTGGGGCCATTGAGAGGTAGTGGGCGGCGGCCTCGCAGGCGCGGGCCGCGGCGTCCAGTTGCTGGGCGGCTACGGTTGCCTGGCCGTGGGAGGCCTGGAGGACGACCTGGGCGTTCTCGCGGCAGCGCAGCGCCGTGCGTTGCAGGCGTTCGACGACGCCCGGGACCTCGTCGAAACAGTCGACCAGGCCGCGGGCGACGCGCTGCAGCTCCGACGGCAACGGCGTCAGATCTGGTCGGCGTAGCTCGTGCAGCCGGCGGACGCGATCTCCAGCGCCTCGGCGGCCTGCTCGACCGCCTTGCCGGCCGCCTCGAGGATCTCGATGATGTCCCGGTCGATCCCGGTCGCCGTACCCGCGATCAGACTTTCCACCAGCTGACTGTGCTGGGTGAACCGCAGCTTGAACCCGGCCAGCCCACCGGCCGCCTGCTTGGCCTCCATCGAGACCTGGTGCAGCTGTTCCTTGAGCCGCAGTACGTCGGACACCTCAACCCACTCCCAACTAGTTGCGCTTCTTCGGCAGCACGATCGCCGTACCCGCCACTACCACCGGGACCGCGATAGCGAGCCACCACGGCAAGCCGGCAGCCATCGCCACCATCACCGCGACCGCACCGCCCCAGCCCCACCAGCGCGCACCGGGCAGCCGCGGCAGCCCCAGCACCCGTGACGCAGCCAGCATGGTCACCGCTCCGATCGCCGCCGCTTCAACCCCGGCCAGAAACAACCCGGTGACCACCCAGACCAGCACGAAACCGACCAGCGCCACGGCCGCGCTGATGGTACGCCGCCTGCGCCGCTCCTGCTCTGCCCGGGCCGCGGTCCGTACCTCCTCCAGCTGGTCGACCGCCTCCGTCAGCTGCTTGGTGATGCGTGCAGCGATCGGCTCGATGTCGCTCAGCGACCGGATCTCCGGCAGGGTGTGGTTCGCCCGCCTGCCCTCAGCCGGCAGCCCGGCCCGCTGGAGACTCGCAGCAGCCTTCTCAGCCAGCCCATTCAGCCGCGTCTGCAGCTGCTGCCCCCGCTCGGCCATCGCGGTCGCCTCTGCTGCAGCTGTGGCCTCAGCCTTCGACTTGTGTGCCGTGACCCGGTCCTGCGCCTGCTGCGCGTCCGCTCTGGCCATGGCGACCGTACGCAACGCCCGCACGTACTCCGACCACTCCTGCTCGACCGTCTTCATCGCCTCACCAGCTCCACCGCACGCTCGACCTCGTCGGCTCGCAGCGCCGCGAACGGTACGACGACCTGTGCCTCCGGATGTAGCCCGTCCCACAAGAGCCCCCGGTGCGGCTCCGACGCCCACCGCACCAGCGGTCCGGCGACCGCACGCACCCCGTCCTGCGGGTGCCGAAGGAACAGGTGCGTAGCGACGTTCCCTCGCCCGTACCCGAGCTGCTCAGTGCATACGTGCAACCGATTCCACCAGCCGAACGTGATCAGCCCGTGTGCCGGCCCGTCGCGCACGATGTCCTGCAACGCGTTCGCCGGGCTCTCGAAGAACCCGTCCGCGTGCAGCTGCATCCGAGGTACGCCGTGGAAGCCGAACCCGAGGAGGTACGTCGCACCGGCCGTCCCGGACCGCATGGCGTCGCGCAGTGCGAACAACCGGGGCGCGATGTCGTCGTGCTTGTCCACGGTCTCGACCTCACAGCCCAGCTCCCGCAGCACCTGCACCAACGCGTCCTTGCCCTCAGCAACCGCAGGCGCCGAGTTGGTACCGTCCACGAACACGAACCGCGGCGGGTCAACTGCCGCGGCAGCCGTCGACACCGCCAGCCCACTGAGTACGCCGAGCGCATCCGCCGGCCCGTCACCCAGCACGAGTACACCGCCGCCTGGCTCGGGCCGCACCTCGACTTGTACCGGCTCCTCGGTCACTGCGATGGGCAGTCCGGTCCACGGCCGCCCCAGCTCGGGCTTGACTGCCGCAGCGGTGTCCGTGATGCGCGCCGGCTCGGCCAGGTGGAACACGCGCGGCGGGTGCGCCGCCGTACCGGCGCGCTGCCACAGCTCCTGCCGAAGGGCGTCCAGCACTGGCTTGTCAGCGAAGCTCACCAGCACGTGCTGGTTGTCGTCCGGCGAGCCGAAGTTCGCGTTCAGCACTGCCTCGCCACGGAACTGCAGCTCCGCCGCGGCGGTGTTGCCACTGCGCAAGATGGCCTGCGAGTCGGCCGGTGTGGTCTTCAGCGCGATCCGGTACGGCACCTGGCCAAAGATCGAGTCGCGCCGCGTCGACAGCCGCTTGACCCCCTCGATCGTCTGGGTCGCCAGCACGACATGTACGCCGTACGCACGTCCTAGTCGCACCAAACGCTCCAGCAGCTTCGCCGCCTCGTCCGCGAGCTCGTCGTCGTCCTCCAGCAGCACCTGGAACTCGTCAAGCACGACGAGGATGCGCGGTGGCCGGTCCGGACCCGGTGCGAGCTCAGCGATGTCAGCAACGTTGCCGTGCGACTTGAAGATCTCGCTCCGGCGCGCCAGCTCGTCGGACAGGTGCCGCAGTACGGCCAGACCGAACGCGCGGTCGCTGTGCACTCCCAGCACCCGGATCTGTGGCAGCCAGTGCGGCCGCTCCGGTCCCGGACCGAGGGCAGAGAACTCCACGCCGTGCTTGAAGTCGAGCAGGTACATCTCCAGGTCTGCCGGCGAGTACCGCGCGGCCAGACCGTGGATCATCACCAGCAGCAGGTTCGACTTGCCCTGACCGACCGCTCCCCCGACCAGTACGTGCGGCAGCGCCGGGTTGCCGCTGCGCAGCCGGACCAGCGCCGGCGTGCGGTCGTCGTACCCGATCACCGTGCCGATCTCGTCCTTGACCGGGGTCCACCAGGTCGATCGGTCCGGCAGGGTGCGTTCGAAGTCGATCGTCGGCAGTACAGCGATGTCCGCCTGCTCAGCGATCACGTCACAGATACCTGCGGCGATGTTGGCGTCGAAGGGCGGGTCCAGCTTCGCGGCGATGCCCGGCAGCTGCGTCAGCTCCACCTTGTTGTTGACGATGGCAACCGGATTGAGGAGGTCGAGCAACTGCTTCGCGTTGACGTCCAGCTCCGGCGACGTCGCTACGTCGTGGTGGACGAGGAAGCAGATCCCGCGCTGCCCTGCAGTCGCCGCCAGCCGGAGCAGGTCGCGCTGAGCCAGCGTGTCGATGCCGGAGGGGTAGTCGAAGAGGATGACCAACCGGTAGGGGTCAGTGACCTGACCTGTCTCCCGGATGAGGTCCTCGAACCGCTCGTGCCCGAGCTGCGCCTGCCGACTGGCCCGCAGCGACGACACGTCGACCAGCCCGGACAGCACGGTGTGCAGCTGCTCCGCGGTGTGCGTTGCTCTGGGCACCAATTGCGGGTACTTCGTGGTGAGGTGGCCGAGCAGCCCCATCATCCCCGTCAGCCGCGGGTCGAACGCGTCGATGCGTAGCCGGAACGGTTCAGCAGCAGCGACCAGCCGCAGTGCAATGCTCTGCAGCAACCGTCTGGCCGACTCGTTGCGGTCAGCGGTCACCTTCCAGCCGTTGGTCTGCAGCAGCGGCGCGACAACCGGCGTACCGGCGTCCAGCTCGCCGATGCGCACGTACGACGGCACGCCGGCGCCGATGAGCTGTCTGGACCGCCAGCGAGCGTCGTTGGGCGGGATGGACGCGAGACCAGGCGCCAACCGGTCCGCCAGCAGCCGTGCCTTCGGCTCAGCCGTCGACAGGGCCTCTGCGGTCTTCGCATCGACCAGAGCGCGCGACTCACGCCGCGCGGTGGCCGTCTGCTCCTGCAGCTGACGATGCAGCTGTACTGCGCGCTGGTGCTCGCCCTGCGTCAGGCGACGCGCGGTGTCGAGCAACTGCCCCAGCGCGTACTGCAGACCGCGGATCCGCGCTTCCAGGAGCTCCGGTGAGGCCGGTCCGGGTGCACTACCCCCGTCAGGCGTCTCCGTCACGAGCACCGTCCTTCCAACCTCTGCCCCGCGACCCTAGGGGGTGTCTGCTGGACCAGCAGCCACGACCTCTCCTTGCCTGGGGTAACCATGTCACATCGGTAGTCCCAACTGTCACTCCAGGCATCACTGGTCTCACCTGTCAATCGGGTGCGACGATTTCCAGCTCGTAGCCGTCGGTGTTGTGCAGGAAGGCGGCGTAATGCTGCGGACCGCCGGCGTAGGGGTGCCGGTCCGCGAACATCAGCGTCCAGCCGTGTGCGGCAGCCTCCGCGACGATCGCGTCGACCTTCGCGCGGCCGGCCGCGTTCAGCGCCAGGTGGTTCATCCCGGGCCGCATCCGGTCGTGCTCGCCGGCGGACATCGCCGGGCTCTGCTCGACCACGACGTAGCTCCCGTCCGGAGCGGTCCAGGTCATCCCACCGGGCCAGCCGTCACCGTCCTTCCAACCCAGCCGGTTGAGGACCCAGCCCCAGCTCTGCTCGGCCCGGGACAGGTCCGGGACCCAGATCTCGATGTGATGCACCGCGGCGACCATCGGAGCATTATCTGTGCTCGTCGAAACGGCTCGACACCGCCATCGAGATCGCCCCCGACACGACCAGCCAGACCGGCGCCGCGACCAGCCACGGCCACCACTCGCGACCCTGCGCGGCCTCGGCCACCGCCTCGCCGAACAACCCACCGGCCGGCGCGAACACCAGCACGAGCAGAACCCGCGCCACCGCCGTCTCCCTGGTCATTCCTTCATTGTCAGATCCCGCCACCAGGCCCGCAGAAACCTTGGCGTTTCGCGCCCGGACACTTTCTTGTCCGTGGGAGGGTTTACCGTCTGCGATGACAGTGACAGATCGGCGAGAGGTTGGGAGTTCGTCGTGAGCAGCACGCGGATCGAGAGCACGGCGTACGGCGCTGCCGCTCTGGAGCGCCTGCAGGCCGTGGTGGCGCGGCTGAAGGCGGACGATCCGATGAAGCCGGTGACCCTGCTGCTGCCGAACAACCTGGCCGGCGTGATCGCCCGCCGGCACCTTGCGCGAGACGGGATCGCCGGCCTCTACCTGGCGACGCTCGAGCGCCTGGCCGAGCAACTCGCGGCCGGCTCTCTCGCGCCGCGCCGCCCCGCCACGCGGCCGATCGTGGCGGCGACGTGGCGTACGGCGCTGTCGAAGGCGCCGGGCATCTTCGAGGAGGTGGCGGAGCACCCCTCGACCATCCAAGCGCTTGCATCGGCTCACCGCGAGCTGCGCGACCTGAGCGACCCGGCTTTGCACAGCGTCGCTGAGGCGTCGGCGCTCGGTCCGGACCTCGTTCGCCTGCACCGGCACGTGACTGGCGAGCTGGCAGCGGACTGGTACGACGAGACCGACCTGCTCCGCGCAGCGGCCAATCGCATCGCCGCTGCACCGGAGGTGGTCGCCGAGCTCGGCGCGCTGGTCCTCTACCTGCCCCAGGAGCTCACGCAGTCCGAGGCAGCGTTCGTGGCAGCGCTCGGCGACGCTGCTGCCGATCTGACCGTGATCGTTGGTCTGACCGACGTTCGCCGGGCCGACCGCGCGGTCCGGCGGTCGCTCGAGCGGATCGGGATCGACCTGCCGTCGTCGATCTCGAAGAACTACCCGGTCGCGACCGAGATCCTGAACGCGTCCGACGCCGACGACGAGGTCCGTTGCGTGGTGCGCGACGTGGTCGCGGCGCTGCAGCACACGCCCGCCCACCGGATCGCGGTGCTGTACTCCGCGGCCTCGCCGTACGCGCGTCTCCTCCATGAGCACCTGGGCGCCGCCAACATCGAAGTCAACGGACCAGGCACGCGACCGGTGCACGAGCGCGCGCTGGCGCGGACGTTGCTCGAGGTGCTGGCTCTGGTCGACCAGGACCTGCCCCGGGCAGACGTCTTCCGTGCGCTGGCGAACGCACCGACGCGAGACTTCACCGGCGAGCGGATCCCGGTGCCGCAGTGGGAGCGGATGTCGCGCGCAGCCGGTGTGGTGCGTGGTGGCGACTGGGACACCAGGCTGGCTCGCTACGCCGAGTCGGAGCGGCGCACTGCCGATCAGGAAGAGGCTGCTGACGACCCACGGCCTGCTGCGGTGCGGCGCGCGCAGTACAACGCGACTACGGCCGAGCGGTTGCATGCGTTTGCTTCCGAGCTGCGACGTCGGCTGACTGCCCTTGCTGAGCTCGAGACATGGTCCTCGCTGGCGTCCGGTGTCCTGCAGCTGTTCCAGGAGCTCCTTGGGGACTACTCGCAGCTGCCGGCCGAGGAGCAGTACGCCGCTGCCGCGGTCGAGGGGTCGCTGAAGGGCCTGTCCACGTTGGACGAGCTCGGTACGCCGGCCAGTCTCGCCGTACTGCGGGACGTGCTGGATCTCGAGCTGCAGCAGTCATTGCCGCGGGTCGGGACGTTCGGCACCGGAGTACTGGTGGCGCCGTTGTCGGCGAGCATCGGGTTGTCGGCGGACCTGGTGTACGTCGTGGGGCTCTCGGAGGACCTGTACCCGGGGCGCGTGCACGAGGACGCACTGCTGCCGCATCGGGTGCGTGAGGCGGCGGCTCCGGAGCTGGCGTCGTTCCGGGACCGGCTGGATGAGAAGCAGCGGCACCTGTTGGTGGCGTTCTCGTCGGGCGCACGGGTGGTGGCGTCGTTCCCCAGAGGTGACCTGCGGCGTTCGTCGCGTCGGCTGCCGACGCGGTGGCTGCTCGGGTCGCTGCGCGAGCTGACCGGCGACCACGCGCTGCCGGCAACGCAGTGGGACCGGCACGACAAGGTACTGCGGACCTCGGCGTCGTACGCCGGATCGTTGACCACGGCAACCATGCCGGCGACTGAGCAGGAGTGGCAGACACGGGCCGCGGCGGCGCGGCTCTGGGTCCACGACGGCGTGCTGGTGCGAGCGCGGGAGCTGCTCCGTGGACGAGCCTCGCAGGCCTTTACACGCTTCGACGGAGACTTGTCCGGCGTGCCCGGCCTGCCCGAGTACGCCGTAGAGGACCGGATCGCGTCGCCAACGGCGCTGGAAGCGTATGCGACGTGTCCGCACGCGTACTTCGTCGAACGCCTGCTGCAGGTGGAGCCGATCGAGTCACCCGAGGACCTGCTGGTGATCTCGCCGATCCAGGTGGGGAACCTGATCCACAACGGTCTGGACGCGTTCGTCAGCCGGTTGGCCGGCTCGCTGCCCGGCTACGGCGAGCCGTGGCCGGACGAGCAGCGGTCATTGTTGCTGGCGATCGGGGCGGAGCTCGCCGAGCAGTTCGAGGCTGAGGGGCTGACCGGACATCCGCGGTTGTGGCAGCGGGAGCGGCTGCGGATCCTGAGCGATCTCATGGTGTTGTTGACGGACGACGATCGCTGGCGGGCCGAGCGGTCGGCGTCGGTGGTGGCGAGCGAGCTGCGGTTCGGGTCCGACGGCGAGCCGCCGGTGGAGATTCCGGTGCCGTCGGGGCGGGTGCTGCTGCGCGGATCGGCCGACAAGGTCGATCTCGGGTCGGACGGGACGATCTACGTGACCGACGTGAAGACGGGCGGCTTCTCGCGGTACGAGGGGATCGAGTCGGATCCGGTCGCGGGCGGGACGAAGCTGCAGCTGCCGGTGTACGCCTACGCGGCGCGGGCCCGGTTGGGCGAGCCGTCGACTCCCGTTGAGGCGTCGTACTGGTTCGTCCGGCGCGGCGGGAAGCGGATCCCGGTGCCGCTGACGCCGGAGGTCGAGGCGCGGTACGTCGACACGCTGGACGTGATCGTGTCGTCGATCGCGGCCGGGTACTTCCCGCCGAAGGCGCCCGAGGTGCCGGACTTCTTGTGGGTGCAGTGTCCTTACTGCAACCCGGACGGGTTGGGACACAGCGAGGTGCGGGCGCGGTGGGACCGGAAGCGGCACGATCCGACGCTCGAGCGGTTGGTGCGGCTGATCGATCCGACGGCGCTGGAGCCGGTCGCTCCGGCTGCGACTGGGCCGGGCGCTTCGGGGGTGGTCGGCGATGAGTGAGCAGTTGCTCGACGGCGACGCTCGGGAGCGGATCCGGACCGACACGGACGCGACGTTGTTCGTCGAGGCCGGCGCGGGGTCGGGGAAGACGCACGCGCTGGTCGATCGGGTGGTGACGCTGGTCCTGCGCGACGAAGTACCGCTGCGGAGGATCGCGGCGGTCACCTTCACCGAGAAGGCCGGGGCCGAGCTTCGCGACCGGTTGCGGGTCGAGTTCGAGAAGGCGCGTCGCGGTCCGTCGGGTGCGCTGGCCGACGCTGCGCTGGACGATCTGGACTCGGCGTCGATCGGGACGTTGCACTCGTTCGCGCAGCAGATTCTGCTCGCGCATCCGATCGAGGCCGGGCTGCCGCCGCTGATCGACGTCCTCGACGAGGTCGGGTCCTCGGTAGCGTTCGAGGAGCGTTGGGCGGAGCTGCAGCAACAGTTGCTGGACGACGATTCGATCGCCGAGCCGTTGCTGCTGGCGATGGCGGTGGGTGTCGAGCTGAAGCATCTGCGGTCGCTGGCCCGGCTGTTCGGCAACGACTGGGACCTGATCGGTGAGCGGGTGCTGGTGGATCCGCCTGAGCTGGTGTCGATGCCGGACTTGACCGGGCTGATCGCGGCCGCGGCGAAGATCGGTGGGTTGGCGGAATCGTGCCTCGACGGCGAGGACCGGTTGCTGCCGAAGATCGTTCAGATCCGCGAGCTCGGGCTGATGCTCGGCGCGGCGTCCGATCAGGAGTCGCAGCTGGCGATTCTGCAGACGTTGCGTGGGCTGAAGGTCGGCCGGATCGGCCGGAAGGAGAACTGGCCGGACGTCAACCGGGCGCGCTCGGACTGCGGTGAGGTCGTCGAGGTGGCCGGTTCGCTGGTCGAGCTGCTGCTGGATGCTTGCCTGCGGCATCTTTCGCACTGGATCGCGGAGCGGGTGCTGGAGTCGGCCGAGGTCCGGCGTGGCGAGGGGCGGCTGGAGTTCCACGACCTCCTGGTCCTGGCGCGGGACCTGCTGCGGCGGGACGCGGTGGTGCGGGCGGCGTTGCAGGAGCGGTACGAGCGGTTGCTGCTGGACGAGTTCCAGGACACGGACCCGATCCAGATCGAGCTCGCCGTCCGGATCGCGGCCGGCGCCGACGGGGATGCTGCGGATTGGCGTGACGTCGAGGTGCCTGAGGGGCGGCTGTTCGTCGTCGGCGACCCGAAACAGTCGATCTACCGGTTCCGCCGGGCGAATATCGCGACGTACCTGACCGCGCAGGATCTCCTGGGTGAGACGGTCGCGCTCACCACCAACTTCCGCACGGTCCCGCCGATCCTCCGCTGGATCAACACCGTCTTCGACACCCTCATCCAGCCGCAGGAACAGGCCCAACCGTCGTACCAGTCGCTGGCCCCGCACCGGACCGCCGCGACGTCAACGGCACCTCGGGCCAAGCAGGTCACCACCCAACCCGAAGACGTCCGTGGCGACCAGCTCTCGATCTTCGACGACCCCGACGAACTGACCCTCTTCGACGATCCGGCCGCCGAGCCGTCACTCTTCGACGACTCTCCAGCCACCTCCGATCCCGAGAGCTCCGGGGTTGGTGACCTGGCGACCGTGCTCCCGTTCAGGCGACGCGGTGACTCGGCGACGGCCGACGTACCTGTTGATGAGCCGGCTGACGACGTGCCAGAGGACCCAGCGGCTGGGCCGGCGGTCACGATCCTCGGGGCGGAGGTGCATGACGACCTGCCGCGCGCGCAGGCGTCCGTGTTGCGCGAGCGCGAGGCGGCCGACGTCGCGTCGGTCATTGAGCAGGCGCTCCGCGAGGGATGGCTGGTGTACGACGAACGCTCGGAAGGCTGGCGCCCCGCGGAAGCAGGCGACATCGCCGTACTCGTCCCGGCCCGCACCTCGCTCCCGTTCCTCGAGGACGCGCTCGACCGCGCGGACATCCCGTACCGCGCCGAGGCCAGCTCGCTCGTCTACCAAACGGCCGAGGTTCGCGACCTGCTCGCCTGTGCCCGCGCGCTCGGCGACCCGAGCGACCAGCTCGCGCTCGTCACCACCCTTCGGTCCCCGCTGTTCGGCTGCGGCGACGACGACCTCTACACCTGGAAGCGCGGCGGCGGCTCGTTCACCCTCACTGCGCCGGTGCCCGACCAGCTGCTGACGCACCCCGTTGGCGAGGCGGTGGAGTGGCTGCGCCGCACGTACTACGCCGCCCGCTGGCTCACCCCCAGTGAGGTGCTCGCGAAGATCGTGGCCGACCGCCGCATGCTCGAGGTCGCCGCGATCGGCCCGCGCGCCCGCGACGCCTGGCGCCGCATCCGCTTCGTTGTCGACCAGGCCCGCGCGTGGTCCGAGGTCGAGCACGGTGGCCTGCGCTCGTATCTCGCCTGGGCCGCCCACCAAGGCGAGGAAACGTCCCGCGTCGCTGAGGCCGTCCTCCCCGAGACCGATGCCGACGCCGTCCGGGTGATGACGATCCACGCGGCGAAGGGCCTCGAGTTCCCGATCGTGATCCTGTCCGGCATGACCGCGTCCCCGAACCGCCAGCGCGGCGTACAGGTCCTGTGGCCGCCCGACGGCGGGTACGCCGTGAAGCTCAAGGCGTCCGTTCAGACCGAAGACTTCGACCTGGTCCAGCCGGTCGACGAGCAGATGGACGACTACGAGCGCCGCCGCCTGCTGTACGTCGCGGCGACCCGCGCCCGCGACCATCTCATCGTCTCGCTGCACCGCTCCGGCAACCGCCGCCACTCCAGCAACGCCGAGCTCCTGGCCTCAGCCGGCGGAGTCGATGCACCGCACGCGACCGTCTTCACAGGCCAACCGGTCCCGGACCGCGAACCGGCAACGACCGCTGACGTCACCCCACCGATGTCCCGGACCGAGTGGGAGACCCGCTCCGCCGCGGCCCGAGCCGCAAGTCGCGCCCGGTCCGCCCAAAGCGCGTCCGGCCTCGAAGGCACCGGTCCAGAGGTCGCGCTGGCCGACATCGACCCGGGTACAGCGAAGGCCGCCCGCGACCTAGAGCTCCCGCCATGGTCCAAGGGCCGGTACGGAACCGCGATCGGCCGCGCGGTCCACGCCGTCCTACAGGTCGTCGACCTCTCCACCGGCGCCGGGCTCGAACCCGCGGTCGCGACGCAGTGCCTCGCGGAGGGTGTGCTCGAATACGCCGACGTCGTCACCGCACTTGTCCGCTCGGCGCTGGCGTCGGACGTCGTACAACGGGCGGCTGCGCGGGAGCACTGGCGCGAGTCGTACGTCGGCACCGTCCAGCCGGACGGCACGGTCCTCGAAGGCTTCGTCGACCTGATCTACCGCGAAGACGACGGCCGCCTGACGATCGTCGACTACAAGACCGACGCGATCCCAGCCGCAGCCCTCGACAGCCGGGTCGCGTACTACGCCCCACAACTCGAGGCGTACGCAGCGATCCTGCCCAACACCGCGCCACCGATCCTGCTGTTCCTCAACCCCGGCGGCGCGGTCGAGCGACGTCTCTAGTCGTTCTCCCGCGCCCCAGGCCCGTCGGCGACCTCAAGCGAGCAGCCGAATCGCGAGCACGGTGATCAGCGCGCTTGAGGCCAGCGTCGTCACCAATCGGCCGACGTGCCCAGTGAGCACCCGACCGAGCAGTGCTCCGCCGCCCGCCAGCAACAGTTGCCAACCGGCCGACGCGACGAACGCGCCGGCCACGAACACGATCCGCTCCAGAGTCCCCGAGGCGCCCGATCCGCCGAGCACCAGGGCGGCGAAGTAGATCACCGTCCACGGGTTGAGCAGCGTCATCCCGAGCATCCCGAGGTACGCCGTGAGCGCCCGCATCGGCGTCTCCTGCTCGATCGCGACCAGGCGATGCGCGCGGTACCGCCGTACTGCCTTGACCGCTCCCATCACCGCGAGCGCGAGCAGTACGGCGACGGACGCCCAGCGCAGCGGGTCGACGATCGGGACGAGCAACGGCGCCAACGCCGTACCGGCCACCGCGGCGACGACGGCGTAGATCCCGTCAGCGGACGCGATCCCCAACGCCGCGCACGCACCGATCCGCAGCGAGCTCCGCGCGGTCAGTCCGACCAGGTAGGTCCCCACGGGCCCGACCGGCATGGCAACGCCAAGCCCGGCCAGCAACCCGGCGACCAGCGCCGCGGTCACGATCGACCGCTGATCGACCCCCACCGACGACCGGTCTGCTGCTGCTTGCCCGCCGCCAGGTCGGCAACCGGCATCAACAGCAGCACTCCACGGGTCGTCGTCATGTCCCACATGATGAACACCTGCCTGCGCACCGGCAACCGATTAATTTGTTGCCTCCGACAACCATTTGACGACTGCTTTGACAACCAGGGGTTGACACTGACAACCTGGGGTTGTCATGATGCCTGCATGGTCAAACGCTTCGACACCCCGGCCCACCAGGAGCTCCTCGCCAACCTCAAGGAAGTCCGCGCCGAAGCCATCAACCACGCCCGCCTGGCTCGGGACCTCTCCCGCCAACGCCGCCACCTCATCGACACCCTGCTGGCGGAAGGCTTCTCCCAGTCCGACCTCGCCCGGGAACTCGGCGTCACCCGCCAAGCCATTCAGAAAATGGTCGCCGCCGGCTCCGACTGACCTGCCACTACACCAGACCAATTCCTCCGTTGTGTCGCCAATGGATTACTGACAGTCTATGGGGTTCCGGGGGTTGACGAACCGAATGGTTACAGGTTGTGGACAACGGGAAATGACGTGTGCGTGTGGGTCGGCGTGAAGTCGCTACGATCTGCGGAAACAGACGGATGATGGTCCGCCGCCGGCGGGTCTGCCACCGCGAGTGTGTGAGGGTGTGGCTATGAACATCGGTACCCGGAAGATCGTCGTCGACGAGGCGATCGCGCAGCTGCGGCTGTACGCCGAGACGAACGGCGCCGTCCTGCAGTACTACGACGGGCTGCCGGGGATGACCACCGTCGGCGGCTCCGACCCGAACCGGGTGACGCTGGAGGACCTGGGGCGGACGATGGTCATCGGCGCGGACCTGCGCGCGGCGGACATCCCGTGGCTGCTCGAGGTCGAGGCGGAGAAGGAGCTCGCCGCGATCCCGGTCGACGCGCGGCTGGAGGATGCCGCGCCGGGCAGCGACCTGTTCAAGGCGGCGATGGCGCTGGACGACCTGTTCACCGGTCACCGCGGCTTCGGGCACGCCAAGAAGTCCAAGCTGCTGCACCTGAAGCGGCCGTACCTCTACCCGGTGACCGACAGCTTCATCCGGATGACCTACGGGAACGCGTCGGCCGGCGCCGACTTCCTGAGCGCCGTCCGCGAGGACCTGGTCAACCCGGCGAACGTCCGCGACTTCAAGCTGCTTCAGGTCCGTCTGACCGCCGAGCCCTCGACCTCCGCGGCCCGCTTGCTCGGCGAGGTCCCCATCCTCCGCCTGCTCGACATCCTCGCCTCCCTGCTGGGCGAGGCGAAGTAGCGCCTCACGCACTCCGGCAGCGCCGCCGGAGCTAGAGCATCCCGAACCGAGCCAGCGGCTCGACCAGCTCCCGCTCCTCGTAGGACAGATGCGACAGCAGCGTGTCGTTCAGCAGGTCCACTGCAGCACGCAGCCCGTCGATGCTCCCTGACCCATCAACCAGTGCCACTAGTGCCTTGTCCACGCCCTCCAGCACTTCGTGGATGACGTGGTGCTCCTCCTGCAGCCGGTCCACCACAGGTACCAGCGCTGGGTCAGCCCGCCGCAGGTGCGGGAACATCGACGCGTCCTCCAGCGAGTGATGCGTAGTCACCAGCCGGCAGTACGACTCGCAGTACGTCCCCAGTGTCCAGTTGTTCTGCCGCATGGTCATGGTGTTGATCGCAGAGCGCGCAGCTCCCACACCCAATGTTCCAGCGGCGACCTGCTCCACCAGGTCCTGTACCTGCTCGAGCTCTGCCCGCAGATGGTCGTGTACGTCGATCAGGTGCTGACCCGACTGCAGCTGGTACGGCGTGTACGTCCGAGCCGGGTCCAGCGCGGGGCCGGTAGGCCGCTCCGACACGTCCAGGACCTGTACTGCGCTCCGCCGTACAGCCGGAGGTGGTGTCGGCACCACGTCGAAGCCACCGGCCGGAACGGGCGGCGCAGCAGCCACGACAGCACCCGACCGCGCTGCCTCGACGGCCTCGCGCACACCGGCAGCAACCGTAGCGAACCGCCGGATGTCGTCCGGATCGTCCGAGGCGAGGATGTACCCACTCATCCCCTCCCCCAACGTCAGCTCGCTGAGCTGGTCGATCCACACCTCTTCCGGCCCCTGCAGGAATCCATCGTTCCCGGCGAACCGACCGGACACGTTGTAGAGCCGTCGTACTTCGGCCGGATCCCGCCCAACCGACATGGCAGCCTCGTCGATGGTCTTGTTCATCGCCGGCAGCTGGTCCGGCCCGGCGTACCCGCTGCTCGGCAGCCACCCGTCCGCCAGCCGACCGGTCACGCCGAGCATGCGCGGCTTGTAGGCGCCGAGCCAGATCGACACGTCATGCGCCGGCACCGGCCCACGCTTCGCGCCGGCGACCTGGTAGTGCTTGCCGGCGAGCCGAATGCCTCCAGCTGCGGAGCTCCACACCTCGCGCATCAGCGCGATCGCCTCCTCCAGCGCCGCGATGCTGGAACCGGCGGTGAGTCGCGGCCCACCGTTCGCTGCGACTGCGTCCAGGAAGCCACCGGCACCCAGGCCGAGCTCGACGCGTCCGCCGGTGATCAGGTCGAGTGTGGCGACGCTGCGAGCGAGCACGACCGGGTGGCGGAGCGGAAGGTTCGCCACGTTCGTGGTCACCTTCACCCGCGAGGTCTGGGCGGCGACCACCGACAGTAGGGTCCATGCGTCCATCAGCCGCGGCTGGTACGGATGGTCCTGGAAGCTGACCAGATCCAGACCGACCTGCTCGGTCAGCTGGGCCAGCGCGATCACGCGGGCCGGGTTGTCGACCGCTGGGGTCAGGAACGTGCCGAACACCAGCTCGTGGCCGTAGTCCATGGTTCACCTTCACCTGTCGGGGTTCGCTCGCGCCCAAAACTACTTCGTCAGGCAAATAATCTCAACCACAGAACATCTACTGCCGAACCAATGCGAAGGCCTCCTCCGGCCCCAGCCGGCCACCCGCTGCAAAGGCAACGTCGTAGCCCGGGAACTGTGCCGCGGCCACCGCCCGGGAGAGGTCCTCAGCCTCGGTGGCCGCCGTCAGATACGGCTCAGACGCCCGCGCCGTCGCGGCCGCACCCAGCAGGGTCGCCGCCAGCGTCTTGTCCGGATGGCAGGCCGCGATCCCCTCCAGTGCCCAGCACATCCCCCGCTGCGACCCGAACTCCGCAGCGACCTGGAAGGACTCCGAGTGCAAGGCCAGAGCCGCAGCCAGGTCCCCCTGCAACTCGCGCACGAACCCGAGCTCCGCCAGCACCATGGGCAGGTACAGCACCGGCTCACCCTGCCGCCGGGCACCGTCGATCAGCGTTTGCAGCCGCTCCGCCGCCTCGTCGAACGCCCCGGTACGGCGGGCCGCGAAGGCGAGCACTATCTCCGCCAGCGCCTGCGTGGCCCATTGCCCTTGCTCGGTAGCCAGCCGGTACGCCCGCTCGGCGCGCATCCGCGCCTCGTCGTACCGGTGCCGTCGGATCGATGTCCAGCCGAGCACGCTGAAGGCAGTGGCCACCTCAGGCCACAGACCGATCTCCTCGGCGGCCTGCAGACCCTCCAGTTGCAGCCGCTCTGCCTCGTCGAAGTCGCCGGCCAGCTCCGCATGCCCTCCGAACGAGCCAGTCGCCTGCAGCACGCCCCACCGGTCCCCCAGCGCCCGGAAGATCGTGATGCTCTGACAGGCGTCGTCGTACAGCGCCGGCAGGTCAGCTCGCACGTGGGAGTGCTTGGCCCGGGCCGCCAGCACCGCAGCCACTCCCCACTGGTTGTCGTCGGCCTCGAAGCGCTTCAGCGCCCGCTCCAGCATCGCCAAGCAGGTCGACAGATCGCCTGCGTCGCTGCCGGTGTACGCCATCCACCACAACCCGAATGCCTCGGCCGCCTCGATCGACCGGTCCCGCTCCGCGGCAGCCGCAGGGTCCCCCAGGAGGTACATGAAGCCGGCACGCCACGCGCCGACGCCCTCCAACGGCTCCAGCGACCGCAGGGCCTCGACATAGCGACCACGCAGGAACCAGTACCAGCCCAGCGCGTCGACCAGCCGCTCAGCCAACGCGAACTGACCAGTGGCGACGGAACGGTCCAGAGCGCTGCGCAGATTGGGAGAGTCCTCGTCCAGCAGACGCAACCACCTCGTCTGCTCAGCACCGAACAGCTCGGCCGATTCCGCCAACGAGACGTAGTACTCCAGATGCCGCTGCCGCGCGTCCTCCAGCTCTCCAGCCGCGCGCAGCTTCTCCACGCAGTACGCCGCCACCGACTCCAGCAGGCGGAATCGCCCGCCCTCCACCGGTACGACGAGTGAGCGATCCACGAGGCGCACCAGCACGTCCACTAGGTCGGCCCGCGAGCACACAGCCGCAGCAGCCTCCGCAGTACAGCCATCTGCGTGTACTGCGAGGCGCTGCAGGACGGACTGCTCGTCTGGAGCGAGCAGCTCCCAGCTCCAATCGATCATCGCGTGCAGGGTCTGCTGCCGTGGCGGAGCACCGCGGTGACCCGTCGCCAGCAACCGGAAGCGGTCATCCAGCCGGGCGACGAGCCCATGCACGCCCAACGCCCGTACCCGGGTCGCAGCGAGCTCCAGCGCGAGCGGAATCCCGTCCAGCCGCCGGCACAGCACCGACACATCAACCACGGTCTCCGCGGTCAACGCAAACCCTCGCGAGGCCGCAGCCGCCCGCGTCACGAACAGCTGGACGGCACTGCACGCGCCAACCTCATCCTGCGAAGCAGATGGCGTGGGTACGTCGAGCGGCGGCACGTTCCACACCACCTCACCAGCCAGCCCAAGCGGCTCTCGACTGGTCGCCAGCACGCGCAGGCCGGGCGCAGCGGCCAACAGCCGATCGGTCAGTACGGCGACCTCCTCGACCACCTGCTCACAGTTGTCGAGCACGAGCAGCCGGGCGCCCATCACCGCTGCGAGGCGGTCGAGGACCGGCGCCGAGCCGGTGTCGCGGAGGTCCAGCGCCGTCTGCACAGCGTCAGTGAGCGCACCGCCAACCGACAAGATGTCAGGTGTCACCGCAGCCAGCTCGACCAGCACCACGCCATCGGCAAAGCGGTCTGCGACAGCAGACGCCGCACCCAGCGCCAGGCGTGTCTTGCCAACACCTCCGGGGCCGACCAACGTGACCAGCCGCGACGAGCCCAGTGAAGCGCCAACGTCCGCAAGCGCCTCGGAGCGACCAATCAGGTCGGTCAACGCAGCAGGAAGGTTGCTGCGCGCATGCGGCAGCTCCTGCGCCAGGATCGACTGCTGCAGAGCAACCAGGTCAGGGCTTGGATCGAGCCCCAACTCGTCCAGCAACACACGCCGCAGCTCAGCAAAGCTCTCCAGTGCCTCACCCTGACGACCAGCCCGGTACAGCGCGCGCATGTGGGCAGCACGCAACCCTTCACGCAGCGGGTGCTCCCGAACCAGCTCAGACAGCTCGGTCACCGGCAAGTCGGCCTGCTCGCACGCACTGAGCCTCAGGTCGGTCAGCCGCGCCACGGCGGTCTCCACGAACGCGTGGTCGGCAAAGTCGGCGTACGCCGGACCACGCCACAGCGCCAGCGCCTCGCCGACAGCGCCCGAAGCCAGCAGCTCACCGAAGCGCAACGCATCAAGAGAAGAGGCAGAGACCACAATCGAGTAGCCGGCCGGACCCGACTGCACCAGCGAGCGGCTACCCGGCTCGGCGTCCTCGAAAGCACGGCGTAGCTGCGACACCTTGGCGGACAGGGTGCCCGCCGGGTTGCCGGGCAGCTCAGTGCCCCACAGGTCGTCGATGAGCCGGTCAGCCGGCACTGGACGGCCCTCGTGCACGAGGAGATCGGCCAGCAGCGCGCGCACCTTCAGGCCCTGGATCACCACCGGTGCTCCAGCCGAAGTCCAAGCCGTCACCGGCCCCAGCACCCCGAAGCGCATGGCCGCACCCTATTCCGCCGCCGGACTAACGCACCGGAAAGAAACCGTAAACGCCTCCCGGCAGAGTCAGGGCCGTCGGAAGGGGTCAGCGAAAGGAGGGGCACATGCGACTGGCAGTGATCATCGGCAGCACCCGGCGTGGCCGCTTCGGACCGACCGTGGCGCGCTGGCTCGTCCAGCAGGCGGCCAAGCAGTTCGACGTCGACCTGCTCGACCTGAAGACCACCAACCTGCCGGTCATCCTGCCCGACACCGACGACGAGGCCCCACTGGAGGTCGCAGTACTCGCACCGCGGCTGGCAGCGGCCGACGCGTTCGCCGTCGTCACTCCGGAGATCAACTGCAGCTTCCCGGCGTCACTGAAGACCGCACTGGACTGGTACTACGCCGAGTGGCACGCCAAGCCGGTCGCGATCGTCAGCTACGGCCGGGAGACAGGCGGACGCCATGCCGAGGCACAGCTCCGGCAGGTCTTCACCGAACTGCAGGCAGTCACCATTCGCAACACCGTCGCACTGCCCTGCTATTGGGAGCAGTTCACCGCAGACGGCGGCTGGCCGCGGCCGTCCGCCGGCTACGAGGCAGGAGCCAAGCTCATGCTCGACCAGCTCGTCTGGTGGGCCGAGGCACTCCGGGACGCCCGCGACCGGCGCCCGTACCAACCATGAGAGGGAAAGACCCATGCGAAAGCTGATCGAGTCCACCTACATCACCCTGAACGGCGTCGTCGACAGCCCGCAGAACTGGGGCGGCCAGTACTGGGACGCCGACCAGGCGGCGTACGCCGAGTCCCTGATGGACGGCGTCGAGGCGCAGGTACTCGGCCGCGCCACCTACGAGGCGTTCGCCGACGTGTGGCCCCAGCGCACCGGCGATCCGTTCAGCGACCACTTCAACGCAATGCCGAAGTACGTCGCCTCCCGCACGGTCACCGACTGGAAGTGGAACGCCCAGCCGCTCCAGGGCGACGCTGTGGAGGCGGTCCGCAAGCTCAAGGCCGAGGACGGCGGCGACCTGATCAAGTACGGGACCGGGTCGTTCTCGAACGACCTGCTCGAGGCCAAGCTGGTCGACGAGTACCACTTCTGGTACTTCCCGATCGTGATCGAGGGCGAGAACGTCTTCAACAGTCTCAGCCTGACGCATTTCGACCTGCTCGGTACGACGACCTGCAAGTCCGGCGTCGTCATCCACAAGTTTGCTCCGAAGGCCTGACCGGACGACAAGCTCGGCCGGTGCACCAGTCACGGTGCGCCGGCCGCGCTTGTGTGTGCATGACGTGGGTACCGGTCGGGCCTGACGGGGGTGTGAGGCGGCGTGGGGACCGCCTGTCGAGGGTCCTTGCGACCGGGCCGACCGGATCGCAGGTCCACACATGTAATCGGACTGGAGGTCTGATGGGTACCGTCCTGACCATCGTGATCATCGTCGTGGTGGTACTCGCCGCGGCGGCGCTGCTCGTGGTGTACCAGCGCAGACGTTCCGGAGCGCTGCAGAGCCGGTTCGGACCGGAGTACGAGCGGACTCTCGAGGAGTCCGGTGACCGGCGCAGCGCGGAGCGTGAGCTGCGGGAGCGTGAGAAGCGCGTGTCCGGCCTGGACCTCAGGCCGTTGAGTCGCGAGTCCGCCGAGACGTACCGGAGCGAGTGGGCCGATGTCCAGCGGAGCTTCGTGGACCGGCCCGCCGGTGCGGTCGCGGACGCGGACCAGTTGGTACTGCGGATGATGCGCGAGTGCGGCTATCCGGTCGACGAGTTCGACCAGCGGGTCAACGACATCTCCGTCGACCACCCCGGGGTCGCTACGCACTACCGCGACGCGCACCGCGTCGCCGTTGCCCAGACGCGTGGCGAGGCCAGCACGGAGGACCTGCGCCAGGCCGTCACGTCGTACCGGCAGTTAGTCGAGGCACTGCTCGACGACAGCGACCATGCCCGCGTCGATCGCAGCACGCCGGACAGCCGGCCGACAAACGCCAAGGAGCAAGCATGACCACCCCCGACGACCGCCGCTACGACCCCGCCGTCGACGACGACCGCCTGATGACCGAACCGGCGGACGACCTCACCGACCGCACCACCGGCACGGCGGAGCACCAAGCAAGCAACGTTGAAGCCAGCGGTGATCTAACGAGAGACGATCTGCCAAGAGACGACCGGTCGACAAACGATCTGGCGACAAACGATCTGGCACGAGATGACTTGGCGCGAGACGATCTGGCGAGGGACGATCTGGCCAGCGACGATCTAGGCAGGAACGATCTGGCGGCCGACGATCTCGCGACACATCGGACCGCAGATCCAACAGGAGATCCGACGGCAGATCGGACCGGAGATCCGACGGCGGATCGGATGGCCGATCCGACGGCGGCCGAGCGGCTCACCCCGGCGGACGCGGCCGTTGGTGACCCCAATGATTTGCAGGCCGACGAGCGGGACGTCGCTGGCTCCGGGCCGGCTGTGGACGAGCCGCTGGTCGCGTCCGGGGCGTCCGTCGACTACCGGCTGCGCTGGGATGTCATCCAGCAAGGCTTCGTGGACGACCCGCGGAACGCAGTGACTGAGGCCGACAAGCTCGTCGACGACCTGCTCAAGCACCTCGCCGACGGCTTCGACCGGCAGCACCGGGGTCTCGAGCAGCAGTGGTCCGACGGCGAGCCGTCCACCGAGGACCTCCGCACCGCCCTCCAGCGCTACCGCACCTTCTTCCAGCGCCTCCTCACCATCTGACGAACCAGCTGAACGAACCACGGCCGGTGCGGCGAAACCCCGCCGGACCGGCCGGTTCGTTGCCTACGGCACGATGTTCTGGTTCAGGTGGAACAGGTTGCCCGGGTCGTACTTCCGCTTGACCTCGACCAGCCGGTCGTAGTTCTGCCGGTAGTTGTCCCGGATCCGGCCCTGGTCGTCGTCGGCCATGAAGTTGACGTAGCCGCCGGCCTCGGAGTGCGGTGCGACGTCGTCGTAGTACGAGCGGACCCACTCGATCCCGGCCTCGTTCTGCGCCGGGTCCGGCCACATCCCCGCGATCACGGTGGCGAAGTTCGCGTCCCGGTACGCGAACGCCGTACCGTCCGGTGTCACCCGGTGACAGGCGCCGTTGATCGGGTAGATGTGCACGGTCGAGTTGACCGCCGGCAGTCCGGGCGCGTGCCGGACGTGCGCCTGGATCGCCTCGTCGGTCAGCTCGGTGACGAAGTTCGCCTTCCAGTAGTGCTGCAGGCCCGGCGGCACCAGCGCGTCGAACGCACCGTTCAGCGCCGGGTACGGCATCGGCCCGACCATCTCCGCGACCACCGGCGCGAACTCGCGGAACTTCGAGATCTGCGCCTCGCCCTCGTCGAGGTCCCCGGCCCAGCAGCCGACGATCGCGGCGAACGGCTCACCGTGCCGGTTCTCCGGAATGAACGGCAGCGGCGGCGCGATCTGGAACGCCGGGAACCCACCGAGCTGCTCCGGCGCGTCCTTGATCAGCTCCCGGAACCCGGACAGTACGGCGACCGCGTCCGACAGCTCGAAGAACATCGGCCCGCCGTACACCGTCGACACCGGCGCCAGCCGGAACTCGAGCGCCGTCACGACCCCGAAGTTGCCGCCGCCACCGCGGAGCGCCCAGAACAGGTCCTCGTTGTCCTTCTCGCTGGCGATCAGGAACTGCCCGTCCGCGGTCACCACATCGGCCGAGATCAGGTTGTCGCAGGACAGCCCCAGCCCACGGGCCAGGTACCCGATCCCGCCGCCGAGCGTCAGTCCGCCGACGCCGGTGGTGGAGATGATGCCGCCGGTCGTGGCCAGTCCGAAGGCGTGCGTGGCCGCGTTGAAGTCGCCCCACGTCGCCCCGCCGAGCGCCCGCGCGGTCCGGTTCACCGGATCGACCCGGACGCCCCGCATCGCACCCAGGTCGATGACGAGCCCGTCGTCGACCGTGCCGAACCCGGGCACGCTGTGCGACCCGCCGCGCACCGCGAGGTCGAGCTCGTGGGTCCGTGCGTAGTTCACCGCGGCGATCACGTCGCCGGCGTTCTCGCACCGCACGACCACCTGCGGGTGCTTGTCGTGCATCGCGTTGTAGACGCGGCGCGCCTCGTCGTACCCCTCGTCACCTGCCGTGAAGACCTGTCCCCGGACGCTTTGCCGTAAGTCCTCGATCGTGCCCATGTCTGCTCCCCGAACCGTCGCCTGTCGCAACAAACCGGCGTGCGTACCGCGCACACCGCGCAGACCGGTTGTCCCCGTCGAGCGCGACGCGAAGACTTCACCCCAGTGAGCGTCAGATCCCCCGACGAGCGGCCGGCCCTCCCCCAGACCTCGCCCGTTCAGTCCCGACCATGGCAAGCCGGGCCGGTTTCGTCAATGGCTTCACCACTCGCCGTCCGCAATCCGTTAGCGACTGCCGCGACCGCGGGCGTCCGGGTCCGGCGGGTCAGCAGGAAGACCTCGCGCCCGACGTCGCCTTCGGCGGGCAACCGTACGGCGACTCCCGGTGCACCTTGGCCGAGGACGAGGTCCGGGAGCAGCGCACCGGCGCCCGTCGTTCGGACGAGCTCGAGGAGGATCAGGAAGTCGTCGGAGCTGTAGCGGATGTCAGGCTCGAAGCCGCCGAGCTCGCGGCAGACGCGGACGTGCATCTCGCGGTGGCCGGTGCTCGGCTGGCAGGCCGCCCAGGGCAGGTCGCGGAGGCTGGAGATCGGTACGCGGTCGGCCTGGGCCGCAGGATGATCGGCCGGGAGCACGACGCGGATGTGTTCGCGGAGCAGCGGTTCGCGGTCGAGATCGGGGTGGATGGCGCGCGGCTGACCGTCGTACTCGTCGCCGACCATGACGTCGAGCTGCTGCAGCCGCAGCGCCGGTGCAGCCTGTTCGACCTCGGCCTCGGCCGCCTCGACGCGGATATCAGGGTGCGTGACGGCGAGCTCGCGGATGGTCGGTGCGACGACGCGCAGGAACGCCGACTGGAACGACGCGACCCGTACGACGCCTGCCACGCGCCCGGCGGCAACAGCGGCGAGCTCTGCCTCGGCCGCTTCGACCCCGTCGAGCAAGGTGGTGGCGTGCCGGACCAGGACCTCGCCGGCGGGCGTCAGCCGGACGTTGCGGCCGATCCGCTCGAGCAACGGCGTACCGGCCTCGCGCTCTAGGACGGCGAGCTGCTGCGAGATCGCGCTGGGCGAGTAACCGAGCGCTCGCGCCGCGCCGTGCACAGTGCCGCGACCGTGGACCTCACGGAGTAGACGCAGGCGGTGCAGATCCATCATTCGTGCAGTTTAGCTTCACGGTATCGTCCTTGAAGCCGTGATGGACGTGAACGGTTCTCCTGGCTGACCATCGAACTCGTGGGACGCCTCTTCTGTTTACTCTCCGCCGCGGGCTTCGGAGTCATGGCCGTGTTCGGCAAGCTCGCTTACGACGCCGGTGTGTCGATGGACGCACTGCTACTGGTCCGCTTCGGCCTGGCCGGCGGGTTGCTGCTGACTGTCGCGCTGGCGCGCGGTTCACTCCGTCGCCTGCCGCGGCGTGCGGTGCTGACCGGCCTCGGCATGGGCGTTTTCGGGTACGCCGCCCAGTCCGGGCTGTACTTCTCCGCGCTGACCCGGCTCGACGCGTCGCTAGTCGCGCTGATCCTGTACCTCTACCCGATCCTCGTGATGGTCGGCGCGATCGCGCTCCGCCGGGAGCGGGCCTCGCGGCGGCGGGTGTGGGCACTCGCGGTCGCGCTCGTCGGGATCGGTCTGGTGCTCAGCGGTGCGGTCGCCGGTCGCTTCGACCTGCTGGGCGTGCTGCTGGCGTTGGGCGCACCAATCGTTTACACCGGTTACATCCTGGTCGGAGACTCCACTGACCTGCCGCCGCTCGAGCTGAGCGCGCTGGTGTGCTGCGGCGCGTTCGGGACTTTCGTGGTCGTGGGCGTGGTGCGCGGGACGAGCTTCGACTTCGCGCCGGTCGGGTGGCTCTGGCTGGCCGCCGTCGCACTGATCAGCACAGTTGGCGCCATCCTGTGCTTCTTCGCGGGGATGGCCAGGGTCGGTCCCTCGGTCGCGTCGATCCTGTCGATCTTCGAGCCGGTGGTGACCGTGGTCGCGGCGGCTGCCGTGTTCGGCGAGCAGCTCACCGCGACCCAATGGTTCGGCGGGGCGCTGGTGCTGTCCGCCGTCCTGATCGTGCAGTGGCCAACAAGGGGGCCGTCATGCGTCCGGTTTGACCGCGCTGACCGCGTACATGGTGAGCGACATGTGGAAGCTGCCGCGATCGGCGGCCTCCCCAATCGTCTTGGCGAACGCGTCGGCCTCGGCCTGGGAGATGACGCCGGCCTGCTGTGAGGTCACGTGCATCATCCCGACGAACCCGCGCCGCGCGCCTTCCTGCGGTTCGATCCAGGTCGCGGCGGTCTCGCCGGTGATCTCCAGGCCGGCGTCGACGAGCAGGCCGCGGAGCTGCCGGCCGGAGTACGGGTTCGCGGACTCGCGGAGGAAGAAGTCGATCATCCGCTGCAGGACGTCGGGGTCGGCGGGATGAATGATCGCCGTCGACCAGTCGGTGTCGATCAGCGCGATCCGGCCGCCAGGCCGTAGTACCCGGGCCATCTCCTGGACGACGGCCGCGGGATCCTCGACGTGCTGCAGGACGCGTTCGCTGCGCAGTACGTCGACCGTCTCGTCCGCGAACGGGAGCAGCTCGGCGTGGCCGTCGACGTACTCCGCCGACGTACCGGCGGCCCGGCGTACCGCCTCCTCGCGCAGGCCTTCGTTCGGCTCGACGCCGATCGCCTGGCCGGTCGGCGTCACCAGCTTCGCGAACGCGACCACGTCCTCGCCGGTCCCCGAGCCGACGTCGACCGCGGTCTCCCCCACGGCCGGCGCGAGTTGAGTGATCGCCCACGACTTGAGCGTCTGGACGGCCGGCCGCTGCGCCATCTGGTCGAGGATGAAGGACTGCAGCCGGATGTCCTGCTCGCCGATCCGGGCCCGGCGAAAGCTGCCGCGCTGGCTGAAAGCGGGCTCGTCCGTTGTCATCTTTCCCCCCTTGTTCGTTGCACGAGCGTAGCGGCGGACGAGCCCATCCAGCCTTTTAGGGCAATTGCCATTCGTCATTGGGCATCCGGAGGATCGCCCACCCCACCGCGGCGAATCCGGCGGCCTGCAGGCCCCACCCGATCAGGTCGAGCGTGTGGCTGCTGACGATGACGGCGGCGATGAAGTGGATCGGCTGCGACACCGTGACGGCGAGCGCGGCCCAGCGGGCGACGATGTGGGAGCGCCACATCGCGATGCCGAGCAGGATCGTGCCGACGACGTGACCGATCACGAAGACCGCTCCGGCGACGTTCATCGAGCCGTGGGTGACGTCGGCCGCTCGTGTGATGGCTGCCGGGTCGAGTCCGGCGGTGCCGGCGGACCAGGTGAACGCGTCGCTCGAAGCGGTCCACGGCAGCGACAGGTAGCCGGGGATGACCAGCAAGAGAGCCACCCCGGTCAGCCACGGCGTACGGCGGCGGGTGAGACGGCCGACGGCGTACGCGCCCGGGACCAGCGTGAGGATGGCGATGTAGGCCAGCCAGAGGATCAGCGAGCTGCGGTCCAGGTTGCCGATGATCTTGTGGACGATCGTTGGTACGTCGTCCGTCGTGTTGTACGGCAGCAGGTAGCGGAGCAGTGCCACCGCCGCAGGACCGATCGGCAGGATCAGCGCCTCGGTCCACCGCCAGGCCGGGCGGACGTCAGCGGGCGTCTTCGTAGTGGTCACGGTGGTCATCGCGCACCGGCCAGCTGACGCTTCGGACGCAGTACTGCGATGACGCCGACGACCGTGGCCGCTACGCCGACACCAGCAGCGGCTACTGCGGCAGCGGGCACGTCCGACGCGAAGAACGCGGGTACGGCGAGCAGCGCGGACGCCAGGCGCAGCGTGATGAGCGGTGCGAGCGCCCAGCGCTTGCCACGCCAGGTGACGACGACCAGCACCAGGCTCAGCAGGCCGACGACGGACGCTCCGATGGCGATGGCCATCGGTGGATGATCGCCGTCCGTGAGCAGCGGCGTGAACAGGTCGGCCACGGACAGGAGCCCCAGCAGGACCAGACCGAACTTCATCTCAGTTCCCCCTTCGGGTGGTTGGTTGGCTCAACCGTGGCTGTTGGGACGGGGTGCGGGCCTGGGGACGGGTTCCCCAGGCGGCAGGCAGTTCCCCGGGTGGCTCGGGAGCGCGTTCCCGAGACAGCGGGAAGGTCTCGGGAGCACACTGCCGGTATGACTTCGAGCGTGGGCAGCCGGCGGGGGCTGGTCGGTGCGCTGGCCGGCCTGGTCGTTGCTGAGGTGGCGGCCGCGCTCGTCTTGTCGCTGGCCATCGGCTGGGGCTGGCAGGAGCTGCTGGACACGTTCATGGTCACGAACGGCCTGATGGCGCTGACCTTCGGGCTGTGCGGGGCGGTGATCGCCTGGCATCGGCCACGGAACGCTATCGGGTGGCTGTTCATCGCGGACGGACTCGGGCACGCGACCACACCGCTCGCGGCCGCGCTGGCGGCGTACCTGGCTCGTGCGGGTGCACCCGTGCCGGTGCAACGGGTGTTCGTGACCCTGTCCATGTTCGCGTGGCCATGGTCGATCGCGCTGTTCCTTCCGCTGGCTCTGCTGCTCTTCCCGACCGGGAGGCTGCTGTCGCCGCGGTGGCGGTGGGCGTTCTACGGCATCATCGTCACGGCACCGCTGTTCACGCTGGAGATGGTTGGTGGGGGCGAGGCCATTTCGCCCGGACTGCCTCGCGGCTACCTGCAGGTTCCGTCGGCCGACTCGTTGCAGCCGTTGTGGACGGCAACCGAGCTCCGAAACGTCGTCGCGATTCTCGTCGGGATTGTCTGTCTGCTGGTCCGTTACCGGCGTGCGGACGAAGTTGGCCGGAGGCAACTGTTGTGGTTGCTGCTGGCATCGGTCGTCGCGGTGCTGTTCGTGATGCCGTGGGCGTTCATCGCCGGGACGCCGATCCTTGTGCTGCTGGCGATTCCGTTGATTCCGATCTCGGTCGCGGTGGCGATCGTTCGGTATCAGTTGCTCGATATCCGGCTGGTGGTCTCGCGGGCATTGACCTGGGCGTTGCTGTCGCTGGTTGCTATTGGCATCTACGCGGCGTCGGTGGCGGTGCTAGACTCGCTCATCACCTCGCAGGTGGGGCGGTCGGCCGCGGTGACGGTGCTGGTCGCACTGGTGATTGCGCCGGTGCTTCCTCGTCTGCAGCAGCTCGTCGACCGGGCGTTGTACGGCGACCGCGGCGATCCGGCGAGTGTCGCCTCCCGAGTTGGCGAGCAGCTGTCGGCCGGCCTCCCCGGTGTTGTTGATGCCGTGCGGTCGGCGCTGCGGCTGCCGTACGTCGGCCTGGTCGTCGAGGACGAGGTGGTCGCCGCGGCGGGGGCTGCTGTGGAGAGCGTCGTGCCGGTTCAGCTTTCTTACGGTGAGGAAGTTGTCGGATGGCTGCGGGTGGGGGTTCGGTCAGGTGAGTCGGGGCTGTCCTCGGCGGACCGGAGCGTGCTCGGGTTGGTCGCCGTACCGCTCGCGCTTGCGGTGCATGCAACCCGGCTTTCGGCGGAGCTGCAGGCGTCGCGGGAGAAGCTCGTGTCGGCGCGCGAAGAGGAGCGGCGACGGCTGCGGCGAGACCTTCACGACGGGCTCGGACCCACGCTCACCGGTGTAGCTTTCAGCGCGGACGCGGCGGCGAACCTGATCTCGACGTCGCCTGAGCGGGCTGAAGAGCTCCTGGCCACATTGCGCTCGGACACGCGTACGGCGATTGCCGACGTGCGGCGGCTGGTCGACGATCTGCGGCCGCCGGCGCTCGACGAGCTCGGCCTGGTCGAGGCGCTCCGGCAACGCGCTGCGCAGCTGTCGTTCCGCGCGGACGGCGCCGCGATCCACGTGTCGGTCGCTGCGGACGGGTTGCCGCCGTTGCCAGCCGCTTTGGAGGTCGCGGCGTACCGGATCGCGACCGAGGCGCTGACGAACGTCGTACGGCACTCGCGCGCGACCAGCGCAGTACTGTCATTGCGCTGCGGCCCCGACCTGGAGATCGAAGTGACCGACAACGGCCCACCTACCGCGCCTTGGCACCCCGGCGTCGGCCTCCAAGCCATGCAGGAACGCGCCGCCGAACTGGGCGGCACCTTCCAGGCCAGCCCCACCTCCACAGGCGGTCAGATTCACGCCCGCTTTCCGCTGCCTGTTCCGACTGCCCAGTCTCAGGACATCCTGCGGCACCCGTGTTTGCCGGTGGAGCAACTGTGATCCGGGTCGTGCTGGCCGACGACCACCCGGTCGTGCGAGCCGGTCTGGCAGCCCTGCTCACCTCCATCCCGGGCCTCGAGGTCGTCGGCGTCGCCTCGACGGGCCGCGAAGCAGTCCGCGAGGTCGTCACCACCCGTCCCGACGTCGCCGTACTCGACCTGCAGATGCCCGACCTCGACGGCTTCGCCGCCACCCGCGAGCTGGCCCGCTCCGCGCCCGACACCGCGGTCCTTGTCCTCACCATGTTCGAGGACGACGACTCGGTCTTCGCCGCCATGCGCGCCGGCGCCCGCGGCTACCTGGTCAAAGGCGCCGAACAAGACGAGATAGCCCGCGCCATCCGCGCCGTCGCCGCCGGCGAAGCCATCTTCGGCCCGGGCGTGGCCCGCCGGGTCCTTGGCTTCTTCTCCGCCCCACCGCCCGCGGCCGAACCGTTCCCCGACCTGACCACGCGGGAACGCGAGATCCTCAACCTGATCGCCGCCGGCCTGTCCAACCCCGCCATCGCCGACCGCCTCGCCCTGGCCTCCAAAACGGTCGCCAACAACGTCTCCGCCATCTTCACCAAACTAGGCATCGCCGACCGCGCCGCCGCCATCATCCAAGCCCGCAACGCCGGCCTCGGCACGGATCAACCAGGCTGACGGATCGCTTGCAGGTACCGGTTGCCGATCGTTTCCAGGTGCTCCACGAGTTTTGGTGGGGCGTCGACGTGGAAGTCGAGGCCCAGCATGCCGATGTAGACGGCGATGATCTCCAGGGAGTCGGCGCCGGTGACGAGGACGCAGGTGTTGTCGTCGATGGATTCGACGATGCCGACGGCGGCGTGGATGCGGGAGAGGACCTCCTGGGCGGGGGCGAAGACGGTGATGCGGGCGTGGACGGCCCAGCCTGTGGTCGCGACGTCGCGCAGTACGAAGTTGATGTAGTCCTCGGCGGGCATCGGTTTCGGTGCGTACTTGCGACCTGTTGCCATCCGCAACGACATCCAGTCGACGCGGTACGTGCGCCAGACTCCCACCTCGTCGCGGGCGACCAGATGCCAGTACGCGTGCCAGCTCACCAACCGGTACGGCTCGACCAGGATCGGCAGGTCGGCGCCGACACCCGATCCGGCGCTGCGCATCGAGACGCCCTCCGGGACGTGGTACTCGAAGCGGAGGTAGTGCTCATCGCGGATGCAGGCCGCGATCATCGACAGTACGGCGGCGTCGATCTCGGGCGCCTCGACGTTCGAGCCGGTGTTCTCGGGGCCCTTCTCCATGGCCTGGTGGATCGCGTTGACCTGCCGCTGGAGGCGGTGCGGAAGGACCTGCTCGAGCTTCATCAGCGCGCGGGCGCTGCTCTCCGCCATCCCGGCAACCGTGCCGCCGCTGCGCAGGCCGACCGCGACCGCCACCGCTTCCTCGTCGTCCAGCAGCAGCGGCGGGAGCTTCGCGCCGACGCCGAGCTGGTAGTGACCGGCCGGCCCGCGTGTCGCGTCGACGGGGTACCCGAGCTCGCGCAGCCGGTCGATGTCGTTGCGCACGGTCCGCGTCGTCACCTCGAGCTCCTCGGCCAGCTCGGCGCCCGTCCAGGCCGGGCGGGTCTGGAGCAGGGCCAGGAGCGCGAGCAGACGCTGCGAAGTCTCGAGCAAATCAATCTCCCAATTAGGAATCTAATGTTCCTATACGGATTCTACGGTAGTCCCATGAGCACAAACGAGAGCATCCGGACCTTCGCCGTCTCCATCGACCAGGCTGACCTGGACGATCTGCACGCCCGCCTGGCGCGGACGCGACTGCCCGAGCCCGCTCCCGGCGACAACTGGGACTACGGCACCCCGAACCACTACCTCCGCGAGATGGTCGACCACTGGCAGCACGGGTTCGACTGGCGGCAGCAGGAAGCGCGGATGAACGAGTTCCCGCACTACCTCACCGAGATCGACGAGCAGACCGTGCACTTCATCCACGTACCGTCCGCGGTCGAGGGCGCGACGCCGCTGCTGCTCCTGCACACCTACCCGGGATCGTTCATCGACTTCCTCGACATGATCGGCCCGCTCACCGACCCGGCGGCGTACGGCGGCAACCCCGAGGACGCGTTCTCGGTCGTCGTACCGTCGATCCCCGGCTTCGGGTTCAGCACCCCGCTCGTCGGCGGCGGCTGGACGATGGCGCGGGTGGCGCGGACCTTCGACGCGCTGATGCGCCGGCTCGGCTACGAGTCGTACGGCGCTCACGGGTCGGACGGCGGCGCGATGATCGCCCGGGAGCTCGGCGTACTCAACCCGGCCGGCTTCCTCGGGCTGCACGTCCTGCAGCTGTTCTCGTTCCCGTCGGGCGACCCGGCCGAGTTCGAGAAGTTCACGCCGGCGGACTACGCGGCGCTGGAGCACCTGAAGTGGTTCCAGTCGGTCGGCGGGTACAACGCGATCAACTCGACCCGCCCGCAGACCGTTGCCGTCGGCATCTCCGACTCGCCGGTCGGCCAGCTGGCCTGGAACGAGCTCTTCAACAGCTTCGGCAACGGGACCAGCCTGGTCACCCGCGAGCAGATCCTGACCGAGGTCTCCCTCTACTGGTTCACCAACACCTCCGCCACCGCCGGCCGCTACCACTACGAGGAGGCCCACGCCGGCGCCGAGCCGCAGCTCAACCACGCCCCGACCGGCGTCGCCGTCTTCGCCGACGACTTCAAGACCATCCGTCCCCTCGCCGACCGCGACAACCCCAACATCGTCCACTGGTCAACCTTCGAAAAGGGCGGCCACTTCGCCTCCCTCGAACTCCCGAACGACGTCACCGCCGACCTCCGCACCTTCTTCCGCAGCCTGTAGCACCGTTACCGGGCCGGCCCCTCGTCGAAGGGGCCGGCCGGTCAGCGTTTCAGCTCGATGACGCCGATCGCCTTCGGCCGAGCGGCGTCGACCACGATGATGCCGGGCTGAAAGAAGTTGCCGAGATAGATCCGCTGACCGTCCGCGCTGACCACCATCCGGACGGCCACGCCCAGGTCGTCGTTCAACGTCCCCACCACCTGGTGACTGCCGACGTCGACGACCTGCACGGAGTCCTGCCGGCCGGAGTACCCAAGAACGTAGAGCGTCTTCCCATCGGGTCCCGGCTGACCCTCGCTCAAATCCCCCGGCACGTCGTACGCCGTTGGCCGGGAGGTCTTGACCTCGGTGTTGATGACGGCGTACGAGCGGATGCCGATGACGAACAGGGCGCCGTCAGGCCCGAGGGCCAGGTCGCGCGGTTCGGCGCCGACCTTGATCGGGCTGCGATCGGGCATCCGGGTCGCCGTGTCGATGACCGACACCGTGCCCGCGTCCTGATTGGCGACGTACAGCCGCTGTCCTTTCGCGTCGACGGCAAGATCGGACGGGCTGGGTCCGCTGGCGAGTGGGCCACCGACCGTCTGACGCGTCTCCGTGTCGATCACCGTGATCGTCTGGGTCTTCTGGCTGAGCACGTAGAGGCGGTGGGTCGCGGTGCTGAGCGACAGGTCCGTGGACTCGGGCGCAACCGCGATCGGCTGCCCGATCACCTTCCACGCGGCAACGTCCACGACAGAGATCGAGCCGGAACCGGAGTTGCACACGTACAGCGTTCGGCCGTCGGGCGAGAGCAGAAGCCGGCTCGGCTCGACACCGACGGGCAGCGGATCGCCGATCTGCTCGCGGGTCGTCGTACTGATCTTCAGCACCCGGCCGTTCCCGACGTCGGCCGCGTAGAGGAACTGGTCATCAGGGCTGAGAGCCAGACCGAGGGCGACCGGTGCCCGCGGCGCAGGCGGTACGACGGCCATCGCGACCCCACCCAAGGCGGCGGGGGCGAGCAGGGCAGCCGCCATCACCCAGGAAGGCAAGGCGACGCTCATGCCGACCGGTCTGAGGCTGAGGACGCCGAGCAGCAGCCAGACCACGAGCAGCGCCACGACAACCAGCCACGGCGAGCTGAATCCGCCCACGCGATGGAAGAGGCCGAGCCAGACCACGAATCCGCCGAGCACATAGCCCGCAGAGAACGCCCTCCCGAAGTTCAGCAACCCACCGGTGAGCGCCAGCTCGGCGCCGAGGATGCTCAGGAGCGCGGGGTGGAGGAGGTGCGGCCAGGCGCGGTACCCGTAGACCGTGATGATCAGGACGAGGAGTGCGGCGACCACCCCGACCAGGACCAGGACGAGCCGCGGACGAGCCTTCGGCGGACGCCAGCGGACCGCTGCCACGCCTCCGGCCGCCAGCCAGGTCACTTCGGCCGCGATCAGGAAACCGAACGGCATGCGATGCACCGGATTCGGGAGGTAGCTGGTCAGCCAGCTCGTCAGGAGCGCCGCGCTCACGAGGCCGGGCAGCACGCTGCCCGCGACATACGCCGGGCCGGCGCCGCGGAACTGCATCACCAGCGCAGTGGCGAGGAATGCAGCGAGGGCGATCGAGTACGGCGTGGGCTCGAGCGCCGCGGCCGTCACCGCCGCCGCGGCGGCCAGCAGGGTCAGGATGATGATCGGCCAGCCCGGCCGCAGCTTGTCGCGCAATTGGTGGGCTCGGTGGCGCCAGCGGCGCCCGCTCGCCTTGGCCGCGGCGCCGAAGGTCGGTCCGCTCGGACGCCGTACGGGCGGCGCGGTCGCGACCAGCTGCGGTCGGGGCGGCGGCGCGTCGAGGTAGGCCCGGGCGGTTTCGGAGATGGCTCGGCTGTCGTCGTCGACCAGGCTTTCCAGCTTCGCGCGGGCGGCCCGCCGTACCTGATCGTTGCTTGCCTGGAGCAACTGTCCCAGCTCGATCAGGGCGGATTCCCGGAGCGGCTGGAGCGGGCTCTCGAGGTTCGCGGTGATCTGGGCCGGCATCGTCCAGTGCGGGTTGGCCGCGATGACCGTGCGGCCCTGGACGTCCGCGAACTGCTTGGGACGCTGGTTCGGCTGCTCGGCGACGACCGCGTCGTACGCGTACCGGTACAGCTCGTCGGCGGTGATATCGCCGTCCGCGTCAAGATCGGCCGCGCCGCTGCGGAGGCCCTCCACCACGTGCCGGGTGAAGACGGACTGGGCTGCCTGACCGCGAATGCTGTCGCCTTCGAAGGCGTACTGCGTGGAGTCGGTGGCCGTCAGCACGATCCGCCCGCGCCCACCGAGCTCGGTCTTGGTATGTACCCCGGAGTCCGCCTTGGCGAACTGCTCCACGCCGTACGCGCCTCCGTAGCAGCAGTCCAGGATCAGGATCTGCTGCCGTGCCGAGCTCTCGTCGACGGCCTCGTTCACCATGTACGTCGGAAGCGCGGTGAAGCGCAGCCGCTCGCGTCTGGTGTTCTTCATCGCCAGGTAGAGGCGGCCGTTGTCGTCCTTCAGACCGTGCCCGCTGAAGTAGAGCAGGGTCAGGTCGTCGCGGTCGGCGGCCGCGTAGAACTCACCGATTGCCTCACCCACCCGGCTCGACGTCTCGTTGATCAGGACCTCGACGTCGAAGCCGGCAATCGCGGGATCCGCCAGCACCTCGGCGAGCGCCTCGGCGTCGTACGCGGGAGTGACGAGTTGGCGCAGCCCGGCGTCCTCGTACTCGTAGGTGGCGACGAGCAGCGCTCGGCGTGCCATCGCTCAGCTCGCTTCGTGCTTGCGCAGGAAGCTCTCGATCAGGCGTTCCCGCTCCTCCGCCGACGCCGCGTCCACCTCGATCGAGTCCGCGCCGATCGTGACCTTCACCCGCTGCCTCGGATCACGCCGCGCCAGCCAGTCCTTGAGGATGGTCACCAGGACCGACACCATTCCCCCGGCCCCGCCCACCGCCACCACGAGCTGCCCGACCGTGGCCGCGTCACCCTTGCTCCCCGCCGGCGCCGTCGTCCGCACGTCCCGTGTCTCGAACTCCGCGAGCTGCCGCCGCAACTGACGGATCCCCCGGTCCGCCAACTCCTGGTCCTCGTCCACCAGCGCGATCTGAACCCAAACCTCCACAACCACCCTCCCCGGCGTCGGCACCATGATGTCGGTCCCCATTGCCGCTCGCAACGGTCCGTAACCGGATGCATCCCGTCCGCCCGTTGTCAACGGACTCTTCCGGGTTTGCCGTAGACCACTTGGTCCAGGTCGTAAGGATTGTCCGGCCGTTTGCTGCCCTCGACGATGGCCCGGTTCCGTTCTCGAACCGAAGGGACGAATTCTCCTGATGATGTCCAGACTCAGCGTGCTGGCGGCGTCCGTCGCCGGTACTGCGTTGCTCGGCGTACTGATACCGCCCGCCGTCGCGACTCCCACCTCCCGCACTGTCCTCGGCTCCCGCCCCAGCTGGGCAGCGGCCGCCACCGACCGCGGCGCGACCGATCCGCGCGCCGAGCTCGACGGGCGCGTCAACCTCGCCGGTCGCGATCCGCAGGGAATGACCGCATATGCCTTGTCCGTGATCGATCCGCACAGTGCCAACTACCGTCATTTCCTGTCGGCCGCGGAGGTTCGGGGACGGTTCGGGCCGTCGGCCGAACAGACTACGTCCGTCGTCTCCTGGCTGAAGTCCGAGGGCCTCGAGGTCACCGACGTGAACGAGCACTACGTCGGGTTCCATGGATCGGTGGCCTCGGCGCAGAAGGCGTTCGAGGTCGAGCTGCACAACTACGCCGACGGCAAGGGTGTGCACCGCGCGCCGGCCGGTGAGGTGAAGGTGCCGGCCCGACTTGCGGCCGCGGTCCAGGGCGTGATGGGCCTCGAGGACCAGACGCGGCAAGGGGTACGGCCGAAGATCCTGGACCAGGCTGTCGCGACGGCCGCGCCGGCGGACGCCGATCCGTGGGGGCCGACGCCCGCGTTCTACCGTGCCGAACCGTGCTCGCACTACTGGGGCGAGAAGCAGGCCACCGACCAGCCGCCGCTCGAGGGCAAGACCCGGCCGTGGACCCTGTGCGGATACGGGCCGCAGGAGCTGCGAACGGCGTACGGCCTCAACAAGTCCCGGTGGACCGGGAAGGGCGTGACGGTCGGCATCATCGATCCCTACGCGTCGCCATCGATCGAGTCGGATCTGGTGGCCTGGGCCAACAAGCACAACTTCCAGGGCTGGCGGCCCGGTCAGTTCAAGCAGTTCACGTCGCCGGGTGGCTCGCCGGACTGCTTCGGCGGCGCGCCGAACGCGCTCTACGTCGAGGAGGCGCTCGACATCGAGGCCGCGCACTCGATGGCGCCGGACGCGAACATCACGTACGTCGGCGCCAAGGACTGCTCCGATGCCAGCCTGATCGATGCGTTGAACCGCATGGTCGACAACCATCTCGCGGACCTGGTCAGCAACTCGTGGGGCGACGGGGCGAACGGACCCGCGACCGAGGCGATCCGGAGCGCCTACGAGTCCGTCTTCCAGCGCGCGGCGATCCAGGGGATCGGCGTGTACTTCTCCTCCGGTGACTGCGGGGTCGAGCCTCAGGACAGCGGCTGCGGACAGTTCGAGGGCTCCAACGGTGTGCAGACGGAGTACCCGCCGGAGAGCGCCTGGGTGACCGGCGTCGGCGGTACCACGATGCCGGTCGACGCGCAGGGCAAGAAGGTGTTCGAGTTCGGCTGGGGGAACATCCGGTCGCCTCGGACCGGCGACGGGTGGAGTCCGGATCCGCGCGCAGGGTACCCGGCGGCGTTCACCGGCGGAACCGGCGGCGGTACGAGCGCGAAGGTACGGCAGCCGTCGTACCAGGCCGGGGTCGTACCGGCGAAGCTGGCGCGGACGTTGCTCACGGGCGAGACTTCGGCGTACCCGATGCGCGTCGTACCCGACATCGTTGCCGACGGCGACAACAACAGCGGGATGTTCGTCGGCCAAACCTGGCTGAAGCCGGACGGGACCACCGGGTACCTGGAGGTGCGGCTCGGCGGGACCTCGCTGTCCAGCCCGCTGATCGCTGGGATCCAGGCGCTCGCGCAGCAGGCGCAGGGGTCGCCGATCGGCCTGGCCAACCCACAGATCTACCAACGCGCGGGGACGACGGCGCTGACTGACTTGACCGACCCGCCCGCTAGCGAGTTGTTCAGCGTGGTCCGCAACGACTACGCAGACTTCACCGACCCGACAAGCCCCGTCCTAACCCGCCTAATCACCTTCGGCTTGAACGGGCCACTAACGGCCACTCCCGGCTACGACAACCTAACCGGCCCCGGCACCCCCAGTTCAACCTACGCCGACTCCTACCACCACTAACCACCCACCGCTGGCGACGGGTTAGCCACGACCCACCGGCCTAACCCGTCACCCGCGACCAACACACCACCGTTCGGTGGTCGGCCGCTCAACAGCCGACGGTTAGCCAGTCGACCGCTCAACACCAGCCCCGTCTCACAACCGCTCCACTCAGCAACCCGGCTGGTCGGCTGGTCGGCTGGTCGGCTGGTCGGCTGGTCGGCTGGTCGGCCAACGATCCGTGCATAGGCAGCGGCACGTTCGACAGCCGGCGCATCATCGGACCTGAGCACGACGACACAATCCGAGCAGGACCCCGCGACGCACGCCGCGGGGTCCTGCTCTTGAAGCCAGCCCGACTCAAGCTGGTCCGCAGCCGCTCAGTGCGTCGGGCCCCGCACGGTCGTCAGCCAGTCCCAGCGCAGACACCCAGCACGCTCAACAGCCAGTACGTGCCTAGACACCCGGCACGTTCGACACCGCGACCTCGGACACTCCCCCGCCAACGCCGCGGCCATGCCGGCGCAGCTCGGCGCACCGACCGCCGGGCCCGTACGTAGACAACCGCCACGTTCGACAACGCGACCTCAGGCGGCTCCCCGCCAACGTCGCGGTCGTGCCGGCGCGACCGTGGCCGCACCGACCGCCAGCCCGTACGTAGACACCGAGCACGTTCGACACCGCGACCTCGGACACTCCCCCGCCAACGTCACGGCCGCGCCGACACAACCCGGCGAACCGACCGCCAACCCGTACGCAGACACCCGGCACGTTAGACAGCGGCACGAAGACGGTCGAAGTAAAAGAACCCGAGTACAGGGAGCGGAGTACAGGGAGCGGAGTACAGGGAGCGGAGTACAGGGAGCGGAGTACAGGGAGCGGAGTACAGGGAGCGGAGTACAGGGAGCCCGGGGTGCTAGCACCCCGGGCTCCTTTGGGCTCCACCCATCTGGAGGGACGTCCGGGCGGAGCTTCCTCGGCCGGTTCGACCTACACCCGGTGGTGCTCCCACCTGCTCCGCCGCAGTCCCCCATGACGACAACGAACTCCCCGCCGCCGAAGGCCTCCCCGAATCCTGCCCCGCCCAAGTACCGCCATCCCATCCCCCTGAACCGCACCGGCACCCCCACCGGCAGCGCTCTCGACGCTACGCCCGCTCCCCGCAAACTCACAACGCCGGGAACCCACCTACTTCTGCTGATGCCGCCCCAGAAACCCTTCCAGCACCGCCCCCTCGAACCCCTCTTTCTCCACCTTCATCAAATCGTCCCCCATCCGCACCACCACATACCCCGGACTCTTCCGCCGCCGAATCCAATCCCCCATCACCGAAGCAACCGACGCAATCACCCCAGGTCCCCCCACCAACCCGACAGCGAGCGCCACCTCCCCACCCGCCTCCTCCATCACATCCTGCGTAAACACCCCCTCCTCAGCCAACTCCTTCCGCAGCTGCCGCAACGCCTTCCCCCCATCCCCACCCACCCGAACCTCAACCCAATGCCCCTCACCCATAACCCCTCCTAGTTGCCCAAGGCCCCTGTGGATAACTCCAACCGCACCCACCGTCCACCTCCTATTGTGAAACCACAACAGACCACCGAAAGGAAGACACATGGACCCCGGCGAAACCCAACATCTCCTCCCCGACAAACTTGCCGCCGAGCTCGGCGTGAACCTGGACGAACCGGCGGCCGATGCGGACTTGCCGAAGCCGCGACCATCCGCGGAAGGACAACCATGAGCTCCGACGAAACTCCGCACATCCTCGGCTCCGGCGAGCGCATCTGGGTGATCAGTCCGTCCGCCGCGGCCAAACAACTTCCCCAGATGCTCGAGCGCTTCCGCGCCGGCGAAGGCGGCCCGTTCCTCATCGGCAACGCCGGCCAGCCCGAAGGTGCCTTCGTCTCCTGGGACGCCTTCCGACGCCTCGCCGTACTCGCAGCAGACACCACCGAGTTCGACCACGTGTACGACGAGGCCCACGATCGCCTGGCGGACGACGAGCCCTCCGTCCCCCTGGAAGACGTCGCGGCCGAGATTGGCTGGGACCTCGACCAGCCGATCGACGACTCCGACCTACCGAAGAAGTGATCCAACGCTTCCGCATCCTGCTCGACGGAAAGCTCCGACGAAAATCGCGATGCTTGAGGTCGCCGCAGCCCCCAGCCAAACAGCCTGCGCTCGCGAACTGCGAGCCCTGAAACTCGGTCTCCTCGCGCTGGTCAAGGGTCGCGAAACAGACACGAACGCGAGCTCTAACCAGCCAACAACACATCCACCTGCACTCCTCACACTCGGCCGGCCCAACGATTCGGCTACGCTTCTGCAGTGGGACTGCAGGTCGCTTGGCTTCCACTGCAGCTCACTCAGTCTGAACAACGTCGCCCGATCAGACCGGACGGGGAAGCGTGGGGGAGAGCAATTGGCTGGGCTGAGCTTGTCCGCTGATCTGGTGCTTCGGGAACGGATCATGGAGCGGCTCGCCCTGGTGTGTGATCAGACTGGCGGGACGATGACTCGGCAGCAACTGACGAACTTCGATGTTGGTGGCGTCCAGCGTCGACTTGTCGATGAGTCCAAAGGGATCTGGAATCCCAAGGATTTGAATGCCACGCTGTCGATCAACAGCTCGCCTGATGGACCGTACGAGGACGGCCACACCGACCAAGGCCTCTTCGTCTACGCCTATCGTGCGGGATCGACGGATGGGATAACAAGAAAGTCCGTGCCGCGATTCAGTTCGCACTGCCGATGATCCTCCTGATGAAGCTGCAGCCGAGTCTCTTCGTTCCAATCTTCCCGGTGTACGCGGTCTCCGACGTCAAGGAGTCGCGTCATTTCCTCATCGCGCTCGACGAGTCGTTGCGATTCATCGATAACCCGCAGACGACCGACGTCGCCGTCAAGAGGTACGCGGAACGTGTGACGCGTTCGCGGCTCCATCAACCGGTCTTCCGAGCGTCGGTGATCCGCGCGTACGACACCCGATGCGCCGTCTGTCACCTCCAACACGGCGAACTCCTCGACGCCGCCCACATCCGACCTGACTCGGATGCAATCGGCATGCCGCATGTCAGCAATGGGCTGAGTCTCTGCAAGATTCATCACGCGGCGTACGACCAGAACCTGATGGGCATTCGCCCAGATCGTATCGTCGAGATCAACCGACACCTCCTAGAGGAGCGTGACGGCCCAATGTTGAAGTACGGCCTGCAGCAGATGCACGGCACGACGATTGCCCAGCCTCGCCGGCGCATCGAACGACCCGACACCGACGCTCTCGCATGGCGCTACGAACTCTTCAAGGCGAGCTAGGCGTATTCTCTGCCAGCAGGTGCGGCAACCTGGGAGGGGCGACGGGGTGAGCACGAACGGCATTTTCTTGAGAGTCGGGAACAAGTTCGAGTTGTTGGAGGAAACGCCGTACGACTCCGAGAACGTTCTGCAAGCGGCATTGGCGGAGTATCCCGAGGTGTTGGCTGGCCCAACGACGGAGGCGGACGGCGAGGCACGGTTATTGCTGGTCAGCCGTGAGATGGGCGTCCCCTCGACTGAGCACGGACCGGCGACCTTCAGCCTGGATCACCTGTTCATCGACCACGAGTGCATACCAGTACTCGTCGAGGTGAAGCGCGCATCCGATACACGGATCCGTCGCGAAGTGGTTGGCCAGATGCTCGACTACGCCGCTAACGCCGTGAAGCACTGGCCGCTGACCTTGATCCGACAGGCCCCCGAGACCCGAGCGGCGGCCGAAGGTAGCGCAGTCGAGACCATGCTGGCGGAACTACGGCCGGGGCTCGATCCAGACGAATTCTGGAAGTCGGTCGAGTCCAACCTGATCGCCGGGCGGGTACGGATGATCTTCGTCGCCGACGTCCTGCCGGCCGAGTTGATCCGGATTATCGAGTTCCTCAATGAGCAGATGAACCCGGCCGAGGTGCTTGGCGTTGAGCTGCGCCAGTTCGTCGCTGGTGGCAACGTGGCCTATGTTCCGCGGGTGGTCGGTCGAACTTCTGCGGCGATCAGTGTCAAGAATCCCAGTGGGCAGCAATGGTCGCGGGAGTCCTTCCTCGAGGCGGCCCGGGCACGCTGCACTCCGGCGGAGATGACCCTGGTCGAGAGGCTGCTGGCGGACGTCGAGGTACGCGGCGTTCGACTCTCGTGGGGTCGAGGTGCGACGCCCGGCGTCGGCGGGTGGTACGACATCAAGGGTCGACCGACGGCGGTATGGGTACTGAACGCCAACACGGACAGACCTAGCAGCAAGGCCTACTTGGTGTTCTAGTTCGGCGACATCAAGGAACGGCTCGTTCCCGATCGCATCGAAGCCGCGGCCGTGAAGCTGGAACAGATCGAATCGCTACGGCTCAAGATCGCTGACGCCCGCGCCGATGAGTGGCGGAAGTACCCATCGATCCGGCTCACCGATGTGCTCGCCGATCCGCTGGCCACCGACATCATCTTCGACGCCATCACCGACCTGATCGATTCCTAAGCTCACCTTGCGCCTCACTCAGAAGCCGGGGCGATGAGACTGTGCGGATTCTTCTGTTGGAAGTCTGGGATGGGGCGCGGGAGGGTGGGAGGTATGGACTTCACTCATCTTGGGCGTACTGGGTTGTCGGTTAGTCGGATCGTTTTGGGGACTATGAATTTTGGGCCTCATACCGAGGTGGGGGACTCGCACGCGATCATGTCGCGGGCGCATGAGGTAGGGGTCAACTTCTTTGATACTGCCAACGGGTATGGGCGGGCCATCTACCCGGGGCGGACGGAGGAGATTATCGGGGAGTGGTTTGCGCAGGACGCCGGTCGCCGGGAGAAGACGGTGCTGGCGACCAAGGTTTACGGGGACATGGGCGACGGGTCGTGGCCCAACACCGGGCGGTTGTCGGCGTTGAACATCCGGCGGGCGCTCGACGCGAGTCTGACGCGGCTGCAGACCGATCATGTGGATCTGTACCAGTTCCACCACGTCGATCGGGAGACGCCGTGGGACGAGATCTGGCAGGCGATGGAGGTCGCCGTACAGCAGGGCAAGGTGCTGTACGCCGGGTCGTCGAACTTCGCGGGATGGCACATCGCGCAGGCTCAGGCCGCGGCCGAGAAGCGGAACTACACCGGGCTGGTCAGTGAGCAGTCGCTCTACAACCTGATCGTTCGTGACATCGAGCGCGAGGTGCTGCCGGCCGCGCGCGAGTACGGGCTTGGCGTGATTCCGTGGTCGCCGCTGCAGGGTGGACTGCTCGGTGGCGTGATCCGCAAGGAGAACGAAGGGGTACGGCGCCTCGAGGGCCGCGCCAAGGAGGCGCTCGAGCAGCTGCGGCCGCAGATCGAGCAGTACGAGGCGTTCGCCGACGAGCTCGGCCACGAGCCGGGTGAGCTCGCGCTGGCGTGGCTGCTGCACCAGCCGGGGGTGACCGGGCCGATCGTCGGGCCGCGGACGATGGAGCAGTTCGAGTCCGCCGTACGCGCAGTCGACGTCAAGCTCGACGAGAAGGCCCTCGCCCGCCTCGACGAAATCTTCCCGGGCTACAAGACCGCCCCGGAGGACTACGCCTGGTAAGACGGATACCGCCGTACCCCCACCCGCGGGGTACGGCGGTCATCGTGCAGCGATGGCTTCGATCTCGAGCAGCCAGGACTCGTCGTAGATCCCGGTGATGATGACGGTCAGCGCCGGGGCGTGGTCGCCGAGAACCTCCCGGCGGATGGCCGAGTTCTCGGCGCGGTAGGCGCGGTCGGACAAGTAGGTGGTGACCTTCACCAGGTCGGCGTACGTCAGCTCGTGCTCGGCGAGCGCGGCGGCGATGTTGGCCCACACTTGGCGGCACTGGCTGGCGAAGTCCGGCGCCAGTTCGCCGGCCGGCGAGACCGGGATCTGACCGGAGATGTACACCGTGCGGACCGGTGTGGAGACCTCGACCGAGTGGCGGTAGCCGCCGCCGTCGGGGACGAGCGGACCGGGAAGGATCGACATAGCGGTCAATTGTGGCCAACAGTGGTCGGGAGCATGCCGATGAGGGCGTCGGCGGCCAGGGAGGCGGCAGGGCCTGTGGGGACGGCGACCGAGACCTGCCAGTCGGCGGCGGCGCCGGGGGCGAGGCTGACGGTCACGTGGTCGCCTCGTTTGGCGGCGATGCGTTCGGGGACGAGGGCGACGCCGAGGTCGTGGGCGACGAGCGCGAGGAGCGTGTGTACGTCGTTCACCTCGATCGTCACCGGATGCGCAACCCCGGCTGCCGCGAACGCGCGGTCCGAGATCGCTCGCGCACCCCAGGTCGGATCGAAGTCCACGAACGACTCACCCGCCAGATCGTGCAGCGTCACACCCGACGCCTTCGCCAGCCGGTGATCGGGTGCGCAAACGAGCACCATCGACTCCCGCGACAACGGCCGCAGATCGAGCCCGTCCACCGGATCGCCCGCGGTCGCGACGAACGCCAGGTCGAGCCGTCCGGACGCCAGTTCGTCCAGCATCGGCGTAGACCCCGCCTGCCGAACCTCGATCTCCACCGCCGGGTACGCCGACCGGAACTTGGCCAGCAACGCCGGTACGTCGACCACCCCGAGGCACTGCTCGAGCCCGACCGTGAGGTGCCCGCGAAGCAACCCCTGCACCGCGGCGACCGCGTCCTTGGCAGCCTCGGCGGCGGCCAGGGTACGCCGTCCCTCGCACAGTAGCGCCCGCCCCGCCTCGGTCAGCTCCACGCTCCGGGTGTTCCGAACGAACAACGAGGCCCGCAACTCCCGCTCGAGCGCCCGGATCGAGGCCGACAACCCGGACTGCGAGATCGACATCGCCTCGGCCGCCCGCGTGAAGTGCTTCTGCTCGGCCACCGCCACGAAGTGCTCCAGATGCCTCAGCTCCATGACTAAGAACTGTAGTCGATCGAAGGAAATCGATTCACCTCTCCGACCACTCAGGAGGCTGGGCACCCGGGATGGATAGGGTGTGCGCATGGCGGATGAGGAGTTTCGGGTTGAGGTTGTGCTCTCGGATGAGGGGCATCGGTTGACGTTGTGGGATCGGGTGCGGGCGTTGGATCTGGATGATGACGCGCGGAAGCGGCTCGGCGGTCAGGTGACGGTGACTCGCGATGGGGACCGGATGCTGATGTACACCAGCACGCTCGAGGACGCGCAGGAGGCGGAGCGGACCGCCAGGGAGCTCGTGGCCGGCGAGCACCTGGAGGCGGAGTACACCGTGACCCGGTGGAACGCGGCCGAGCAGGACTGGACCGACCCGAGCGTGCCGGACGGCGCGCACGACGCGGACAGCGACGCGGCGAAGAACGCGAACATGGAGGTCCCGGACCCGCGATACGTCGTGATGCAGGCCTACAAGCCCGAGTTCCTCCGCGACCTGGGGCTGTAGCGCGGGACGCACCGTCGTGTGCAGATCCGCCTAGTCTGGCGGCCATGGATGTCTCTCTGGGGCCGGTGACGGACGAGGATCTGCCGATGTTCCAGCGGTTCGCGGTCGAGCCGGGATTGGTCGGGCTGGACTGGGGTGGGTTTCGCGATGCGCAGGCGCCGGTCAAGCGGTTCGCCGAGGACGGGTACCTCGGTAAGGACGACGGCCGGATGATGGTTCGGACGTCGGACGGGACGGCGGGGTTCGTGAGCTACCTGTCGGGGACGTTCGACGGGAAGACGCAGTACTGGGAGATCGGGATCGCGTTGCTCCCGGAGTACCGCGGGCGTGGGATCGGGTGGCGCGCGCAGGCGTTGCTGACGGAGTACCTGTTCCTGCACACACCGGTGCACCGGATCCAGGCGGCGACGCATCCGGAGAACGTCGCGGAGCAGAAGTCCTTGGAGAAGGCGGGATTCCGGCTCGAGGGCGTGATCCGCGGGTGCGAGTTCCGGGACGGGAAGCTCCGCGACGGGTACCTGTACAGCCGGTTGCGGGACGATCCCGCGCCGGAGGTCGGCAACGGTTCGGCAACGGCACTCTGAGCGCGGCCCCTCGGCCGACTAGTCTCGGCGGGTCGCTGCGCGCTCACTGGGCGTGGTTCTGCGACGCTGAAAGTGCTGACGAGAGGGGATGCCGTGACGCGTCGACGTGGTCTGGCCGCTGGTGCCGTCGTGCTGTCGTTCGTGGTCGCCGGATGTTCGGACGTGGCGGCGAGCGAGACGAACCCTTCCCTGACGCCGTCCAGTACGCCGACCGCTCCCACGCCGACCGTTTCTACTCCCGCTGCCAAGCCGACGGTGGTGAAGCCGAAGCCGCGGGTGAAGCAGAAGCCGGCGTACTACGCTCTGCGCGTCGAGCGGCAGCTGGACAAGCTCGGGTACCCGGTCGGCGACGTCGACGGCGACATCACCGTCCGCGCCAAGCAAGCGCTGTGTGCATGGCGCGAGACGCACGGGCTGCCGGTCAACCGCAACGGGCTCAACTTGAACGACGCGTACTCGGTGCTCAACGCAACCACTCGGCCGGCGGCGACCCGCTCGCCCGGCATCTACGTCAACAAGACCTGCCAGATCCTGTACCAGGTCGTTGGCAAGACCTACAAGCGGATCGTCTGGATCTCCACCGGAGCACCCGGTTACGACACCCCGAACCGCACCGGCAAGGTGTGGCGCAAGTGGGCCGGCGCGCACGAGAGCAGCCTGTACGACGACGCGTTCATGTACGACTCGATCTACTTCCTGAAGGACCGCCCCGGCATCGCCCTCCACGGCTCCGGCGTCAACACCCTGATCAAGCCCTATCCCGCCAGCCACCGCTGCGTCCGCGTCCTCCGCCCCGAAATCCACCAAATCTACGCAGACACTCCCCTCGGCACCAAGGTCCAGATCTACGGCGAGTTCTGATCGCTCAGTGCTTGGGGAGGCGTTCGAGGTGGGGTTTTAGGGTGCCGTCGTAGAGGTTGGGTGGGAGGCCGGTGAGTAGGTCTGGTAGGTGGAAGGTGGGGAAGAGGGACGGGTCGAAGAAGGCGACTGCGTGGACGATCGCGGCGGCTGTGAGGGTTAGGACCTGGAGCTGGAAGGCTCGGTGGATGTTGTCTCTCGGGTCTCGCATGTAGACGGCGAACGCTGGTTGGCCGTTGGCGCGGAGGGGGATGAGGATCTGGTCGCCGGGGCCTTGGGCGGGGCAGTGGGTGGAGATGAGCCGCCCGATGTCGCGGGCGCCGCGGAACCAGGAGGTGAACGGCGGCATCTCCCAGATCGTGTCGTCGGTGAAGAGCCCGACGATCGCGGGTACGTCGTACTCCTCGAACGCGGCGCGGTACCGCTGGAGAAGCAGTACATCGGTGCGAGGCGGGACGCCAGCCACGGATCCCAGGGCCGACGCGGGCTCGACGGGTCCGAGGAGGTTGGTGATGCGGTCCGCCGGCCAGGCCTCGATGTCGTGGAGGACCGTGGCGGCGCGCTGGCGGGGCGGGAGGCGTTGCAGGGCGGCGATCAGACCGAGATCGAGCGGTCGGCCATCGATCAAATGATCAGGGATCGGCTCCAGCCAGAGGACCTCGGAGCGTTCGGACAACGCTCCCTCAGGATTTACCGACGGCGGCGCGAGATCCGTCGGCAGTGACCGCGCGCCCGCGCGGACAAGGCACTCCCGGGTGGCATCGTCGTACGACGACACGCCCCGCGCGACCTCGGCGGCCTCGGTGATGGAGCCGAGGAGGCGGTAGCAGTGCGAGGTCAGTCGGCGCTGCAGGGTGTCAGCGCTGGGTGGCGTACCTCCGGGAGCGTCCATCTGGCCAGGTTCCTCACGGCCAGTCTCGCCTTTCCGCGCGTTGGGTGTCGAGATAGGCGGCCAGAGCAAGCGCTCTCAAGTCCTGGTGGTGCGGTACGGCGAGCTGCGCGCCGATCGGCAGCCCCGCCGTCGACCACCCGGCGTTGACCGTGGTCGCCGGGTGCTGCGACATGTTGTACGGCACGGTGAACGCGATGTGTTCGAACGGTTTCGAAGGATCATTTGTCGGATAAGCGAGCTCCGCGGGAAACGCCGTGATCGGAGCCACCGGAGACAGAATCACGTCGTACGCCGTAAACACGTTGCCCACCGCACTGGCCATCGCGCCCATCTGGCTGTACCCGCGGAACACGTCGAACGCGTCCAGCTCCCCCGCCGTCGATACCCATTCGCGGATCTGCGGAAGGACCTTCGCCCGCCGTTCCTCCGGTAGCGCAGCGATGTCGCTGGCAGACCGTACCCGCCAGAAACGGTCGAGGCCGTCGAGCATTTCGCGGGTGATGATCGGCGAGATCGGTTCGACGATCGCTCCCGCCTTCTCGAGCGTCGCGGCCATCGCGGACACGGCCGCCGTCACTTCGGGATCGACCGGGAGACCGAGACCGGCGTCCAGGAGCAGCGCGACCCGCAAACCGTTGAGCGTGATCTCGTAGGTGTCAGAGGCAGCAGGGATCGAGGTGTGATCCCGCGGGTCGTACCCGGACATCACCGAGAGCGCGAGGGCCGCGTCGTCCGCCGTACGGGTGAGTGGTCCGATCGCGCGGCCGGGGTACGGGTTTCCGACCGCGATCCGGCCGTGCGTCGGCTTCAGCCCGACCAGTCCGCACCAACCTGCCGGCAGCCGGATCGAGCCGCCGATGTCGGTCCCGATATGGATCGGGCCGTATCCCGCAGCTGCCGCCGCGGCGGCCCCCGCGCTCGATCCGCCCGCAGTCTTGGACAGATCCCACGGATTCCGGGTCAAGGCATGGAACGTGGAGACGCCGGACGAGAGCATCCCGTACTCCGGCATCGTGGTCTTGCTGAAGATCACCGCTCCGGCTGCCCGCAGCCGCGCCGCCGCCGGTGCGTCCTCGGCCGCCGGGATCAGCTCGGTGGCCGCCGTACCTTGCGGGACCGGCGTACCGCGGGTCGCGATGTTCTCCTTCACAGTCACCGGTACGCCGTCGAGCGCACCGGCCGTCCCGTCCCGCCAGCGCCGCTCCGACTCCTGCGCGGCCGCCCGAGCGCCGGCTGGGTCGAGAGCGTAGAGAGCGCTGATTCGCGGTTCCCACTCCTCGACGCGGGCCAGGACGTCCTCGAGCACCTCGACGGGCGAAAGGCTCCGGTCCCGGTACTTCGCCACGAGTTCGGTGGCGGGCAGATCAGCGAGAGTCATTCAACCTCCTCAGTTCGGGGGATCGAAGCGGCCGTCGACCGCGGTCCAGCCGCCGTCGACCGCGAGCACGCTGCCGGTGACGAAGCTGGCGGCGTCGGAGGCGAGGTACACGACCGCGCCGGCAAGCTCGCTCGGTTGTGCCCAGCGGCCGAGCGCGCCCTTCTGCGCGTAGGCGTCGTACCAGGCCTGGTTTGCTTTGATCTGCGCGGTGAGTGGGGTCTCGACGACGCCGGGAGCGATCGCGTTCGCGCGGACACCGTTCGGCCCGAGCTCGGCGGCCGCGGTCCTCAGCAGTTGGACGAGACCGGCTTTCGTTGCCGCATACACCGATTGCCCGGGCTCGACCGTCGTACCGCGAATCGAGCTGAACCCGATGATGCTGCCGCTCCCCCGCTCCGCCATCCCCCTCCCGAACGCCCGCACCAGTTGGAACGACGCGCGCAGGTTGAGCGAGACGACTCGATCGAACTCCTCGATCGTGTAGTCAATGATCCGTTTCCGAACATTGGTCGCCGCAGTGAACACCAGAACATCCACGGCTTCGAGTTCCGTGATTGATCGTTCGATCGCCGCGTCGTCCAAAACGTTCAACTGGTACGCCGCCATCCGACCGGCGAGCTCGTGGTCGAGGGTAGCTGTTTCTTCGGCGGCGGTGAGGTTGAGGTCTGCGCAGGTGACGCGGGCGCCGTGGGCGGCGAGGGCGAGCGCGCTCTCCCGGCCGATCCCGCTGCCGGCGCCGATCACCAGCGCATGCTTGCCGTCCAGGCGGAACAGGTTCGCGTAGTCCATGGCCACCTCTCAGGGACGTGGTCGGATGATCGCCATCCGGGTCGTGGTCAGCTCCTCGATCGCGAAGCGAGGACCCTCCCGGCCGGTGCCTGAGTCCTTGACGCCGCCGTACGGCATCACGTCGGACCGGAACCCCGGTACATCGTTGATCACCACCCCGCCGACCTCCAGCCGATCGATCGCCGCGAACGCGGTCTCCAGGGAGGAGGTGAACACACTCGCGTGCAGCCCGTACCGCGTCTCGTTTACCACTCGGAGAGCGCTCGCTACGTCCGGGACGGACCGTACGGCGATCACCGGCCCGAAGATCTCCTCGTCCCACGCCAACTGCCCATCCGGTACGTCGGTGAGCACGATCGGCCCCAGCACTGCACCACCTGGAACCTCCGGGGAGGTCGCGCTCTCGGAAGATGCCGTACCGGGGGCGCCGTAGGCGATCGTCGCTCCGGGGGCGCCCTCGGCGATCGGCCCCAGCACGTCACCGCCTGGAACCTCCGCGGCGGTCGCGCTCTCGGACGTACCGGGGGCGCCGTAGGCGATCGTGGCGCCGGCACGGACCGCGTCTTCTACCCAGGTGCGGACCCGCTCGGTGGACTGTGGGTTAATGAGCGCGGAGACGCGAGTGTCTGGATCGCGGGGGTCTCCAACGACGACGGCGGGGAGACGAGCGCCGAGCCGCTCGAGCAACGCCTCTCGCACTGACTCGACCGCGATGACGCGTTGGACGGAGATGCAGGCCTGACCGGAGGCGTAGTACCCGCCCCGGATGATCGCGTCCGCCGCCGCATCGAGATCAGCGTCCTCGGCGACCACCAGAGCCGAGTTGGAACCGAGCTCGAGCAGCACCTTCGTCGGCGCTGCGTCCCGGGCAATCCGATGACCAACAGCGGCCGACCCAGTGAACGAGACCGCGCCGATCCGACCATCCGTCGTGAGCGTTGCGCCTACATCCGATCCCCCGGTGATCAATTGAACAGCGCTCTCCGGCGCTCCCGCGTCAGCAAGAGCGGAGCGCATGAGATGCACGAGCCAGAGCGTCGCGAGCGGTGTCTGCGGCGCCGGCTTCACGATGATCGGACAACCGGCCGCGAACGCAGGCGCGACCTTGTGCGCCGCCAGAAGCAGCGGATAGTTGAAGCCGGTGATCCCGACGACAACCCCGATCGGCTTCCGCACCCAAAAACCTTGCAGACCCTCGCCACTCGGCAGCAGGTCAAGAGGCACCGTCTCACCGTGCAACCGGGCAACTTCCTCGGCCGATGTCTCCAGCGTCAACAATGTTCGATCGATCTCAACGCGACAATCGATCATCGGTTTGCCGGTTTCGAGCACGAGCAGATCAACGAACGCATCCCGCTCAGCAAGGACAGCGGAATGCACGCTCTGCAAGACTTTCCGGCGCAAGTACGACGGCAGCCGCCCGACAGTCTCGCGTACGCCGACAGCGTGATCGATCGATCGCCGAGCGAGCTCGACGTCCCCGACCGGTGCATCCGCCACCGCCGACCCGTCGTACGGGAACACCACGGGAGCGCGATCGGAGGTCTCGATCCAGGACTCACCGATCGGCAGGCCGGCTGGAAACTTCACGCTGGTTCTCCCTTCGTCGTGAGCAGGTCGGAGGTCGTTGCTCCGGACAGCGCTCGCTGCAGGGTGGGGATGGCGGAGACGAGGCGTTGCGTGTACGGATGCTGGGGTGCGGCATAGACGTCGCCGGTGAAGCCGGTCTCGACGATCTGGCCGGCGTGCATGACGGCGACGCGGTCGCAGACGTGCTTCACCACGGAGAGATCGTGCGAAACGAACACCAAGGTCAGGTTGAGCTCGTCGACCAGATCCGAGATCAGGTTCAGCACCTGAGCACGGACGGAGACGTCGAGCGCACTCACCGGCTCGTCGGCGATCAGGATCCGCGGCCGCGGCGCGAGCGCGCGGGCGATCGAGATCCGTTGCCGCTGGCCACCCGAGAACTGGTGCGGGTACCGGTCCCCGGCATCCGCGGACAGCCCGACCGCCTCCAGCAGCTCGCGAACACGCTCTCCCGAGGCGGGATGACCTTGGACCACGAGCGGCTCGGCGATGATGTCGCGGACCCGCATCCGCGGGTCGAGAGAACTCATCGGATCCTGGAACACGAGCTGCAGGTTCTCCCGCAGGAACCGCAACCGGCGTTCCGGGAGACGCGTGATGTCGGTGCCCTCGACGATCACGTTTCCCGAGGTCGCGCGGTCCAGAGCCGCGATGATCCGGAGCAGCGTCGACTTCCCGCACCCCGACTCCCCCACGATCCCGAACCGCTCCCCCGGCTTCACCTCCAGGCTCACCCCGCGCAATGCGTGCACGACCGGCGCGGTCTTCACCAACGAGGTCCGAGGTCGTGGATAGTCGCGCACCACGTCAACTGCTCGAATGATCGGCTCGACCTCTGGATGCGGAACCGGAATGTGCTCGTGTGTGGTCAAGGAGTCAGGCATCGGTGGCTCCTGCTGGATGGAAGCAGGCGAAGCCGCGCTGTTCGGAGCCAGTCCACGGAGGTGGTTTCTCGCAGGCTTCGGTCGCATGCGCACAACGGGTACGGAAGACGCAGCCGGTGGGAAACTGGCCCGCGGGTGGGACGTTGCCGGGGATCGTGGTGAGCCGGTGCGCAGCGGTTTCCAGATCGGAAGCGGCGAGCAGGCCCTCGGTGTAGCGATGGCGGGGTCGGGTGAAGACCTCTGCGACCGGACCGGACTCGACGACGCGTCCGCCGTACATGACCAAGACTCGTTCGCACACCGTTGCGACGACGGCGAGGTCGTGGGTGATGAAGAGCAGGGCCGACGAGCGGGCCATCACGCCACGGACGATGAGGTCCAGGACGAGCGCTTGGACAGTGACGTCAAGAGCGGTGGTCGGTTCGTCGCAGATCAGCAGCGCCGGATCGTTGGCCAGGGCAAGCGCAAGGACGACTCGTTGCCGTTGGCCACCAGAGAGCTGGTGCGGGTACGCACGCAGTGTGTCCACAGGCAGCTGTACCAGCTCCAGCAGCTCGGCCGCGGCAACCCGGGCAGCACGACCGGCGGCTCCGACACCGCGCCGCGCCGATCGCGTAGCGGCGTCGCCACGACGATCCCTGTGGATCAGGATCGCCTCAGCAACCTGGTCACCGATTCGCATGGTCGGGTTGAGGGCGGTCATCGGTTCCTGGAAGACCATCGCGACGTCGCGACCGCGGATCCGCGACATCCGCCGCTCGTCCGCGCCGATGAGGTCGTGCCCAACACCGTCGAGCCGCACCGACCCGCCGGCGACCACATCCTCCGGCAGCAGACCGAGAATGCTCAGCGCGGTCAGCGACTTCCCAGACCCCGACTCGCCGATCAACCCGACCCGCTCCCCCGGCCCCACGGTGAGATCCACGTCCGAGACCAGCGCCTTGTCGCGCACCCGCACAGACAGCTCGCGAACAGTGAGTACGTCGCTCATCGCCGGTCCTCCAGCTTCGGGTCGAACCGGTCGCGGAGCCCGTCGCCGAGCAGGTTGAAGCCCAGCACGGCGATCGCGATCGCCACCCCCGGGGAGATAGCCAGCCGTGGCGCAGTGAACAGAAACTCCTGGCTCTCCTGCAGCATCCGTCCCCACGACGGCGTCGGCGGCGGCGTCCCGTACCCGAGGAAGGAGAGCGCGGCCTCGGCGAGAACGGCGATCGCGAACGACACCGACGCCTGCACCGTGATCAGGCTGGTCACGTTCGGGAGCACGTGCCGGACCGCGATCGGCCACGGTTGCCGCCCGGCCGCGCGCGCCGCGAGCACGTACTCCGAGCGCATCACCTGCAGCGCCCCGCTCCGGATCACCCGGGCGAAGCTGGGCACCGAAGCGATGCCGATGGCAATCATCGCGGTCAGCGTGCTGGCGCCGAACACGGCGCCGAACATGATCGCGAGCAGCAGCGCGGGAAACGCGAGCAGCAGATCGTTGGCGCGCATCACGAGCTCGCCCGGCCAGCGCCGTACCATCGCCGCCAGGATCCCGAGCGGTACGCCGATCACCGCGGCGACGCCGACCGCGACCACGCCGACGAAGAGCGTGGTCCGGGAACCGACCATGATCTGGCTGAGGATGTCCCGGCCGAACTTGTCAGTCCCGAACCAGTGCGACCAGGACGGCTTCAGCAACCGCGACGCCGGGCTCACGAGCGTCGCGTCGTACGGCGTCCAGACGAACGAGATCAGCGCCGCCAGCACGATGATCCCGACGATCACCGCGCCCGCGACGAGGCTGGGATTCAGGCGTCTCATCATGCCGACCTCAAGCGCGGGTCGAGGGCGACGTACAGCAGGTCGACGAGGAAGTTGACGAGGAGAACCGCGATCACGAGGACCATGACCACGTCCTGCACGAGCAGCAGATCGCGGTTGGAGACGCCGTCCAGCAAGAGGCTGCCGAGGCCCGGGATCACGAACACGCGCTCGACGACGACGGCGCCGATCAGGAGCGTCGCCAACTGCAGGCCGAGGACTGTGACGACTGGTACTGCCGCATTGCGCAAGCCGTGTCTCCAGAGCGCCTGGAACGGACGGAGACCCTTGGCCCGCGCGGTCCGTAGGTAGTCCTCGCGGAGAACATCCAGCACCGCGCTCCGGACGTACCGGGTCAGAACCGCGCCCTGGACCAGGCCGAGAGACAGCGCCGGGAGGATCAGTTGCTTGAGGAACATGAGCGGATCCTGAGCCGGTGGCGTCCACCCGTTGGCCGGCAACCAACCGAGCTTCACCGCGAAAGCCACGATCAGCAAGATCCCGGCGAGAAACGCGGGAACCGCGACGCCGACCTGGGAAACGGCGGAGAGCGCGAGTCCGGAGAGCTTCCGGTGCCGGGCCGCCATCACCGTCCCGGCCGGCGCCGCGACCAGCAGCGCGATCACCATCCCGGCGATCACCAGCCACAACGTCACCTGCAACCGGTCGAACACCTGCGGCCCGATCGCGACCTTGGAGATGTACGACGTCCCGAGATCACCGTGCAGCAGCCCGCCGACCCAGTCGAAGTACTGCGTCGGCAACGGCCGGTCGAGGCCGAACTGGCGCCGCAGCTCGGCCACGGCCTGATCGGACGCGTTCACGCCGAGCGCGACCCGCGCGGGATCGCCGGGCAGCACCGCCATGAACGCGAACACCAGCACCGAGCTCACCGCAAGACTGATCAAGAACACCCCGGTGCGCTCGATCAGGCGGAGAATCATCGCGCGAGCTTCGACAGATCGAAGTTCTCGGTGATCGCGTTGGTCGGGAGCCCCTTGATGTTCTTGTCGGCCACCATCAGGTTCGGCAGCAGGAAGAGCCAGTCGCCGGCCGCCTGCTCGGAGATCCGGCGGGCGGCCTTCTTCAGGTTGTCGACCTGCGCGGCCTCGTCGCCGGTGTCCGCCGCGGTCAGGTACCCCTGCAGCGTCGGATCGTCGTACCGCGTGTAGTACTTCGGGTTGAACACGGCCCCGAGGTCGCGCGGCTCGACGTGGGCGATGATCGACATGTCGTAGTCGGCGTTCTTGAAGACCGTCGTCAGCCACGCCGCCGGGAACTCGAGCTGGTCGATCTGCACCTTCAGCCCGGCCTGCTCCAGCTGGCTCTTCACCACCTGACCGCAAGAGGTTGCGTAAGGCAACGTCGGCAGCCGCAGCCGCAGTGTCTTGCCGGCGGCACCGGATGCCTGCAGCAACGACTTCGCCTTCACCAGGTCGTACGGCGCGACGCCCGTCAGGTCCTCGTACCACGGATCGGTCGGCGGGACCATGCTGCCGATCAGCTTGCCGCGACCGGCGAAACACGTGTCCAGCAAGGCCTTGTGGTCGATCGCCTGCCGGATCGCCTGGCGGGTACGGACGTCCTTGAAGACCGGCCGCGAGTTGTTGAACGAGAGCAGCACCTCGCCGTTGGTCGTCCCCTCGATCACCTGGTACTTGTCGTTGCTGGTGAACTGGGAGAGCGCTTCCGGCGCCTGGACGGTGCCGACCACGTTGATCGTGCCGGTCAGGAGTGCGTTGTTCAGCGCGGTCGGGTCCTTGAAGTACTTCAGCGTGATCTGCTGGAAGAACGGCTTGCTCCCCCAGTAGCCGTCGTTGCGGACCAGCACGATCGAGTCGCCCCGGTTCCACTTCGAGAACTTGAACGGTCCGGTGCCGATCGGAGTCGTCGCGAGAGCGCTCACCCCGCTCTCCGAGAACATTGCGCCGATCCGGGTGGTCATCCGGAACAGCCAGTCGTTGCTCGGCTTGGCGAGCGTCACCTGCAGCTGGGTCGGCGAGAGTGCTTTGGCAGCCGAGACCACGTCCATCGCGCCCTTCAGCGAGATGGTCCACGCCGACTTGACCCGGTTGATGCTGAACACCGCGTCCGCCGCGGTGAACTGTTTGTCGTTGCTGAACTTCGCGTTGTCGACCAGGTCGAACGTGTACGTCTTGCGGTCCGGCGACACCGTCCACGACTTCGCCAGCGACGGCACGATCTTGCCGGAGTCGTCCTGCTTGACCAGCGTCTCGTACACGTTCCCGAGCAGCGCCTGCGGGATCGCAGCGCCGTCGGTGGTAGTGAAGTCCAGGCTGGCCGGCTCGGCGACCAGACCGATCGCCAGGTTCTGGTTGGCGCCCGGCGAGCTGCCCGACGATGTACCCGAACCGGCCGAGCAGGCCGTCACCGCCAGCAGCGCCGCGGAGGCGAGGAACGCGACCGCTCGAGTGGAAAACGACGACTTCACGTCAGCTCCTCCGTGCCGCCAACTGGTCCGACCAGTGGACTAGGTCTCAATGGGCCACTAGGTTTGTCCCCTACTCAGGTGCCTGTCAAGCGATGGGAGGCGTGCCGGATGACAAAAGGTCCGCAGTTCCAGCCGGTACAGCCCGTGCGCGCGTACCAGCGGATCGTCGAGCAGGTCGAGGACGCGCTCGCCCGGGGTGACCTGACGCCGGGCCAGCGGTTGCCGAGCGAGCGCGAGCTGGTCGCTCAGTTCGCGGTCAGCCGGTCGACGGTGCGCGAGGCGCTCCGGGTGCTGGAGAGCAACGGCGTGGTGCGGTCCCGGCCCGGGGACCCGAACGGACCCGAGATCCTGCCGTTCTCGCAGGCCGCCCTCCGCAAGCAGATGGTCCGGCTGGCCCGCGTCGACGAGCTCACGCTGAGCGAGCTGATCGGGTTCCGGATGATCATGGACGGCGCCGCGATCCAGGTCGCGTCCCGGCTCCGGACCGAGACCGAGCTGGACGAGCTCGAGCACACGCTGGTCGCGATGCGGGACGCGATCGACGTCGACTTCGCTGCGTTCGGCGAGGCCGATCTCGCGTTCCACGAGCTGATCGCGCGGATCAGCCGCAATGCGCTGATCCAGACCTGCAACGAGGTCGTCCGCGGCGTCGTCCTCAGCCTGATCTCGGACAAGATCGCGCACGCGCCGAACAGCCGGGCCCTGATGCTCGAGTCGCTGCACCACCACGCCGACGTGGTCGACGCGATCCGGACCGGCAACGGGCACGCGGCCGCCCGGATCGCCCGCCAGAACATGTTCGACTACTACGCCGGGTATGTGCCCGACTCCGAACAGGAAACGTTGCGCGCGCTCATAGAGGACTGAGGGTTTCCCGTGGCATTCTGACGGGATCGGTTCACTGGTGGGGGGCACCGCGTGAGCAAACCTGCGATTCTCACTGTCGACGACGACCCGATGGTCTCTGCCGCGATCTCCCGGGATCTGCGCCGGCGGTACGGCGACGACTACCTGGTGGTGAAGGCGACCTCGGGCGACCAGGCCCTGGCCGCGCTGACCAAGTTGGCCCTGCGCAACCAACCGGTCGCGCTGATCGCCACCGACCAGCGCATGCCCGGTATGACCGGGATCGAGCTCCTGGAACGCGCCCGGGCGCATGTACCGAGTGCGAAGTACCTGTTGCTCACCGCATATGCCGACACCGACGTCGCTATCAAGGCGATCAACGACATCGGCCTGGACTACTACCTGCTGAAGCCGTGGGATCCGCCCGAAGACCAGCTGTTCCCGGTCATCGACGACCTGCTCGGTGACTGGCAGCACGCCAACCCCGAGCACACGTCCGACGTCCGGGTGGTCGGCAACCGCTGGTCGGACCGCGCCCACGACATCAAGACCTTCCTCGCCCGCAACCACGTGCCGTACCAGTGGTACGACGTGGATGGCGATGCCGAAGGCAAGCGACTCCGCGAGCTCGCGGGTGCCGACGACAACGACCTGCCGCTGGTCCTCGTACCGGACGGCGAGACCCTTCGCTGCCCGACCGCCCTGGACCTGGCCGCTGCACTCGGCCTGCGCACGAGGGCCGAACAGCCGCTCTACGACGTCTGCATTGTCGGCGGCGGCCCGGCCGGCCTGGCGGCCGGCGTCTACGCGGCGTCCGAGGGCCTCAGTACGGTGATCGTCGAGCGCGAGGCACCCGGTGGTCAGGCCGGCCTGAGCGCTGCCATCGAGAACTATCTCGGCTTCCCACGCGGACTGACCGGCTCCGACCTCGCGCAGCGCGCCGTCGCGCAGGCCGCGCGGTTCGGTGCGGAGATGGTGCTGGCCAGATCGGTCGTCGGACTCGAGTCCCGCGGCCCGGTCCACGCCGTACTGCTGGAAGGGGCGGGTGAGATCGAGGCACGCGCCCTGATCGTTGCCACTGGAGTCGAGTACCGCAATCTCGACGTCAAAGGGCTCAGTGACTTCAGCGGGCGCGGCGTGTACTACGGCGCGACCGCCAGCGAGGCCAGCCAGGTGCAGGATGACGAGGTGTACGTCGTCGGCGCGGCGAACTCGGCCGGCCAGGCTGCCCTCAACCTCTCCCGGTACGCCAAGCGGCTGGTCCTGCTGGTCCGCGGCGACTCGCTCGAGCGCTCGATGTCGAAGTACCTGATCGACAAGATCACCAAGGCACCAAACATCGAGGTGCGCTGCCGGACCCAGGTGGTCGGCTGCCGCGGCGACGGTCACCTCGAGGCACTGACGCTGGCCGCCGACGGGCGGGTCGAGGAAGTGTCCGCGAGCTGGCTCTTCATCTTCGCCGGCGCCATCCCGCGCACGGACTGGCTCGGTGACTCGGTGGTCCGCGACGAGAAGGGATTCGTCGTCACCGGCCCCGACCTGGTCGCCGCGGAGCGCTGGACGTTGCCACGGCCGCCGTACGCACTCGAAACCAGCGTGCCGGGCGTGTTCGCGGCCGGCGACGTACGGCTCGACTCGATGAAACGCGTCGCCTCAGCAGTCGGTGAGGGTGCCATGTCGATCTATCTCGTCCACCGCTTCCTTGCGAGCACCTGATGGACGCCGACGTCCTCCGGGACATCCCACTGTTCGCCGGTCTGACCAGTGCGCAGCTCGATGAGCTGATCGCCGGCAGTACCGCCGTGCCGATCGAGCTGGGCAACGACCTGTTCCACGAAGGCGAACCGGCCGACTTCTGGTGGGTGCTGGTCGAGGGTGTGATCGCGCTGCACCGCAAGATCGGTCGCGAGGACACAGTGCTGGGCAAGATGGACGTACCGGGCCGCTGGGCGGGCGGATTCTGCGCGTGGGACGAGCACGGCGTCTACCTGGCCAGCGGGCGCGGCCTTGCCGACGGAGTGGTACTGCGGGTGCCCGCAGAGCTGCTCCGGGACCGCATCGACGCCTGGTTCCCGCTCGCTGGTCATTTGATCAAGGGCGTGTACGGAACTGCGCGAGCGATCGAATCGACCGCTCGGCAACGCGAGTCGCTGATCACTTTGGGCACCCTGGCCGCTGGACTCGCGCACGAGATCAACAACCCCGCTGCGGCGGCTGCTCGCTCGGTCAGCGCGCTCGACACCGCCTGTGTCTCGTTGCTGTCCGCGCTGCGCCGGCTGGCCGAAGGGGAGGTCACCGCGGCCCAGTTCAGCGCGCTCGACGAGCTACGCCTCGAGTTGGCCGACGGGACACCTGCACCGGACCCGGTGGACCTCGCTGACAACGAGAACACGATCTCGGACTGGCTGGACGACCACGGCATCGCCAACGACTGGCTGATCGCACCCCCGCTCGCCGCAGCGGGCGCGGACATCCAGTGGTGCGAACGTGCCGCCGCCGTACTGGATCATGCTGTCGAGCCTGGTCTGGAGTGGGTGGCGAGCACGCTGTCCACCGCTACGTTGCTGAGTGAGGTGAAGGAGTCGACGCGCCGGATCACCGAGCTGGTCGCGGCGGTCCGCTCGTACTCCCAGCTGGACCGCGGCTCGATCCAGACCATCGACGTGACCGAGGGCATCGAGAGCACGCTGGTGATGCTCGGGCACAAGCTCCGCGACCGGGTCGAGGTGATCCGCGCGTACGGCGCCGACGTACCGCTGATCGACGCGTTCGCCGGGGAGCTCAACCAGGTGTGGACGAACCTGATCGACAACGCCGCCGACGCCATCGACCAGGCCGGGACGTTGCGGATCACGACGCGCTCCGAGAGCGATCAGATCGTCGTCGAGTTCACCGATTCTGGCCGGGGAATGCCGGCCGAGGTCGCCGCGCGGGCGTTCGAGCCGTTCTACACGACCAAGGACGTCGGCAAGGGGACCGGGCTGGGCCTCGACATCGCCCACCGGATCGTGGTGGAGCACCATGGCGGCACGATCGGGATCAGCTCGCACCCGGGCGAGACAACGCTCCAGGTGCGGCTCCCGCACCGGCCACCGAAGACCGGCGGCTGAAGACCGGCGGCTGACGTCGTAGCGGACGGCAGGAGGCCTGTACTGCGGACGCCGTGAACCCGCCCGCTCAGCGGCGTCCGGCGACCCCCTGCCGTCCGGTACGGGTCTCAGGTGGAGTGCTCGAGGATACGGACCCTCGGCACCTTCAGGATCTTGCGGGCCTTGGTGGTCCAGTCGGAGCAGAGGAAGCTCGCCGCGGTCTCCGGCCACGCGACCACGAGCACGTCCTCGCTGCGGGTCGTCTTCACCATCTGCATCAGCGCCAGCAGCACCTCGCCGTGGGTGATGGACACCTCGACCTGCTGGCCGCTCGCCGCGCGCAGCCGGCGCGAACTGTGTTCGATCACGGCAGCCAGGTCGACGGCCGGGTCAGCCAGCGTGGCCGTCGGGGTTCGGCTCGGCGGGGCCGCGGTGCTGACCGCGGTGCGGGCGGCGCCACCGGACAGACCGGCCACGTCGTCGAACGTCGCGCCGAGCAACGCCATCGGCCCACCGAATCCACGCTCCGGATGGCTGGAGACGAGCAGGTGGTAGTTGACGGGTTCCTCGTGCCTTGCGTACAGGGCGGCAACGCGGCGCGCGTCGCCCTCGCTCATCTCCCGCTCGATGAGCACCACCACGTCGTACGTCATGCGTGGCTCCCTTCGCGTCACTTCCGTTGTACTCCCGCAACGGTTCGCACCAAAGCACCGCCCCGGCCTCCGTCACCGAATTGTCAAACTCCTCTCAGGTTGCTGCCAGACTCGCCCGGGCGCAGGGCACGGCGTGTCAGGTCGGCAGCGGTGCGTGTGCGCGGGAGTCCGGCGCGAGCGTGGCCAGCAGGTACGGCGCGTCGACCAGCGACACGCTCCCGTGGTCGAGCAGGTGCGGGTGCAACGCGAACACCTCGGTGCCGGCCCGCGGCGTGATATCGCCGGTCAGTACCGCGACGAAGTCGGACCGGCTGGCCGCGTCCTCGTCCCACGCACGGTCCGGCTCGAGCCGCGCCGTGAGCCGGCGCGCGAAAGCCGCAACGTCTTCGGACGGGTCCCGCAGGTAGCCGACGACCGACCCGTCGGCGGTCCGGACCGCGACCTCGTCGGTCCGCGCGGCCGCATGCCAGCAGCAGATCTCCCAGAGGCTCACCCGGTCGCCCGAGCCGTGCACCTCCTCCAGCGTCGCAGCCATCAGCCCGAGGTGACCGCCGTACCGCGCGATGTTGTGCCCGTAGCCGGCCGCGCCGAGGTTGACGTCGTACCAGCGCAGCTCCCTGCTCAGCAGGTCGACGCCGAACGGCATGAGGATCTTCGCCGGCCCGGAGAGGTCGAAGCGGTCCTGCACAGCGGCTGGGTCGAAGAGCCCGCTTGGCTGCCGCATGACCCCGACAAAGCCGCGCTCGAGCTGGTCGAACGGTACGTCGTTGTAGCTGAAGACCACTGGGAGCACATAGCGCCCACCGACCCGCCGCACCGCCCGCAGGTCGAGGTCGACGAACTCGGTGGAGCCGTGCGGTCCGGGAGCTGATGTGAGGTCGCCGGAGTGCACCAACGCGTCCTGGTCGAACCGCAGCCTGGTGTAGTCGCACAGGCCGACGAAGCCCCACTCCTCGTCGAACACAGCCACCGACAGGTCCAGGTCGATCCGGCGGTCCTTCGGCTCGACCCAGTGCAGGAACAGGCGGAGCAGCTCGTCCTGTGGGACCGGCGCCGAACTCCCCCGGGTCATGCGGAGCAGCGTGGCCGACGAGTTCCGCTCTGACGCCGGCGCGGCCAGGCGGACCAGCTCCTCGTCCAGGAACGTCCGCCGCCAGCGCGGCAGGTCGGTTGCCCTACGCAACATCTCACCCACGAGCACGGCGGACAGGTCGGCAGCCAGTGCCGGCGGCAACGGCTCACGCTCGTCGACAGTGGTCCAGATCCGGGCGGTCCCGCCGCGAGGGAAGAACAACCGCAGGTCGCCCGGTGGCGTCCGGACCTGACCGAGCGCGGCCGTCAGCACAGCGGGTGAGACGTCGGAGACGGCTGTCGTCAATGCGTCCACGAGCACCGGGTGCTGGGCCGCCTCGAGTGCACGGGCTAGCTGGAGCAGGCGCCGTACCAACTCGCCAGGACGCTGCGCCAGCAGGTCCAGCGCGCGGTCCGGCCGTCCGTCGGCGAACGCGCCCTCGACCCGGGCGGCGAACGTCCGCATCACGAGCTGGCCGTCCTCGAGCCGGACGAACGGGTGGCGCGCCGCCTCGGACGCGACAGCCCGCCCCGCGGCCGTGGACAGGTCGAGGTGGGTACGGCGAAGGATCGCGAAGGCCAGCGCCGCCACCGGGAAGCGGGTCGCGAACTCGAACGGATGCAGGTTCTCGGCCATCCGCTTCCAGGCGCGCTCGTGGCGGAGCATGTCCTCGATCAGCGACTCGACCGGCAACCGGTTCAGCCGCTGCAGCATTACCCGACGCGTTGCTCGCGGCAACGACTTCCGCCGGGCGGGTGCGGTGCGCAGCCCGGGGTCGGCGTCCATGAGCGCGTAGATCAGCCGCAGTACGTCGGTCGCCGTACCAGCGCGGTCGATCAGGGTGGGGTCGTCGGCGAGGAAGTGAGCGATGACCAGGGCCCGCGTCTCCCGCACTGGGATGTCGTCGGGCAGCCAGGACGGATCGCCTCCGTCAAGCAGCACCTGCAGGTCGGCGCGGTCCGAGACCGACAGTGGCGAGCGTCGGAGCAGCAGTGCTTCGACTGTCTCGCGCGCTGCGTCCTCAGTCGCCAGCGACAGCAGTCGGAGGCGGTCGGAGCGGACGTGTGCCGGCTGCTCCTGCTCGGCCGACGGCCTGAGGAACGGGTCCTTGGGGTCGATCCGCCGCAGGCACAGCGGGCAGGCGCTGAAGTCAGAGCCGTCCCAGCAGGTCCGGCAGACCAGGTGAGCGCAGGGCGACACCGGATGCACCGCTTTGGTGTCGCCGCACAGCACACAGGGCTGGTCGGGCTCCTGCAGCAGCTGGGCGAACACCCGGTTCACGTAGAAGGTCTCGGTGTTGCCGGGGACGCTCTCGGGGAAGCCACGAAACAGGGGTGTGTGCTCGGTGTCGTAGCCGGACTCGGCGTCAAGCAGGTCGAGCATGGCCTTGCCGAAGCCGGCCAGTGCGGGAGCTGACAGCGAGGCGCAGTACCGGTAGAGGCTGACTGACAAGAGGAAGCCGCGCTGGATCAGGTCAGCCTGGAGTGCGGACAGGCCGAGCTGGATGGTGAGGGGACGGCGCAGCCACTGCCAGGCCGAGCGTCGCACCGGCGGCGTCAGCGTGGTGGCGTCGACCAGCCGGCGACGGCGCAGCAGGACGGCGGCCTGCGCGTCGACGGTGCGCTCGGGCATGGCGGACTCCCCCAGGTAGCGGTCGGTGAAGACGGCGCCAGGGGCGGAGAGCGGACGCGCTACATGGCCTGGTAGAGGAGAAGGAAGCACGTCCAGGAGCCGCCCCTGGCACTGAGAACGCTACCGGGTGCCGCCGACAGTTTTCGGGACCCGCTCCGGGCTCTTGGGGGCCCGGTTCGGCCCTGGAAATGAGAGCTCCGGTAGCAAGGTCGGGGCCGCCCCGCCCAGACCTCGCTACCGGAGATCTCCAGAGTAGAACGTTCATCCAAACAGTGCGCTACCGGGTCCCCCTGTTGGAACCGGAACTGGCACTGATGCGCCGCAAGTAAACCCTTGATCCGGCCGCCGACACGGATTTGATCACACTCGGGAGGTGGGGTGCCACGGATCGTGGTTACGTCGTTGGTATGAGGAGCCGCGTGGTCGAGCGCGCGCTGTGGCGCGACGTGTTCGGGCATGCGGAGTTCCGCGCGCTGTTCCTCGCCGGGGTGCTGTCGGTAGCAGGTGACCAGCTCGCCAGGGTGGCCCTGTCGGTGCTCGTCTTCGAGCGGACGGCCTCGGCCGGACTGACCGCGCTGGCCTACGGGCTGACCTACGTGCCCGACCTGCTCTTCGGACCGCTCCTGGCGGGCCTCGCCGACCGCTACCCCCGCCGTACGGTCATGATCGTCACTGACGTGACGAGGGCGATTCTCGTTGCAGGTATGGCGATTCAGGCACTTCCGCTGATCGCAGTGATCGGTTTGCTGCTCGCACTGCAGGCCTTCGGGTCGCCGTTCAACGCAGCGCGCGCGGCGACGCTTCCCGCCGTACTCCCGGGTGATCGCTACGTGCTGGGCAAGGCCGCGAACGACATGGTCGTGCAGTTCAGCCAGGTGCTCGGTTTCGGGTTCGGTGGCGCCGTCGTGGTGGCCGTCGGGGCCTCCGGTGGCCTGCTGCTCGACGCTGCAACCTTCGTGCTCTCCGCCGGCCTCGTGGCGATCGGCGTACGGCGTCGTCCGGCAGCAACAAGTGGCACTGATCTGCCACCGGCCAATTACGTCCACGAGCTGGTCTCTGGGATCGCTCTGGTTGCCCGCTCGCCGAAGCTTCGGACGCTGGTCTTCCTGGCGACGGTTGCCGGCTGCTACGTGACTGTGGAGGGCCTTGCGGTCCCGTACGCGCACCAGATCGGACACGGCACCACCGCGGCCGGACTGTTGCTGGCGGCGAGCCCAGCGGGCTGTGTGGCCGGCATGTGGCTCATCACCCTCTGGTCGCCCGAGCGCCGGATGCGACTACTGGGGCCGCTGGCAGTGGCTGCTTGCCTCCCACTGGTGTTCTGCGCCCTACAGCCCGGGCTGGCCGTCACCGTCTGTCTCTGGGCCTTGTCCGGCGCCGCGTCGGCGTACCACCTGCCGACGAGTGCCGCGTTCGTCCAGGCTGTGCCGGACCACCAGCGGGGCAAGGCGTTCGGGGTCGCGAGCACCGCGCTGAAGGGCAGCCAGGGCCTCGGAATTCTGCTCGCGGGCATGCTGGCAGAAACATTCGGCAGTTCTGTCGCACTCGCCGCGATGGGCGCTGCCGGCGCATTGCTCGCGGCCGCGGCAGGCGCGGCGTGGACCCGCGCCCGCCGAAACGGCGACGATTCCGGAATATCACGGTAGGATCAACTTCTCCGGCCGCCGGGTTTACCCCGTGAATGACTTCTCCGGAATGTTAGAAATAGGTAAAGATTTACCTTTCGTCACCAATCGTTACCGCCCTTGGCGGCGGCTGGGACGAACCAGTCGTTACCGGCCCGGAGCCAGTCGTTGCCACCACCGGTGAACCAGTCGTTCCCGCCCGAGAACCAGTCGTTCCCACCGTGGAACCAGTCGTTGCCGCCGGTGAACCAGTCGTTGCCGGTGCTGGTGGCGCGCGTTGTCTTCTGCATGATCCCGACCCTTCGATTTGACCAACTGATGGAATGCCCCGGCCACGGGCGTGACCTGACGTGAACAGGTCGTTACGATGAACGTACAAACCGCTCAGATCGACCGTGTGTGAGGCTCATGATGATTCTGATCGGTCGGAGCAGCTGGGGGCCACCCCGGCAATGGAAGCTCTGGTCGTTGCCGAGGACCGCGTTGAGTTATGTGATCGCGGTTGATGTGATTGCGGTCACGATTACCACATTGGCGGTTCGGGCCACGCTGACCGGACCGAATGCCGGGGTCACGCACTCCGAGTGGGTTGCGTTCGTGGTGCTCGCGGCGACCTCGACCCTGCACCTGGAGTCTGCCCGCGGAATCGAGCGCCGACGCGAGATGGCGGCGAATACTTCGCCGCACACGAACCTGAAGTGCCTGTGGGTCTTCGCGGCGCTGCTGCTGCTCCCGCTGTCGCTGGTGATCCCGCTGATCGTCTTGTCCTACACGTACTCCTGGTTCCGCGTGTACGGCCGGACCATTGCCCACCGCAAGGTCTTCTCGACAGCGACGTACATCCTCGCCAGCGCTGCGGCTGCCGCCGTACTGCGTGCTGGTGGGTTGCTGGACGCCCCGCGGGTGCCGACCGGGTTCTGGTCGCTGCTGGTGGTGCTCGGTGCGGCCGCTACCTGGTGGCTGGTGAACTACGCGCTCGTCATCGGCGCGATCCTGCTGGCGTCTCCCGACGCGACGGCACGGGAGGCGCTCGGTGAGCTGTCTGACCAGATGGTCGTCTGTGCCGGGCTTGGTCTCGGTGTGGCGATCGCTGCGGTCCAGTCGTCGTACCCATGGGTCGTCCCTGTGCTCATGGTGACGGTGCTGGCGCTGCACCGGGACCTGCTGCTTCCGCAGTACCAGCGCGCGGCCGGCACGGATGCGAAGACCGGTCTGGCGACGTCGTCGTACTGGGCAAACGCAGTGCCGGCTGAGCTGGCGCGGGCGGACACGCTACGCAGCACGGTCGGCCTGCTGATGCTGGACCTGGACAGGTTCAAGGAGATCAACGACACGTACGGGCACCCCGCTGGTGACGAGGCGCTGCGTGCGGTCGCTGAGGCGATCCGTGCCGAGGTCCGGCACGGCGACCTGGTCGCCCGGGTCGGTGGGGACGAGCTGGCGGTGCTGCTGCCGGGTGCGTCCGAGACGGAGATCCTGGAGGTCGCAGAGCGGATCCGGGAGCGGCTGGTAAGCATCAGTGTCTCGGTCAGCACGACCAACAACGGCACTGCGGTGATCAAGGGCGTGCCGGCCTCGTTCGGTGCGGCTGTGTACCCGGACTGCGCTGCGACGATGGACCAGCTGATCCTGGCCGCGGACGACGCGCTGCTCACGGCGAAGCGCTCGGGCCGCAACCAGATCGTCGCCGCGAAGCCCACTCCGCCGACGATCGAGCACTCCGACCAGCCTGTCGACTGACCTTTCCGAGGTTGTCCACAGGGCCCGACGACGGGCGGGAAACTGTCGGCCGTCCGGCGTACTCTGCGGGACATGTTCGATGCCGTCTTCGTCCCAGCCGACCCGCCGCGTGCGGGCCGGTTGGCGTTGTACGGCGACCTGTCCGCCGAGGTCGCGGACGGGACGGTCGAGCTCGTGCTGCCGAAGGGGTCGACGGTTCGTCGGACGACGGTGCCGGCACGACTGCTGCGGATGGATGAGGTCATCGCGCGGATCTCCCAGCCGCCGGAGGAGGCGTCCGTCACTTGGACGGCTTGGCGGGCAGCGGCGTTGGCTGGGCTGGGGTTGATCGGGCGCGGGCGACTCGTGCCGGACAAGAGCCCGGACGGGTACGGCGCTTGGCGGGTGGCGCCGCTGGACCCGCTCGACCGGGCCTGGTTGCGGAACCTGTCTGCCGCGCTTCCGCCCTTCGGCTACGCGCTGCCGCTGGCCGGCTCGCGACCGGTCCGGCTGGTGGACCCGGAGCGGTTGATCCGTGACTTCTGGGATGCGCTGGCTGACAGCCTGGTCCGTTCTCCGGCAGCAGCGGTGGCCGCTCGTCCGGGGGCCGCAGCCTTTGCGGCGGCTGATCCCGTTGCTCTGACCGGTCCGTCCAGTTGGCTGGACGAGACTGCCCTGACCGAGGAGGCAGGCGCCCGCCTGGTCCTGCGCATCGAACCACCAGAAGATTTAGGCGACTTCCGAGCCGTCCTCCAGCTCCGCAGCGGCGTAGACCCCAGCCTCCTCGTCGATGTAGCAGATGTCTGGAGCGCCCCAGCCGCCGTCCTCTCCGCCCTCGGAGAGCGGGCAGAGACCGACCTCCTCCTGGCGCTCCGCCGAGGCGCCCGCGTCTGGCCACCACTAGGCGCCGCGCTGAAGGACGTGGCTCCTGAAGAGGTCGACATCGACGACGACTACCTGGACGACCTCGCCGAGGACACCGCCGCCCTGGAAGGCGCCGGCATCGAGGTGCTCTGGCCGAAGGACCTCTTCGCCGGCGAGCTCGCAGTCCGCGGCACCGCCGGTACGCCGACACCCGGCGCCGTCACCGGCCCCGACTTCAACCTCAACGACCTCGTAGCCTTCCGCTGGCGGCCGACCATCGACGGGCAGGAGCTGACGGAGGACGAGGTTTCGGCGCTGGCCGAGGCCAAGCGGCCGATGATCCGGATGCGCGGCCGGTGGATGCGGGTCGACCAGGACCTCGTGCGGAAGCTGCGGAGCGGGAGCAGCCGCAAGCTGACCGGAGCGGAGGCGCTGGGGGCGGCGCTGACCGGGACAATCGAGGTCGATGGTGAGCTTGTTGCCTTCGACGCGGATGGGTCGTTGGCGACGATGATCGGCAAGCTGCGGGCGGCCGAGGAGCCGGCGCCGTTCGCCGAGCCCGCTGGGCTGCAGGCGACGCTGCGCGATTACCAGCGGCGAGGCGTCGCGTGGATGGCGCACCTGGCCGATCTGGGACTGGGCGGCTGCCTAGCCGACGACATGGGTCTGGGCAAGACGATTCAGGTGATCGCCTTGCACCTGCGGCTCGCTCGGCGCGGGCCGACGCTCGTCGTCTGTCCGTCGACTCTGCTTGGCACGTGGGAGCGCGAGTTCGACCGGTTTGCTCCGGACGTGCCGACGCGGCGGTATCACGGTGCCGGCCGGACGTTGAGCGATCTCGGGCCGGACGAGGTGGTGCTGACGACGTACGGCGTCGTACGGCAGGACCACCGCGTACTGGGTGAAGTGGCGTGGGGGTTGGCTGTTGCGGACGAGGCGCAGCATGCGAAGAATCCCTTGTCGCGGACGGCCCGCGCGCTGCGGACGTTGCCTTCGGCAACCAGGATCGCGCTGACCGGGACGCCGGTGGAGAACCGGTTGTCGGAGCTGTGGTCGATCCTCGACTGGGCGGCGCCGGGGTTGCTGGGGACGCTCGAGCGGTTCCGGCACGATGTCGCCGTACCAGTTGAGCGGTATCACGACGAGGAGGCGACGGCTCGGCTCGCGCGGGTGACGCGCCCGTTCCTGCTGCGGCGGCGGAAGAGCGATCCGGGGATCGCGCCGGAGTTGCCGCAGAAGACGGAGCGAGATGTCGTCGTACCGCTGACCAGCGAGCAGGCGACGCTGTATCAAGCGGTCGCCAAGGAGGCGCTGGCGAAGATCGAGTCTGCGGAGGGCATCGCGCGGCGTGGGCTGGTGCTGAGTCTGCTGACACAGTTGAAGCAGGTGTGCAACCATCCGGCGCAGTTCCTGCACGAGCCCGGGCCGCTGGAGCGACGGTCAGGGAAGCTCGCGGCCCTCGACGAGCTGCTGGATGTGATCCTGGCCGAAGGCGAGTCGGTGCTGATCTTCAGCCAGTACGTCGAGATGTGCCGACTGATCGAGGCGCATCTCGCGGCGCGGCAGGTGAAGACGCTGTTCCTGCACGGCGGGATCGGGGTCCGGAAACGCGAGGAGATGGTCGCGCAGTTCCAGGCGGGCGAGGCGCCCGTCTTCCTGCTGTCGTTGAAGGCCGGCGGGGTGGGCCTCACGCTGACCCAGGCGACCCACGTCGTCCACTACGACCGCTGGTGGAACCCAGCAGTCGAAGACCAAGCAACCGACCGCGCCTACCGAATCGGCCAGGACCGCCCCGTCCAGGTCCACCGCCTGGTCACCGAAAACACCCTCGAAGACCGCATCTCGACGGTGATCGCGGCCAAGCGCTCGCTTGCGGATGCGGTCGTCGGCGCGGGTGAGGCCTGGCTGAGCGAGCTGTCCGACGCGGAGCTGACAGAGCTCGTCGAGCTCTCGACCGGACCATCGAAGTCCGGCTCAACCAGTGCCTACAACCCTTCAGCCGTCGGCAAATCTCCTCCCCCACTAGCTGGAGCGGCTGGAGCAACCTCGCCGGGTCAGGCCGATCCAGCAGACGAAGGAACCTCACCGGGCCTAGGAGGTGAGGTGGGTGGAGCAACCCCGCCGGATCTAACAGGTGGAGCAACCTCGCCTGCCCCGGCGGGCGGAGCGGCTGAAGCGACCTCGCCGGATCCAGCCGGTGCGCCGGGCGAAGCGACCCCAGCGGACCTGGCAGGTGGAGCCAGCTCGCCGGACCTGACGGGTGGAGCGGGTGAAGCCACCTCGGCACCTCCGGGCGGACAGGCGGGTGAACCCACCTCGACGGGTTCAGGTGGGGTAGGTGGAGCAACCTCGCCGGGTCGAGCAGGTCGGGTAGGTGAAGCGACCTCGCCTGCCCTGGCGCGCAGAGCGGGCGGAGCAATCTCACCTGACGCAGCGGCCGGGGTCGGCGAAGCAACTTCACCGAGTCCGGCGGACGGAGCGGGTGGAGCAGCCCCGGCGGGACCTGCGCGTGGGGTGGGTGGGGTGTCTGATGGTTGAGCGGGAGCCTTGGCGGGGGTGGCGGGGTAAGGGGGAGGATGCGGGGTTGCCGGCGGCGAAGGGGCCGGGGAGTCGGCGGCCGTTTGGGTCGACCTGGTGGGGGCGGGCTTGGCTGGAGGCGTTGGAGCAGCGGGCACGGCTGGATCCGAACCGGTTGTCGCGCGGGCGGTCGTACGCGCGGCGCGGGAGCGTGCTCGAGCTGACCGTGAAGCCGGGCGAGGTTGTTGCGGTGGTGCAGGGCAGCCGCGTCACGCCGTACCAGGTGACCGTGCGGATCCGAGCGTTCACCTCGACCGAGTGGGACTCGGTGCTGGACATCGTCTCCGCCCAGATCGGCCGAGTAGCAGCCCTCCTCGACGGCGAACTCCCACCCGAACTCATAGACGACGTCCGCGACGCCGGCCTGGACCTCCTCCCCGGCCCCGGCGAAGTCCTGACCCACTGCACCTGCCCCGACTTCGCCGTCCCCTGCAAACACTCGGCCGCCGTCTGCTACCTCATCACCGACACCCTCGACGACGACCCCTTCGCCCTACTACACCTCCGCGGCCGCCCCAAACAAACCCTCCTAACCACCCTCCGCTCCCGCCGCACCACCACAACCCCTCCCACCAACCCACCCCCAACTCCCCCGCCCCCCGGCATCCCAGCAATAGCCGCCTTCGCCCCCTACCTGACCAACCCCAACCCCATACCCACCGAGCCCCCCGCACCCACCGGCGCCGGAGCTCCTGCACCCACCTCCCCCTCCCTCACGAAGCCCACCACAGCGCCCACTGCACTTCCCCCAACCACTCCCACCTCCCTCACGAAGCCCACCCCAACACCCACTGCGCCTCCCCCAACCACTCCCACCTCCAGGACAAAGCCCAGCCCATCACCCGCCGGCCCTCCTCCAGCCACCTCCACCTCCCGTACAGAACCCGCTGCACCTTCTGCAGCCGCTTCCGCTTCTCTTGCCGAACCCACCACGGCGCCCGCCGCACCTCCAGCCACCTCCACCTCCCTTACGCAACCCGCCGCAGCACCCGCTGGACCTCCTCCAGCCGCAGCCGCCGCTCCGGCACCCTCCGAAGCCCGAGCTCCTGCAGCCACCTCCACGTCCCTTACGGAACCCACCCCAACACCCGCCGGACCTCCTCCGGCCGCAGCCACCTCCTCCCCTACAAAGCCCACCCCAACACCCGCTGCACCTCCTGCGGTCGCCTCCGCCTCCGCCTCCGCGCACGTCGCCTCCGCCACAGACGCTGCCGCGGACACCGCAGGCATCGCGCCAGCTGTTGAGGGGCGTCCTACGGCGGCTGGTTCAAGGGGGCCAGCCGTGCCTGTGCCGGTGCCGCCGCGGCCGCTTGGTAGTCCGGGCGTCCCCGCGGCGGTGAAGGCGTTGGATCCGCCGCGGTCGTCGGGGGTCGACGTACGGGACCTGGTGGTGTTGGCGACGGATGCGGCTCGGCGGGCTTGGGAGGTGGCGTCCGGGGACGGCGACGGCGGGCTCGGGCTGACGTTCGAGGAGGATCTGGCGCGGCGAGCGGCCGACTTGCTCGGTACGCCGGAGCTCGCCGACCTGGCCCATCGCGCCGGCGTACCAGCCCGTCAACTCACCAGCTGGGCCGCCGCCTGGCACCAAGCGGGCCCCGGCGGCCTGGCCGTCACCATCCACACCCCCACCGACACAGACCCCGACACCCTCAAAGAAGCCCTGGCCGTCCTCCCCGAGGCCACCATCGACGCCAACCGAGTCACAACAGGCAAACTCCAACTCCGCCTAGGCCCGGACAACCTCTGGTACCGCTTCGACCAACACTTCAACGACTGGACCCTCACCCGCCCACCCTCCCCCGACCCGACCGACCTCCTCTAGACGCCGATCCGTCAGCCCTTACGAGCCACAAACGCCGTGGCCAGTTGGGAGATGAGGTTGTAAGGGATCGGGTCTTTCAGGGGGAACTTGAGGGTGCCTTTGCCGGAGCGGTAGGGAGCGATGGCCATGGTCAGCGCGCCTGAGGTGGGTGGGACGGGGTAGAGGCTGAGGTGGTGTTTCCAGGCGCTGAAGTGGAGGAGAGCCCGGTCGTCGAGGGTGATGGTCGGCATTTGGTAGCTGATCTTCTCGCCGGCGTCGGGGACCGCGGCGTGGATGGTACGGCGTACCTCCCGCAGCACCTCCTGCACATCAGCCGGGAACGACGCGATGTACTCGTCGACAGTCTCGAACGCCATCACGCCATCGTGGCGCAGCAGGTCAGTCCGGGGGAAGCGGCGTGAACTGCATCGGAGCGGCGACTGGAGCCGGGTCCCACGGTTCATCGAGCGGCGTCGGCCGCCACCTCCACGACGCGGGCGACGGCGTACCGGCGACCGTGGCGCGACCAGTCAGCCACCGCAGGTTGAGCCACGGATCGTCAGCCACGCGAGGCTCATGCGGGAACAGACGGGCCAGCAGCCGCTCGCACAACTCCGCGGGTGGTTCCAACTCGCAGCCAAGCCCGCTCGCGAGATCCTGCCCGTGCACGAGCACCTCAACGCACGCCATGCCCGCGAACCCCGCCGGATCCCCGATCCCCCACGGGTGAAACGCGCGTACCTCGGCAGGACTCGCCCGCACCACCAGCGCCAGGATCCGCCCGGCTGCCTCAACAAACTCGAGCATCCCCGCCGGAGGCGCCAACTCCTGCGCCCGCGCCGACCAACGGACGTACTTCGTCGGCGCCTGCACGGCCAACTGCGAAGCCCAGTGCAGGTGCGCCTGCCCAATGTGCTCAGCGGTCTCCCGGCAACTCCACTCGATCGTCCCCGCCCGCACCGACCAATCCGCGTCCACGGCAGGCTTCAGCGCATCGACCAGACACCCGACCGCGCTCTCCAGATCCTCCGCAGCAGTCACCGCCGCTCCCCCAACGACGTGTGCTCCTTCAACGCCGCGATCAAGTGATCGGCGATCTTCCGATGGCCCGCCACCGTCGGGTGGACCTGGTCGGTGCAGTCCTCCTCGCTGATCCATCCGGTCGAGTCGACGTAAACGACCCGCGGATCATCGAGCGACTTCACCGCAGTCTCGATCGTCTCCGCATGCTTACCGTTGAAGGGCGTCAGCGCCACAATCGTCGTGTCGCCGTACGCCGCTCGCACCCGCCGCAGATAGCCGGCGTACTCCGCGACCTCCAGCGTCGGATCGTTCACCCCGAGGTTGACCACGACCACCTCCGGCGGCGCGACGCGCTCGGCCGGAGACCCCGCGAAGTTCCACCCGAACGACTCGAGACCCGACGGCACCGACCCGTTCCCCGGCTTGCTGATCCCCTGACTACCGAACCCAACCTGGTACGACGTCGCGCCGAACGCCCGCGCGGTCAAATAGGCGTACGACGACGCGCCGTCCGCCCCCTCCGACTCCGGGTGCTCGCTCAGCGACCGCACGCCCTGCGTGATCGAGTCACCGTAGAACTCCAGCCGTGGACCACCCGCCAGACCGCTCAACCGCAGCACGGTCCGCGCATCGAGCACCAGCCCCGCGAACACGACCGCGCACTCGAACGGCGGCTCCCACCGGTTGGCGTGCTCGTTGACGTCCTTCACCACGACCGAGACCTGGTGCCGGCCGTCCGGTGCGGACAGCTCAATCACCGGGCTCTCGATCAGGTACAGCTCCGGCTCACCGTCGTCGACCGTGATCCACAGGTGCGGCGCGACGGTGAGCCCGTCGGTGTCGAACAGCAGCTGCAGCCGCTCACCCGCGAACGAGAACGAGATTCGCGAGCCCGAGTTCACGGTGATCGCGACGCCCGGCTGGTGGCCCCACTGGCCCTCCAGGACGATGCGCGGATCGGACGGGGCGACGACCTCGCCTGGCTCGAACGGCACGGCAGACTCCTTCTCTTCGGCGGCCGTGCCATTCTGCCTGGCAGTTCACCAGCCCTCCTTCCGGGCCCGGGCCTCGAACAGCAGGATCCCGGCCGAGAGCGCGACGTTCAGCGAGTCCGCCTCGCCGAGCATCGGGATCGACACCGCGTCGAACCCGTGCGTGTGCCAGTCCCGCGACAGCCCCGAGCCCTCAGACCCGACCACGAAGGCGGTCGGCCCGTCGTACGGCGGGACCCGGTAGCTTCCGGTCGCCGCGGGATCGGCGAGGTGGACCCGGAAACCGTGTCCACGCAGCCAGCTCGCGGCGCTCTCGACGTCGTCGAACTCGAGGATCGGCAGCGAGAGAACAGTCCCTCGACTGGCGGAGTAGACCGCCGGATGGCTTGGCCGAGCGCGGCGGCTGGTGAGGACGAGGCAGTCCGCTTTGGCGGCGTCCGCCGTACGGATCAGGGTGCCGAGGTTGCCGGCGTACTCGACGCCGTCGGCGACCAGGACCAACGACTGGCTGGTGAATCGGAACGTCTGCGGCGTCCACTGCGGCAGCCGGGCGATCGAGATCAGGCCGTCGGAGCGGGTCTTGCGGGAGAGGCGGGCGAGGAGCTTCTCGGAGATCCGGTAGACCTCCGCGGCGCGTTCAGCGATCCGGTCGACGTCGGTCGCACCGGCCTCCGGGCACCAGAAGAACGCCTCGATAGTGGTCGTCGTGGCGAGCAGGCGGTCGTGTTCCCAGCTGCCCTCGATCATGATCCGGCCGGGAGAACCGTCCTTCCGGATCGCCAGCAGGTCGCGGACACGGGGATGTTGCGCACCGATCGAGCGCGCACTGTGCACAGTCATGTGCAGACTCCGTCAGGAGAGAATCAACAAGCGCGCCGGGGACACCCTCAACAGGGGTCCATGCCGGCGGGGCGACACCGTCAACGGTGTCGTGGTACTGACGCGGCCTTCCCGACCGCGTCAGCCAAGGATTCTCATCACACCTCGGATGGTAGGCACCGGCGCACGACGCGTCACCCGGTTTTCCACAGCCTGCGTTGTCCACAGGCCGGCGGGGTGGTGGTTTTGGTCTGTCGGTGCGGGTGGTTAGAGTCCTTTCCTCTGGTAACGCCGGTCGTTATCACACGGGAGGGAGTGCGGATGGACGCGACACTGCTCGACGCCGAGGCCGAAGCGGCCGTGCTCCGGGTGTACCGGCAGGTCTTCGCCGTGCTCGCCCGCGAGGCCGGCGCGATGATCGTCGACCCGGACCTCCTGGACGTCGACCAGGCCATCCTCGACGCGTTCGCGGAGGCGGGCAGCGACGGGTTGACCGTCGAGCAGGCGACGCTCGCGTGCCGTGCGTACGAGCGGGAGCTGATCGTCCGCCGCTTCGAGGTACTGCGGCAGTACGGCGCGATCACCAAACTCGTCGACCGGCCGAACGAGCTGCGCCACCGCGCCGCGTTCGCGCCGTACGTGATGCTGATGTTCCTCCGCCGGATGTCGGTGCAGGGCGGCCAGGCCGAGCTGCACCAGCTGCTCACCCTCGAGGCGCACAGCGTCAGCGATCCGCAGGCGACAGCCGATGACGGCCGGGCGTCGGTCGAGCGGCTCACGAAGGTCTTCCGCCTGCTCGGCAACGAGCTCGCGATCCTCGTGTCAACGAGCACGACCGCGCAACTACGGGAGAACGCACAGCTCGCGTGGGGCAACGAGCGCCTGATCGAGCAGGCGGAGAAGGTGCACCGCATCGTGCTCGAGCGCTGGCCGGAGCTCCACCGGGACTGCACCTCACTGCGGATGGCGCTCGCCGCGTACGCCGATGCCGTGCAGCTTGCCGCTGGTCGTCTGGTCGAGCGAGCCGGTACGACGCGGGCGCTCGGGCTGCTGCCGATCGAGACGTGGCTGACGTTCAGCCGGAGCAGCGAGCCGGACGCGTTGGCCGGCGTACTCGACGGGCTGCTCTTCGATGCTGCGGCGCCGGACTTCTCGCCGCAGACGATGGTGGAGGCTGTCGAGACGGGACGGCGTACCGGGACCGCGCGGATGGCGCCGCCGCGGCCGACCGGGGACGTCGATGCGCCGGAGTCCGCGGCGGCGACTGACCGCGAGGAGCTGCGAGCCGAGGCCGAGCGGGTCCTCGCTGGCCGCGCGGCGGTCGACATCGTCGAGGTCGTGGACGAGGCCGGCGACTGGGTCACTGCGCGGCGGGTGCTGGCCGAGCTGACCGCGGCGCACCTGCATGACGAGCTCGAGTATGAGTTGGTCTGGTCGGACGGGATGAGGGTCGATCCGACGGCCGGTACGCCCTGGGCGACCGAAGGCGTGTTCCGCCGGGTGGGTGCATGAGTACGCAACCGTCCGAGGCCGTGGAGCGGCGGCTCTACAACGCTCTCTGGTGGGCGAAGGTCCAGTCCGCCGGGCCGCTCAAGGTCGATCCGGACACGCCCGCCGTCGCTGGGCTCACTCGCGCCGCTTCGCCAGATGGCGCGACGGTGTGGTTGGTGCCGACGCTCCCGTCCGGTGCTGGGCATGCCGTGCTGGAGGAGCTCGGCGCTCCCCCGGTCGCGGTCGAGCAGCCCAACGAGACCGCTCGCCTGCTGGCGATCTGCGTCGCCTGTTGCTGGATCGATCGCAGCGAGCCGGCCTGGCCCGGTGCGGTGGGGACGCTCGCGCAGATCAGGTCCGTGTACGCCGGGATGCGCGGCCGCCCCGAGCAGTCGAGCGACCTGACCCTGATCATCGGCAGCCTGCGCCGCCTCCACGCCACCCACTGGATCCGCTGGAACGAGAAGGCCGCCGAGGTCCGCCTCGGCCCCCGAGTCGTCACCTGGACTCCTGCAGACCTGTCCACCCTCCGCGATCTCTGCCGCCACCTACCAGACCCACCCCCGGCCGTCCGCAACGCACCGACTGCTGCTGAGCCGTCTGACGAGCCCCTGCCGCCAACGGAGGTAGCGGATGACTGAGCAGCATGCGTTGTTCGACTCCCTGCTGCAGGACCTCGGGGATCGGGCTCGCGATGAAGTGCTGGCTGCCTTCAGCGCCGTGCAGTTCGCCGCGCACCCGGTCGCCGAAGTACAGCTGGCCGGGCTGCGCGACGTCACCCTCCGGCGCCACGTGCAAAAGATGCTGAAGCTGATCGGGCGGACGCTGGTCCACGTCGACGGCACGCACTGGACCGCCGGGTACGCCGACGACATCGCCGAAGCCCTGACTGCGCAAGGCTGGCAGCCGCTCAACGTGATCGATCGCGCCGTGCTCGTCCTCGTGCTGATCCACTCCGTCGCGATCCCCCGCAGCGAGGGCATCCTGACCGGCGACAGCTGGCAGTCCGCCCGGCCCACAACCGTCGACGAGCTGCGGACCACCAGGATCAGCGGAGAAGAACGCCGACTGGCACTGCAACGCCTCCGAGCGGCAGGCCTGATCCAGCTATCAGGCGACCACTCCAGCGGACCGGCGTACATCCCAGGTCCACAGCTCCAGCGCCTCACCCCGGCGGCCCGCCGTCGCCTCCAAGACCAGCTGATCCTTGCCGCCGCACCCGCATCACCGATCGCCGAAGCCATCCGCGCCCGCAACGGCGGTCCAGTACTAGTAGGAGATGAGACATGAGCCCCGCGGACGATGGGCCGTTCGACATCCTCGGGTCCAAGGTGCTGCTCGGCGTACAGGTCGTCGACCTGTCCCGGCTGTCCACGCACCCGATCCCGATGATCGGCCGCGGCCTGATCACCGTCGCCGGCCAAGGCCCCACCGACTCCAACGGCGCGGGCAAATCCTCCTGGATCGCGGCGCTCAGCCTCCTGCACGCGGACGACCAGTGGCGCCTGACCAGCGGTGCTCCCGGTGCCGCCGAGCTGCTCTTCACCGCGGAAGCTGCCGGTCAGGAAGGCAACTGGTCCAACGTCGACCGCGGCTACATCGTCGGCGTCTTCGCCGACCCTGACCTCACCGATCTGGCCGACGTCGAAGGCTCAGCGATCACCGTCTGGATCCGCATCAACCGCAAGGCGTCGTACATCGACCTCCGCTGGAAGCACGGCCTCCACATCCCGCACGGCGCGACCGAGGCCGAGCGTGCCGCCGGCGCCGACGCGCTGTGGGCGGCGCTCCCGCACTCCAACGGGCGCACGGACTTCCACGCCAACAAGCTCTCCCAGGTCCTGTACGGCGGCCAGGTCCGCTGCGTCTCCTTCTTGTCGACCTCCGTCCGATCGAGCCCGACCGCGAACCTGCTCGCCGAACCGCTCAACGAGCTCGGCCCGGCCCGCATCTTCAACGCGATCGCGACGCTCACCGGCCTCGACCACGAGCTCGAGCAGGAGCAGGCGCACCGATCCGCCGAGCACACGCAGCGCGAGGCCACCAAGCAAGCGACCGCCGACCTGCAGCGCTGGGAGCAGGAGATGGCCACGGTCGAGGCCGGCATCCTGCAACGCGCCGCCGCCCGCGACGCCCTGGCCGCGGCGAAGGAGTCGTGGCAGGCCCGCTGCGCCCGGCACCTGATCGACGGGGACGCCCGCAACCGCGAGATCCTGCAGGAGCTCGCCGTACTCGACGAGCGTGTCGCCGAGCAGGAGGCCCGGCTGGAAGCTGTCGACACGGAGATAGATGCCTTTGGCAATGAAGAGGGCATGCTCCGGGACGTCCAGCTGACCCGACAGGAGCGGGACAAGCTCGATGCCCGCGACCGCGAGCTCGACCTGGCCCAGCGATCGGTGCGCGAGCAGCTCGAGCGACTTGGGCAGGAGCACCGGCGTCTGCTGGAAGCGGGACGGTCCGCGGACGGACGCGACCTGTCCGTCGCCGCGGAGGAGCAGGTCGAGGCGCGCGAGTTCCTCGAGGAGCACATCGGTCGCGATCACGCGGCGCGCATCGCGGTCGAGCACGCGACGGCCGAGCTGCGCGAGGCGGAGAGCGGTCAAACCGTGTCCGCGACCCAGCAGCAAGTGCTGGAGAACGCGGGCCTCGAGTGTGGTGCGCTCACGGACATCACCGAGCTGCCCGAGTCCGACCGCGCGGAGTGGGAGCCGCGACTCGCGCCGTACCGCGAGGCCGTGGTCATCGACGCCGGTGACGCGACGGTTGCGTCCACCGCGCTGGCCGACGCCGGGTACGCCGGATTCCTGCTGGTGCTGGCGAATCGGCCAGGTGCGCCGAAGTCGCGACGCGGACCGAAGTCGGCGGACAAGCGGTTCGCGCTGGACGGATTCTTCGCCGCACTGGGCGAGCGCGCAACCAAGGAGAACATCGACGAGGCCGCCGGCGTCGTCGCGGTCGGCCAGTTCGACGAGCCGATCACCGGCCGGACCGCACGGATCCAGGCGGCCGGTCGGCGCGTGGAGGCGGCCCAGGCGGCCAGGGCGGTCGCCTCCGCCGCGCTGGAGCAGGCACGATCACGCGTCGAGCAGGCAGAACGCCGTACGGCGGCCGCCCGCGCGCTGGCTGACGCGGACTCGGTCCAGGAGCAGATCCTCGCGCTCCGCGAGACGATCGACCGGCACGAATCCGATCGCGACTCACTCGCGCCGCAACTCCAAGCCGCAAAGGAGTCCGCAGAAGCAGCCGCCGGACAGCAACTGGTCCGGGACGAGCGACTCAAGAACCTTGAGGCGACCCGCCGCGACCACGGCCGCATCCTCGACGACCTGACCGGGCGTCGCCTCGCTCTGCTCGAGGAGCAGACGACGCTGGACCTGACCACGCGGACGACCGCGTGGGGAGGGACGCCGGCGGAGGCGGAGGAGTTCATCCTCGGTCTTCCCGACGACGCGCAACGCCGGACGACCGCCGACTGGAACCACCAGGCCAGCACCCTCGTTGACGACGTCATCCGCCGCTGCTTCCCCAACGCGCGCTCGCGCGAGGATCTCCCGACCGAGCTCTGGGAGATCCTCAACGGACCCGACGGCTGGACGAACGGCACCCTCGGCGACCGCGTCGGCCTGGTGCCGGCGTTGCACCGGACGCTGAGCAGTCACCTCGCGCAGCACGAGACGTTCGACAGCCTGCAGCAACAGCAGATCGCCAGCCAGCGCGCCGAGCGAAACGCCGCCCTCGAGCGCGCTCGCGAGGGTCTCGCCGAGGCCGAGAGCACCGCGCGCGCCCACCGCGCCTCGCTTGCCGACGGCATCAAAGCGCGACTTCGCCTGGTATCGCAGGAGTTCGACCGCCTCGACCAGCAGTACGGCGGGTACGGCGCGAAGCTCGAGTTCCCCGAGCCGGACCCGCCCGCCGAGCCGGACAAGCCGTGGCGCTGGACGGTCACGCCGAAATGGCGACGGTCCGAGGGCGGCCCGTTCTCCGCGTTCAACGTGAAGGGCAACACCGCTCAGATGGACGAGAAGGCGGTCAAGCTCGTCTGCGCGGCCGCGCTGGCCGGCGGTTCCGAGCGGCCGTTGCTGCTGATCCTGGACGAGCTCGGCCGCAACCTCGGGTCCCAGCACCGACGCGAAGCGGTGGCGCTGTTCGAGCAGATCGGCCGCGACCGGAACATCACCGTCATCGGCGCGCTCCAGGACGACATGGAGCGGTACGCGCTGGCGTCCTCCCGGCTGTACGTGAAGCTGCGGCGGAGCTCGGACACCATGCCGTACAACCAGGCGCCAGTGGTGAAGGGCAACGAGGACAACGCGGCTCGGGTCGAGCTGCTCCGCGAGTGGCTCACGTCGTACCGCGGCTCGACCCCGACGCTGGAGCTGGCCTCGCCAACACTGACGTAGTCGGACACTTTCCGACAGAAACAATCACTCGAGGGCTTGACCCTGCCTCGCGGTCCGCCATACTCACGGGTGAGAGCGCTCTCTTCCTACCGCCCCAGGGAGAACCACATGTTCCGCTCGCTGCTTGCTGCCCTGCTGCTGCCGACGGCTTTGCTGGTGCCGGCGGTGACGCCGAAGCCACCGCCGTTGACGACGCCGTGGACCAATCAGGTGTCGGTCAGCAACCCGCTCCCGGAGTACCCGCGGCCGCAACTGACCCGCTCCGAGTGGCAGAGCCTCAACGGCGCCTGGCAGTTCGCACCGACCAACTCGTTGGACAACCCCCCGACCGGCACGCTCGGCGAAGAGGTCCTGGTTCCCTACCCGATCGAGTCCGCGCTGTCCGGCATCCAGCGGCACGAGACCCGGATGTTCTACCGGCGCTCGTTCACCGTCCCGGCCGGCTGGTCCGGGCGGCACGTTCAGCTCAACTTCGGCGCGGTGATGTGGCAGTCGAAGGTCTGGGTCAACGGCACCCTGGTCGGCACGCACGAAGGTGGGTACGACGCGTTCTCGTACGACATCACCTCCGCGTTGCGGGCCGGGAGCAACGACATCGTCGTCGGTGTCTGGGCGCCGGTCGACGCCGAGGACATCCCGCTCGGCAAGCAGCGGCTCAACCGCGGTGGCATCTGGTACACGCCGTCGTCCGGGATCTGGCAGACCGTGTGGCTCGAACCGACGCAGCCGACCTGGATCACGCGCCTGGACACGATCCCCAACGTGGCGGCGGGCGGTCTCGATCTAACCGTCCAGGCTTCGTCGACCGGTCAGCCGGTCCACGCGCAGGTGCTGTCCGGCGGCCAGGTCGTCGGTGAAGCGTCCGGTGTGAGCGGTGCGCAGTTCCGCGTGCCGGTACCGAACGCACGCCTCTGGTCACCCGATGACCCTTTCCTCTACGACCTGCGCGTCACCCTCGGAAGCGATCAGGTTGGTGGGTACTTCGGGATGCGGTCGGTCGGCAAGGCGATGCTCGGCGGCTTCCTGCGACCGACGCTCAACGGCAAGTTCGTCTACGCCCTCGGCACACTCGACCAAGGCTTCTGGCCGGACGGTCTCTACACCGCACCGACCGACGACGCACCGCGGTTCGACCTCGAGCAGCAGAAGGCGCTCGGCTTCAACATGGTCCGCAAACACATCAAGGTCGAGCCGGCCCGCTGGTTCTACTGGGCCGACAAGCTCGGCCTGATGGTGTGGCAGGACATGCCGTCGCTCGTCGCCGGCCGCAATGCGTCGGCGGCGGGCGAAGCGCGGTACGAATCCGAACTGCGCCGGCTCGTCGAGACCCACAAGCAGCTGACGTCGATCGTGCAGTGGATCCCGTTCAACGAGGGGTGGGGCGAGTTCCAGGCCGGCCGGATCGCCGATCTGGTGAAGAGCCTCGACCCGAGTCGGCTGGTCAACCACGACTCCGGCTCGAACTGCTGCGACTCCGATCCGGACCCCGGCAACGGCGACGTGATCGACGACCACATGTACGTCGGACCCGGCGTGGCCCGGGCGCCGACGACGACACGCGTACTGCAGCTGGGTGAGTACGGCGGACTCGGTCTGCACGTACCCGGGCACGAATGGCCGAGCGGCAACAGCTTCGCCTACGAGATGCTGCCTTCGTCTGACGCACTCACCAACAGGTATGTGCAGATCACCAGTCAGCTGCCGGAGCTGATCAACGGAGTCGGCCTGTCCGGGTCGGTCTATACCGAGCCGACCGATGTCGAGGACGAGATCAACGGCTTCTACACCTACGACCGTCAGGTGCAGAAGATGGACTTCGCCCGTGTCCGGGCCGTCAACCAGCAGGTGCTCGCCGCCGCCCAGGGTACGACGCTCCCGATCGGCAAGCTCGTCTCGCTCCGGGTCACCACGCCGAGCTACACCAACCGCTATCTGCGACACATCGGCGGCGTCGCCAACACCGACGTGATCGATGCTGGCGGCAATCAAACTCTCAAGCAGGACGCGACGTTCTGGGTGCGTCCCGGACTGTCGAACAGCAGTTGCTACTCCTTCGAGTCGCGCAACTTCCCGGGTCAGTACCTGCGCCAGCGCTCACTGCGCATCTACAAGGAGGCGGACTCGGGCGGCACCTTCGCGGCCGACGCGACCTTCTGTGCGCGGGCAGGCCTGAGCGGCGGCGGTACCTCGCTCGAATCGGCCGCGCGCCCTGGCTACTACCTGCGGCATCGCAACTCCGAGGTCTGGATCGACACCGACACCGGCGGTTCCTATCGCGACGACGCGACCTGGAACCTGGTGCCGGCGTGGTGGCGAAGCGGCGCCGACCTCGCTGTTGGACAGGTCCGCACGTTCCGCGTGACCACGGCCGGCTACACCAACCGGGTACTGCGGCACCGCGACGGCCTCGCCCGTACGGACGTCATCGACGCGGGATCGCCACTCGCGGACCGGCAGGACGCGAGCTTTATCGTCAGGCCCGGCCTCGCCGAGGGCAGCTGCTACTCACTCGAGTCGGTCAACTTCCCCGGCCAGTACCTGCGGCACAGCAACTACCGGCTGCAAAAGGCTGCTGACGACGGCACGGACACGTTCCGCAAGGACGCCACGTTCTGCGCGCAGCCACCGCGCGCCGGCGGCGCGGGCAACGTGTCGCTGCAGTCGATCAACTATCCGACGTACTACGTCCGGCACGCGAGCGAGCTGGTCTATATCGCGACTTCGACCGGCCCGAACCCGTGGGACGGCGGCGGTTCATACGACGCGGACACGACGTGGGCCGACCAGGCCGGACTCGGAGGCTGACATGCGCGTTCTGCTGGCACTTGCTCTGCTGTTCACGCTGACACCCGCACTTCCTGCCGAGGCTGTAGCTGCTTCGGCTGCTTCGGCTGCTTCGGTTTGCTCGGTTGCCTGCGACACGCTCGATCCGTCGAAGGCGCAGGAGGAGACGTTCCCCGTACCGGAGAAGGTGATCAATGGGCGTCGCGTCGTACTGCATGTGTCCGACAAGGACGCGATGGCCTGGGGCAGCATCGACAACGGAGTCACGAACGACGCGGTGTGGCTGGATCGGAGCTGGGACGGCGGCGCGACCTGGGACGGTTTGCTCGGCAAGGCGTGGATCCCGTCCGGCTGGACCGGGACGCGCACACTCATGTACAACCTGGCCGATCCGGTCGGCCATCGACGCGGGCTGATCCGCGCGTGTGGTGACGCGGCCGGCGTCGACTGCACTGCCTGGGTTCACACCGCTGTATGCGCGGCGGCCTGCGACGGAAGTACCGGGCCGTCCGGCGACAACCAGCCTGTACCTTCGACGACTTTGTCGGGTCGCCGCATCGCCCTGCACGTCGACAACCGCGGCATGGCCTGGGGCACGATCGACAACGGCAGCGCCGGCGACGAGATCTGGCTCGACCGCTCGTGGAACGAAGGCGCCTCCTGGCCCGGCGGCTCTTCCCTCGGCCGGACCAGCAGCGTCTCCAGCAGTGCCAGCACGCTGTTGTATGCCACCAGCGATCCACTCTCCAAGCTGTACGGCGGCGCGGTCCGGGCCTGCGGCCGAGCCGCCGAAGGCCAGAACGGCAGCTGTACGGCGTGGGCGCGTCCGGCGACCGATCGCGTCGGAGCGGCCGCCGACGCGCTGATGTACTCGTACCAACCGAACACCGCGTGGTGGTTGTCGAGCTGGTGGAACTCCGCGGTCGCAGTCACGACGTTGATGGACTACCAGCAGCGGACCCGGCGTACCGACCTGCGCTGGATCGTGAACGAGGTGTTCGAGAAGAACAGGGGCGTCTTCCCCGCCGGGGTGAAGAGCGGCGACGCGTTGGAGGGGAACTTCGTCAGCCGGGCGATCGACGACACCGAGTGGTGGGGCATTGCCTGGATCCAGGCGTACGACCTGACCGGTGACCAGCGGTACCTCGACATGGCCGTGACGATCGCGAACTACGTCCAGGGGTATTGGGACACCAGCACGTGTGGCGGCGGGGTGTGGTGGGACCGCGAACGCACGTACAAGAACGCGGTCACCAACGGGCTGTACATCCGGCTGACCGCAGCCCTGCACAACCGGCTGCCGGGTGACACCGTCTGGTTGCAGCGAGCAACGACGGCATGGAACTGGTTCCTGCACAGCGGTCTGATCAACTCTGCTCAGCTGGTGAACGATGGGCTGACCGGATCGTGCGCGAACAACGGCCAGACGGTCTGGACCTACAACCAGGGGCTGGCGATCGGCGGCGCGTTGGAGCTCTGGCGGGCGACCGGCGACGGATCGCTGCTGACCGCGGCGCGACGGCTCGGTGATGCCGGCATGTCAGCCTTGAGCCCCGGCGGCATCCTGACGGAGTCGTGCGATGCGGCGGATTCCTGCGACGACAACCAGAAGCAGTTCAAGGGCGTGTTCATGCGCTACCTGATGGACTTGGCCGACTCCACGGGCGATGCGTCGTACCGGACCTATGCCCAGCGGCAGGCCGACTCGATCTGGGACCACGATCGCGACTCGCTCAGCCGGCTCGGGCAGCGCTGGGCGGCAGGCGGCGTCCGCGACTGGCGGACCCAGGCGAGCGCGTTGGGAGGTCTCCTTGCCGCGACAACTGCTTGACAGTTGTCTAGATTTCGTTGGGTGATTACCAAAATACGACCCCGGTGCTGTCGCCGGACCGGCCGGTGCAGCACACTGGTCCGGTGCAGATTCGACCGGCGCGGGATCGGAGGGCGTGAATGGCTTCCTGGCTGCTCCGCGCCCAGTGGTCGCACCGTGACGAATCGGTCGAGCACCGGGCCCTTCGGGTGCTCAGGACCCTGACGGCGGTCGCCGTCGCGTTCCCCGATGTCCACAACTGGACGCAGGACGAGCGGTGGGGCTACCACGTCCTCGAGGCGGACGGGTCGACGCCGCTGCAGGAGATGGTCGAGGCCACCACGAAGGTGCTGGCGAACGGCACTTCGACGACGCGGTTGCACCTGCAGAGCACGGGTGAGCTGCCCTGGCTGTTCGACCTGTCCATGGGCGGGACGATGACCACGGTGTCTGATCAGCTCACGCTGCACTGGAGCGACGAGGAAGCGCTGCGGCAACCGGAGCGGTTCGCGCAGGTGCTCCGGGCGGTCGTGACGATCTGGGAGCCGCAGTGGGCCAGCATCGCGGACACCGAACTCGCGGCGGCGGCCGGAGTGTTCCGGCGCGGGATCCCGATGATGGGGTGGCTGACGTATGTCCGCGGCATGATCGCCGGGGCGCCGGGCATCGACATCTCGCTCACGCCGTTCGAGCGTGGCACGCTGCTGCAGGCGCCGGTCTCTCCCGATGACATGACGCCGGTGCACATCTGCGCGGCCGCCGCGCTGGTCGGTATCGCGCCTGAGGAGAGCTAGAGCCGGCGGTCCCAGCGCTGGAGCTCTGCTTCAGTGGGTCGATAGAACCTGGCGCTGTACTCCATGAGCTCGTCGCGAGTGATCCGGAACGTCCCGGGCGGCAGGTTGTCGTTGCGTCGACTGATTCGGTCCCACAGAACCTCGAACGGCGGATCGAGGAACACAATCTCCGTCTGGGCGCCCAGATCTCGTGCTCGCGTGCGGAACAACTCGCGCTCCTCCTCGGACCAGCAGCCGTAGTCGAGGATCGCGTCCACTCCCAGAGTCAGCACGCGGGCGGCAACGCCCCAGAGCAGCTCGGACTCGAGCACCCACCGGCGGCCGTCGACCTCATTCGTGTTGAACAGCGCCTCCATCCACACGTCCGGGGTCAGCCGAACGGCACCACGCTCCTCCTCGAGGCGCCGCGCGTACGACGTCTTGCCGGAGCCGGGCAGGCCGACAGTGAGTGTCAGCGTGGCCATCAGGTGTTCGCCAGGGTCGTCGTACCCGCGCCGCGGCGGCGGAGGGTAACGAGATCGTGGCGGGCACTGGGGAGGGACACCTCATCGACACCTTCGACCGTGAAGCCCGCGTCGGCGATCAGTTGGAGGTCGTCGCCGCCCGGTTGTCCTTCGCTGGTGAGGTAGTCGCCGAGGAAGATCGAATTGGCAATGTGGAGCGCGAGCACCTGGAGACCGCGAAGGTGGATCTCACGTCCGCCGGCCAGGCGTACTTCGACGTCGGGGAAGCAGAAGCGGAACAGGGCGAGGATGCGCAGGCAGCGCTCGGGGGTCAGGTCCCAGCGGCCCTCCATCGGGGTGCCCTCGAACGGGATCAGGAAGTTGATCGGAACCGAGTCCGGGTCGAGCTCGCGGAGGGCGAAGGCAAGATCGACGATGTCGTCGTCGGACTCCCCCATGCCGAAGATCGCTCCGCTGCACGGCGAGAGACCGGCCTTCGTCGCCTTCTGCAGGGTGTCAACGCGGTCGTCGTACGTGTGCGTCGTACAGATGTCGCCGTACCGCTCCTCGCTGGTGTTGAGGTTATGGCTGTACGCGTAGGCGCCGGCGTCCTTGAGCCTGTCTGCCTGATCGTCCTTGAGCAGGCCGAGGCAGACGCAGATCTCCACCTGTGGGTGGTCCGCCTTGATGGCGCCGATCGTGTCCTCGACCCGGCGGATGTCTCGATCTCCCGGTCCGCGACCGGACGCGACCAGGCAGACTCGCTTCACGCCGACTTCTACAGCCCGCCGCGCCAGGCCGGCGGCGTCAGCTGGATCGATCCACGAGTACTTCATGATCTCCGCGGTGGATCCGAGCCGCTGGGAGCAGTAGCCGCAGTCCTCGGGGCAGAGCCCACTCTTCAGGTTGACGATCGTGTTCAGCTTCACCCGCCGACCGAAGAACTCCCGCCGCACCTTCCCCGCGGCCGCAACGAGGTCGAGCACGTCGTACTCCGGTCCGAGCACCCGCAGCGCCTCTTCACGGGTGGGCAACTGCCGGTCGATCGCCTTGCGAGCAAGCTCCTCGAGTTCCGTCACCCGCCGATCCTGTCATCCCACGTGATCGAGGCACATTGGTGGATGTCTCCAATGGTCGGGGTGTCCGATTCGTTCAAGACGGCTAGTGACTCATTGCCGCAGGCTGTCGGTATGTCGACGACTTATGCGAGTGACCTGACAAGCCTGATGAACGTCGGCCCAGCCGTGGCGCGGTACCTTGCGCTCGCCGATGTCACGCGGGTCGACCAACTGGCCGGCCGAGATGCTCTGGAGCTCTTCGAGACCATCTGTGAGCGCGGCGGAGAACGGTACGACCCGTGCCTACTGGACACGATCATGTCCGCTGTCGACCAGGCGAACGGTGAGCCGGCGCGAGCATGGTGGACCTACACGACGCAGCGCAAGAAGCTGCTGTCGTGAACTACCTGGACAAATGTTAAGGGCCACCCCGGATGGGGTGGCCCTTAACAGTGTGAATGTCCGGCGGCGTCCTACTCTCCCACGACCTCCCGGTCGCAGTAC